>CAYQKX010000022.1:43437-111823 GCA_964418155.1 uncultured Candidatus Obscuribacterales bacterium | reverse complement strand
ACACGAGCGGCATGACTGACATTTCCTTTGATGAGTCGCGCTGTTTTCCACAGATCGATCGGAGTCAACTTTCTCCGAACAAGCGGATCTTTGAGAGCCGCATCGATGATCATCGGATCTTCAGAGGCGAATCTCTTGATGTAAGGAGCGAGATCAATATTCTTAGAGGGGCGCGCCATCAGGACCATCACGTCCATGAGCATGCGAGGCTCCATGTAGAATCGTCGCTTGATAGCCGGACTGGACAAGACGAGACCGTCAATACTCTGCGGCATGTCGGCCGCCAGGTGTAAGGCCATTCCTGCACCCAGACTCTCGCCAATCACATACAAAGGCAATGCCGGATATTGGTTGCGTACAGCCCGCACCAGTTCTTGTAGCTCTTTGTAGCTCTTATCGTATGAAATCTTGGAAGTGCCGACCATACTGTTACAGCAGACGCCGCCTTCCAGAGTGTCATCAGACGATTGAACGCTGGAGCCTTCGCCTTCAGAAATACTACAGGAGACCTTGTGATCGGTGTCGGCGAGACCCTCCGAGCCATGCTCTCGGAGATGCTCCGGACACCTGGTACCGTAGCCGCGGAGGTCAGGAGCCACGACGACGAAGCCCTGAGCCGCTAGCTCTCGAGCCAACACATCGTAGACTCTACCATGCAGAACCAAGCCATGAACCGCGATGGCCACGGCATTCGGCTTGCGACTGGTATCGCGCCATTCGTATACACGAGTCTCGTTGAGACCCTCTATCTGCGGATTGTCCTGTCTCGTCACCTCGGCACAAGCAGGAGCCTGTGACAGAGCTAGAACAGTCAGCGCTGAAGCCAGCCAGCCCAAAGCCGGCCTGGCTTCTTTTGAAGCCAAGGAATACCTTCTAAGATGCATAAACCCCTACATCCCCCCACGCCGAGGCATGTTATATGTCGCCAAACTCTTTTCTTTCACCCAGATTTTATGAATCTTCATTACTTCTACCCAGGGTCGGAGCCCCTTTAAAACCAATCCCAAAAATTCTCATCTTAATTTGGGAACAAATCGCGAAAAGGCTCATAGGTAGAGCTTTTTGATACTTGACATCTACAAGGGAAATGGACGATTTTGTTCACTTCTCGCTCACTATTCTCAGACGATCGCAAGTTTCGCTTGATTTATGGTTAAGGCTATCTTTGAGCCCCGACCCTCACAAGATCAAAAATTGGACTAATAAAAGTGAACAAATCTCTTGATTAATTGACGGACTGAGCCCTTCCTTTGTGTACACTGAGCAGAACGACGCGCGCGCCCGTTATATCTACTTGCGCCTTCACAGCGAGCAACATGCCAAAACGAACTGATATTCAAAAAATTCTCGTGCTCGGAGCCGGTCCAATCACGATTGGACAGGCCTGCGAATTTGACTACTCCGGAACTCAAGCCTGCAAAGCATTGCGGGATGAGGGCTACGAAGTTGTTCTAATCAACTCCAACCCGGCAACGATCATGACCGATCCCGATACGGCCGACCGAACCTACGTTGAGCCGGTTACAGCAGAAATAGCCAGGAAGGTGATTGAGAAAGAAAGACCGCAGGCTCTTCTCCCGACGATGGGCGGACAGACAGCGCTCAACGTCGCATGCCAACTGGCGGAATCAGGTTTTCTCGATGAGATGAATGTGGAGCTGATCGGGGCGAAGCTCGCCGCAATCAAGCTTGCCGAAGATCGCGATCTGTTTAAAGCGAAGATGCTGGAAATCGGCCTCGATGTGCCCAACTCGGGTATCGCACGCAACCTTTCCGAGGCTCAAGCCATCGCCCAAACGGTAGGCTTCCCTGCGATCATTCGACCGGCGTTCACATTGGGTGGTACCGGCGGCGGCATCGCTTACAATCACGAAGAGCTTGACGAAATCGCAACCAACGGACTTAACGCCAGCCCTGTTCGAGAGATCCTTATCGAAGAAAGCGTGCTGGGATGGAAAGAGATCGAGCTTGAAGTCGTACGAGACACAGTGGATAACGTCGTAATTGTCTGCTCTATCGAAAATTTCGATCCCATGGGCGTGCACACCGGCGATTCAATTACGGTTGCACCGGTCCAGACGCTCAGTGATAAAGAATTCCAGCAATTGCGCGACGCATCGATCAAGATCATTCGAGCAATCGGCGTGGACACGGGTGGTTCGAATATTCAATTCGGAGTCAATCCACGCAACGGTCGGATCGTGGTCATCGAGATGAATCCGCGTGTTTCACGCTCCTCGGCTCTGGCAAGCAAAGCAACCGGTTATCCGATTGCAAAAATCGCCGCCAAGCTCGCTATTGGTTTGACGCTGGACGAACTCTCCAACGATATAACCCGCAACACACCAGCGTCATTCGAGCCTGTGCTCGACTACGTCGTCACCAAAATCCCTAGATTCAATTTCGAAAAATTCCGAGGCTCAGACACCACGCTGACTACCATGATGCGTTCCGTCGGAGAAGTCATGGCAATTGGTAGGACATTTCAGGAGTCAGTTCAAAAGGCGTTGCGCGGTCTGGAGTTAGGTCTGTCCGGCTTCTCTGCGGTGAAATCACGAAAAGAAGCTGACTTCTGGCAATGGCGCAGCCGGCTCTCGAGACCGAGTCCTCATCGAATAACCGACATATTCGGTGCTTTTGACGCCGGAATCTCGGTGGGTGAAATTCATGAACTCACCGCAATTGATCCCTGGTTTCTCGACAATTTGAAAGAGATCTTCGATTCAGGCAAACATTTGGAAGAGAATGAAACCAAACTGGAAAGCTTGAGCAATGACGAGCTCATCGCACTCAAGAAGCAAGGTTTCAGCGACAAGCAGATCGCGGATATCTGCAAAACTGATGAAGACTCAGTTCGAGAGCACCGGACAAAAGCAGGCATAGAGCCGGTTTATAAAATCGTCGATACCTGTGCTGCCGAATTCCAGGCGTTTACCCCATACATGTACTCTACTTATGAAGAGGAAACGGAGGTTACACCAGCGGAAAAACCGCGTGTGATGATCCTGGGCGGCGGTCCCAATCGAATCGGTCAAGGCATCGAATTTGACTATTGTTGCGTGCATGCCAGCCTGGCGCTTCGCGAGTTGGGCTTCGAATCGGTGATGGTCAACTCGAATCCGGAGACGGTTTCGACCGACTACGACGTCTCAGACAGGCTCTACTTCGAACCCTTGACACTCGAGGATGTGATTAACATAGCAAAGGTCGAGAAGCCCGAAGGAATTATCGTGCAGCTTGGTGGTCAAACGCCGTTGAAACTGGCGAGACGATTGGAAGCAGCCGGATTCAAGATTCTCGGTACATCAGTCGACTCGATCGATATGGCCGAGGACAGAGCCAGATTCGGAGAGCTGATTACGAGAATCGGATTAAAACAGCCTTCCGGCAGCATTGCTTTCAACGAAGAGCAAGCGGTAACCGTGGCCGAGAAGGTCGGGTACCCAGTCCTGGTACGCCCCAGCTATGTCTTGGGTGGTCAGGCCATGCAGATTATCTACAATCGAGATGACCTGGAGGACTGGCTGGAGAGAGGCTTTCAATCTTCGTCCAAGCAATCAGTTCTTATCGATCAATTTCTGGAGAACGCCGTCGAGATTGACGTCGATGCAATCTCTGATGGACGCGCCACCATTATCGCAGGCATTATGGAGCACGTAGAACAGGCCGGTATCCACTCCGGCGACAGCACATGCGTGTTGCCGACTCAAACGATTCCACTCAAGATGATTGAAGAGATTCGCAAGGCGACTCTGGCAATCGCGACGGAACTCAACGTCAAAGGACTGATGAACATACAGTTCGCCGTCAAAGACGACGAGCTGTACGTGCTTGAGGTCAACCCGAGAGCATCGAGGACGATACCATTCGTCTCGAAAGCGACCAGCGTTCCGTGGGCAAAGATGGCTGCCGGAGTAATGGTCGGCAAGAGCCTCTCCGACCTCGGGCTCTCGCCGCGACACATCCCACCACACGTCGCCGTCAAATCGGTCGTCATTCCATTTGAGCGCTTCCCAGGCGCAGTCATCTCCCTCGGTCCGGAGATGAGATCGACCGGCGAAGTGATGGGTATCGCGACCAGATTCGACCTCGCCTTCGCTAAAGCGCAGGTGGCCACAGGACAATCGTTACCAGTGAAAGGCAGCGTGTTTGTAAGCGTCACCGATCAGTACAAGCAGGACATCGTCCCCATCGCACAGAATCTCTACCAACTGGGCTTCCAATTGATTGCAACCAGAGGAACTGCCGGCACTCTCGATCGAGCGGGCATTCCAGTGAAGGTCACCAACAAAGTCTCCGAAGGTCGCCCCAACCTGGTGGACCAGATTAAGAACGGCGAAATTCACCTGGTCATCAACATCCCTTCCGGTCGCACCGCATATGGTGACGATCAAATCATTCGAAGGACGGCTATCAACTATCATATCCCTGTCGTCACGACTCTGTCGGGTGCTAGAGCTACAGCTTCAGCTATCGCCGCGATACAATCCGGCGGACTGCAAGTGAAGAGCCTCCAGGACTACCACAAGAAAATCAGTCACGGCGAGTCTGCCGCCCGAGCTAGAAGCACCCCATATTCGCCCAAGTAGGAGCTTA
Source organism: uncultured Candidatus Obscuribacterales bacterium (assembly GCA_964418155.1). GTDB lineage: Bacteria > Cyanobacteriota > Vampirovibrionia > Obscuribacterales > Obscuribacteraceae > JADYXR01. The sequence goes on along the minus strand of CAYQKX010000022.1, from coordinate 107,227 downwards.
GCTCCATTTAACGCAATATATAGTCTGCGCCGCTCGAATATCCAGGAGGCGGCTCAGCAGTGCATGAGCCGCTCCAACTCCTAATACACTCACATAAAACCCAAAAAGATATAATGTCAGGTTCGAGCGTACCTGGCATGATTACGAGCTTGGACTGGAGAGTTCGTCGTGACCAGTTCCCTCAAATCTCGCCGCACACGATTTATCGGCAAGGAGAAAGACAGTGACTATCGAGATTGCGCAGTTCATCGACCACACCCTCCTGGCGCCGCATGCCACTTCGAAAGATGTCAAAAAGCTCTGCAAAGAGGCGGCCGACAACAACTTCTACGCTGTTTGCGTCAACCCATATTTTGTCAAACTAGCCGCTAAGGAGCTCTCCGGGTCGAGATGCCAGGTAGCCACCGTAATCGGCTTCCCACTGGGAGCCAATGTCACATCTTTGAAGGTGCTCGAGACCGAGAAAGCCATCGCTGATGGTGCCGATGAAATAGACATGGTGATCAATATCGGAGCTCTCAAAGATGGCGATATAGACTACGTCACAGACGAGATTCGCGCAATCGTCAAGGCTGCCGGCGACCACCCGGTGAAAGTGATCGTAGAATGCGATCTACTCACGGAAGACGAAAAAGTCGCTGCCTGCAACGCTTGCCTGAAGGTGGGAGCCTTCATGATAAAAACCTCTACCGGATTCGTCAAAGACGGTAAGGGCGCGACCGTTGAGGACGTGAAGCTGTTTCGCTCGATGATCGGCAAGAACTCCATGGGCATTAAAGCCTCGGCTGGGATTCGCGACCATCAAACTGCCAAAGCACTTATCGAGGCTGGAGCGAACCGACTGGGCACATCGTCCGGCGTATCCATAGTGCAAGGCACTACAGCCGGCGCATCAGCGTACTGACAGGTTTCACGACAGACAACAGACACGAAATTGTTAACGGGGGAAAGGACATTGAGTTCCAAAATCAAAAATCTAGCAATCGTTGTGGCATTATCGACATTGGTTACCGGTGCCGCACTAGCCGCCGATTCGTCCGACGCAAAAGATTCGGAAGTGATGCAGAAGGCCGAAAAGCTGTATAAGGACGGGAAGCTGCAAGAAGCCGCCAATCAGTTTCGCGAAGCTATTCGAGTAGAGCCGGACAACGCCAAAGCTCACCAACGCCTCGGAATCGTCCTGGCTGCTATCGGCACCATAACCAAAGACGAAGCGCAACGCAAAGAGATCGACGACACAGCCATTCTCGAAGAGAAGCAATCGGCAAAGCTCGATCCAAAGCATTTTCTTCCGCATGTCGTGCTCGGTCAAATCTACGCTAATCGTGCACAGTTTGACGACGCCGTCAAAGAGTTCAAGCAGGCTATTACGCTGAAGCCGGACAGCTTCCGATCGCATCTCGATCTCGGCATCGCCTATACCCACCTCGACAAAGAAGCAGAGGCGCTGGCAGCATATCGCAAAGCCGCAGAGCTGAAGCCGGATGCAGCGGTACCGCATATCAACATCGGAGTCTTGCTGCAAAGTCAGGGCGACTTCAAAGGCGCAATCGAAGCCGAGAATACAGCGCTGACCTTGAAGCCCAACCCATACGAAGCCCACGCCGCGAATTTCAACATGGGCAACATCTATGCTGATGCAAATCAGCCTGATAACGCCATTAAAGCCTATCAAGCCGCGCTGAAGATCAATCCAAGACACCTCCTCTCACAAAGCGGTATCGGTTGGATGGAAGCCAAAAAAGGCAATTACGCAGAAGCAATTGCAACTCAGCGCAAAGTCTTGAAGGCAGCGGCACAAGATCCGATTATGGCAGCAATTGCCAGAGGAAGGCTTGCTACCGCGCTTGCAGAGAAAGGCGATACGAAAGAAGCCGAAAAAGAGTTTGAGAAATGCATGGCAGCCAAACCACCAAATCCCATCACTATGATGGAATACGGACGGTATCTGGAAAAGACCGGTCGCAAGGGCGAAGCGAAGAAACTCTTCCAGAATGCCCTATCAATCCAGCCGTCTTTCAAACCAGCGAAAGAAGCGCTGGCGAAATTGGAAAACGGGTCAGGAACCAAGTAAACTCGATTGTCTGACAGAAAAATCCTGGGCAGATGGGATTCCGTCGCCATTAGCATCGGCATCGTCCTTGGTGTCGGTATATTCAGAGTACCTTCGGAAGTGGCTAATCACCTATCTTCCGGCGTCTGGATTATATTCGCGTGGGTGGTCGGCGGGATCTTCTCATTCTTCGGCGCTCTTTGTTATGCGGAGCTGGTCTCGCTCTTCCCCAAAAGTGGCGGAGACTATGTCTACCTGCGTGAAGCTTACGGAAAAGTCGTCGGCTTCTTGTTTGCCTGGTCAGAGCTTCTAATCACGAGAACCGGCAGCGTCGCCGCGATTGCTCTGATGTTCGGCGAGTATCTGTGTGCGCTCTTCTCACTGGACAAAGGTTTGATCAAACCGACTGCACTTTTGGTTATATTGCTGCTGACCCTCTCCAACCTGACCGGATTGAAGCAAAGCAGTAGAGTGCAGAATGTTTTGACGGTAACCAAGGTTTCGGCATTGATACTGATAATAGTGGCGGGCGCGTTATCCGCAAAAGCGCCTGCCACCAGTTTTGTCATGAGCGATCTGAGTCACCCGAGTTATAGCGTGCTGATGTCAGTCTGCCTGGCACTCGTACCGATCCTCTGGACATACGGAGGGTGGAGAGACAACGTTTTCCTAGCTGGAGAAACCAAAGATGCAGAGAAATCGGTTCCTTTTGCATTGCTGATGACCTGCGTGATCATAACCGTGATCTACAGCGCGATGAACCTGATGTATCTCTGGTACATTCCAGCCGACACAATGAAGGCGACGCCGCTTATCGCGGCAAAATTATTAGAGATCGTCTTTGGAGAGGCAGGCGCAAAGCTCTTCGAGGGTCTCATTGTTATATACGGGCTCGGAGTGATCAATGGACTTTTGCTCACCGGCGGCTTTCTAGCAAGAGCAATGTCCGAAGACAATCCGCTGTTCAAATATCTGGAAAAAACGGATGAGCGAACAGGCACGCCACTCCGAGCGCTAATCTTCAACGGCATCTGGTCCTGCGTATTGGTAGGGACAGGAACATTCGAAATGCTGCTCTACTTCACCGGGCTCTGGGTCTGGATTTTCTTCGCAATGGTGGCAATCGCGATAATAATTTTCAGAACCAAGAAACATATGGTCGAACAACGCTTCCATATGCCTGGCTACCCGGTGATACCGCTGATAGTTGCAGTCGTATCGCTCGCCCTGGCATGGAGCACCTTCAACTATCTCCCGACAGAATCTATGTGGGGCACGTTAATTGTTCTTGCCGGTCTACCATTCTTCTATTTCCAGAAGAAAAACAAAGACGTCCCAAAACAAGACGAGACCATCCATTAGGGAGCAGCGGAACTACAGACTTGGAATAAGATTCGCTCATCGCTCCTAGCCAAGCAAGCACGAACGATAAATGTGAAAGCCCGCGGTAGTCAAGCTCGTAGCGCGAAAAAGGTATTAGCCACGCTACTGAAAAAGTGCGAAAAGTGCTGGAATTTGAGAAGCCTCACTTCTATCTCATGTCAATGAGTAGTCTATAACGACAGTAAGAGACTAAAGGACGACTGCAACAGACAAAAGGAAGAGTCAGCGCCGCCATATTTCTTACGTAATGATTCCATTTCAACCGCTAGCATGCCACTACATCCAGTGCCCGTTCCAAATCACCGGGCGTTCAATTCGCTATCACCCATTAGTTTTAGTGCTTTCAGCAGATTCAAGCCGCGGTGCTAGTATGCCGGTGCGTTTGCTTCGCTGTCGCTCATCTGGAATTTTAGTGCTTCCAACGGATTTAGCCGCCACAAGACGGAGATGTACTGTTTTCTGACCGCCCCCATCAAACCGCTCTTTTCGCCGACTGTCGTTTTTACAATCGGGATGGCTTCTTTCAGGGCATCGCGGGCTTCTTCAAATTTACCCTCGGCGATAAGCACAAGCCCGAGTCCATACAATGATTTACCAGCATAAGCGCTCTCTACTTTGCCGTGGCTGCGCCACCATTCGAGACCTAGTCGATAATAACGCTCGGCGTCGGCGTTCTTGTCCTGACGCCTGTACATGTCTGCCAGCTTGCTACATGTATCGGCATATGTCGGTGGGTCGGTCTCCTTGGTGATATCGACGATGTTGAACAACTTTTCGTATGTCGCGACGCCCTTGTCGAGCTCTCCGCGTTGCATGTGAACGTCACCAAGTACCCGTAACGGTTGAATCATCGATCTTTGTTGAAGAGGATCGTTCTCCATCAATGACACGGCTTTATTGCAAGCCTCGACAGCCTGGTCGAATTCGTCTTGCATAAAACAGACATAGCCTAGAATCCGGTACGACTGCGATGTCGGCCATGGTCCTTTGACTTTCTCAGTAACCCTGATTAGCTGCCGTGTTCGCTCCTCAGCTTCTTTCCAGTGTGCGGAGTTGGCGTAAAGCTCGACCAAGCTAGACAGCGCATTGGCGTACTCTTCGGAGTCCTCGCCCTGCTCTTCTTTGACCAGCTCGAGCGCGTCCTTCGCCGCCTCCTGCCTGGGACCGAATCCCTCGACCTCGGTCTTGGCGTCTTTCTTACCAACCACCCAGAGCTTTTCGTGTTGAAACGGCGGATACTTCTGCTCGCTAGGATTAAAGCTGGTGGTCACCCAGAAGATCGGAACACCAATCAAGATAACGGTGAGAACGCCGAACAGCATGAACTCAGAGGAAACAGGCAATAATCCTTTTCTGCGTCGAGCGACATTCGTGCCCTTTTTGAATGCGTTAGCATTCACTTCCCACTCTTCCTGAGATGCAACTAGCAATTGCTCAAGGTCTTGCTTCAGTTCAGTTATCGTTTGATACCTGAAATCTGGCTCCTTCTCGAGACACTTGAATGTGACAGTCTGCAATCTGGTCAAGAAAGTCGGGTCAGCATCATCAATCTCAATCGCCTTAGGCGATTCATTCATGTGCTTGTAGGCAGTCTCCAAAACGTTTTTTCCAACAAATGGAGGCTTTCCTGTCACAGCCTCATACATCACGCAGCCGAGCGCATAGATATCGGTTCGAGAATCCAAACGCTTGCCGGTACATTGCTCCGGACTGAGATAGAGCGGGCTTCCAAACACTTCGCGAGTGTGCGTGATGTACTGTGCCGACTTACTGTATTCACTCTCTTCGGCAAGCAGCTTCGCCACGCCGAAGTCTATAACTTTTACTTCGTCGACAAACTTTGCGTTATCGACAATGATAATGTTGCTCGGCTTCATGTCCCGGTGCTGAAAGCCGGCTGTTTCGCCTTGTTCCAGAGCAGCGCAGACTTGTTTAAAAATCGTCACGGCGCGCTCGACCGGAATATGACCGGATTTCGAGAGAAGATCTTCCAGACTCTCGAAATTGATTTCATCCATGACGAGGAAAAAAATGCCGTCCGGAGCGACAATGACATCTTTGTAGATACCGATGTTATCGCCCTTCACATTGCACAGGGCGCGCACTTTCTGCTCGAAGCGCTTCATGTTGCGAATATTCTGCAGCAGATGCGGATGGATTTTTTTCAAGACTTTGACTTCGCGATCGTTGCCCTTATCGCGAACTTTATAGACTGCCGATAGACTTCCTTCGCCCAGGAAAGACTCGACTTGCCAGCGCCCGTCAACAGCCGTTCCAACCAACGGGTCGGCTTCGCCGAATAGTGAGATATCTTGTTTTTGTGCGCCTTTTTCTTTTGCGGTGGTCACAATCGTGCAAACGGTCTTTCAAGGGGACTAAATACCTCTTGTACTATTCCACTGACAGTCTTTATTAAACAGAGCGACAATTTCAGTGCTTACAGTCGACGTCGGCGAGGTCGCGCTGACGGAACATATCGTTGACCTTGGGGTCGACAAATGCGACAAGGTCTCGCTTGCTCGCGCTCACCACAAGCCTGTCACCAAGCGCGAAAGGATACTCGATATGTTGCCCGTCGATATAGATAGCTCCAGTCCGCATCTGCGATACAATGTCGATTGCCTGATCCTTCCTCAGGTATCCACGCAGCAATTTGTCCGCCTCACCCGGTCTGACGCAGGGTTCGCGCACGACATATTGGAAAGTCGCTTCCGTTATTTGCTGAACTTCGCCGCCCGCCGAGCGCAACGAGCCGGTCGATCCGGCCGGAGTGCCAATCCAGAGTCCAGAGGAGCGCTGCTCTTCTCTGATACCGCCTATTTCTAAAAGATATCGACTGGTGGCTGCCGGATGGTTGTGAGCTAGAAGAATCTCGTTGAGCGGTCTTTCTCGAAGAACCTTTCCGTTCAATTCCAGCTCGAGTCGTAGGACATCGGATGGCGCCAGCTCTCCCGAGTGGATGCTATCGATTATCTCGCCGAAATTACTTTGATTAGCAAGACAGAAGTGCCCGAAGCTAGAGGATTTCGAAGAGTTGACCCCGAGAAGCGGAATATCCTCGAGGAAGTGCGATGCGTCTAAGAATGTGCCGTCGCCGCCAACCGAGATCATCAGATCAACGTTGTGAACGGGGAACTTGAGATCGATTCTCGCGATGAACTGGAAATCGATACTTCGCTTGTCGAGTTCTGTCTTCACTGCTTCGATGGTGGCAAGATGTTCTTCGTGAGCAATCTTGACGCGCCGGACAGACTCATGCCCCTCTTTGAGTAGTTGCAAGAAGCGTTCGTCTTTGAACTCTTCCGCCTGAATTTGAAAAATGCTCTTTTTATGAAGGACGAGTACGTTTTTCAGCACAAGCCGCAACTCCCCAGACAACCGAATGGTAATCAGATGCGGCAAGGTTAGCAGATTATCAGGGCTATTGCTACATCGGAAAAGTGTTCACATGCTGATAGAGTGCGGCAAATAGCGCGCGGGTTTCGGTTATACTGAACTTTTCGGAAGAATTGAAGACTGCTCCGATTGGTCTTGGAAACAATGCGGAGTTTTTCAGGAGGTCTTGATGACACTGTCAGGCGCCCAGGTGAGGGACAAGTTCATTTCGTATTTTCGGGACAAGCGTGGGCACCTACACAAACCCAGCTCCAGCTTGATTCCGGACAACCCGACCCTGCTTCTAACGAGCGCGGGTATGGTGCAATTCGTGCCGATTTTTCTAGGCAATGCCGCACCGACCAATCCGCCACGCGTAGTCACGGTACAGAAGTGCGCGCGAGCCGGCGGCAAGGACTCCGATATCGAAAATATCGGTCGCACGTCGAGACACCACAGCTTCTTCGAGATGCTGGGCAACTTCAGCTTCGGCGACTACTTCAAGAAAGAAGTCATCCCATGGGCGTGGGAGTATGTCACAAAAGATCTGGGACTCGAGCCAGAGAGGCTTACCGTGACGATCTTCATGGGCGATGACGAAGTACCGGCAGACGAAGAAGCCTTTGAAATTTGGAATAAAACGGTTGGAGTTCCGAAAGAACGAATTATTAGACTCTCGAAGAAAGATAATTTCTGGGGCCCACCCGGACCGACCGGACCGTGCGGTCCCTGTTCCGAAATCTATTACGATCGCGGACCAGAGTATGGTTGCAACGACGACCAGGAAAAATGTGGTATCGGCAAATGCGAATGCGATCGCTACATGGAGTTCTGGAATCTCGTGTTCATGGAACTCTTCAAAGACGAGGCCGGTAAATTCACGCCGCTCGCCAATAAGAATGTAGACACCGGATCCGGATTGGAACGGGTAACGTTGATCTTGCAAAAGAAAAACAATACATTCGAAACCGACCTGTTCTTCCCGATTCTCGAAGAGGTCTCGAAAATCGCGGGAGTAAAGTACACAGGCGGCATAGTCAAGAATCTGCCCTCGACACCCTCCGAAAAGACTGATAGCTACCTCAAGATCATCGCTGATCATGCGCGCGCAATCACCTTCTTAATCGCGGATGGCGTCAGGACGAGCAACATCGGTCGAGGTTATGTGCTGCGCTTCATCACCCGAAGAGCGGCTCGGTTTGGACGCCTGCTCGGTATAGACAAGCCTTTCTTGCATAAGCTCGTTGCCGTTGTCGTTGGAATCTATGGCGAAGCCTATCCGGAATTGAAAAGCGCCGAGGCTCTCATAACCCAAGCCATAAAGGAAGAGGAAGAGCGGTTCGCCAAAACAATCGATCGTGGAATGGCATTCCTCGAAGATTTGCTCAAAGAAGCCGGTAATATCATCGACGGTGCCAAAGCGTTCAACCTCTATTCGACTTATGGTTTTCCAATCGAACTGACCAACGAAATCGCAATCGAACACGAAAAGTCGGTTGACATGGACGCTTATCGCAAAGCTAAGGAAGAGCATGCCGGTGTCTCCGCAGCGGATCAGTTCAACGTCGTCATAACCGGCGACGAAGCGATAGGCGGAATTCTCAGAGAGCATGGCACCACGGAGTTCACAGGCTACGAGCACCTCTCCGGCGAAGGCACGGTGCTTGCTGTCTTGAAAAACGGCAAGGCTATCGACGAAGCACAAGAAGGCGATGAGGTCGATTTGATTCTCAACACCACGCCTTTCTACGCCGAATCGGGCGGACAGCTCGGCGACGGCGGCATGTTCGAAAACGACGAATGCCGCGTTCTAGTGATCGACACGAAAAAACACGAAGGACTTCATGTTCATCGTGTCAGGGTACAAGCAGGTGCCCTCCATCCGAAAGACAAGCTGAGAGCGACCGTCGATAGCGAGAAGCGCCTTCACACCGTCCTGCACCATAGCAGCGCTCACTTATTCCACGCTGCCGTTCGCGAGAGACTAGGGAAGAATGTAGTGCAGGCAGGTTCGCAAGTAGGACCAGCCGCCATGCGCTTCGACTTCTCTTTCGAACGTCAACCAAGCAAAGAGGAACTGTCAGACATCGAGCGCATCATGAACACGTGGATTCAAGAAAATGCCACGGTAAAAACAACCGAAATGGGTCTGGATGAGGCGAAGAAGACTGGCGCTATCGCCATGTTCGGTGAAAAGTATGGCGACCGAGTGCGTGTCGTGGAGATGGGCGACTTCAGCCTGGAGTTTTGTGGTGGCACTCATATTGCCTCCACCGGCAGTATCGGAGTAATAAAGCTGATTTCCGAAGGCAGCATCTCTTCCGGTGTCAGACGCGTGGAAGCTCTGTCAGGGGCGAAGGCTTGGAACTATATAAGTGAGCAGATGGGATATCTCGAAGAGCTATCCGGCAAGCTCAAAGCTAAGCCCTCCGATCTGGCTGCTCAAATAGACAGGCTACAATCCGAGATCAAGAGCAAAGAGAAGTTGAACGAGCAATTGCAAGAGCGTCTGGCGCTCGCAAAAGAAGCTGATCTCCTCGCAAACGTCGAGACACTGGGCAATGTGCGTTTTATCGCCGCCAAAGTGGACGACGTCTCCGCCGATGGTTTGAAAACTCTCGCTTCCGCTATCCGCGACAAAGGCGACAACTTCGTTGTCTTGCTCGGGTCGGTAATGGCCCCCGACAAAGTCTCGTTGGTCTGTGCCGTCTCCAATCCATTAACCATAACCAAAACCAAACAAGGTTTTCACGCCGGTAACATCATCAACGAAATCGCCCAGGTATGTGGTGGCAAAGGTGGTGGTAGACCCGACTTGGCGCAAGCCGGTGGAAAGGAGCCTGACAAGCTCAACGATGCGCTCTCAGTCGGACGAAAACGAGCGAGCGAAACCGCCTCGCAAATGGCCGCCCATTAATCGAGCTTCCTAATTGGATACGAGTTTCACTATCCGCCCCGGAGCGACGTCTCGTCGGCACAGAGCAGGTTTGGACACAGCCCAAGTTGGTGAGTGATAGCTTAGCCCTTCGGCTTATTCCAACGGATCGTTAAGCTCGAAAATTGATCGGGCAAAAATTACAGGTTTGCGCTACAGTACGAGAAATTTATCAAGTTGAGTGCCTGCAGGAGGTTGAGGGGAATGTTTCGGACCGGACGATTGTTATCGTTACTACTTGCTGTGCTATGCGCAGTTACCTCCAGCCTCGCGGCTCTGGCAGCCGCGCCTCCAGTCCGAATCGCGGTCGTGACCGGCGGTGGTAGCGGTATCGAACAAGAGATCGTCGACAACATCACCAACCAAATCCAAAACAATCCCAATGTCGCAGTCAGCACCGTCAATCCTGACTGGTACGTAGTTTGCAACATCAAAGAAATGATGGATCAAATGAGCGGTCAGATTCGATATAACGGAAGCGTGTTGATTAAGACGACGGCTGGACACGTTATAAGCTCGATCGCAGTGCAAAAATACAACCAGGATTTCTCACTGACTCCAGGTACTCCGCTCAACAAGGCGCTCGTCGATCGTGCCGCCAAAGAAGCGACGCAAGGTGCCGCAGGCAGAGCCGTACCAGCGATTGAACAAGCGGTTCAAGTAGAAATGGACACGCGCGAAAAAATCATTCAAGCTCAGATCATGGCTGAACAAGAGAGTTATGACCCAGCGATCAATAGCTTACGATTGGTCTCACCAGACTCGCCACATTTTCAAAATGTCAGAGACCTGATGGCAGAGTTCTCCATGGAGAAAGAATGTCTTGCAGCATTAAGGCGCGCTGAAGCGCTAGGTCATAGCGGCAAAATCGGTCCGGCACTTGCTGCTCTTCGCGAGATCAGCCCAAAGTCAAAATATCGTGGCAGAGCTAATGCATTAGCAGCGTCTTATTCTGCCTCGGCAAAACGAAGTGCTCCAGCGAAAAAATTAGTGAAAAATAACAGTGGATCCTCACAGCCCGTGAAGGCAGGAGGGAAGGGTCAGGACGCAGAATTACAGGCGCTGGACAAAGTCTTGAAGCTAGAGAAGAAAGCCATTGAGGACGCCCAGGCCCAGGTTCACAAGCGCCTCAACAAGTGAGACTACCGCTTCGCAATGACGGGCGCATTTAATCGAAATCAGGCTTAAACTCTCAACTTGCTGTACATTTAAATGCAGTAAACTCACGTCAAGAGTTTCTGCTTGAGAAAGTCTTGTTGGTACAAATCCGGCTTTTGACGAGCCTAATTTCCGTGAGCCGCCAGTTGGTGGTTTCGGAAGTGGTTAATCCCAAGGAGTAGTGTGTTATGAAGTTTAGAAAAACTGGTGCCCTTCTAGTCGCGGCAGTTTTCCTTCTCAATCTGGTCGCTCCCCAAGCATCTTTTGCATCGGCAAAAAGACGCATAGCGATCATGCCGTTCGATTCCGGAAGCTATGCCAGCGCAATTGCCAACGTCGACCTCGGTCAGGCAATCGCGTCGATGCTGACAACGAAAATTGTTAATGACGGTACCTACTCCGTCATCGACAGGCAAATGCTCGATTCGATCATGAAGGAACAGAATCTTTCCGTAAGCGACCGGGCTGACCCGGCTACAGCTTGCAAAATCGGTAAAATCCTGAGCGTAGATGCAATCGTTGTTGGCAGCATCACTCAGTTTGGTCAAGAAAACAAGTCATCGAGCGCCAGCTTGCCGACAGGCTACATCCCCTCCATCCCTTACGTAGGCGGATTGGGCGGTATGTTCGGCAGCGTCCGAAGCAGCAAGAGCAAAACTCGCGTTTCCATCGATGCAAAAGTGATCGACATCAACACCACCGAGATCCTCGCAGCTATGCAAGGAAGCGGAGAAGCGAAGCGCTCAGGCGGTGGTATCGCAGGATTCAGCTCTGACACCTACGGTGACAGCGCAATCGCTGACGAAGCGACTATCCAGGCTGTAGATTCGTTGAGTGGTCAGATCATCGCTGCTGCGATCAAGATTCCAGACAACCAATCGCTGATTGCAAAATCGGTAGAAGGTAAAGTTGCTGATGTCACCGGTAATACCGTGACCGTCAACGTAGGCAAGCGCGTCGGCGTAAAAATCGGAAGCAAGCTCAATGTCGAACGCTCCATCAAGAAGATTACCGATCCGGATTCCGGAAAGGTCATCAAGGAAGTGTTCAACACAGTTGCTACGATAGCCATCAAAGAAGCTGATGACACCTCGGCCACAGGCGATATCGTCTCCGGCACTGGTGTCAAGGTTGGTGACACTGTCAAGCCCGTAGCCGACACCTCCGTCACCGGAGTGGTGCTCGGTAAAGAAGGCACGATAGGCGGCACCAAGTAGAAGGATTGAGAGCCGGAGCGGAAGATCGCTCCGGCTGTTCCCAATCTTCACTTCATACGCAGGCCAGGAGGCTGGATGAAATCGAGTTTTTTGCGGCGCGTAGTAGCGCTTTTTTGGTTGACAGCAGTAATTGCCTCTATCTCTTCGAGCGCATTTGCGAAGGAGATGGACTGGGACAAAGAGCTAGCGAAGGGTTACGCTGAACTGTCGATCGGAAATAAAGAGAAGGCGCTCGAATACTTCGCCAAGAAAGTCTCGAAGTATCCCAGTTCCGGCGCCTGTCATACGGCTCTAGGTCGGACTTACAAGCGATTGGGCAAGCTCGACGAGGCCAAGAAAGAATTCCGCTCGGCTGTCTCTGCAGAACCTGGTTTTGCAGATGGGCACTACGAGCTTGGCGCGTCTCTCGAAAGCGATCAACAATACGCTGAAGCAGTACGCTGTTTTCAACAATATCTGTCGCTCAGCCCTGATGCCAGCAAGCGTAAGAATATCGAGGACAGAATAAGATTCTGTCAGGATAAGCTCTAAAATTTTCGGAAAAACAAACCTGTAAAAGGGGTAAACAAGGTGACTGACAAAGAATACGCATATTTCGAAGGCAAATTCGTTGACATCGGCGACGCGAAGGTGAGCATCAAGACTCACGTCGTTCAGTACGGCACCGGTGTATTCGAAGGCATTCGCGGCTATTGGAACGAGAAAGAGGAAGAAATTTACCTATTCCGTCTTCGCGAGCACTTCCAGCGCATGAACGACAGTATGAAGATCATGCGCATCGAGCCCAAGCATTCCGTAGACGAAATGTGTGATCTGGCAGTGGAGCTCGTCAAAAAGAACGCTCCCCGAACGGATGTTTACGTCCGCCCCCTGGCCTACAAGAACAGCCAACTGATAGGACCGGGACTGCACAACAATCCATCCGAGTTCTGCATGTTCGCAGTACCATTCGGCGCTTACTTCAAAACAGGCGACGAAGGGCTCAAAGTCATGGTCTCGAGCTGGAGGCGCATAGAAGACAACGCCATTCCGCCACGCGCCAAAGTAACCGGAGCCTATGCTAACACGGCACTCTCGAAGACCGATGCCGTTCTTTATGGATTCGACGATTCGATTGTACTGACCGAAGACGGACATATTTCTGAAGGCTCAGCCATGAACCTGTTCATGGTCAAGAACGGAGAGCTCGTAACGACGCTGGTCTCCGACAACATCCTGGTCGGCATCACGCTTAGCTCAGTCATCGAATTCGTGCGCAGCGAACTCGGGATAGAGACGAGTCGACGCAAAATCGATCGGACCGAATTGTACTCGGCCGACGAACTCTTTTTCTGCGGCACCGGAGCCGAGGTCTGCGCAGTGGTCGATGTCGACAAACGTCCAGTCGGAACCGGCAAGATGGGTCCAATGTGCGAACAGATCAAAAATCTCTACCACAAAATCACTCATGGCGAGATTGAAAAGTACCACAAATGGCTGACGCCGGTTTATGCTAAGAAGGGAAGCAAAATCGGCGCCCGATAACTAACCGGGCTCGCATTCAACAGGTCAATGTAATGAAATCAGGATTGATTTTCTTGAGCGTTGTGATGGCACTTGTGCTGTCTTTTTTGGGCTCGCCAGTCGAAGCTACGGGCAAGCCCAGCGAGGTCTACAGGCAATTTCTGGTAAGACTGTACTGGGCCAAAAGCTGTAGAGACTTCTCTCCCTACTTGATAGAGGTGACACGCGATCACCTCGAGTCAATTAGTGGACAAGAAGCATACGATCAGCTCGTCAGGTTCAAACAAGGCTATGTAGCGAAGTTCAGGGTTACCAACGAAACAGTCATGGACGACCACGCCTTTATCAACGGAGAAGGTATCGGTCTCGACCAGGGACGTCGTATCAAGGCCCACGTCAAAGTGACAATGCAGAAAGAAAATGGTTTCTGGAAAGTGAAGTACACGACCTGGACCGGCGTGATCTACGGACGCGACAAGTAATACATCCGTTTTGTCGCGCAGGAGATTTCGAGATTCGTGATGCGGCACGACTTAATCAGAGCGACCGGACGGCACCATCGGCACGAATCTAACGGGCAGCAATGCCTCGCGTTTCACTTCGCCATTTGCTTGCTTTGTCAGGCAAACCAGCCATTGCATCTCGTCTTTTCCGACCGGCGCCACCAGTCGTCCGCCCACCTTTAACTGCTCGACTAATTTTTCCGGTATCGCCGGCGGTGCAGCAGTGACGATGATCGCGTCGAACGGAGCTTCGTCCGGCCAACCTTTGTATCCATCGCCGGTTCTCAAATGTATATTGCGCACGCCAAGATCGGTTAGCACCATTTCTGCGCGCTTTGCTAACTCGTCAATAATTTCTATGGAGTAAACTTGACCTGCAAGCCGAGCCAGGACACAGGTCTGATAGCCAGAGCCGGTACCAATTTCGAGGACCTTATCCTGCGGTTCGAGATCGAGCGCCTCCGTCATATATGCCACTATGAATGGTTGCGAGATAGTTTGTTCATCACCAATCGGAAGGGGATTGTCATCGTAGCTCGACTTTCGAAATTCGTCGGGAACAAAGGCGTGGCGAGGAACGCTAGCAATGACCTTCAAGACTTTCTCGTCATGAACGCCCTTTTCTCTAATTCCATTAACCAGATCGATTTGCTGTTGCTCGAATCGTGATTTGCCGACTTCAACAGGTTTAACATTATCAGCATCCTGTCCACATCCCGCGCTATTCGCAGACACTACGCCTAGCAGCGTCATCGACCTGACCAGATTTTGGAAGAACTTACCCTGATTTTCGCCGTTGTCTCTCACCGCAAACCTTGCAGCAAATTGCCTTATGAAGTCGATAGCGGATGGTCGCATAAATCTGTTTCAAATCAACAACACATATAGAGCCTACAGCAGATCACATTTATATGGAGACCAGCCTTCCTAATGTTTAACAGAAAATCGTTGAATACAAAGAGCAGAAGAGAATTTATCGAGGAGGGCAAGTTAAGACTATAAAAAGCGCAAAGCCCGCCAGTAGTGTGCTCCGGCGGACTCATTGCTAGAAGGTTTTTTTCCAGAGCTATTTGCTCAGGGCTATCTGTTCCTTCACGACTGCGGTTCGCAAATTTGAGAGAACTTCAGGCATAATCTTTCTCAGTTCTGAGTTAATCATGGCTTGCGGAGTCAGAAGCCCACCGTCGATAAACTTCGCATAGGTAACCAGAGTTTGTTCGCCGCCACTAACGGGCGTCAACTGCCAATAGCCATCATTGACTTTGAAAGCACCACTATGTCTGTGCCACTCGATGCGCTTATCAGCTTTGCTCTCAGTTATGTTCAGCACATAGTCATACTTCCACAACCCGCCCATTGCAGCGACAGAGAAGCTGACCTGTTTTTTACTGCCTTCATCTTTGAGAATCTTCAATGCCTTGAGATTCGAATAAATTTCTTGTGCTCTGTTGTAGCTAGTCAATGCAGTCCAGACAGCATCTGCATTTGAATCAATCACAACGCTCGCGACTTGATACTTTCTCTCACCGACTTGCTCCTGACGCACTGACGGATTATGCGTGTAGACCGAACCCATATGGGCTACAGTGCTCTGCTTCATAGCCAGAGCGGGACTGCTGACTGCCGAAAAAACAAACGACGTGACGATTAGAGCGCTGAGCAAATCAGCCCTACGACCGTTTTTCATAGAGTTTCCACCTTTTAATTTGAGAGGGCGTGGTGCGAGATTGCTTTGGCAGGACGACTTAATGGCTCAAAGAAACCACTTGGTCTCTAGCCCACGGTCATTAACGCCGATACTGAAAGAATCCAGCCTTTCTCGAAGTAGCTCGATAGCATTTTGGACGCTCTGAGTAGGACGTTGTTCCCAAGAAAGTGATCGACCGATCACAACCCATTTATGTCGTGGATCAGAAAAGCGATGCTTCCCTAGCCAACAGCAAAGACGCATGCTGCGCGCGGTTATCGGGCAAACTCAATCGGATTAACCGTTGTGTCGAGACTTGCCCTCTTCAACAACTTGCCTTCCAAATTCGGTTACCTGGTCCCTCGACGGTCCGGGTTCCATCTCTTCCGGCAAACTTTCCCCAGCCTGCTGCTGCGTACTCCTCGACTGGATACTCGCCGATTTTTCGTTGGGCTGTCCAACGGACAGCGTCCCTGGTGGCAGCTGCTGCGATTGCTACCGTCGGCTTTCTTCCGCAATTTTCGAGAGGGATCAAACCCCATATGGATCATCTTTCACGACTATTCCTGAACTCTCGATAGTTACACACATACTAACTGCGGATTGAAAGTGAGATTCGATTATGCAGAGATAGCGTGACCTTTTGGTTCCAAGGCGACCATTTTAATAATTGAGTTTGTCTGCTAAAAACCCAATCTGGTCAGTCGAAAGATTAGAATTGACTGGGATGTGAAATTTGGAAACCAAACAGAGATGAAATCGAAACGATTGCTGTCGATCACTTTGCTCGTGGTCGTTTTTTCATGTTTTTATAGCCAAAATGCATTCGCCCAACAGGCGGGCGAATCGGACAGGATGGACGATGGATCCTTTTCGGTACCCGGCTGGTTCTCGAAAGACAAGTCGGACATCGCTCGATATCCGGTGCCGCTCACGCCGTCCACCGCCGGCAGCCAATCGTCACAAGGACCAGTCGTAGTTTTCGACAAGTTCGGCGGCATCACCAATAAAACAATCTACACTCCAACGCCATTCGGGCTTCAGCCCAGACAAGATTTTTCCGCCATGGCATCTAACCCCTGGGCCGCACCGGGAGCAGCCCCTTTCGCTTATGGCTATCCAGGTATTGGCGGTTTCGGCGGCTATCGTGGCTATAACGGTGGTTTTAGCGGCGGATTCGGAGGTCTTGCCGGTCTTGGACTCTCCGCTGTTCCTGGTTGGGGAGGGATTCCAGGCATTGGCTCTATCGGTATTCCCTCGATTCCAGGCATCCCCGGAATTGGCATAGGCATTCCCGGATTGGGCGCAGGGCGCTCATTCTCCGGGTTTTACGGCGGATACGGCAATCCATATATACGCTCTTCGGGCTTCTCTGGTTTCGGTCTCAATCGCGTATCACGCACTATCATGGCGCAGCCGGATCCAAAACCTGCAGGTGGCTATTACACACCCCCTAAAGGTAACACCGGCTCCGGTTACTATTCCTCCGGCACTCCTGTGATACCCATGCCGCAGGCGGTTATGCCGAAGCAACCACCAAGAGATTACTGGGGAGATAACGGAAATCCCTTCGGCAAAGACATGAACAAAACGCCCTGGTGATTGCACCCACCTAAAGTGCTGCGAATCACAAATCAACCTGTCGACCTGTATTTTTTAGGCGCTCCGCCGGGACGAGGACACCACCGGCGGCGGTGTAGCGCGACTCCATTGGAATGACCTGAGCGTTTCTATAATTGATGAGGCGTGCCGTTCCACTACTCGAGTGGGCGCCGAAAAATGAACTTCGTAGACGGTCCTCGAATCAGTATCCGAAAGAATGTAGAGACTGAGGAATTTACGATCGAAGATCAGATGCTGCCACCACATAGCGAGCACAGGTCGACCGGCAAGAGCGCCGATGCGTGCCGATTCTAGGTCGTGAGTCTGCTCCATCGAACCGATTGGGCAGAATGGAGCGCCGTTGAGAACTCTTTCACCAACACTTCCTTTCCAGACCTCCGAGAGGGACTCCATCTTGGACTCCTCTAGTTCACCGAGTGTGAGCAATGCGTCTTGGAATGCTAGAGAAGATGCCTCTGAGATGGGCGCACCTCGGTACCAGAACTCAAGTACCATCTGACTGTCCTTCTTCAATTCGAATCGTCGAAAAATCTGGCCGGCACAGCTATTGCCGCCACCGAGGACGGCGGACCGACCACATTCGCGCCAGCCATTCAGTCGAATAAATCGAATTTCTTCGAATATCTGACTCGAGAGACGGGCAATCTCGGTTCCTTCGAACTTGATTGAATTAAATGAGACTTTAGCCAGAACAGACCGCATTTTGCACCATTGTCGTTGCTAGACCTATTCCTATTCCTATTCCTGTTCCTGATTCCTGATTCCTGATTCCTGATTTCTGATTCCTGACGAAACCTGACGAGAGGTTTCGACCTATAAAGAGGAAGATCTCATAATCGATCGTAGTTGACAACCGTAAATTTCCCCCTCAATATCACTCAATAGCCTCAAAACAATAAGCGAAAGGCTGATAGGGAGCGACAAAGGCCCAAGTATAGACAGATGCAACAATGTCGTCATCCCTTATAGGCTGAGCGAAAAGCCAATTGTATAATCTTCATTAAATTCCTTCGTCCTCGACTTCGAAGAGGTGACAGTTCAGGCCCCGATGACTCAACAGACTTTCGAAGCACCACTTCTACAATCACTGACGGACCAGGGACGGTCCACGGACGAAATCGACTTAGTCAATACAGCCTATCACTTCGCCCATAAAGCTCATGACGGACAGCTCAGGAAATCCGAGGATCCGTACATCATCCACCCTGTAGAGGTGGCGATGATTCTATGCGAGCTGGATGCCGACATGCAGACTATCTGCGCGGCGCTGCTTCACGACGTGCTTGAAGACTGCGATGTCACAGCCAAGGAGATGGAGAAAGTCTTCGGCAAGGACATCGTCACTATCGTCGAGGGCGTAACCAAGCTTGGCAAATTCAGCTTCAGCTCGAAGGAAGAGCGCCAGGCAGAGAACTTTCGAAAGCTCATCATCGCCATCGCGGAAGACTACCGTGTTGTTCTCGTAAAAATGGCGGACCGTTTGCACAATATGCGAACGCTGGATCATATGCTCCCGCACAAACAGCGGGAAATTGCCAAGGAAACGCTAGAGATTTACGCCCCGCTCGCCAACCGATTTGGTCTGGGAGAGATGAAATGGGAGCTTGAAGATCTAGCGCTTCGTTATCTGGAGCGAGATGAGTATGAGAGGTTACGCGTCCTTGTCGCGGAAGAGCGTAAAGAGCGCGAACAAGCGATTGTCGCAGTAGTCGACAAGCTTCGCACAGCATTGGACGAGCGCAACATCAAAGCGGACATCATCGGTCGACCGAAGCACCTCTTCGGTATCTGGCGCAAGATGAAGAAGCAAAACAAACCATTCGAAGAGCTTTTCGACATCCAGGCATTAAGAGTGATCATCGACAGCACCGATGACAAGAATTTTTGCGATCTCGAAAAAGACACCGACACCCAAAAATGTTACGAAGTCATGGGCGTCGTACATGCGCTCTTCACACCGATTCCCGGGCGATTCAAAGATTACATCGCCATGCCGAAGTTCAACAACTACCAGTCACTTCACACAGCAGTGATTGGTACTAAAGGCAAACCGCTGGAAGTTCAAATCCGCACACGGCGCATGCATCACATCGCCGAATATGGCATCGCCGCTCACTGGCGATACAAAGAATCGGGCGGTTCCGTCAAAGCCAACACTGATGTAGACAAGAAAATCACCTGGCTTAGACAATTGGTCGACTGGCGACAGGATCTCGCCGATGCCCAAGAATATATGGAAGAGGTCAAGATCGATCTCTTCTCAGACGAAGTATTCGTGTTCAGTCCGATGGGCGACGTAATCGACTTGCCTACAGGCAGCACGCCGATCGACTTTGCCTATCGCATTCACACCGACGTAGGTCATAAATGCGTCGGAGCGAAAATTAACGATCGTATAGTGCCACTAAATACGATACTGCGTAACGGCGATATTCTAGAAATTATTACCAGCAAAGTCACGCAGCCAAAAATGGATTGGCTCAACTTCGCAAAAACTCATGGCGCGAAGAGCAAGATTCGCAATTGGTTCAAAAAGCACCATCGCGAAGAGCACATTCAACAAGGTCGGCAGATGCTTGAAGCCGAGCTCGGCAGAAAAGGAGTCGATGAACTGCTCAACTCCGACAAGATTCAAGAGATCGGGCGCAAACTCAATCTTCGCAAGTCAGACGATATTCTTGCGGCCGTCGGATACGGAGACATCACAACATCGGCCATCGTATCAAAGCTTCGGGAGTTCGACGCCCAAGAGAAAGCCGAGAAGAAGGGCTACACACTGACCCCTACACACGAACATCGCTCCAGCAATATCGGCAGCCTGGGCGGACTGCTTCACCATTTAGCAAAATGCTGTCAACCAGTGCCAGGCGAGGAAATCGTCGGCGTGGTCACCAGAGGCAGTGGCATCGCAGTACACAGGCATGACTGCTCCAATCTCTCCAAGGTTGCTGAAGAGCGCCGAATGTCGGTCGATTGGTCGACCGAGCGCAGCACAACCTACCCTGCTCACGTCCGTATCGACTGCATTGATAGAGTCGGTATCGCCGGCGATATCTTGAAAAAAGTGTCCGACAATCGAGTCAATCTCAGAGATCTGCGTATAGAAACCAACAAAGAGAAGAGAACGGCAGCCATCCTGCTAATAGTAGAAGTCGTCGATATCGAACAATTGCAAAAGGTCTCTCAGGCAATCTCGCAAATAAGCGACGTGATTCGAGTACACCGACCAGATCACAAGAAAAAATCGACGACGCCGAGCGCCAACAGCAATCCCAAAGCGCCGATGCCTGACCATAATGTCACGCCACTAAAAAAACCGACGGTTAAGATCAATAAACAGAAAACCCCTCGAAAACCGAGAGCTCAATCAGCGGACTGACAGTGAAGATCGTTTTAGCTACTCAAAATCGAGGGAAGCTCAAAGAGCTCAGCGAAATGGCCCATGGATTCGAAGGGATAGAATTTGATTTGGCGCCGGCCCAGTTCAATCCGGAAGAGAGCGGAAGTACCTATCTGGAGAATGCCGTAATCAAGGCCAGAGAGGCAGCGATGATGACGAAATCGATTGCCGTAGCAGATGACTCCGGTCTAGAAGTAGACGCGCTTGGAGGACGTCCTGGGCTTCACTCGGCGCGATATTGCGAGGGAGACGACGGCGCCCGAAGACACAAGCTTTTACACGAGATGAAGGATGTCCCCAAAGGCGAGAGACAGGCGGCTTTCGTGTGCTGGATGGCAGTTTTTGACCCGGAGAAGAACTCCACCATATATACAGCAGAAGGCATATGGGCAGGTCAAATCGGCTTTGAAGAACGAGGCGACGGCGGATTTGGGTTCGACCCAATTTTCTATATGAACAATTCAGACGTTACAGCTGCGCAACTATCCTCCCAGGAAAAGAATCTAAAGTCGCACCGGGGCCAAGCTTGGCGGCAGGTGCTCGCTTTTTTGGAGAAAACTTTCATTCGTTAATGAGAAAAGCGACATGTACAACTCAGTTCACAAGAGATAAGCTGTGTCCTCGTGCGTCATTCACCGACGAGTTAGCGGCAGTTAACGAAGTTTCGTCGACCAAATTGAATCCCCAGAAAGGAGCACGGTTGAGTGACAGATTTTTTGGTTTCCCAAAGCAATTCGGCTGGACTATCTGCCTCTGACTGGCAGACTGAGTCATTTGCCCCTCAACGGCAGTCTGAGCAATCGGATTCAAGCCGCGAGATCAATCTGCGAGAAGCGCTCGAATGGCTGCTGGGTAGCCCAGAGGCGATTAATGATATGCATCTCTCTGATGAAGAAAAATCAACCCGCAAAGAGCGTCGCGTGGACCTCCTCATCTGGCTTATGAATCTCGAGCTACGCCTGTCACCATATCGCGAGCCTGCATAGAAAACCGTCGCGCGCCAACGGACATCATTCATGTACAACGCTCCCGCACTTACCCAAAGGCGCTAGCATGTACAAGATCGTCATCGACATACAGAATCTTTGCCATAGAAGTTGAACGCAACAGGTAATTCGAGCACCAGACGTACCGAAATTCGAGGCGGTTCTGCCACGGCGAAGCGTCTGCCGCATGCGCTTTTGAGCATTTATATCGCGACCATCATTGCGCTTTGCGCATGCACAAGAGATCTCGACGACAGTCATTATCGCGTCGGCGTCTGGGAACAGTTGTGGATGGATGCTATAGATGCGCAGAAGGAAAACCGACTGATCGATGCTCGGCGGCTGCTGGAATCAGCCGTCAAGGAGAGCGAACAGTCGAAAGGATGGCTCAGAATCGGCGTAACTTACGATCGATTGGGCGATGTCTATCTTGCGAGCAATATGAGACGTGAAGCGGAAAGCGCATACCAAAGTGCGCTAAGTGCTTTTAGCGCTTACAAAGACACCAACAAATCGGTAGCCAACGAGAGGCTTGTAATCAAAGAAGTCGTTGGCATATCCAGATCACTCAGTCCTTTGCTCATAGAAGGAAAACACTTCAAGGATGCTGAAAAACTGATTGCCGAGGCGATTCAAAGCGCAGAGCGACTTGGTGGACCAGAAATGCGCAAGTCGACAGATCCGCTGCTGGTAATAGACTATGCAGAAAATATAAGGTGCCTCGGGCTTTTGTATGAAAGAACCAATCGTTACACCGAGGCAGAACGTTGCTATCTGAAAGCGGCTCGATTCCTGCCTGCCCTTCTCGTGAAAGATCGAGAGAGCCGCTTGCTGCACAACATCGTCATTCTGGAGCATGACAAGTCCGCAGGCAAATCTCTCGAGCAAACGCAAAAACTGAATAATCTGGTCCGCTACTGGTCACCTGTCTACGAATCTGGTTTCGAGGCGATTGAGAAGCAGGATTTGGCAACCGCCAGAGACCGCTTCAGAGAAGCATACGAGATGATCAAAGATGCAGATCCATATGGTCATCACACCGTGGACAGTCTGACTCAACTGCTCAAAGTTACGAACAAGCTCAATCAGTTTCAACAATCAGAAAGACTTGTCGTCGAAAGCTTTCCTGGGATGTTGAAGGCCGTTCCGTCAAAACGGATCGACAATGTCCTGGGAGAGATGGCTGAAACATGCAAGCGGACAAAGAATTGGACAATGGACGAAGAGATTTTAAAACATCGAATCGAAGTCAGGAAGGCAATTTATGGGCAAGACAACATCCACGTCGCCGAGGCCTTGAACAATCTAGGTGAACTTTACTCTTCAACGAAGAGACGCACTGAAGCTGAAGATTTCTATCAAAAGGCGCTAAAGGTCCTGTCAGAGGCGAATCTGATTGACACAGATTTGGCAAGTGTCGTAAGACGGAACATCAACGCACTTAAGTAGGGGCTCGCTTAGGCACGCTGAACCAGAAGGTACTCCCCTGCCCAACGACGCTGTCCACGCCAATACCACCACCATGGCCGGCGATAATCGCCTTGCTTATTGCCAGTCCGAGACCTGTACCCTTCACTGAAAATTCGGATTCCTGGACATTCGGCAAGATTTTTCCATAACGAAAAGGCTCGAAAATATTCTCCAGGACGACTTGCTCTAATCCAGGACCGCTATCACGAACTCTTACAATCACCTCTATCGCTCTGTCATCTACCTCGAGATGGATCTCACTGTCGTCAGGTGAACAATTGATAGCGTTGGACAGCAAATTAACGAGAACCTGCACAAGACGCTGGTGATCGCAGTCTATTTCAACTTCAGAAAAAGGTCGTTGAATAAAAATTCCTCTTCTATCGGCGGCTCGATCAACTGCATCAATGGCACTATCTATGATGGCAAGGAGACTCTGCCCGGATATTTGCATCTCAAGGCCACCAGCCTCGATTTTCTCAATGTCCAGAAAATCATTTGTCAGCGCTATCAATCGTTTTACATTCAAGCAGGCAACGCCAACCTCTTTGGTCATACCAGCCGGCGATTCGCCCAGCACGCCCGAGTCGATGAGATCCAAAGACTTCTGGACGGACATCAAGGGCGAATGCATATCATGACCGACAATAGACAACAATTCTCGCTTGTGTCTCTCGATGCGTTCTATCTCATCTGCCATGTCATGAAAGACTGCGTCTAAATGGCCGATCTCGTCTGAGCCAGTCATTCTAGGCAAGAGCTTGACGCGAGTGCCGATTCTATTAGCGTTTTTCACCATAATACCAATTCTGGTAACCAAGCCTTTGTAAACCAGGATGATAAGCACGAAGGCGAGCGCGATATTAAATACGATACCAGCTGCGAGGGCATAGAGAATTTGCCCGCGAAGAGCAGACCGCTTCATTGGTGCGATGTCTCTGATGCGGCGCTCCTCTTCGACAAGCTGCTGAATGCTGCCAAGAATTTTATCCAGAGTAGCTTGCCGCGCATCTTTTATGTCGGTTACCGGTGTGATGGTTTGCTCAGGCTGATTAATCGTCTTTCGGAAAGACTCAAGAACTTCGAGACCGGCACCACATGAGCGTTGAAGATCGCTAAAGAGCTTTTCCTGCGTGGTATTATCGTGTACGAGAATCTCGATCGTGCGGAGATCATCCAGGACGTTGGCTACAAGATCAAAGTATTTGCGGCCGAGCGCGTCATTTCTCGTTAGCTTATATTCAATCAAAGCGGTTCCTGCATCGAAGATGCTGTCATGCATCTGATTGCACTTTGTAATTACAATCCTGGCGTGAGTCTCTTTGATAGCCTCCCGTTCAGCCTGTCTGAGCAGTGTCGCCAAAACCGATACAAACGCGAGTGCGAACAGCAACGGCACAATGACCAGTCCGGCAAGCATATGTGACAACTTCAGCCTTGGTGAAGAATGCATTGGATTTTTGATCCTCTAGCCTTCTAATTGCTGCTTGTTCTCGGCGCAGCGCACTAATCGAAGAATTCGCAGCGGTGCCCATTGTTTAAACTACCCGATATTATCTGCGCAGCAACAATTGGCGAACACGACCCATTTATCAGGACAGACGAACTGAATCGCACGGGACCAAAGAATGTGACGGATTTCACTGACGGGCTTTCACGGTCGGCACTAAGAAAATATTCTTTGCTTAAACCTCTTGCTGTACAACGAGGGGCGGCAAATAAGGCTAAAATTGCAGACTCAAGACAACGATAGGTTGTGAACGATGCCTCGCGCTTGAAAAACGCTTCTTCGGGAGCGATGACGCGTCCGGAACAACCAATGTTGGAACCAATTTGTGAGGCACCAGGTAGGTATGAGCGGCTACAACGATCTACGAGAATTTATTGCGGCACTAGAACGAGATGGTGAACTGATGCGGATCAACGCCCCAGTCTCTTGCGATCTCGAAATTGCCGCCATAACGGATCGAGTTAGTAAGTCGCCTAACGGCGGCAACAAAGCGCTTCTTTTCACCAACGTGAAAGGCTACGGCATGCCGGTGCTAATCAATGCATTCGGCTCCAACAAACGAATATGCAAAGCTTTGCAAGTTGATAATCTCGATGAAATCGCCCAACGCATCCGCCGACTGATCAAGCCCAAAGTTCCAGAAAGCTTCGTGGACAAACTCGCCATGTTGCCAATGCTGATGGAGGTAGGAAAGTTCCCTCCGAAGCTGACGAAAGGCAATGCCCCCTGCCAGGAAGTCGTCATCACCGATCCGGCGGAGCCAATGCTGGACAAGCTCCCCATCATCAAATGCTGGCCGGAAGACGCAGGCGAGTTCGTCACCCTGGGAGTGATTATTACCAAAGATCCGCATAGCGGGCATCGCAATCTTGGTGTTTATCGCCTCCAAAAATATGACAACGTGACGACCGGCATGCACTGGCACAAGCATCATGATGGCGCCAGACATTTCGAGGATAGCCGCCGACAGATGGAGGAAGGCTCACAGCCGAGCGAACCTCCGAACTATGGTAGCTTTTTTGAAAAGGAATTGTACGAAAAGCCGGGTAACAGGCTGCCCGTCGCAGTGGCGCTCGGTTGCGAACCGGAAGTCACTTATGCTGCCACAGCCCCCCTGCCGCCGGACATCGACGAGTTACTCTTTGCTGGTTTTCTCAAACAGAGTCCAGTCAAGATAACTAAGTGCAAGACTGTCGATCTCGAAGTGCCAGCGAACGCAGAGATTATTATTGAAGGTTATGTGGATCAAAAAGACCTGCGCACCGAGGGTCCTTTCGGGGATCACACCGGCTTTTACAGCCTGGCAGGACTGTTCCCTACCTTCCATATCACAGCCATCACCCACAGAAATAATCCGATTTATCAAACAACAATTGTTGGAAAACCTCCACAGGAAGACTGCTATCTTGGAAAAGCGACGGAAAGAATTTTTCTACCGATGGTGCAGATGCTAGTGCCTGAGATAGTCGACATGAATCTTCCCTGGGAAGGCGTCTTTCACAACTGCTGCATAGTGTCGATAGATAAGCGTTTTCCCGGTCATGCCAGAAAGGTGATGAGTGCAATATGGGGGCTGGGTCAGCTCATGTTCACCAAATTCGCCATTATTCTCGATAAAGATGTCGACATCCAGAATCTATCGGAGGTCGCGCTCAACGTATTCGGCAACACAGATCCAAAACGAGACATGATGTTCGTCGATGGACCGCTGGATATTCTCGACCATGCCTGTCCCATCATTAGCTACGGCTCCAAGGTCGGTATCGACGCTACCCGCAAATGGGCTTCCGAAGGATTCGAACGAATATGGCCGAGTCCCATCGTCATGACCAAAGAGATTGACGATCTAGTTCAGGAAAGATGGGCCGAATATGGTTTCGACAGAAAGCCGGTCGGCGCGAAGAGATAGTACAGGAAGCACCGCTTTCTCTTGATGCCGTTCGAATCGCGGTCGATTTGAGTTGGACGACTGAGCTAATGTTTACACAATCGCCTTGGGCAAGTATGGTTGAAAGAAAAACCGATCAGCTCGAATACATTAAGGAAGGCATTGCAGAACATAGCAAAGGCGACGAAGATACAGCTGGCCATCTTGGCTCTCTGGTTCGGCGTCGCGATTTTCTCAGTTGCCGATGCAAAGCCCTGCGACGAAGTAGTTAAGACCAGCAAGCAGCTCATTGTCGTTGGCAAACTAGAGCAGGCAGCTCGCGTCCTCTCTGATGGAATAGCAACGAATCCAAAATGCGGTGAGCTTTTTCAACTGCGCGGTTGGTGCTTGTTTTATCTAAAAAAACCGCAAGACGCAATCAAAGACGTTGATAAGGCCTTGGCGCTGGACCCCAATCGATACGAGAATCTGACAACACGAGCCGAGATTCTTCGTCACTTGGCAAAATACGACGAATCCCGGAAGGTACTCGACAAAGCTATTCAAATCGATGCTAAAAGGCCGGAGGCCTATTATCTTCGAGGCTTAGCCTGCCTGCTACAGGGGCTTCAGATCAGGGCTCGGAAAGACTTCACCTCTGCGATCGAGCGCGCACCGAAGCACCGATACCTTCTCTACTCGTACTATTGGCGCGGTCGTACAGCGGAGATGCAAGGGGACTATCGATCGGCGGTCGCCGATTTCAACAAATCGGTCTCCCTCGACAAGAAGGCACGCGAGCAGGGCGACTCGAAGGACGGATTCTGGCTTCTGACAATACAGCAGCAAAATACGAAGGGTCTGGGAATTCTCGAACGCGGGTTCTGCTACGGAATACTGGGAGAACACGAGAAGGCCATAGCCGATCTCACAACGGTCATTGGGGAAAAACCGAAAGAGACATTACTATATGAAAAGCGTGGTCAGTCATATCTCAGCCTTGGAAGGTACGGTGATGCGCTCAAAGACTTCAACAGAGCTTTGCTTCTCGGAACGGAATCGTCCGAGATCTACTATCAGCTTGGAATTGCTCATTTCTGCCTGAAGAAATTCACCAATTCAGCATCGGATATGAACGCCTGGTTGGAACGAACATTCTGGAATGACAGCTCGAAAACACCACTGGCAATTGTCATCGGATATGCGTCATTGAAGCGCTCACACCAGGATGCGGCAGCGAAACAGCTTGTCGATAAGTTCGCCGAACTTCAGGTCGACGAGGCTGGCTGGACCAGATCGATTGCCGCTCTACTGTCGGCAAGAACAACTCCCGACAAGCTCGTATCGATAACAGAGAAGTTGTCTAAGAAGGAACAGACCAGGGCGCGATGTTACGCTGCTCTTTACTTGCTTTGTGAAGGCAAGACGCAAGCTGCGGCTCCCTTCCTCAAGTGGGTTAAGGAGCAGGGCGACAAGAAGACTGATGAATACACGATATCGATATGCGAATCAGGGAAACCAGTGGAAAGCAAATAGGGCTATTTATGAGCCGTTAAACGGACTCGAAATAAAATTCCAGTTTCCAAGTGGTAATTTTCATTTTTCATGCGTTGAAAGTGGTGCATTGAGGGCATAAGGAGAATACGAACTCGATATTCCAATCTGCGAAACGGACACATGCAGCGTGGTGGGTTTGGCTTGGTCGTTCCTTATAACTTTCGTGAGTGTGCGTCATGAATCAAATGAAGCGCATAGTTGGTCTTTTCGTGCTCGGCTTAACAATAGCCGTGATGGCCTATCAACCCGCAAGCGGTCACAAGGTAGAGCCGGACGAAGTGTACCATCGTGCCTGGCAACTAGTTAAAGACAACTACTACGATGCCTCCTATAACGGCGTCAATTGGAGAGAGCTTGAACACAAGTTCGATTCCAAGATTGAAAAAATTGATGATGCGCACAAGTACATCAAAGTGATGTTGAAAAGTCTCAACGATCCCTATACTCGTTTTCTCGATGTGAAAGCATTTCAGGATGAGAACGATGCAATCGACGCCAAGATTGTTGGCATCGGGATCAACCTCCAGCAGACCAAAGACAAAGCAAGACTGCTGATCACCAGAACAATCGAAGATGGTCCGGCAGAGAGAGCTGGTATCAAAGCTGGTGACGAAATAGTGGCAATCGATTCTTCCAATGCAGTTGGTATCACTCCAGAACAAGCCGCTGAAAAAATTCGCGGCACGGCTGGGACAGCTGTTCAGCTCACGGTCAAACGTGAGAAAGAAACAGAACTCAAGAAAGTTTCCATAACGCGCAGCGAGATCATCATCAGAGCCGTAAGCACTAAGATGCTGGAAAACAACATCGGCTACATTCAGCTCACCACCTTCATTTCCAACGATGCAGCCAGAGAGTTCAGACAAGCTCTGAAGAAATATAATCGCGCCGATGGATTGGTTATCGATTTGAGAGACAACCCGGGCGGTCTCCTGTCCAACGCTCTCGAAATCGCAGACATGCTCCTGGAGAACGGTCCTATCGTCAGCACCATCAGCCGTCACGGTAAGCACACCGACCTCTCCTCCGGCACACCTCTCACGCATCAACCACTGGTGGTGCTCATCGATGAAGAAAGCGCCAGCGCCAGCGAGATTTTGGCAAGCGCTCTCAAAGATAACAAACGCGGCAAACTCATCGGCAACAAGAGCTACGGAAAAGGACTCGTTCAAGAAATCAACAAACTGCCTGGTGGAGCCGCTGTACACATCACAGTGTCCCGCTACCTCACACCGAACGGCAGCGACATCAACAAAATCGGCGTCAAGCCAGACATTCAAGTACAAGAGAAAGAGGAACAACTCAACGTCGCCATCAGCTGCCTGAAAGGAGACATCGCGAGCCTCAAAAATCCAGTACGCAGTCTGTCCTACAGCAGATAAACAAAGACTTCCGGCAGGGATTGGGATTCCGAAATAGGCAAAACGTTCGTTACTCCGGTGACGAACGTTTTTGCATTTGGTCATGGATCCATCATGGAATGGATCCGCCATGGTCCGCCCTATGGTCTGTCGTGGGTCCGACGTGGTCGTCTTCGGTCCGCCGCTCCGTCATAGGCCTTGGGTCGCCCGTCGCATCAGACGAAGCTTGCTTGTCCGTAGACATTTATTTCTCACGGGAATTGTCTTGGTTGAAACCCTACCAAATTGTGATGTAAGAAAGTGATATTCAGGGTTTAGACGTGTTGACATATTCTAATTTGATGTCAAGATTACTAAGATATAGGCCCGATTTACTACATACTCGCCGAAACACCCTTCCTTGCCGAATCTGGCGCTTTCGATGGGAGAAACTATGAATTCTCGACGAATTAAGCTACTTGTTGTGTCTCTGTTTGCATTGTCGATATCCGTCGGTCCAGCTCTAGCCAGCAAGAAGGCGGATCAGACCAGACTCGAAGACGCCATGACCCAGGGGACTCCAGGCCAGTCCGGTTGGATACAGCCATCAGGGTCCGGGACAGGACAATCAGGCTGGACTCAACCCTCCGGGACAAGTTCAGGTCAGTCAGGCTGGCAACAGCCATCGGGCTCGTCCAACCCAGGTCAGTCAGGCTGGCAACAGCCAGCCGGTTCCTCCAACGCAGGTCAATCAAACTGGCAACAACCAGCCGGTTCCTCCAACGCAGGTCAATCAAACTGGCAGCAACCAGCCGGTTCCTCCGACGCAGGACAGTCAAACTGGCAGCAGCCAGCCGGTTCCTCCAACGCCGGACAGTCAAACTGGCAGCAGCCAGCCGGTTCCTCCAACGCCGGTCAACCAGGTTGGCAACAACAATCTAACTGGCAACAAGCTTCCGACGACTCGGACGCTGACGACGGTGGTCAAGCCGGACAATCCGGCTGGACACAGCCCTCGGCATCCAGTCAACCATCGGCTCCCGGGCAATCGGGATGGACGCAGCCTTCGAACTCGGCACCCTCCTCTCCAGGACAATCAGGTTGGAACCAACCATCTTCAGCAACAGCTACGACACCCGGACAATCCGGATGGACACAACCTCAAGGTGGCACTTCGGGTGGTGGCACGGCACCACTTCTCGGTGAAGTGCTCCTCCAAGAGCAAGCAGGCGGTGGCGGTCAGCCCAGCGCAATGGGAGGCGGCGGCAACATGAACGGCATGGGTATGCAGGGCGGCATGGCCGGAATGAATGGCATGCAAGGCGGCATGAACGGCATGCAAGGCATGAATGGTATGCAAGGCGACATGAGCGGCATGGCCGGTATGGGCGGCATGCAAGGCGGTATGCAAGGAATGCAAGGCGGTATGCAAGGAATGCAAGGCGGCATCGGAGACATGGGCGGCATGGGCGGCATGATGGGTGGCATGGGCGGTCTAGGTGGACTCATGGGCGGTGGCAACGGCGGGATGGGTAATCTCGGTACAGCGCTTCAAGCGATAGAGATGATTAGGAACATAATGCCAGGAAAGAATCAGGCGATGGGTGCTCCCGGCGGCGCACCAGGACAGGGCGGCGCGCCGGTTCGCTACGCGAAGCCGAAAAAGCCATTACCGATCATTGGTGGCACAGGTCGCACGCTCAATCGCTCGATCAACAAAGGCCTCAATCGAGGTATCAGCATTGGTGTACAAAGATCAATCATGCAGGGTGCCAGATCGATTCGCTTCTAGGCAAATATATGAATTCTGAGACAGTCAGCCATTTTACTCTCGATTTAGTTCATGGTGGCAATCAGAGCGGTCCAACTGCAACTGAGCAGAGAGCAAAGAATCAACAGGCAGGTCTTTTCGGCACCCTAAAAAGTTTCTTCGGCAAAAAATAATTCCGAGTGCGAATGTAACCGAGCTACTGAATCGTGAGTTTCTTGTGTGGAGTTTTGCGACACTGCACCACATGCGGTACTATCACATTTTTCTTCAGGTCCCACCCAGTTGACAGTTTGAGTAGAGGCTCTGCCTATGAGCACCACTTGCGATACCAAAAACCGACGCTATCGATGACAGCGTCGGTTTTCAAACTTTCGAACAAAACTCTAGTCTAGTTATACTCGCCGCGATCCTTTTTGAAGTTGTCGATCTGTTTCATCGCAAAATCAACGCACATGCGAATCAAATCAAGGCTGGAATGGAAGTTCGAGGTATGCTTCGCACGGAATGAAGCCGGCACGAGCTGCAGCGCATCTCCGACTTTGAGCTGGAAGATGTAGCAGCAAGAGAGATTCTGCAATAAGTTGTATTCCTGACCAGTATCGATCTGCGGAGCCTTTTCCATAATGCTCAGCGAGCGCTTGAAGTACTCTTCGGCATTCTTGAAATCGGTTTTGTTCAAGTACGTCGAGCCCAATCCGATCAGATTGCTGACTACACTCGGGCTGTCTTTACCCCAGAGCTTTTCGGCGCTGGCCAATGCCTTCTTTTGCAGCTCTTCGGCTTCATCGTTGCGACCATCGGCGAGGCAAATCGTGGCCAGGCGCTCCTGCATTCGAATCGTCAGTGCATGATCCTTCGGCAAATGCTTGCTCAGTATCTCAAGACCACGCCGAGCCACAGGCTCAGCCTTCTCGAACATGCTAGATCTGACATATTGGCTGGCAAGGTGATAGAGAGAAACTCCAACTTCAGGATGGTCTTTGCCCAGAGCCTTTTCACGAATTGCCAGAGCCTTCCGACCAAGCGCGCCAGCCATCGTGAAATTGCCGCAGGCGGCATGACAGACCGATAGGTCGTCGAGCGTCTGCCCGACCAGCGGATGGTCTTCATCAAGCTTGCCCTTCCGAATACCAAGCGCCTTATTGAGCAGGTTCTCCGACTCATCGATTTTTCGAAGGTAGGAGCCGGCAACACCCACGCGACTGCAAGCTTCGGCAATGGCGAGGTCGTTGGCTGGAGCTTTCTCCTGAATTACCGCCATTGCATCTGTCGCCAGCTTGAATCCGGGCTGAAACTGCTCACGCGCAATGGCCAGGTCGCTCAAATACAGGTCGGACAGAGCCACATCCTTGCTGCCCTGTCCATACAAAGATTCTTTTATAGCTCGACTCTCGGAGAGATTGCTTTCAGCGAGTTCATACTCGGCCAACCAGGTGCGGGCTCGTCCCAGCCAATCCAACGCATTCGCGTGGTCAGCACTGAGATTCTCCTTTCCCTTTAGTTCGTTTGCCGCGGTCTGTAAGGTAGCTACCGCCTGCGCAAACTCCCCTCGCCCGTATTGACCCACTCCCTCTTCAATCTGTTTACTCATCTGTCCTCTCCGCAATGTCTCATGTTCATCTTATACCTCATGAATCGGCTTCGCCAAAACAGGTCCGTCAAAAGAAGATTGCTAATCATTTGCGAACAAAACAGGGACTGTCGTTTAGAACTGATAACCTGAAAAATACTGATAGTAAATCAGGATTGCTTGTATCATTTACGAACTTAGTAGTCACCTGTTATCAATAGATTCAAATCATGCCGTATTTAGCGGAAATTAGTAGAGCCAATCCTTCTTGTTTCGTTTTCCTGGTTGACCAATCGGGTTCGATGCAAGATCCGTTCGGTTCCGTTACCGGAACAAAGACGAAGGCGATGGGAGTCGCAGACGCAGTCAATCGACTGCTTCAAAATCTAGTCATCAAATGCACAAAGTCCGAAGGCATCAGAGACTATTACAACGTAGCCGTCATCGGTTATGGTGGCAAGGGTGTAAAACCAGCATTTGGCGGCAACCTCGAGAACAAGCAGGTTATCCCGGTCAGCGAAATAGGCAACAATCCATTTCGGCTCGAAGAGCGTCGAAAGAAAACCGAAGACAGCTCAGGTGCCGTTGTCGAACAAACGATCAAATTTCCGGTGTGGTTCG
The DNA here is from genome assembly GCA_964418155.1 of uncultured Candidatus Obscuribacterales bacterium. Classification (GTDB taxonomy): domain Bacteria; phylum Cyanobacteriota; class Vampirovibrionia; order Obscuribacterales; family Obscuribacteraceae; genus JADYXR01. The sequence goes on along the minus strand of CAYQKX010000022.1, from coordinate 73,698 downwards.
ATCCTGTAGCATATGGCGGAACACCGATGAATGCAGCTCTTCAGAGCGCAACATCGATCGTAGTAAAATGGCTGGCAGAACATCCTCATTGCTTCCCCCCGATTGTAATTAATATCTCGGACGGCGAATCGACCGATGGCGATCCGTTTCAATCTGCATATGATCTGATGACTCTATCCAGTACCGACGGAGACGTTTTGCTTTTCAACGTGCACATCTCGTCGTCCAATCACCAGCCGATTGAATATCCGGACAGCGAGAATGTTCTACCGGACCAGCATGCAAAACTTCTCTTCAGCATGTCGAGCCCGTTACCCGATTACATGCGAAAGATGGTCGGTAACGAAGGCATCGACGTCTCATATAACACGCGTGGATTTGTATTCAACGCCGATCTCGTTTCGGTGATTCGATTCCTCGACATCGGCACGCGCCCCAGCAATATGCGATAAGCGGCATGAAAGTAGTAACAAAAACATTTTGGCTTCCGAAGCGTGGTAACTCCAATGAAGAGTATGAGGATGCCGCCTGGCCTCTCGAACCCACGGAATTAGAATGTGACGAGTTCAAATGTGCAGTCTCCGATGGTGCGACCGAAGCATCGTTTTCGGCACGCTGGGCTCAATTGCTCGTCCAGGGCTTTTCCGAACAAGCAGAACTCAAAGATTTAGCCGACAAGTGGAGCGCGGAGATCAAGGACCTCGATCTGCCCTGGTACGCGCAGGAGAAGGCAGAGTCAGGTGCTTTTGCCACTTTGACCGCACTGAAGATTACCGGTCCAGGCACCACCGGCGGCACCTGGTGGTCGAAAGCAATTGGCGACAGCTGTTTTCTTCATATCAGAGATGAATCCCTTTTGGAATCCTTTCCGATGACTGATGCCGAGAGCTTCAACAACTCTCCTCTTCTGCTCTGCAGCAATCTAGGCAAGCACGAGGAAGTGGAACGATTGTTCCTGGAGAAGGAGGGGACGTGGTTAAACGGCGATCGATTTTTGTTGCTAACAGATGCAATTGCAGCCTGGTTCTTCAGGAAACACGACAAGTCTGGAGACGCGCTGCAAACACTACTCAACATAAATGATCAAAACGAGCTGCTGGCGTTGGTCAATAAAGCTCGTGATGACCATGATGAAGAAGGGCGTCCTTATATGCGCAACGACGATGTAACTCTTGTCCGAGTAGAGGTAAGTGCCTGATACAACTCGCGGTTAGGCCCACTGGAGGTCACGCATGCTCAACAATTTTACGGACGAAGCGATTAAGGTAGTGCAACTTGCACAATCCGAGACAGAAAAGCTAGGTCATGACGTTATCGGAACCGAGCATCTCCTGCTCGGATTGCTGAGCTACGAGACATGCAAGCCGTCGATTGTCCTGAAGTCTATGGGTATCACCAGACGCAAGGCCAAGGAAGAAGTCTTACGCATCATGAAACGCGGCACATTCGAATCAGTCGATTTTGCTTTCACACCCAGAGCCAAAGCCGTTTTTCAAATGGCGGAAGAGCATCGCAATCACAATGAGGACCACCTCGTCTGTCCTATCGACATCATGTTCGCATTATTGACGGTGCCTCGGTGCACCGCTCAAAAAGTATTGCATGCGTTAGACGTAGACACCGACTCGCTGATCACACGACTCCAAATTAACGGAGTAGAAAAAGTCGACACCGGCGCAACTACGCTAGATCAGCTCGAAGAACTGCATAAACGCATTCGCTCGGGCAACCTCGCCTCCGACAACGGGGATCAGCCTGAAGACTCGGATGATGATGATGAGGCAGGCGAAGATCCGATGATCGGTTATACCATCGACAATAAATACGATGTCCTATCTGCCATTGGCTATGGTGGCATGGGAGTTGTGTATAAAGTACGTCACCTTGTTCTCGGGCGATTATTCGCAATCAAGATCATTCATCCTTATCTCGCGTCCGACATCAGGAACAGACGACGATTCCAGCGAGAAGCACAAGCCGCAAGCCGTTTGACCCACCCTAACCTGGCCACTGTATTCGACTGGGACATCATGGAAGATGGGCGTCCGTATATTGTCATGTATTACATCGACGGAGTGAAACTGTCTGAGCTGACCAAGGTTCGCGACACTGTCGAAGCAAGCACATGGATCTCAATATTCATGCAGATATGCGACGCCCTCACACACGCGCATGACAACGGCGTTTTGCATCGAGATCTAAAACCAGGCAACATCATTTTGAGTAAATCAGACGACGCTGCCCATTTTGTCAAAATCGTCGACTTCGGTATCGCCAAAATACTGACCCAAACCACTGGTGACTTAAAAGATCTGACGAAGTCAGGTGAAGTATTCGGCAGTCCCTTCTACATGAGCCCGGAGCAATGTCTCGGACGAGCTCTCGATGTCAGATCCGACATCTACAGCCTGGGCGTAGTGATGTACGAATGCTTCACCGGAGTGTGTCCCTTCGAAGGACAGAGCTTGTACGACACGATGAACAATCATGTAAAAATCAAAGCCAATCCCTTTCGCGATGTCGATCCAGACAACTCTGTCTCACCGCAACTGGAAGAGATTGTTCTTCGCTGCCTGGCAAAAGCCCCCGAAGAGCGTTATCAGTCAATGTCCAGTCTAAAACGGGCGCTGATCTTTGCTCTCGGATTCAGCTAATTTGATGCAAATCGAGACTCCAGCTGCATTTAATGCAGCTGACCAAATTCCTTATCAGTTGCGAACGGTCCACGTCTGATTTTCACGACATACGCGATAAAAATCGTCGCGATGAAGTGACCGTCTTGCTTCATATTGATCACAGTAGCAATCTTTCGATTCCGACATTGCTATGATAAGAGATGCTGCTTGGCAGTTTTTAGGGGAAGGCTCACGCCATGTTGATTTTCCTGGCATTTGTTTTTTTCACCGTCGCATACTTTGCAGAACCAGTGGTTAACGAGTTTCCAAAGCTGGGCAAGGGTGTGGGAGCGGTGCGCGGATTCTTCGATGATTTCGCCGCGGGAGACCCCAACAAGATTGTCAATTATAAGAGCGCAACAGCGATCGTTATCGGCAAGAATTACGAGTCTGCCAACATCAAGTATCCAATTTCGGGTTACTTCATGACCACCGGGATCATCGCCCGCAACGACCGCGAACGGCAGCTTCTCGAGGGTATGCCGGTCGGCGGAGGCATGGTCATATTCTACGACCCGGTCAATCCGACAATCGCTGTCATGGAGCCGACCTGGAATGAAGCTCAGCGAAAGATGAGAGGGGTTCACCGTCCAACCGGCGGTACTCAGAGAAAGCAACGAGACGGAAAGATCTCGTACATGCCTGGATTTGGCTACAATCCGATGGTTAATTATGTGCGAATCTCCTGCTGCGTCGTCGGAGTTGTTTTACTGTTCCTCGGTGCAACACCACCCAAAGACGATTAGTTTCGTTCGTCGCGCTCTGCATAGCTGGTAAGACGTCGTGGCTTGCCAGGCCATGCTGGAGCGCCAGCGTCTCGATGGCACCGAGAAAGATCGCTAACCGTCCAGTCAGAGAATTCCGCACTAGCGCCTATTTCTCATTTCCATCCATAGTCGACTAGGGGCTCTATGCCGACAAGAGACGCCTGCGGTCGCAGTCAGCAGCCACACACTAGCCACAGACAGCTCCTCCACACTACCGCGGACAGCTTCCTAACGAAGCGCGGAGTAGGGAGCGATCAAAAATAAAATCTACGCGCTCGATCGTTGTCTGTCAGGGCGGACTTCGGAGAGAAGCTCTTGAACCTGTGTCAGAAGGCTACCGAAGCCGATTCTGTTGGTCGCCGACGTGATGATCGGACTAGGGACTTGCGCAGCCAACCAGGCAAGATCTTCAGGGCGAACTTTGTCTGCTTTGTTCAAAACCGTGATGATAGGCTTATCTACAGCAGAGAGTTCGCTCAGCACATCAAAAACGCTGACAATTTGATCGAGCACATTTGGATGACTTGAATCGACCACATGCAATAGCACGTCTGCTTCGGATACTTCTTCAAGAGTTGCTCGAAATGCAGCAACCAATGATGTCGGAAGTTTCTTGATAAAACCGACGGTGTCCGAGATCAGGAATGTGCTGCCGTCTGGAAGGACTGTCTTCCGTGTTGTCGGATCGAGGGTAGCAAACAACTTGTCTTCGACGAAAACATCCGACTTCGTCAGAGCATTCAGCAGTGTAGATTTACCTGAGTTGGTGTATCCAACGAGAGCGACGACCGGCAGATTCTGGGCGACGCGTTGGCGCCGCTGAGTATCGCGGTAACTTCTAATGCGCTCCGTCTCTTTTTCCAAAGCGTTGATTCTCGATCTGATGCGACGTCTGTCGACCTCGAGTTTCGTTTCTCCAGGGCCTCTCGTCCCGATACCGCCCCCCAGCCGGGACAGGACTTGTCCTTTCCCAATCAGACGCGGATAGAGGTATTTCAATTGGGCGAGCTCAACTTGGAGCTTACCTTCCTTGGTGCGTGCGCGCTGCGAAAAAATGTCTAAAATAAGTTCTGTACGATCGAGAACTTTGACACCGACCATGTCCTCGAGATTGCGCTGTTGGGCGGGACTCAACTCCTGATCTATGATGACCAGATTAGCACCAAGCTCCTGCGCCATTAGCGCCACTTCCTGTACCTTACCGGATCCGAGGAAATGTTTTGGATGTGGCATCGGTCGAGCCTGCGTTATGCGACCACATATGGTGGCACCGGCTGCACGCGCTAGCTGAGCCAACTCATCCAGGTCATCCTCGACTTGCCAGGAGTCCGCGGATGCGCTGATCAGATCCACCAGCACTGCTCTCTCTTCGCCCTCTGCCACCGGTAGTCCCGGAGCCTGCGTTCTGAACTCGTCCTCCAGAGAACTGATCAACTCTTCAAAGTCGTCTTCTTGCGCACCACGAGCTGTTTGAGGTGGCAAAACTTTCCAGAGACGTCCTTCACTATCGCGACCAGGAAGGAGGTGAGCAATGTACACGACGTCGGCCATCTTCGTCTGTTCGCCGTGCGCTCGGCTGAACGGACCCTGGGGATCGACCTCGATCTGAGCAAGCAAATCCAATCTATTGCGGGCCAAGCATTGAAGACTTTCTTTCGAAAAGACCTCTACTTGCGTGCCATTACTGGTAGTATCATCACCGTCTTTAATGGAAGCCTTCTTTTTGGCCAGTTTGACCGTATCCGAGTTAAGTTGAGTCTGCACGATTCTATGCCCGCAAAGCCTGCCTGGACCGACTCTCACCCCTCTCAGTTCTGGTGTGTTGACCTGACCGGCCGCACCGACAGTGACATTAACGACCTGGCCTCGCCTGTTGATCACGACCGAGACCGGATGTCCAATCTCATGCGATATCTCCGCAACGGTATCGGCGAGGTCGAGAGTAAGAATCTTGTCTTTTGGAATGCGCTTCGTGAGTAAACGCTCTAATTGTTGAATCTCAGACTTCTTCAGTCCTTTGGCATTAGCTAAATCAAGTTTGCCGTGCAATAGGTTACAACCTCCGAATCAATGGCGGCAATGAGAAGTATTAGAGTGCAGCAGACACAGTTTGGTAAATCTCACAATGGAATAATACCCTTTCAAAGCCTCAAATTCACCCTAAATTAATCTACGATTCCTGGTTTCGATTGTCTAATTCGTCATCCACAGCGACTTTCGACGATTCTGAATTACTAGCATTCTCTCCTCCCAATTCATTCGGAGTAGCCGAGGAAGAATGCTCAACCAATTGCGAAGATGCTTGCGTAGCAACGGTCTCCGGGTTCAACTCCGACAATGGTCCGCCGCTAACGTCGCCCGATCGCTCCAGAGTAGTTCGCCGGAACTCCCGTTCTCTTGATTGGCGCGTTGATTTGCGTCGGTCCTGATAACAGGACTCCATCTTGCCCCAATCAATAACGAGCCGCCCGCCTCCGGCTACGTGCTGCTCTTCCCAACTAATCATGAGTTCGAGACAAGCATGATCAATGTAATCCAGAGATTCGAGATGAACGTGCAATTCCGTATCGGGTCGGACAGATTCGAGCGCATCAGCGAATCTCGGCAGACTGAGGAATGTCGCTGCCCCCCTCAAGTAGATGTCGGTGCGATTTCGAGTTGCATCATCGGCAACGCGAATATCTAGGCGCGAGAAGATATACAACAGTTTTGCAATCGAAATTGCGACACCGAAAAGTACACCAGTCAAAAGATCCACTGCGATGATCGTGACTACAGTAGCGGCATAGATCGCCACTTCTGAAGTTCCAAATTTCTTGATTTCAGAGACGATCTTGAAGTTAGCCAACTTCCAACCCGTGAAAACCAACAGTGCAGCGAGGGTAGAGGTTGGAATAAGGTTGACGACAAAAGGTAGGCAAGCGACGAACAAGAGCAGCCATAAACCGTGGAGAAAGCCAGATAGGCGAGTTCGTCCACCGGCAGCAACATTGACGCCGCTGCGAACCATCACTCCAGTCATCGGCAAACCGCCAGCAAATCCGCATGTGAGGTTGCCCACACCTTGGGCAATCAGCTCTCTGTCGTAGTTAGTTCGTTCGCCTTTGTGCATCTTGTCCACAGCGGTCGCTGTGAGCAATGTCTCGGCTGCAGCCACGAATGCCACCGCCAATCCATCAAACAAAATCTCCCAGTTAAGACATTTCGGCAGAGTCTCTGCAAAATTTGCAAACTGCAAAGAGCCGAACAATGACGCGGGCAACTGCACGTAGTTGATGGGCAACTTATAGTGATAGGCGACCATCGCTGCAATTGTGATCGCCAAAAGCGACCCCGGCATGTGTTTGATAGGACCTCGCTTGAATTTGTCGAACAACATGAATACGACTATTGTCAAAATTCCGAGGCTGGCTGCTAGATGGTGGCATTCATCCGAAGGTACAATCCCTTTCCAAACGGCAAGTGGTATCGAAAGAAGATTGTCGATACCTGTACCTTTGGGCTTGTCATCAACCATCACGTGAAACTGGCTAGCAAAAATCAGGATGCCGATACCTGACAACATGCCATGGACCACGGATGGCGGTACCGCACGAAACCATTGCGCCAAGCGAGAAAAGCCCGCTGTCAGCTGAACCAGCCCCGCCAACATAATAATGAAACAGAGCTTCTCAGGTCCGTGCTCTCGTAGCAGCTCAAATACGATAACGGCGAGACCGGCAGCTGGACCGCTTATCTGCAATGAGCAGCCGCTCAGAGGCGCAACGACAAGGCCGCCAATGACACCGGTTATGATTCCAGCCTGGGGCGGCATACCCGACGCAATCGCAATACCCATACAGAGTGGAAGCGCCACCAGGAACACAACAACCGATGCCAGAAAATCGCGCCCAACGGAATCAGGCGTCCAGGTGAAAAACTTCTTGGGGCCGGCCGCCGACTTTGCGGAAGAATCCGGTCGAATGGAGGCGTCAGATGTCATTCGATGGGCTCCTTCTCTTCGGACTACGATTTGATGAAAGTCTAAGGTCTTATTGGTTATGATCTTATTAAGTAAGGGAGAGATTCCTCTGTTTATCAAACCAAATTTAGTCTTTGCCATTGCGGCAACTTTGCTTCTCCCATTGCCCGCGTTCGCCCAGTCAACTTCGGGAGACAAGGAGGCTGAGCCTCACAATCTTCCTTATAGCATCAACCGGGCAGAACCGGCGACTGCGCCCCCTGACAAGATCCCCAAGCAAGACTCGGCGGAGCCCCAGGGGGCTAAGCATAGTGACGGAAGCAAAGAGTCCAACAACAACAATCAGCAACCGCAAGAGCCCAAGGCTGCCGAGTGGCGATCGAAGGTCGCAGTAGTGCCTGGTGCGCTGGAGAATGAGCGCGGGGAGCTCTTGGTAAAGATTATGGATGCCCAGAAGCAGGGGGTAAACATAGTCACATACCTCACTGCCTGTAAAGACATCGAGGGTCTTGTCAAAGCCGGATCTTCGACTGAAGTCATACGGACAAGAATTGATTCGATTGAACACAGTCTCAACGATCAACTTTCGAGAAAGGATGTCTTGAAAAATAAGGGACCAACTCCAATGGACAAGCGTCATCCAAAGATTCTAGCTCCAGGCCAGGTTGTGCCACCCGAGTGGAGATGGCAACCACACTACTAGCGCTTCGGTTGTTTTTTGTTGATCACCGAATCGATTAGTTTTTTTTGATCGTTCAAACCACCGAGCACGGCAGCCGGAGCTATAGCCAGCCCTTGTCGATTGAGTTGCTCCGCGAGTTTTAAATCATGTTGCGAAATTGCGATTTGAGCACGTAAGAGCAATGCGTTACTGCGGAGTACCTTTTCCTTCCTTGACGAGAGGTTGCCTATTGTCACGTCTAAAAGCTTTGCAGCATCGTTCAACTTGTTCTGCGCGGTATAACACTGAGCCAGACCAACCCGCGCGCCATCGATAAGAACTGGCTCCCCTGGCGATGCGCTATTTTTACACGCAGCAAGACAGGTGTTGAACTCGGCAATAGCCGAATCCCATTCTTTTTTAGCTTGAAAAACTCCACCAATCTTAAAATGCAACCACCGAAACAGCAGCGGGTCATTCGCCTTGGAGATGTTGCTCATCGCAAATTGATAATCACGCAGCCCCTCATCGAGATGATGAAGACCGCAATGCAAGTCGCCTCTTACCATATACGCATGATTCACTTCCAATCCGTTGAGCAATTTTGAAGCGATCAAATCATTATAGTCATCGAGAGCCGCCTGTGAGTTATTCTGAGCTACGTAAGCAACAGCCGACAACTGATAGTATTTTTTCAGGTAGTCATCCCGGTTTTCGATCTTCTTGATCTTCGGGATGAGACTCTTTAACTGATCCAACGAGCTCCTGCAGTTTGGCCAATCATGCAACTGTTGATACGCCGCTGCCATGGAAGATAGACAATCCACCATCTTCTTCGATTTATTTTCGAGCTTGGAAAATGTTCGAAATGCTAATTTGTACTGCACGAGAGATTGTCGAACCTGCCCCTTCGCACGCAGAACATCGCCATAATACATGCGAGTTTCCGCAGCACCTTTTTGATCACCCACCCTTTCGGATACCGCGCAAGTGTCTTCAATGGTCGCTGCAGCTTCCGCGACTTGCCCCTGGCTTTTCGCCGTGCGAATGATGTCTAAAGCACTCTGCCGAATAAAGTTCGCCTTCGCTTTCTCCCGATTAGGACCAAGTGTGTCAGCAGCGACTTGCCAATGCATTCTGCACCTGGGGTCTCCGCGGTGGCAGTAGATGTTACCGAGAGCCGCGTGTACGTTGCTGAGTTCATCGCTTGCTGATTGGTCAGGTAACGACTGCTTCTCGAGTACTTTGAGCGCACGATTGTATATCAAAATTGCATCGTCGACACGATTGGTGCAGGCTAGACTCTCCGCATAGCGTCGAAGCATACAGCCGTAAGCGACTGAATTCGGACCGCATTTTTGTTTCACAATAGCGGACCATTCTTTCGCCTCGGATTCCATCACTCCGTATTGTTTCATCTGCCTATCGATTTCTAGCACGACATTTATAGGAACCCAAAAAAATTGTTCGCCTGTTCCTTTCGGAAATGTCATCGTCACTTTGGCTTCTTGCAAATACCCATCATGAGCCTCTTTCAGTTTGCGTTGAAGAATGTAGCAAGTATTGAGTAACGCTAGAATCCTGGCAAAGGCCTGTGGATTCCTCTTCGCATCGATTGAAGCCAATGTCGGTCTAAGTAACTTCTCAGCCTCGTCAAGCTTCCTCTCCTTGAGGAGTTTCTTTCCCTCCTTGCAGATACTTTCGACCTGACTGAGTTGTCTGTCAAAGACCACAACTGCATGCTGCGCTCTTAGTTGCTCCAAGTCTTTCTCCGTGATGTTTTCACAGGGCATGATGTCGATACGCCGTATGCTGGAGACTTTGGACAGCAGCTCGTCTACCTTCGCGGCTGTAACTTTGGTCTCTCGCACATTTATCTCCCCGAGCGCGGGAAACTGCTTGATGACATCATCGAGAACTGAGTCGCCCATGGCGGAATGTTCAAGGGAAAGACTGGTGAGCGAAGGCATCAATCCAACGTGCTTTAGAGTAGTAATTTTGGTATCACCGACTCGCAACCTTTTCAGTTTTATGCGTTTGAGCTCCCCAAGACCTTTGTCGGTAACCTTGGAACCATCCAGATCAACCCTCACTATCTTTGGGCTAAGAGTTTTCAGAATTTCGTCTCCCATAGTCGGCGCAGCTCCGAACCAGTCCTTCCGCGTAGAAAATCCATCTCGAAATCCGCGATCATCCTCCCCTTCTATCATTTTGACTTCGGTCGTTTGGATCCGGGGGAGAACCACCTTGGCGTCATCATCGACATTTTTGAAACCGCTCATTGTGTTGAAGAGAAAGTAAAAACCAAAGACAATCAGCACACCGACGACACACGTTCCCCAAAATGCGCCACTAGATCTGAAATGAAATATAGGCAGCTCGATAGGATCGTGAAAGACAATTTTCTTGCCAAACATTTCATCATAGATCGGCTCTAGCAGCTCGGTGAGTCGCTTCGCGCTGTGCCTCTCTTTCGGATCTTTGGACAGCAAGTTATGTACTATTTTCGCCATCTCGTCGTCAGAATCGACTTGAGGAATTGCACCATTTTGATGGAGAAGTAGTGTCTCCACTGCCGTTGGACCAACGAACGGTGCCTTTCCGGTCAGGCACTCAAACATTACACAGCCCAGCGAATACAGATCCGTAGCCTCGCCAACAGTTTCTTGCCGACATTGCTCCGGGCTCATGTAGAGGGGGCTGCCTATGAGGCGAGAATTGGTTTGAAATAGGGCGCCACCATTTTCGGTATCAAACTTTCTAGCAATTCCGAAATCAAGGACTTTGACTTTTCGTGATTTCGCCCCTGGATCATCCGTGATCATTATGTTGGCGGGCTTAATGTCGCGATGAACAACGCCTCGTCTGTGTGCATGTGCCAGCGCATGTGCGACGTGTATGACGATCTCGATAGTTTCCTTCGTCGAAAGTCGACCACTGTCTTCGATTAGCTCCTGGAGCGTAATCCCAGACACCAACTCCATCGACATATACAGCCGTCCGTCTTTCCACTTGCCGATATCGTATATGGTGGCAATTCCGCTATGATGCAGCGAGCTGGCGAGCCTGGCTTCATTCTGGAATCGAACGATAGCTTTGGCATCGTTACTCCGGTGCAGAACTTTGAGCGCAACCGCTCTTTGCAGAACGGCATAGTATGCCTCGTAGACATCACCCATGCCACCCGAACCAATCGGTTTGACGATTTCAAACTTTCCAAAAGCAATCTGACCAGCACTGAAGTCATATTGCTTCTCGAATAAGCTTTCATCTTCCGGCTGGGCAATCATTTTATCGACTAACTTGCGAACAGAGCCATATTTCGATCGTTAACCGCCGGATCCGAATATGAACGCTGTAGGTTACATGGACAAACTGTATTATTCCTCCGAGGAAAGGCAATTCATCGGTGGAGGATGGCCCAAATGCGGACCCAACCATCGAAGTCCCTCATTGGCATCAACTAACTGAACACGCTTTGACAGGAGCTCGAGAACGCCATCTGGATTGGGTGAGGCTAGGTTCCCGCGAGACGACAGCGCGCGCGCCAGGTACTCGACTAGTGGCATCGGCGCAAATGACCGCTCATCGACATTCACGAAGTACTTCGGCGGCACTTTCGTGAGCTAGCAAGATAAACTAAGGTTGTGCCGTACAAGCATTCGTCCGCCGGATTCACCACAGCTCTTTGGATTGGGAAGAATTTTCGACGGGTTGAACAAACCTTCCGGATCGAATGAATCCTTCAACCAGCGCATCGCTGTCATGTCCGATTCGTTAAAAACAAGCGACATCTCCATAATCTTTTCGACCCCTATCCCGTGCTCGCCCGATAGAGTACCGCCGAGCTCGACACAAAGTTCGAGAATCTCGCGCCCTGCGCGAACCACGCGCTCGACCTCATCGAGATTATCACGATGGTAGAGTAAACATGGATGCAGGTTGCCGTCGCCTGCATGGTAAACGTTGGCAACTATGATTTTGTGCTTCTCACCGATCGATGCGATTTTTTGAATTGCGACTGAAAGTTTCGATCGAGGGATAACGCCATCGAGCACATAACCGTTCGGTCTGATGCGCCCAAGCGCACCGAACGAAGCCTTCCTTGCCTTCCAAATCTTCAGCCTTTCGACATCGTCCTTTGCCCACTTCGTGCCAATCGCTCTGTTTTTATTGACGAGCGACTCGACGAGGGAGCGGTGAACGGATATCCCGACCTCAGGTCCGTCCAACTCAATAATCAAAAGAGCTGCAGCGTCTCGATTCAAACCCATGTGAAGATAGTCCTCGACCGCATTCAAGGTGAGACTATCAATCATTTCCATTGCAGCCGGAATGATTCCATCTGCCACTATATCCGATACCGCCTGACCACAAGACTCGACTGTCGGGAAATAAGCGAGCATCGTCTCGACAGCTTGAGCTCTCGGTATCAGCCGTAATACCGCTTCGGTGACGATACCAAGAGTACCCTCGGAGCCGACCATTGCTCCAAGCAGGTCGAGACTAATATTGTCTCGGGTTCGACCACCAATGAATACCAGGCTTCCGTCGGCCAGGACAGTTTTCACCCCCAGTACATGCGCAGTAGTCATGCCATATTTGAGACAATGTGGACCGCCCGCGTTCTCGGCGATATTGCCTCCGACCGTTGATGCCACCTGGCTGGACGGATCGGGAGCGAAATAAAGCCCATAGGGCGCAGCAGCGTGCGAGACGGAGAGATTAGTCGCACCAACCTCAACCACCGCAATTCGGTCGATAGGATCTACAGAAATTATTTTTGTCATTCTAGTCAGCACGAGACTTATGCCACCAGTGACGGTGGTAGCGCCACCAGACAACCCTGTCCCCGCCCCTCTCGGTGTAACAGGCACGCCGTGCTGCTTAGCAAGCTTAACAACGGACTGTACTTCATCCGTATTTTTCGGGAGCACAACCAGATCAGGCAACGCGATGTCGAGAGTCTCTGCATCGCACTCATACACAAGAAGGTCCTCACGCTCAGTGAGAACATAGTCCTTGCCGACAATTGACTGTAGTTGAATGACCAATTTTGCGTTTAAACTCATGGCATTATTCTACTAGCATATAGACGTCAGAGGTCTTTCATGGGCGAGATTCTTGTCAAGCCAGATAGAAGCCACAGGAACAGATGCCAATGACGTCGGTCAAAAGCATAGGTCAAGCATGGCGCGGCAGCTCCGCCGACGACATAAAAATCATTCTCGGGACATGCGTCAAAGACATAGTTCAGGCCTAGGCAGAAGCGCGGCATGAAAATCGTTCTTGAAACATGCTATCCGATGAACAGGTGGCAGGAAAGCGAGTTTGCGTGCTATCCCATCCGATGTTCAAAGACACGATCTTGCAGGACTCCTCAGATGCAGAGCAAACTACCTAGCGAGGTCGGTTGTTGATGGTCTCCTGGTCGCCTGTCTGGTACTTGAATCCCTGCACTCCAAAATTGCGAGAGAACGTACCTGTCTTTTCGACGACCTGTCGGCGAGAACCGGGAGGGAATTCGAGAATAGGATTGCCATTCATCGATTTCAGCACCATAAGCAGCATACCGTTAAAGACAATATTGGGGCTCTTCTGGAGCAGCTTCACGCTGGTAATCTGCTTATCGCGAGTAACTGTATAGGCTGCCTGACACGCTATTGGCCGACTGTGTGGGAATGCCTGCTGGGCGAGCGCATCAAACCGGACAAAAATCGCTTCGGCGACGCGTCTGTGCCACAACTCCCACTGGATCTGCATGTGCTGAGAATTGTCCGGATCGTTAGGATTCTGCGCGGCGGCAGGTGGCAACATTCCCTGTGACATCATTTGAGGCGTGACCGGAGGTCCGCCGGCGAATATAGGCTGACCTTGCTGTCCGTCGAAGTCACCACCATCCTGTGCGTTGAGATTGAATGCCGGAGGTCGCGGCGGAGGTGGCTGCGAGTCAAAAGCTCCATCTGGTGCGCTGAACTCCTCAGTGGGAGGTGCGTCAGGAGAAGAGAACGGATCGCCAGACTTTTCGACCTGGCTGCGGCTGAGGCCCTGCCCCCCAGAATTTTGCTGTACGAAGCCCTCTTGCTGGACTCCGCCATGCAGCATCTGACCCTGAGCATTGACTGGAATAGTAAGGAGAATTGAAGAGCTCAGGGCTAAGGCCAGAGCTTGAAGGTGTCGGACGGAAATAAATTGTTGAAACATCAACCTGTCTCTCGCACATACTGGGACATTTGCGGCTATTATCGAGGAATCCTCTGGGGCTTAGCTTGTCATTAGCTCTCCTCATTATCTTAATGTACTCAAAATTCCAAAAAAGTAAATTCGCATTTCCCCCATCTTTTTTTCGCCAAGAGACAACAATGACCGCAAAAGAGACCAATTTGCCAAGCTCCCCAGCTGGAATCATAGACAGCCATGCTCATGTGGTGAAGGAATTTTTTAAGGACGACCAGACCGAGGTCATCGATAGAGCCTTTGAAAGCGGGATAAAACACATGGTCAACCCGGCCGTGGTTGTGGACGATATTAACGAACTTGTAGAAATCAGGTCTCGGCACAGCAATATCTCGATAGCGGCAGGCCAACATCCTCATGAAGCCAAGCATTTCGATGTTGACATGAAAGACAGGCTCAAAGACGCTGTCGAAAAGTTGGATGTAGTAGCGATAGGTGAATGTGGCTTAGATTTTCACTACAACAACAGCGATCGCGAATCTCAGCTCAGTGCATTTCGCGAACAGGTCAGAATGGCGCGCGAGTACGACAAACCAGTCATAGTGCACTGCCGAGATGCCTGGGATGATGTATTCGAAATTCTTACGACCGAAGGCAAGGGAGACGTTCGCGGAGTTTTCCACTGTTTTACAGGCGGGCCGGAGGTACTCCCTGAGATTTCCAGGCTTGGATTTTATGTCTCATTTTCCGGAATTGTCACCTTTCCGAATGCGAAGGGCATTCAGGCCGCTGCGCCACTGGTACCGAGCGATCGAATTCTGGTAGAGACAGACTGCCCATTCCTTGCGCCGCAGAAGATGCGTGGACGTCGCAATGAGCCCGCGTTCGTCTGGTTGGTGGCGGAAAAGTTGGCAGCATTGCGCAATATTTCCCTGGACGAAGTGGCCACGCAAGCAACTGAGAATGCCACCACTTTATTCAGCTTGGAAAAAAAATAGATTCATTATTTCCGAGGCTTCGCTTTGCTTTTCTTGATCAAATCCTTGGCGTCTTTCTTTCGCTTTGACTTATCGTCGATATGTTCAAGCAAGGCTATTGCTGCTTCTTTCTCAGTGTTGTTCTTGAGCTTTTCTTGAGCGAGTTTGAAATAAGACTCATTGAGCAGCTCTAAATTTTCCTTGGAAAGTTGCCCCTTGGTTTTCAGCATCTCGAAAACCTGAATACTTCCGGCAAAGTTGCCGGATTCCATCAGCTTCTTGGCCGTATTGGCATCCGCTACGGAGATGGACATCTTAAAGAGGGACAAGACAGAGATAATTACTACCCCAAGAAAAACAGTTGTCTGTAGAGGCTTTGCACCCATGGTCCAGAGCTTCTTTTTCTTTTTGGAATTGAGCGCGTCCATCTCTGAAGTGGTGCGCGTCCAGTCGATACCGTCGGCCAGAGAAAGATGGCTAGGTTGAGCATCTGTTTTTGCTTGCGCGGCCTTCAGAACTCCAGAGTTAAACGATTTCCATTCGTCGACCGGGGTTTCCGCCGTCGGACGTTTTTTCCCACGACAGGTCGATTCAATCTCTTCCCAGAGCTCCTCGGCTGTCTGCTGTCGATCTTTCGGATCCTTGTTGAGCGCCTTGATTACTACGTTACTCAATGCCGGAGGGAAGGTTACATCCGGCAACACTGACCCTATGGACGGTGCCTCCTTATTGACGTGCATGAGCATCAGGGCCATTAAATCATTGGCGGCAAAAGGCCGCTGACCTGTCAGTGTCTCGAAAATCACGACTCCAAGCGAGTAGATGTCGGATCGATAATCGATATCAGATCCCTTACACTGCTCCGGGCTCATGTAGGCAGGGCTGCCACAGACCTTCCCTTCGAGTGTGAGAGAGGCAGAAGATCCGCCAGTCTCGCTCCACATCTTGGCCACGCCGAAATCTACGACTCTTACACTGTTGCGCTTGATCAGATCAGGCGAGTCATATGGCAGGTTCAAATCGACCAGCTGGCAGACGATATTGTCAGGCTTGAGATCTCGATGGATAACCCTGAAGCGATGGGCCTCGGCGATACCAGCGCATACCTGCTCGAAGAGCGGCAAAGCCTCTTTGGCTGTAAGAAAACCTCTGGCTCTCAAGATTTCAGTGAGCGTAATGCCGTCTAGAAATTCGGTAACGATGTAAGGCTGTCCATCAGGCATCACACCAAAGTCATAGAGTTTGACTATATTCGTGTGGTGCAAGCTGCTGACGGCCTTAGCTTCGCGAAAGAATCGTTTTACCGATTCTTCCTTTGCACCCAAAAATTGGTGCAGCATTTTGATTGCCATCTCACGGCCCGTGGATTCCTGAATTGCACGATATACAACCGCCATCGAGCCTTTGCCGGCATGCGATAGAATTCTGTATTTGTCACCTACAAGCTGGCCAATAAGAGCATCATCCCCAACTACAATGAGCTGTGTTCCGTCGTTTGGACAACTATCCAGATCTTCACTGAAGTGTATATTGCATTCGACGCATAACTTCATAGTCAGCCCATCACAATTAGTTCCCGGGATCGCAATCTACAATTGCGCGAAACGCCTCCACTCTACCTACGCTTACGCCTTGCGGAGCCCTTCTTGCCGGACTTCTGATACTGTTTCAGAAGCTTCTGAGCCTCCGCGTATTTAGCTGCATCAGCTGGTACCAGCTTTAGTATCTCCACCGCTTCGTTGGTGGCACCTTGATTCTTTTTATACTTAGCGATGGAGAGGTAAACAGTATCAAGCTTGTCGGACAGCTCTGGTGTCAAGCCGCGTTCATCTTCGGCTTGCTCGAGCATTTTTCTAGCATCGTTAAGTTTTCCAGCCTTCATCAAATCATTGACTGTCGTCACAAGCATCGCATCTTTGTCGGCAGGCTTCTCAGCAGGTGTCATACCTTTGATCATGTTGCCGATGCCGGTAGAGATGTTGCCGAAATTAACGACTCCAAACACCAGTACGCCTAGCACAACGGCTCCAATCGCAATCGGTACCACAGGAATGCGCGGCAGACTCTTGTGAGAACGAGACTTGGGCGATTTCTTCCGACGCTGCTCAGCATCAGCCATGGACGCCAGCCTGTTGCTGTTGACTTTCTCGAGGTCGCTCGGAGCAAAGTCAGAGCCGCTCTGGTGTGGCTTACTGGCAGGCGGTCCAGGATCTGGCGGTTGATAGTCGGCACCATATTGGTGTCGCATAGCCGCCTCTTCCATAATTCTGTTAACCACATCGCGTCGATTCATCGGTTCGCTAATGACCGAAGGCTCGGGGACTGGAGCAGGTGGCAGCTCCATATTGGCGCGATTGGCGCTTGTTTGCTCTAACTTACGATTTAACTCCGCAATGCGTGCGTTGACTGCATCCTGGCTATAGCTGCTGCCGGTTCCGGTTGTACTCTGTATGCCACTTGCCCGAATTGGGTCTGGCATACCGCCGAATGCTTGGGGCTCGGGCTCGCCACCAAAGCCGCCACCGCCGCCACCACCAAATCCACCAAATGCTTGTGGTTCTTTCGAGGCTTCAGCTTCGGCCTCCGCAGACTTCATGCCGGCCAGCTTACGGCTTATCTTCGCTGGTGGCTTGTTGACTCTAGCCGCCATCTTGTCGAGCTCGTTCATCGCGGCAGCAGTACCTGACTGTGAGGCTCTACTGGGAGCCTTGCTGGCTGCCTCCAGCAGTCTGCTCAAAGCATCAGAAGTCGAAGTTGCCGGATTGGGTCTTGCACTCGAGGCAACGCTCGGAGAGTTATCCCCGCCATACGGTGCAGGATTTTCGTGAGTTCCGCTCTCGTCGTCGTCTTCCATCGCCGCAGCAAGACGGGCTGCGGCCTCGTTCATGCCCATACCGCCGACCTGGCTGCTCTTGATGTCGTCATCGGCAAACGGGTTTTTCATTCCGGCACCGCCGGCTTGAGGCGAACTGATGCCACCACCACCGAGAAGGCCAGGCTCGTCTGGTCCGAGCAGAGCATCCAGGGCATCTGAGATCGCACCAGTGGAGATAAGTCCGCCAAGACCACCACCAGAGGAGTCGGCTTGAGCAGGCTCGGGCTCTTTCACTGGATCCTCTTCCTTGACCGCAGCGAGAAGCTGACCGAAGGCCGATCCACTAGTATCCTTTTTGACCTTCTCAGACAACGAAGGTACTGAAGCTGACGAGGCTACTGCAGCGGCAAAAGCGTTGCCCTCTATCGGCTCGTCTGTCTTCGATGGAGCTACATCATCTTCGTCAGCAGCCGTCATCGCGCCCAGCAAAGATCCAAGCGCTCTGGTGCCGCTACTCTTCGGAGAATCTTTTGGTGGCTCAGGCTCATTGAACAGATCCGCCCCCATCGAACGACCACCTGTGCCACGATCTTTTTCGGTCGCGTCAATCAATGCCAGCAATGAGTCACCAAGCTCTTCAGCCTCGGCAGCGCTCTTCGCTGCCAGCTTGGCTGCTTCATCGAGCTCTGGTTCGGGCGGAGATTGCTCTGTCGGTTTTGAAGGTGGTGCCTCAGGCGCCTCTTCCTCGTAAACATCCTCTGTATCTTTGTTGTCTTCAAATATGCCGCCTGGAGCGGGTTCTTCAAGCAGATTGCTAATCACACCAGACGTCGGTGCGTCGCCGAAGTCAGACTTGAGATCTTCCATCAGGGACTCACCCACCGCTCCACCAGAAGCTTGCTGCGTGGGGAGAGCGCCGGATGCGTTATCAGTAGACAGTCCAGGTGATCCGAGCGGCGATGCACTCGGCATACCAGGTGGCATTGCCTGCGGTGGCATTCCTTGTGGTGGCACACCCGGTGGCATACCTTGAGGCGGCATACCACCCATCGGCATACCGGGCATTGGCATACCAGGCTGCATATACGGCATGCCAGGAGCACCATACGGATACATCTGACCGGGAGGCATCTGGTATCCCGGCATCATTTGATATGCCGATGGATCTTGATTAGGTGGATAACCAGGCGGATAGCCAGGCGGCATGTTATACGGCAACATGCCAGGTGGATAGGACATCGATTGATCGTAAGGCGGCATCATCGGTGCACCAGGGACTTGACCGGCGCCTGGAGGAGCATTGATCATGCCTGGCGGCCAGCTCTGTTGCATCTGTTGATAGTTGTTCACCTGCCCGGGCATCTGCCCTTGAGGCATACCTGGCGGTATCGCATTTGGTGCAGCCGGAGGCATCACCCCAGGAGGCCACTGATTCTGCTGACCGCGATCGAGATTATCAACTGAGATTGGCTCTACGCTTCCCGTCTTGAGCGCTTCAATCTCGTCTTCCCAGTCGAGATTGGACATACGTTTTTTGGCGACTTTGTCATCACCATCGGCAGCAAGATTTCCGTCCAGAGATCCGAATTGCGGATCTTCATCTTGATCTACGAAAGTGGCTCCGGCTTTGGCAAGCGCAGGAGTCAATTCGTCTCCAATCGGGCTTGGTTCGTGTAAGTTTTTGTCTTTCGTCGATAACGGCTCGGGTCTGATGAGGTCACTCGTATTTAAGTGCATGGTCTGGTTCGGTGGCTTCACCGGCGCTTTTCCAGCAGCCGACACCGGCTTGCCGCCCTGCGGACCGAGAGCTCCAGCGGGCTTTGCCCCTTGTGGTCCCGGCATGCCGCCAGGCTTCGCGCCTGATGGTGCACCCGGTTTTGCGCCTTGCGGTCCTACCCCAGGCTTCAGTCCTTGCGGACCGACAGCACCAGCCGGCTTTGCACCTGATGGTGCTCCTGGCTTTCCTCCCTGAGGACCGAATCCCGGTTTGGCACCTGACGGTGGTCCACCAGCTTGAGGCTTCATTCCTCCTGGACCGACGCCAGGCTTACCGCCTTGCGGTCCGGGGCCACCTGCTGGTTTCATTCCGGATGGCGCCCCAGTCGGGTTTCCTGATGGTTTGGCACCTTGAGGTCCAGGTACTCCTGGCTTCGCCCCCTGCGGAGCGCCGATACCGCCAGGCTTGGCACCCTGCGGCCCACCAGGCTTCATTCCGCCAGGTCCTACGCCAGGTCCACCGATCTTAGCTCCGGGTGGGATTCCTGGTTTTGCCTGTGTCGGTCCACCAGGATTAGCGCCTGCCGGCGCGCCGCCTGGTTTTGTTCCAAGGGGCGCTGCTCCAGGCTTGGCTCCAAGGGGTGCGCCGCCCGGTTTCGCGCCCATAGGCGCGCCACCTGGTTTTGCCCCAAGTGGTGCACCGCCCGGTTTTTGCCCGATCGGTCCTCCGCCTGGCTTTGCACCAAGTGGTGCGCCGCCTGGTTTTGCCCCAATCGGTCCAGGTCCTTTGTTCGCCAGAGGTGCGGCTGAGGGGAGATCAGGGACTCTCGGCACAGGCTCCGGGTCAGGCTGGATAGGTTCTGGTGCCGGAAGCGGTGCTTCCGGCGGTTTTGTCGCAGAGGCGCCGGAGTTATTGTTGTCAGGGGAATGTGGTTCTTCGTCTAGCGGCTCAGGCAGGGCATCGCCGTGTTCCAGCGCCGATGGCAAATCTGATTCCGGCATGTCGAACTCTTCTGGTGGAGCTGCCGAAGCTGGACGTTTCACCAGCGCCGACAAGCGACTCATAGTTCGATCTGGAAATGGCAATTGTCCTGATGGCAGGGAATCCAGAGATGCTGAAGAAGCGGTTTGGAATCCCATTGCCCCACCCGAGCTGGTTGGCATGGGCGGCGGTGCGCTTCTAGCAGGAGGTGCTTTTCCGCCTGCGGACGGCGGAGCGCCCGGTAGGGGAGGAGGAGCGGGTTTGGCCCCGGGAGGAGGCGGCGGGGTTGGTGCCTTCGGCGGACCACCCAAAGGAGGTTGGGCCGAGCTAGACCCGCCGGGTCCAGGTGGCGAACCAGGAGGTAGAGCCGGTTTCGGACCGGTTGGTGCACCTGGCAAACCAGGTCTTGCACCCAGGGGTCCACCAGTTGACGGTGAGTTTGGGACGCCGGGAGCCGGAGGCTTCGGACCGGACGGTCCACCTGGACCTGGTGGCTTAGCGCCCTGAGGCCCCGGCATGCCAGGTTTGGCGCCTGGAGGCAGTCCACCTGGACCAGCCGGACGCGGAGGACCACCAGGCTTGTTGGCACCGGGTCCAATCCTGCTTGGCTGGAATTGTTTGACCGTACCAGAAATCGGATTAGGGGGCGAACCAGGCTTGGGTTGCGCCGAACCTGGGTTCGGAATCTCGGTTTTTTCTACTTCCTGAGATGCTTCAGGCAAATAGAGCTCCGGCATATCTTCCGGACCTGGTTCGAAATTGCCAAGCTTCTTCAGGCTGGCTTTCTCCTCGTCGATCAATCTTTCGTTGGGTGCAATTTCTAACTCTGAAATCTTCTGCGGTTCTCTAGTCGGCGTTTTCGGACGGTCCAATTTACCAAACTCCAACCCCTGGCAAGCAGCTTCCAATTCGCGCCAGAATTCGCGAACAGTGGGTTGCCTGTCGTCAGGCAATTTGCCCAGAGCCCGTGCCACTACAGCCTCGACTGCGTCCGGGAATTGCAAATCCTTTCTGACCTGCCCCATCTTGGGTGGTGGCTCGGTCACGGTCATATACATGAGCTTCATCAAGTCATGGGCGAGAAATGGTCTGCGCCCTGTAAACATCTCGAAGGTTATTACGCCGAGAGAGTAGAGATCAGATCTGTAGTCTAATTCGAAGCCCTGACACTGCTCCGGACTCATGTACGCGGGACTGCCGGCTACCGTTTTGGGTCTATTAAACTTGGCTCTGGCAGCGCTTTCTTGAGGTGTATCGGCAATTCCGAAATCCAATACCTTGGCATAGTCGCCACGAATTTCACTTTCTTCGAGTACTACGTTCTCCGGTTTCATATCCCTGTGGATGAGGCCGTTTTCGTGTGCGTGCGCCATCGCTTCCACGACCTGACGCATGATATTGAGCACACGTTTCGGAGGCAGCGCCCCCTTCTGCGTAATAAGCTGACTGAGGGTGATTCCTTCCAGGTAATCCATGACGAGGTACGGCTGACCATCATCAGTGGTGCCGGAATCCCAGACCGTGATGATGTGTGCGTGACGCAACCGTTCTGCTGCCTTGAGCTCACGCAACAGACGATCGAGAGAAGCAGAATCTGCACCCAGATAGCTGTGGATGACCTTGACAGCCACCTCGCCCCCCATCATCAGACGGGAGGCTTTATATACGATACCGCTCGAACCTTTTCCGAGCACCGTCTCGATGACGTATCGCTCGTCTATGAGCGCACCAATTAGCGGATCCTTACCGACAGGCTCCAGAGTAGCCTGATCCTTCGGACACACTTCAAGGGTATCGTTGAAATACTGATTGCATCTGAGGCAAAGTTTCATCGCGGTCTTCGGTCGCCCTGTCCTCTCCTTACCTGCTCCTCAATTCACCCAAAAAAAGATATAACTCCCCTCGAATTAATTACCCGCTCCACACTCGAATAACGCCATCAAAAGCCTTTATCGGACTGTCCAACCACCCCATCAGGGTGAAAGCCTTACAGGTAGACAGTTTCGCCAGAGTACTCCGAGATTAAGTTTAACGCCAACTCTCTTTACAAGGCGAATGAACGCACACATTAAGAGGGAGACGAGGAGCTTAAGCTCAAGTCACTTCTTATTGTATTCCCCAAAATTAGTAAACAATACAAGAGGAAAGCGAAACATATAAATTGAAAGGTTTTATCAAGCACTATCGACAACCGAAACAGGTCAGGTGTGCTTTTTAATCCAAAGCCAACGCTTGCTCGTTATCGACCTGAGCGATTTAAAACACATTCTCGTTAAACGATGGGACCGACCGACATCACAGTAGCATTGCTCGATCGTTGATACCAGTCGCCCGGCTGTCTTCCGACAATGCCAGCCAGCTCTAGCATTGTCAACGTAGCAGAAAGCTCACCTGGAGCCATTCCGGACTTTTCACAGAGTTGATCGAAGTGAATAAGCTCAGAGGAGATAAGGTCAAAAATTTCCTTCTCACGGCCAAACAATTGGACAACGCATGGCACTTCGTTGATTCGAGGACCGGTTGCCCACTCGAGCTCCGTCATGATGTCATTAGCATTACGGATAAGTTGGGCTTTGCTTTTCATGATCAGCTTATTGCATCCAATCGACATAGGACTATCTATTCGCCCTGGGATTGCGAAAGTCGCATGCCCCTGGCTGAACGCGATCTCAGCAGTAATCAACGCACCCGATTCCTCACCGGCTTCGACCACCACTACTCCGCGAGACAACCCGCTGATAATTCGGTTGCGAGCCGGAAATCGCCATGGCTCTGGTCTCGTCCCAGGAAAAAACTCAGACACGACAGCTCCATGGCCGGCGTTAATGAGCTTGTCGTAAAGAGGTCGATTGGATGACGGATAACAAACGTCCGGGCCACAAGCCAGGACAGCAATAGTCTTGCCACCCGCCTCTATTGCGCCCCAGTGTGCCAGCGAATCAACGCCGACGGCCATACCGCTAACCACCGTGACACCACTGGTCGCCAAATCGCGAGCCAGTGACTTGGCACAGTCGCGTCCATAGCCCGTGGGCTTGCGGGTACCGACCACCGCAATCGAGTGGAAAAGATGCTCGGGCGCGAGTAATCCCTTTAGATACAGCACAAGCGGTGGATCATCGATACCACGCAATAGCGATGGATAAAGCGGATGAAAGAAGGGCAATGCCTCGACGCGCTCCTTCTTGCATGTCTCCAGCAAGCCTGCCGGATCGATTGATGGACGCTTCTCGACAATTGCAGCAGCCATCTCCCTGGTAATTCCGCGAACATCGGCTAGCTGCGACTGGCCGGCTTGCCAGGCGGCGCGCAGACTGCCGAAATATTCGAATAGCAGTTGAACCTTCTTGCAGCCCACACCTATTCCGTGAATCTGGTCAAAAGCCAACCAGTGAGCAATCTCTTGCTCTTGGTTGAACAAACCTTCCAGGTCTTCGTTCATAAAACTCCACCTTGGCTGAGCTACCAGTGTTTAATATAGAACAGTATAGAGCTTCATCTCATTCTTACTGCTCTCATTAGCGCACAAACAGACAAGCACTGGTCGAGAGGGAATGCTAGCATTAAAGCTGGGGTAGAGCTGGATTCCACGCAATTGAGATCGAAGAAAATCGGCTCTTTGAATCAATCCTTGTCAAAACAAATTGCAAATGACAGATAAATCAAAGCACTCGTTGATACCAAAATGTGGCTCCCTTTTCGCAAAGAAGCATTCTTTGTTCGTACTGCTTTTGTCGCTAACCATACCGCTATCGACGTTAAGCGTCCTTGCTATTACGTCCCAGGATGAAGCGAAGTTGGCTGTTGTCGAAAAGAATCTTTTCTTCAAGAGCTACGTAGATGAGCCTTTGTTGAGACGCATTGAGCGGCTTGAGAAGCGATTCTTCGGTGAAGCGCTCAGTGGCGATACCGATGAGCGCGTTGCGAAAATTTTCGAAGCAGCGGGTCCAAAGATTGACGCTGACGGCTCCGTCACTCCCGGGCAATTGCAGGCGCAGCCAGAGATCACACCAAGCAAAAGCACATCTTCAAGTGACCCAATCACTACCGGCTCTACGCCATCACCAGCGCCGCCCGACACTGACATGGCATGGGAAAAGGCATCAATGGCTGTAATGGGTGCGCGAGATGACGAGATTCGCGCGTTGCTCAAGGATGCAATCAAGCTGACGAAACGAAAAGAGACTGACGCGGCTTTTGAAAAGCTCAATCAGGTCATTCGACTTGATCCGCAAAATGCCGAGGGACACTTCAGCCTTGGCGTAATTTACGAGACGAAAGGCAGTCTAGATGACGCTCTTGTCGAGTACAACAAAGCGCTCGACATCAATCCCGATCGACTTGATTACAAA
Organism: uncultured Candidatus Obscuribacterales bacterium; assembly: GCA_964418155.1. Classification (GTDB taxonomy): domain Bacteria; phylum Cyanobacteriota; class Vampirovibrionia; order Obscuribacterales; family Obscuribacteraceae; genus JADYXR01. Next base: position 48,615 of record CAYQKX010000022.1, on the reverse strand, counting down.
GAAGCAATCGTGTCAATCGAAAGCAAAGGTGCCAAAAAGAAAGAATTCGATCAAAAACAATCCAAGATCAAAGACCTGGCAGAGGAGGCAGCCGGCGCCTTTAAGCGCAAAGAGTTCATCAGCGCGCTTGAGCTATACAAAAGACTGGAATCAGATTTTCCGAAGAATGCAAGCTACAAATACAACATCGGAACCATCTACCTGTTCATGAGAAATCCGGTGCAGGCGCTCGAATACTACGAGATGGCCAGGAAGATCAATCCGCATGACGAGAAATATTCAACCGCTGTTTCAAAACTGAAAGAGACTTTGAAAGAGGATGAGAGCAAGCGGAAAGAGACGGAAGCGCTCTGGGATGCGAAAGAGAAAGCTGATAAAAAACGTGGCAAGGATCAACAAGCCAATCAAATTAACAGACAAAAGTCTGGGGGAAAACAAGCGAAGGGAAGACCAGTACCTGGATTTCAGGGCAATGGTCCAGCCGGCGGACGACAACCCGTGCAACAAGGCTATCGACCACAAAATCAGATGGCATATCAACAACCCAACTTCAACCAGCAGCCAAGCATGCCGGGACAAAACTATCAACAGCCACAAGGCATGCCGATGTATAACCAGCAGCAGCCAAGTTTCCAAAATCAAATGCCACCACAGCAGATGGCATCGCAGCAGCAGCAGCCGAGTTTCCAAAATCAAATGCCACCACAACAGATGGCATCGCAGCAGCAGCCAAACTTCCAAAATCAGATGACACCGCAGCAACACCAAGGCAATCAGTACCAGAGAGGATATCCGCCTCAACAATCCGGATATCCGCAGCAACAGCCGCCCGGCGGATTTCCGCAATCATTCAACCAACAGCCCGGATTTAACCAACCTCCGGGCGGATATCCCAATCAACAGCAATTGCCACCAGGGTTTTCCCCACAGGGACAGCTTTCGCAACCGGGGTTTAATCCACCGCCAAATCAAGGGCAGCAGATGCAGCAGCCCAATCAAGGCGGCGTTTTAGCCAGTCTCGGTTTTCTCGCGCAGCACTCACCTCAGGGATTGACTGTCACCACTGTCGGTATCGGATCTCGAGCCGCCAAAGCAGGTCTCAACAAAGGAGACGTCATCGTTGCCGTGGATGGAGTAAACATAACCAACATGGCTCAGTTGCAATCAATCTTGTCGCGAAAGGCGCAGGGCGAAAGCACGCAAGTAATCATCAATCGCAACGGCAACGTCGGACAAGTATTGCTTTAGCAGTTATGTTCTTAACGGCATACAAAACCGCCTTCAAAATATGTCTTTAAAAGCGTGTTCGCCTTTGAAAGCATAATTTGGAGCCATTTTTGCACTTTACGGCTTAACCTGGGTCCTGGCGCCATGAGGCGGCCGAAATCTGATGCCATGAGTCGGCCGTGCAATGCGTTGCCCGCGTGGCGTCAGTCTTCAATGCAATGAATCGCCGCTCCGTGGCATTCGGTCTGCGCTCACAACAACTGAGACCTGATTATCGCCTGCGCGTCTTTGGTTTCGGCTCGGACTTAGGCGGTTCGTTAGACTTCCAGGTCACACCTTCTATCGCCTTTGTCGCTTGAGGGAGATGTTGTGAGAATTGCGGCTCACGTCCTTCGAAGTACATCTCCTTAATGGCGCGATTATCGGATGGCATTTTGCCACCTGGGCTTCCTTCCGGAATGTAGTATCCGACGAATTTCTTGCCACTCGTTTTCCAATCACCTTCGACTTTCAAAACCGATTTACCGTTGATTGTCGTCGTCGACGCACCGGTCATATTGAATGCGGAAGCATCGCCGACGGTGCCCAGAACTCCAGAACCGAGTTCCGCCATTTCGTCCGCAGTCAGCTTATGAGCCGGCTTTCCGAGAAGGGCTTTCAAACTGTCCGCCTCTTTTGTCGGGATAGGATATCCCCTATCGTAAACGGTCAGACTCGTGTCCTTGGCGTCAGGAGGGGTGAATGTCACGGACTTGGCGAGATCGCCAAACACGCCTTCGTTGAACTCTTTCTGCCAATTTTTCGGCACAGTAACCGATTCGATCGGCGCCATATCAGGAATCTGGCTATTCGCCATTTTTCCTTTGTCGGACGAGTTGGTGATGCGCTCGAATACGCTTCCCAAAATCGACTTTCTCTCTGGCGGGCGATTGTCGCCTACCTGTTGTGGTGGAGGCATTTCTGCGAAATCAACCATTCATGTTCTCCCATCTATCAATCAACACATCTACTTCGCCTTCTTCGGTCTGATATACCACTGGATAGTTCCACCTTCGCCCGAGGAGCTGTTCTGCATCGATTCATACATATCTCGGAGAGATAGTGTGACGAGCTTCTTCGCATCCTTTCCAGCGGTCGCAGCATCTGCCTTGCTGAGCATGTCGTAACCAGGATCCCATGAGTTATCCACGGTAACTGTCTTGGTCTTGGGATCGTATCCGGTGACCAACCAAACGTGCTCACCACCTGCTGGTCGGGCCACAGTGTTCGGGTCTTTTCCTTCGTTGACGGCCAGCTGTTGTTTGTACCGCTGAGAGAGGATTCCTGTATTGCCCTGCATGATCTTGGGTTTGTCATTGCTCATCAATGTTTTCTCTAGATCCGCTTCGCTAGCAATCTTGGAGCCGAATACTCTACTGAAGGTGGCGCTGTCATCAATACCGCGGTTGTTATGCAGCAAGAAACGCCCTTGCAATTTGTCCCCAGTCATCTGCTCCCAAGCATCAGCAATCCGAGACGACCCCATACGAGGGCCATCGTACGGCGCGCTGCCACTCGTCTTGTTGAGGTAGAGTACGTAATCGTTCCCACTTCCGTCCCCGTTCTTCCTGATAATGCGGGCGCCTGTGTCGCTACGGCCTTCCGGCGGTTCCTCTTCGTACTGCATGGTGCCTTTCGCGACGGTTTGACCGAACGGGTCTTTGGTATCTCGTTGATACGTGGCGTTGATCACAGAGACATCCCATAGCTTGCTCAGGGCCGTTCTTCCACCCTTTGGTGGGAACGTCGCTTCAGGACTGCCCTCTCTGGCTCGCACCGAATCCATCGGCGGTTTGATGGTAGAACCATCCTTGGTGACAAACTCTCCATCGTTGGCAACATCAGCGGCCAGCTTAGCCACTATCGATGGTTGCTCCTTCAAGCAAAGCCCGCGAAGCACCGTAACGTTGCAAGTATTGTTGTAGCCTTGCTCGTTACGTGTATCGTTGGCAATATGCCAGAACAATTGGTCGGCCAATGCAGCCTTCTCCTTCGAAGGCATCGCCGAGTCGCTGCGTCCTTTCAGCAAACGATCTGCGTGCTTGTAGACCTCCTTCTTCTCGGCATCCGAGAACTTGGTCATCGCATCGAACTTCTTGGTGTTTTCGATCATGCGCATCTTCTGAATCGGATCCAGATCTTTATGCGCATAGATGTCCTTTTCGAAGTCTGATGGTTTCGTATATGGCTTGGTGCCATCGATCGGCGCGTCCGACCAACTGCCATCGGTGTTCTTCGTCAGTTTGCGATTTTCGTTGACGTGACGAAACTCCGACGGTTTTCCATCCTTATCGTAATCAACTTGAAGCTCCTGATCGCCGACTTTTGCCTTGAGAACTCGATCCTTGTCCTTCACGAGTGTCGATTTCTCTTTCGGATTGGTCTCTTCGATTTGACCGGTTATAGTCTGACTATGTGTTTCACCGCCATCTTTCTCGGCGTATGAGTAGGTACCATCTTTGGTGAGCGAGATATCGGCTTTCCACTTCGTGGTTCCGGCAGTATATTCTTTTTCACCCTTCTTCCAGACAGACTCCGAACCTGTTGACGAGACAATTCTCAACTCCTCTGGATTCTGAAGAGTCTGCTTGTCTTTACTGAATTGATCTTTGAAGGTGAAAACAAACTTGCCGCCTTTGTAACTCGGCACTTCCACTTTCATCGATCCATCCGTGTTATAGGTCTCTCGAATGCCGTTGGCTCTCACCTCTTCACGAGTACCCTTAGCTGGTCCGTCTAGATAGGTTTGCGTCATCGTACCTGTCGCACCATCTAGCTGCACGTCGCGCTTGGGCGGTACTGGTGGCTTAATGGTAGCCATAACTTCTTCTATGGTGCCGGCCTTGGTAGCCTTTGCCCCTTCGCCGAAGGTCTTCGCGTCGAACTTACCGACAAAACCGACCTTGATGTTGCCGACCTGACCGCCAGCTCCACTGAGGTCGCGGAGCGCCGAGTACGCGGTAGGTTCCATACCCGCGCGCATCATCGAGTCCGCCTTCTGGTTGTTGATGACGACGAAAACCGCGTTAGTCGGATTGTTCTTCATCGCCGCTTGTTGTGCTTCGGTCAGCTTACCGTCAGCCGTCAGCATACTGACGAGCGGTTGACCCTTCTCCTTCGCAAGCTTGACAGCAGCCAGGACGTTGGCTTCATTGAAGGTAGGATTCGGCGTCTGAGATTCGGCCGCCTTGTCAGCGGCTTCCATAGCCTTCGCTGCCTTCGGATCTTCGACCCACTTGTCCTTATCGACCTGGTGGAACTGCTTTTTCTGAGCTACATCGAAATAGCTCTTCATTTTATCGCCGTCCCACTCGATATCCTGGAATCGTCCAGTAACCTCGTTGGGTTGATTTTTCTTGAATGCGTCCTCGCTGGGGTACTGTAGCTTTCCACCATCGGCACGCTCACGCACGATCTTTCCATTGTCGAGCGTAATCTTGACGCTGCCGTCGTCTTGCTTGGCGACATCCGTCACCTTTCGGCCAGGAAAGTCGGGGTGCTCTGCGGTGACCTTCCCAAATTTGTCTTTAAACTGCCAGCCACCAGCATCGGTGGCAGACCATTGGCCCTTGCCGTCGGCCGCATCAACAGGAAGTTTCGGTTTGGCGACCTCTGCCGGTTTGGGCGGCCCAATCTGCTCTGCCGGTTTGGGAGGACCGATCTGCTCTGCCGGTTTCGGCGGAGGCAGAGTTTCGCCCTTCGGACCATCTTTGGGCAAATCCGCCGGTTTCGGAGGCGGCGCTATCTCTTTCTTGGGATCTTGCGGCGGCACTTCCGGTTTTGCAGGCGGTACTACTGGAGTGTCTTTCTTCCCATCGCCCTTCGGTGCATCTTTCTTATCTTCCGGTTTGACGGGTGGCACTAGCGGCGCGTCTTTCTTCGCATCGCCCTTCGGCCCATCTTTCTTATCTT
>CAYQKX010000022.1:0-43337 GCA_964418155.1 uncultured Candidatus Obscuribacterales bacterium | reverse complement strand
TTCCGGTTTGACGGGCGGCACTAGCGGCGCGTCTTTCTTCGCATCGCCCTTCGGCGCATCGTTCGGGATCTCTAGCTTCGGTAGCGGCAGGAGCTCCGCCTTCTTCAGGTCCGGTTTGTCCCCAGGTTTAGGAAGCTGAGGTCCGACAAAGGGGTTGAGCGGATCAAATGGTTTAGCTTTTTGTTTGAACGAGTTATCTAAATCGAGATAGTTGACCGTATCTTGGACAGAGCCAAAGGGCGAGCGATACGGTAGCTTCTTGCTATCACCTTTTTTATCAGTTTCGCCTTGCTTCCCAGATTGTTCGTCGCCTTTCGGCTGGCCGATATCGGCCATCACGGGAGGAATGATTAGCATTTCGCCAGATGTAAAAAGCGGATTCGGACCGGGCGTAGTCTCGCTTTTTTCGGGCTCCTTCCTAGGAGTGTTTTTCGTGGAGTCCTCGGCTGGAGGGTTGAGGACGTCCTTGATGAATATGTTGTGCAGATTATCATCGGCACCAGCGGGGGGCTGGTGAGGGGTATCTATCTGTTTGTTTACCATCTATATTCCGTTACGTCGGCGGCTTGAATGAAAATGTATTGTGATTTTGTGAACAAATAGTGTCCTCCGTGGGGAAAATACGCAAACAATGACGCAGATTATCTTTCCGAGCTTCGCCATTCGCTAGTGTCAAAAACTCGGCAGCCTGCAATATCTCAAGTTTTTCGCGTCAAGTGCGAATCCTTTTTGGTGTATCTAAACCGGGAAAAATTTTTTCAAAGAAAAAAACCTCTCCTAGGTTGGGAGAGGTTTTTTACAATTCAAACGGCCGTTTTCAGATTGCTTGGGCGACTCTAAAACGTGCGATTTCGATCATAACGCTGTTGATAGACCTCCTGACTCAATTGATTGAGCTCACGACTCAAGGCATCGCGTTCGTTGGCGTTTAGTACGTTGCCGGAAGCGCGCAATCGAGTTTCGATGTCTGAAATACGAGTGTATTTATTTTGCAGCTCTGAAGCCTCGCGTCGGCTCAGGCTTCCATCCTGGAGCCCAGCAGAGATGATCTGCTGAATGGCCGACTGTTTGGCGTCTACGTTGTTGAATCGATCCCCACCACCGCGTCGATTTATTGCTCGATCGACATCATGAGCGAGCGTATCGAGTTCGTCTTGCATCCGCAACCGGTCTCTCCACGACATACGTCCTGTATTCGAGTTTTTCAGTTCGATCTCGATGTTGGATACTGCCTGAATCTTCGCGAGCAGGTTATCGTATTGTCTGCGATTGATCTTGCCGGTCTTGAAGGCATCCTTAGCCTTACGACGCTGCTCCTGTAGAGCTCGAGCGCTCACGGAGTAATCGTATTGTGGCGCCCACGAGCCGCGATTGCCGAACCCACCGTTAGGGGTCGAGGGTCTCGGTTTGTACGCAGTCTGAACGTCGTGCATCTGACGGTAGACCTGATTGCTCAGTTTGTTGAGCTCGTCGCTAATATCATCGCGCTCCAAGTTGGACAACCCGCCTGCACGCAAGCGTGCCTCGAGACTGTTGATGCGATTGTAGTCACTTCTAAGCTGACTAGCTTCCTGGTTGGTCAAGCTACCGATGCGAAGCCCTTCGTTGATTCGAAAGTCAATGTAAGCTTGTTGGGAGTCAATCTTGGCACCGGAGAGGAACTGGAAGAATCCGCCGAACTTTCCGTCGTTGAGCTCGCTATCAATCTGATCGCCGATCAATTCGAGCTTGTCGGTCAACACGCGAGCTTCATTCCAGGCTAAGCCTGATCGTCGAAGTTGAGATTCGAGCTGAGCCACTTCCGCGAGCTTCTGTCTAAGCCGTTCTGCTTCGCGCGGCGAAAGTTTACCAGAGCGCAAACCTTCGGTAATTCTTCTTTCCTGGTCGGCTTGCATGCGATCGACACGACCGAAGTCATAGTTAAAAACGGGAGGAGTCCAGCGATTTCCGGGATTTTGAGCAGTCTCGAAATCGTTGATCTGACGTTCGATCTCTCGCGACAATCTGTTCAACTCGTCGTTGAGACTGGTGCGCTCGTTCGGCGAGAGTCCACCGCGCCTGAGTCTAGATTCGAGATTTGCAATAGTCGCGGCCGACGCCTTCAATCGGGTGCCCTCCGCACTGGTCAGTTTGCCCGAACGCAGACCTGCGTCAATGCGGCTGTTGAGTTCTGTCTGTCTGGTGTCGATTGCTGCGCCACCCCTGCCCGGAGTATAAGCAGTATCTCGATCGCGCATTTGACGATGCACATCATCGTTTAATCTGTTCAGTTCAGCATTCAATCTCTCGCGCTCAGCGACTGACAATCCACCTACGCGCATTTGATTTTCCAGTTCACCGACACGGCTAGCTTTGACTCTCAAATCCGCCGCTTCCTGATTCGTGATGCTACCGTCGCGAACGCCCTGCGCGATACGTTGTTCGATGTTCGCCTGTTTGGAATTTATGTTGGCACCACCGACAGTCTCTCCAAGACCACCAAATCTTCCGTCGTTGACCTCTTTGTTAATCGCAGCATTGATATTTTCAAGCTTACCTATCAGGTCACGTCTTTCTTCGCGCGAGAGACTGTCCCCTGACTGCTTGAGCTGAGCCTCTAAAGTGGCGACTTCTTGCATTCTTGACCGCAAGCGACTGGCTTCGCCCTGGGTCAACTTACCAGTGTTGAGTGCCTGAGTTATCTTCTGATCTTGCTCAGCTTGCATTCGATCGACTCGATCGAAGTCGAATCGTCCCATCTGAGCCGACGCCGGCTCAATCGACAAGCAAGCTAGCGCCACCAGAGAGATGGATATGGCTAAGCGAATCATTTATTTGACCTCCTAATGGTCTTTCACACAAAAATGCTTTTGTTCCCACGGCCTCTTTTTGATGTAGCTCGTTCAGAACAAAATAGTGCTCACCATCAACACCTGTTGACAGCCAAGACAATTTTTTCTGCAAAGCAAACTCGGTTTCACTTTGAGACGTGAGTCGCCCCAGTTTGTTGCAAGAAAATCACAAACGTTTCATCAACGCGTACATATCATATAAGGAGTATCGGTATACCAATAGATCGAATCGCGAAACAGTGCCACCTGTCACTTATTTCGAACAACCGGTTTCCAGACGTTTGATCGCCGGAACATCGAAAGACCGTGCAGGTAGTCAATGTCAATGCCGTAGCACTGATACCATCTGCGGTGAAGTGTTAACGATCACTGCTATACAAAATAGAAATACTAGCCGATCAACGATGCTACTCGGTCTCGCAGAGGCACATCGTCGTGCGCGGCGGTGTCAACCACGCGCTTGATATTGTATATGGTATCACGTTCTACCGGTGTATACCCAGCCTTAGAGATGAGCTCTTCCATACGCTCTTTCGCCAGTTGCAATGGCGTCTTGGCACCAGCAGCGTGAGTAATCTTTTCTTCGAGAATCGTGCCATCCATATCATCGGCGCCAAAGGAGAGCGCTACCTGCGCGAGGGATTCCCCTAGTTGGATCCAGTACGCCTTGATGTGCGGGAAGTTATCGAGCAGAAGCCGTCCAATTGCAATATCGCGAAGAAGGTCATCATGACTGGGTTCTTTCACTTCGTCGGCAATATTGGTGCCTTCGTAATAGCACTTCAATGGAATGAAGCACATGAAGCCTTTAGATTTATCCTGCTGTTCTCTGAGCAACAGCATGTGGTCTACTTTGTTTTCTATGTTCTCGCCGATACCGGTCAGCATTGTAGCGGTCGACTTTAAACCCAGACTATGTGCGACTCCGTGAATTTCAAGCCAGACATGTGCAGGCGTTTTTTTCACCGCCATTTTCTCGCGCACGGCATCATCAAAAATCTCGGCGCCACCACCAGGCATACTCTCCAAACCAGCAGCCATCAACCTTCGAAGAGTCTCTTCATAGGTGATGCCTTCGAGATTCGAAAGGTACTCGATTTCGACCGCCGTCATTGCCTTCAGATGGATATGCGGAAACTCTTTCTTTATGGTCGATAAGACTTCTTCGTAGTAGTCGAGATCGCAAATAGGGTTGAGACCGCCTACCATGTGGATCTCACTGATGCCGAGGTTGACACCTTTGCGTGCTTCATCGAGCACACGATCCACGGTCCAGGTGTAGCTGTCATTGCCAGGATTGGCGTAGGAACAAAATCTGCATGTCTCAACGCAAAAATTGGTCGGATTGAGGTGCATGTTGTGTATGTAATACACGTGCTTCTCTTTGCCTTCGCCTGCCATTCGTCGGCGGGCGAATTCCCCGAGCATGCCCACGCTCAGCAGGTCTTCGCATTGATAGAGCCGTATCGCGTCTTCCCTGGTTAGCCTGACCCCGTCTACGACTTTAGCGGCGATGTCGGCTATCGGGCTTTTCGCACCAATTTGTTCTAGTATCCCAGTGACCATGTTTGCATCCTCGGGCGCAATGCTTCTCAAGAAGTGGCCCAGATCCTAGCATGCTATGCCTGTTTGAATCATTTAGACGATTGAGGATTTGCCTCCAATTGCACGCCGGAGGCAGTATTGGCGAGCCTCCAGACGTAGCCAATCGAATTCGCCCTTACCCCGAAGAGGAGAAACAACAGCGAAACCACGACTGATACGGCGGTCCACGCCGGCAAGCCTGTACAAATTAACTTCTGACACGTATCAATTATTAACGAAGGTGTAATGGCGACGACACTCAACCGTACCAGTTGTGGATAGGTGAGCCTGCACTTGTTGAAAACTGCGAACACTTTGCCGACCAGTCCATAAAGCAGAACTTGAATGGCACAGGTGAGGAATGAGAAAAGCCAGAATGCACCCAAAACCACGACACCTAGCCAGTTGCGAGCCATATCCAAACCATCGATGTAATACTTCCAGGAGTAAGTCGTCTCCTTGACGTGTGTAAAATCGTAGATACGTTCCTTACCGTCAAAGTGGAAGATTACACGTTTCGCTTGCAGGAAGATGCCGTTTTTTTCCAGCGCCGGCTCAGTCGGATGAGCAGAAAGATCGAACGTGACCAAAACCTTGTCGGATCTAGGATCCTTTATTTCATGGAACTTGTAGGGCTTATCGATGGTCATGAAGCCATCCTTGACCTCCATCACAGGCATCTCTTTGAGGACAGGCTTGAGATATCCCTCGACCAGATCATTGAACAAGAAGTGCACATGGACAGCGGTGAGAGCCCAGAGCACGACAAGAACTCCGACCAGGTAACGATATCCCAAACCCCGCCAGACATGCGCAGCTTCGCGATAAATCTCCGGCGAGTACCAGCACTTGTAGATAGCCTTCCAGGGTGCGACCTTACTCACCATTTCAGCTTTTCGTCCAACCACCTTTGATTGATTAGCGCGGTCATGACGTGATCTTGCCATTCCCCATTGATGCGCAGGTAATCGCGCGCATAGCCTTCCGCCACAAAACCCAGGCTCTTCAAAAGTCTACCACTTCGCTCGTTGGTAGGGACATAGTTAGCCATGATTCGATGGAGATTCATCTCTTCAAAAGCATATGTAATCGAAGCCCGCAATGCTTCCTTCATGTAGCCTCGGCCCTCGACCTTGTGGGCGATACCGTAACCCAAGAAGCAAAACTGCGCGGCGCGCCTGATGATGCTCGAAAAGTGAATAGTACCAATTACGGTATTAGGGCATTCTTTCTCATAAAGACACAGATGAAGTGACTTATCGTTCTGAAAATCATCGGCATGATTCGTTAGCTGCTGCTTCCAGTAATCCAGCGTGTAGTAGTCATTCGGATACACCGGACTGTATCTTTGCAGATGATCGCGATTGTCCGTGACGTACGTCAGCATCTGTGACGCCTCACTCGGCGCGCACATGGTTGCTAGCAACCGCTCAGTCACGAGCTCAGGAATCTGTTTCAACCTTTGATAGAACTCTCTCAGTCGCCGCCGCCGCCCACCCAGAAGCCTTCGTTAGTGCGATTGCCTCTCGACATACGCTCTTCGAGCGTGGCTAGAGTTTGAATCATAGGATTGGAAATTTTGACAGGAGCCGGTTGCCCCATTGGCTCGCTCTCTGCATCAGGAGAGAACGATGTCACAGGCGTGAAATCCATGTCGGCTTCTTGCTCTGCTTCAGCCGAGACCTGAGGCAAGAAGATGTCGTCGCCCACTTCCAGCGGGTCTACTCTGTAGTGGACGCCGGACAGACTGATAGGGTCGGCTTCGTAAGACTCTTCTTGAGGACGATTGAACGCCATGAATGTATGTTCGATCGCTGGAAGCGGCAGCTGATCTCGCTCGTTGCTGGCTCTTTGGGCTGCTGCCAGCCGGCGGTTAAAGTCAGCAGTATCGAATGATCCTGATGATGATGAGGCAGGCTCGTAATCTTCACGATGGAGCCATTTGTTGATCGCCTGACGGTTGCGCTGAACAGAAGTCATGTTCGGGTCGCGCGGCATATCGCTCGTCACGCGCCTGCGGACCTGATCGACCGCGACCGAGCCAGTTGCTTCCGGACTGATGCTACTCGTCCGGGAGCGCATCTGCTCCAGCCTCTGCTTTGTTCTCTCTAATTCTTGAAAATCTGCGACTTCTTCTTTACGCGCCAGGTTGCCTTCGAATTTTTCGCTAATTCGATTCCAAAGGAATTTCAATTTATCGAACACGTATTTCATTCTCCCGCAAATAGAGCCAGTCGGAACTCCCCAATAATCCCCAAGTGCAATCTCATCTGCATACTTTAGCGATATTTACGCCGAAGTAAATGGGGAATTTACGCACAAAATAAGCGCAATTTAATCAAGCTGAGAGCCAGTTAAGCCGGACATACAAGCCCCGACTAGATTTCGAGTCTCGACCTGAAAGCCAAGTGATCTTGAGTACAGGAATTGATTATGTTCGAGAAACACCTTTTGATCACACGAAGCCAATTCGCTTTCTCGACTCTTTCGGACTGACTCGAACCTGTCTGACCCCAAGCGAGATCAAATGCCGTTTAATTAACTCGAAAAATTGTTCTCTGTCCTTCGCTTTGATGACGGCCAGGTTGTGAGCCTCGGAAAGAGCGACCGGATAGCCTCTGCCCTTCAGTGTCTGCGCCGCGACGACGGACATGGCGAGGTCGCGCATGGCCGCATCAGTCGCCAACCACCTGGGTACTTCACATCTGGCGATCTCACTGCCCAGGTTGAAGTAGGCGAAGCATATCTGCTGATCGGCTCCAAGGCGCCGAGATATAGCTTGAGCGGTTAGACAAAACGAGCTTCTCGTCCCGGGAGCCAAGTGCTCGCCGATCAATTGCCGATCGGTGAGCGGCCATATCGTCGAGCACGGAAACTCTTCCTCGTTGAGATCACCACAATGCTCTCTACAGTTGGTGGTCTCGAACGGACAGATGAACGTCCTCAGCATATTGACGATCTCGGAGCTTCGACTATGGCTGATATAACCAATCAGACCTATGCCTGCTTGCTGAAGCGAGCGTAGGCAACCCTCCATGCGCTGCAGATATGTTTCCTGATACCCATCCGGCATCTTGTCCAGTGACCATGGAATGAGCGAACCGTCAAACATCGCCACCACGGGCAGTCCTCTCTCTTGAGCGCTCAAGGCGTGCTCGACAAGAACCTCCAACTCGAACATTGTTCGCTCTAGACTCACGAAGAGCTCGTCAATGTGAACCCGACGCCGATCAACGAGCGGATACAGGTCATCTGGGCGATGGTGCAGGCGAGGATAACTCTCCAGTTTCGGCGGAAACTTCGCACCATAGTGAATAGTCGCAAGACCGACGTTTAACAAATAGCAGTTATGGACCTCGTGATGGCTCGGCATGATCTGTGAGCCATCCACACCGACGACAGTCACCGCCGCCGGTGCCTCACTCAATTCGATATCGAAAGTAAATCCTTCCAGAGGAATTGCCACCGGCCACAGTGCCCACCCCGCGTTGTCTTCCAATCTCTCGAGAAAGCGGCGGTCCTCATCGATCGCGGACTCCAGGGCAACCATCGCTCGCTCTAATACCTGTTTGTGCGAAGCTTCGCGAACAGCATCTACTCCCACTTCCTGTATCTGTTTGTACACCTTCGAGAAATCAAGCATGATCGTCCTCCATCAGGTGTTTTAGCTGCGCGCGAATTTTGAATGGCGAGCTGCGCGCAGCCGGATCGAGATTTTCGATGAAAGTAACAAACGTTGCCAGATTAGAGCCTTCAGATGATTTTGCGATGCCGACCATAAATGAAAGCAGTCCATTAAGAAAGCCGCCTGATTCATTATCCTCCGGCGCTGAAACTCGACCGTCTAGAGAACCAGCAACTGCGGACTGGAGGTAGTCGAAGTCATAGTCGGACATCACTATTTGTCCACCAGGCTTCGCATCCATTTCCGGACAGCAATACAACCTAATCGAGTCGAATGATTTTGGTATCACCGGCGGCACCAAGGTCTGAAGGCCTATTAGCGACGTCAAGATTTGACCTAGCCAGAGCGACAGGACCTCAGCGTCGATCAAAAAAGGCAAGGATTGCTTCAGATTATCAAAACCGTCCGAGGTTAGCTCGATTCCCTTTGGTGGACAGGTGATAAGCAATAGAATCCCGTCCCGGTTGAGGTAAAAGTCATTCAGCTTTACCACTCCCGACAGGTCGAGATTTTGAAGAACGCGTAATCGCCGAAGGAGATTGCCTGTATAAGCACCATTGGTAGTGCAGTCACCAGGTTTATCGAATACTCGCAAACTTCGCATCTCGACAAAATTGTTAGTCCAGAGATCGCGCATCAAAGTGCGCCCTGATTTACCTTCCTCGTTCTGACTGCAATATCGTTGAATCCATCCATCTTCGTGCCCTCTGAAAAGCGGCTCCTGATGCTCCTCTTCTTTATCGCGCAAACAGGCGATCTGGTCTTTGGAATCAATCGTATAACCGATGCTCGAGTAAAGCATTTCGCTGTCTACGATAGATTCGGAAGGATTGTCGAGTCCAAGAATTGCTTTTGACACCGATGTAACGCTTGCAAAGGCACTGGGGTGAAGCACAGTTGTCTTCCGCTTCACCTTGGTTTCACCGATTTTTTCCGCTATTCTTCGCATCGCGATTACCGCGTTGTCAAACGTGGTCGATGGCATGAGAACCAGATAATGGGCCGGTTGGACGAAGCAGATCCTATCCTCTTCTCGAAGAAACTTGAACAATACACTGACAATCGCCTTATCCAAGAGCTCCTTCTCGTGAGCGCTCGCTTTCTTGTATTCAAGAACAGTCACGGAAGAAAGAGAGAAATCGCGATGATCCTTTTGAAACCGCCTGCAATACCGTGAAACTGACTCCTGAAAAGCCTCGACACTGAGTGGTCGCCTCGCATTGTTGCGCCTATCAAGATTGTTGTCTGAGCGATCGCTGCCTACACTTTGACGGCGCTCCAAAATGAAGCCGTCTTTCGACGAACGTCGTGGCTGCGAACCGGATTTTCCTGAGTCTTTCTTCACCTGCGCCTCGAAAACCTACTAGTATGTTACCCGCTACGAGGTCGAGGAACGCCCCACTTTCCATGAGATCTGGGTAGTTTGCTACAATCAACAAATTGTTGTATGTTCGCGGAGCCGACGCCAAATGGCAAAGATTACTCAACTGCTGCCCAACGATATGGACCTGGCGGAAACCCTGGCTGGCAGAGTCAATCAGATCCGAAATTTCAGAAATCTCACCGTTCGAGATCTGGCCAAAGCTTCTAGAATGACCGTGGCTCGCATCGAGGACATCGAGTCGGGCTTGGAGACCTGGCTATCTGCGCCTGATCGCCAGGTGCTAGCCAAAGCGCTCAGAGTCGAGCCCATCATGCTGCTCGAAGTCGAGTACCGTCCACCCGAAGCGAGCGAGCCGGAAGAGTTGAGCACCGTCAGCCGTGCCATGATGGAAGAGCTGGCAGATGCAGTGCTTCACGGAGTCAGGGAAATTCCGTGTCCCCGGTGCCAGACGCCGATGAACTGCAGTGCGCAAGAGGCTATCGATCTGGAGAACAATCACATATATTTGCCGATGGCATACTGCCCGAAATGTCCATTTGTTTTGAAATAAAATAGAGGTCATCGCCTGGCTTGGAAGAGAGCCGCACAGCGGCTCCGATGCGATTGTGTATATCGAGCGCCGAAACCACGCTCAAAAGCAATACTCAGCGATTACGTGACTGAAAGGTCTAGGAGCTGGTTTGATAATTCAAGAAGCGAGATTCCTAAAAGAAGAGACCATCAAAAACGGCGACGCCATGCGTCGCCCGTGATGCTCCTTGATGGAGAGCCAATTAATTACAAGCTGCTTATCGTACGCGGCTGTTTCAGTTTGCTTATGGCATCTTTCAAACAGCTCACCGCGACAGCGAATTGCTCGTTGTGCATCGCTACTTGCACATCAGGTCGAACACCGACCTTATTAATGTCTTCACCGTTAGGTGTGAGGTATCTGGAGACGGTGATATGCACAGCAGCACCACCGGGCAGATTGTTGATCTCTTGCACTAATCCTTTTCCGTAGCTATTCATTCCTACGATGGTGGCTCTTTTGTTGTCCTTGAGCGCGCCTGCCAGGATCTCGCTCGCGCTGGCGGTCTCCTCATCAATCATTACGACCAGCGGTTGGTGAGTCACCGGGCTACCGGACGATAGATCGGTGTGCTTTCCGCGACGGCTTATCGTGCTGACGACTGCTCCGTTATCGAGTAGCATATCTGCGACTTCGACTGCGTTGATGAATAGCCCACCAGGATTTCTTCTCAAGTCCAGAATAAGCCCGTCGGCGCTTTCTAATTTCTTCAGCGCGGCTTTGAACTCGAACGCCGCATCATTGGAGAGAAAGGTCGAAATCTGAACATATCCGATATTGCCGTCAAGCATTTTCGAATTGACGGACTTGATCGTAATCTCTTTTCGCTCTACGGCAATCGTCCGGTTCGGCCGACTTTCCTTGCCTTTGACTGTGAGATCGACCGACGTGCCCGTATCCCCGCGAATCAGCTCCGCTGCCTTAGGTGCAGTGAGACCAGCGGCGCTCAAGCCCTGAATTGATAGAATTTCATCACCCTCGGCGATACCAGCCTGATCGGCCGGTCCACCTTCCAATACTCGCTTGACCAAAAGACCGTCCTCAACCTGTTGGAGATTGACGCCGATCCCGACGAACCGCGAGTTGATCGCGTTGTTCTCTTCCTGGAAGTCAATTGGGTCGAGGAACCTTGTATAAGGATCGTGGAGATTGCTCAGCATCAATTTGATGCATTCATGAGCGTCTTTTGTCGTCTTGATCTTGGCATCGTACTTGTGCTCGAGAGCCGTCCAATTGACGCCATTGTATTTTGGATTGTAGAAGTTATCTCTCACCAACTGCCAGGCGCGGTGATAGGTTTCTCTAGGGGTTACCGAGTATCCGTGGCGTCCTTGCGCCTGGGCCGGTTGATTCAAAGTTATGGCAGCGAACGTGCCAAGTAATGCTAAAAGCAAAGTACGTTTCATAGTTTGGTATACGCCTACTAAGTCGACTTTAGGAGAGAGGTTTGCAAGTCAACGGACCCGTCATTTCGCTGGGCGAACTGAGAAATTCGTCTTTCCGAATTTTCATTATAAGGGCAGATGTCTTCAATAGCTTTGCAACTACCAAACTTTTTTGAAAAATCCCGTGAAAGCCCTAGTAACCTGCCTCGGATTACCAGGAGCTTTCTCAGATCTTTTGATCTTACGAATGCAAATAGTCTATGAAGCTTCAGATACCAGGACTCCGGCTTCAGTCTCCAGCCTTTACGAATATGGAGCGACAGGTCGAATAACTCGCCATAAGCTCCCCACTCCGTAGACAAGCTTCGCCACACTTCCTTTGACAGCTTCAAAATGAAGCCGTAACGCGAAGCGGAACGGAACGGAGCCCGACGAAGCGATTATTTTGAAGCCTGGCTCTAAGCGGGTGAAACCGAACGCTTGTCAAAGCACTGCCGGACGGTGTCGTCCAGCCTGACTTTGATCCGACTCAGGCGCTCGGCAATTTCAATGCGTCGTTTTTGCAAGCCAAGCATTTGCTGGCGACGATGATCATCAAGCGCTTCGGCGAAGAGCTTATGCAGTGCAATCTCCTCACCCTGCGTCCACCAGAGCTCTTCTATCACCGTGCCGATTTCATCGTACTCGGCCTCGTCCATCATCTTGTCGAAAAGACGATACTCGTTGCTCAACATATACTCGAAAGCGCTTCTAACCTCTTCTCTCAGATTTTGGGCAGCATGAGAAATAATGGATGCCGTAAGCTCGGAATCAAGCGGACCGGTCCGCTGATGTAAGAGGTTAAGAGTCTCCTCTAGCAGGTATCTCTTGAAGGCAACCTGGGTCCACAGAAAATCCGCAAAATATGCAACGCAAACTCGGTGCACTATTTCGAGGCGACTCGGCAAATAGCTTATCGGCAAGCGGCTGCGCAACGAGAGATTCGACAGCGAGCGGACAGATCCATAAAGCCTGTCGATCAACTCTCTCATCCCGCTAATCGTGGCCTCTCTCAGGCCTGGTAATTCTCCTTCAAGGCCACGCTCCGCGGCCATGATGATGAGAATCTCTCGACGTAAGAAGGTGAGGTTGGCACCCATGTCTTCAAAAACTTTCAAGGCGGTTGCGTCCGGCAAATCAATCAAACCCAAAAGGAGGTGAACAGGCTCGATATCGTTGTCGCCGAAGAAGAGAGAATAGTCGAAAGCTCTCGTCAAGGCTTGTACGGTCAAGTCGCTGAAACCAATCGGTCTGTCCCCTGCTTGCGGAGTCACAACTGGGTTTGAAAAACCGCTTTCGACGACGTCCGGGCGGTCAGAATAAAGAAGCTCTGATTCCGGGTGATCTTTAAACAGTCTTTCGACCTCGGCCCGCGTGTTCTCCTCGGTCATCTTCATAGTCGAGAGCGCGAAGGAAGACATCGAATCGGAATCGCTGGCGAGCGCGACAAGCAGATGCTCCGTGCAAACATACGCATGATTCATGTTGAGGCATTCCGCCATCGCATGTTGCACCACACTCAGTAAAGACTCACCGGCTCTCTCGAAGACCGTATCAATCATGAAGGAACTCCAATTAGAAATTGTTCACCTCTAGATAATCGTTTCACGTAGAGACCGACTATCGATCTGGCATATTACTGTCTTGATTACAGTATTGGCAACTTATCATCCCTGGTTCAGCGGTACAATCAACAGCTAGCGTTGAGTAGAAACCAGTGGGGACCTCAATTGAGAATTCTTATAGCCAATGACGACGGTATCAATGCACCGGGACTAAAGGCGCTCGCCATGAGGCTAGCCGAAGAGCCACAACACGAAGTCTATGTAGTGGCCCCCGACCGTGAGCGAAGTGCTACAGGGCATTCGCTCACATTACACAAACCGTTACGTGTAGAAGAGGTCGAGCTGCCAGGAAAGATGCGGCAATGTTGGTCAACGACAGGGACGCCAAGCGATTGTGTAAAACTTGCTATCAGCGTGTTGTTAGATCAACCACCTGACCTTGTGATAGCAGGAATCAACAACGGAGCCAATCTCGGTAGCGACGTGTTGTATTCGGGCACAGTTGCAGCCGCTATGCAAGGCGCTTTTCTGGATGTCAAAAGCATCGCTGTGAGTCTGGTTACGAAAGGCGAAGGTAAGCACTTCAACGTAGCAGCCGATTTCATGGCAAGATTCGTCAACTTTTTCAATAACGCGCACCTGGATTCCAAAACATTGATCAATATCAACGTCCCCAGTCTGCCTCAGGAAAAAATCAAGGGAGTGCGCGTTACCGAACTGGGAATGAGACTCTACAAGGACTGGTTTGAAAAACGGCACGATCCCAGAGGTCGAGATTATTACTGGCTCACCGGTCACGCCATCGAAGAAGGGGAATCGGAGACGTCGGACGCTTACGCGCTCGCTCACGATATCATCTCTGTCACTCCAGTAACATTCAATATGACCGACAGAGGAGCGCTAAAAAAACTGGAGGCACTGTCCGGTCTAAGCGAGCTTTCCAGCCTGGAAGGAACGGAAGTTCAGAAAGCGTGATAGTCGTGAATTGGTCGAAGCGACGAAGTATCGGCACCAGATATGGAGTCATTCATTTCGAGTGAGATTGATGTAATGAGTACAGAAGCAACACCAGCGTTAATCGGTCTCGATCCCGATCTGGCAGTCAAGTCATTCTTCCAGGACAAAGACTGGGTCTTTAAGAGCGCAGTAGGCGGTGCCTTGAATATAGTATCGATACTACTCCTGGTGCTCAGCAGAGAAGCGCCGCTGTTGATTCTGCTCTGCTTCTCTTTGTGGGCAATTAACGGGGGCTTCGTTCTCAGGACTATTCGACAGAAGCTGCTCGACGCTGGGGGAAAACTGCCGGAGTGGGGAGACTGGCAAGATCTCTTCGTTTCTGGAATGAGCTGGCTGGCAGTGGCGACAGGGTGTTTTCTAATAGTCGGAACCGCTGCATTTACCAACCTTCTGGTAGGCGCTACCTTGAGCCTGGTGAAGACTTATACCGACAGCTTCGTGGTTTGGATGAGCGTCTCGTTGATCTCTACAGCCCTTATTGCACTATCTCTCAACTTCATACTGACGATGATGATGGTCAATTTCGCAGAACAAGAGAGCATGAGATCCGCATTCAATCTCATTAAGGTTACCAAGCGCATCAGCAGCAGTCCTCGTAACTTTCTTTCAGCGTGGCTTTTGGGATTGGGGATTCAGCTACTCGGAGTACTGATTCCGACAATCACCGTAGTTGGTATCATGTTCCTGCCGTCAGTAATGTTCGCATCACAATTGCTCGCCGCATCCATTGTGGCGCAAGCATGGGCGTGCACCGCAGACCGTCAGTCCGGCAAAGCGACTTGATACAAAAACTAATCGGCTTGCTGCACCAGACAAGTCTCAGGCTTTGGGAGCCACTTCGCCAGAGTCTGATTCAGTTGCTCGATTGAAGCCGGCTTGCTCAGATAATCGTCCATTCCAGCGGCGATACATTTTTCACGATCTCCGCTCATGGCGTGAGCGGTCAGCCCTACAATCGGAACATGCCGTCCGGTGAGAACCTCCGCCTTCCGAATGGCCTTGGCCGCCTCCAGTCCATCCATGTCTGGCATCTGACAATCCATCAGAACGAGGACATAAGGTGTTTCTTCCAGAGCCTGAATAGCCTCTTTGCCATTCGAGACAACCTTGCAGTTGTGACCGAGCTTCTTCAACTGCAATTGAGTAACCATTTGATTGACGGGATTGTCTTCGGCCAGGAGAATTGTAAATCGCTCCGAGCTCTTCCGATAAACAGGAACGTTGGTATCGCTGATGCTACCAACCACGGACGGCAGCTTGTCACCCTTGATGACCCTCAAAATGCAGTCAAACAGCGTAGATTGCATAACAGGTTTTGTAAGATAAGCGGAGAATCCAGATTTCAATGCGCGCTCGCCCAGACCATCATCTCCGGTGCAGAGAATCATTCTCGTATCGATGAAGCCATCGTTTCGAATGTTTTCAAGTAACTCGAAAGCGCTGAGATCTGGTAATTTCGACTCCATGAATACCAGGTCATAGGGGAGATTGACTCGCTCTTGTTCCGCCATCATCTTTAGTGCTTGACCGGCACCATCGGCAGTATCTACCCTGATCTTCCATGATGTGAGGTAGGAGTGAAGGATGTCGCGGGCGCTTTGCTGCGAATCAACCAGTAGAACTCTGACTTGCTTGAACTCATCGGGAGCAGCCGGTTTTTCCAGGTCGCCCGGCTTGAGATTGACCACGAATGAGAAAGTCGATCCCTGCCCAGGCAAACTGGCCACGCTGATTTCACCATCCATCAGTTCAACCAGTCGCTTCGAAATGGATAGACCCAGCCCTGTGCCACCGAATTTACGAGTAGTCGAACCGTCCGCCTGAGTGAACGGTCTAAACAATCTGCCCTGTTCTTCTAGCGACAGACCGATTCCGGTATCCGAAATGCTGAACAGAATGGTCATCTTGCCATCCGGAGCTGGTTCCAGGGTCTCGACCCTGGTGACTTT
The DNA here is from genome assembly GCA_964418155.1 of uncultured Candidatus Obscuribacterales bacterium. Taxonomy (GTDB): domain Bacteria; phylum Cyanobacteriota; class Vampirovibrionia; order Obscuribacterales; family Obscuribacteraceae; genus JADYXR01. Next base: position 27,327 of record CAYQKX010000022.1, on the reverse strand, counting down.
CACTATAACTTCTCCAGCCTCGGTAAACTTGATTGCATTGCCGACAAGGTTAAGTAATACCTGCCGCAATCGACCAGGGTCTCCAAAAATCGTTCTCGGTAACTCCGGATCGATGTACGTCATGAGGCTAAGCTTTTTATCGCGTGCCGACTCAGAGAGGATAGCAGCCGTACCTTCGACAAGTGGTGCCAATTCAAAATCGACCGGCTCGAGATCAAGCTTTCCGGCCGCGATTTTCGACAAATCGAGGATATCATTGATCAACGTAAGCAAACCTTGCGCCGATTCTTTAATCCGTACACCAAACTCGTATTGCTCGGAGTCAAGCGAGGTTCCGAGCAGTAGTTCAGAGAAGCCAATTACAGCGTTCATCGGCGTTCGAATCTCGTGGCTCATATTGGCAAGGAATTCATCCTTGAGTTTGTCGGCCTTTTGCAGTTGCGTACTGCGCTCTTCCAACAACTCACGCTCTTTCTCCTTACGCGCGAGTTCCGCCACCATTCTCTGTTTTTCAGCCTCGAGACGGTCCCTTACCTCTTCCATTCGGCGCTTCTCAATCTCGCGGATGAGATTGTTTTGCTGTTTGATACGCTGTGTTTTCCTGAACAGATCGACGAAAAAATGCACCTTCGAAAGCAGCACGTGAGAGGCGAAAGGCTTGGTTATGAAATCCACTGCGCCGAGGGCGTATGCCTCAGATTCGTAGACATCTTCCGTGTACATCGCAGTCAGGAATATGATCGGGATGTGCTTCGAAACCTCTCTTTGCCTGATCATTGCGGCTGTCTCGAAGCCATCCATGTCAGGCATTTGAATGTCCAACAGAATGAGAGCAACCTCATTGTCCAACAACAACTTCAATGCTTCGCGACCGGAGCCGGCCCTGATTATCTGCTGATCGAAGCCGGAGAGAAGTGCTTCGAGCGCGACAAGATTCTCCGGCTGATCGTCGACGATCAATATTTTGGCATTGTTGTCATCGATCGCGGTCATAGTTCACCGAGAGCGCGCTTGGTTATTCATACAACCAGACTCGCAAGAGAGATTTGAGTTGCTCGACATCGACCGGCTTGGCGATGTAATCGGAGGCTCCAGCCTCCATGCACTTCTCGCGATCGCCTTTCATCGCTTTCGCGGTCAATGCAATGATGGGCAGTTTTTCAAACTGCTCGATGTCGCGGATTCTCCGGATAGTTTCGAAACCGTCCATGTCCGGCATCATCACATCCATCAAAACCACTTCGATTGCAGGATCGTGCTCGAGAATTTTTATTGCTTCCTTCCCACGTTCTGCGTAACTAACTTTCATGTGATTTGCTTCCAGAATACTGGTGAGAGCGAAGATATTGCGGACATCGTCGTCCACAATCAGAATTTTCCTGTCTTTGAGAACACGGTCGAGCTTTTGAGATTGTTCGATCATGACTCTCGCCGGCTCCGGCATGTCCTGCTGGAGACGGTGTAGGAACAGAGCGGTTTCATCAAGCAGGCGATGAGGCGACTCGGCTTCTTTGACAAGAGTCATCTTGCCCATGCGCTGCACTTCCAGTTGTTCTTCTTCGGTGAAGTCGCGTCCGGCGTAGACAATCACAGGCAGTCTCAAGATACCCAGATCGTCTCGAATGCGTCGAACGAACTCATGTCCGCTCATATCAGGAAGTGTAGTTGCAACTACGAGGCAATCGAAGTGCTCATTTTCCAGAAGATCCAGAGCTTCCTTGCCTGTCATCGCCATCTTGCTCTTGACGTCGCCGTCACCGATGAGCTCGAGAACAGAGCGAGCCTGATCGCGATCCGGTTCGATCACGAGCAGTTTTTTTGCAGAACATGCTACAAAACTCTTCACCTGCTCCAGAGCCTCATTGATAGCATCTTTGTTGACTGGCTTCTCGAGATAACCAATGACCCCCTGACGGAATCCCCTCTCTCTCTGCTGGTCGCACGAGATGACGTTAACCGGTATGTGGCGGGTAGTGGGGTCATGTTTGAGCCTGTCTAGTATCGTCCAACCGTCCATGTCCGGCAGTCTTAGATCTAGTGTTATAGCATCCGGTACGAATCTCCGTGCCAATGCCAGAGCAGATTCGCCGGTAACCGCCACCAGTCCTTTGAATCCGGACTCTCTTGCCATGTCGAGAAGCAATCGGGCAAATCTCTGATCGTCTTCGATAATCAATAGCACCCTATCGCCGGATTCGAGGCTGCCTCTATCGTCAGCAACGACGTTTTCCAGAAGCAACGCCTTCTCTGTGAGCAGGTCCTGCGGTGCGACTGACGGAGGAGGCGCAGTCTGTACCTCTGTATAACCGCCCCGCCGCAGTACAGTCTGCGAAGGGGAGTAAGATTCCGGCATATAGAGAGTGAAGGTGCTGCCTTCTCCAGGGGCACTATCGACCTTGAGCTCGCCGCCTAACAAATTGGCAATTTCGCGGCTGATAGGCAAGCCCAGTCCAGTACCGCCATATTTGCGGCTCGTACTTCCATCGGCTTGCTGGAATGCTTCGAAGATAATCTTCTGCTTGTCGAGCGGAATGCCGATACCGGTGTCTTTGACGGCGAACGATAAGACCGTAGAAGCTTGATTGAGCTTTTCCCGCTCTGAGCTCCATCCTTGTTGCGCCACTCCGACGGCCAGAACGACTTTACCTATTTCGGTGAACTTGAAGGCGTTGGACAAGAGATTCTTCAGCACTTGTTGCAAGCGCTTCGAGTCCGTCAGAAGCTTGGCAGGCACTTCCGGACTGATATCGATCTCGAATTCGAGACCCTTCGCCTCCGCCACTTGCCTGAAATTGCGCTCCAGAGACATGCGCATTTCGTCGAAAGCGACATCCGCCACATCGATTGCAATTGTTCCGGATTCGATCTTGGACAGGTCGAGGATGTCGTTGATGAGCTCGAGCAGGTCGGATCCAGACTCGTGAATCGTCTTGGAAAAATCGACTTGCTTTTCGGAGAGGTTGCCTTCTCCGTTCTCCGACAAGAGCTTGGATAGAATCAGCAAGCTGTTGAGTGGAGTGCGCAACTCGTGCGACATATTGGCGAGGAACTCGGACTTGTACTTGGAAGTGAGCGCCAACTGCTCGGCTTTCTCTTCCAGACTCCTTCTTGCTTGTTCGATTTCCTGGTTCTTTCGTTCCACCTCCGTGTTCTGCGATGCAAGCAGTTTTGCTTTTTCTTCCAGCTCTTCGTTGGTGTTTCTGAGCTCTTCTTGCTGCCTCGTGAGCATTTCTTCGGAAGCTTGCAGGGTCTTTGCCTGTTGCTCCAGTCGTCTGTTGGTCTCTGTCAACTCTTCCTGTTGGACCTGCAGTTCTTGCGCCAGTGACTGCGATTGCTTCAGGAGGTTCTCAGTTCTCATGTTTGCTTCGATGGTATTGAGTACGATACCAATACTCTCTGTAAGCTGATCGAGGAAGTTCAAGTGAGTTTCTGAAAAATAGTTGAATGAAGCGAGCTCGATGATGGCTTTGACCTCGCCTTCAAATAGCACCGGCAGTGCCACTATGTTGCGAGGAGAGCTTTCACCCAAGCCAGATGCAATCTTCAAATAATCGCCCGGCACATCCTCGATGAGAATCCTCTGCTTCTCGAGTGCGCACTGTCCGATCAGACCTTCTCTAAGTCTAAACTTCTCGGAGAGCTGTTTGCGTCTTTGATACGCGTAGCTTCCCAGCAGTTTGAGAACCGGCTCGCCTTCTTCCAGTTCATTAATATAGAACACTCCGAGTTGCGCTCTGACTAGTGGTGCCACCTCGGACAGAATCAGGTTGGCCACAGTGAGCAAGTCTCTTTGTCCCTGCAGCATACTTGTAAACTTGGCAAGGTTGGTCTTCAGCCAGTCCTGCTCAGTGTTTTTCTGTGTCGTATCTTTGAGGTTACGGATCATCTCGTTGATGTTATCTTTGAGCGCCGCGACCTCTCCTCGGGCTTCTACGTCGATGGATCGGGTGAGGTCACCCTTCGTCACCGCTGTTGCTACTTCCGCGATAGCTCGTACCTGAGTGGTCAGGTTTGCAGCCAGACCGTTGACGTTATCAGTCAAGTCTTTCCATGTTCCCGATGCACCAGGCACCAGCGCCTGTCCTCCGAGAACCCCTTCAACTCCTACTTCACGAGCAACGGTGGTGACCTGATCCGCGAATGTCGCGAGCGTATCGATCATCTCGTTGATGATATCGGCAAGCGCCGCGATTTCACCCTTCGCCTGCAGTACCAGTTTCGTATTCAGGTTACCTTGTGCCACCGCGGTCACAACTCCGGCGATTCCACGCACCTGCTCCGTCAGGTTGCCTGCCATGAAGTTGACGTTGTCGGTAAGGTCCTTCCACGTACCGCCGACTCCCTGCACGATAGCCTGTCCACCGAGTTTTCCTTCAGTACCTACTTCTCTCGCCACACGTGTAACTTCGGAAGCGAAGGATGAGAGCTGATCCACCATAGTATTGATGGTGTTTTTCAACTCCAGGATTTCGCCTTTAACGTCTACTGTGATTTTCTTGCTCAGGTTGCCGTTCGCCACGGCGGTTGTAACGTCTGCGATGTTACGCACCTGAGCCGTCAGGTTGGATGCCATCGAATTGACGTTGTCGGTCAAATCTTTCCATGTTCCGGAGACGCCCTTCACGACCGCCTGACCGCCTAGCTTACCCTCCGTTCCTACTTCTCTTGCCACACGCGTGACCTCAGCTGCGAATGATGACAGCTGGTCCACCATTGTGTTGATTGTGTTTTTCAGCTCCAAAATTTCGCCGCGAACGTCTACTGTGATCTTTTTGGAGAGGTCGCCGTTCGCGACAGCGGTTGTAACTTCTGCGATGTTACGCACCTGGGATGTGAGGTTGGACGCCATGTAGTTAACCGAGTCTGTCAAATCCTTCCAGGTACCGGACACACCTTTGACGTCCGCCTGACCGCCCAGTCTTCCTTCCGTACCTACTTCTCTCGCCACACGTGTTACTTCAGATGCGAAGGACGAGAGCTGATCCACCATTGTGTTGATGGTGTTCTTCAACTCCAAGATTTCGCCTTTAACGTCTACTGTAATCGTCTTGGTCAGGTCGCCGTTTGCGACAGCGGTTGTAACTTCGGCGATATTACGCACCTGGGACGTGAGGTTCGACGCCATGTAGTTAACCGAGTCGGTCAAATCTTTCCACGTACCCGACACACCACGCACGTCTGCCTGACCGCCGAGCTTACCGTCTGTACCAACTTCTCTCGCCACACGTGTTACCTCAGCTGCGAATGATGACAGCTGATCCACCATGACGTTGATTGTGTTTTTCAACTCCAAGATTTCGCCTTTAACGTCCACTGTGATCTTCTTGGATAGATCGCCTTTTGCCACAGCTGTTGTCACTTCTGCGATGTTACGCACCTGAGATGTAAGGTTCGATGCCATCAGATTCACGTTGTCCGTGAGACCTTTCCATGCACCGGTTACACCTTGCACATCGGCCTGACCGCCCAGCTTACCTTCGGTTCCTACCTCCCTCGCCACACGTGTGACCTCAGCTGCGAATGATGACAGCTGGTCAACCATCGTGTTGATCGTGTTTTTCAACTCCAGGATTTCGCCTTTGACGTCTACGGTAATCTTCTTGGACAAGTCGCCGTTCGCCACGGCGGTCGTGACGTCTGCGATGTTACGCACCTGGGATGTGAGGTTGGACGCCATGTAATTAACCGAGTCGGTCAAATCTTTCCAGGTTCCGGACACACCCTTTACGTCCGCCTGTCCTCCGAGCTTCCCTTCCGTACCTACTTCCCTCGCCACACGTGTGACCTCAGCTGCGAAGGATGACAGCTGGTCCACCATCGTGTTGATTGTGTTCTTCAACTCCAAGATTTCGCCTTTTACGTCTACCGTGATCTTCTTGGAGAGGTCACCTTTTGCCACAGAGGTTGTAACTTCTGCGATGTTACGCACCTGGGATGTGAGGTTGCCTGCCATGTAGTTGACTGAATCTGTAAGGTCTTTCCACGTACCGGACACACCTTGTACGTCCGCCTGTCCTCCGAGCTTCCCTTCCGTACCTACTTCCCTCGCCACACGTGTTACTTCAGAGGCGAAGGACGAGAGCTGGTCCACCATTGTGTTGATTGTGTTCTTCAGCTCCAAAATTTCGCCTTTTACGTCTACCGTGATCTTCTTGGAGAGGTCGCCTTTCGCCACGGCGGTCGTCACGTCTGCGATGTTTCGCACCTGAGCTGTCAGGTTGGACGCCATGTAGTTGACAGAGTCCGTCAATTCTCTCCAAGTACCTTCGACCCCTTTGACCTGCGCCTGACCTCCGAGCTTTCCTTCCGTACCTACTTCCCTCGCCACACGAGTGACCTCTGAGGCGAAAGACGAGAGCTGGTCCACCATGACGTTGATCGTGTTTTTCAACTCCAAGATTTCGCCTTTAACGTCCACTGTAATCTTCCTGGTCAGATCGCCGTTAGCAACAGCGGTTGTCACGTCTGCGATGTTACGAACCTGAGCTGTCAGGTTGGATGCCATCGAGTTAACGTTGTCGGTCAAATCTTTCCATGTACCGGAAACACCCTTCACGTGAGCCTGTCCACCGAGCTTACCTTCGGTTCCTACTTCTCTTGCCACACGAGTTACCTCTGAGGCGAAGGACGAGAGCTGGTCCACCATGACGTTGATTGTGTTTTTCAACTCCAAGATTTCGCCTTTAACGTCCACAGTAATCTTTTTGGAGAGATCGCCGTTAGCCACAGCCGTTGTCACTTCTGCGATGTTACGCACCTGAGCTGTCAGATTGGATGCCATCGAGTTGACGGAGTCGGTGAGGTCTTTCCAGGTACCGGACACGCCCTTCACCTGCGCCTGACCGCCGAGTTTGCCTTCCGTACCTACTTCTCTCGCCACACGAGTAACCTCGGAGGTGAAGGAGCTGAGCTGATCCACCATTGTGTTGATTGTTTTTGCGGTTCTTAAGAACTCGCCTTTGAGAGGACCGCCCTCGATTTCGAGAGCCATGGTCTGAGTCAAATCCCCTTTTGCCACCGCACCAATAACGCGTGAGACCTCAGTCGTCGGTCGGACCAGATCGCCCACCAGATTGTTGACGGATTCGATACACTCAGCCCAACCGCCGCTGGCGTCACCGAGCGTGGCGCGTTGCTTGATCTTCCCTTCTTTACCGACGACAGTGCTGATTCGGTCCATCTCATCGGTCAGGCGCTGCTGGAGCTCTGCGATGTGGTTGAACGCTTCGGCGATGTCACCGGCAATACCAGTCTCATCAAGCGGCAAGCGGACGGAGAAGTCGCCTTTCCCCATCATCCTCAAGCCCCGCAAAAGTTGCTTCGCATCAACCGAGTCTCTGTGGTTAGTCTGCGCCTGGGTGGTAGCCATGTCCTGCTCTCCTGTGCGACGAGTGGTTGTCATCTTGCTGTAGCCTCTTTTGTTTAACAACTTAGTGAGAGAATCGTGAGCGATTATGCAGGTCTCTATTTATAGATTCCATTTAGAAGGAGTCTTGACTCGTGCCTGATCACAACCAGAGATTAGACCCGAAACTAGAACGATCCTGCGAGAGACGAAAGTTTCTCGCAAGAAAATAAATTCTTGATATGACTCCTATAAAAGAGTCTGCCACATAAAAAGGCAAAAATCACGATTTTACACCGGTCCTTGGTTAACTTTCGATGTGAAAACCTGCGAACTGACCACGACTTTGCCAATTGGCAACAATTGAGGAGAATACATACAGTATTACTGGCGGTGCCTATGCCAATTTAGAGGTCTTGTCGACGACGCCTCGCTGCACTCAGTGGGAATGCTTGAGCTGTTGCTCCACATACTCAATAATCGGTAAGACAGGAACGTCCAGCGAAGCCTTATAGCGCAGATTTTTCGGCACACGTGTTAAATTGGGGTAGAGCCTGCGAGCGGTTTTGACCAGGTGTCTCGCCCTGTCGTCTTGACCTTGCTCAATCGCTACTTTTGCCAACCTGGCATAAAGCCCGGAAAGCCTATTCTGGTAGAACGGAATTGAATCTTTTTTCGGATCTTTGTTCATGGGCGGGAGCCTGGGAAGCTCTTGCTCAGCATCGTCTAACAATCCTCGAGTAGCGTATAGCACTATGAGATTCATTCGACCTCTCACTTCGGCCATTCGAATTTCTTCCTCCAGTTTCGGTGTCAGAAAGGCCTTTTTCGTCAGCAAATCGGTCAGATGATTAGTCGCATCCTTGATCTGCCGACTCATTTCGCGGGTTATCGGACAGTCATGCCTGAGCTCAATCATGGGCAGCCTCAAAGCCGCTTCCCATGTGTAGAACTCCTTCTCTACAGGACTGAGCGGAGAGCCGGAAAGGAGCCGATTGATCTTTTCCGTTTCCGCATCAACCTCAGCTTGTTTTCTTTGCGCGATATAAACATTAACGAGCGAAAGACGCGTAGAGAAGATTCGCGACACCCGCACTTTCAGATGTGGGCGAGACTCAACGTAGTCGAGGACGTTGGTGATATCGACCATTGCAGCTTCGAGTTCCGCTTGCCGCCTCAGAGCAAAGCAGTGATAGAAATAAAAGCTCCAAAATTCAAGCAGTTTTGCATAATCGTAGTCCATGTCACTACAGAGCCGGAGAAGTTTTTCCGCCTGATTCAGCCGACCTTCTGAAATTTTCTTGGGCAACTCCTTGTGCATTTGGGCAATGCCCAATCTGTACTCTTCGACAACTTCTTTTGGAGCTGTGCCGAGTTGAATCTGCGGATACCACTCTTTCATTTCAGCGTGCCACGACTCGAGATGATCGTACTCACGAAGCTTCTTCATCAGATATACCTGTTGCCTCATGACAGTCCCGGCGTCTTTGTAGAAGTACTTCTTCTTCACCGAAATCGCTGCCCTGATGTCGCTCAGCGCATCATCCACTCTCGCCAGATTGAAAGCCAGATCAGCTCGACGAGTGTAGTATCGACAAGCAAGCAATGGATCGGGATATTTTCCCGTTTTTATAATCGGTTCGAGACGATCGTAGATCTGCTTTGCATCGGCAAATCGTTTTTGCAAACGATATGTTTCGGCAATCATCAATTCAAGATCGTACTGCTCGTCGGCGTCCCGATGTTCACTCCTCAACGATTCCAGCGCCGCTTCGTAAAGAGACAGCGCCCTCTCGTAGCGGCAGATTCGGCGATTGTAACTGGCCTGCCTGCCGAGCTCGCGCCATGCTCCACGACGCGCGGCATGCGCACCCTCAGTAATACCACTCACCGTCATAACTACGAGGAGGATTGCCATTAACTTATTGAAGTCGCGCAAGCGGTGCATGTCTAGGGATAGCTTCAGCGATTGTCCGTGCAAATCGGATAGAGAAATCAATCAACTGTTGACCGAGCCAAGACCTAACGGAGAATTCGAACTGATTCAGCGATTCGGAACTTCCAGCTGACTGGTATCCGGTACTTGACCGCAGCAATCACGGACTATCGGTTGGTCACCGTCTTGAGTCGACCTTCGTCAGTATAAAATAGTTTTGAATTCGACTGCGATTTTGTAGGCTCGACCAGTCGTTGTCCGTGATCGTAGGGACTGCTGATTGGTGTCATTTTCGGCTGACTGACCAACTGCTTGGCGTAACGAGCCATCCAACCGGCAAACTCGGCGGAATGCTCCTGGGTGAAGACAAAAGCGGTGCGAACAGCTTTGAAGCACACGTTGCAGGTGCTCTCCATATTGTCAGGAACGTCGATTTCCGGAACTTCGACCGAAATATTATGAGACTCTAGCTCTCCAACCAGTTTTTTCCGGTAGGAACTTATGGTCGCTTCAAACCCATCGGCTTGAGACTCTAAATTCTTATCTTTCTTCAGCCCTGGACTCAAGGCGGCGATCTGGCGTCCAGAATTGTCTCTGATGCTGGCCGAGGGTTTGTCTTGCGATGCCTTAAATTTCTCGGCTCTTGTCGGTTCGGCAGAGTTAACAAACATGAAAAACCCGAGCGCTATTGCGATCAGGGGCTTTCCGGATATACGACAACTATCCATGTTGGCTTTTCTTTCGGCACCAGGAACCAAGACCGCAAGATTATCTCATGTCCGAAAGTGCTTATTGTGCGGACTTTTCCTAAATCCTTGATAACCTCGAGACTTCGATCATGGAAAGCTTGAGATTGAAATCCTGTGCCCTTATGGTAGGATCGGGGTAACCTGCTAAGCCATGCAGCGTTAATTAATAAGGTTACCCTTATAGGGCAACCAGCATTGGGAAGCAGGAAGTTAATACCAGCTAGCTTAATATGGAAGAATCACACAGTAGCTCCAAGAGCTCTAACGACGACCCGGAAGAACCTCCTCAATGGTTTTCGCCCGTGTTTTTGATCCAATCGCCTGAGCTAGTTGCGGTCAGTCCGGCGTTCCGACGGTCCGCAGGAATCCGAGCGCGCACGGGTGGCACAGGAGGGATGAGACGCTGATCCGTTCTGCGTCCATAAATTCTTGACGTACCTAGACTACCTGTACATTTCTGCCTTGTTACTGCTCCTCACTGGTGTCAACTTCTTCTTCGTGGCAGCAGAAATGGCCTATGCGCGCGTGCGCAGGACCCAGATAGACCAGCTCGCGGAAGAAGGCAACGCTCTCGCCAAGAGGGTTCAGCTATACTTCGACGACCCGCCGACATTCTTTGCCGGCAGTCAGCTCGGGATCACGATAGCGATGCTCACCACGGGTGCCATCGGCGAAAGCGCTTTTGCCGAGGATCTGGCCAGCTGGATGGGCTCCACAGGCGCGACCTTTGGATGGACCGCCGATGTAATCTTCTTCGCCCGAGCGACCTGCTACGTCATCGTGTTCTTCATAATCGCATTTTTCCAGACAATTTTAGGCGAACTGTTGCCCAAAATTCTTACCTTCCAGAGAGCAGAAACAGTCATGCTCTGGACAATCGCGCCTATGCACTTCTGGTGCACGGCGACCAAACCTTTTCTTATCATTATGAACGCTACTCAAAGAGCGATTGTGCGCATCAGTAAAATTCCAGAGCCGCCCAAGCACCGCCTCGTTTACTCCGAAGAAGAGCTCAAGATGCTGGTTTCCGAGAGTCAAGAGCAGGGTGTTCTCGAAGAACAAGAAGAAGAGATGCTGCAGAGCGTTTTCGAATTCGGAGACACGGTCGCATCCGAGATCATGACTCCCAGACGGGACATGAAGTGTATTGCCGCTGACCGACCGGTCAGAGACCTCGTTGATCTAGCCCTGAAATACGGACACTCGCGAATTCCAGTCTTCGACAAGGATGTCGATAACATTTTCGGATTCGTCCACATTCGCGATGGACTCAAAGCTTTCGTCGAAGGCAAGGAGACAACGCTGGTTCGAGAGCTGGCCCGGCGTATTTTGATTGTTCCTGAGAACAAACCGCTTCAAGACCTGTTGACTGAATTCAAACGTAGAAAAACCCATATGGCAGTCGTCATAGACGAACACGGCGGCACCGAGGGCATGGTCACATTCGAAGATCTGCTCGAGGAGCTGGTCGGTGACATCGCCGACGAACACGATGTCGTCGAAGAGATGATAGCCACACTCGAAGACGGCTCCATGATGATAGATGCGAGGATTGATCTGGAAGACGTCAACGACAAGCTCGGACTCAATATCGACGACGAGCAATTCACCACCCTCGGTGGTCACGTCTTTGGGTGTCTGGGTCACGAGCCACAGGTGGGTGATGAGATCACAACTGAAGAGTACACGCTCAGGATAGAAGAGGCCGACCGCCACCGCATCACGAAGCTGCGATTCATTCCTCGGCTCTGCCGAATCGACCAGCCGATTGAAACCAATGGCACCGGTCCGAACGGCTCACACAAAGGCGACTCTGTGAGTCAGCTGGAGGCAAGCTAGCTTGCCCACGTCAGCCACTAGAGAACAACTAATCTCACGAGCCAGAAGAGTTTATGCGAAGAAGAAGCTTGGCCAGAATTTCTTCGTGGATCCTGAGCGACTTCAGCGCATCGTCGATTCGCTGGACTTGAATCCCCACGATCATATTGTCGAAATCGGTCCGGGCTTGGGTTTTCTCACCGAGGTTCTTGCCGCGACCGGCATTCAGGTAACTGCTATCGAGCTGGATAGAGAGCTTGTGGATAATTTCAGGCCAAGGCTGCCCGCCAACGTGAATCTTATTCACGGAGATTTCTTGGACTTCGATCTCCTCAGCCTTAATCCCAAACCGACAAAAATCATCGGCAACGTGCCGTATCAGATCACCAGCCCGATAATGGCTCATGTATTCGGGGAAATAGGCGAACCGTCGGCATGGTACTCCAATATCTCCTGCGTGGTCATGACTATTCAACTCGAGGTTGCCGACAGGCTGATCGCGAAGCCAGGTTCAAAAGCGTATTCCCACCTGACGATTTTGAAGGAGTATCTCTTCGACGCGGAAATTCTATTCAAGGTGCCACCACTCAGCTTTTTTCCTGTCCCTGAAGTGACATCAGCAGTGGTGCGTCTTACTCCACTTGCCAAACCGCCTGTAGAGCCGACCGACATGAAGATGTTTCGCAAGGTCCTCGCTGCTGGATTTAAGCAGCGGAGAAAGATGATCAAAAACAATTTGAGATTTCTGAAAATCGACGAAAGCGAGATTTCCAAGATCATGCGGGAGGCCGGCATCAATCCTTCCGCGCGCGCGGAAGATCTGTCCATTCGGCAATTCGCTCTTTTGTCGGACATATTTTCCGAACTGACCGTCGAGAATTCCGGATCATGACCTTACGCACAGATACATTAGTAAAAACTGCATGTCCTGCCAAAATCAATCTCACATTCGAGATCCTCGACACCATGCCCGATGGCTATCATGAAGTCAGATCGCTGATGCAATCTCTATCGCTCGAAGACGAGATCACTTTCTCCTTCTCGAAAGGGAGCGGCTCAATCAGCCACTCGGTTAGCTCTACAACGAACACTGATTCGTACCCGCTCGATGCATCGAATCTTATTTCGAAAGCGGTCTTGAGGTACGGTCAGGCGGTTGCTGCCTGTCGAGAATTCGACATTCATGTCTCAGTGGAGAAAAAGATTCCGATCGGAGCGGGATTAGCCGGCGGCAGCGCAGATGCAGCAGCAACTCTGGTCGCGTTGAATCATTTTTTTGATCGGCCCCTCACTGAGATTGAGCTGCTCAGGATGGCTAGCACACTCGGGGCGGATGTTCCATTTTGCCTCAAAGGAGGCACTTGTATTGGCACCGGTCGTGGTGACATCCTACAACCAATCGAACATGACTCCAAGTTCGCTGTCCTTTTGCTCAAACCAAAGACGCTCATGGTGTCTACTCCCTGGGCCTATGGCGAGTTCGATAGATTGAAGAAGGACGGTTCGACAGGTACCGCAAACCTCACGATCAAGGCCCAAGACCATCTGGAGAAGGGACTACCGCTCGACTCGACCATATTGCGCAACGATCTGGAGGCGCCGGTTTTTCAAAAACACACCAGTCTTGCCAGGCTGCGCGCTGACATCGAAAGCCTGGGTGGATGGACCGCACGTTTGACGGGGAGCGGACCGACTTTGTTTGCAGTGACCAAAACCAGGCAAGAAGCACTTGCCCTGGAATTGGCGACTCGCGACCATATAAGAAATATGAAAGAAGACGACGCCGCCGATTTCGATATCTTTGTAGTCGAACCGGTCAACTACGGAGCAAGAGTCGTCGAATGAGAATTCTTTCTACGGCAAACTAACGAGATTCACGAGATGAAGAAAAACAGCGGCAGAACGAGCAAACCGACGTCAATTCAGAATAAATCGGAAAGACCCAAGACAAAACGGACAGCCACGCGAAAGGCTGGTCAGAGCGCTGGCACTGATAAAGCGAAAGCTAAGGCTCCGGCTAACACGAAGGCGAAGGCTCCGCCTAAGAAGAAAAAAGCCGACAACGTCGGATTGGTTAATCAAAAGACTGCCACTCAGATGATGCATCGCCTTCTTGAGCAATACCCCGATGCAGACTGCGAACTGGATTTCGACAACACCTATCAGCTTTTGACCTCGGTGATACTTTCCGCACAAACCACTGATGTTCAGGTCAATAAGGTCACACCAAAGCTTTTCGCAAGTTTCCCCACCGCTAAAGCGTTGGCGGAGGCGCCTATCGACCAAGTAAAAGAGTTGATCAAAGCGACCGGGTACTACAACGCCAAGGCCGCCAATATTCAAAAGTGCGCCCAGGCTCTGGTGTCGAAGTTCGGAGGCGAGGTCCCACGAACACTCGAGGAGCTCGTCGAGCTGCCCGGTGTCGGTCGAAAAACGGCCAATGTCGTGCTTGGTGTCGCATTTGGTGTACCTGGTTGGACCGTCGATACCCATGTACAGAGACTGTCCAAACGACTGGGTCTCACAGAACAGGAAGATCCATACAAAATCGAGCTCGATCTCCAAAAGGTCTTCCCTCAAGAAGACTGGTCGAAATGTTCCATCACTCTCATCTGGCACGGCAGACGCCTTTGTTTCGCCCGTAATCCGGATTGTCCGGGATGCCCGATCAACAACCTCTGTCCGGCTTCAACTGTATAACTAATCGGTTTGAGCTTGATCCGTTTTCACGTGGTGATTGACACGAGAGCGGATCGGGGCAAATATAGGTTTAAGCGATACAGAAAGAACGTCGGATAATTTCACAGGTAAATGTGATGAGTTCAGAACTACCGGACACCAATACCGAAACTCAAAGGATGCCTTTTTCGGCAAGCTTTAAGGAGTCGTTCAGATACATTCGGGAATCGGTAAAGGCTGAAGGCAACAACATCCGAAAGAGCGACCCGATTACGATTTGGCTGGTGCCAGTTGTGTGTATCGTGCTGTTCTTCGCCGCCATGGTCGGTGGTTGGATTCGCTTTGTAGTAGCATTGTCCGCATACTTCAGCGTACTGATTTATATTGCGGCACGCGTTGGAATCGTGCGCGGAATGAATCACCGGCAGACCAACATGGTATGGCATTTGTTACTAGCCAGTTTTTTGGCAGGTGTGTTGTTCGCGTTCGCGGTTCTCGAACTGCTGAGATTCAAAGCTCCTTGATCTTCTGTCCGCCCGACGCTGGGCATTTGGTAAACAGTTGCTCGAGACGGCAATGTCGAACTTGCAAGCGCGATAGAGTTGACCTGAATGCAACCGCAGAGTTCGGCACATTGATTGCTTGAATTCTGGTCTTGCTCGAGACTCGCGATTGGTGGATAGTCGTTGAGCTTACGGTGGCGATGTTTGAGAGGCAGATTCTTTTGTTCTACCGCGCTCGCGAACGCAACAACTCGGACCAGCTTTGCTCCAGAGCGCACGGTCAGCAATCTCAACGGATACACATACGAATGCGTTCGAGTGTCCGGCAACAACGGCATTGAGAAACCATCGATAGTACCATCGTCGAACTGCAAATGCATTTTGAGTGAACACCAGGTCTTACCTGGAAGCGGCGCGAGATTCATCGTCAGGTATTCATAACTGTCGATAGCGATGCCGGTCTTCGGCTCCACATCCCAATAACGGCCAGGCATACTATGCGACGCATCTGCCGGAATCGGTAGCTCGACCTTTTTCCACGCCTGTGACAATAAGTTAGGGAAATCGAAACGCTCTCCCTGGAGATGCGGAAACAATGGCGATACATCCGTGTTTGACGGACAAAACTCTTCGGAAACAATTTTACTTGATGTTGTATTTGAAGCGGTGGCGGATCTAAACGTGCGCACCCCGCCTGAATCATGTGACACCACTTCCGTTATGTGGGGGTACATGTAGACCACGGAACCAGGCAGACAGTCACCATCTTTACAGAGCCGAGCATAGGCGCTACCTCGTGTGCTGGAGCCCAGGCGAATGGTTACGGATTTCCCCCTGTATGGAAGCAAATTCAAACGGACAGGCTTCCAGACGTCGTCACACCTCACGACGTACGAGGCGCCGGCACAATCGCCTGAGGCAACACGCACCGTATCTGGTGAATTAGGAAATATCGACACCGTCGAAACAAGCTTTGGCGGCGCTCCATCGGCGCATGCGCCCGTCGGCTCCGCCATCGCTGCGACAGAAGTACAAAAGACCATTTCTTCAGCATCCGATGGAACGGTTACGCGCCAGTTAACCGTATTGCCCTCAGGAATCGACAAGTTCAGATGGTGATAGTCACGCCAGGAAGCCGATTTTTTCAGAGAACGGTCTTCCAGCCAGGCGACGCGCTTACTTGCTGCCGAGCGTTCAATCGATACCTGCTCCAGGGCGAACTGCCCCTGCAATGACATCGTCGTCTGAGGCGCAAAGATACAAAGTCGATGACGACTCAGGGCACTGGCAAAGTCCGTTATTCGGTCGGGCCGCCCATCGTTGCTAAAAATTGAAGACTCGAGAAAGGTGGGAGAACTATTGAAAAATCTGACATATTCAGCAGATACAGGAGCTCGAGCATTCAGAAAAAATTGCTTGTCTTTATACGTGAGATTGGTAGAGAGGAAAAGTGCCGTAACGCAAACGATAGCAAGGGCACCAGATATGGTTGCAGCCTGAGGACGAGCCCAAAGCCGCTTGCCCATGTTTGACTCGAAAAGGTTGGACAAATTCGCGATCGACAGAGTAATCAGGCCAAGCCAGCAATACAGCGACATCGAGGCGTACCAGGGCGCAACATGCGTGCGAAAGACACCGACACTCCAAACACTGATAAAACCATAAGCAAACAGTAAAAGCCCTATCGTCCGGACACCATCTAGCTTGACTTGGCGCCTGAATAGAGGAATAACAGCTGCTACCATCATGGCAATCAAAATCAGGGCGCTGAGCTCTGCCTGAGGCAGGCGTCCGTACTCAATTCCCATGCTCTTCGCAAACGGACGCCCAAGAGCATTGAGAACAAATCCCCAGTCAAAGATACCGAATGTCTTTACAAGCTCCGGATTGGCCGAACCTCTTATAGAAAGGAAGTAGATATAAGGAGTCAAAGAAGCAAATGCGCCAACGAGCCAGTAAACACAAGCTACTTTTCGATTGACCAGAAAGTGGCCTCCTGAATTTGCGACTGAAGACTTTCTGGCGACATCAAAGTGGTGAGTCCAACCTCTGACCGGTAGAAGCCATATAGCGAGCAACAATACAGCCCACACCGGAACAACATTTCCGAAGGAATAACAGGACGCGACTCCACCCAACACCATCCAGGACAGTCCTCGAGGCGTCCGTCCAAATTTACACAAGGACCAGAGAGCAAAAGTGAAAGACAACAAGCACAGACCGATAGCAATACTGGCCTCGCCATAGATCATTATGCAGGACTGCGAGTTAGCGAAAACCAGAGCCAACACGATACCGGTGATGGCCAGACGAATCCACTTATTGGCGAAGCGCCCCGCCATCATGTCGACAATCAGGAACGCCCGGAGAAGATGCAAACTCATACCGATGAATAGTTCTGCGGTGACGTTCCAGTTGGTTATATATGCGACAGCAATATGCACGAGCACCGGCAACAGTACCATATGCGTTCTTATGAACGAATCTGAGAAAATTGAAAACCATTGATATTGACCGCTCAACACCTTGTCGACTATGTGTAAGAAAGCGGCATAGTCCACACATATAGTGTTGGCACCGGTAGAAAGAATCAACCAGGAAATAAAGAAAAAGGGAATAGATCCTAAAACAAAAGTGGCGATCGCGCAGGACTTTAGTACCGCAGATAGAACTGGACTTCCATGCGGCGAAAACTCGCGTTGATTCAAGCCTTTCCCAGCGGTAAGCTCGTCGTTATTGAATGTCAGCGTCTGTATGGACATCTTGATCGCTAGTAAATTCGAATCCAAATCTCAAGGACAATTTTGCGACAGCGGCCGAGTTGTTACATTACCGTTATGTCACCATCGTTAGTGGCCGACAGTATCGGTTTTCGACAAAGCACTTTTCGATATAGATGCAATCTTTTCCTTGATTTGGCGCGCTTTCTGGAGGTCGCCCCTTTTGAGATGAAGTTCTCTCACCCGAAGCAATTGGCCAACGAGTCGTGAATCCAATTCACCGTATTTAGATTCCAGAATTGATATAGATGTTTCATATTGTCGTATGGCTTCGAGATAGTCACGTTTCCTGGTCTCTATCTCGGCAAGCAGTTCTCGCGCAGGAATGGTTTCGAGAGATTTTTTACCGTTATTTCTCTCCAATATTTTCAGCGCTTTCCGAATTGTCCATTCGGCAAGGTCAAAGTTTTTTTGACACTGCAAAATTCTGGCAAGCTGAATCAAACAGTTGACCGTGTACGAACCAGGCGGAACATCAAGGCGTTCGTATATCGATAATGACTCTCGCACATTGGATTCAGCGAGCGCATACCTTCCGAGACGAAACTGGATCAGACTAAGAAGGAAGAGATCGCTACCTTTGATAACCTCTGAAGGACCGCTCAGGGTCTTTGTCAAACGCACCAGTCGCCTGGCATAGGTCTCGCACTCTCTGGGTCGATTGTCCTTGAGCTTAAGCTCGACCAACCTTCTAAGAATGGCAGCGATATGACTGTTCTCATCACCGCTGACCAGGTCGTAAATACTGACGGCATGCTCGAGCGCTTTTTCCTCGCAGGCTCCATGGATACACCTGGCATACGATGAGGCCAGCTCCTCCATCCATACGAGGCTGTCCTCACCGATGGTGCCTTCGCGTTTTTGTTTTGTAAGGTTCGTTATCAGCCGCTGATAGTAGGGCTCCGCATCGATGTACTTTTCTTGTAGCAAGAATATATTCGCCATGTGAAAAAGACTTTCGATTTGCGCACTAGATCCAGGCGGGAGATCACGGGCGCAGCTTAGAGCGTGAAGATAATACTTCTGCGCCATTGGATACGCGCCAGATAGCTCCAGTCGCTCACCTTCACGCTTGACGTCGTCCCATTTGTACTTATCAACCGACGATGCTGGAAGTTCTATACCAAGAAAAAAAATCACGAGCGCTAGCGCCGACAAGACGGTTGATCTCCGCCCACCAGACAAACGCAAGTGCTTAGAATTCGACATGGTGAATTTTTTTCTGAGGGAAAACGGTCCTTAGCTGCTCAAACTCGAATTCGGTAATCGGTTCTGAAACTGTAATGCTCTTGATGTTTGATTTAGAAAGAAGGCGATGAACGGCTTCAAATGAAAGTCTAGTTTTTTCGGCCTCGAGAACGGACAAACTCTTACACTGGATCAAGATTTCGACCAGGTCGTCGCTTGATCGGTCGCGGCTTATGCAGAGATTCCGGATCTTCGTTCCTATTAAGGATGCGAGGCCTGCTTTCGTAAGCTTCGCACACCTTTTGATCGACAGCTCGGATAAATTCTTGCAATTGCGCAAGAGGGCGGCCAGCTGCCGATCGGTTATCGAACTGTCGTTAATTGACAGTGAGCGCAAATACTTCAATTCATGCAAAAAGTCGTAGTCACTGACCTTGAGACCGTCCAAGTTTAGAGCAAACAGTTTGGGAGCGGAAGTTACAAAAGGCAGGTAGCGGGATTCGATAGGAGCATGTGCTATGGAGAGTTGCCTCAGCTCCGGAAGTTGAGCGATATCACCCAGAGTGGCACCCGTGATCGCAGAATCGTTTAGCAAAAGCGTCTGCAAATGCTTCAGCTTGCATATGTTACTCAGCCCTTCGTCTGTTACACCAGAAAGCTGCAGATTCAAGTATGTCAGATTAGGAGTTTTTTCAGCACTAATTGTGGTGCCCGAAAGCTTCCGGTCGTAAGTTAGCGACAGGCTCGTCAGAATTTTGGAGACCGGCAGATATGCGAGTCCCGCGTCATCAATCAAGCTCTTCTTGAATTCTAGAGTTTGCAGCGGCAATCCACTGAGGTATTTCAGCCCCGGTCCCCGAATACTGTACGAGGCTGAAACGTACAACTGAGTAATGTCGTTCGAGTCGCGTACAAGCTTCATGTCCTCATCACTGAAACATCGCAGATGGTAGACACCGGGTCCAGTTCGTTCCAGGTTCGCCCTGCGTACCGATTTGAGTAACTGCATATCGCCTGGCTGTATATCGATGACGCTGTCGGCATTTAACGCTGCAGACGCCACCTTCGAGTTTGCTTCGACCGATCGGAATTCCTCGAGAGGTGTGAATTGAGTTTGTCCACCTTCTGCATGAACCACCATCTTTTCGTCTTTCTTGACGGCCGCGGTCGAAGTGTTTCCAATCAGGGAGTTGTTTTGGAGCGCGATTTCGCCTTCCTCTAATGCCGAAAGCGCTACCAGCCCAGTTTCGTCTGCAATGCGCGTCAAATTGTACTGATGTTCTTTCGAAGCAAACAACGAGTTGGACAATGCCGTCGCGACTGTTGCCGCGAACGCACAAACGACAATCGCAACCACGACCCACGCAATCGTCCCCATCCCCTTCACCGCCGGTAGTGTCACATTATGGGACAACACCGGGTTCCGTTCGGCATCCGAGGTCAACGACTCGGTCAGAGCTTTGAACTCGGCCAAAAGCTGGGTCGCGGTTTGATACCGGTGGGCGGGGTTGTGAGCCAGGGACTTCGCCACAATTGATTCTAACAGTTCAGGGAAGCTCAGATCCGGTCTAACATCGCTGAGACGCGGTGCCACTACACTAGTGTGCGCCATCATCGTCTCTACCAAAGTATCGGTTCTGTGTGGGGGGCGACCGGTCAATGCCGAAAAACACACGCAGCCAAATGAGTAGATATCAGAAGTCTGATTCAATCCTTGACCACGACACTGCTCCGGAGACATGTACTCGGGAGTCCCGACAGCCGCACCTTGCCTGGTCAACCGTTGGTCAAAGTCTTGCAGGCAGGCGATGCCGAAATCGACGATTTTTGCCTGGGGCCTACTTTGATTTGCGAAGTCGACCAACACATTATTCGGATTCAAGTCGCGGTGAGTGACACCATTGGCATGTGCATGTTCCAATCCTGAAAGAATTCCTTCGGCCAAAGGCAGCCATTCCGAGACCGGAATTACTCCACGATCGTCGATCATGGACCGGAGGCTTTGTCCTTCTATTAACTCAAAGACAATATACATTTTGTTTTTGTCAAACAGGTTGAAGTCCAGCACCCTGACTATATTCGGATGATCGAGACGAGCAACTATACGAGCCTCATTCTGAAATCGAATGACTTTGGTTGAATCCGTCCCGATATCGAGGACTTTCAACGCGACACTTTTG
This sequence comes from uncultured Candidatus Obscuribacterales bacterium, assembly GCA_964418155.1. Classification (GTDB taxonomy): domain Bacteria; phylum Cyanobacteriota; class Vampirovibrionia; order Obscuribacterales; family Obscuribacteraceae; genus JADYXR01. The sequence goes on along the minus strand of CAYQKX010000022.1, from coordinate 6,149 downwards.
TCGAGAATCGTATCGCCGGCACGATATACAGTCCCTGACTGACCTCGACCGAGCATAGAGAATATCTGATAACGGTCTGTTATGACTTGCCGTGAATCATCACTCAACGGTCAAAGCTCCGAATTTTCCCAAAAGACTGCTAATAATATTCCCCAGTCGTCTCTTGCCACTCCTAATGAAATAGCTTATTTTGTCTGTATCTTAATGGCTCTTTATTATCTAGAAAGAATCCCATAGTTATGGTTGCTGGCAATGCCGCCCCGCCGAGCCTGTCCAGTGCGTATGGCAAATCCGTCGTTCGCGATGAAAATCGACAGGTAGAAGAGCTCTTATCTCAACTATCCTTCGCCTTCCCTATGAGGAAGTATCAGACCGAAATTCTTGGTCTGGTAGACGAGAAAGTGGCCTCCGGCAAAAGAGAAGTTCACGTCGTCGCTCCACCTGGAGCGGGTAAAACCATTATCGGTCTACAAATGGCGGTTAATTTTAAGCGCCCGACCCTAATTCTTTGCCCCAACACGACAATCCAGTCTCAATGGTCGAAAAAACTCGACCTGTTCGTGCCTCCCCATCTGAAAGGTCTGTTGATTGACGAAATCATCGGCACTCATGAGATTCGACCGCTGAAGCCGATTACGGTCTTGACTTATCAGGTTCTCTCAACGCCCGGTCGAGAGCAGGAGTACTTGGAGCAGCTGGCTCAGAAGGAATGGGTCAACGAACTGCGCACCAGTCGATCTTATTCGGTGGGCGAGGCAGAGCTGAGGATTCTCGAGCTTTTGCAAAACAATCCCAAAGCACATCAACGCGAGATGTCCCGACACGCCAGTCGCATCCGGCGCAAGCTGACCGAGGTTCTAAAGCTGGAAGAAGTGCTGCACAAGAATGCTCTTGACCTTATCCAGGCGTTGAGACGGCAGGGTGTTGGTCTCGTGATCTTCGACGAATGCCACCACTTGACTGACTACTGGGCAGCCATCATGACTCACATGTTGGCGGTTCTTGATGAACCGCTGGTAGTGGCGCTCACCGGTACACCGCCGGAAGGCAAGACGAGCAATCAGGAGAATCGATATGTCTCGCTCGTCGGCGCTATAGACTACCAGGTACCTACTCCGGCTCTGGTTAGAGAAGGCGGACTCGCTCCTTTTCAAGACCTTGTGTATTTCACGGAACCAACGGTCAAGGAGCTTGAATTTCTTGAATCGCAACACGAAGACTTTCACCTTCTTCTCGATGAACTCACTCTCAAGAAAGATGAAACGACAACTTTTACGAGCCGACTCAATGACAACAAAAAATACGACATCGTAGACGCCGCGGGAAACGTCTCACCGCTATTGACCTGGGTGCTCAGACGAACGATTGATGCTTCAGAGACTGAAGGCTGGAGGAAATTTCAGGAGAAGCATCCTGCGTTGGCACTTGCCTATTTACGCTGCCTCTACAAGTATCGGTTGCCGGCACCGCGCCGCGTGGTGCTGTCGGAAGGCAGCACGCAAGCACCGGTCCTCGAGGATTGGTTGTGCATCTTGGATGATTTTGCGTCGCACAAACTCAAAATTAGCGCCCAGCAAGACAGTCACGAGCTCTTCGAAAAGATAAAGCGGGCAGCGCGCAAGCTTGGATACGGAATCTCAGAACGCGGAATACGTCGACAAGCATCTCCAGCAGATAGAGTCCTCGCTTTCAGTAAATCCAAGGCTCAAGCCGTGGCTGAAGTGCTCGCCGTAGAATACAAAGGCCTCGAGCACCGACTTCGCGCTATCGTGGTGACGGACTTCGAGCGGATGTCCGCCACCGGAATCAAGGACGGTGGCGGTGTTATTGATGAAGAATCGGGTGGCGCTCTAGGCGTCTTCCGCGATTTGCTCAAGAAGCCGATTTCCGCGGATGTTAATCCATGCTTGGTTACGGGCAGCTTGCTGTTGATAGACATTCGCATCAAAGATCAATTCTTCGAAGCAGCAAATCAGTACCTGGACAATGAAGGACTGGATCTGCCATTGACCGTAACGGATTTCGAGGAAAACACCTTCTGTGAGATCACCGCCCACGGTGGCGAGTGGGAATCGAAGCTCTATGTACAATTGGCCACACACCTATTCGAACGTGGACTTTCGAAATGTCTGATCGGCACTCGCGGTCTATTTGGCGAGGGGTGGGACAGCCAGGCTCTCAACACATTGATCGACCTGACCACTACAACCGCACCGGTTTCTGTTAAGCAGCTCCGCGGCCGCAGTATTCGCATTCAAACCAACGATCCATTGGGCCACAGGAAAGTCGCGAACAACTGGGACATTGTATGCGTCGCTCCGCAACTCGAAAAAGGATTGAATGACTACAACCGATTCGTAAGAAAACACGAAGGATTTTTCGGAATCTCGGACGACGGACAGATCGAACGAGGCGTAGGGCATGTTCATCCCTCACTTTCTGAGCTCACTGCATTGGAAGTATTCGCATCACACGGCAAACTCAATGAAGAGATGACCTACAGAGCATTGTGTCGAGAGGGAATCTACGATCTTTGGAAAGTGGGAGTTCCTTATGAGAATAAATTGCTCGGCTGTGTCGAACTGTCTGACCTCAGAGCACCACATCTGACACCACCCAATCTGAAAGGCGATCTAACACAGAAAGAACACACCGGACAGATGAAATCAGCGCTGATCGGCGTCTGGGGAGAGTATGCCGGTGTCGGAACAGTACTTTCGTCTGGTTTGGCCTGCGTATTGGCCACAAGCGGCGCGCCCCTTTTCCTGGCCCTTCTTCCGATGGCTGGCATGTTGACTCTGGCGGCGCGGAAATACAATTGGCTGCGGAGCAAGTTCAAAAAGGAGGTTATGAGCGGGCACTGTCAGGATGAGAATCTGAAGAATATTGCCAGAGCTGTCTTGTCTGCATTGAAGAAACGCAGACTCCTTCCGCTTGGCGCCAGCAGTGATGACATTGTTGTCAGCGTAAGAAGCAATGGTTGCTTCCGTTTGTTTTTAAACAACGTTGATTCTGAAGCATCAAAAACCTTCGTAAATGCAGTCACCGAGGTTTTCGCGCCAATCACGGGTCAGCCATACATAATTCCTCGCTTCGAGCTGCTCATTCCCGACGAGCCGGCGCGAGCTCAATCGAATGCCCGGCAAGACAAGAAGTGGTTGCAATCCACGCAAGCTGGCGTCGGCGAAGAGTCGACACAAGGCAATTCGAATACCGGCGATGTCAGTTCGCCAACCGTAATTCAGCCTGTCTCTAGAGCGCCAACCAATTTGAATCAACCTGGCACAATGCCTCAATCGCAGACACCTCCGACTGCGATCATCCCGCCGATAATCTCCAATGGAGATAAGAATCAAGCGACTAAACTGGCAAAAGTGAAAGCAAAACTGGAAGAAAAGTTCTTCAAAGCTTACATGGCTGGAAAAGTATCTCCCACGCTTGCCGGATACCATGCAGTGCCGTCGCTGCTCGCCCGCTCAGAAAAGGGCAGAGAAGCATTCCAGGACTCCTGGAATAAGTACGTCAGCCCCGGCGAGATAATACCGACCGAGACCAACCCGGACATTATCAACAAATATTTCGGAATCGGACCGAGCTTGGCGAAAAGACTGCTTTGGGAATAGCGGCCTGCGTGCGGTCGATATAAATTGCGTGACTAAGGGGCTCGGATTGTATATGATGTTTTTATATGGTTGGGGGTATGGCTATTGGACAGTGGCATAAGTCGACAAACAAACATGCAAAACCACGAGTTATTTGATTTTTCGTCCCCACTTGAGGACTACAAGCCAGGCGACATTATGAAGTGCCGCATTCGGGAGAAAAATACCGGTGGCTACGCGCTGACCTTACCTAATAGAGACATTCGAGACGCCTTTGTGCCGACATCTGTACAACTCAGAGACGGCGACGAAATTGAAGTTTTATTCGTATGCACGGATGGGAAGCGGATCTTTTGCTCATTGTCCGATGATGAATTCAAGCGGCGTATTCAATTGAAGTCCGGCCAACTGGATCAGTCCACGCCATAACGAGCCCCAACTGCAGAGCTCCAACTGTGCAGTTCCAACTCAGCCGCACAAACTCTGCAGCACCTCTACAGTTCCAACCCGGCGGACAAGCCTTCAATTGGTCTGAAGTTTCTTTCGAAGTTTTTCCATCCGTGCATCAACGGAAGGATCCTGCTTAAGACGCCTGGATTCGGACAGCTCTACATAAGCTCCGACGACGTCGCCTTTCTTCTCTAGTTCATCCGCCAATTTTACTCGTTGCTGAGGATCTGCAGTGTTGAGGTTTTGAAACTGCAATTGAGATTCAAGGTTGTTTCTCCCGGCATCACTGGCAGGATTCCAAAACAATGCCAGCCGCAATAGCCTGAGACGCTCCTCATCGGTGGATGCTGCAACGGCAAGATTATTGGCTGCCACCGCCAGATTGCTTTTGGCAAATTCGTTGTTCGGATCGATTTTCAAAGCCATCTCCAGTTTTTTCATCGAATCCTGATATTTACCGGCAAAACAATCTTTCGTTCCTTCTTTGACAAGCAGGTCAGCCTGAAGCTTCGGGCTCAGGCGCTCGAATTCGGGATCGTCCGTGCGCGAAGTGCGTCCACTGGATGCCACCGCCTGTGATTCATGCGCGGCCTCATATAATGCGCTGAAAGTTCTGATGTCGCGCGGCGATATCCCTGCCTGCGTCGACAATTGCGGATACATAATATCTTCCGGATAGGGGCTGTGCCCCATTAACCCGAGGGCATGACCGATTTCGTGGAGGCAGATGTTATACAACATCTCGCAACCGACTGGACCTTCGTTGAATGGACTTACAGTCAACAGCTTTATCTCTGCGCTTTTGATGCCTTCTAAGTCCTGCACCACCCATGCCTTACCGGCCTCCGCCGTAAGCTCAGGTGCATGGAGATCGTCTGTCCAGCTAACGACGATAGCTGAGCCAGCCTTCTCAGACCGGATGTCAAATTTAACTTTGCCCCCGGTTGTAGCCGTCCACTCCTGGAATGCGTGTCGTAAAGCATCATCGAATTCCGGGCGATATCCGGTCATTCCCGCGGCAGGCTCAATGAAAACAGAGATTGGTATGCGACTGTCAGGCCAACGGAACAGACCGGTCTGAGTAGTCTCCTTCAAATAGTCACCAGTGGTGGTGTCGTCAGGTTTTCCCTGCTTTTGCGCTTGCTCACCGAGCACAGATATCAAGGTCCTGTATTTATCAGCATTTTCGGCATTGGGATTGAGCTCGACATAGCTCTCATAGGCCTTGACCGCGTCACCTGTCTTGCGAGTTTTCACATAGCAATGACCAAGATACAAGTAAACATCGGGGTCTAACTTTGCTTTCTCCTGATCACGCAATTTCTCTAAATGCGAGAGCGCCCCCCAGTATCGACCCAACCGATAAAGCGTGATCGCGTAGGCGAGGCGAAGCGCAGGGTCACCCTCGTTCTTCGAGAGCTCTTTTGCGAACTCGAATTCACATCCTTTTGGATCTGCTGTCAAAGCCGACTCTTTCATGCGACTAGGCGATTGGCTCACTTTGAAGCTTTGACCATTGGCCTCAGACATAGAGCTGCTCAGCAATGCCACGGTCAAAACAAACAGCAGATTATGGTTTCTCCCCAAGAAAAAACAACCTCACGATGAAGGTCGGCCTCCACTGTGAAAGCCGACCTGCGTCAAACTATGTTCAAAAGATTCGGCACAGTGTGGTCGCACACTCCGATCAATTCTTCACTACTCTTTCAGGTCGGCTCTGAGGAGCACTCCAGAAAGAAGCTCGAAGCCCTGCTCATCAAATTGATTATTCCTGAGGGCACCCTCCAGGAACTGCCTTTCTTCAGCCGAGACCACGCCATCAGCCATGATCAGCTCTCGAATGACCTTCGCCTCGTACTTAGAAATCTTGCCATCGTCGGACAGACATTCTTTGATGGCTTCCTCCAAGGATTTTATGCTCACGGATTAACCTCCCTTACGGCACAGCTGCGTTGAGATTATACTTTAATGACTACGCCTACCACCTTTATTCAATACCCAGAAATGGAAATATCAGCAACCGAATTAAAACAACGTCTCGATCGCGGTGATAAAATCGTGCTCCTTGACATTAGAAAGCCGTTTGAGCTGCAAATT
>CAYQKX010000021.1:0-118319 GCA_964418155.1 uncultured Candidatus Obscuribacterales bacterium | reverse complement strand
AGGCTGTCTCGCTTAGTCCCAATCTCGATGCCGCCTGGATGTCGCTCGGTGGGATGCTGCAGTCCACAGGCAATTTGGATCGAGCCATTGAAACGTACAAAATCTTTTTGAGTAAATTTCCGACTCATCGAGAATACAAGAAGATTGCAGGTCTGGTCGGCGGCTTGGAAGCAGAGCGAGCCAAAGAACGGATGATTCGACCTGCCGATGGAGTCACGAACGATTACTACAGCGAAGTGACTAGAGAAGGCATTCTTCGCTGGCCTCAAAACAAAATGCCGCTCAAGGTCTTTATCACGAATGGCGAGGCAGTCCCTAACTATCGACCACAATTTGCAGATCTGCTAACCAAGTCATTCGAGAGCTGGAGCCAAGCTTCCAACGGGTTGGTAACATTTGCTTTCGTCGACGCCGGAGCGAAAGCAGACATAATCTGCTCCTGGTCCAACGAACCTGCGAAATTCAAGAACATCGCAGAGTCAGGTCAGGCAGTCCTCGAGGCGAATCGCACCGGACTGGTGAGAGGCACGATCACAATCTTGACTGTACCTCTGGTTCCCGCACTTCCAGTAACCGACAATCGGATGAGACGCACCTGTCTACACGAAATTGGTCACGCGATGGGATTGGCAGGTCATACAGCCAATCCAGACGACGCCATGTTTCACACAATGGGAGTTGCAGACACCTGGATAGATCTTACGGAGCGCGACAGCAATACAATCATGCGTCTGTACTCAGGACAAGCTGTCACGCCAGCGCAAACTCGCACACAATAGAGCTTTCCAGAGGCTTTTAGACAGCCAGAGGGAATCTAAGATATTTTAAATGTAAAGAGCAAGCGAACCGCATGCGCTATTAAACTATTATCGGCACAAATATTTTTTTCTAGAGCGGAAGAGGCGACCTTGGGCAACCAGATTGTACGTAACGACGGGACTGACTTTCAGCCCGGGAAGCTCCGGCTTGGGCTTTCAATTGTCGCAATCGGACTGGCACTCACAGCTCTGACCCTTTCAATCGTCTACGTCGCATTTCCGATGCGCTCAAGTACCAGGCAGGCCGTAGTCGCCCAGGTGGAGAATGCGACTGGTGCGATCGGTAGCGCACTGGCTGCGGTACCAGTATTTCCGAAGCTGGAGGAAAGGCTAAACGTACTCGTAATGGGCGTCGACTGGAATGGCACGGAAGCCGAGCGATACCAGGGCACCAGATCTGACACCATGATGTTGGTGACACTCGACCCCGACAGTAAGCGTGTCGGTATCATCTCGATCCCACGCGACAGTCATGTGGAAATCGGCAGAGGGGTCAACAAAATCAATCAAGCGCACGCAATTGGCGGACCCGAAATGGCAGTCAATACGGTGCGAAACAACTTCAACATCAATGTCGACAACTATGTAGTGGTCGATACCATGGGTTTACGGGACATTTTTAAACTTCTCGGACCTATTGAAGTAGTTGTAGAAAAAGAGATGGATTATGAGGATAAAACCTCCGGTTTGTCGATCCATCTCAAGCCGGGCAAACAACTGCTCACGCCGGAACAAGCAGAAGGCTACGTCCGCTTCAGAAAAGATGCGATGGCTGACATCGGTCGAATGGAGAGACAGCAGTGGTTCCTGCGGCAATCCCTCAACAGGTTGAAGGATCCGGGCGTCTTACTAAAAGCGCCCCAACTCCTGGAAGCCGGCTACAAATGCGTGAAGACCGATTTGCCTATGGATAAAATCGCCGCTATTCTAGCCTTCGCCAAAGATCTTCCGCCAGGCGCCGTAATGACTTCGACGTTACCAGGTCAGGGTGAAACCATAGACGGTGTCAACTACTTCATCCTCAGTCAGAAAGGCGCACGGGCCGTTTTCGAAGGTTTCGGCGTGGCCCAATTCACACAAAGAGCAACAAGATGTCGACGACAGCCTTTAGAGCAGCTGTCTGCAGACGAAGAATCAATTCGTAAGCGAACCAGGATTTCCATTCGATACCGCGACGAACTGCAAACTAAAGCAGACGAGATGGCAGAACATTTAAAAGATCGAGGATGGCGAGTTCGTCAAATTCTGACCCGCATGGATCACGAATGCCTGCACGCGCAAATAGATCTACACAGCCGACGAGCAACGCCGGCTGTAATCGACATGATCAAAGCAGATCTACCGCAAGTATCCGAGTGGCCCGTCGTAGTGAAATATGGCGGTGGCGGTGGGTGCGACCTCACCGTCGTGCTACCGGCACCATCTCCATCGGACACCATCGGACTTTCTGGACCCACGGCAGAAGCAACACCAGAAAGCGCTATTTCGACAATCGATATTCAATAGCCGTCTGCATGTCATGGTCTGCATGCGATGCAATGAAACACGACCAATTAGGATCGTTGTTCAAGAAGAACGCTTTTCCTTAAAGCGAAAGAAGCCCCACCACAGGGCTTCAATTCAAGGAGGAAAGTAGATATCGAACTAAACCTGGTCCTATGCCGCCTGTAGCGCCACATCGTACTTTAGTCTGACGAAATCATATTCAACACGAATTGATACCGTATTCTGAGTTGCAAACTCCAGTCTCACTCTACCGAGACTGTTAGTGCTGTATTCGCTCCAATGTGACGGAACGGAAACTATCACATTTTCCGGCCCCCACTCTTCAACGTATGCCTTCAAAACTTGGCAAAGTCGATCTTCATCTCTTGGATCTCTGAACATTGTCATCTCTCTAGTTGCCTCGCTGCCGGAACAGCTCTTAGGGGTGTTGTCGATGCTTAGAGTGTAGGTGGGAGGCGGTTCTTGAACAATTGGGGGGATTCCCCCCGACTTCGTACAATTCCCATGCGCAAATCCACAGTGATAATCAAGAAACCTGATGAATAGAGCGTTTTCATCCACGTCTCCGAAAGGATTGCGAAGACGCTCGTGCGGCTAGCAGAGGCGATAGCAGATCATTGAAGACAGGAAGCGGGTTTGCGGCGCCTCTGAAATTCAAAGTTTCTTCTGTTGTGAATAGAACTAAGAACGCGGTTCCGCAAATATAAATGAAACCAACGCGTATGGAGCGCCTCTAAGGCACAGAGCAAGGTCCACACCATTAACGTCGGTGTTCCGGTCTACCAAAATAGGTGTTTCTTGATCTCGGGCTTGAAGGCTGTCGAGACGGCTCTGTGCCTAAGAGACGCCGGGCGGCCCCAGTCTGGACGCCAGAAACGGGTATTCATTGATCTCGGATAAGGAGGTTTCGACCTAAGCGAACGACACTGCGCTGAGGTTCGGGTGACTGGTCGTCAAAACGGACACACTCGTCACTTCCGTGAACATCTGCGCAAGGGGCTTGCCGGTGGCTCTAACCTCATCCAACAGCTCGACACTTCGTCTTGCTGTGAGTTTTTTCTCGCACACCATATACGCCAGGCTGCGTGCTGCTTGAAGCACGACTACATCTACAATCATAAAATCGGATACAACGGAACCCAGAGAACGAATGTCCTCGAGCGCGACCTCCAGACAGAAAATCAGGTCTTCAAGTTCCATCAAATCGGTGCAAAGCAACAGATTGCCGAGCGCTCTGTCTGCTGTCGAGATGGGAACTTGCGCAACGAGACGCGCCTCGCGCGTCATCGAGCTATCGACGGTACCGTAAGTGGTGTCAGTGTCTCGAAGAATACTGATAATCGTAAGAACAAGATCGTGATACTGCAATTTTCCACCACCGACAGCGCAGAGGCACTCCAGCAAAACTTTCAAGAATTGACCGGATAGCATGTTGTTTTTGACCAGACTGTACCCGATGGTTACACCGCGTGCCAGGCATTCCCGTCTTACAGCGAGCATATCCGCATGAGGAAAAACGCCACAATCATCGAGCAACTCATAGAGCTTGAAATCGCTCATGGGATCATTGGGATGAAGACCCAAATCCCACAAGGCATCATCGAACTCGATAAAGTTGTTACAGGCATAAGTGAGAACGATAGCAGCGAAATCACGGTAAATAGTACCGCTGTCCACATAGTGCGCCGCAGTATCCAATGCTCTCAAATCCGAAACGGATATCCGGCCGGACAAACGCAAAAGGTCATACGGAGATTGACCGCCCCGACGAGATACATCCAGCACGTCACGCATAACCACATCTGATACCATACCAGCTGCGCGCAACAGCCAGGACATCGTCGGCTCGTCCTCGCTCATTTTTGGAAACTTGGAGAGTTCGAGACTAAATAGCGATTTCAATTCCTGACGTGCAAAGGTTGCGAATCTGCCGCTCGATTCCGATGTTCTCGAAGGCTGTGGGTCACCTACAGCATCACTTGCGTACGGTCTGAATATGGAATTCAGATCATAGGTCGGCGGTTTTTTGTTGGTAAGTGTCGAAAACATGGCCAATAAGATCTCTAGTTGGCATTGAGAAACATTCGGCTAATGCTGAATTTGGGGGGTTCGCTATATTGATATATAGCTTCGGGGTTCGAACTGATTCACAGAACGGCAATGCCTCGAGACGCACCAAAAATAGTGGCACATCAAGACGCGAAAGAGTGATGCCGAATCAGCCCGAGAATACATGGAGCCTTGCAAACTAACGATTATTCATTTGTCTCTGGTAATCGTTGGTCGACTCACGTAGGGCAGAACCAAGCAAACTACAACCTAGCAACCTTAATATCCTTCCAATCGAGTTCGATGTCAATATAAGGCATGGGGAAACTACGTAGTGATTACAGAGCGAATTTTCGGCAGCTCACGGTGCATACCCCAAAATTCCATTAGCCGACTCCACAATATCGCCAGTCCACAATATACAAAGCTGCTTGCAATATTGATGAAAAGCGAGTTTTCGTCCAACAGGCGATCACGTATTTCCACAGTAGGATAATCAACCGCCGGCATCCTTCAAGGCTGCCGTTTGTATCTATGCTTACGAATACTCTGACTTGATGCGCAGGTGCACAGACCTGATCGTTTTACCAAAACTAAATTCACGCCAACAAGCACACGGCGAACACTACAGAACCATTTTTGAAAATAACAAATTGATATAGAGCGGACTGCGACTATCAAGACCGATTCCCCCGATGCAGGACCAGAATCTCGCTTACGATGCAACGGCGCCACCAGAGACACCTCTGGGCTACCCGACAATTCAAAACGGCACGAGCGGCAACTGCAGCGCGCGAAGGAACTAATTGATTTCTACTACATGTATAGGCTTTCGAGAGTTGTGATCGAGAATCACCAGCTTATGTTTGAGCTTGGGAAACTCCATCTGGAAATGCATTCGCATCGTCTCCATGCTGTATGGATGAATGATGAAGTTGAGTTCTGATTCTTCATCATCCTGAGACAATGACAATGCTCCATGATTGCCGTTGCTGTCTTCGAGATAAAAGTCTATTCCGCGCAATGTGTACTTGGTATTGTTATCGATGCTGAGATCGAGCTTCAGGAGTTGGCCACCCAGACCATCGCTGACTTGTTTGCTCTTCAAAACATCCACAGACAACCCGTCGACGTGCTTGGGGATCTTCTTAGGACTTGGTTTTGTTGCGACAGGCATAAGTAAATCGGCATCAATAGTCATGTTGAGATTGTCGCCCGGCTCTAGGACCGCCGGCTTGCCTCGCTTCATCGCGGCGTAAGTAGTTGCAGCAATAGCTCCCGCAGCCGCACCAGCCGCTATGTTATAGCCATGCATCGAGATGGTAGATTGAAGCCCCGAAAGTTGGTAGGCGACAATCGCGCCCATGGCTGCACCGCCCCCGGCCCAAGCCATCAAACGACCGACTCCTTTCGCCTTGCTTTTGGCAGTCGATTTCTTGAAATTGTCCGCTTCGACACGAAATGCAAAAACTCTGCCGTCGGGCAATTTCAGCTTCTGGAACTGAATCTCAAGATGCCCAGGACGAGCCATTCTTCGCGGCGGATGTATCTTCGAAACCGATCCGTAAAAAGTGGTGCCTTCTGGTATGACTCTGTTGGTGTCGACAAATATATCCTCTGTCGTCTTGGCAGTGATTTTTTGACCGAGCTTAGCCGGTTGCAGGTCTCCATCAAACGTGCGATCCATGAGACGAAGACCGCTCGTCGGAACCGTCGCCAACTTCAGTTTGATCGGCGTCCCCTTCGGTACACAGTACGTGACCTCACCTTTGAGGACGACTCCACTGGAGGTACTCGACTTCTCTTCCGTCGGAGCGTAATAATTTTTGTCGATCTTGTGATTATCGGAGCCCGCACTGTAAGGGCGATCGGCGGGTATGCCCTGGGCGACCGCAGACAATGGTGCGCTTACGAGCATGACCGTGGTGAAGACAGCGAGTATAGTGCGCCACCGCTGAAGCACGATGTCCGAAGCTCGGTTCTCAAACAAGATTTTCATACAACCACCGTTGCCAAGCGCCATTCCACTGTTTCACCAAAGATAGTCAACAGGAAAACCGAGTATAGATGACTTTCCGCCCAGGTGGAAGTTAACAAAAATCATCTTTACATCAAGCCGAAAACTAATACCCTGACCGCCCCTGCAGTTTCGGCGTCGAGATTATGTGACACTGAACCGCCCACGATATATTTCTTATTGAGATACGGGCATAAAGGCTGAGCCAGGACTCACTCCCGTGAGCGTCCCAACCGAAGGTGAGACGACCGATGACTGAAAACTCGATAGACGTATCAGAAGTGCCAGGAGCCATCACGCAGAAGCTTGGCGTCCCGGACCTGGCTAACATGTGCGTCCTCAAATACGGAGTAGAAGTCGTCGAAGAGCTCAGGGGGCTCGCCACCGGCAATCATGTTTACGAAGCAGTGATAGTCGATGCCACGCTTTGCGGCTTCCTCTTCCCGTCAGAGCTTCTCGTGGACGCAGCGCGTATTGTAGATTCACTGGTCGAGATAAAGGGCGCCCTGATTTTTCTCCGCTGCGACAGCGCCTTCGCAATCATTCGCGAAAATTTCACGGCTGCTCCATCTTTCCGAGTATTCGACAGCTATGCCGATCTATTTGAATTTTCACCGACACTAACCAAGTACATCAAAGCGGCACTTGGGAAGGACGCGGGTTTTGAAGAAGGCGGCGCTGATCTGTCTCAGCAAATTTTGATGGCGGCGGTGCCTGTACTGACAGAGCAGGGACTGCAGAGAAAGACCAATATCACAACGCCCGGCACGGAAAATCACCTCCTCGCGCTGATCGACAACTTCAGTCCGGTAGCTGCGCTGACCCAGAGATCACGGTTGAGCGAAAGCCAGATTTTGGACGGATTGAAAGAGCTGGAGACCAAGAAATTGATATTTCCCGTGTTTGCAAAAGTGCCGTTCCTCACGTCGTACTTCAAGAATCGGCGCTCCTTCACGATTGAAGAATATATGATCAATTGCAAGATTCTTAATCAGCAGAATATTGACGAGCTGGTACTCGAACTTCAGGGAACCAGCGCCAAAGAGCGCATGAATCTTGGAGCTCTGGCTGTTAAGCGCGGAAAGATCAATTCACGAATGCTCGAGATTGCTCTCGCGGACCAGGCGTTCTACGGTCAATCCGAAGGCATGAAGAGCAAATCGAAAATGACTTCGACGGCGACAAGCGAAGAAGCGAAGGTGCAATCACTCGTAGGGCACCTCGGATCGACCGACCCGATGAGCCTTCTGCAAAACATGGCGACCAACCGAGAAACCGGCGTTCTCTCAGTTGAAAACCGCGATATGCAATTCAAAGCCCACTTCGAAGCCGGCAAGCCTATGAATGCACGTATCGGAAAACTCCATGGCAACAATGCCGTCATGGAATTCGCATCGGCATGGAATCAGGGAATCTTCGTGTTTATCAAAAGACCACCATCGGAAGATCTGACAAAGGATACTTGTAAAATCACAAAACCGCTGGATAAGCTGCTCCTCGATGCGGCACTGGCGCAAGACAATACGCAGGTAGTTTGGAACAAACTGCCGCGCGGCGCTGACTCGATCCTGGAGAAAGTGGAGAGCACTAAAGAGAAGTTGGACGGCGATCCAATTATCGAGCCCAAAGAGAAGAAGCCAATAACCAAATCCCAAATGGAGATGGTGAAGCGTGTATGGGACTCGCTCGACGGTTTAACAACAATTTCTCGCACAATCAAATTAATGGGCGATATCACTACCTCCGACTTCAGCTGGGCAATCGGAATGCTGCTTGAATACAAGATGGCGACCGTACCGGATGGCGACGTGTCCGGACCAATCAGTAAATTCCAAAGATTGGTGGCTGGTATCAGAGAACAGATAGGCAATGAGAAAAACACGGCATTTCTACGCTTGAGCTTCCGTGACTCGCTGGGCTATTCGGGACGAGCGCGAGTCTTTATCCTCAGTCATCGAGGCGACGTAGATGTAGATATGGCAGCCGCGCGCTCGGCGGGGACATCACTTTCGACTGTGCTAGCAGACCTTGATAACTGGCAGGTGAAGTACATTGAATATGTCTCCCAGGAACTCGATCGCGGCACGCTTTTAAACATCATCCGGTCGATTCATGAGAAGGATCACTAAGTAATATCCGAATTAGATCGTTAGAAAAGCCTCAAGAGCGCGGAAAGCGGGAAGTGCATTGAAGACTGCCAGCCTCGAGAAGCGGCTGTCAGGTAGAAAAACGCGCTAAAATCTGACCCGGAAGTCGGCTCTCATTTGGCAGGGATATGAACGATAAAAAGAACAAAGCAGTTGCAACATCGCTGGCCTACCTTTGTCTGATACCAGTGACGGTGGCATCTTCGAGTCTTACCAGGGCAGCGTTCGCAGAGCAAACCCAATTGCAAAATCCTTCGCTGATCGCAGAGAAAGACGGCGAAAAGAAGCGGAAGTCCGCGAAGAAAGAGGGCGACGGCGAATCTTCGAAAAAAGACGGCGGTACTCGCTCTGATACCGCGGGGGAAAAACCAGACAAACTCGGTGCCGGAGCGCCTTCACGAGTAGGCGAGAAGAAGGAAGAGCAGTCTTTCAAAGCACAAGTAGAACCGCAACGCAGAAAGATATCAACCCCGGCACCGGCTTACCCGATAAAGCTCGCGGTCGCGTCGAATCCGAAAGCGTCCCCCGCGATACTAACGAAGCTCGGTCAAGACGCAAGCGATCTCGTGCGCCGCCAGGTAGCTGCCAATCCGAGTGCACCCGCCGATATCAAACGGCTGCTCGCCAACGACACAGATCAGCTCGTCATCGAGGCTCTGTTGCACAACCCCACTCCGCTCGATGCTCGTACGCTTTACGCGCTGGCATCGTCCGGACTTCCCAAGGTTTGTGAAACAATCGCTGCCAGTCCAGCAACACCACCTGCGGTACTATCGAGGCTGGCGCACGGTCACACTCAAACAGAATACCTCTTGCTCTCGCTGGCTCGCAATCGGGCTACGACGCAGGACGTCGTCGATCGACTGGTGAAGGTAGGAGATCGACTGGTACGCACATTCCTGGCTCGGCAGCCCCAACTGAGCCAGGAATCATACGTGGCCCTATCGGAGGATGGGGATCTGGGCGTACGCTCTATGGTGGCAGGCAATCCCTCGGCGCCGGCGGACGTTCTCGATAAACTGGCAAAGGACTCACACATGGTCGTTCGGATCGGTGTGGCCGGCAACCCGTCGACACCAGTCGCTACACTCTCAAGCCTGACCCAGGACAAAAACTGGGAAGTGCGAATGGAAGTCGTCCTCAATCCGTCCACGCCAGTCAATGTAATTCAATCGCTTGCCGACGATAAAGAAGAAAAGGTGCGCTGGTCGGTGGCAGCCAATCCAACAGTTCAAGACACGACGCTGAGCAAACTCGTCAAAGACGATTCAATTCGTGTAAAAACAGCCATTGCAGCGAATCCTCAAGCCAGCAAGACCACACTCAAACAGTTGATGGACAAGGCACCGGTTGCGGTGGCACAGGTACTGGCGTCGCGCGCCGACTGGAATGCCGATGAATATATGAACCTGTCACGCAATGAGTCACCACAAGTTAGATACGTGCTCGCCAACAACACCTCATTGCCAGGCGCGATCGTGAAGGAGATGATTAAGGATAAGGATTACGCAGTACGAGCGGCACTTGCTGCCAACACATACCAGAAGAGCGCGGACAAGGCTAGCGAGATTGGCATGGTCGCGCAGCTAGGCAGTGACACCAATGAGATCGTCAGGCAAGCTCTGGCAAGCAACCCGGCCGCGCCGGCCAGCGTTCTTTCATTGCTGGGCAGGGATAGCTGTTCGAATGTTCTCAAAGCGCTGTCCGGCAACCCGGCTACTCCTGCCGATACGCTTCTGTTACTCGCCGATTGCAAAGATCTCGGTATCAAGCAGCAACTCCTGTTTAGAAAGGATGCAAGCGACGAAGTCGTGAAGCGAGTCGCCGATGACGCGGATACAGTCCTAAAAATCAGCATCGCGCAAGCCAGCAATACAAGACCAATAATCCTGGAGAGACTGGCGACCGATCCGGATCCCTCAGTCAGAGCGGTAGCCGCTGCTCATCCTTCCATGCCGCAAGACGCATTAGAGCTCGCCGCTAAGGACAACAGCCCCGTAGTTCGCGCATCAGTCGCCCAGAACCCAGCGGTCAAGAGAGAAACCCTGGCAAATCTGGCTCAAGATCAAGAGGACCGGGTAAGGATGTCGGCTGCCACGAATCCCGCCGCAACGGCAGAACTGTTGAGCAAGCTTTCGAAAGATCCCAGGCCCGAGGTAAGAAGAGCTGTCGCGTCCAACCAACACGCACCAGAAGACGTACTTCAGGTCCTTGCACAGGACGAGGTCACCTGGCTGGCCACCCCGGATTCAGCACAATAGAGAAGAGAAAAAACATGAACGACGTAGTGATCATAGATGCGTGTCGCACTCCAATCGGTCGATACGGAGGAAGTCTGAAAGATGTCCGGCCGGATGATCTTGCAGCCCTTGTTATCAGAGCTCTCGTGGAACGCAACAATCTCGATCCCGAGTCAATCGAGGACGTACTTCTAGGTTGTGCCAACCAGTCCGGCGAAGATAACCGCAACGTCGCCCGGATGGCGGTGCTGCTCGCCGGGCTTCCTGTCACCGTCGCTGGTGGTACGGTCAACCGTTTGTGCGGATCCGGACTGATGGCGGTTAACGACGCCGCTCGCGCCATTAGAGCCGGCGAAGGTGATGTCTACATCGCCGGCGGCGTTGAGTCGATGACCAGAGCTCCCTTCGTAATGGGTAAGCCGGAAGCAGCGTTTCCACGTGGCGATCTGAAGATGATTGACACGACCCTCGGATGGCGGTTTATCAATAAAAAGCTGAGCGATATGCACCATCCTTACTCTATGGGTGAAACAGCGGAGAACGTGGCTGAAAAGTACCAGGTTTCGAGAGCGGACCAGGATCAATTTGCTTTCGATAGTCAGCGAAAATACAAAGAAGCGCAGATGCAGGGTCACTTCAAGAAGGAGATCATCAAAGTCGAGCTGCCACCCAAAAAAGGCTCTAGCGACCCGACAGTGATCGACACTGACGAGCACCCGCGATCAGACACAAGCATGGCTGATCTTGCCAAGCTCAAACCAGCATTTCGTGATGGTGGGAGCGTGACGGCCGGTAATTCATCCGGTATCAATGATGGTGCCTCGGCGGTACTCCTCATGTCGGCCGAAAAGGCCTCGGCTCTTGGACTCAAGCCGATGGCTAAGATAGTCTCTTCAGGCGTTCAAGGGGTTGATCCTGCCATCATGGGTGTCGGTCCGGTAGGCGCAACACAAAAGGCACTGCAACGCGCCAATCTGGAAATCAAAGACCTGGATTTGATCGAGCTCAACGAAGCCTTCGCAGTACAAGTCCTGGCTTGTATGAGAGATCTCGGCATCGCGCCCGAAAAAGTTAATGTCAACGGTGGTGCAATCGCCCTGGGTCATCCTCTCGGCGCGAGCGGCGCACGCATACTCACGACCCTCGTCCATGAGATGAATCGACGTGAGGCACGGCGAGGTCTGGCCACGATGTGCATCGGCGTGGGACAGGGCATCGCCACGGTAATCGAACGCGTCCGATAATACAATCAGCCATGCCATATAAGTATTGAGGGTTTAAGTTACCGACTCAGTCAGGTATAAAAGCATGGGATTGATCAAATCTGCGTCCCTTTGGATCGGTGCCCAAGAGGGTTATGGCCTCAGAAACTTTCAAGTTTCTCCAGTTGTCCGATGTTCATCTCGATTCTCCCCAGAATCGAGGTGTTTTGTCTTATTCACCGGCGCAACGCGCAGCGCGATATGCTGACCTGGTCGAATCTTTCGTAGTCGCCTGCAAAGTCGCGACAGATCAGGGCGTAGATGCCGTTCTACTGCCTGGCGGTCTCTGGGACCATCGCAGTATTCGGGGTCAGACTGCAGGAACAGTGCTCGAAGCCATAGCCGAGCTCGGTGATATTCCCGTGTACATCACTCCGGGATGTGGCGACCCGTACACCATAGATGCATACTTCAACGATGATTATCTGAAAGCGCGCGGAATGCGCACCTGGCCGTCTAATGCCTGCATTTTTCGCACGCACGATTTCACAACCGTTCGCCATCCGAAACGTCCAGAGGTCGCGATAACCGGGCATGCTCATATGAGTCATCGCAAGATTTCCGATCGTTTGCTCAGCAACTACGTGCCTCGCGACGAAGAAGCGCTTATCAATTTACTGGTTTTTCACGGTTCTCTCGACACTTATCCAGGTCTCGATCTGCTCACGCAGGATCGCATCACAGCACCATTCTCGGTAGAAGAGTTGGCAGCGCAGCGGTTCACATACACAGCTCTGGGACACTTCCACGAATACACCGAGCTCTGCGACGAAAACGATTTGGTTATTGGAGCCTATTCCGGCTGTCTTATTGGGCGTAATTTCGACGAACTTGGTCCGAGAGTGGCAATGCTCGGCACGATCACAATAGAGGACGGAGTTCCGGTTACCACTTTAGAACCGATAGAAGTAGCAAGCAATCGCTTGACCTATGTGCCGGTAGACATCTCGGGGCTGGACGCCGAAGGGATAAAGGCGGAGATCGCATACGGCATTCAGGAGCAAGAAATTCGTCCCGATGTCGACATTGTCTGCCTGAGCCTGGAAGGAAGTTACAGCAATGATCTCGATCCATTCGAGGTAGCGCAGGAGCTGCGCCCCGACTTCTACCAGATCGTAATTGTCGATAGAACCCGTCCGGACTATTTCGCTGAAGAATATGATCCGCGCACTACCGAGCACAAGTACTTGGA
Organism: uncultured Candidatus Obscuribacterales bacterium; assembly: GCA_964418155.1. Classification (GTDB taxonomy): domain Bacteria; phylum Cyanobacteriota; class Vampirovibrionia; order Obscuribacterales; family Obscuribacteraceae; genus JADYXR01. Next base: position 105,088 of record CAYQKX010000021.1, on the reverse strand, counting down.
GAGCATGCTGGAAAGACAACGACAAGCAGAAGAAAAACGATCGGCCAATCCCAAAGCCGATACTCTGACAGGCGTGCCAGGAATGCTATTGTCCGGCAAAACAATCGAGGACGCACTTTATTACGGTCTTGATGCTCTGAAGAAACAAAAGGTTACTCACCGACATGTGGATTGAGAAGCTCACTTTATACGGATTTGGTGGCATCGCCAACGAACAGATCAAGTTCGGAGAAAACGATCTCAATCTCATTGTAGAGCGCAATGAATACGGTAAGTCGACTCTAGCAGAGGGGATCTGGGCGACTCTTTTCGATTTTCCGGACCACGCAAGCAAGAATGCACACCTGGAGCGAGATGCTTTCAAACCGTGGGTAGAAAGCGTGCCGTACAAAGCCGCCCTTGACGTTGTGGTGGAGGCGCGACCGCTTCGCATAGAACGTGATTTCTCGAATAAAACCTTCAAAGTAATTGACAAGCTCAACAACACCGACGTCACGCAAGAGTTCATAGGACCCAACGGAGATGACCAGGTCGGACTCAAAGTAACAGGAATGAGCCGCGACCTGTTTCGCAACACCTGCCTATTGGGACAGCGACATCTGGACGCCCATCACGCTTCCAGCACCAACGACATAGGTCCGATCTTCAGAGGAATGGCCGACACATCCAATCCGGTAAGCACCGCATCCGGTGCAATCGATGCGCTCCAGGATGCACTCAATAATTATTCCTTCGCTGCTGCTGGCGCCAGGCGCATGTCCATAGAAGGAGCGATTGCCGAACTCGAGAATGCGAAAAACGATATCCACCAGAAGCTCACCACCATTGAACAAGAGAGAATGGACGTAGCCAACTGGCTGGACGAACTCAGTCGCCTGGAAAAGCAGATTCAATCAGCTGTCAGCACTGATCCGTTGATTGTCTCAGAGTTTGATATGTACAGGATTCAATGTCGTGAGGCGGCTCAAAAACTGGACAGTGCGCTGCAACGCTCCGCGCAAAAACAAGGGCTTGAAGAACAGCTTAATGAGTTGGATCGCAGCTCGCCAATCACAGGAACAGCATCAGCAAGCTTACAGGATCTGTGGACCAGACGCTCGTCCAGACAGGGCGATGCAGATAAGCTCGAAAGAGAGTTTCAACCTCAAGAGCAAAGATATGAGGAGCTGTCCCAGGAGATCTCCAATCGCTATCAAAATCTCGAGAGTTTTACCCAAGAAGAGGTCAATTTGATCTCGACATTCGCTGTCAATTTGTTTAAGCTCCAAGAGCAACTGGTCGAGGTCCAACGACAGCATCAGGAGCAGACTGGAAGGCATTTGCACAAGCTTCTGAGCTCTACGGCACAGCACGGTCAGGCTCTAAACACGTTGAAAAGCCTTTCCAAAGACGAGATCGATGAAGCGAAGAACTATTCATCGCTACTCATCATGTTTCACGATCAGGTGCAAGAAGAGCAGAAAAAGCTTCAAGAGATCGCTTTCAGCCTCGAAGATATAGAAGAACGGAGAAAAAGCAAGCGCAGCCAAAACGTCGGTCTGCTGATAGGGGCGATCGTCCTCTTGATCGGCATGATAGCAGCGCTTTTCTACACGCACGAGATCAAAGACTTTCCAGCAATAGTCAATCAGATTCTGATGGGCATCGCCGCCCTCGCCGGCCTGGCAGCAATGATCTTCGTTCCGATGATCTTCAAGTACCAGTATTTTTTGAAAGATGATGCCAACAGTGCTAATGAAGAAGGCGAGAAGCGAAAGAAAGCACTGCAAGGCGTAAAACAGAAGATGGTCAGCCTGGAAGGCAAGTTGCAAGAGATGGCGGAGCGAACAGGCGCCGGCACGAAAGACGAGCTGGTCCGATTTATCAACGACGCATCGTCGCATGAATCCGTAATGCAAGAGCAACAGGGATTCGACAGTACACTCAGCACGGAAGAATCTAGAATCAAGAAGGTGGAGGCCGATCTGGCCTACTACTTCGAAAAAGCCGGATTAGATCCCAACGACATCACCTCTCAAAAAGCCATGGATCTCTCCCAAGACATCACGCAGAGCTTTAAAGATAGAGAGGATCTGGAAAAACAGTTCGAAGATATTGCACACGGTCGCAAGCAACTTGAATTTCTCATCACCGAGATAGCGGACATCGACGACCAGATAGAATCGTTGCTCATCCGTTCTGGCATAGATCTTGCGGAAGTAGAAGACATCGAGGGCGCCATCGAGGAGCTGATTAAGGTCAACGTCGCTCGTCAGAAGATTCTCGCAGAGATGGCGAGGTTGGAATATGATCTGGCCGGCTTCGACGATTTGAATCAACAGGTAGAGAGCCTGAAATACGAGAAAGATGTATTGGAGGATAAAATTCGCAATCTCATTAGCGAGCATCCTGAGCTAGAAGACCTTCCAGAACCAGATCCGAGCGAGAAAAAGCAGAGCATACTGCCATGGGGTCAAACGCAGGCGACCACTGACAAGTCAGAGCTGCGCAAACAGAAAGAGGAATTGATTCTACAGATCCGTGCAACCGTCAACAATCACGATGAGCATTACCTCGAGATCATCGAAGAGCTCGCGACAGTCGATCACGAGCTCAACTGCGCACGCCGAGCTCGGCTTGCATTGAGCATGGCGAAAGAGGTAATACAACAACTTTCGTCCGAGACATATGGTGATTGGTCGCAAAAACTCAATGACGAATCGCGAGAGCTTATCTCTCAGCTTGCGATGGACATCGAGAGCCTCTCATTCGATCAGTCACTGCAAATAGTGTTAAAACTACAGGGTCATCAGCGCCAGTTCAATGCACAAGACATAGCCACAAAACTTTCGACAGGGACTCGAGAACAGGTCAACTGGTTGGCTCGCATCATACTTTCTCGATTTCTTTCCAAACGCCAGAGCTTGCCCATTGTTCTCGACGAACCATTCAGCGAGGCTGATGACGAACGCTTTCTCAATATGATGAGATTCCTGATCAAGACAATCTCACCGAATAATCAAATCATAATTTTGAGTTGCCACCATCAACGACACCAGTGGTTGGTTACTCAATTGGCGTCGACGGAGAAGGCAAAGCTGTCATTCCGCAACAGGTTACCGATAGCAGCGGCAGAGGTCGAGTCTTCCGTCGTCCGTTGAGTTGGATGAGATCGTATGAGTAGAATCCTGGTAGTTGATGATGACGAACAACTGTCGGAGCTAATCACTGAATGGCTCACGGAAGAGCATTTCGAGGTGGAGACAGCCGCTTCGGGTGAGCAAGCGGAAGAGATGCTCAACGGACGCAGTTACGACTTGCTCGTGCTCGACTGGGAACTGCCGGATACGACTGGCATCGAGATTTTGAAACAGCTTCGTGCTGCCGAGAGAAGTACACCCATCTTGATGTTGACCGGGCGCGACAGCATATCTAACAAAGAACAAGGGCTTGATTCCGGCGCAGACGACTATCTCACCAAGCCATTTCACATGAAGGAGTTAACGGCTAGAATTCGCGCGCTGCTTCGTCGCGTCACTCCGTATTCCGATTTGCTCGAAGCTGGCAACGTCTCTGTAGATCCGAAACAACGCACCGTCAGCGTCGGTGGAAAGCCCGTAGAGCTCGTACATAGAGAGTTTGCTCTGCTCGAGTATCTGCTTCGACACAAAGGTCAAATATTCAGCTCCACCGCATTGATCGACAGCGTCTGGACAGCAGAGAGCGATGTCGGTCCGGAAACTGTCAGGCAATGCGTAAAACGTCTCCGACATAAAATCGACACGGAAGGGCAAGAGTCGTTGATAGAGAACGTCTTCAAAGTCGGCTATCGAATCCGAGCAAGCGATTAAACGAATTTGTCTGAAGCTACATGCATGCGGATCAAGCGGTGACACCAGTTTCAATACCACGCCCGATTTTTGGTTTGGAACCTACGGAGTCGCAGGCGTAGGACGCTGCGTCGTCAACGACTGAGGAAGCGTGATCCGAATGATTGAATTGTCTTCCTGTTGGCTGACGAACAAGTTGCCGCCTTTGTCCAGAGTTAAGTAATACGGCTTCTTGAAGTCGGTAGCGATAACTGTCGAAATCCCGGCCGGGGTTATTCGTGCCACTGTTCCGCCGGAATAGTTTGCAACATAAATATTGCCGCTGTCATCAGCCGCCAGACCGATAGGTCCCTTCAAATGACCGCCGCTGGCAAATGTGCTGCGGGTACCGTCACGACTGATTCGATCGACCGAATTGCTGTTGAAGTTGGCGACATAAAGATTGCCCTGGCTGTCGAAAGTCAGACCGGAAGGTGCATGGAAGCCGGTAGCAATTACGCGCACCGATGAATTTGCCAGCACCGGAGTGGGCTTCGAACCACCAGATGCGCCACCACCAACCACTGCTTGTGGAGTCTGAGGTGGATTCGCTGTCGCTGGTTGATACGTCGTTGTCGGGGTGGCGGTAGCGGTATAGCTCGGCTGACTTGTGGCGGCCGTGGGCTGCGCCGTGTTGGTCTGAATCACCTGACTGGCAGCCAAACTCTCTGTCGGTGCGGTCGTTGGGATTACCGTAGGCGTCGTGACACCGGATGCAATTTTTGCATCGCAGTCGGCGGCTTTGCGCTGGGCCTCTTGGAAGTGGACATTGGCCGGCGGAATCATATTGAAGTACTTCTTCGCTTCTTCATATTGACCCAGACCCATATTAACGACGCCTAGCTGATACTGAGCATCGCAGTCATTCGGTTTTACCCTTAAGACTTCCAAAAATCTGCCGACAGCCTCTTTGTACCGTCTCTGACTCTGGAATAGAACGCCGAGGTTGTATTGCGCGTCGGCGAGATTCGGGTCTATATCGGTTGCTCGTTTGAAAAAAATAATTGCCGACTCCGGACTCCCCTGCTTATATGCGTTAAGCCCCAGGTTGTACATACTTATCGCGCGGGGATCCGTGCTCTGGGCCAATGCCGAGCCGACACAGGCGAAAGACGACCCCAGTGCAAGCGAGCAAGCAACCAGAGAAAGGGCGATACGGCGCATTTGAATCATCAGATAACAACTCCAGAAACGTAAGCTAATCAGGGTTCTTGTATGAAGGCTCCAATCAGGTATCGGTAAAAATAACGCTGATAATCAGGCTGAGAGCGTGAAATTATGCTTACAAGAGGGAAGATCGTTTAGCATATAGATAATGACAACCTTAATATCCAAGGCCTCAAAAGCAATTTTAGAAGGGTTCGTCCTATTTAGCATGAAAGGAAGCCACAAATTATGCGAACTGTCGGACACATTATTACCTCGGCTGGCGTTGCCGGGGCTAGCTATATGCGCTACAAGTCAAAACCGGCGGCACTAGCCACGTTTTTTGCCGGCTGGTTGATCGATCTCGATCATCTCGTCGACTATGTCAGAGCCCATGGCTGGCGTCCCAACTGGGGCAGATTCTCAGAGGCTTGCCATGAAAAATATAGCGGCAAGCTCTACCTTCCGTTACATTCTTACGAGCTCCTGGCGCTGTTTTTCCTGTTATGCAAGGGGGAAAACAAACAACCATATCGCGTCGGCATAACTCTCTCCGTACTAACCCATCTCTTACTAGATCAGAAATGTAATCCAGGACGGAGACCGTCCACTTACTTTTTGACGAATAGAATTCGCAAGAAATTTGACGCCGGCGAGATTTTAAAACCGCATCATCGCCATTCCAGAGGTCGCTAGCGCGATTTAAACGGAGCTCGGCTCATCGATATCTAACGGCTCACCGAAGCGCAGTAAATTTCCGTTGACATCGATTACGGAAAATTCGTTCATACCCCAGGGCTTAGCCTCGAGGGGAATCACAAGATTCACACGGTTGTGAGTATATTCGGAGTAGAGCTTCTGGATGTTGCCGACTCTGATGTAACAGCTGGAGTTTCTAGAAAGATGCTCGTCGTCGGACTCGAAAAAATGGATCTCCACGCCGTCGCGCTCGACAAGGGCGTATCCGTCGTAATGTGCGATTACAGCGAATCCTAGCATCGTCTCGAAATAATCGAGTGTGTGCTGCATGTTCAAAGCTGGAAGCACCGGGACGGCTTGCAAGATTCGTGTAGTGTCATCCATTGTCTTCGTCGGTGAATTCATCGAGGGGTTCTGTTCCTGCTATGGAAAACGGTGTGGGAATTACAAGTGTAGTCTTCTTTCTGGTGGATACTTCCAAAACAGACTGTAATCGTCTAAGGTCAAAAGCACCGGGTTGCGCGAATATAATGTCAGCTGCCTGCGCGAGCGTGGCCGCAGCCTGAGCTTCACCCTCGGCATTGGTAACCATAGCACGTCGCAAACGCTCGGCCTCGGCCTGTCGAGACATGGCCCGTCTCATCTGAGACGGAACCGCCAGATCCTTGAGCTCCATACTGATGATGCGAATACCCCAGTCGTCGGTCTGTTTGTCAACGATTGCCTTGAGACGATTGTTGACTTTGTCGCGCGCAGAAAGCATTTCGTCCAACGTGATCTGACCAATAACCGTCCTCATCGCAGTCTGTGCGAGCAGACCGGTTGCTTCGATTGGATCCTGAACCGTGAGCACCGCCTGAGCAGGATTCTCTACCTGGAAAAAGCAAACCGCCTCGACCGTGACCGGCACATTATCCCTGGTCATCGCCTCTTGAGCCGGCACCGGCATGGTGACGACGCGGACATCTACCTTCTGAGCACGTTCGAAGAATGGTAGTACGAGCTTAAGACCAGGTCCGCGGAGCCCGACTACTTTTCCAAACCGCATTACAACCAGGCGGTCATACTCCTTCACGACACGCAGGCCGGTCATGAGTGTAATGACTGTGAGAACAATCAAGCCGCCGAAAACTTCCAAAATTAGAGCCCTCTGCTACTCAATTACTGACATTCCCTGAAATTATAGATTTCCCCGCGCACATTTACATGGCGACCATCCACAAGGGAATTACAGGGAAAACTCCATATTGCCAAAAATAGCTTTGGTTTAGCATGGGAATAACCAGCTTGGTGCCCAATCACGACGTCGGCAATAGAGGCATGATATGTCCGAACGCAGCAACAACTCGTCCGGTTCGGGCGATGAGAAGTCTAACTCAGATTTTTGGCAGGGCTTGTTCAATTCTATGCCTGCTGAGCCGCGAAGGCTCGAGATGCAAAAAGGTGCTCCATCTCAAACAGCTCCAAAAAATAGCAGATTTGCATATCGCAAGACTCGCAAAGTAGCGGCTGCAAAAAAGCATGGATCCAGGTCCGAGAAGCAAGTTCGTACAAAGAAGCAAGCCAAACAACATAACTTTCGGGATACGACAAAACGCATTGGATTCAACCCAGCCAATCAAGCGTCTCCTATCGGTCAGACGGACACATACAAAACTTCCGATGCCAAATCGTATTTTCGCCCGGGATTCATGTCATTACTTTTCGGTGCCGTGTTACCCGTCGCAGCGCTCGTTATCGAGACGAGTACACACGAGATGGCACGACAATTTTTCGATCCATTCCCTACGATTTTCCATGTCTTCCTGTTTCTCCTCATCCCCATCTCAACAACCCTGACCTGGTTGGCGGTGAGACTGAATCTCTCACCGTTGTACTCCATGATGTCTCTGGCAAGTGGCATGGCGCTTGGCATATCAGTGCTCTACACTTTGATGCTCGCAGCGCTTGCGCCCATGTTCATCGGGCTTCTGCTGCCATATGGAACCGGCTTGCTCGGTCTCTCTCCTTTACTCTCGATACCGGTCATCTTGCTTTGCGGCAGCACGATTTGCAAACTCGCAGACCGACACCCGACCTTCTTCGATGCTCACCAGCTAAAGCATCTCGGACACTTGATCATTTTGGTTATGGTTGTCGCAGTGGAGTTGCCGTCGACATTAACAAGGGCACAGTTAGCCGAAGCGACCCAACCGGGACCCAAAGCAGGAGAGGCGATCGCCTGGTTACGAAAGTGGGGAAGTCGAGATGTCCTGCTCAGAGCGTGTTATGAGCGCTCCGGCGAAGCGACCGACATCTTGGGCTCCCTGGTAGAACACCAGCATCCTGTCAGAGTTGAGCGAGCCCGCGATCTCTATTACAAAGTTACCGGTGTCGCTTTCAACACCGTTGCTATCCCCGCATCTTTCAGGGGCACTATTAAGAATGCCGGTCTGATCGATGATCCAGCCGGTCTGAATGCTGATGTCAAAGATGAGTTCGATCTCGACCCGGACATCGCCGGCGAGCTGGTCAGTGGCGTTGCACGTGGGCTATCGGTAAGCAATTCGACTATTTCCGGAAATCTTGATGGCAGAGCCGGTTTGGCAAGCTTCGATTGGGATTTTACTTTTGAAAATGTCTCTCCGATAGCACGAGAGGCTCGCGCAAATATCCTTTTGCCACCAAGCGCGGTGGTAACCAGAGCTACACTCTGGCTCGACGAAGTCAGGAAAGAAACCGTCATACAAGAACGAAATGAAGCAAGACAAACTTATCAACAAGCGGTCATGCAGCATAAACGCGACCCCCTCCTTGTGAGCATGAGCGGCAAAGACTCTGTTTTGGTCCAATGCTATCCCGTGGCGAAAGGTACTAAAACGCGAATTCGGCTACATATAGTGGCACCGATGGTGGTGACCGACAATAAAGAAGCGGCTGTCGTTCTGCCAACTTTCGAAGAACGAAATTTCGCCATTCCCATTCAGCATAAGATAGCGTTAGAAGGAAAAACCCAGATATCGATCGCTGGAATAGGCTCCGGCGCCAACGAGTCAAAAGTCGCCAATGCCAGTATCGATAACTCCCTATTGGGTCGATTTGCTGTCATTCCTCATGTTGGGCTCGCCTGGGGCGAGTCGCCGGCAACATTGACGATGCGCCCACCCGATACGCCGGTCGAAGCACGGCAGGTGGATTACTTCGCGCTTCCCGATGGAATCTTTAGAGCCGGCGCCACGGCTCGCGATTTTGTTGAGCAGCAAAATTCACAAGAGCAGCAACACCTTACGATTATCGTCGACAAGTCGATTACGATGGCTCCATACATCAACGAAATTGTCGATGGACTGGCAACAGCGCCGGACAATTTGAACGTCACCCTGGTTCAAGTCAAAGATGGCGAGGAAGTACTGCTTGATGCTCGGACTCCAAGAGATCAAAGGTTCAAGTTGGCCATCGACAAGCTGAAGACAACTGCCTGCGAAGGTGGACAGATTGATTCGAAAGCTCTTATCTCCGCACTTTCCTCGCCGGGTCGAAGGGACCAGATCCTCTGGATCCATGCAGCCCAACCTCTTTCTGAAAACTCTGCTTATTTGAACATGCAGCTCCGGGGAAGATCACTGAAGCTGCACGACCTCCAAGTCGCATCTGGTCCCAATGTGATTCTCAACGAATCCTACAGATGTCCCGGAGTCACGCGAGTGGTGAGGGTCGGAAACTTGTCGCAAGACATCAACGTATTCCTGCATAATGTCGCTAACGGAACCATCAGGCGGAGCGCCACCACGCATGGTTATCGCGGTGCCGGTGAGAACACCGAACTAGCTCAATTGCAAGCTTACAAACTCGCTGTGGCACGGTTTCAAAACGGAGATCTCGCTGGTGCATTCGAGATCGCCAATCGCTACCACCTGGTGACGCCTGTATCCAGCGCTGTAGTGACAGAGGACGTGGACCTCTCGAAGGTTCGAGAAGAAGTAGAGCAAAAGACCAGTAAAGACAAGGCAGCTGAAGTTCTCGGCTTGCTCAACAGCTTCGGCACGCTCGGCCCTAGCTGTGAGGACGCTAAGCGTCAGGTCACCGACGCGGAAATCATGACAGCAGGAGATGCACCTGCCGACAGCGGGCGCGTGAGTGCCGGCATGGTTCCACAGCCCCCACCGCAACCAGTCTCCCCGCCACAGAGTAAAGAGATACCGAGATCGGGATTCGGCGGCAGTTTGCAGCAGACGAAGCTCGCGCGCCTCGCCTTCGAACCTTCCAAGTGGAAAAGCGGAAAGTTGAACGCACCTCAATCGCGCCGCGATACAAACTTCTTAGGCTCCGGTTCTGGAGATGGCTTCGGAGATGCCTACTCCTCGCAATCGTCAGCTCCAGCAGTGGGCAACAATGAGTACTATTCGGGATCGGCGTCGACTGCAGAACCAGTGCCACAAGCTGAATCGAAGAAAAAAGAAGCTTATTACGATGAAAAACCAATGGCACCTGCAGTATCTATGCCAACGTCCACGCTGCCGACGACGCCACGCATCCTGAACGACTTCCGTACAAAATCGTTGGAGAGTGAGAACGCGAAGCAGGAACATGCTGTATTCCCGATGGAATCCGTTACCGACAAACTCACTTCACTATCCGCCGCCAGCTCCGTCGATGGAGCAACAAACGGAACAATCGGTCCACAATCGGGCGATGAGAGCGCTCAGATGAAAGTCAATGAAACCTACTACAACAAAGGGGATTCACCGCCGCAGCCGCAGCAGACCGGCAGCTCGTTAGAAGGATTCGATCAGATCTTCGGTCACAACGATAGAGCGGCTGTGTGTTGTGGCGTCGCTACCCCTAGATCCGGCGCCGTCACGAAAATTCTCTGGAGTCTCTTGTTCGGAGTCCCGCTTTCGGTACTTTGCTTCATCGGTCTAAGACTCTACTCTATGAGCAAACGTGAGTCGTTGAAGTCACCGACAGATTGGAATAAGTAGTTCACGAGGGATTGTAGTTCACGAACGGATTGGAACAAGTAGTTCACGAGGGATTGTAGTTCACGAACGGATTGGAACAAGTAGTTCAAGTCGTCTCGATTTTAGAACAATTGCCCGGGGCGCCCCTTCTTGATCGTTCTTGTGCTCTGGCGAGCTTTAGAATCACGATCGAACATGTCAGAAACACAGAAAGAATCACGATGCTCCCCCAAGCGAGAGCGCCGAGCGTGGGAGAGAGTCGGCAATGGATGATGGCACACCCGAGTAGACATACAAGCGGTGCGATAAACATCGTGAGTCCAACAGCGACTCCGACCCGCCAAAGTTTCACAGATCGTCGCGCACTGAAGGCATTAAGAAGCATTTTGAAAATATGCCGTCAAAAAAATGAGTCCGAGGTGAACCAAAGGCTTATTCCGTGGAAGGCATAAAATGCATGATTGATTATGCCGACAAAGGAATGAACCGAGGTGAGCCAAAGGCTGATTCCGCGGAAGGCATAAAAGGCATGATTCAAATATGCCGTCAAAGGAATGATTCGAGGGGAGCCTAAATCAAGTTTAGTCGATGACGGTCCTGTATGAGCCAGGCTCATACTCTCTTTGTTGAACAACGCGATAGTAGCCGGGCTCTAGATCTATCGGGTTGTGTTCTTCATGAACCAGACGAGCACCAACTTTAGCTTCAAGCAAGCGATCGCCTTTCCACTGATACATGGACGCAAGGGTCGCATCTATCGCATGAGCGTGTCCAGTGACCTCTCCGTAGGCCAGCACGATGCGCCCGTCCACATCCTGCTGAACCGCACCTTGAGGAAGGGCGTCCAGATCCACCTTTACTAACAGTACGTCACCCTGTCGGTATTGAATACCCATTGTTACTCCTCCAAGCTTCGGCACGAAGCACTGCATCATGTCCAATTTCCATGATATACGGGGGAGCAAAACTTAGCGACCAACTCTAGGTTAAATCGAGTCGGTTTAACCTTGACTGTAATATTTTGTCGCCAATAGCGACCCCCTGAGCGCTTCATCAAGATCTTGTCGTTTTTCGCAACACTCGCTCTTTAGACCGACACAGAATGCGGCAAAATGTCAATATAGAGATCAGCAGAGCACGACTAGCGCCTACGGCACCAGAAGTAATTTCGAGTGTGGCGAACGATGACCCATCTGGTAGACGATAGCCTAAATCAGCTCAGCGAGGAGCACAAGGAGCTTCTAGCTGTTTTTAATCACGGCTGGACACGCCTTCAGAAAATGCCTGATAAGGTTGAGCATCACGCTATCGACTCAGACATAAAAGAGTTGTACGCGAGGAATGGTCTGGCAGCACCTTCCGTCATCGTGTGCGACAGCATCTTTCAACTTACCGTCTATCCTGTAATCATCTCACTCATACTTGAAGAGGCCGATCGAGATTATGTCATTCCGGTCCTCCGTCGCAGCTTACAAACAGGTCCTTGGAATAGGCTCTGGCACAACCTCGATCGACAGTTTGGCGATTCGCAGTTGACGGCTCTCAAAATACAGAGCGACAAAATGCGCCAGCAGCATACAAGAAAAGAGCTCAACCGCGTAATTCACAAGATTTACGAAAACGAAGGCGGAACAATCGATACGCACAACTACGCGCCGCGCTTGACTCCAATTGGACTGCAAATCAATTCCAACTTTCAAGCGAGTGTAAAATCGTTGACTAATTCTCTGGAGAAGGATGTCGGCGGTTGGGTCTCCAACCAGGCGATGGAGCGGGCGAAGGAACGACTGAACTTAATCAACACGATGACGCGACGAGTAGAAACGCAACTCGATCTGCAGTTGATCCCACAGATTCTAGCCAGAACGATCAACACGTTCAAAGGCGTTCTTGTGGCAGGTGGAGAACGTTTTCAAATCAATCTGGACAAAGCGAGATCAGAGATTCAGAAGGGCAGAAGCGAAATCCTTTCGCTGATCAACCAATCGGTTGGCAACGAAGATATGATGATTCCGCCGCCGATTCGTCCAACTCTGATGTGGAATTGGCCGCGAATGGGAGCCTATCGAGACCCTGCCATTCGGCTTATTTCCAGCAGTCTTCAACTGGAACTCTTCAAGAAATCCCAGCTCATGGATGCCTTTCCCGTTCACTTCTTCCTGAAGGACATTGCGCACAATGCGTATAGCGAACCGAATCTCGAGTCACTCAATATTTGGGGAAGAGTGCTAGAAACTGCTTATGCCTTGCTGTTCTATGAAGGAATCGCGTTCGTCTGCGAATACCCGGTGCACTCGAGACTGGATCCGGAACACCGATTCCACGACGAAAATGGTCCGGCGCTCAAATTTAGCGACGACTTCCAGGCTCATTTCTGGCACGGTAGAAGGGTGGCAAGAGAATTAATCGAGGAGCCTGAGTCGATTACAGTGAACATGATAGAGACAGAGAAAAACGTCGAGACCAGAACGATCTTAATCGAACGATATGGTCTGGAGCGCTTCCTCAAAGAATCCGGAGCCAGAAAAATTCACGAAGACGAGTGCGGTGTTCTTTACCGAAAGTCATTCAATTCAAATGGTTCTACCGATGGCAACGAACCGCTCGTTGTAGTGATGGTCAATAACTCAACGCCAGAGCCAGACGGCAGTCTGAAACAATATTTTTTGCGCGTACCACCTACCGTTGGCACCGCCCGTGAAGCCGTTGCCTGGACATTCAGATTGAATGAGGACAATTATCGACCAATCGTCGAGTCCTGAAGCGAAAGGTCCAGACGGTAAAACTTCGTGTCGACATGAACAATCGGAAAGTTGGCAGGCAACTTGTCGATAGCGACCTCGACAAATCCGTTTTTCTCATAAAATCTATGCGCTGCAGCCATCTGGGCGGTGGTGCCCAAAATAACGGTGCAAAGATTCTTCTCGATACACCAGCGCTTTGCCGTATCCATCAAGGATTGCGCGACGCCCGCCTGCTTACCTCTATATTCCTTATCGACGAACATTTTCTTGAGCGCAACCATTCGGTCGCCGATGTCCACAACTCCGATGGTCCCGACCACCTTGCCGTCAGACAAGGCGATCCAGAAATTACCATTGCCAGTCTGGAAGACAGACTGAATATTAGTCAAATCGGGCTGCTCGTCGCGCGTAATCTTGACTCCGAATTCGACCTGTTGAATAGGCAGCACCAGGCGCTCAATCGCTTCCTGGTAGCGGGAGTCAAACTCTACTATCTCAAATTTCTTTAGCGTCATTTGCATAACAAATTACCAGGGACTGTTGGGGTACGCTATGAATTGTTGCACTTGCTTTTAATAACGTCCAATACATAGAATAGAGAAAACCGATAGCAACTCGGCATCAAAACATTGATTGAACTAAGACAAATAAGATATTTTGTAAGAGTAGCTCAATTAGAGCATTTTGGTCAGGCCGCCCGTGAGCTGCACGTTGTGCAACCCGCTCTCAGTCGGCAAATTAAGCAGCTCGAAGACGAAATTGGAGTGGAGCTTTTTGAGCGCCTGCCGCGCGGAGTCAAGCTGACGGCAGCCGGACAGGTGCTGCTGGATAAAGCAAGCGCCATTCTCGACGATATCGACCGCATGGTGTCGCTCACTCAGCGCGCGGCTCAGGGAAAGACAGGATTTCTCAAAGTCGGATTTGCCGACGGTGCAACTTACAGCGGACACGTCCCTGCTGCGTTTGGCGAGTTCCGAAAACACAACCCGCGGATAGACCTGGAGCTGTTACCGGCAAGCTCCCTGCAGCAAGCGGAACTGGTAGCCAGTGAGGCGATTGATATCGGATTCGTCTACTGGTTGCCAGCCAATCAGAATGGAATCGAAAGCCGCTTGATCAACGAAGAGAAGGTTGTACTCGCTGCTGCAAAATCGAACAAGAAGGTAACGTCGCGAGAACCTCTAAGCCTGAGGGATCTGGCCGACGTTCCATTCGTCTGGTTTAAACGAACAGCCGCTCCGATGTATTACGACCTCATTCTATCTCGCTGCAATCAGGCCGGTTTGACACTTAATGTGGTGCAAGATGCATTTACCGAGAGCACGATGCTGAGCCTGGTCTCGGCTGACATCGGGGTGACATTCATCACGGAATACGCCAGACGAAGAAAGCCGGACAATGTCATCTTGAAGGAAGTAACAGATTTGAACGCCACACTCCGGCTGAGCGCAATGTGGAGCACGAGCAATCGAAATCCCGCACTGAAACCGTTTATAGGAACAATAGAGAGAATCGCAAATTCGAGTCTCGGCGAAGAGAATTCCGATTTTGATGAAAGAAGCTAGAGCCAAGCTGGAGCGTCTATGCGCGAGAATCAGGCTGGAAGCCGCCGGTCCCAGTGTGATGGCGTTGCCGGAGTAGCAGCAACGTGCGCGACCTGGAGGTCGGAGCTGGCGGTTTCAGGATGAAGGCGTTTCCGAAATAATCTGAGCTGGAACGTGTGCTGAATACTCATCGGTATCGACTTCATAGCAAAAGAGGCGGCTCCGAAGAACCGCCTCTGAAGTCTTGATTAGTGCTTCTTACGAAGGAACGTTGAAGCTGCCTTCGCCGATTGGAGGATAGATGTCTTGCTCTTCTTCCTCTTCTTCGGTCGGCATCTGATGCCCCTGGAAGCCGGTTCCCGCAGGGATTAGTCGTCCGATGATGACGTTTTCCTTGAGACCTCTCAACCAGTCCTTCTTACCTTCGACTGCTGCTTCTGTCAGGATTCTCGTGGTTTCCTGGAAGGAAGCTGCCGAGATGAAGCTCTCTGTATTCAAGCTGGCTTTGGTGATACCGAGCAGTACATCGGTGTAGGTGGCAGGCACCAAACCATTTTGCATAGCTCTTTCATTTTCCAGCTCGATTGCGAATCGCTCCATGAGCTCGCCCGGAAGGAGAATCGTGTCTTTCGGATCGTCGACGCGAACTTTGCGAGTCATCTGTCTAACGATCACTTCGATGTGTTTATCAGCGATTTCCACACCTTGCGAACGGTATACAGACTGTACTTCGTCAACGAGGAATTTTTGAGCAGCCGCGATTCCCATCAGGCGAACGATATCGTGCGGATTGGGCGGTCCATCGGTGATGGCGCGTCCTACAGTGATTTTCTCACCGTCTTCCGGCAGGATGTTCATACCTGGAGGAATGGAGATTTCCTCTTCAGATCCATCTTCGTAGACCATGTGATATCTGGTCACATCATCTTCGGTGACGATCTTGGCGCGACCTGGTCTTTCCGCGAGGATTGCATTTTCTTTCGGCTTTCTGGCTTCAAGAAGTTCTTCTACTCTCGGGAGACCCTGTACGATGTCTCCAGTCTTCTGTCGTTCGAAAATCAGTGTCGCGAGCAGGTCTCCGCGTTGCACGAGAGCTCCGTCTTCGCACTGAAGTTGGGTGTTACCGGAGATTAGATAAGGACGACCGCGACGAACGATTACTTCTTCCTTGTCGACGCCGACGACCTGACCGGACTGTCCGCAGTTAGTCGACTTGGAAATCAAATCATCCACACGAACGAGGTCACCATCTTTGACGTTGGTGGCGCCTTTGATCTTCTGATGAATCTGTTGCTCTTCCGTGATGAGCAATAGACGACGTTCGTCTGTCTTGGAGAGCTGAACTTTAGCATCGCTTCGGGTCAACACTTGCGTGGTGGCTACCGGCGTCTTCGGCTCTACAATTTGACCGTTCTCGACATCGAGAAGAGTAACGTTGAAATCTTGTTCGCGGCGCAGCATGATGTTTTCCTGCACTACGATATGGAAATCTTCGTCGATCTCGACGATACCTTTGAGTTCCTGAAGGTAGCCTTGCATCTGCAGAACCAATGAGGTTCTCGTCAGCTGCGCACCCTGTATCTGTCTCACTTTCTCACGATCGCGGAACAGAAGCTGGGTGACCGAGCGCAAGCCAATCTTCTCGTCTGTCTGACTATGCTTGAACTTGGTCTGCGGTGGTTCGATCCAATACTCTTCAATCGGTCGAACGACGCAGAGAACTGTGCCATCGTCTTTCTCGAAGAGGCTTACCATCTTGCGATCTTTGTGGGTATAGCCCTCGACGATCTCCGTACCTGGATCGATGATCTGACCTTCTGGAACTTTGAGTTCGGAAGGATCAGCGATCGGCAGCAATTCGCCGGGTCTGATGATGACTTCGTGGATGATATCGTTATCGGCAACGATCTGGACGACACCATCGAGGTGAGCAAATACGTCTTTGACGACTTCCTGACCAGCGGTGACCAGATCTCCGGTTTCCGCCATCTTCAAGCTGATGTCCTTGGAGATGAAGTGGATCTCTTCGGGAATAAACAGCACTTTACCGGCTTTGGTGACTACACGACGATCGTCGATTTCGACTCCATCGTAAATGATCTCTCCACCGGTCGTTACTGAGTTGCTACCGTCTTCAATCAGTTCGGCGACGATCTTTCCGTTTTCAACAATTTCGTCCTTGACGACTTTTATCGCCCAGGTCTCTTTGGTCTTTGGAATCTTCCAGTAAGCACCCTTTTGACCGGCATCAAGTTTGCCGTTGGAGCTTCCGACTGAAGCGATGACGATGTTGACCTCTTTACCTTTGACCAGTCTGGTGACGGACTTTCTGCCGCGTTTCACCACTTCGGTCTCGATTTCTGGACCAAAACGCACTTCGCCACCATGCTCGGTGAGGATTTGGATCTCGGCAAGAACATCAAGCGCTTTTACTTCCTGGCCATCTTTGACTACGACTTCGGAGCCGGAAGGCAAATTGTATACGTCACCTTCCAGAACCCAGATGATACCGGCGCGGTTGGCTGTGCGACTGATGTTGCCCTGACGATCGCGCTTTTCGTCTGCCTGGAATCCAGCGAAAACAATACGGCCAGAAATGTCTGCGGTAATGTCCTTACTTGCTCTTTCGGTAAGCGTCTTCTTCGCGCCCGGTGGATCGTACTCGGCAAGAAGTTGTCCGAGCTCGACCTCATCACCGTTCTGAACTTCGAGAAGACTTCCGGTGAAAACGTTGACGGATTTTTCCTTCTTACCGTCGTTGATCTTCATGACACCATCTCTGGTGGTTTGATCTTTAACGTCTCCATAGGCTGTTCTGACAGAACGGCAGGCGATCTTGAACGTGACCACACCTTTGCTCGGGGACTTGAGCTGGGCGCGGCTCTTTCCACCAGCGACGGCGCCGCCGGTGTGGAATGTTCTCATTGTGAGCTGGGTGCCAGGCTCCCCGATCGACTGTGCGGCGATGATACCGATAGCTTCGCCTGCGTCGACGAGACGGTTGTTGGTCAAAGACCAACCGTAGCACTTCTGGCAGACGCCGTACTGAGCTTCGCAAGTCAGTGGCGAGCGCACTTTAACCTGTTTAGGTTTCTTGAGTTTCGCATCTATTTCGAGGGACACTTTTCGGGTAACGACGTCGCCTCTCTGGAATATAACCTCTCCGGTCTCCGGATCGATTACATCATCGGCGAGTGTTCTTCCAAAAATACGCTCGGAAATCTTGACCAGGTCCTTATCGCCTTCAGCAATAGGCTGCATCATGATCCCTCTGTCCGTTCGGCAATCGGGCTCACGAACAATGACGTCCTGAGCTACGTCAACGAGACGGCGAGTCAGATATCCGGAGTCGGCTGTTTTGAGAGCTGTATCTACAAGACCCTTTCTGGCGCCGTAACTCGAGATGATGTACTCGGTTACGTTCAACCCTTCACGGAAGTTCGCTTTAATCGGCAAGTCGATGATCTGACCTTGAGAGTCAGCCATCAGTCCCCGCATTCCGACGAGCTGACGGACCTGAGAGATATTACCTCTAGCTCCGGAGAAAGCCATCATGTATACCGGGTTCAAGCGATCGAAGTTGTCGACCACCTCTTTCGTAAGTTGGTCGGTCGTGGCGGACCAGGTGTCGATAACCTTGTTATAGCGTTCGACTTCTGTGATATCGCCACGCTCGTAGCGCCGTTGAGCTTCTTCGATTTCGCGCTCAGCAGCAGCGATAAGCTCACGTTTTTTCTCCGGCACATCGAGGTCGTCGATCGAAATCGTAACACCGGCTCTGGTGGCGAATTTAAATCCTAAGTCTTTGAGTGAGTTAGCGAGCTGCGCGGTGCGAGACGTACCATACTTTTCGTAGACCGTCGAAAGCAAACCGCCCAATTTTTTCTTGTCCACCGTGTCGTTGATGAACTCGAAAACCTCTTCCTTCTTAGTTGTGACCATAGGTCCCTCTTTTGTTTATTCCAAATGCCAATGTCAGTAACGTGAGGGCGGGCCCTCGTTGACGAATAGTTACTTGATTGCGATAGCTTCTCTGACCGTCTCGTTGAAGATGATGCGTCCTGGAGTCGTCTCGAGATTTACCCCGTTGACGTCGCGAACGCGGATCTTGGCGTGCAGATCAACCACGCCGGCTTCGAAAGCGGAGCGAGCATCGGCCAGGCTGACGAAGCGCATTCCGGCGCCTCGGCAAACCTTCGGATCTTCCCAACCGGGCTTCTGGATGGTGAGGTAGTAGATACCCAACACCATGTCCTGGGTAGGTGTGATCGTCGGTCTACCTGTCGCTGGTAGAAGAACGTTATTGGATGCGAGCATCAGCATATGAGCTTCAGCTTGTGCCTCTACGGATAGTGGCACGTGCACAGCCATCTGGTCACCGTCGAAGTCTGCGTTGAATGCGGCGCAAACCAACGGGTGAAGCTGGATAGCGCGACCTTCCACGAGCACAGGCTCGAAAGCTTGAATACCGAGTCGGTGAAGGGTAGGAGCGCGGTTGAGGAGTACCGGGTGTCCCTGAATAACTTCTTCCAGGATTTCCCAGACTACTGCGGAGCCCTTTTCAATCTGCTTCTTGGCTGACTTTATGTTTTGAACAATCTGACGCTCGATCAATTTATTGATTACGAACGGCTTGAAAAGTTCGAGAGCCATCTCGCGAGGTAGACCGCACTGATGCAACTTAAGTGTCGGACCAACCACGATAACGGATCGTCCGGAGTAGTCAACGCGCTTACCGAGCAGGTTCTGACGGAATCTTCCCTGTTTACCTTCGATGATGTTAGACAGCGACTTGAGCGGTCTGTTGTTAGGACCAACAACTACTCTTCCTCTTCTGCCGTTATCGATCAAGGCATCGACCGCTTCTTGCAACATGCGCTTTTCGTTACGCACGATGATTTCAGGAGCGCCCATTTCGAGCAAGCGTGCAAGCCGGTTGTTACGGTTGATCACGCGACGATAGAGATCGTTGAGGTCGGAGGTGGCGAAACGTCCCCCATCCAACTGCACCATCGGTCTCAAATCCGGAGGCGTTACCGGTAGATTGTCGAGAACAACCCAGGTCGGATCGGTGTGCGACGAAAGAAGGGCTTCCACTAATCGCAAACGTTTTATGATCTTGGCGCGCTTCTGTTGCGAACCGCTCGAGAGATTGAGTTCGTCGCGCAACTGAACGGAAAGCTCTTTCAAACCAGGTAGTTCGAGCAAGCGACCACGATCTTCCATGTTGTCCGGACGCTCGTAAGCAGGCTTCGCCAGCTCGTGAAGCAGGTGTTTGATCGCCTCAGCGCCGATGCCGACATCGAACTGTGAGTTCGGATCGTCTAGAAGTTTTTCGTATTCTTCTTCGGTCAGCAGTTGATACTTGTTCACATCCGCTACGTTGCCGGCATTGGTGACGATGTAAGCGTTGAAGTAAACAACTTGCTCTAGATCTCGCAAGGGCAGGTCGAGCAGCAAGCCGATGTAGCTTGGAATCCCTTTGAGGAACCAGATGTGCGTCACGGGCGATGCCAGATTGATATGGCCCATGCGGTGACGACGCACTTTCGAGTCGGTCACTTCGACGCCGCAGCGCTCGCAAGTGATACCACGGTGCCTGACCCGCTTGTACTTACCGCAATAGCATTCCCAGTCCTTCGATGGTCCGAAAATACGTTCGCAGAAAAGTCCGTCCTTCTCCGGCTTGAGCGTTCTGTAGTTGATGGTTTCCGGCTTGGTTACCTCGCCGTGCGACCAACTCAGGATACGTTCCGGAGAGGCAATACCGATTTTGATGTAATCAAAACGATCAATAGAAGTGGCCATTATAGTCGTGAGACCTCCTTACGGCATGGCGATTTCGCCATTACTTATCTCAATACTCAAACTGTCAGAAAAAACGCGGTTCGATCAAAGGAGACTATGCTTCGTCCCCTTCGGACCAGTCTTCGTCTTCTTCATCATCTTCGCCAACTGGAGCGACATCTTCTTCCGCTTCGGGATCTTCCCATTCTTCTTCAGCTTCTTCTTCGGAAGATTCTTCCTCGTCAGTAGCAGCCTCGAACTTCCGTTTACGCGGAGCGGTTTCGGTCTCCTCTTCGCCTTCTTCATCATCGTCGGAATAGACGTTGGCTTCGTCGGCTTCAATTCCGTAGGAAACTTGCTTGGTCTTTCTCGGTTCTGTGTAGTCGGTCGTTCCAAATCCGATCAAGTCGGATTCATCATCGGGACCACCAGTCTGCACCAATCCGGAGACTGCGCTTTCCGCACCAGATATGACACCACTACCACCGACCAGCTTGTGACCAGGGAGCGGCGGGATCATCCCAGATCCAATGCCGGGGAGTCCGGCCGATGCCAGTCCCTCAGTGACATTCGCAAGGGATGGATCGCGACCACCAATCGGCGTGAGACCGCTCATTCCTTCAAGAGCCATAGCGGCAGAAGGCACGACGGCTTCGTGACCGAGCTCGCCCATGCCGAGTTCGATCGGCGAGAGGCGTCTCAATCCGCGTGGACGCGCATCTTCCACTTCGGTCATAAGATCGACTTCGATTTCATGTCCGTCGCGAGTACGTTTGGCCACAGACACATCGAGTCCGATGGACTGCAGTTCTCGAACAAGAACCTTGAACGACTCAGGAATACCGGGACGCTTGAGGTTTTCGCCTTTGACGATCGATTCGTATGCCTTGGAGCGGCCGTTAACGTCATCGGACTTGATGGTCAACATCTCCTGCAGCGAGTACGCTGCACCGAACGCTTCCAGTGCCCAGCATTCCATCTCTCCCAGACGCTGACCGCCGAATTGCGCTTTACCGCCGAGAGGCTGTTGCGTAACCAAGCTGTACGGTCCAGTGGAGCGAGCGTGAATCTTGTCGTCGACAAGGTGCACGAGCTTCATCATGTAGATCTTGCCGACCGTGACCGGACTATCGAAAGCGTCTCCGGTTCTGCCGTCATAGAGGGTGACTTTGCCGTTATCGGCTACCCAGTGAGCACCCTGCTTGTGTTTGCCCTTGGCCAGCTCTTCGTGCACCAGCACGCTCGAAGCTTCAGGCTTGAACATTTCGTCGAATGGTGGCACTTCGTAGCGTTGTCCGGTGAGCATACCTGCAAAACCAAGCAAGGTCTCGAAGGTCTGACCGACGTTCATACGGCTGGGCACGCCCAGTGGATTGAGTACGATGTCGACCGGTGTGCCATCAGGCAGGTACGGCATGTCTTCAAGGGCGAGGATCTTAGCGACGATACCTTTGTTACCGTGACGTCCAGCAACTTTATCGCCGACCGAGATCTTACGTTTTTGAGCGATATATACACGCACGACTTTATTGGCTACAGGCGGCAATTCGTCGCCTTTCTCACGGTCAAAGACTTTGACGTCTACGACACGACCGCCTTCGCCGTGCGGAACGCGCAGTGAATTGTCGCGCACATCGCGTGCCTTTTCGCCGAATATGGCGCGAAGCAGCTTCTCTTCTGGTGGGTGTTCGGATTCACCTTTCGGAGTAATCTTGCCTACCAGAATGTCGTCAGGATAGACGCGCGAACCGACACGAACGATACCATTCTCATCCAGGTGCCTGAGCGACTCTTCAGATACGTTAGGCACTTCGCGGGTAATTTCTTCCGGACCGAGTTTTGTCGATCGGGCGTCAATCTCCAGCTTTTCAATGTGGATGGAGGTCATAACTTCGTCATAAACGAGACGTTGACTGATCAAGATCGCGTCTTCAAAGTTGTAGCCTTCCCACGGCATGAATGCCACGAGCAGGTTGCGTCCCACCGCCAGTTCACCACTCTTGGTGGCAGCACCGTCAGCGATGATCTGTCCAGGCTCGACGTTGTCGCCGACATTGACTATCGGCTTCTGGTTGAGACAGGTGTCCTGGTTGGAGCGTTGGAACTTATTGAGTCTGTACTTCACCAGCCGCTTGTCGGCGGTGCGAATGTGAATTGCGTTAGCAGTCACGTATTCGACCTTGCCTTCGACATCGGCAACGATCACCATCCCGGAGTCTTTAGCAGCCTGCTTTTCGATGCCGGTGGTCACCATCGCTCTTTCGGTCTGGACCAATGGCACAGACTGACGTTGCATGTTCGAGCCCATGAGCGCTCGGTTAGCATCGTCGTGCTCGAGGAAGGGAATCAGGGCCGTTCCTACGGAGACGATCTGAATCGGGCTTACGCCGATATAGTCGACTTCGTCAGGTGTGGTCTGAATGAACTCTGCTTTGTATCGGACCGGAATCGACTCAACAGCAAATGTACCGTCTTCGTTGACCGACACATCACCTGGTGCGACGCGGAATCTGTCTTCTTCGTCGGCGGTGAGGTAGTCTTTCTTGGTCGTGACGATACCGTTTTCGACCTTCCAGTACGGTGTCTCGATGAAACCATACGCGTTGACACGGGCATGGGTAGCCAGAGATCCGATAAGACCTGCGTTCGGGCCTTCAGGAGTCTCTACCGGGCAAATTCGTCCATAGTGGCTGGGGTGGATGTCGCGAACCGCGAATCCGGCACGTTCTCTAGAGAGACCACCAGGTCCCAGCGCCGATAATCTGCGCTTGTGAGTCAGTTCTGCCAGCGGATTGGTTTGGTCCATGAACTGCGAGAGCTGCGAGGAACCAAAGAATTCGCGAATAGCAGCGACGAGTGGTTTCGTATTCAGAAGATTGGCAGGCGTCAGAGTATCTGCATCTTGCAGGGTCATACGCTCTCTGACAATTCTCTCTAGACGAGTCAGACCGATACGGAATTGGTTCTGAAGCAGTTCTCCGACAGAACGAATTCTTCTGTTACCAAGGTGATCGATGTCGTCTACTTGACCTTCGTCGAAGTTCAGCGCGATGAGATAGTCAACAGCTGCGACGATGTCCTCGGGAGTCAGTGTGCGATGAATTTCTTGCACGTTGAGAGCAAGCTTCTTATTGAGCTTGTAACGGCCGACGCGACCAAGGTCATAACGCTTGTCATCGAAGAAGCGGCTATCAAGAATGCTTTGACCACCGGCGACCGACGGAGGGTCACCTGGACGAAGCTTTCTATATACCTCTATAAGGGATTCTTCGCGAGTCTTGTTGCTGTCCTTTTCAAGAGTCTTTTTGAGGAAATCGTGATGCCGGAAGATTGTTTCCATCTCCGAATCCGTGTAGCCAAGCGCTCTCAACAACGTGGTTGCCGGCAGCTTACGATTCTTGTCGATCTTGACGTAGATGATGTCGTTGGAATCGGTTTCGAACTTGAGCCAGGCACCCCGGTTGGGGATGAGCGTAGCCGAGAAGGTACGCTTACCGTTCGTGTCTACGTCACGCTTGTAGTAGATGCCGGGACTGCGAACGATCTGCGAAACGATGACCCGCTCGGCTCCATTAATAATGAATGTACCGCGGTCGGTCATCATCGGGATGTCGCCGACGTAGATCTCTTGTTCCTTAATCTCGCCCATCTCGCGATTGACAAGGCGCATCTGAATTCGAAGCTTCTTCGTGAAGCTCGCATCAAGCGCCCGAGCTTCCTCGGGAGTTTTGGGTTTGTTCGGCTCAGTGTGATCCTCGAACGAATAATTCGTCAAGAAATGGAGCTCAAGCCTTCCTGTGTAGTCCTTGATGGGACTGAAAGCCTTCAGCTCTTCCGCTAAACCTTCTTCAATGAACCAACGGAACGAAGCCTTCTGGATTTCGGCTAGGTCGGGCAAATCGGATATGCGCGAACCACCGACTCCGAAGGTTCGGACGCGCTCAGACAACTCTAAAGCCATCGGTTACCTCTGGTATTCTGGCTGGACAAAATCGACAAAGCAATTGCAGATGCCTAAAATGGGCACGGAGCAGCAACTATAAGTAGAGAGTATTGTATTGTCAACTGAATTGTAGGGAAACATAAAGCAGACCAAGACAAAGCGGAATTAACTTAAGTTTCGCTAATGCGCCAAAAGGCAGCAAGCATGTACGTGTCGGAAATTCATAACTCGTTTTCATTATTGCCTCAATCCGACCGATAAACCGCATGTCTATTAAACATTCTTAACTATTCTGCATAATTGCAGCGGTTTATAGCCTATCTACCGACAAGACAAATTCAATCTCGCCGATTGTGATGGTCGATTGAAGATACAATCGAATGTGGTGGGGATGGAGCGCTGCTGGTGTGGCGTGCGGTCTTCAAAACCGTTGCGGGGTAGAGAAACGCTATCCTGGGTGGGTTCGATTCCCACGCGTCCCCGTCAATTTGTCGAAACTTAAGATGAAATCTGGGTCCGCGCGTTGCGTTGCTTAACGTTGTGTACCGGTTGCTTCGCATTGCATTACAAAACGAACGAAACGAAGTGTTGTCATTTGAAAGCGGAACGTCAATTACGTAACGCATCTTCACTTTGCAACCCAATCATCTGAATTTTGCGCGAAGATTTTTTGCGTAGGGCTAGGAAATAAATCCGTTGAGGCCGGACCTGTTGGTTCCGCTACCTGACTGGATCTTCAATTAGTCACTACCGGTGATGTCATGCCCAAATCGCGCTTGACATCTCCAAATCAAGAGTCTGGGGGGCTTTACAATCTTTGCTAACTTCTCATAATAATGTGTGTGTGATGCGAGATCTCAATTACTAGAAAGTCGGTCAATCGTGAATGGGCAACAAGGGGCACTTACCTGGCTAGATCAGTTTGCAGGTTATCTGGAGGTGGAGCGTAATTACTCTTCGCACACCATACGCGCGTACCTCAACGACCTTAGGCAGCTAATCGACAGTACAAGCAGTCCGGCCGAGCCTGGAGCTAAGCCAGCTATGCAGGGCGAAATTGCATTTCGGCCAAACGATGCCTTTGGTCAACCATCGTTTTCTTCTTCTCTCTCCAGTCTTCCAACAGCACCTCAACCCGCAGACGAGGCTGAATCCAAGAGCGCTTCCTGGCTCGAAGCTGAAGGCTTGAAAACATACATCCGTCAAATTCAGGAGCAGTACAGCCGTCCGACAGTTGCTCGGAAAATCTCGGCTATTCGCAGTTTTTACAAGTATCTCCGGCGGGAGCAGTTGATCGACGAGGATCCTTCCCGTCTAGTTCGCGGACCAAAACTGACACGAAAATTGCCTTCCTGCCTCGATAGAGATGAGGTCGTGCGTTTATTGCTTGCACCTGACATGTCTGTTCTTGGTGTGCGCGATCGAGCGCTCATGGAAGTGCTCTACGCTACCGGAATGCGTGTAAGCGAGTTGTGCAGCCTGAAAGTGCATGACTACAACCAGGAAGCCATGGAGATGCGCGTCACCGGAAAGGGTAGCAAGGAGCGCGTAGTGCTTCTTAACCAGAGCGCCAACGCCTGGCTCCGCAAATACCTCAACGAATACTGGCCCAAGCTGGCCGGCGGTAGAACGCCTCAGCCGGAAAGCCCGCTATTCGTAAGTCGGCAAGCAACGCGCTTGTCATCACGCTCGGTACACAGGGTAGTCTTGAAGTATGCCAAGAAGGCCAAGATCGAAAAGCAGATCACGCCACATACCCTCAGGCACACGTTCGCGACGCACCTTCTCGAGGGCGGAGCAGATTTGCGAGTCGTCCAAGATCTTCTTGGGCACACCACGATTAATACCACGCAAATCTACACACACGTTAGTCTCGATCGGTTGAGACGAGTCTATTCCAATACGCACCCACGCGCGTAGGCTCTCGACAACGGCATTTACAAAGGCGGCTGCCCTCGTGGCAGCCGTTCTTTTTTTCTTTGCATCAACGCCAAGGTTGCCCAGCATCACGCCGCAGATCTTTTGACAACAACTGCACGGAACGTCGCCTCAAGAAGTGAAATCGTAGGACTCAATGATTGAAGAAAAATTGCATGCCCGATAGCGTGTCGCATTCAGTTGAATCAAGAGGTCGGACTACTTTCGATCGCGATGGTGGAAAACAACTTGGTGCGGGACGAAGTAGAGAAATGTCGCCGACCTCGACAACACTGACTGAGAGGCTGCCACAAGGTGACAGCCTTTTCTTTTTACCCTTGGAGGAATCAAGTCGCCTCCTTGCATCCAAGATGTCTCAAGGCAAGCCCGCCACCAATAGCGGTGGCTGCCCCAGTTTGCGCGTCAAGGGGTTTTCTTCTTTTTGCCCAACTCTTCCGGCTCATTCGTGCCATATTTTCCCTGAGGGCGGAGCTGGTTCTCAATCGGATCTTGAGCTTCTCTGAGCATTTTGTGCAACCTGTTCCTCTCGAGAGTCTCGAGCCCGACCGCAAAGGCAGGCGGTGTGATCATGGACGTCCGAGCGGCAATTCTTGTTGACTCATCCAGGATGATTTTAGCCACGGATGGCTTTATGTGCGCTCTATAGGCTTATCCAGCGGCAAACGCACCAACCCTATGGCGCCCGCTATCAATCCAACTCTCATCCAATCCAAACGCCGCCTTGTATCCGTAATGCCTCAGAGCTAGTCCATCACCAGTTCTCACCGGAGGCGTGTCAACCGACATAAATCGAGCGAAACTCGGACAAGATTCGAGCGAGGCAAATTGATTGCACTCGACGTCAAGAAGTACGTTAAAGTTATAAACTAGTCAAGGCTAAGGGGTCCCATCGTGCCCCGAACAGTGCGAGTGCTCGAAAGTGTAATGTGAAGTTCGAACCCGACCGGATAGAATGAGTAGTCAAATGCGTAGTCGTTGTGTCAGATAGGCAAAAAGAACAACTCTCATGGAGTGGCCCGAGTACAAAGCTAAAGTAAAAGAAGCTCTGGAAGCGAGTAAATTCGATGTCGCCGAGTCTACACTGTTGCAGGCATTGCAATGGGTAAAAGAGACCGGTGCCTCCAATGAAAGGCTCTGTCTTTGTCTCGACCAGCTTGCCTGGATTTACGTCAACATCAAAGATCTCGACCGAGCGGCCTCATGCTACAAGGAATCGCTCGAAATCAAGACTTCGATTCTTGGGGAAAACAATCCGATAGTCGCCAGGGCATGCAAGAAATTGGCGACGGTTGTTTACATGCAAAAGAAATACGATCTTGCCGAAAAGTATTCCAAAGACGCACTTAATATTTTCAAGTCGACGCTCGGAATGGACAATGACGAAACACAGCAAACACTCGCCGATCTGGTCTCGCTCCTGAGGCGGTTGAACCGCAACATCGAAGCTAACATCTTGCAGAACATGGGTAAAGCCGCGACCGCACCAGTCAAGCAAGAAGATGTGCAGAAATCCTATAATGTCAAACAAACATTTCTAAAAATAAAAATCTGCACTTCATGCAACCTCCCGTATGATGGGGATCAATGCATTCGTTGCTCCGACGGTCTCACTACCAGGCAAGAGAAACCTAAAGACGGACCAAGCAATAATAATTAAGCCGGTACTTCCGAATCGAACGCACCATCTTCGATACCATAGCAATGGCTATCGAAGCGATTCAACAGAACACTTTCCTCTCACCTCCTCGCATGAGAACGCCTGTTCGACGGAGTAGCCTCAGTTCGGCAACCAATCGGCTTCCGCGCGATTTTGATCACGATCATCTTCCGCAACCGGAAGTTTGCTCATCTCTTCCGTGGGCAGCTACAAAACCTGCCTTTCTAAGTCCGCCACAGCTGAGCTGAGCTGAGCAGAACAGCTCCGCTCAGCGATCGATCACTTTTCTGCCACTATTCAATCCTAGGCTTCTCTGTGGGGTTTCGCAATCTGGGAGCAGCTCATGACTGTGAATAATAACGGCGGCGACGCTTTGGAACAACCAAATCCGAAGAACAAACAACCGGTCAAACCACTAGAATTCGGCTCATTGCAAGAGATTTATCGAGCCCTCTCCTCTCCGACAAACGCAAGCACCCTGAAGGAGTCAGAGGAGAAGGAAAACAAACCCACCCAGACTGAAGAGAATGATGATGTCCTTAAGATCTTAAAAGGGTTTGTTGTTCAAGGTGACGGCGATAGCTCAGTCAATACATCCGATAAGCCGGTTGACGACAACGAATTGATCAAAGAAGCGATCAAGAATCTCGGCAGCAACCGTCATGCAACCAGAAGCGCGGCCAAAGAGACGCTGGAGACATTAGACGAGAAAGCGCTACCATTCGTCGTCGAGGCGTTGAAGAACAGACCCGAATTTGAGGTCGAAAAAGAGCTCAAGAAGTTTGTTGAAAACTACATCGACAAAAAAACTGAGCTGCCTTGGGAAAGAGGTGGGAATCTTCTTATGACACCACCAATAACACCAGATAAATTGAAACAGTTGGACGAGTTACTGAAGGAAACCGACAAGCTGACCAGATCACCGCAAGACAATCGGAAGAAAGCGACAGCGCTAAACGATTTGGGCAAAGTCGAGGGGCTAAACATCGATCCAAAATTGCTTTTCGAAAAGATTTCATCTCTTAACGATGCCGGCATAAAAGGAAGCGAACTAAGAACAGGAATCGCGCTTGCCTTGATCAACGATGGAGACCGCGAGTCGGCAAAAAAGTATCTGGGTGATGCCCTTAAATCGCGCAAGGAAGTAGTGACAGAACCCAAGTTCCTCAAAGCGGTAGCCGGATCCGGATTATCGAAAGACAAAGCATTCATGGAGGAATTCGAGAAGGCAGGTGGCGACGTCCAACTACTCAAGCGATTCGAAAACCCAGGAAAGGCGGAACCAGGTCAGTCGAATTTCGAACTATTCTCCAAAATCGGTATCAATTCCGGTGGCACGGAAGGCATGACCGCGCCAGATCGACTCTCCGAGTATAAGAAACTCCAGTCCAAGGACGGAACAGATACGAAACGCCTCCAGATTCTCGGAGATCATTATCGCACCGCAGGCAATGACCAACAGCGCAAGCAAGCTTTGGAACTGTTGAACAAGGAATATGAGAACGGCAATCGCCATGCTCTGAACTACTCTCAGATGCTGCCTATCGCCACGCTTATCGAAAAAGCGCAGATTAGTTTGCCACATGGACATGTCGCTCAGAAATTTGACAACGCGGAAGAGAGGCTGGCTGAGATAAATCGGCAGATGAAGCAACTACCTTCCGAGCGCAAAAGACCTGATGATGTTCCAAACCTCCTCGTCGAGCATTATCGCAACGCCAAGAACTCACAAGAGCGTGAAGAAGCGCTCTCGCTGCTGAAAAAAGAGGTAATCTCGGGAAATCAATCTGCACAGTTTACTCTTGTCGGCTTAACACGCATGGACGCCGCCCTCAAATTAGGCGATGGACTTCATACAAGACAGTTCGGCGAACCAGCTGAAAAACAGGGTGCAGAGAAGAAAATCGAGCTCGCGGTGAAAGAGCTCGCCCGAATTGATCACTTCGACGATCTGCGCGATCAAAAGAGCAAAATCGGAAAAGATTTGCTCTTTCCTGCGACAGGTGAGCAAAATGGTCCCCAAAAGACTGGTCAAAACCGCGTCCCCCGAAGCGAAGAGCTTCTCAAGCAGGTCTTTGAAAAAACAGGAAGCGATAGAGATGAGACCCTAAAGTCCCTCGAGAATCTATCCGAAAAATTCAAAGGCAGCGCCAAAGGAAAAGATTTTCAAAGCGCACTCGATCTCGCGAAGACAACTTTTGCCGCTCAGGATGTGCTCTTTGGATTGCACGACACGGACAAAACAACAAAAGCGCTGTTACAGCTCGGCAAGCTCAAGAATCCAGACTCAATGGAATTTCTCAAGCGCCTCAATGCATCGAAAGACAAGGATGGTCAAAAACTCGCAAAGGCGCTTATCACGAACAACGAGCGAGACACGCTCAAGCTGCTGCGCGACAATCCAGCGCTGGTCGAGCTGGTCGGAAAAGAGGCCAAGCGCATCGCGGATAATGCAGAGCCAAGCAACCGTCTAACCGGCAACCAACTGATCGAGCTGCCCGGTTTGCATGAGTTGTATCAGGCCGGACGCCAGGAAGCGAAAGACTTCGACAAAGACAGTCTTCGCGACGCAGCGGATGCTGTCGCAAAGTATCTAACCCGCGACAGCATCGGCAAAGAAAATCGCAAAGATGTATTGAAGCACCTTCCTTCAAACGACAAACAGTTGAAGCTTGGGGTCAACGATACAGAGCTGAAGGACGCACTCAAGAAAGGTCTATCGGAGAAATCGTTTTCGAACAAGGCATCGAGACTGGCGGAAAGATTGCTCAATGGCGAAGAAGTGCTCAATGCCAAGGATTTGACTGAGTTTAAAAACGAACTCAGCCAGACAGGAGACGGGCGAAAGAAGCTTGCGTTAGAGGAATTGCAAAAGGCAGCTGAAAAGCGTGTTTCTTA
Organism: uncultured Candidatus Obscuribacterales bacterium; assembly: GCA_964418155.1. Lineage (GTDB taxonomy): Bacteria > Cyanobacteriota > Vampirovibrionia > Obscuribacterales > Obscuribacteraceae > JADYXR01. The sequence goes on along the minus strand of CAYQKX010000021.1, from coordinate 73,944 downwards.
CACAGGACTCAGTTTGATGGATACCTGCAACACGGTTCAGTCACTTGAAGCCTTAGGCAAAGTGCATTCAGATACGGAAAAGACTCTTGAGACATTTCAAAAAACAGACAATGCAAAAGAACGCGAGGAAACTCTAACCGGGCTTATGAAGAGCCTGAAAGAGTTTGAACGCCTCGCCAACAACAATGGCCAACACAAATTAGCAGAGGATTTTTACAAACAATTCGGAGGCAAAGAGCAGTTTGAAAACCTCTATAAGAGCCTTGGCAAAGGTGCAGGCGATCCAAAAGAGATCGAACAGTCGCTTCGGAAGATCCAGCAGAAGTTGCCGGATGGCGAAGAGCAGATAAATCAGTATAGAGCATTGCGAATCGTACAGGCGCTCGGTCCGGAGAGCAGCCCTAATGCGTTTGCAAGCGTAACAGCAGAATTAAAGACGGAGATCGAAGCTTCGAAAACGGAGTCGAAGTCGGTCAATAAACACGCAGTGGAATGGCAAAAATGGACTCAGACCCAGGAACAGGTCGCAACCCTTTCGCAATCGGCCGGCACAGACAATAAAGACGGCGAGACACGCACCAAGGCTGTAGATACGCTCGTAAAGCAAGCGAAGGATGGCAATGGCTACGCAAAAACAGCGCTCGCCGCGATGCTCATAGAGGGCAAATACGTTACTGCATTCCTGAATCAATTCCCGACAGACGAAACCGGAAAGCCTATATTCGTGCCGAATCTCTCGAATTTGAGCGATAACGAGCGTGCGGCACTCGAAAAGCAAGTACTCAAAGGTCTGGTCAGCGTAATTCATAAAGAACGCTCTGACTATCAAGCGATTAACGGCGATAAAGTCGAGCCGGAAAAGGCGTTGTCGGCCCAGGAAATCATGGCGATAGGTCTCGGACTCGCCCGGCTAAAACAGCAGCGCGCGCCAGACGAAAAAGCTGAAGATCTCTATAAAACGGTGCTCAGCTCAGCATCCTGCGTATCCGACAATGGTCGAGGCGAGGTGATGACAGGCCTTCTTGTGGCTATGAATGTCGATGACAATGCCACTCGCGACCTGGCGGATTACTACATTAAAGGACTGGGGCACAAGGAACTGGCAAAGCACTTCACGACACTACAGGCGATGGCGCTCGACGGCAACCAAGGAGCCCTGCGAGTGATGGCCGCAATAGCAGCCGGCAACGCCGACTTCAACTCGGAGCAGGCACTCAATCCTCGGAAGTTAGTGGAAGGAGAGAAGGGAAGTATACTGCTCGAATCAAATCCAATTTCGATGCGCGCCCGAAAGACTCTCGAACAGGCTGCCGAGACGAGTCCCGAAAATCGCAAGCTCGTCGTCCAATCGCTGCTCCATGTTCAAAGTAATGGTGCCAATGGCATTCCCTGGCATAAAGACAGCAAACAACTACTGGCTACACTGGGGACGGTAGCAAGTTCGCTGGACGATTCCTCCGAGAATCAGAAGCTCAAGCGCCAGGCCCTGGATCAGATCAGGCAAGGCTTCGAGCAGTCGATGACGAACCTGGACGAAAGGCAATGGAAAAGGAACGAGGAGTTCGATCGCAAAGACGATACTCGCTACCAGAGTTCGCTCGAAGGGATGAAGGCGATGGCGCCTTTCTGGAGCGAAGAAGACGCCGAGGCCTTTACCAAAAGGTTGACACCAGATGTGGTGAAAGCGCTTGCAGAAGTCGGTTCACAACTTCCGAAGGATGTGGCGAAGGACACACTTACACGCCTGCAGGACAAAGCTGCAAAAATTATTCAAGGCACGAAAGACAAAGAGGCTGAGCCAGGCAAAGAAGATCCGGCAACCGAGTTGCGCAATACGATCAAAGCGATGACTACTCTTTCTTCGCACGTCGATGTTGGGCACGTCGAATTCCTTGCCGGTCTTGGTGGCAAGAACTCACCGCTAAACAAGCGATTCTCCAAGTCAGATGATGTGTTTAAGGTCCAGGCTGAAGCAGGACGAGCGCTGCTTAACGTACTGGCTAAAACCAATAACGCGACTTCTGTGGCAGAGACTGGTCCGCGTGAGGCCGCCTACAATGCGTTCAAAAAAACTTACTTTCCAATTTCCAACGAAAGCGGCAATGGTTGGTTAGACAGCAATAAGTCAACCCAGCTATGCCTGGCACTAGCCGACTTCTACAAAGGACGTCCTTGGGATATTTCACTATCGAAAGAGATCAACCGAATTGTCGACGATGCCATGTTGCCGAAGCCGGCCGCACTCCTCCTCGCCGAGTTGAATATCGGCTCGACCAACCCGAAAGACTACGGCACAGGAGAAACAGTTTGGGAAAAAGCCGAGAAGCTTATCGCCAACTATTCAGTCAATGGTCAGAATGGCGAGGAAGTGCTCAGGCGCGTTCTCGCCAATATCGAGCTAGCCAACAACCTACCGAGCATCGAAAGAGCACGTCTGATGGGCTGGGACAAACTGCCGGAGGAAAAACAGGAAGAGCTTGGCTGGCTCAAGGGCGAGCCGACGGAATCGGACCTTCGCTTTCTCGGTTTCGAAAGCCTCAGCGAGGCTGAGCAAAAAGCTACAGCGAACGACAAGCTCACAGGCAAACTTACGGAGAAACAGTGGAAGGCGCTCGAGGACAAAGGCAAAGAGCAGTGGCAGAAAATGTCTGACTCGGAAAAAGAGGAGTTTCGTTCGCAGAATTTCAAAAAGGTCGATGTAACCAAAGTACTGGGACAGATGTACAACAATGTGCTCCAGAACAAGGAAGGCACCGATTCTGCGTTATTGAGCGACAAACTATTCGACAACGCGCTAAGGCTTCACAAAGTCCACTTCGAGGCTGCACAGGAATCACGCAGAGAAAGCAGAAAGGCAACTCTCGGGTATGACGGAGCCTACGCCAAGCTGATTACGAAAACAAAAAATGGCGCCTCATTCGGCAACCAGTTAATCGGTCTCGTCAACGTAAAGAACAGCCTCACGGCGACGGATCTCCTGATTGTTCCTGCATTGACCTCCAATAACGGCCGCGATGTCGCGCTTGAAGGCGATCAAAAACTTCATCTTGGACAGATGGAGCGCTTCTCCAGGCTTAATAGTAAGGAGGGTTTGCAGACTCTCGTAGAAGACAGAAAAGCACAGGAAATGGAGCTCGCCATCAGCATTGCAAGGCACAAGTTATTGGTCAACAATGGCGAGCAATTAACAGCAGACAAGCTCGCCGTAAATATGTGGCGGAACCACGGTATCAAACTGTCGAGCATGGCACCGGAAATATGGAAGAGTCTCACAGTTACTGAAGGAGACGGGCTACAGGGTGAGTCCTCACTAAAGCGCCTTCAAAAAAGAGGTCTTGCCCACTTCGATATGGTGCCCGGCTACAGTCAAGACGCGATCGAAGGAGTCAAAGGCGCATTAGGTCTAGTCAAGGCTTACAATGCCGACGATCCACGCGGTTTAATGCAACTAAAAAAAGAGCCCCTCCTCGACAGCACCGCTCTCAGGTCACACATGATGCTGCGTCTCGATAAAGACCCGGTACTGTCTAAGTTCTCAGATTCTTCTCGGCGCATGGGTCAGTCTCTCAATGAGCTTTCCAAAATGGTCGATGCGGGCACCAAGGGTCACTTCTACGAAGACTTCGCCAACAGCTGCAAAGAACGGGCCGCGGTTGTGGAAAAAGAACTCAACAGTATCGACGCAAAAGATCTGCAGGCACTGGAAGAGCGCATCAAGCTCATGGAAAAGGCTTTGCCTGACGTCAAGGACTATGAGGCGGCTGTTGCGCTCGAACAGCGAATCAAAACATACAAAGACCTGCACAACCTCTACAACATGGGCACACCTGTCTATCAAGCTGCCGAGGGAAAGGAGGTCCGCAACGCCAATAAAGACACTCGCAGTATGATCGAGATGATCAAACAGGGTGGATTTAGCGAAAGCACATTCACCAACTGGTTGAAGGAGAACGGTCCTGTCATAGCGGCGACCGTTGTTGCCATCGCCGCAACCGTAGCGACGTGCGCCACCTTTGGTATCACATCTCCATTCGCGGTCGGAGCATGGATCGCCGTCGCCGGTCTGGTGGCACGCGAAGCGACCTACGAGACTCTCTATCAAGTTAACAAGAACGGCTACACGGGCTACGGTCAGTACGGACAGGAAGGTTCAAAAGCGGGAAATTGGGAGCGCCACTGGGAGAAGCGAACGCCGGAAGAGCGGTTGAAGACGCTGGGAAGCGATGTGGTAGGACCATATGCAGTTGAATTTCTGCGCGACTATATCGCCTTCCTGGCAACCGCCGGACTCACTTCTATCGCGTTCGAAGGCGCGGAAGGCGCAGTCCTCTCCACAGCACAATCGATGACTGCCGTCGAGCGCGCGGAGCTGGCAAACATAGCCAGCACTTCGCGCGAAATTGCCCGTGTGACTGCCACCACCCCCAATGCCGCAGCCAAAAGCTACCTCACCGAATTCATGGCGAACTTCGGAAAAGAGATGGTTGCCAATGCATTGTTCACAGGTGCACAGAGCAGCACTGAGGCGGCAATCCATCACTTCATCGGCAAGGAGAATTTGAACAAGATGGGTGAATGGGGCCAGTTCGGTCTCTCATTTGCACTTTCCACCGGGCTTGCCATGGGACATGGTGCTAAATCGCAAATTACCGCGAAGCTCAAATCGGGCTCGCTGAAAGGGGCTGTATTCAGCTACGAACTAAATGAAGGAGTGACACGCAAGCAGTTCGTCGACCACTTACAACAGGAAGGCTATGTTGTAAAACAGATAAAAGGTCAGCCTGGTGAATATTGCGTACTTCCTATCGATGCAAAACCGGGAATGACACCCATCAAACTGCAGCAGGTGGATGCAAAAGGAGTCGCGATCGCTGCTAAGACTACCTTCGATGCTCCATCGAAAACCAATCAACGGAAGCCCGACGAGCAGGTCGGCACGAAGTCTAGAACGACAGACCCATCCGATCTCTCAGCTTTGTGGACTGACTACAAAAATCGGCTAAGCAACCCTGAGCCAGATTTGGTCAGTCTAGTTGGGCGCAATGACTTGGCTAGCGCAGTTCAACTCACGATGGACATAACTGAGCTAAAAGCACAAGTAAAAGCAGAAACGGAAAGCGCAAAAAAACAGAATCTGAGCACGACTCACGAACTGGAAGCCGCATTGAGAAACCTGAGAGATGCGCAAGAATGCTTCGACCACTTGAGATTACCAGACAAGGCAAAGGAAATTGTCGACCGCCTGGCCACAGATAAAGCGCTGACGGAGTACCTGAAAATCATTCACGAATATTCCGCACTAAATCCAGGAGACACACTCATACTAGACACAAAACGAATTCAAACACTCAAGGACCAGCTCATTGTCTCGCTCGCGCACGACAAGATTGCATTCGCGGAGCATACAAACACATTTCCACCCGGGGAGGTTATGTTGCGAGATCCCCAAGGGTTCAATGACCAGCTCAACGGGCTCAAACTTATTGTCGAAGGACCAGAGCCAGTGCCGCGGAAATTGGTGGACGACGTTCTTGAAGCAATAAAAAGGGACGGGCTTAGACCAGAAGTCGTCAGAATCCGCAACTCCAATAGTGACGGGGCTGAAGGAAGTCTGTGTGAAAAAACATTCGAAATTTTCGTTGGAAAATCAAACGATGCACATTTGGTCTATCTTCATGAAGCCGGTCACTTGCTAGATTTCAAGCACCTCATGCCGTCTGGAATGCATCAAACCTGGATACACAACACCTGGGTAGATTGCCTCACCAGTGGCACCGACTTGACCAGTCTCAAAGACCCTGCCAAAGGTAACAAGTGGGTTGACCAAGTGCTTCGCGATACCAAACATCCCTGCCATGCGATCCTGAAGAATTTAGGAGAAGATGCCCATTTACAAAAGGAGGGCTTGAGCAAGAAAGACCTTATCAACGCTCATAGAGAGCTCCTGGTCGAGCTCTTGCAAAGACCGAACTTCAAGGGAGTACCACGGGATAACAAAGACGTTGCAGTCTACAATCACTCGCGTAGCGAGGTTGTTGCTGAGATGTACAAGCTGTACCGCGAGAAGATCACGATGAATGCATCGGAAATGAAACCGACATTTCATGAGCTGATCGAACAGTTCACGTCCGACCCAACTCGCAAGGCGGCTCTAAAACACTTCGAGCGGATGTTCGAACTTCTCTCGCGAGAAGTTTTCCCTCAACAGTTAGTCACGGAACGCGCCACATTGAAATTGATGGATATACAGGCCGAAGCGATGCAGAAGCTGGCTCAAACGCATGGAGTCGGAACAAAGGAATTCAAGGAGGGCGCGCGGAAGCTACTTCAAGACAGCAACGCGAACATCCCAGATTGTGTAGTGAAGGCACTACTCGATCAAATTCGAACGGAACATGCAGACAATCCGGATATCGTGCAAAAGATGAAGAAGCACATCCACAAGATCAAAGAGCCAGGCTATAACATCGATGCGGACCAAACGTTGACTGCCACCGTGCGAGGTAAAATGCGCGTACAGCAGAGACTGTTCGACCAAATTCGACCGAAGGTCGAAGCACACAATAAAGCACGAACTGACAACATTCAGAAGCCTGCATTCGATCAGATGGGTATCGACAGTGTTGTGATTGGCAATGTCATCTACAGCCTCGATAAGCCGACGGTGCTCGGTAACGACGTGCTTGGTTTGAACAAACCTGGCGTTGAGATGGCCCACGTGGAAGTGGGACGAGATGGTATTGGTGTCTACGTTATAGACAATTTCTCCGAAAACGGCACCTATATTACCGGTCATAAGGATGTGCCGGATGCTTCCATTCGAATCGAGCCCGGAAAAAAATTCTATATCGATTCAGAGAATCAGGTATTGCTGGGAAGTAACTCGAAAGATGCTGCCCGACTTGATTTCACCAGGCTGCGTGGGAAGAAAGACGCCGGCGAGGCGAAGCTTGCACCGCCAACATTGGACACGCCAACACCAATGAACTCTCTGAGTCATCCCTCAAAATCCGGCGCGCACGCCGATCTTACACATAAAATCAACACCACGATTCCGAGCGCGTATCAATCGGCGATGAAAACGTTGTTGGGTTCAGAGAAAAGCGCTGACCCCGCAAACCAACAACTGGTGAGCGATATATTGTCATTGAAACCGAACATTCGCGAAGCGATGATCGATCGCCTTCTCGATAAGGCACCACCAGACGTGATACAAAAAGAAGTTGATTTGGCCCGAAAATACAACGAGCTGAGTGTTGCGGAAGTAGTTGTAAAACAGGCACTCGATCTCGATCCATTCGTCCGACGAATGTTCATGGACCGATTGGTCAACGGTGGAGATGTAACTCGTCTCAACTTCTCAGACGCACTGCGACTGGCAAGAGCCTATGAGAAATTACCGACACTGGAGCAGGCGCTGAAGGGACATGGTCTGGACGCATCCGAGCTGCCCAAGTCGCTTAGGAAATTGCGACTTGAAAAAGACGACACGGTCGACAAAGGGCAGGAGTCGCTTGTCTTTAAGGTGGCTAAGTGTCCGGAGTATCCAGAGGGTGCGGTGCTGAAATTGACAGAAGGTGGCTGGAAAGTGTCGATGAAATAGTGATCATGGAACAATTCAAAAAAGGCTCGAACGGAGATAAAAAAAAGGCAGCGCTCAAAAGCAGGCAAGCGAAGTAGAGGCATGGGCCAAGAGTCAAAATCCACTTAAAAAAACTAGATAGATCCATCCTGCTACATAAGCCTAAAATCCATCCAACAGCGCAAACTCGCAACTGAGATATAATTACAGTTGTCTTGCGAGGCTCGATTTTGGCAAAACGCCGCTCAGTAGCAAATCAGAAGAGAAAAAACGGACCAGCAGCTCTTTTTGGACGGTTCGTCAAATTCTGCATCGTATCCGTTTGTATCGTTGTCGCTATCGGCTTGGGCTACCTGGGAGCCTCGCTGTACGGGCAGCTGCAAGACCTCCCAGATATTACTCTGGTTGAGCGCTATGAGCCGATCGAAGCCATTCAGATTTTCGATCGTAACGATCAAATGGTGTGTACGGTAGAGGGTGACGAGGATAGGCGCTGCGTTCCTCTCAATCAGGTCTCTACGCAAATGCAGCAAGCAATTCTGGCTGCGGAAGACCACCATTTTTATGAGCATAATGGCATCAACTTCCTGAGCATAGGCCGAGCGTTACAAACCAACCTGAAGGCTGGACGAACCGTCCAGGGCGGTTCGACGATAACGCAACAGCTTGTGAAGAACCTGTTCTTCCCGGACGCCGGAAGAACACTAGATCGAAAAGTTAAAGAAGGCTATATGGCCTGGAATCTCGAAAATAAATACGGCAAGGAACGTATTCTCGAGATGTACCTCAATCAGATATATTTCGGCAATAACGCTTATGGAATCGAGCGGGCCGCCAAGCGCTATTTCAATAAGCGCGCCGCAGAGCTCAATCTGGCGGAGTCCTCATTCCTGGCTGGTCTTGTGAAAGCACCATCCGAGCTTGGCGACGAAAAGGGTCGAACCAAGGCCGTCTCCCGCCAACAAGAGATCCTGGATCGCATGGTCGAGTATGGCTACATCACTCAAAAGCAAGGAGACGAAGCGAAAAAGACGAAGCTTACCTTTAAAAAGGGTGGCAACCCGCTGCAAAAGCATCCGCACTACATCAGCTACGTGCTGGAACTCCTCAGGGACCGATTCAGCCAGGCAGAACTTAGACGCCAAGGTCTCAGGGTGTACACCAATCTCGATCCTGGTGCCCAGACACTCGCGGAGAACATTCTCAACGAGCGAATCAAGAAGTCTCCGAAGGGCATAAGCCAGGGCGCACTGGTATCGGTAGCGGTGCCTGACGGTGCCGTGGTTGCACTGGTCGGCGGTGTGGGAAATTTCTGGACGGCGCAATTCAATCGAGCTACACACCCGCACACCACGGGTTCCTCTTTCAAACCATTTGTTTATCTGACCGCATTTTTGCGCGGCACTCTAAGCCCGGATTCGATTATCGAAGACACGCCGCTTGTAGTGAAACAGCGATGGGGACTGCCGGACTACGCCCCGAAGAACTTCGATCACAAATTCATGGGCAAGATTCCGGTACGCACAGCTCTCATGTTGTCTCGCAACGTTCCGTCTGTGAGGACTGCGCAGGCGCTCGGAATGGAAAGCATTATAGAAACCGCGCGGCAGGCTGGTATAACATCTCAGCTCGACAAGAATCTCTCACTGGCATTGGGCAGCTCTTCAGTGTCACCACTGGAGATGGCAGGCGCATACGCGACATTCGCTAGAGCTGGTGTCTACATAACGCCGCAAGTCCTTAGAAAAATCGAAAACAATCGCGGACAGATTATCGAAGTGTTCGAGCCCAAGGTAGACAAGGTCTTCCCGGTGGAACCAGTGGCTCGCCTCGTAAGCATTCTCCAGGATGTCGTCAAGAAAGGCACGGGAACAGCGGCAAAGCTGAAAGACCGCCCCGTAGCAGGAAAGACCGGCACTTCCAACGAAGCGAGAGACGTTTGGTTCATCGGATTCACACCTGACCTGGTTACAGCTATCTGGGCTGGCAATGATGAGCATAAACCCATACCAGGAAGCCATATCACCGGTGGTGGCTTGATGGCGCCCACTTTCAAACAGTTCATGGAAGCCTATTATCAACTTCGGCCCCATCCTGCCGGCACATTCGTAGAGCCGACGCCGGGGCTGGACGTACCCGCACCGACGCTGGAGAATCCAGACGGTCTGGCCACCAACCCGACGAAGATCGACGATGCCACCAAGACCGATACCACGACCAGTGCTATCATTCCAGGCGACGCAGAAGCTTCGCCTGCCACTTCCAAGTCCAGCTCATCACAGCCGGCGGAGACTGCACCAGTCGATCCGCTCTTAGCCCCATCCGCGATTGAAAGCACACCGGCCTCCACGACTACTACGACTACCACCACAACTACTACGACTTCATCGACCCCAACCCCGGCATCAGCGCCGGCTCCCGGTCCTCAGACGGAGACACCGGCTCCTGCACCTGGCGATAGCGCCACGAAGGAAAAAGAGAAAGAAGAGCATCCGGTAGAGCCATGAATCCGGCGAGGCGAAGTTGACTGAAGGCGATTTCCAGCGTGAACAAATAAAACCAGCATCAAGTCCGAATCCAACGGTCAGTCAATCTCGAGCTCTGAGGATTTGGCTTTTCATCATGCTCTTCGTGCTTGCAGCCCTCTGGTTCGAGACTCGAGGTGAAGACAACGCAGGCTTCAATGTGATCGTCGGTCTCTCCAATGAAAAAGCGCACTGCAAAGTGGTTGTCGACAACGTCGTCCGAGGGCAGTTCAACTCTCCAGATGCCAACGGCGTTGATAGTCACACCATGTGGTTAAAGCTGAAAAACGGCCATCACAAGGTTGAAATCGAAAGAGATGGCAAGATTATTCATTCAAAGGATCTGAACGTTTCCGGAAAAGAGTATCTGAGATTTGATTCAGGAAGCCCTTCTGAGGCGAAGTGACAGCACTTCCTTGCCTGAAAACCGATACCATATATAAGTTCAAAAATCGGCAAACGGTATTTTGATTGGGCGGTTGATCGAACCCGATCGGTCAATGCCCTAGAGCTGTCATAAAAGCATGCTCACACCAGACTCCTGAAGAGGTGGCGTATGGAAAAGTGGATGGGTCTCGTAGGTTTTTTCGTCATACTCGGCACCGCCTTCTTGATGTCGAATAATCGCAAAGCAATCAATTACCGTTTGGTCTTGTCAGGTCTGGCTCTGCAGATTGTGATGGCAATATTCGTGCTCAAGGTGCCGTTTGGACAAGAGCTGTTTCACAATGTCGGTGACGCTATTACGAAATTGCTGGAATGCTCCGACAAAGGAGCCGAGTTTGTATTCGGACCGCTTGTGAAGAACCCGGATCGCCTTGTCGAAGTCTTCGGTCCGGAAGGTCGATTTATCTTCGCCTTCCGAGTGGTGCCGACGATCATTTTCGTCTCCAGCCTGGTGAGCATCTCATACTACCTGGGAATCATGCAGCGAGTCGTACAGATCGTTGCAAAGGTAGTCAGCGTTATCATGGGCGCATCAGGCGCCGAAGCCCTGTCCAACGCAGCCAGCGTCTTTGTAGGTCAGGTGGAAGCACAGCTGCTGATCAGACCGTATGTAGCCAGCATGACAATGTCGGAGCTTCTTGCATCAATGACAGGCTCGATGGCATGTGTCGCTGGAGGTGTTCTTGCCGTATACATTGGACTGGGGATAAAGGCATCTTACCTTCTTACTGCGAGCATCATGGCAGCACCCGGCGGTCTAGTGATCGCCAAGATTGTATATCCGGAAACCCAAGAGTCGCAGACCAAAGGAACTGTTAAGGTCGAAGTCAAAAAAACAAACGCCAACGTCATCGATGCAGCGGCGCACGGAGCCTCGGATGGTCTAAGGATTGGATTGAATGTCGTCGCGATGCTTATCGGTTTTATCGCACTGATTGCTCTTTTCGATATCGTCCTTGGTCTCACCGGCAAACAGCTTTTTGATTGGGGTGTGCGTCTAGATGCAGTAGGGGTCGACCTGGCCCATCTAAAGCTACAAGACTTGTTCGGAATCCTCTTCGCACCGATCGCATTTATTCTTGGCGTACCGTGGCACGACGCGCAAGTTTGCGGTGCATTGATGGGTAAAAAACTGGTGATCAATGAATTCGTAGCATTCATGGACCTGTCCTCGATAGTTAAAGGCACAGGAACAGCAACGCTTTCAAAACAAGCGGAGACGATTGTCACCTTCGCATTGTGCGGCTTCGCTAATTTCAGCTCCGTCGCCATGCAGATTGGCGGCATCGGAGAGATTGCGCCATCACGCCGAGAGGACCTCGCTCGGCTGGGCATGAAGGCGCTCATCTGCGGGACGATGGCAAGTTATTTGTCGGCAACACTAGCAGGACTCTTGATATGACGCAAGGACAATTGAATAACACTACCGGTGGTGCGGGCTTCAACCCGCGCATGCTAATCTGGATCGCGCTGTCGATTGTCGGAGCATACGCTCTATCGGTTCTCGCCATAACCAGAGGCGAGTCCGTCAACGCGATGTGGATGATTATTGCCGCCGGATGCGTTTTCTCGGTGGCTTATCGATTTTATGGAAAATTCATCGCTCAAAAGATCTTTCAACTCGACGATGCCAACGAGACTCCAGCCATAGCGATCAACGACGGCAAAGATTTCGTGCCGACACACAAGTGGGTATTGTTCGGACATCACTTCGCTGCGATTGCAGGAGCGGGGCCGCTTGTCGGACCGATACTGGCAGCACAATTCGGATACTTGCCAGGTACGCTCTGGATCATTGTCGGAGTCGTAATTGCAGGCGCCGTACAGGACTTCGTAATCCTATGCGCGTCAATGCGACGGGGCGGCAAATCTCTCGGACAGATGGCGAAAGAGGAGGTCAGTCCTCTTGCAGGAGTGATTGCGCTAATCGCGATTTTACTCATCATGATGATTCTTATAGCCGTGCTTGCCGTAGTCATAGTCAACGCACTGAAAGCAAGCCCGTGGGGCTCGTTTACCTTACTGATGACAATCCCGATTGCGATGCTTGTCGGTATTTATATGCGCATGATCCGGCCCCACAAAGTGTTGGAAGGATCGGTTATCGGTGTCGCTCTAACGATACTGGCGGTGGTGGCTGGTCGCTGGGTCGCGGATAATCCCGCGCTCGCTCAAATGTTCACCCTCTCTGGCGAGCAACTGGCTATCTCGGTCATGGTCTACGGCTTTGTCGCTTCTGTACTGCCTGTATGGTTGCTTCTCGCGCCGAGAGACTATCTGTCGGCCTTTCTCAAGATAGGCACGATCGGTCTTCTTGCATGTGGCATTCTCTTTCTGCGTCCCGAGATGTTGATGCCGCCATTGACCATATTCGTAAATGGCGAAGGTCCGATTTTTCAAGGAACGATCTTTCCATTCTGTTTCATCACAGTCGCTTGTGGAGCGATCTCCGGATTTCATGCGCTTATATCGTCCGGTACCACACCCAAGATGATCGCCAAAGAGAGCCATGCCCAACCGATAGGATACGCTGCCATGCTGTGCGAAGCGTCGGTCGCGGTGATGGCGATGGTGGCAGCATGCGTCCTCGAGCCAGGCACTTACTTCGCCATCAACAGTCCAGCCGGGGTGGTTGGTCAAGATCCGGTAGCGGCAAGTCAGATGATTGCGTCGTGGGGATACACCGTAACTCCTGATGCCATGGCTAAGCTCGCAAGTGATGTCGGGGAAAGCTCTCTATGGTCGAGGACCGGCGGCGCTCCAACCTTGGCTGTTGGCATGGCCCACATCTTCGCCAGTTGCCTGAAAGCGATTCCCGGGCAAGAGGCTGCAATCGCCTTCTGGTATCACTTTGCCATCATGTTCGAAGCTATGTTCATCCTCACTTGCCTTGATGCAGGAACGAGAGTTGGTCGCTTTATAGTGCAAGACTTCCTCGGTCTTTTTTCGAAAAAACTTGGGGAAACAAGCTGGTATCCATCAATCATTCTGAGTTCGCTCATGGTTGTCGGCGGTTGGGGATATTTTCTCTACCAGGGCGTAATCGATCCTCTAGGAGGCATCAACAGCCTCTGGCCGCTCTTCGGAATCTCCAACCAGCTTCTCGCGGTTGTGGCGCTATGCGTCGGTACCACCGTAATCGTGCGCACAGGAAAAGCTAGATACGCATGGGTCACTCTCGTTCCACTAGCATGGCTATTATGCGTCACCATCCTTGGTGGGTTTATCAAAATATTCAGCCCATCGCCCAAGCTTGGCTTCCTCTCTCATGCAGCAAAGCTCCAGGCGGATCTCGCTGCAGGTGGGCTGCCTGCACCAGAGATGCAAAAGCTTCCGGTGCTGATCTTCAACGACTACCTGGATGCCACTCTCGGCGGTGTCTTCATTTTGCTGGTTGCCATCGTAGTTTTTGAATCTATAAGAGTTTGGATTACAAAACCTCCCATAGTGCCAAGCAGCTCGAACAGCTCGATTGATAATCCGGACAACCCGATGCGCTGCTGCTGATCCACATGTTCGGGAAGCGCCGCTCAGCGACTCTGCGCCCTAAAAGTTAGATTCGCTGAAAATCTCACCTCTCATAGTTTGTAGGTTGCGAAGCATCAGCTCTGAATAAGATTTTTGAGTGTTCATTAGTATTACCTTTTACGTGCGCGTGTTATCCATTGAAGAACGCGAACTCGAAGATTTCTGGCAGAACACTTGATTCATACTTTGTACGTAGCACTTCTGCAGCATTCAATGCTGTAGTAAGCCTACAACTTCGACGCGTACCTGAATTTGCGATACCGTGATTGGTGAGATACCGTCATTAGTGTCACTCCATGGACTGACAACACTGCTTCAACCTTCACTTCAAGTGCTGACGAATCACGAGAATCAAGCGTTTCACTGAGACCAAGTGGGACACAGATCTTTATTAATCCCGAGATCGTTGACAGACGCCAATCCAACTACTAGCGTTTGAAAACGTTTGTTTACTTTTCACAATGACCTGCCATGATAGATTGAGATAGGCAAGTTTTAAAGTCAGCTGCAAACAGAATATTGATAGGCCGCTGAAAGAGGGCATTATTTCTCACCTGATCTCGTGACCGCATAGGCGGTGAAGGTGAAAAATGACCACTACAATTCTCGCGCTGCTGGAAGAGCACGATAACTCCACACAAGTAAAAAACTGTTTAGAACAGGATGGCTATCGGGTATTTGTGGTTGATAGCTTCGTTGAGGCAAAAGCCATACTAAAACTCAGAGACATTGATCTGATTATCTCAGACGTTCACCTGGACAATGGTGGCAATGTTTTCGACTTCCTTCGATGGGTGAATCGCTCTAAGTTGCCCGTAGGCATTCCCTTCGTTTTGTTTAGCTTCCAACCTTCGCCAATCGCAAAATATTTGGCCGACGGTGTCCGCACTTCAGCGCGCGTATTGGGCGCCGCAAAGTACATAGAGATGGACAGCTTCGACGCCAAAGTCTTCAGCAAACATATCGAAAACTTATTGCCCAGAGAGAGACTAGATGCTGAGAGAGATGAAAACACAGATTGACAGTCAAAGAAGTTAGGTGGATGACGTGAATGCGCAAATTTTAGTGACCATGGAACACCAAGAGCAAATGAAGCTGATCTCCGATTGCTTGGAGAAGTTCGGACACTGCGTGATCCAAGCAGACACTTTTCACAAGTCCATGGAGGTTCTCAAATGCTCGGACATCGACCTTATCATCTCAGATGTGCACCTGCAAAATGGTGGTAGCGTATTCGACTTTTTGCGTTGGACGAAAGGCGATCCTTACTTGCGTTCCGTGCCGTTTGTCTGCTTCAGCGCCGAGCCACCAGAGATAGGGAAGTATCTGGCCGACGGAGTACGCACCGCAGCACGTGCACTGGGTGCGGTGCGGTACTTGACCATGGAGCACTTTGATGCCAATGTTTTTCGTCAAGAAATAGAATGGTTGCTCCCGGCAGAGAAGGCCGGCACTTATTATGCGGAGCAATTCGAGACTGATAGTCACTGATGTTCACTGACTGTGATGGCAAAGAGTAGAGGCAACAACAAGCCCGGAAGTTCGCAGAAAGCAAGTCGTTGTCTAAGATCCCATAGCATCATCGTAAACGAGACATGCTATAGCCATAGAAGTTGAGGGCCCGCGACACAACAGGACTAGCGGAACTCTCCGTCTAGAGGTAAGATCCGGATACAGCGCGACTTGTGAATGGATGTTCAAAGATGGAACCAGATAAAGCTCCGAATCTAGAAGATCTTGAGGCTATAAGGCTCAAGCTGATCGCGCAGATCGATGAGGTCCAGCAGATCTTCGATACACAAAACAATGGTCACGAGCTTTTGACCAGCCAGGCGGCGTTAAAGGGCATCGAACAATTACTAAGGCGCACGCGAAAGCAACAGAAAATGCGCGATTCCTAGCTTGGACCGCCTATTGTTTCAGCGACCCCGCGTCGGCGTGACATCATCAGTGAACGGCGACCCGACAAAGTGATTCTTGCTTGTCAAATTGCTTCTGAAGACGATTTCATTGATGATCACCCAGATAATTTATGCCATCATCTACGATGGCATCAGCAATCAGACAAGCGCTTGCCGGACGGACTAATACAGTGTCGGAGTTGAGAACAAATCCAATATAGCTGGACCGACAAAGAGACATCAGAAGCTTTTAAAAATCGAGGACCGTAGCTCCTCTTCGATGTGAAGCATCGAAAGCCGCGCGCAAAAGTTATCCGCTATCAGAACAGTTTCAAGTGGGGTGAAATGATACGGCAAATAATGAAACCTGATCCGGTTAGTGAGCCGGCCGCAGTGATTGGCGTTTCCGTCAGCTCTCGCAGTCGATTTATGGGATTCGACTTTCCCTATCTCCTCACGGAGTGGAAAGAGATTTTTCACCACAAGACCGTCATGGCTGATGTATGGGCCGGAGTGACTGTTGCACTGGTCGCCCTGCCGCTCAATCTTGCCCTGGCAATTGCGGCCGGCGTAGAGCCAGGCGTTGGTATCACCACAGGCATTGTTGCAGGCATAATCGGTTCTCTTTTCGGCGGTCAGAAATATGGAGTGACCGGACCTGCTGCAGCCATGTCCGTTGTTCTGATTGGCATCGCCCAGAATTACGGTATCACTGCTATTTGGCTTGTCGGGATCCTTGCTGGCTTCCTACAGGTCGCAGCTGGATTCTTCAGGCTGGGGAAGCTCATCACTTTTATTCCGATGCCGGTAATCAGTGGTTTTGTGAATGCCATTGGAGTTCTAGTAATATTCAATTCATTGTCTCAGTTGTTGGGACTGCCAGAAGTTGTGGCGCACGCTGGGTCAACGCCTCATCCTGAGCATCAGCACCTTCCTGAGTTTCTGCAGGACATCGGTAAGCTTCTTTCGCGTGTCATCATTCACGGTGAGATAAATCCTTCCGCCTTATGCATTGGTCTGATGGTTCTTCTCATCGCAGTCATCGTTCCAAAATGGACGAAGGCAGTACCTAGTCAGCTCATAGCTATTGCAGTTGCGTCGGCGTTCGCCGCACTTATGAATTATGACGTACCTAAAATTATAGACGTCAGCACCATAACAGCCGGTTTGCCACTACCGCAATTCCCCGATCTGCCTTGGACCCAGTTCACAATTCTCTTTCCTCTGGCCATTACCGTCTTCATGCTTGGTTCAATTGAATCACTGCTGTCGGCCTCGGTAGCAGATGGAATGACGATGTCCAAACGCCATCATTCCGATCAAGAGTTAATAGGGCAGGGCTTGGCAAACATAATAGTGCCCTTTTTTGGAGGAATTCCCGTCACTGGTGTGATTGCCCGTACAGCGGTGAATATCCGTGCAGGGGCAAAGACGCGCCTTGCAGGAATAGTCCACTCTCTGACGCTTATGGGGCTTGTCCTGGCGCTTGCCCGGTACGCAGAACAGATACCGTTGGCCGCACTAGCAGGCATTCTTATACTGACCGGATTCCGTCTCATCGCGTGGGATGTCTCTAAGAGAATCTGGAATTCTTCAAGAACTGAAGGCTACGTTCTGCTGGCTACCACCGTACTTTCCGTACTAATAGACCTCACTGCCGGTGTGTTCATAGGTCTATTGATGAGCTGCGCATTGTTCATCAAGCAAATGTCGGCCTCGATAGTGGTACCAGAGGAGGACGACCAGGTGCCAGAGCCAATCCCGTCTTGCAAATATGTGCGAACGTTTTTGATCGACGGTCCACTGTTCTTCGGGGCTGCTGCCCGCTTCACCGATACGATAGTTCAAACTATGAATGTTAAGGTTGTGGTGCTCCACATGAAATCAGTAAGTGGAATGGATCTTACCGGTGCAGAAACCATCTTTTCCATTTACTCTCAATTGAAACGCAACAGAATCAGACTCTGCCTCACCGAAGTTCCTCCGCAACCATTTGAACTTCTGAAGCGTGCTGGAATCATGGAAAAGATAGGAGCGGAGAACTTTTTCAAAGACTATAAAACGTGTCTCCTCGTTGTCAATTCGAGTCTATTGCAGTCGACTTGCGCAGATTGTTTGGCAGTTTCAGGGGCAGCCCCAGGAACCAAGATTGCGGCACCCAAGGACTGCCAACTGCAAGCTGCCATCGGTTTTAACACTAAGCAGGTCAATTCATTACTCGAAGAATATTTAGCCGGCGGCAAATCAAATGTGCCTCCACCAGCTGAGCTCGACATGTCCCAGCTCACCCGGTTGAAAGCGACTCCGATATACCACACTGTCTCAAAGACACACCGCTGGAATCATTGCTGAAATCGCAGAACTTAGCTGAAATTGATCAGACGCCTTCGGATTACGCTGATTTGATTATCGGCATGTGCATAGACTACAGAAACCTGCTTCATCTGCCCAAGAATTGCGCTTACGTTATCCGCACTGCTGGTGCAAACATGAATAATTCAGAGTTCCCGATTGCACTAGCCCTATCGTCCGGCATTCGCTACATGGCGTTGATCGCCCACAACAAATGCCTCATGTCAGATCCGTACGCAAGCGAACAGGCAGTTCTCAAGTCGCTTTCCTCCTATGGCTGGAGCAACGGCAATGCGCGTGTGTTTTTTAACGAACAGGCAGTTGCTGGAGTCATCAGAGATCCGGTGGATTTTGTGCTTCGTGAATCCGATCGGATTGCATCATTATTCAAAGGATTGACCGTAGTGCCATTGCTTTACTGCGTCGACGACAGTAGGCTCTATTTGTTAAATGATTGGATCCAACGGCAATCGCATCCACAATGACCTTTCGGCGCTCAGCAGGCACGGACTCGCCATGAGTTGATAATGCTGTTGTGCAAACTGCAATACGGAACACCTAATGCAACAGCTCGGCAAGCCGAAGAGCTGGAATGTATATTCCAGCTCTTTGAACCACGATAAGTCATACATTTTCACCAAAAAGCAGAGGCACCACTAGTGATACTATCCCGTTTTCCATGGACATATCTTCTTTTTAGTGCGTGGCAAGTATGTTAACGCACATACGTATGGCGCATTGCCAAAGGGTTTTCGATAGTTGATTCGATCCTGAGATTGATAGGGGGGCGATTATCATGGAGCTGTATAACGAGGTTAATCTCTGTGATACCTTCATCCATGTTGGTGTCTATTCTATAAGTACCAGCTGTTTGCACCACTCGACGTTGTGTTTAGACCTGTTCCGGAGACATCGACCATCTTAGTCACGCTCGAGCCGGACTTCTTTACACCCAGGTCCGCCTTAAGCCAGAGGACTAAGGTTGTTGCGCGCAACGTCCTGACACATCTGGGTCAATTTCAATTACGGATGTAGTAACTACTTCGGAAAGCCATTGCTCAACAAGATCTCCGCGCGCGCTCTCATGAGATGGATGTCTGCGTCCTCAAAGCCAGCCTTCTTGAGATCGGCTCGGAATGCTTCACCAGCACTCGACTGATCTCGTACTTTGTCGACAAAATCTTGCAGTTTCTTCCTCGACTCTGGACTCACCGGCTTGCCAATGAATCGCGCAAAGGTTGGATCCCCTTTCACTCCTCCGATGCCCCATGTCGGGAAGATTGCCTTGTTATCGAAAGACCGTCCGAAATCAATATTGCTAACAACGTACTCTCCCTTTGCATTCTTTGACACGACAAGATTTAAGCCGGTGAAATCGTTGTCCCCGAGTACGTGTCGCTCAGCAACTGCCAGCTCCAAGCTGCGTTCGAATGCCGCTAGCTTTCCCGGGTCAGCCAGAACTTCGTTGAATTGAGGACTATTGCGGAAATCTTTGAGAGTGGTGCCGGCGTACTCTTGGACGACCACCTTGGTTGGGACGCCGTTGAGCTGAACCTCACGAATGACGAGTTCCGGATATTTGCCCGATTCGCCATTCACAGCATTGCTTGCTGCAAGAGCTTTTCGCTCATCAGCCACCCGTTTGAGCAGCACCTCGGAGAGCGGGCCATCCGGCGGGCGTCCTGTCCGGACAATTACTGTGCGTTTGGACCCATCGGCCATGGTCTGCGTTGCCTGATAGACATCTATTCGTTCTTGCCCATGAGGGAACTGCTTGTCGGTAACAATCGTGCCTTCATTGAGCCGAGCTGCAGCATCTTTGCCACCGAGCGTGATGGCTGTGTCACCTTTCGCTGGGGCATCGGCAGCACCTCTGGCTGGAACATCGGCAACAGAAGCCGGTTTTGCAAGTGGTTTTCCATCGGCACCAACCAATCGAACTTCACCTTTGCTGCCCGGGACAACGTCGACTTTCGGTTGGCCTGATGTTACTTTGACGACCAGGACTTTACCGTCAGGAACGCTCACCCGCAGGTTAGATGTCCCGGACAAATCAATCTGACCATGTCCATTCAGCGTGGTAGTTCGGCTCGTGATGTTGGCTTTGCCACCATTCAAAGTCAGATTGACATTGGCATTTTGACTAATATTGACTACAGCATCGGCACCATTGACGGTGACAGAAGAATCTACCTCAACATCGGCTCTGGCGCGATCGTTGAGCGTTATCTTCGGATTTTGATTTTTGAATGGCATATCCGCTTTGACGTGCGCATCGTCATAGGCGGTCACACTGGAGCGCTCGCCTACCTCTGCCGTAGCTTTGTCGGTCAATGTCACGTTGGCATCTTCGAAGAATCTGCCTTTGCTATTGCCGTGCAACGAGCTCTTCGAATTGCCTGTGCCAGTAACATCCGCACCTCCGAATGCGCTCACTTGCGAATCGCCTTTGACCTTTATCTCTGCACCTGGTCCCTGTGCCACCACTTTGTTGGCATTAGCACCTGTACCGTCCGCCAATATGACGCCATTTTCAAAAGTCACATTCTGACCAGGTCCGAGAGCGCCTTCACCCTCGACGGAATCGAAGGTATTATCCACTTTCACGATTGGCTCGCTCTGTCCCTTTGCAGGCACGCTCTGTGCAGTGCCCGCAGGACCATCGGTCGCTTTGGCTTTTGGAATCTGGAAACCTTCAAAAGCATGCTGCTCGAGCACCTTGAATAGGTCGGCCATGTCACGCATAACCTCAGCTCGACTCGGATTGTACTTTTCGGTAAATTCCTTCAGCAGCTCCTGGTAGGTTGGCTCTTTGCCAGTCTCTTTGACAATCCGAGCTTTTTCGAGATGGAGTTTGTACATCTCGGCGAATACCTCACCCTGGGAGCCGAGGTACTTCGTCCTGCCCTCGAGCGTCTTCGTTCGATCGGCTAAGAAATCATGATTCTCCGGAGAGCATAGCTCATCAGCGATCTTTTCTCTTGATTGCTTACTAGGCTCGATACCAAGTTTTCTGGCAATGACATCAGCGGGTCCGCCTTCTTTTAAGAGGCTCTGCCTGTATGCTTCACGAATTGCGGCGGTGCTCAGTGGATCAGCCGAAGGACGGAAGGCACGGAAATCATAGAGGTGTCCGGTCTCATGATTGAAAATCATCCGAACTGGTTGATTGCCGACACCCAGGTTAATCGATACCTCATAACCCTTACCGAACGCGGTGAGACCGCCTTCGGCACCGAATTCTTTGGAGACGACGCTAACACTCTCAGGTTTGATATTCGCTTGTTTCAACGCATCAAGAAGCTGGTTGACATGCTCGACAGGAACATTCTCTCCAACAAATCTGGTAGCGACCCGATCTCCATCCATATAGCTTTCTTTACCGACTAAGAGCTTAATGCTCGGATGACCATCGACACGCAGTTGGTACTCTCCAGGAGGGAAGACATTTTCCGACAATGTTTTTGCAAGTTGCAGCTGTTTGAACAGGTCGGAACTCTCGATGTCTCGTCTCAATTCATCGGCTTCTCGCCTCAACGTTTGTTTCTGCCTGTCCGTTTCGGTCTTCAACTCCTTTAGTTGCGCATTCAACACCTCGAACTGCGCCTCCCCATTAGCCGTTTGAGGCAGCTTATCGATTTTCTGTTTCAGCTCGGCCTCTCGGGCGTTGAAAGCATCATCAAGTTTTCCAATTTCAGTCTCTTTCTTCGCGACTGGTTCGAGCAAATTGTCGATGCGCTGTTGAACGGTCAGATTCTCCTTAGGTCCAACCGGCGAGACGAGCTCGACTCTCGGTCCAGGATTGTCAGGGAGCGATGCCGCTTGCTTGAGCACTACTTCAACAGGTGCGCCGTGACTTACCTCCGAAGCCCTGGTCATCTCTATTCGAAGCCCATCGGATGTGATCTCGACAAAGCCGTCTCTGGTGATCTGAATCTCTGATTTGCGCCCAATCGCGTCGCGGATGTATGCGTCCACCTTACTTTGCTCTGCGTTATATCGATATCGCAGCGTGACATTACCTTCGGTGGCACCGCCTGCGCGTTCATTAGCTTTAGCACCAGAATGCGCAAGCGAAGGGTTTAAACCTTTGAAGATGGCGCTGGTCATGACGATTGCCGCAAAGGATACGAACGCGTTGCCTTCTCCCAGTGCAGCGCCAAGGTCGTTGGCACCGCGCTTGATGCCCTGCTCGGTAGGCGCCATCGCCCCCATGAACTTCGACTGCCCTTTGAATTCTTTGAACGATCCGATGACGAGATTGCGAAAGTTGAGGTCTTTCAGCGCCTCGGCTTCCACGCGCCGAGCGTTGACGGCAAGTTTATTCAGAGTCTCTGCGTTTTGTTGAAAAAACATACTTCTTGCAGAACTCGAGCAACGAGCTAATCCAGCGCCAAGATAGTTGCCGAGACCGACACCGAAGTAGTTGAGCGCGACACCTACAGCGAATTCTTTGAAGTAGGTAGTCATCACATGATCAAAGAGATCCATCGACTTGGCTTCACCATAGGCGTTATCTATTTTGGCTCCACGCTGCTGATCTCCGAGAAGTGAACCGGTGCTGCGGATGCCTGCTGCGCGCTGCCCCTCTTTTGTCAATTCTGATCCGACCATGAAGCCGCCGGTCCCCGCCACCGCAAGAACCAATACTGGTGCAGCGGCACCGAAAGAGGCAAACGTCAGGACAACCGCAGCAGTAACCACAGCCGCAGCAGCGATTCCGCCGAGTATTTCTAGACCTTTCGTTTGAAACCATTCGCCGAAATCGCTCCGCGAAAGCTCAGGCTTATTGACGAACGCAGTCAATTCATCCACATCCGAACGGTGCCGCATGGCAGCGTTGATCTGCTTGAGTTCGCGAATATTCTGCTGATTTCGGTTATGCCAATAAGTACTCTTCAGCAGCTCGATATCGACTTTGCCATCTTTCTCCAAGTTATTGTAGATCTGGTCGTAGAGCCGGTCGTGCGGAGGGGAGGGAAGCTTCGACGAATTGGTCTTGTACTCCTCGATCTCACGTTCGAGCGTAGCTTTACGATTGCATGTCGCAGTCCAATCGTAGTTTTTATCGAATAGTTGCAAGGTCTTATCCAGCGTCTCGACTCGCGTACGAAGCAGTTTGACGGCATCCGGATCGGAGATGCTACCGTCGCTCAAGGCCTGTCGCCATGTGTCGCGAAGTTCTGTGAGTCGTTTGATCTCTTCAGGCTTGAGACTTGCTAGAGCCTCTTTGACAGCATTGGCCCGCATTTTTGCATCTGAAATGAAGGCTTCGAATTTATCGCCGTTCTTCTGAACAATAGTGACCTCATTCGATAACGACGTGAGGTGAACTTGGGCAATAGAGGCGGCCTCCAATAGTTTTCTAACCGCGGGATCCGCGTCCAGACCACTAAAAGCTTCCCGCCTGATCCCGATAGCATCGGTCCCGAACACCGCCTCACGTCCCTTGTCACCAGGTTGAACAGGCTTGATTGCTCTCAGCAGCGCAAGACCCTCCTCTGCGCCACCAGACTCTCCAACTTTCGTGTTGACCTTTGGTCGGTCGAACTGAGTCAGTCCTCTATCCTGAAGGCGTTTAAATGGATTCGCCTCAACGCTGAAGCCAGTGAGAGATAACGATTTAGCTATATCAGGAGCTGCATAATTCAAGAACGGCAGGCCAAACCGAGTGTATGCCTGCACAGTCAGCTTGTCCGCATCGACCGACAACGGTCCATTCTGTGCTTTGGTGAAACGGAAATTCAGATCGACGGCATCAAGAACCTGCGAACGTTGATACGCCATTCGCAACTTGTCCTGCTGAGCAGAAATTCTCTGTTCGAGACCTTTCACATCGGAAATCCGTAGCTCTTCTGACTTGATAAAGGCCTGCTGTTTTGCGCTAAACCTATCACTGACACTCGCTGTCAGCTTGTTCCACCATCCCACACCATCGTCTGCGTGGGTGGCAAGTTCCTCCAATGCCTTCTTGTGCAGCACGGTAAGAACATCCAGTTTCGATCGCTCATCGGCGATATCTTCAACGACTCTGCTTCTTGCCTCCTTCAGTTTGGTCTCCAGATCAGGCTGTCCGGTCAATGCATGCGTGAGTGCACCGGTATTATCAGTGGTACCCGCAGCCAGGTCACGGAGCAGATCTTGAGGAGACACCAGAGTTCGAGCGCCGCTCAAGTTTAGACGAAGGTCCGGTGGCAGTGAGTTAAACGAAGCAGCATCGATCGACAATGAACTTAGATCTATTATGACTCGCTCTGAGCTAAGAAGCTCTTCCGATCCGGTTATGGACCTGCGTACACCTGGAGGTAAACTGTTGAAGAGCTTCGCATCAATACTTCTACCGGCCAGGGATACGGAGGCATCAGGAGCCATTTTGATATCGTCAAAACCAAGTGCACGTTTTTGCGCGGCCGAGAGACTATTGAATTGATTTCCCAATAACGAAACACGGGAGAGGTCTGGTACGCGTGCCGCCTCGGTCAGCGGCTTGGACGATCCGAACAAATCTTTCCGCACCGACTCGGGAAGACTATTAAATACATGTGCTTCTACGGTGCGGCCATTCAGACGCAGGGTCTCAGCTTGTGGAAGCTTTGCTTCAGAGCCGGACAATACCTTCCTGAGCCCCGGAGATAGGTTGTTAAAGACTTCTGGCTGAATTGTTTTGCCTATAAGGAGAGAACCATCTATGGTGACGCCGTCCGGTAAGTCCGTGGTAGCTCCGGCGATACTTTTTCGGACCTCCGGAGGCAGTTGATTGAAAACCGCGGCGGTCATCGGTTGACGTCCGTCGAATTTGAATGGTGCCCCAGGTTTGAGGTCGCGATCGAAGGCTGTGAACGCAGCCCGAATATCCGCAGGCAGCGCGTTGAGAATCGCCAGTCGATCGACAATCTGTTTTGCTTGATCGAAGCCACCCGTTCGCTTGATCGCGCTATCGCAAAGGCGAAGTAATACTTCGTCGGGCAATTGCACGCCTCGTTCGCGGAAATTGGCACCAAGTCGCGCTGCATCAGTACTGGCTTTGTATGCTTCCACTTTGGTGGGTCTATCGGAAAGATCCCAACGCAATATCTTATTCATGTCACGCTGAAACGTGATATTTTCCGGATTTTGCCGCATCAAGTTATGGAATCGATCCCAGATCAGATGCTCGTCGAATCGCATGGCATGGTCGAAAACGCGTCCCCACGTTCCACCTGAAAATGCGTTCCAGATTTCAGTCTTTTGACCCTGCTCGTTGGATCTTTCGCAAATATCAATCAACGCCAGGGCCACTTCGTTTTGAAAACGATCCGCTGCATTGGGCTTGCCATCCGGATTCTCTGCCAGCGCTAAGCTCTGTTCAAGCTGCGTTCTTCCATCTTTCGTACCGAAGCTCTTAAGGCATTCCATCATCAGAGGTGTCGCGTGGCGAGGACCAAGCGCCGCTAACGCACGAACAGCCAATGTCCGCGAATCTTCGGTCCCCCCACTGCTAGATGCTTGGGCAACCAGCAAGTCGGAAAACTGCTTGCCTTGCTCGGGAGTCAGCTTATGCGATGCATAGCGAATAAGGTCGATATCGCCAGGTCTAAGGTCGGCAGCTATTTTTTCGAAATCGGACTTATCGAGAGCAGGACCAAGGTGAAGCATGGCTCGTACTGCCAACTCGTGCGTACCAAGATCATGCAGTGCGACACGCAATACGGTCCGCACTTTTTCAGGGATATCTGCCGGGTCCAGGGATGCCACCACGGCAAGTGTCAAGAGTTTGTGAGCGCCATCAACACTTTCTTTCGTATGCGAATCACTTGTAAGCACATCCAGAATCAGCCGCCGATTTTCAGGGCTCGCTTTTGCAGCCTTGATTAATGCGTCGCTTGCTTCAGTCGCAAGAGCCGTTGTCGGTTTATCCTTATTGTCGCTGCGGTCTGTTTCGAAACGATTGGCGTGACTGTTGTTTCGACCAGCACCACCAGCGATGGCGGCCAGAACCTCTATAGCCTCCGGATTACCGCTCTCAGCCAACTTTGCGAAAGCTTCTACCTGCTTCTTGAACTCAGCACCGGTATTCGTCTTGTAGTCGAATCGATTGTTCTCACTGCCGGCAATTTTTCCATAAAGCTTAGCAAGTTCTATCGAGCCGGCGCTTCCGCTTTCTCTCGTATGAGGAAGAGCTTCGTAGATGCCGTTGATGACTTGAGCGACGCGTTTTGTATAATCAAGCGATGCGGCTGGATAGATGGCTGGATCAACTTTTTGAATTACATCGGAAAACGTAAGCTTGATATCAGTCACGATTTTATGTTCGGCATCACCCCGGTTGGCGGTATAGCTCAAGCAGCGAGCCAATGCCGTGGTCTCTGCCACTGTCAGGCCGCCCTGACTCGATGCCACGCGACGCAAACCATTGATCGCGGTTAGGCGCATCTTGTCTTGCTGCTCAACGGTAAGATTGGAGACATCAGGAAGCGTCCGATCGCCATATTCGTGCCAGGTGCTCACGCTGGGAAGAGCCTGCCAGGCTTTAGCTTCGGACGGCGGAACTATCAGGGCAGTAAGTACGTTGCGAGCGTGTTGATTTGTCGGCGCCAAATCCATAATTGTTTGGACCGCTTTCTCATACTTATTCGGATCGTTGAGATCCAGGACCGCCAGATCTGTAGTAACGGTCTTCAGCGCATCTGGTGCCGACTTGTTGCCGCGAAGCGCTTCGTCCTCTAGATCTTGCCTGATTTCCTTGAGCTCTTGAGTCGACTTGGGTTGACTCTTGATGCTCTCCATGATCGCTCTGATTCGTAGTTGATCGATGCGTTCTTCTGCCGAGGGCAACCCAACTTTCAGAGTAGCAAGCGCAGCATCAGCGTCGGCGCCACCAACCTTGAGTTGAGCGACAAGCAGAGCGAGCTTCTCCTTGCCTCCCACCTTTTGCGCAAGGGAATCCACGATTCTAATTGCTTCAGGATTGTTTTTATCCGTAAGCTTCAATAGTGTATCGAAGTGTCCATGTGCTTCGGAAGGAGACCGAGTGTCGTGGATATTGGCTAAACTGTCGATTGCTTTCAGCCCGTCAATAAAATCTCGATCGGTAGAGGTTCGCTCGAGATTTTCAATACCCTGCTTGCGAACGAGAGCTCGAGCCTCGGGAGAAAAGGCCCGTTCACAGAACTTTGCCGCACCATCCGGCAAGGGGGCCTCACCGGCAAGCGAGTCGCGTGTCACAGCAGCTTTATTGCCAGGGGCACGCGCCACTATTGCCACATCGATCACACCGAGCTGGCGGTTATTGCTCTCGAGACTGAAGATTCTTTTGCCCCCTACGCCTTGCGGTGTCATGTCCACGAGGCGGTAAGGGTGACCATTTCGCAGCATATCGGTGTTAAAGGCCTCCACCACGTCAGGAAGCTTGCCTTTCGCAACTGCAACGTTCAACACATTTCTCAAGTCTTCATATCCGGCGGCGGTCTTACCATCCTTGAGATTTTGAGCGGCTTTCCTTACAGTCTCTTGAAACTCCTTCGGAAGGGAATTGATAGTCGTAAGTGGTCTAGTAAAAATAGAAGAATCAACCACTTTTCCATTGTCATTCAATTCGAAAGTTCTCGTACCGGGCGGAAGATTCGGGGCCGTGGTATCAACTACGCGCAGACCGGCTTTCTCTTCAGCCAATCTGGTGTTGACTGCTCGCATGAACTCCTTGAGATAGCCTTGCTTATCGGCACGTAGCAGACCAGATTGAACCGCCGGACTTATCGAACCCTTCGTCATGTCCCAAACGGCGCAATGGGCCCATTGTTGTAAATCCTCAGGCAATGCCTTGATCATCTGCTTTCCGGGCGTGACAGCCAGGTCCGCACCAGGGCGAATTGGATTTGGTACGACCGGAGGAAGATCTCCGCCTGGACGCAACGGTACGGGAGGCCGTTCTGCCCCAGGAGATACTGCCTTCGATACTGGAGGCGGAAGCTCAGGGCCAGGCTGTGCTGACGTGGCAACCGCTGGTAGCGGTTCTCCAAGGGCAGATACCGGATTCGATACCACAGGTGGAAGATCCAAACCAGTCATGTTCGAACTACCATCAACGAGCCCAGGGTCAGCGAAGAAAGGATTGGTCGAGTTAAGATGCACAACGGGGCTACTGACCGGATCAATTTTGCCTGGGGTCTCGGACAGTCCCAGAGCACCTGTCAAACTTTTGCTGGCTGCTACCGATATGCTGTCCAACTTCGAGATAAAAGGAATCACCAGGGCGGAATCAGGTTCTCTATCAGCATTGGCGAATTCAGTCGTGGGTGGAAGCGGAAGGCCGTTAGCGATAATCACCTTTTTAAGCGCTTCCAGACCCTCTCTTTGAATGGTTGCCCGAAGCTCTGTATCGTCGCTCTCGGCACCATTGAGGGCAACGTCCAGCTTGCCGTTGTTGAACGTCAATAAAAGATGCCTGTCCGGCGTTCCATCGGTCGAAACAAGATTGAGCTCGAAACTCTTAGGTTGCCCGTCTACGAAGAGGACTTTGGTTGTTTCTCCAGAACTTGAACCCTCTATAGTCAATGTTCGTGCGTCCCGATCTAAGGTGGTCGCAACTTTGACCAACGGAACTCCGTTGCCATCAAACACCGCCCGGGTCTCAGTAGTAGTGTTGCCGGTATCTTTGTAATCGACAATTTCTCTTGCCGCTGGCGAGCTTTCGCGTGCGTCATCTCCAGACTTGAAGTAGGTCAACTCGAGTGAGGAGGCGTCTTTTTTACTGACACTGATGACTGTCTCGTCAACTCCAAGCAAAGAAGAGCGATTCCGTCCCTCGAGGTCGAAGAAAGTCGCTCCGTGCGAATCGAGTCGATCATTGACCAATCGGCAAAAATCAGAAAAAAGCGGACTATTGACTCGTCCGCTATCTGTGGACTGGTCAACCTCACTGGGTTTGCGAATTTCACCTGAAGTCATCTGACTAAGTACTCTCAACTTGTATCTCTATACCATAGAGATGCGCAAACTCAATTCATTTTGAGCTTGAAGTTTAGCAACCGCGGAAGAGTCTGCTCAGCGTACCCAAACCGGCTCTGCTTCTGACAGAATCAGCGATAATCGCCGATAGCTCAGTGCCAGAGTCCGCAGCTTGAAGGTCCACGCAGGCGGATTTGAGCAAAGTTGCTCCGGTTCGGTCGTTGAACCGATTTTCAATCTGCGAAGACCAATCCAAACACGGCGCTGCTGTTAGACAACTCGAGGTCTGATACTCGTCAAAGCTAATAGTAAGGTCTGGCAGATACAGACTGGATTGTGAATTAGTAAACATGGCTCCCCCCGACTCCATCAGCAAAATTGTAGAGACGACACGTTACAGAAGTATTAAGAAGATGAGACAATATCAGAATTGTTCGCCCGAGACGCTTGCAATCTTATGGTTACTCACGCGATCAAGCCGTTGCATATAGCTTCTACCCAGGACCTTTCATCTCTTTGTGCAACGCCACCCGAAGATACGCCTCGATCCGCCTCAAAGACAACTGACGGTTTCAGGAATTCGTTGGGATGGCTGAAGAAATTGCCGCAACTTACAGCAGTGACGTACGATAGAATCGAGCCACTATGCGCACCAACAACCGACACGCGATATGAGCCGATTTTCTAAATCGATCTGGACAATTGCAATACTCGGTATTGTGATTCGAACAGTTGCCTATCTACAAAACAGATCTTTGTGGTTGGATGAGATTTTGCTGGCTCTGAATGTGATGCGCCTTTCGTTCGCGCAGCTGGCGACGCCGCCCTTAGCGCTGCATCAAATGGCACCGATAGGTTTTCTCTACCTCTGCAAAGCCGTAGTGACCGTCTTCGGCTTTGGTGAAATGGCACTACGCTTGGTGCCATTTCTAGCCGGGCTTTTCACAGTTGTGCTCTTCCCTTTTGTAGCCGAAAAGTGCCTTCGGCGAAGAGCGATTCCGTATGCGATGACATTTTGCGCTTTGTCATTTGGACTGATCTATTACTCTAGCGAATTCAAGCAGTATAGCTCGGACGCAATGGCCTCGATGTTACTCTACTTGGTCGGCATGGTGTACTTGCAATCAAAAGATTCAAAACCGCTGACTATCGTCTGCCAACTTCTAGCCATTGCATTTGCGTGCCTCAACTCTTTCAGCTCGTTTTTCGTATCGCTATCGCTACTGGTCGTGATGGTCGCGAGGACGGTGAAAAACAAGAGATGGCACAACTTTCTACTAGTTGGATTGTTCGCTTCGTGCATGGCACTCTGCTATTACGGGCTCTATGAAACCTCATTCCGCAATATCGATCCAGGCGGTCATGACTCATTTCTTTCCGATTGGAGAAGGAATCATGCATTCATGCCAACCACTAATTTCCGATTCGAACGACTAATCTGGTATTTTACTAAACCGCTGGCGCCGCTACTGATGGTGCATCCCTCGCCGGAAATGCAAGGACTACTAGCAATCATCTGGGTCGTCGGCGCCGCAATACTATTTCGAAACAGTAGTGCAAAGGCAATTCTACTAATCTTGCCTTCGGTGTTTGCGTTGATTGCATCAGCAATGGAAATCTATCCCTGGAGCGGTCGATTTCTCGTCTTCCTGGCGCCCATGGTCTGCCTCGTGTTAGGTGAGGGAACACTTTCATTCGTCACGACAATCAGAAGAAAAGCCCCGATTGTGGCTACACTGTTCTATGCCCTGCTAATACTCAGCTTGACCGGTATCACTCTTGTTGACTTTGCTTATTCGAGAGAGAAAGAGAATCCACGAAAAGTCTTCGAATACATTCAGGAAAGCGGCAGTCCATACGATGTGATATTTTTGTACGATCACTGCGTTCATCACTTCAAGTATTATTCGAAAACCATCGACTTCGGTAATTGCAGTACGGACTCGGGACACACGGCAACACCGGAGTACTTCCAGGATAACTTTCCGGGACAGAAGGTGTGGGTAGTCTATTCAACGTTCCTTTACGGCAGAACTATCGCGGATCTACTTCGAAAGCATTTTCAAGTCATAGACTCAACCTCAGAGCGAGGAATAGAAGGATTGTTGATCGACTGCTCAACCTACAAGGGACAAGTTGTTGTACCTCGCGTCAACGATTAAGTTCTGGATGACGGCCCCGGTCTGCGATTTCAGATTTGCAAAAACAAATCAGCCTGACTTATTCAAATTTCATTTTGTCTTCCGCAACTTTTCTACCGCAGCGTTGTATTGCATTTGTCCGCCTCGGGACGTTGCAATCGCACTAATTCGGAAAGGAAAACTCAATGAATAAATACATTAAGGCTACTCTAGTTACAGGTCTCGTAATGCAAACAGTCGCTATCGCGGAGCAACCTGCACACGCTCAGCGATGGAGGTTTCGCGGAGCACAAGGTGCAGGTGGAGCCTACAATCAGGTTGGTCAATATGGTCAAAGGATGGGCGCTCAGGGAGTCAGGTTCGGCCAGGGCGCTTTCAGCGCCAGGGCAGCGCAATTCGCCGGACCTAACGGGAGTACAGGAGAGCGCGCTGCTTTCAACGCATTCAAGAAAGGCACAGGCGGTATTCACGCATCCGGCTCGCAAGCTACGGGACCGAATGGAGGCAACTATCAGCGTGGTGGCGTGACCGCTGCCGGTCCGGGTGGTGCCTACCATAACAGTCAATTCGACGGCACGACAGCAAACGGAAGTACTCTCAACCGCAGCTCAACGGCACAAGCCACGGCTGGAGTTGGAGCGACCGCTAACAAAGGTTTCAATTATGCAGGCGCCAACGGCTCCAGTGCCAACGGTTACAAAACCAACAATTATGACGCTACTACTGGTAGTGGCACCTCAACCCGCGGAAAAGACATAAATACGGCGAGCGGTGAAAGCTATGGTTACGACGCAAATACGACCTACAACAAAGGTCAGGGTTTCAGCACCACAGTCGACACGCAAAATAAACAAGACTACACCATCGATTACACAAAGGGATCGAAGCCCGTCGTGACTCCGTCCTCCACTAATTAGACTCTCAACGGACCAACGAGTAGAAAGCACCTGATCCGCGAATCATCAGGTGCTTTCAGCGCAACCACATATCATAGGTCTGTCAGTTGAAATCGGCGAGCGGTGAAGTCGGTTGGTAGCCGGCTGCTAAAGCAATTTGCAAAGATGGTTCGCGGAAAAAGCTTGCCCAACATCTCCATCATGCCGAACCGCCGATCAGTTCTTCATCAATCGAGTTTGAACGTCCTCGAGTGGCGAAATGAAAACAGGCTTCAGATAGTCAGATCACACACAGGAAAGAGCGGGAACTTGACGCTCACCCGGAAGCATTGTCGAGCCAACATTCTTCAGCGAAAAAGGCACGAAAAGCGCCAGCACTTGACTACGACAAAGATAAAAAAGTGTCCGCCTTCATACGTAGTATCCCCACGCTGGGTACGAATTAGCCACACTTGAAACCTTATTATGACGACGCGTCTTGCAATTGTTTTGTCAATGCGTTGGTATGCAGCACCAATGCATCTTCTCCGTTTATCGTCAGAGCAAGAACGCCGACTGGATCCGCCAAAGTCGAGATATTGCAAATCATGCCCTATCCGACAAAGCGTTTTGATCACGCCCCTCCTCCGACTTTCGTCCGCAAAGGACTTAACGCATTTCTAAGGGAAGTTCAGAAATGGTTGAATTTAGTGAAGGTAGTCCCGGTCCTCGGGGTGGTTCGCGCCCCCGCGTATCCGAAGACAACAACTTAGTAGCATACTTTGGTGGTGATACTCGCGGCAAAGACAGACGCGATAACCATCCGGCCCCGGCACAGGATAAGCCGACTCAGCCGAAGCCGACGCCCGGCAAGGACAATCGTCCGCCGCAACCGAAAGAATTTCCATCAATACCAGGAGCGCAACCCAGAAGAGATGTGCCACCACTTCCGGTGGCACCTAAGCCGACGGACCGCCAGCCGACAGTCGTACCAAAACCGGGCGATCGCCAGCCGGTCAAACCGGCCGACCGCCTCGTCATACCGCCCACGGTCCAGCCTACCGACCGCACCCCCCGGGTGATACCTGGTAGAGACACCACGATTAACCCGCCCCTGGTACCTCGGGATCCGAAAGCGCCGCTGGTGCAACCTCGAATCAATTTCCCGAATATAAAACCGGTAAGTCCCAAAGACCAACCGGTCGTGCCGAAAACACCAGGAGACAGGACGGTCGTCCCTCCCACATTTCCAGATATCCCCGGTAGAAAGCCGGCAGATCGCACACCGCAAGTACAACCGAAGAGGGATTTCACTCCTCCGGCAACTCCGCTGGATCGATTTCCCAATATACCTGGACTACAACCTGGCCGCAAAGAAGTGATACCACCCAGGGTGGCACCTAAAGAACAGCCCGTTGTTCCTGGTCTACCGAAATTAACAATTCCGACGGACCAAAGACCTGCCCCTGTCACGCCACAGCGAGACCTGAAGGTTCCACCGTTGAACGGACTCGATGGAGTCGTCCGAGACCTGGTCGGTCCGAGACCCGGACAACGAACAGTTCAGCCGGTGTTCCCCACCGATACATCCTACCCTGGTGGACAACAACCTCGAACTAATAACGTGGGACGAAATCTCGTCAACAATATAGTCAGAGATCTGATCACCCCCGGTGGTGGCGGCTATGGTCCTGGATACAACCCTAACCCATACTCTCCGCAAGATCGGTACTACCCACAAACCAATTTTCCCGGCAGACAAACTGGAGTCCAGGGAATTCTTAACAGCGTAGTAAGCGATCTGCTTAATCCGGGAGGCTATGATCCGCGTTTTCAACCGCAGTATGATCCGCGATTCCAGCCACAGTATGACCCGCGTTTCCAACCGCAGTATGACCCGCGTTTTCAACCACAATATGATCCGCGATCACAATACGATCCCCGGTTTCAGCCCCAGTATGACCCGCGCTATCCGCAATATCAGCCAGGCGGCGGTGGCTATAGACCCGGCATGTTCCAGCCAGGCGGCGGTGGTTACAGACCTGGTACGTTCCAACCAGGAGGTGGTGGCTATAGCCCCGGTATGTTCCAACCAGGTGGTGGCTACAGACCTGGTGGGTTGCAACCGCGAAATCTCGTAGGCACGATTGTCAACCAAGTAGTCCGCGACTTAATTAGTCCTGGTGGATATGGTCCTGGTCAAGGACCTGGCTGCGGACCGAGTGACTGTGGCCCGCAACCCTACTTCCCCCCTGACCGCTATCAGCCCACGCCAAATCCGGGCATGTACCCGCAGGATCTCTATCCACAGGATCGAGGACGCTTTCCAAGACTGGGTCCCAATGGACCACTGCGCAACTTACTTCGTCAGGGTATCAACGATCTAGCCAATAATCCGCAAGCGCTAGAAGGTCTGGTCAATACACTAGGCCAGGCACTGGGACCGGATGTTCGCCTCAACATTGATGCGCGCAATAAACAGCTCAACCTTGGTATGGACTTCGCCAAGCTTTATGACAAGGCCACGGCAAAGGAAGGCAACGCGGCAAATCCTGAAATCCGCCGTGTTTTGAGCGGTCTGGATTCCATGAATCTCACCCCGGACGCACTCAATCTCAACTGGAAGGAGACGCAATATCTCGATCTTGGAGCGAAAGACGGTCCGACCAAGGGCTTCAAAGTACGGCTCGGCGGCGAAAAGAATCGCACCACATTCACTATCGACTCCACGGAGACTAGAATCACGCTCTCGCAAATCGATGGTTTAGAAGCCGTTGATCCAACAGGTCGCAGAATCAAGATTCATGAAGTGACCATGGATACGAGCGATCCTGCCAATCCGAAGGGAGCAATCACTCTCGATAATCCAGTTCCAAAACCTAGCCAATTGCCGGCATCGGTACCATGGCCAGAGAAAGTCGCATTGCCCATCCTTCTCGATAAACCAGAGCAGAAGCAGATTGCCGAATCTCTGCCGTCCGCCATCCGCACAATCAATTCGACGCGAAATGCCATCAAATCTGGTGACTTGATGCAGC
The DNA here is from genome assembly GCA_964418155.1 of uncultured Candidatus Obscuribacterales bacterium. Taxonomy (GTDB): domain Bacteria; phylum Cyanobacteriota; class Vampirovibrionia; order Obscuribacterales; family Obscuribacteraceae; genus JADYXR01. The sequence continues at coordinate 38,629 of CAYQKX010000021.1, read as the reverse complement.
TGCGCAATACCCTCAATCCACAAGATTTGATGAAGTTGATCGGCAGCATAACACAGCCGAAAGTGGCACCAGATGTACCGCCACCGCCCAAGCCGGGCATTGACGTGGTCCCGCCGCCACCAAAACCCGGCATCGTGCCGGACGTCCCACCGCCTCCGAAACCCGGCATCGTACCTGACGTGCCACCGCCTCCGAAACCTGGAATCGTACCGGACGTTCCCAAACCAAACACGCCCCAAAAACCTGATTCAGAGCTGATTCCTCCACCTCCCCCGAAGGACGAAGCTCCACCACCTCCAAAACCCGAGGTCAAACGGGACGATACACCACCACCACCAATGCCACCGGCAGACACGAAGCCAGAGTCCAAGTTGACAGGTCCTTCGCTCCGCCCTAGAACCGGTTTGTTGCCCCTGCCGAAGGATACGACTCCTCAAGAAGCGCCTAAGACCCCGCCGACCCCGGCTAAACGTCCATTCGATTTGGCGAACGTCGACTATCTGAACATACCTCTTCCTGGCGATAAGAAGCCCGCGACTCCGCAAGTGCAACCCAAACCGCCAGAAGGAGAGATTCCTGCAACACCTCCCAAACCCGAGGTCAAGCCGGAAGTCAAACCTGAAGTAAAACCCGAAGTAAAACCCGAAGTAAAACCTGAGGTCAAACCAGGTGGTTCAAAGACCGGCGACTTGCTCAGAGAGTCCGGAGTTAAGGTTGTCGCACCAGACAAGATCGGGGCTGACAAACTGTTCTCGTTGATCTTCGCCGATGCCGATCAAACCGGGCCGCTCGTCAAAGGTTTCACCCAGAAACTGGGCGAGACAAAATTCCGCCAACAACTTGAAGCCGTCGGCAATACGTTGAATCGCTTCGAGGTCAATAAGCCGGAAAAGTCGATTACGGTCGGAATGGACTTCGCGAAAATCTACGACGCTTTCGAACCAGATCTTCCAAAGGACAAGAAGTCACCAGAAACCAGAGACTTCCTCACCGGACTTCAGACCGTGAAACTCACTCCCGAAGCGGTGCAGTTGAAGCTCAAGGGACCGGGCAAGTTACCGATGGAAGGCGACGGTCTTACGAAAGCAGATTTATGGCTTGGAACGATCAACAACGAAACGACCATGGACATCAAGACAACCGAGACTAGCTTGACGTTGAAAAACATCAAGGGCATGCAAGCTGAAGTGAAAGCACTCGGAAAACGTCTCGACATTCACGAGGTCAACATCGATGTTTCCAGCGGCAAACCCGTGGGAACAGTCGTTGTCGACAACCCATTCGATAAGCCACCCGGCATCCCCGAAGATAAGTGGTCTAAGACAATGACTCTGCCACTGCCGTTCGGCAAGACACCTGCCGAGCAAGCAGAGGTTGCAGAGAAAATGCCGAAGTCCCTCAAATCAATCCATGCCATGCGTGAAGGCGCAGCCCAGGGCAAATTGGTCGATCGCCTCGGTACATTGACCAAGGAAGACATTATCGCGCTGCTCAAATATAAATAAGCGCGAATCCAAGTCGAAGGAAATCGATGGTTCAGCAGTAGATATAAGGTCCTGCGACTTTATCTAACCGTTTATAATTAGTCGATGGAAGGCACATCCATTGATGACTGCCTCGATGAAACGACATGCCGAAAGTTCTAATCGTTGATGATGATGAAAAGCTCGTCCAGATGATGGTCGAATGGCTCGAAGACGAGTCGTATACTGTAGAATCAGTCGACAATGGTCTCAACGCGCTCAGCCTAATGAAGTCATTTAGCTTTGATGTGATTGTGCTTGATTGGGATTTGCCTGGGATGATCGGACCCGATATTTGCAAAGCGTACCGCGATCTGGGAGGCTCCACGCCCGTCCTGATGCTCACCGGCAAGGGAGCCATCGAGGAGAAAGAAAAAGGCTTTCTTACAGGGGCAGATGACTACCTTACTAAGCCATTTCATCCAAAGGAATTGTCCCTTCGCATTCGCGCGTTAATGGGCCGCAAAGTTGTCTCAGACAAACGCAAAATTCAGTTTGGAAGTCTGACGCTCGATCTCTCGAGGTCCGCGGTTTTCGCAAACGGCATTGATCTCAAGTTATCCGCTAGAGAATACTCGCTGCTCGACTTCCTGATACGTCATCCAGAACAGGTCTTCAATGCCGAGGCCTTGATAGATAGAGTCTGGAAATCTGAAGATGAGGTCAGCGATAAAGCGGTGAGAATTTGCGTCGCTAGATTGAGGGAAAAACTTTCCACTCACGAGTGTCCATCAATTGTGACATTGCCTGGCTTCGGATATAAACTCACCGATGCAACTTAAGCACCGGATTTTCTGTCGACTGCCAACACTTTTAAGAATTTCGAGCACTTTTGTAGCGCTGCCGTATAACGAGCTCCGTAGTGTATGAGCACAACGAATCGGGGACGGGACACGCGGAGGAAACGAAATGACGTTATTTGAGTTTGAGCGAATCAATTCAGTTGGTTCAGATGAAGGAAAAATGGCAGAGGGAATGATTGAAGTTTTACAGCGGTATCGCAATCAAATGCCTTCGAATTGCGAATTGGAATGTGCCGCGGACGAGACGAATAGTGGTACCGATGAAGTGGAACCATTGGAGACGGAACTGCCTCTTCATGAAGAGGACGGACGGAGTGAAATTCAGAAGGAAGCCGCAAAGATGTTCGAAGCAATGAAGTCACTAGGCGAAGCACTTCAAAAGGCTCTAGCCCCTAATGTGGCTCCCATGCCGAGAGAAATCGGACCAGCCGCTCCACCGACGGTTCAAGACGGAGATCCCCAAAAGTCAGACCCCATAGTGGGACCGAAACCTTCAAAACCAATTGATGATGCCTCGCCGGCAAAACCACCGGTAGAGCCCATACCAAATAGGCCCACCCCGGAAATCGCACCACCTCCGCGAAGGGTTGAAAAATCAGAGACTGAAGTAGCATCGCTCGAATTCGGCGACGTCTGGAGCGCCCCCATCGCCTAGGTTTATTTCTGTAGTAAACTCAGCGACTCTAACCGGTTGCTGAGTTTACTACACGGGGCATAAACGTCTCAGACCCGAGGCGGAGTTCTATGCAAACGCTTTTGCTAGCTATTTTTCTGGTGCTAAGCTTTTCATCTCAGGCGCTGGCACTTCCTAAGCTCCCGCCGCTTCCCGTCGAGCAAGAAGCATTCCGTGCTCTGCGGGCAAACAAACTAGAAGCTGCGTACACTTTAGGTAAAGAGTGCCTGCAAAAACATCCGAATGCGTCATATGCGAAGCAATGCATCGTGGTCGCAACCCTCAACGGCATAGGAAATCTGGACGAAGCTGATGCCACTCTAAGAACTATGAAACCTTCAGATTATCAGGAGGGTCAGGTTGTTTATTACTGGATACTTCTAGAGTTCGCAAGAAAGAATTACAAGAAGGCTAAGGAACACAGCGATCAGTTGGCGCTGCTTCCATCGAATAGAGATTCGATTCACGGAGATTTATTGAGGGCCGATCTCTTCCACCGTCTTGGCGATCAGAAGAGTGCACTCGAAATACTCTCCAGATGGAAAGATTTTGAGTGGGTCACTTCCAATGGACACAAAGGCTCATGCGAGAAAACAATCAAAGCAATCAAACAACGTGGCCAAGAATTTCCGATGGTAGATATGACCTGGCTACGAGATATAGTGCCACTGAATAAGATACCAATCAAAAAGCTTGGTCTCTACGACTTGAGCCAACTCGCCTCATGGTATGCCGAAGATACGTCGAAATTGAATGAAGTCGTTGAAATTCATCGGACTATCGCAGCTCGATTTCCGGAGAACCAGGAAGCAGTATTGACCGCGGCTAGCTTCATGGTGACCCACAAACGCCCGGAGCTGTGCCTTCAGTTCCTGAATTCGTTAGGGTTGAGGGGAAACAACTCAGACGTTTATTGGTATCTTAAATCAGCGGCCCTGACAGGACCGAACAGTAAGGACTCAATCGATTGTATTAACAAAGCAATTGCAATCAATCCAAAGGAAATCAAATACTACAGTCACCGCTACGCTATTAATCTGTATTTGCACAACGACATGGAGGCTTTAACTGACCTGGAGGAGATACTACAACTGGATCCAGGCAACTGGCAACTCAGAGAACAGCGCGCCAAAACACGAATGGGTTGCAAAATGTTCAACGAAGCGCTTGAAGATTTGAAACTGCTGTCGAATAACGGCACCGCACAACAAAAGTTCGAGGCATGCCTGATGATGGCGGATCTTTTCAAAAGAAAAGGAGATCTGCGCCAAGCTCTCGCCACGATACAACAAGCACGCAAACTTGGATATTCAGCGCAACTTGTTCGCATCGAAGACGACATAACGAAAGAAGCAAACGAGGTCGGAATTCAACTGAAGTAGTCGAGCTCTACTGTGGCCAGGTAATCTTCTCGATCATTGCGTCAAAGAGCGGAAGGTGGTTGTTATACAATTCTTCCGAAGAGGCTTCCAAATACAATTCTTCGACGCAGCACTCTTCAGCGTCCGGCTGTGCATCCACAAAAATTCCGGTAAAATAGTGATCAGGCACCATATCCGCACCATGGAACCAACCCCAAACTCGAATGACATTGCGGTCACCGACCGCTTCAACAGCCATTTTTTCGAGTTCGAAGGTCGGACCATACGGAGCCGGTGTCGAGTTGGTAATCTGATTGTCGCCGACATTTCCGAGCGCATAGCAGATCGTCCGAAGCAGTGCTTCATTGTGAGAATCAGATTTCTCGAAGATTACATGAGGCTTTTGTAGTAGAACGGAACGAAAACTCTCGGCATCAACCTCGGACAGTGGATAGCCGCTGAAGCGCTCGCAAAACTTCACGTCGTCACCCGTGGTGTCCGGGTTTGTATAACGTTTTAGCCAGTTGTCGCCGCGTCCACCATAGTCCTCGCTCTCGAAGCGAAAACCCTGTGGCATCTGTGCATGTTTGAATGTATCGGCTCTCTCTCCAGTCATCAGATCGATCTCATCAGAATGCATCAATTGTACGGTATTGAATGATTGTTTTGACAAGAGCGTACCCTCCTAAGACAGTCTACTGTATGTGGAGATTTCAGGACGCGGATTCGATGCAAGAAAATCGCTTACATTTCCTGCACGCTGCGCGCTACTCAGCTTGCTGTACCACTGTCCAAGGTCTGCAAGATAGCGACCGACATCGCCCTTGCCTTCGAATCTGTCGAGTTTCGCCTTCTCATCCTTGACGTCTTTGCCGTCTTTGCCGTCTTTACCGTCCTTGCCGTCCTTCTTGAAGTCTGTGTCGACCTTGGCACTGGTATCAGGACCGATTTTCTCTCTCTTCCAATCGGGCACTTCTCGTTTGCCGTCAGGTACGGTGTACTGAGGCTTGAAGCCTTTCCAGTTGTCCGGATTTGTGAAGTTGTCGACGACCTGAGTATCGCTCGTTGTCGCGGTTCCGGCAGTGGCGTCGCCAGCCTTCTCCGAATAGACTACATTGTTGTGTTTCGCAGTCCAGTTGTTGCCCCAAACCATCTTGCCCTTGTTGGGTCCTTCTGCATCGACTCGGACCGTTTGGGCGTGGAGTCCATGTCCAGGCCGTCCGGCGACCATGGTGCCATTGGTAAGAATCTGTCGCTCCTGACCAGGCGTTTTAGCAAGCAATTCTCTCAGGTGCGCGGCGTCTTTGAAGTATGTAATACCCTTCGGAGGAGGACTTCCAAGACCACCCATGCCCCGTCCAAAGCTTTCATGAACAAGTAGATCTCCAAGACCTTCTTCATGATTTCTTCTGCCCACAACTTCCGGCGTCGCCAGAGGCGAACCGCACACGAACTTGTGAGCACCAGTTTTGGTATCAGTAATAAATGTACCTTCACCCGTTTGCGATTGTCCAGGTTTCGCTCCGAGGGCGGTGGCATTGCAGGCTACGTAAGTATACTTTTCATCGCCCTTCAGCTGTCCTGACTTCCTATGCATTTCGGTCGCGATATCAGCTTCTCGCTGGCCGTCCAAAGCATTGACAAGCATGGTGGCATAGCCCTGCTGTCCACCGAGCATGATATTTTTCTCGTTCCACGGACGGTTGGATTCTCTGTCGCCTTTGAAATTGGCATCATCGAGCTTGACGAAACTACGATTCGTTCCATTCTCACCACCGACGAACGCACCACCCTTGGCTGCGATTGATGCGACTCGATTGGCGTGCTCCAAGAAATTGCGTTGTGCCAGAAGCCGATTGTTGGACGCGCTCGCGCAGAGATTGTGTTCGCCCTGGCTGAAGGGATTGCCCTTAACGTGCTCACCGCGATTGGCAAGTCCGCTGGTCACACCCTGCGCGGCAAGGTCGCAGAGCGCATTAGCGCCTTGCAAACTGTTAAATCGCTTGTCTCCACCGCTGTTGTCCAGAACCGTATTCATTGCGCGGCAGATTTCAGCAACCTGTTTCGCATCATACAGTCCAGGTTTGTCCTTAGTGCCAACCATCGCATCCATGTTGCGATTAAAGGCCTCGCTCATATGCTTTCTTTCGTCAGCAGTTATCTTGCGGTCTGTGACGAGAGTATCGAGGTGTTTCGAGTAGCGCTCACGGACTTTCTCAGGCGTGTCAACTTTCGGATCGATTTTGCGAGTCACGTTATCATCGACTGCGGTACGATCAAAAATGGGCTTTTTCTCGCCTACCCGCTCTAGAGCTGCGGCGATATCCTTCACAGACGCAGCTACGTCAGGATCGCCTCCTCGAGAACCGACTGTCGCGACGTCAGGAGCGCCTCCTCGCGCAGCGAACGCTGCTACCATATGCGGTGCCGGTCCTCCAGCACCACCGACAGGCTGATCGTCTGCTTTGACGGCACTGTCAGAAGGAGTACCCGTCCCGGTATCTCGCGCCCTTCGGTCGCTGCGCGGCGTCATTCCCGCTCGCGCCAGGAAATCCGGAGTACCTTTGAATGCATCCGCGAAATTGAAAGTCGAATCGCTGACTACCCCGTCATATCCCTGGCCAAGATAGAGTTGCAACGACTTCATAACTCGCTCGGCATTCGCTTCTCCGATGCCGTGGAGCATGTTCGCTACATCGCTTGCCGTGAGTTTAGCAACCCCTTCCCTGGGCTCATCCTTCCCATCCCTCTGATCGCGGGCAACAGGATCATCATTGTCTTGGTCTTCGTCGTTGTCGTTATCGTCCTGGACTCCCTTCTTGTCACCACTGCCAGATCCGGAGCCATCGCGGTCATAGACTTCCCTACACATCTTCAGAGCCGCAGCCGTGGCCACATTGTCGACTGTAGTCGGCCGTTCAATCTTCCTGTCGACGGGAGCGTCCAAATTCTCTGGAGCAGTGCCTTGTGACATTTCTCGAGCCTCCTAAGAAACAACACCGTTATGTTGTAGAGCCACTTTGAGCATCTTCTTCACACCGACAAAGGTGCGTGCGCGACTGCTTCCTGGGAAGTGAGCGGTCTGCGAGTTTGCCCCGTCGATTCTGCCTGCTCGGTCTTCATGACGAGCCTGCTCGATGATCCTGGCTATAGCCAGTAAGCAATGCACGTCCCGGACTCCCCGAGATTGCTTGATAGCCAGACGCAAGGTACTAGCTGCTTTTTCATATAGATGACCACTCTTCTGGCTCATGTCAGACTGGCTCTGAGCCTCTGCAAGTGAGAAGTAAGAGCAGCCAAGGTTAGTCAGTGTGTTGCAGCTTGGTGTGAGCTCCGCATAAAATTCGTCGAGTGCACAAGCTCGCGTAAGCGGCACTAGTGCTTCGACGAAGCGTCCTGAGGCCATCAGCAAATCACCAAGAACGCGATTCACATCCGCCTCGGCCGGGCCACCGCCATCGATACTATAGAGGTAAGCCGCTTCTTCCAGAAGTGCGATCTGCTTATCCAGCGAATCGTCGACCTTAAGGTCGAACTCTGTCATCGATGCGAAATACAATCTCGCAGCTTTATCTCGCGCACGAGAGGCTTCGACCTCGACATAGGGGGGCGCGAATGAGGTTTGTTGATCGGCAGGCTCGACGAACTCTCTACTCTCAGAGCTCACGACTCGGAGATCAGCCTGCGATGATCGACTACGCTTCGAGGCGCTCTTACGAGTGCCTCGTTTGTTATCAGTTTTTACCTTTTGGCTCCGCATCTTTTTTCGCCTTTTCACAACTCATTACCTGACTCTGTGATGACAGCACTACGTAACCACCAGCCGGTATGTCCGACCAGGAGCAGCGTGCATTCAACTAGACCAAATGTGTTTCTTACCGATACAACATTTGATCAGAGTCTAATTGCGATTCATAGCAGATTTGTAAAGTCTGTTGAATTAAGCGTGTTGTCTCACATATGTAGAACGGTCAAATCATTGGAATTTCACCGCCAGGTTCGTCACCAACCTGTATCCCCACCTCAGAGCTAAGTTCCTTCCTCGAATTCTGGATCTTGCTCTTCAGCATCCCCATGCCTTAAGTAGAAGCTATCACCTCGATGTTACAAAAGTGTTTCGTCCCGTTAGTTCAAATCACCGTCTACCGCAATCACCTTACGGACGCTGATATCAGCTGGTTATAAATAATCTGGTAGATAGGCTCATCGATTAAAAGGTACAAAACAATTGTTGTGGAACTGTGCAGTTTTCAAATTACAGATATTTTGTGACGTAAATGTCCATGTCTACGAATTTAGCGAACGAACATAACACAAACGTGACAAACTGGTTTTATTCATTAATTTACGGGAAGAGCGAAATAAAAAATCGCGCCTGTCGTACCGTCCGCTCGATTTTTGACCCCAATCCGACCTTTGTGAGCCTCCACAATCACTTTGGCGATGTGCAAGCCCAGCCCGTAGCCGACCCTTCGTTGACTTTTATCACCCTGCTCGTAACGCTCAAAGAGACGCTCCTTCAATTCTTCGGCAATTCCCTTACCCTCGTCAGTAACTTCGAAGATGACTTCGGTCGCACTCTTTGAGCAGGAAACCAAAACATTGGAGCGATCGTTGGAATACTTGAGAGCGTTGGCGACCAGGTTAATAAGCACACGCTCTATTTGAAAAACATCCACGACGATCTCGAGGTCGGCATTATCGATAGTCTCAATCGTTCTATGCGAACAACTAGCTTCATTTTCCAGTGCGTCCTTTGCCTTTGCGAGCAACGCTAGAGTTGTCGCCGGCGCCATATGGAGAACAAGTTCTTGTGACTCCATTTTATCGAGACTCAGCAAATCCTCGATTAGTCTCTCCAGTCTCCCAACCTCTGGAATCAACCGCTCAAGCATGTTGATTCGCTTAGCAGCGTTGTCCTCGTACTTTCCTTCAGTGAGAACGCCTAACGTGAACAACACCTGTGTGAGCGGCGTACGCATATCATGCGTCAACATAGAGTGGAACTCTTTCCTTGTTCGATCCGCACTGCGCAACCGGTCATCCATGACATGAATGAAGTGATCTAGAGTGGCGAGCTCGTCGTTACCTTTTACCGGTTCCTTCAACGTGGCTCGACTCGCCACTAAATGAGTATTGTCGACCATGATTCCAATTCGATTCACAAGATCATAGTAGACGTATATAAGTACACCGAACGAACTCAGTACGCTCAGCGCCAACCCACCGACAAGTGCTTCGATTATTATCAGCTGCCAATCCTTATGACTCTTCCGATAGCTTTGAATCGCCTCCTGAGACGCTAAGATTCGCTGTGTTTGCTCAACCAACTCGGACAAGTCGAATGAGATCTCGTTGGTAACTTGCACATACTCGTAGAGACCAGATTCATCCGCTAATAGTCGATCGAGAGATTTGATTACCCGGTTCGACAAAACGGCAATAATCTCTACCGCGCGAGATGCATCCGGATCGGATTTGCAGTGGAGCTTCAGCTTATTAACTTTTCCAGGAAGTTCTGATTTTGCTTCCTTGATCACAGCCAGAGATGAATGATTTGTCTTCGACACCTTGTACAGAAACGTCGAGTCGACAGCTCTGTACCAGGTATTGACTACATCTGTACAGGCAGCCTGAGTCGCCTTGGCTTCTTCTATGCGGGACGAGTCTTCGTCAGCGGCGACAAGCAAGACAACCAAAGCGATAACCAGGACGAACTCAAAGGCCAAGGGCAAGAGTATTAGCCAGGCTAACTTCGCTTTGATGGATCGCTGCTTCGTGCTCATTCAGAATACCGGTTGTAGAACCGTTGTCGCTAACTAGCGCGCTCGCTCATGATATCAGGAAGTTTGCCAAGGAACATTATCGAGAGATGGTCGACACGACAGCATGACACAGTCTGCGATACCGTATATAGTGGCAGAAATATTTGCGACGGCAGTGCAAAAGATGCGCCTACCGCGCGACATCACCACCAATATCACAAAGAGGACTACGTGAATTCCCTAGTGACAAACAGTCATTTGCATGAAACAATAATTTCCAACCTCGCATGTTGGCACTATATCTCTGCGGCATTTATCTCCGTAATAAATGGACACTCCTGCTCCAACAGAAGTAAAACAACCTGGCTCAGGCTCAGCTTTGCTGCCGGTACTCAAAGCGCTTGAACTGGACTTCTCAGACAAAGCGCTGAGAGAGATCGATCCGACGCGGAATAATGTCAAATCAATTACGAAAACCGGCGATAAAGTCGAGATAAGAAGGGAAGAGCCGCAGTGCCTTCCTCTCAGAGGTGATTTTCTAAATGACAAGCTCAGAGTCAACTGCCTGGAGCTGGGTCGTGATGTCAGTTTTGAAGTCGATATGGCGAATCGATCGGCGTCAAAGATTACCGGTGTCACACTGACACTAACGATTTTTGGAGAACAGCACAAACTAGACGTGACCAAGGTCCGGTTAGGTGAAAACAAAGAAGGTCAAAAAACGATCTTCACCGAGTTGAAAAATCCAGTTCCAGAACCCGCACAGCGACTGGCTGGAATGCCACCATCTATCTCAGTCGAGATCCCGGTCACGAAAGATGGTGGTCTGCAGGCTCCGCTACTGAGCAAAGTTTTTGCCGATGCAGCCGATGCGACTGGCCCATCAATTGCAGGACTCTTGACCGCAGACGTCTTGCGAGAAGCATCGAAGGTAGCTCTATTCGTCGAATCAAATCCGGCCTGGGTCAACTATGTGGTAGAGCCGGCGCTGGAAGAGGTGTTTAAAACACTCTGGCGCACAGTGCGACCGCCAATGGCGAACATGCCACCGGCGGTCACCGTGCCGGTCAAGCCGGCTGATGCAACGACGACTACTCCGATTCCCCGCCCGATGGATGCGACTCTACTGCCTAATCCAGGTCAGAAGCCGGACGCGGTCGACCCAAAGATTGGCGATCACGTCGAGAACATAAAAATCGCAGGCGCGGATAGAAAGTACAACATTCATGTCCCGCCAAGTTACAACGGCAAAACACCGATGCCTGTGGTAATCCTGCTGCATGGACACGCTCAGAACGGCGAGATTATCGCCAAAGAGACGAAGTTCAACCAGATGGCAGACAAAGAAGGTTTTATCGCCATCTATCCTGATGCCCGCGTCTGGGCAGGTCGAGAGGATTGGAGAGCCTGGGATACGGGCAACGGTTTGGTTCCTCCAGGAGCCAAGGCGGACGATGTTGCATTTCTCAGACAGATTATCGACAACGCTGAAAAGGACTTCGTCGTAGATCCAAAGCGTATCTTCATGGCTGGATTGTCCAATGGTGGCATGATGACATTCCGTGCGGCACCGGAATTGTCAGATAAAATCGCAGCCATCGCAGTAGTTAGCGGTGCGATGAGTGGCAATGAGCCACCACCCAAACAACCAATGTCGATGCTCCACATCCATGGCACGGAAGACAGAATTGTTCCGTACGACGGACTGAAGAATGTTCCTGCTTCGCTAACAGCTATTGGCCTGCCGAAGTTCAAGCCAATGAAATATGCGACTGACTACTATGTCGAGCAAAACAAAATTACGAATCCCCCACTTGTAATTCAGAACAAAGATGTCACGGAGCGTAGATTTCTAGACACAAAATCCGGCATCGAAGTCAGCGAATACACTATTCAAGGCGGCTGGCACGTACCCGATAACATCGATGAAGTGACGGGACATATCTGGAAGTTTTTCGCTTCTCACCCCAAAGCGACAGGTGATGTTAGCGGAACGGCGCAGCCTCCAGGAGATGAGCCATTCAATATTACGGCTCGCCTGAAAGAACATGCAAAGAAAAGAGGTATTGACGGACTCCAAGTCGATGCCGGCAAGATGATTTCTGAAGTGCCATTCCTCAAAGATGGCGCGTTCTCTCCATCGACAACGCTGAGAAATTTCGAATCACAATCCGGTGTCCACCTCAGTGACAGCGTCAGCAGTTTTCTCAAATCAACCAAGACGGTGTCGAAACAAAAGGCACACGTAGACATCGAGATGGAAGCTCCGCAGCGCATCACAATCGATGATGGTGGCAACGGTCCTCTGCAAGTGAAGGCTGTGAAAATCGAGAGCACGTCCTTCAACATAGCCAGTCAAATGGGCTCGACTGCACTCACGGACATTCAAGGAATCTCCTTCGAGGTGCGAGCACTGGGCAACGATCTCGACGTTAACGTCAAAGAGATCGCGCAGAAAATTGACGGTAGCGGACAACCATACTATCGACTGAAAGCTCAAAACCCTATGGGATCATTGTCGCGAGCCATACTCTTTTCGGACAAAGAGATTCCAATCGAGATGCGACTTGGAGAGCATGGACGAACATCGATTCTCAATGAGCGTGAGATTAAAGATGCAACTCTCGGTGTCAACCCGGTGACCAGAGGTTACATGGACATCGGTACGCACGGACATAGAGCTTTCACCAGTCCGAGTTTTGGTTCTGCATTAAACTTCGGCAAAGACCTAGGTATCATGGGCACGAGTTCGTACGCAACCTATAAACTGACCGGTTTGACGAAGTTGGGCACGAAAGGGCGAGTCGGAGCCGCTATAACCGTCGGCTTAATCGTCGCGCCTGCAATCATCCACGGCATCGAACGACTGGTTGAGTGATCTTTTCAATCTCTCAGGTTCGCTGGTTAGAGTTCATCGGAATTGAAAATGAGAATGTGGTGCCTTCACCTTCTTTGCTGTCGACCCAAATTGTGCCGCCATGCATCTGCACTAACGCTTTGCAGATGGCTAGACCTAATCCGAATCCTTGAGCCTTTGTTTTGTTGGATTGTGTTAGCTGACGGTAGCGCTCGAACACAGCTGTCCTCAAGTGTTCGGGAATACCAGGTCCTTTATCGATTACTTGAAAAACCACTTCGCCCGTCTGTTCACGCCGCGATGCGACCGTGACCTGTGAATCGCTGGGCGAAAATTTGATTGCATTGGAAATCAGATTCATCAACACCTGGACAAGTCGATCTTCATCGGCAAACAGAGTGACATTATTGACTCTTCTAATTAACTGAATGTCTTTTCCAATGGCAGCCCCGTGTGAGTTGAGAATCGCTTTTTCCACGATGGCACCGGATGTGGTTTCTGCTATATCAAGTTCGATTGAACCAGATTCAATTTTTTCCGAATCGAGGAGCGCTGATACCAATGAAATCAGATATTCGACGCAAGACTGAGCGCGCGTGAGACCAGCCTCGCCTTTTCCTTCGAGATGACCATACGCGCCATCAGACAACAACGTGAGGAACAATCGAACCGTCGTCAGCGGAGTGCGCATGTCATGACTGACCATAGCAAGCAGATCGCTCTTCAACTGCTCTAATCTCTGACGCTCAGTTATATCCTGCACGTGGACAAACACACGAACTAAATCACCCATATCCACTTCATTGCTGTTCACCTCGGCGGCGAAGGTTTCACCACTCTTGCGGCGCCCCATCAGTTTCACATCACGTTGCTCGTCAGCAGATCCATCGAAGTCGGGGAAAAGAATGCTGATGTGCTTTCCAACAAGCTCCTCCGGCTTGTAATTAAAGAGCTTTTCGGCGCGGGAGTTAATTCCAAAGATGTGGTTGGCCTGCATGACAATGAGTCCAAGCGGGATGCTTGTTAGTATCTGCCGTACCCGCTGCTGACGGACCGCCAGTGCCTGAGTTAGATTCTCCAGCGACTCAGCCTGCTGCCTGACCTTCTTAAGAAGCTCTATGTTTGTCAGTCCGTCGTCGTGCATCTGCCCCTCTAGTTATCCCGCACATATCTATTGTCACAAAAATGGACTTGTCTTGTGAACATTGGCAACAAAGAGTCAACTTGAAAAAAGTGGAAGGAACGGCAACTGCCATTCCTTCCAGCCTTTGGGATTTCAGCCTTCAATGAGTTAGTCGTTACGGTCGCGATTCACTTTTCGCTCCATCCGATCTTTCTTTTTCTCGAGCTTACGCTGCTCCTTACCAGTCAGCCCATCGGCGGACATTCTGTCTTGCTGCCTTTGAATCTGGTCATAGCCTTGAGAGGCATTTCGGACCTCTTTATTGGTCATATTGCCGGTGTCATCGCGACGGTCGGAAGGGGGCTGACCTTGCATCCACATGCGATTATCGCCCGCCGGTCTGTTGCGGCCATTCCAGCCCGCTTTGTTGTCTTTCCAGTCATCTTTGTCTTGCTTCCAGCCACCATTTCTCGAATGGGTCCAATCCCATGGCTGATTGCCGAGCCAACGACTCTTATCATTATCGTTGCTCTCTCTATAAATGTCGGCGGCAAGCTTATCCAGCTGGCTATCCAACATTTGCCTTTCGCTAGGATTGAGACCACCCTGACTGAGCCTGCCTTTCATTTGATTGATCTGCTCGAGGCGATTCTGTAAAGCGATACCTTCCGAATGGGTAAGACGACCATTCTTCAATCCTGCCGTAATACGAGCTTGCTCGTCATCTGTCATCGTGTTGAGATTCCAGTGATTCCAGCTTGGCATGTCGAGGTTGGCATTGTTACCCGGCCGATTGTTGTTGCGAGCCCAATCCCACGGCTGATTACCCAACCAACGACTTCTCTCGCTATCATTGCTCTGACGGTAAATCTTCTCGGCGAGCTTATCAATCTCGCGATCTAGCCTTACTCTCTCGTCGTTATTCAACCCACCTACGCTCATCTGCTGCTTGAGCGAGTTGATGCGGTTGAGTCGGTCCTGCAAATTCTGTGCTTCTTCGCGAGTGAGAGAACCATTAGCGATACCAGCTCTTATCCGGGCTTGCTCGTCGGTCGTCATCGTATCGAGGTTCCAGTGCCCCCAGCTAGGCAGATTGTTGTTCCAGCCACTATTCGTATTCGACCGTGCTTGTCGGGTCCAGTCCCAGGGCTTGTTGCCTAGCCAACGCGAGCGCTCGGAGTCATTGCTCTCTCTGAAAATCTGTTGTGCGAGACTATCGAGCTCATTGTCGATCTTTACCTTTTCGCCCATGTTGAGCCCGCCCAGGCTGAGCTTATTCTTGAGAGCGTTGACCTTATTGAGGCGATCTTGCAGGCGCTGTGCCTCTTGTGGAGTAAGCGAACCATTCTTCAAGCCATTTTGAATCTTGGTTTGCTCATCTCCAGACAACAGGTTGAGATTCCAGTGTTGCCAACTAGGCAGGTCTAAAAAGTTTTGCGCGCTTGCGGGCATGGCGAGTGCAGCCCAGGCAACTAGTGACAATGCTATGCGTTTCATTACTAAAACCTCTTCCGTACGTGTCCTGTCGAATAAGACGCAATCGAATCATTTTTGATTCCGAATTCGCCTGAATCCCTCGGTCGGTTTGATGCCGATATATAAGGATACGCCCTTGAAAACCCCAATTTGCGGGGTTTCCAGACAAAGAAAAATCGATGTTAACTGGAGGCGGCCATGCCCGAGCGACGATACCGAGATCACACTTCTGAGTGATCCATATAGATCCGTCAGCACTTGGATTCGATACATGAATTTTGGACCCGCTCGGAGATCAACAAACTCGGGTTTGCGCTGAAGACAGAAGACTCTTCCGTAGCATGTCCGAACACTGAAAGAACTGTTTGAGAACCCAGAAGTGCAGAGGTGGAACCATGTACTCTGGAACAATAGATTGGAATTGCATCATGATCTTTCCGGGCGCTGATATGGCAACGAGCAAATTATTGAACTCTTCTTTGCGAAGAATCGTTTTTGCATTGCCAACCCCAACCAATTGTTGGATTATCGAGCAAGACGATGGATTGACACTCGTCGACTGTGGTACGCATTTCAACTGTGGCACCATATTTAGTATCATAAAAAACTATGACAAAAGTCTTCGTCGCATAATAATAACCCATGCGCATCCGGACCATGCCGGCTCAGCCGCTCAGCTAGCGCGCGCGACAGGAGCCGTGGTCTATGCCCACGAGCTCGACGTGCCATTCCTCACAGGGCAAGCTAGTGTTGCAGACATGCCTGGTACTATCGGGGCAAGATTGTTGCATGGAAGTGCCCGGGCGCTCGGGATGTTGGACCCTCCGCCAGTCGAACATGTCGAAGCACTCAAAGACAACGACAATGTAGGAGGACTGCAGGTGCTCCATACACCGGGTCATACACCGGGCAGCATCAGCCTCTGGAGCGCAGAACATAAGGCGCTGTTCGTTGGCGACAACGTCAGACATTGGCTAACTGGTATCAAATTGAACTTTACATGGTTCAGTCTAAAACCGCACCAGCTGCAGCAGAGCTGTGAGAGATATCGAGAATATCCGGCTGAGCTGATTTTACTCGGTCACGGAGCAGAACATCGAGCAAAAACGGCAGTTGCGGACCTGCTTGATTCACGCCCAAATTGAGAAGGTAAACCATTTCGGTTTACCTTCTCATCTACACCTGGCAGTGTCCTCGCTTAGCGGCGCGAAGACACAGTTTCGGTCTTTCGGGGACTCTCGTTGAGAGGATCAACGGTATTCTTGTCATCACCACCCAACTTACTCATAATCGCTGTGCGGTGACGCCATGCGAACATTGCTGCTATTGGCGTTCCGACAACGACGAAAAGACCGACGCCAATGACGGCTACAAGGATAAGTGTGGTAGTCAGGCTAACCACATCCTTCAACTCTTTCAAATCTCTCTTAAGCGTAAGTAGTTCGGCGTTCACACCGACTACCGGTTTTTTCAGCTCAACAACAGGATCTTTGAGCTCGACAATCGGTCCGTACATATCGCTGAGCTGTCGCTCAACGTGACCTAAGCGTTTGTCCACACTGCCCATCTGGCTATGAACTCCGGTCATGTCGCCGCGAAGCTCGCCCATCTGAGTTTGAACATGCACCATGTCTTCGCGCAAACCCATCATCGGTTTTTGCAAACTCGCGATCGGAGCTTCCAGTCGCATGATTTGCTTCTCGAGGTGAACGACCTGTTTCTGCATGTCTGTGATTGGTTTAAAAACCCATTTCATTGGATTCAGATCGCCTACCTTGAACCCTTTCTTCTCAGGCTTGAAGGCATCTTTATCAACATTTACTCCGTCTAGCTTGTTCACATCTCTGATCATCGCTTCATCAGTCTGAACTTGTTTTTTCACAGCGTGCTCGAGATGCGCTTTAGAAGCCTTCTCTGCCTTGGGATCGCTTTTCGATTTTTTTTCGTCCGCGGCTTCTTCCTTAGTAGGAACAGTAACTTGTTTTGCATCAGCTGCGGATTCCTGGGTCTGGGTGGGGCTCTTCGAATCCTCAGCCGAGAAAGCCGGCACTGCGCTGGCACTCATCATTCCGACAATCAAGGCCGGCACTAGTAACACGTCACGCTTCAACATCCCTGGTTCTCCCCGTCTTTCCTCTGCTCCAATTCTGGTAGCACTTTTGAGAGAAGCCGATGTAAAACCGATCATATTGCGCTTAACCATACGCGCTTACCGAGGACCTAAATATGATGTAAAGCTTACGGAATGAGCGATCCCGTTCAGTCCTTCTTCTTCTGATCCAGGGAAGTATGATCGTGAATAATCTTCCAACCGTCTTTCGAATGAGTCAACACCAAGCTGTAGATTCCATCTAGGACCGGCTGACTGTTTCGCTCCAGATGCCACCGACCGATACAAAGGGCATTCGATTTTCCGAGGTCGGAAATCTTCAAATCAGAAAAACTCAGCGTCCCCATCGCGGCCTTGTTGTCGCCATAGACATTGATGTAACGGCGCTGCAGCGCTTCGTAACCCCAAACGACCGTTCCACCGGATACATACGAGATATCAGGCGACTTGAGATAGCCAGTCATGAAATCATCAAGGTCTCCACGATTCCAAGCCTCCATCTGTTTTGTCAAAACAGCGGTGATATCTTCTTTCATCGACCTTGCCTCAGCGGGCGAAACAAGACCAAACCAGGCGACCATAAGGGCGAAAATGAAACGAACTATCTTCGACATACGCGAAAGACCCCTCTCACATTGACTGATGCCCCATTTTAACGGCGAACTAGGGATTTTCCCAGGGTAGCTTCAGGCATAGTGTTGCCGTAATACAGCGTCGGTTCAGTTACATTGTAGGCATGGTCAATCGACTCGATCTGCTCAAGGGGATAGTCATGAAAGCTAAAACGATAGGATTATTGGCGGTTGGAACTATCGTGCTCTCGACATGTGCCGGAATGAAGCTGGCAGCAAAGGATTTGGGAGCCGACTCTACATCCGACACAACACAAGTGAGTGAGCAAAAGAAAGAAGCGCCGCGAATGGATCTGGCTTTCTGCATTGATACGACGGGATCGATGCAAGGTGAGATCGAGATGGTAAAAACCAAAGTCAAAGAGATGGTTGCCAAATTGAGCGGAGGAAAACCTACGCCAATAGTGCGTGTTGGTCTGGTCGCCTTCAGAGACCGCGGCGATCAATATGTCACGAAAGCTTACCAGTTCACGGATGACATCGACAAATTCGTACAGGACATATCCGATCTCAAAGCTGATGGTGGCGGCGACGGACCAGAAGCTGTGAATGAGGCACTGCATGAATCAATCAACAACTTGCAGTGGGATAGTTCAAAGAAAACGGCAAAACTACTTTTCCTGATAGGCGATGCAGAGCCGCATTTCTACAGCAATGACTTCAGGTGGCAAGACGAAAGCAAGGACGCCATCTCGAAGGGGATTCAAATCAACACGCTTGGATGCAACGGACTTGAATCATCGGGTGAGGGCGTGAAGGTGTTCCAACAGATCGCCAAGCTTTCCGATGGTACATTCGAGAATCTGGCTTACAGACAGATAGTCAAAGATGAGTCCGGCAGGGAAACGACAAGAATCAGCTCCGGCGGCAAATCATATGAAGTGGCCGAAGGCGCGAGTGCTGAATGGAAGAAAGGCGCATACGAACTATCTCGTGCTGGAATGGCAAAACCAGTCGCAAGACCGGCACGCGCAGCCGCGCCGATGATGTATGCCAGCTCTAGTGCAGGTATTGCCAGCTTCGGTGCAAGTGCTGGAGCAAGTTTGCGTGCCGGTAAAGCAGTGCCGACCGGTGGCGCCGCTGCTGAGGGTTACTACGCGGATTCAGCGCCGGTCGACAGGAAGGACAGCAATCTGGATTCCCTCATGTATGATGCGGCGTTGAAGAAAGCTCGCGACAAACTGAATGTCGAGTACAGCAGATGAGTTTCAGCTGACCGTTAATACTAATAATCACGGCTTGGTCAGCAGAGGAGGCGGTACACCGGGTGTACCGCCTCCTCGTTTGTCGTAGTTATCGAGTGCTTCTCGAGATCTTTTGTGCTCTTGTTCCGCGGATGCTAAACAAACATCTGACCCGCCTCCGACCCAATCATCTACGGCAACTATCACCAACAGAATTTTATATGGCAGTATTTCTGGCGATTCGTGTCTCGAAATCTAGTGCAGTTAACCAGTAAGACGCATTGACAATTTTTATTCGACCAACTGTGCCTGCTGTAGAATGAAACAGAGCTTTCCAGAGCGACCCGTGCCCAGAGTAAAACCGAAACAGCCACGACTACCTGATTTCCTGCCTTATTTCAAGGCTGCAGCCATGCTTTATACGGCAATGGTGATCGTGCTTCCTCTCGTGGCTTTCGTCATGTCGTTGAATAATAAGAACAGCATGGCTGAGAACATCAATTTGCTTTTCATCTTGATGCTTGACCTTCCCAGGGCAATCGGGGGCTTCATGCCCGGTCCCGGGGACTATGTCCTGGCATCCGTTGCGATACTCTACCTCAAAAAATGGCAGGTATCAGTTGGACTGTTGCTGGCTGCAGGTCTTCTATGGGTGGTCAGTTGGAGCTGCCCGGAAGTAATGACTCTGGTGAAAAACATCGGCGCACAATCAGCATTCGGCCTCGCACTCTCATGCCTGTATGCTGCGCTGGTCGCCCAAGTTCTTGTTTGCTCCTTACTCCTGCCTGCTGTCGTCGCAAAACAGAGAAACAAGGCTCGATGGCCACTTCTTGCCGGTCTCACTGTTGCGCTCGCTTGGATTCCTCCTGTGTGGATTCTATTGTTGTTCTTGGCATTCCGAAGTGACAAGCGGGTCTCCGGGGAGGAAACCTCAGATGGAGATGATTCATCGTCGGCAAAGCCAGCTCGAAAGGTCCACCAGAATAAGCTGAAGAAAAAGAAGGGATTCAAGAAACGCTAGCAGCACCATATATGGTGCAACGCGAGCACCAATCTTTTCGCCAACGGCTTTTGCCATTGCTTTCAGAAAGGGATTCGAACGAAGCATTTGCTAAAATAACTCAGCACTCATCTATCCGCTCGACAACCGAATGACAGGTACCTATTCGTGAACACAATTCCAGGCGCGATTGCTCTTATCGTCGGCTTCGTAACCTTTGCCTTGTTGGGGCAATTAGCAGTCAACAAGTTCACCAGAATCGAAGATCTGGAAGAGCACCACAGCGCGGGCGAAGCAATGATGGGCGTTGTCGGCACCCTGTTTTCAGTATTGCTCGGTTTTATGATTGCCGGCGCAATGCAGCAATATGATGACGCAAGAATGTATGGCACCGACGAAGCAAGCAATGTCGCTGACGTGTTTCGAATAGCGCGCGGTATGTCAGATATCGACCGTCCCAGAATTCGTGAGCTGTGCCGCGACTATGTAACTGATGTAATTGATGTTGAATGGCCGCAAATGGAAAAACGCGAGCCGATTAATCACGGGTGGGAAATCTATCAAGAACTTTGGGAATCAGTTGTAGCAACGGTACCGTTGAATGACCGCCAATCGAACCTGCAACAATGCCTCGTCGATTCGATGAGATCGCTTGGAGAAAATCGTCGCGCTCGCGTTCTGTTGGCTCAGAAAGAAATGCCGGCGGCTATGTGGTTGGTAATCGGCGCCGGAGCATTGACCACCATGTCGCTGAGTTATATTTTCGCATCGCGATTCCCGAAAATTCAGGGAATAATGACCACCATAGTCGCGACTGCAATCGCGCTCAATATATGGTTGCTCGCAGCATACAGCAGTCCCTACAGTGGTGAACTCAAGCTGCAGCCGACGATGTTCCAAATGGTCAAGTCGAGCGCTCTGAAGGTATCCGACTCAGGTTCGAGATTTCTCCACGACAAATAATCGGCACCTGCTAAAACTCAGTTAGCTCGCCGGTCTCCGTGACTTTCCGCGCGTCGACTCTGCAATCAGGTCGACTGACCTTGAAATTGTGAATTCCGAGAGCCGTCAGTTGCGTGCAGCCATTCAGATTGATGGACGACAGGGACTTAGATTCATTCAAATAAGCTAATCCCTGGTCCGTGATTGGATTTGCATCAAGTGTTATTTTTCGAAGCTGAGGAAAGGCAGCAATCACTTTCAACTGCTCGTCATGAAGATTAGCATTCTTTATACGCAGGTCGCCGAGAGCCGTCTGCTTGAGTTTCATCAGTCCAGGCGTACTAATCCTGGTGCGACCAATATCGAGTATCCGGAGAGACGGAATCTTCGCGAAAGTGTCGCAGCTCTTGTCGGTAATTTTCGTACCGCTTAAGCTCACCTCCATCAGGCTAGGTATGTTTTCCAAAACCATGATGTCTTCGTCTGTAAGCGGATTACCGTTGGCCATCAAGTGCCTCAGATTGGACAATGAGCTAAGCGCCGCCAGCCCCTTGCCACTGATATTGGTATCATAAACAAAAAGCGATTCTAGAGTATCAATCTTTCCTATATGCTGCATCGCTACATCTCCAACGGTCGTTCCGGACAGCGCTAAGTGCTGCAACGGCAATCCCTCCAGGTAGCGAAACCAAGAATCATCACCTATCGTAGAATCGGAAAGATCGAGAGAATGTAGATTCTTCATCTTCCCTATCATTTTCATACAGTTCTTCGACATCTCATAGTTTCTATAATTCGCCACTGTGCAATCACGGTTTTCGCCGAGATCTACTTCCACCATTCGCTCGGCTTCGGTAGGCTCCGGCGTAAAACCGGCCCTGTGGTACTTGACACGAATGTCCTTGACCGACTTCACATGCATGTCTGATTGGTCAATGAGTCGCAAAACAATGAAAATCATCGAGATCAAAAGCAGAACTGTGACACCTAACAGTATCCACATGTCCAGTTTGATCTTCATTAGTAACTGTCTCTCGCGCCGCCCCCGACATTATTCCCTGAAGGGCGACAACGTCAGACAGTAATCTAGAGCTATCTTATCTGGCTATCCGGGTTAATCGCCGTTGTGATACCGCCATTATTGGCTTGATAAACTTCCGGGTTGGTGAAGTGTTGATAGTCCAACCAGGTAACGGCCAGTACAACGGACGTGGTCACAGCGACCATAATGATCGATTTTGTGCTCATAGTCAGGTTTTCCGAGTGATCTATTCACGTAAGATAGCACTGCGGTTGACTTTCGATGCTTGTCAAAGAAGAAGAAGAAGAAGAAGAAGAAGAAGAAGTCGGCTCGCTGCGAAACTACTCCGTTCGCCCAGAAGCAACTACGGATTGAAGAGACCCGGCTTAGCGATAACAAAATTCGCGAAACATACCTTCACAGGTCCGGAGAATCCGAACAGACGATATCCATGACATACTCAAAACAGCCAGTCAAATTGCGATTTATCGACCCGACTTCCTGCAACCAGAACCGCCGGTCAAGTATTAGTCAGGACAGCTTAACGCTTCCAAGTAGCGATGTACCAGTTGTTGCCAAAAGGATCTTTCACGGCGGAGCTACGCTCTCCATAATCCATATCCATTGGTTCGAATATAACCTCGCCACCATGTTCGATAGCACGACCGTGAGTCGCATCAACATCTGGAACATAGATATGCATCGCGGCTGGAGTTGGTGGATACTCTTCGCTCGCCTCCGACATCTCGATATGGGCGCTGCCGAGTTTCACTGCAGCATGCTTCAGCCTGCCATCAGACTCTTCCACTTTTCGAATCATCTGCGCGTCAAAAACTGCCACAAGATAATGTAGCAATTTGTGCGCGTCTACGACTGTGAGGTATGGTGTCACCTCTGTGTAGCCATCGGGCATGTAGTTCATTTATCTTACAACCGTCCGTTTTCCGTTCTTCCAATTGTACTGGACGGTCTTCCATTTTTTTGTAGATTTTTTCACTTTAGAACGGACTACAGGTGCCCGATTACTGATCAATTGAGGCGAAGTGCGAACCTTTATGCCGGTTTCTGTAACTCCGCGTCGGGCAGAATCCTGAGCGACCGAAGAATCTCCAGTCTGGCTCGTAGCTCTCGACTCTCTGACACCGCCGGAATTAGAGACATTCTGCGAAGTCGCCTGAGTCGAACTGCTCGTAGTCGCCTCCGTCGTGCTTTGTGTCGTAGCCCGCGAAGATGAGTCCGTCGCTGTTACGCCGCCAGTCTCGCTAGTCGCAGAACTGCCAGCCATCGAATCAGCCATCGCCTGAGGTATCGCAAACAAACCGACAATAGACACGGTAATCGCCAGGCTTGCTGCAACTTTACCGGATCTCCCAAGCATTTTCATAAATTCTCCACTCCTATGCCGCTATTCAGATCGGGAACTCCCCGAGTCAGGGTTCAAGCATCCCGAATTAATGAATAGCCCATAGCAGTCCATGCGATGCTTAAACAACAGACAGTAAACTGCGAGTCATTCAAATTGATTGCTCCATTTGCCCGCACATCAACAACTTCGCACGAGACCAGATACAAGAAGTTTTCGCCTCGTACCGCTCAATCATCCTGGCGTGCATTTTCTCGACGCGGGGTGCGCGTGAATTCTTCGCAGGTCTCTGACATATATGACACTCGCTCGCAGCAACAGCCAACCGGTTCTAGCGACAGCAAATCTCTTGCGAACAGCTAACAATCACTTTCCAATCGAATTACACTAACTTCAAAAAAGCCGCATACTATAGAAGTATCGCCCTCGTCTGAAAAGGTGATACCATGACCCTCTTTTTTCTCTCTCTTGTATTTGTTGGTCTGTCCCTACTTCTTTATCTGGGACGGAAGGCGTTCGTCAAAGCAGCTTACTACATAGCGCCTAGTCTATGGAAACTATCGATTACGGCATCAGCAGTGCTATTCATCATGGGAATAGTATGGGACATTCATTATAATGCTGAGTCTTTCAATTCCGACTCGACGCAAGACCAACTCACCGTGATTCCGCCGCCAACAACTGAACCACTAAATCATCAGCTCGAAGATCACCGAGCCGAAGACAACAAACGAGAAATCGAAAAGTACATAGCCGGCCTGGACAAAATAATTGAAACAAATAGATATGATGCGGAATCCTACAAGGAGCGTGGATGGGCATACAGCGATTTGGGCGACTTCAAAAGGGCGCTCAAAGATCTATCGAGTTCCATACGCATTCATCCTACAGCCGACGCATACTGCAAACGCGCTTGGGTCCACGTCACGCTGGGCGACAAAGGTCAGGCCGCGCGTGACGCAGCGACCGCTTTGAAGATCGAGCCCGACAATGAGGATGCGTTAGACGCACGGAGTGTCGCCTGTAGGTGATCGATTGCGAAATCGAGTGAACCAACAATACGATTGCTCTGGTGTCTATCTTAGCTGCACCCTTTTGGAACAGTGAGATCCGAATTGTGCAAACAACAAGGGTGCTCTGCGAGCTGGACCTTGCGTACGAAAAGAAAAATCAGTTGAGCTAGCTTACGAGCAACAATTGTCCGACACGCTTGGTCGAAACTTCGAGAGTAGAACATCTCAATCAAGGTAGCGCAGATATCCCCTACCCGCCAGGTAGACGTAAAACTTTTGAGAGCAGCAGGAAAATACAGGGAAAACACGGTATCGCCACTAAAACACTGAGTCTACGCTTTCAGAAAAAAAAAAAAAAAAAAACGGAAGCGTAGAATATGCCCCTGCAAAATTCGAAGCAACTAGTCTGGCCTATACTGTTTCTTGCAATGTCGGTAGCAATCCCCTGTTTGAGCCGTCCGCAACACAACCAAGCGCAGGTGAAGCTATGCTTGCCCGCCGGGCGTTTAGCAAATCACATTAGTCAACCGGTGAAAAAGTCGAGCAACGTAAATCTTGCCTCGCCGACACCCAATATAACCTCGACACCCATCGAGTCGCTTGGTGGGTATTATTCGTCGAGCGATCAACCACAAGAACATCCTATTCCTATTAGACTCAGCACAGCACCACAAACGGTGTCTCCGTCTAACTCACGACTCACGTCCTCGATGATTGTTCGTTCGCTCTCGTCTGCGGAACTGCAGTCTATGCTGTCCAAACTCCATCCACTTCCAGAGTCCATTGTCGTCGATCCCACACCCATCGACTCCGTGTCCAAACCACCGGTGGGGAAGATTTCAAAACTGACTTTTCCGAGCACGGCCCTGGCAATGTTCAAACCGCCACCGCCAGTGAAGTCACCGGCCTCAACCTGCCCGCATTATCGCAGGGTTTCACAATCAGTAGAACGTACTCCGGTAACAAAAACGATGTTTGGAAGGACAAAGACGGGGTGTGGCATGCTAAGGCTGGAGCAGCGATTAAAGTATGCCTCACCCTGTCCACTTCAGGAGATCGGCACCACGTCATTTTGACGGATCCACTGCCAGCTGGTCTGGAAGCCATCAACCCAGACTTTGATGGTGAAGCGCCGGTGCTCCTCGATAGTGGATCCGATACATCAAAGTGGTGGCGAAAGCTATGGTATCAGCATCAGGCCATGCGCGATACTCGCGTCGAGGCGTTCTCGTCTTATATATCTAGTGGACGCTATGACTTCTCCTACTTCGCACGGGCAACATCTATCGGTCACTTTGCCGCGCCACCCGCGAAGGCGGAGGAGATGTACAACCCCGACAGCTTTGGTCGGACCCAATCAGATCGATTCGTAGTGGAATAGAAATGAGTGCAGTTCAGCAGTCGCCCTGCCAACCAGCAAGAAACCACGAGGCAAGGACTAAGCAAATTCTCAACATTTAACGTTTAAATTACTGCTCGTAAGTCAAACGAGAGCGAGCAATGAATCGAACCGGTCTCAACCTAGGGATAAACGCTGTTGCGTTAGAAAATTCAGACGATCTGTTCTGGGACGAATTATACTCGCCACCACAATTAATCCTACCGTGGAGAGACGAAAGCCTTACTCAGTGCAGCCAAACCAAAACCGCAGAAATAAAAGATGACCCCGCAAAAATCCAGGAAGATCCTGGACCCGTGCGAAGTCATCTTATTCCCCTAATTTCTGACCCGTGAGCAAAACACCAATTCTTTTTCGAACACCTCTGATCTTGGTTTTAACCCCAAATCACGATCCATTGACGCGAGCATCAAAACAGCGGATTGGCCTTTAGACCCTGCTTTTTTGCCCGACGAGGTGCCTGAGGCAACGCTCGGAGAAAGGCAATTTCGATAGGCCTTCTCAGGTATTACGCTTGGTGGCTTCAATCTTGATATAAGGCTCATCATGCTGCCCTCTGTGCATAGTGAAACGAACGAACCGCAATAGCAACTTCGGGAATCCGATCGTGAAAGACTTCCTGCGGAGCGAAGAAGCTCATTCTCTGGAAGTGAACTTTGTTGCGATACTCTCCTCGTACTCTGCGAGGAAAGATCAAGGAGTATCCCAGCCGCTCTACCGGATTGCCGGGCGATCCGATCGCTTCGACCACCTCGAGCGCCCTCTGTCCATCAGGCATTACGATCGCGGCTGCTCGGATAAGCTTGCCGACAAGCGGAAAGATCTGATTGACCACGTTGCTCGCTTCCATGAGTTCGACCCGTCCTGGGAGCATCGTCGCGATATCGAATGCGGTGACTGTATCGTCATCGCAGCCACGTGGGGATACCATCCAGTTAAGCGACAGAGACCAGTCTTCCGGGGTCGAGAAGGAAGCGATCGGAGTGCGATCGTCAGGATTAGTTCTCGACAGCCTTTTCCAGGTCTCGGGCAGTGCAATCGACCATCCGAATTCAGATTTGTATCTTGATTTGTTTTCCATGATTTGTTCCGCCTCATAAAAATTGCGAGCGTCAGCCGTTACTTTTCCTGGACTCGACCGTTCTTGAGAATGTATTTCGGATCTACGACAATTTTGCCATCGACGATTTTGTGTACTTTAGTTGGATCACCAGAACTGATTACCTGAGGTGGTGTCATAGGCCGCGCCCCACGCCAACTCGTATTGATCCCGGTCATGTTATTGAGGAATCGCTCGATTGGCACAGATCTCGCCGCGGTAGAGTGATCGTTTTCCAAACCCCATTGATTCATGAAATTGACATAGGTCGCACCGCTATCATCAAAAACATTCGTGAGAGTGACAACATGATTGGTGTACAACTCATCGAACGAGAAGTTGATTCCCTCGTATGAGAACGGAGATTTGTTAGCGTTGACCGCAACAATCATCGACTCTTTGCCATTGGCTTCGAATGCGGCACCCAGATCTTCGAGCGCAGTGATTTGTACAACACCACGATTGACACCAGTCAGCTTAGTCAACACATTTGCAATGTCACCCATCTGCATACCGGAGAATTCCTTCGGCTCAGCCTCTGGATCATTGGGGACGAACTTACCGATACCATCTTCAGTAGCAATCCACTTAAAATCAGGTTGGGCGCTTATCTGAATCGACATATTGTCGAAGATTCTCGCGGCCAGATTTCTACCGGTGGCGTCTGCCATTTTCAAATTAGAAGGATCAACTTCCACGAAGCTGTCCGGCTTCTCTGCATTACTGCCATACGCACCATCAATCGATTTCGAGTAGACAGGCACTTTGCCATCATTCATCGCATTATAAAAACGCATCACATACTGATCGGGAACGTTCATCGCCAATTCGCGACGCACCACTTCCGTGTTACAAGTCGGTGACCTGGACTGATCCATTTCTTCCGGATGGGCCACGTCGCGCATGATATTGATTCTCAGCGCCTTGAGCTCGTCCTCAGACAGATTCTTGGACGTGTCTAAAGTCTTCAGCGCAGAGTAGAACTTGCTCAGAGTCGCAGCGCCGTCCGGCTTGGTTGCGTACTTTCTATGCAATTCAACAAAATCACGCATATCGACATCGCGGTCCTTGCCCTTGTCGGCAAGGTACTTAAGATAGTCGCTCTCCGCCTCCGTGAGCGACTCCCTGTTAGCATTGTCCTCGTCCTTTTGCCCCCACCTGTCGATAGTGGAATCGGCATTAAGACGAGCGCCCGTTCCGTCCGGATTATGAATAGTTGTTGAGTCCGGCGTAACCAACGAACGCTCGCCTCTGATAGTCGTACCGACTACCGTTCTGCCGCGGCAATAATCCTCCGTAACCTTGTCTGTGCGCCCAGGTGCAACAGGTTTGACCGAGACGCTTTCATCGTCATTTTTGTATGATTCGGTTCCCTGGTGTATGTCATAAACTCCCGCTTTAGGCGTTTTACCCAAGAGTTCCTTCCCTCTCAGGTCGAACAGCTCGATTCTGCGATTTCCAGCACTGTTCGTATAAATGATCTTGTCGTCCGCCACCAGCACATCTTCTACTTTCTTCCCATCTTTGTCGGTCCGCTGACCGGTGAACATCCCGCTCACTCCATCGAAATTGAGTTGCGTCTTGTGTCCGCCGGCTTCTGCGATCGACATCGCGCTAATCAAGCGCCCGTTGGTGCTGCGCACACGCTCGATTGTTCGACCGTCAGCGCCGCCGTATGTATAGATATCCTTTTGAATGTTACCGTCTCGATCGGTGGTGACTGTAAATCGGCCTCCGTCGCGGGATTGGCTAACCTGATATCCTGCCACCTTTTTCGGATCTCGAGGATCATAGACCTGCGATCGTTCAATACGTGTTCCGTCCTTCAGATCAGCGAAGACCTTCTGGTTTTTGTAAAACATGATCTGACCGGTCGGTCTTATTTGATACTTCTGATCAACTTTGCCATCTTTCAGAGTCTCTCCCCAATATTCTCCGAAATCCGTGCGACTGAAGGTGAGTTTCGTGCGCTTCGATTCATCAGCATTATCATTGAGCATTACATGGATCCGGTGTGGCGGTGTGCGTCCCGGTGGGTTATAAACCTCCTCTAACTGCCTACCCCAATCGTCTTTACCGGTTCTTTTTACAAGTTTGTCAGCCTTTAATTCTTCGACCGTACCATTTTCATATGTTCTCGTTAGAACATCGCCAACTTTTCGCTCTTCAAACAGAACGAGCTTATCACCAGCCAGAGCACCTGCCATTGTAGCCACTACATCGCCAGACTTGTCGGTCTTTTTGCCGCGCAATTTGCCTTTGTCATCAGGTTCTAGTTCTGTCAGACAACCTGATTTCCAGTCTTGAACAGAAATCTTCTTGAGGCTGCTGTCCTTAGGATCGAACTCCATCGATACCTTCCGACCTTGCTCGTCCTCATAGACTCGTGACTTCATCCCGAATGCCGGTGGAATCGACTCGGTTCGGACACCATTGGCATCGGTCTCGACACGCCGCTCGTCATAGGTCCTCGTGACGGTGCAGTTTTTCTTGTCGTCTGGATCCCATGACACATCAACGGCACAGCCCGCAGAGCGATCCGTGTAAGAGGCTTTTCCTTGACCTCGCTCAGCAATTTCAAGAGTCGTGCCATCGTGCCACTGTGAATAGGTAACTCCTTTAGACCGATTGACGATTGCACCATCGGCGGTTTGTCCAGGGAGCCTGAGCTTGGCACCGGGAGCGATCGCCTTGTCGGCGCCTTCAAGCTTATTGATTGCAACTAGCGTGTCGGTATACTTTTTGATTTGAGCTTCCGAGGCTTTGTCGCCTAGTTGCGACTTAGCTATTTCGTTGGCATTGGTACCGGCAGATACTTTAAAGTCATCGCTGTAAGCGATGACTTTCGGAGCGGTACCATCGGTGGTGAAGCTCAACTTGGCTTCCTTTACGGACTTCAACACTGATTTGGTCGAATTCTCGTAATAGGCTTCAGCTGTCTCTTCCGGTGTCTTGGACCCTTTTTGAACAACGGACTTATATATATCCTCCTTACCGGCATTGAGCCAACCAGTAAATTCGGCAGCTTTGCCGTCCGGCTTTAATGCTGGTCTTTGAAGGTTGAGAAACTCCTCCAGGTATGCATTAGGAAGAGAGTCTCTTATTAGGTTGGCTGGTGTTTTTTGAAGAACATCACGCACGGGCTCAGGATTTCGGTTCTTTGACAATTCATTCGATGCAGCTTGTGGTTCCATAACTTTTTCCTCGAGCAGTGCAAAATCGGCTCGGGTTATTGCCCGAACGCTAGATTTATGGCACGGATATTAGGAATCGCAACGAAATAGTAACACACGGTTTCCACCATTAAAAGCGGGAATTTCGTTACCATTTGCCACCAAATATGCCACCAATATCTCAAACAGACGAAGAATCCTTAACGAGCAATAACGTGATCACTACAAGGTTTTAGTCGTTCGATTTTGGATATGATCTCAATATCGTAAATGTGCATTCACACATTTTGTGAAGTTGGGGTGGTGTCACGACCGGTGCATTTAATTTTAGATATTGAAAATAATATCGCTATGGCAATCAAAATTTCAGGTTTTCAAGTTACAAAAGTGTTTGAAAACGGGGAATAACAGAACAAATAAGAACTCTTCCTGGTTGTCATGAGAAGCGGTCCCGAGAAGACCTGTCCTTTTTGTTTTAAACCTGAAACGATGACATCAGGTGGATTCGTCACGAG
Source organism: uncultured Candidatus Obscuribacterales bacterium (assembly GCA_964418155.1). Taxonomy (GTDB): domain Bacteria; phylum Cyanobacteriota; class Vampirovibrionia; order Obscuribacterales; family Obscuribacteraceae; genus JADYXR01. The sequence goes on along the minus strand of CAYQKX010000021.1, from coordinate 7,597 downwards.
TTTTATCGACGTCTGTCATTGTCGATTTCTGAAGGCACAAGCAGAGTCTGATGTGTCGCCGCTTCGCCTGTGCGGAATCTGCCACAAGCCAATTCCGGGGAAAGAGCGACACGGAAGTCTTACTCAATGGATTTTTCGGTCTGATAGTTGCAAATGCCCTGAGCCCGAGCCGGTTCCGATTGCAGAACAACTGGCAACGAGCCCGGATAGCGAATCGAGTGCCGAGGATGATGAAGACGAAGAGCTTCAAATAAGCGCATCTCAGTTCCCACACAATAGATATAAACCGCTGGCAATTCTTGGACGCGGCGCTAAAGGCATTGTGTACAGAGCGCGGGATCGTTTTTTGAAAACCTATGTTGCGGTGAAGGTTCTCACCGATCTGTCTGATGAACAGATCATCGCCTTTCACGAAGAGGCGAAGTTAACCAGTCGACTGGCTCATCTCAACATTATCAAAGTACGAGATTTCGGACCAACCGAAGACGGCATTCCATATATGGTGATGGAACATTCATTACAGGGACTTACCTTGAAGGAGTCTCTCGCGAAGAATGGACCACTCACACCCGAACTCGCCATATCCGTCTTCTCTCAAATCTGCGATGCACTTACTTATGCGCACGAGATGAGAATCTATCACAGGGATCTCAAATCTTCTAATCTTCTGTTTACCTTGTCGGACTCCGGAGAGGTAATTGTCAAATTAATCGACTTCGGGATCGCTTGCGCCGTCAGCGAGGTTGGTAGCACCGCCGACGGCACCATGCTGGTTGGTACACCTGCGTACATGGCCCCAGAGTTGGCTGCAGGAAAATCATATGACTTACGTTCTGAAATTTATGCATTAGGATGCCTTCTATTCGAAGCTCTAGAAGGCGATGTTCCATTTCCTTCGGAATCTCCTGTTGAGAGCCTAAATCTGCATCAGAACGCGCAGCCTCCGCAATTGTCGCGGAGCCCAGACAGCAAACTTATTTTCGGTCTCAACAAATTAATCAAGGATTGCCTCGCGAAGAAGCCGGAAGATAGACCAGCATCGGCAAAAGTCGTTAAGGATCGACTTCATAAAAGTCTAGCACTGCAAGGTGACGAAGTTTCACCGCCAGTAGTGACTCAGCCTCTCATACGTACGAAAAGATCGAACGTTAGAATCGCGATATTTGCTCTCTTGGCATTGGGAATAGTAGTATCAATAGGACTATTCGCCTTTCAGCAGCATGATGAGCCCGGACCCGATTTACGTCGAAAACCGACCACAAAGGTTCGAGAAGTTTTCGAAAAGCCAGGCAAGGAGATGGCAAATGAAGTAGAACGGAAGCTTCCGCAAGAAGTATTCGGTCACGACGTTCAGTTCGCCAACAAACCGCTCGATACGATAATGCAGGAGCCGGTTGACGAAGTCACGGCCATCAGAATCAAAGGATGTCGAATAACGGATCCTTACGTACTTTCCGAGACAGCGATGTATCCGAAGTTAAAAGTGGTATCAATTGAAAATTCGACTGGATTGAGCGTAAAGGCAATGAAGCTCCTCGCGGCCGGACTGAAGAAAAATGCCTCGGCAGAGGTACGCGCTCATGCGAAAAATCAACTTGAACAACCTATTGCGTTAGACTTTTCAGATTCTGATGTCACGGAAGCAGGGCTGCGAGAGTTAGATGGTGTTCCGGGAATCCTCTCGATAACCCTCGCAGGTACCGCGGTTGGGGACAGCGTAATCGATACGTTCAAATCACATAAGATGATGAACGCTGTCGATCTGAGTCGGACTGCCATTACTGACGGTGCCATTGAAAAATTGTCATTGATGAAGAGCATGGTACTGATAAAGGCGAATCGTTGTCCCAATCTCAAGCGCAAGAAATCGGGCGTACTCGATGGACTGAGCATCGTCTTGGAGCCGGTCGATTCCGATCTGGAAAGCGATTTTTCCATCGCTTTTCAGGCGGCGCAGTTGAAAAATGCAAACGCTCAAACAAGATTGGCTTCGTTTTACTATGAAGGTAACGGTGTTCCGCGGCAACTCGAAGAAGCCCTGAGATGGTATCGAAGCGCTGCAGAAAGCGGACACGCGGGCGCATGCAATAGCGTCGGTCGATTCTATACACTGGGCATGGGAGTTAAGAAGAATCCACGCGAAGCGCTTAAGTGGTACGCAGAAGGAGCGAGACGCGGCAACAAGAACAGCTACATGTTCCTTGGACAGACGTACGAAACTGGAGAAGGAATGGAGGACAGCAGCGAAGCGTTCAAGTGGTTCAAGAGGGCCGCCGACGCAGGTTTGCCTAGCGGTCAGATTAAGGTTGCAACGATGTACTGCACCGGTGATGGTGTCGCTCCCAACTACAAGGAAGCACTCCTCTGGTATGAAAAAGCTGCAAAGCAGCATGACGCCAGGGCCTTTACCGGTCTGGGATACCTCAACGAACAGGGCTATGGCGTCCGGCAAAATCTCGCTAAGGCTGTTGAATATTACCGCATGGCGATCAAAATCGGCTCATCCGAAGCAGAGTGCCAACTCGGTGAACTTTACTTGAATGGAGTAGGTGTGAAGCGAGACTATTCTCAAGCGATGCAACTGTTTTTGTCAGCATCATCAAAATCGCCGACTGGTACCCAACAGGGTATCGTCGCTGCCAATATCGGTGATATGTATGCAAGAGGTCTTGGCGTAGAGCAAGATTACCCGAAGGCGATGTACTGGTATAAACGTGCCGCCGACAACTACAACGACGAGGGAATCCTTGCAATTGGAGATTTCTACCGTGAAGGCAAAGGGGTTCAAAGAGACCCGGCACTCGCCGAGACCTACTATAAAGAGGCTGCCAAGCAAGGCAATCAAGAAGCGTTACACAGACTCGGTCTGAAGTGAAAAGGTTGAATTCAACAGTTACTTCGCAAAAATCGTCCCTTAAATTGGAGTCACGACTCGGGGCGAGGATTGCAAAATGGAAGTTGAAAACAGACGCGAAGTTGATAGCAAAGCAAGCCACAAAGTAGAAGGCCTTAATCTACTGGATCTCATGGGTATCGGCTCGAAGAACGACAACGCTGGAAAACCAACCACAAACTCATTAGCTGATGCAGGAAAAGAAATCGCAGATGACTTTTCAATAGTTGGCCAGACAGTGGCAGATGACTTCGGTCGAACCGGGAAATCCCTCACAATGGATTTAGCAAAGGCTGGGGTGGCGACTTCAAAAGATGTCCGTGGATTTCTCAAAACTCTCGGTGATGGTATTGCTACGGCAGAAACAAATGAGATGGTGTCGGCGGCAAAACCGGTGATCGAAAACGTCCGCAAAATCGGACAGACACTTGCCAACGATGTAAAAACTCATGGACCCGAACTGGCAGAGTTCGTTAAGGATAGCGCAGTGAATAATCCTCTCATTGTTCCAGCGGTAGTTGCGTCCGGGGCCTTAGCCGGCATGGCCGTTGCAGTAGGGTCTAGCAGTCTAGTTGGTCTGAGCTGCATCTCAGTGGCATATGTGGCAGGAGCCATTGCAAGCTCAGAGTTGAGCCACGCAATGGAATCAGTAACAGGCAACATAAAAATCCAAAACAACCCAAACCAGCGTTAGAGTTCATTGCTAATCATTCGTTTTAAACAAAAGTTTTTCTCCGGATCTGTTCACCAAGACCAGGAGGGCAGCATCCGAGCGCTGGGGCTCGGATGCTGTTCTTCTGCTAAACTGAGCGCACTATGGTCGTTTTTCGGAAACTCCAAATTCTGCCACACGTTGCAAGTGTCGTTACATTTGTAGCCTTGTCCTTCGCAGCAGATGGATTAGCCTTTGAAGCAGCGCCGAAAAAAAATGATGCGCCGAACGCGACGAACAATCAGATTTTGTTAAAGCCTTCCCTGGCAGATAATAAAAATGCACATCTACCCTTGACCGCACTGGTTAAGGGTTTTCGTCAGGAGGGCTGGGAAGATTTAGGCACAACAATTTATCGAGTTGAAGGCGGGAAGCTTATAGTCGCGGATCAAATTCCAGCTACCAACACCCAATTGCAAAGTTCGCCTCAGGAAAAAATTTCCGTGGGTTTGACCAACAACGATGTAACTATTCTGGAAGAGTTTGCCTGCAAGTTTATGGTTCAACGCACATTCAGCAGAGGCAGCCGCTTCATCACGATCCGAGCTTACGAATTTAGCAGCCCTGCCGGAGCAAACGCTGGTTATGATCTACTCCGCAAAGGTTCCACAACAGTAGTAAAGCGTGGAGATGGTTCGTCGGAAGACAGCGATAGCATTTCTTTTTGGCAGAACTTCTACCTTTTCGTCATTGCCGGAACCTCTGAGGATGATGACGAGAGTAAAGAAGTCGTTACGAAAATCGCAACTCATATGAGTACTGAAGTGCGGTTACATGCGCAACCGCCGGCGATACTAAGTCAAATTCCTGTTGTCGACAGAGTCAGAGGCACTGAAAAAATTGTCATGGGTCCAGCGTCGGCGTCAAAGTATTTTCCTGCTCCAGAGGTGGAAAACCTTTCCCTCGAGAAGGCGCTCTCTGCCTGCGTTGCCGATTATCAAGTTTTGCAGCCAGTCAGGGAAAGAATGAAGCTGCTATATATTGACTTCAAGGACCCATCCCTGGCAAAAACGTCATACGACACCTACACTGCGGCTCTCACACAACTTCATGGACCAGAAAGGGATTGGCCAGAAGAAGAGCGGAGCCTATTTCGAATCAACAAAACGTTTCTATATTGTCAATTGAAGCAGCCCGGCAAGCTGATAATCATCTCTGGCGCACGCAAAGCGAAATCACCGATGCTGCTTTCCGGGCAAATTCGATAACGGTCGAATCCATATATAAGGATTGCAAGAGCGACAATACGATGAGGCCGAGAAACGATTCCTCAATGAGGAATTAAGCATCCGCTGAGATCTCCGGCACTTGATCGACGAAGTTCTCCGCCCCTTCGAATTCATCGTAACGAGAAGCCAAGCGAGCGTTTTCAAAATCGAGAAGTGCCGAGGCTCCGAAGCCCAGTGCAAGCCAGAATCGAAAAGCAAATGATCGCTAACGCAATCGCATGAGATTGCGAATTGTTTTCCTAATTCTTCTACTTTTTCCGCAGATCTTCACCTTAGCTTGCCGTTGCAACGCAACTTCGACGAAACGACATTGGCGAACGTGCCCGCATCCGGCAAGATTTACCGCAACCGCCAATTGATTGCGATTTGTGATCTTACTTCTAGTCCGCTCAATGCATTTTCTACGTCTGTATCCAGTTCAAATTCACAGCATCTCGAAGTTGATTGCGAATTGTAATCATCATTCTCCGCCCGTCAAGGCTCCTTCCGACGAAAGACTCGCGACCTCGTCAAATAGCACTGGGATCTCCGGCGTCTCAGCAGCACTGAGGAGAACCGCCATCCGATCAGTGCCATCCGTCTGCGGAGCTTGAGCGACGTATAGAGTCGCCCCTTGTTTGTCATTTTCGCGAGTGACAATCCGTCAGCGAAACTAACGACGAACGACGAATTGAGCAATCAGGAATTTGATTGCGAATTGTTTTCACCATTCAGCCGATGTCAATGATTCTTCGGAGGTACGTATCCCGGAAGAGTCTTTGTTTTTTTCGAAGACCAGTTATAAACCTTCGTCTGCCAACGCCTGGAGTGTTTCGGGATCTTCACTTTGCGCGGTGCACTCACAAGAGCGGTTTTGCTCGGCTTGAGCTCGAGGCCGTTGTTAGAAACGGACAGTACGTTAGAGGTACGCGCGGCTCCACCTGTTGAGCGGTTGGCGGAAATCTCTTGAATATCTCGCTCTAATTTCGAGTGATTGGATTGAGTCGTCCGACCCGAAGCGATCGATCTGATATCAGACTCGGTTCCGGCATATGCACTAGAGGTGGTGGCTGCCAATATTGCCGACACCGCTAGTATTACGTTTGTTTTCTTGAACATAGGTTAGTCCTCCATAACAAGCCGTCCTCCTGAGGTCAGTCGCCACGGGCGTGACGGCCGCTCGAATGACGAGTCGTCGCATTACTGCATTTGAGATCCGGATCCGAGTTGCTCGGAATGCTTCATCGAATCGGCGATATCGATGTTGAGTGTATTCAGGCGTGTTTCCAACTGATCGTTGAGATCTTTTGGAGTGCCGTTAGCAAGAACTCGATCCGCTTCTGTCATCAAGCTGTCGATTCGCGATTGTAATGAGCTTGCCGAGGCAGTAGACACCAAGCCCTTCGAAAGCCCCTCACTCACCTGCTCTTTCATCAACTGTAAACGTCTGTGAAACGCCGGCAGCGGATTCGTTTCTTTGACTACCGATTCCGAAGACACACTGGATTTAGGTCCCGTGGACTCAATCAATGTGGTGCGTCTGGTGACTGTATCTCCAGGGACGACTACATGCTCTTCCACAATAGGTGCTTGCGGTACGACTACCTGGCGCTCCTCGACTATCGGCGCCACTACCTGACGCTCTTCGATAACAGTCGGAGCTGGCACGATTACAGACCGCTGTTCTATGACCCTTGGCGTCGATTGAATGGTGATTGAATCGGCGAGCGCTTGTGATCCAAACAGAGTCGCCAGAACTGTCGAGCACATGCCTGCCGCAATAAATCTGCTAAAAGCCATTACCTGGTCCTCTTATATGCGTGTGACATCAACAGGACAGGAGTATGTGCTCAAGAGTTCCCACTGAAGGAGAGTTGCCAGCTGCCGGCTCTGCCTGGAGAAAGGGCTCTCGATCCTTCTTACATATATAGGTATAGGAGATGACTGATGCAGACCGTGGAGAAATCGCCCAGGACTCGCTCGAGGAAATCCGCACAAATTGGCGACGGCGGTAATACATTGCGATGCAGCTTGCCAAGCGAGACTAGTCGATGCACGCAAAGAGATAGCCCTAAGCGTTCGTCAGCGCCGCTCAATCCAAGCCAGTTTCGGAACTGCAGACGGATTGCGCAGATCTCTCGATAGTCTCAAACTCCACATATATAAGGATCTACAACGGAGCTCAAAAACGGGTCCTTATGCATCACTTCGAGAAAGCGGCATGCTTCCTCGCATTTATCGAATATCATTTTGAGGCAAAATTCCTGAAAGTGCACTAGAGAGCGCTCTTAGCCAAATTCTTAAGGGAACATATATATCTCGAATTGCTAAGATATTCGCGAAATGGGCACATACGGGGCATTCCGGAAGTTGACACCTCGCATAGAGGTTGGTACTATTCTCTCATGCGGCGTGATTCACGACTAACAACTCGTGAGCGCAACTTTCGCTTCTTAAACGAAGCCCGCATTTCGAACCCTGATAACTGAATAAGCAATTAAGGCGCCTGTCAAAAAAATTGAGTAGGACAAATAAAAGCTCTGTTGAAACGCATCAGTATTCCTGATGTAAACAAAGTGACAACGGAGAGTTTGATCCTGGCTCAGGACGAACGCTGGCGGTGTGCCTCACACATGCAAGTAGAGCGGATGTTTATTAGTAGCTTGCTACTGATAAATGTTAGCGGCGGACGGGTGAGTAATACGTAGGAATCTGCCTTCGGGTGGTGGGACAACGGATCGAAAGATCCGCTAATACCCCATATGCGAGTAATCGTAAAAGGAG
>CAYQKX010000020.1:0-121163 GCA_964418155.1 uncultured Candidatus Obscuribacterales bacterium | reverse complement strand
AGGCGTGTCGATGTCTCGCGCCGTCCTGCGATTCCAGTAGATCGTTTTCGAGATATGAGGAAAACGATCACAGAGCAAGACATGAAGAGTATTCTTCGATCGGATTCGTCAGGTTCCTTAGCAGTTCCTGTGCCGACACCGGTGCCCATGCAATCGTCCTCTGTACCGCGTTCTGCGACACTGTCGGCAGTGCCGACGATTGAAAATCCCAATATGAGTTTGACCGGACTGGTCTCTTGGTGCCGAGATATGAAAGAGGCACAGAGCCGATCTTCAAAATCTGGGAAACCGGTTTTTCTCTTTCACATGATGGGTAGACTCGACGATCGCTTTTGTTGAACGAACGCGAGACTTGCGAGAACCGTGCTGTTCTCGTCGCCGGATGTAGCCAATTTTATTAACGCAAACTTCGAGCCAGTCTGGGAGTCTGTTAGACCTGTACCGAAAATCACGATTGACTTCGGCAATGGTAAAAAGATGACGCGGACTGTCAACGGTAATATCGCCAGCTACATTTGTACTAGCGATGGATACGTCTTGGACGTTATTCCGGGGATTTATGACGCCGATACCTATCTCGCCGATTTGCAGGATCTTAAGGATAGATACTACGGACTTCCCACCGCCAAAGGTGATAGGGCGAAGGTGCTCGCTAACTATCATGCCTCAGCTAGACCTCGTGCCGTTGCATCTAGAGCCAGGACCGTCGACTACAAGCTTGCTTCTCCGCTGTTAGTCAACGCGTTCAAGCCGCGCTCGAACGTCATCGACTGGACGAAGCAGGCTTTGCTGGACGACGTCACCTTCAACGAGAATGAAAGACGACCTCAGATTCATGCGTATCTGGCCGACCGACCGCATTCGAAGCCGGATGATATTAAGAAGTGGTTGTACAGAGAGGTTCTGCACGCCGATCTCGATGATCCTTACCTGGGATTCGATAAGATTTTGTCGAAGAGCTACCCATTCGACGATGCCGGTGGTACCTAAATTTTTGAAACACGGCACTCCATATGCACTTTGCTAATTCGTGCGAAGTCCAGTTCTTCCTCGAACCTTTCGGTTGACGAGTTGTTTCGTCTCTTGTCTATGCATTGCGAATGAATAGAGAAGATACCTGTCGACAGGCTCCTCTAAAATACAGCCGCTTCGCATTTGTTGAGTATGTCTTCGTAGCCGAGCTTCAGAAGCCATCGTGATATTACCGGATCGATCTCCAAGAGTGAGCCGAGTATCTGCCGCTCAGGCTTTACGATGAACAAGCTAACTCGTCTTTGAAGCACGCCCGCGGTCAGATCTATTAGCTCAAAGGCTTTGTCGATCTTGCCGCGAGTGCATCGGCTGTTCTCTCCACAATCGGTCGTAGTCTCAGCTTGATTGATCTTCTTGCGTCTCTGCTTTTTATCGTTGCCGTTATTGTCGACTCGGTCTTCGAGCAAGCACCAGTTGCCGTTGGCGCTATTTTTGAGTCCGCCCACATCCAGTATGCGATTGTGCTGTTTTACGTGTGCAATGCCGCTTCTGGCTGAATGATCGAAGACAATCTCCAGGAGCCTAGATACCAATTGTGTTATTGACGTGGGGCATGTGTCGACCGATTTGGGCTCGACGAGAACTGCATAGATTTCAGTCGCTCCCAGATTGATGGCTGCTTGAATCGGCGTGTTACGCACTAGTCCGCCATCTATCCAACACCCCTCTCCTTTCAGGCTTCTCGGAGGAAATAGCAATGGTATTGCTGATGATGCCATCAGTACATCGATTAGATCTTCCTGCGAATGAATTTCGTCGCTGGTGATGACTTTTGTCCGCAATCCGCAAAGGTCGGTCGTCACGAATCCGACTTTGGACGGACCAGTCTTTAGTCGTTCTAAACTGATGCAGCTTCTGAGCAGTTGCTCTAGCGGAGCCGTATTTAGCAATCCGAGCTGTTGTCCGAAAATTACTCTCCTGAGATGGCCGGGATCGGGAAGTTTGTATACGTCATTCGAGCGAATCTTGAGCCACATGCTCTCCAACATTTCCAGATCGTTTTGTCCGACTAGAGCGGCGTTGAGCGCTCCGATGCTGGTCCCGACAATCCAGTCAAAGTGAAAGTCTCGCTCTGCACACGCTTTGGCCACGCCGGCTTCATAGGCACCGCGACCGCCGCCGCCTGATAGTACAAGTGCGCGGACCGGCTGAGTAGCGCTCCGTGTGTCTTTGGTGCTCATATTGTCTTGGCTGAGAACTCACTCCTTCGGTAAAACGGAGCCAGCCCGACAATAAAGGCTCCATCTCTTACTTTACCGAAAAATTCAAAACTTGCAAATTATTACCTGCTGGAGGCGCTTGTTCGAGTTTGGAAGTCCTTCAACCAACTGTCCAGCGATGCGGAGCTGCGTTCGTTTAGCTTGACGTTGGAGCGTACGCGCTCGATTACTTTCCCAGATACTCGGTTGCCTGCCTTGATCGGGTGGGTCGAAAGGAATTGCTCGAGGTCTTTCGATTGTTCCGACGACACGAAGGAGGTCGCGCCTGTGACTATCCGGGGGAACAGGTGGACCGGATACATGGTCTCCATGTCCTTCCAATGTTGCTTCACGAAGGACCAGCCGACCTCTCTGCCGGCAGTAGTCTTCAGGAGTTTGAGCACTACATGCGGGGCGTCCTGTGTTTTGACTTTATCGCTGACAGCCAATTCCAGTGTGCGCTTCTGCAGATCAGGTTTTCTGAAGTATGCCAGTCCATACAAGTTGCGTAGTTTTGCTTCAGGGGTGGTGGCACTATCGTAGAGCTGCTTCATCTCCTCATATGTATTGTCATCGCCGTTGTATGCCATTATCGCTACGATTGACTCGTAAAGGTTCGGATTGATCTCCTCAGGTTTTTCCTGATAGATATTCCAATATTTGCGCGCTTCTGCGATCGTGGCTGAGTCTTGTCCGACAGTACCCATGGCTGTTAGTACGTGGCTTCTCAAAAGCTGGGTCAGATCAGATTCGTCTTCCTGCGCCTCCCATCCTAACTTGCGTGAAAGAGCGCCGAATCGGTCTTTTACAAAGAAGGCGAACGAGGCTCTAGAAGCTTGACCAACAAATAGATCTAGTGTATCAATCTGTGAGATCAACAGCTCTACGACGGTAGGATCAGATTCGTCTCTATAGCTTGCAGTAAAATCCATATACTGACTGAGCGGCATGAGACCTGCTTCTACAAGTGCGAAGCAATCGTTGAGAATCTGATATCGTTCTCGAGGGGTCATGCTGATTTGTGCTTTCTTGCCCAAGCGCTCCAACATGTCCTGGGGATATTGGACCCGATAATAGCCATCAGCTCCGGCGTTAGCTATGAATGTTTCCTTTGACGGTAGCTGTTGAATCGCGGTCTTTTTACCGTCGAACAGGTAGCGAATCAGCTCCGACTCCGAAATCTTGGCTGGATCGTCGTTGAGGATCCGGCTGGTCATCGGAATTTGCCAGAGTTGAAGCTTTCTCGCTTTGGCGAGAGTGGATTTCTGTTCTTTCTTACCTTCTAAATTCGGGGACACGCTAAAGTAATCCTGGGTCAGGTTGATCGAAGCCCCAGTGTCAGAGTCCGACTTTGACTTCGAGGTTCGAGTTTCAATTTTCACGAGTGGATAACCAGGAGAGTAAACCCATTCCTGCATGATGTCGGCCACAGGTTTGCCCGACATGGCTCCCAATGCATCCCAGAGTTGACTGGTTTGAGCGTTGCCGAATTGATTGTCTCGAATGTATTTCTGTATGCCTCTCATGTAAGTTTCTTCGCCCAGATATCGCTCCAGCATTCGAAGAACGGAAGCACCTTTCTCATAGGTAATCTCGTCGAACATCTCTTCAGCATCAGTTGGATTCTTCACGGGTGTGTAGATCGGCCTCGTCGATGATACGAGGGCATCGGAAGCGAGGGCGGCATCGCGATCGCGGACGAACAGGTCCCACGGGTGCCACTCTGGCTTGAACGAATTCATGGCTTTGACTGACATCCATGTGGCAAATGCTTCGTTGAGCCAGAGATCGTCCCACCATTTCATAGTGACCACGTCACCGAACCACATATGTGCCATCTCGTGAGCAATGATCGAAGCAACGTCCTGTTTTGTAGTGGTGGAGGCTGTCTTGTCATCTACGAGCAGTCTCGACTCACGAAAAGTTATGGCACCGAGATTTTCCATGGCGCCTGCCGCGAAGTCTGGAATTGCTATCATGTCCAGCTTCTTTAACGGGTACGGTACACCAAAATAACTTTCGAGGTATGGCAGCATCTTCTCGGCCGCACCTCGGGCGAAAGCCCCTTCCTCTTTATGACCAGGTGTGGCCCAGACTCTTATCTCTACGCCGTTAGCGACTACGGGCTCCGTACTCTCGAGAGGACCGACGATGAGTGCGACCAGATAGGTAGACATTTTCGGTGTTTCTACAAATGTGACCCGGCGCTTGTTGCCTCGCCCTTCGACTTTGTCGAATTCGATTGGAGCATTGGAAATGGCAGTCAGGGCTGGATCGATCGCCAAAGTTATTTTGAAGGTTGCCTTCATGTCGGGCTCGTCAAAGCAAGGAAAGACTTTCCTCGCGTCGGTCGCTTCTAACTGTGTGCAGGCGATTCTTTGTTGTTCGCCCTTTTCGTTATTGAATGTGGAAATGTAGAATCCTTCCAGCTTTTCGTTTAACCGCCCGCCGAATTTCAATCTCAATTCGTACTTGCCTGGCTTTAAACTCTCGGCGAACCGAAGAGCAACCTGTTGCTTTTCCTTGTCTTCGATCACGCGTTCAGCCGCCATCGATTTGCCATGATCTGAATCTGAAGAAGAAGCGGTTATTTCTGTTTCAGCAATTTCTAAAGCAACTGAGTTGAGGACGATATCTTTAGTGGTCGAATTTACGGTAAGAAAGATTGTTTCTTCACCACTGAATTGCTTGTTCTCCAGATCTGGTTCGATGAAAATGCGATACTTGTCCGGTGATACATTGCGGGGAAGCCGCACCGCTTCACCGCTTGCAATCTCGCTTCTGCGGGAATTCTTGTTGGAAGTATTTTTGACGACGGCGCTCTTGGGCTTGTCGTTGTCTTCGGGACCATTCGTTTTTTCTCCCGCGATACTTGTTGAAGAGAGTAAAAGCGGAATGGTACTTGCAATCATGGTCGATAGGACCGCTGTTCGAGCCTTTGTTATGTCCAACAGAAAAATGCGACGAGTTGACATCCTCTTCTCCCACTATTACCAGCCAAAGATTCGTACAATCATACAAGAGAATTCGATCCTGTCGCTATTCTCTGCAGGGAGCACATTGCATCGAGTTTCTATCATCTTGTTGTCCGCTCGCGGCAAAAAACGAATCGTACTCGATGCAGCTCATGCCGCGAGCTTTCGGCTTCTCTCTAATTTTGTCGGTGACCTCGCCTGAAAGACTTATTTAGTTTCGTCTTCCACTGTCTTGCCACTACTACCTTGCAGTGATCATTGAAACGATGATCACGGGCTATTGAAAATCCAGTAAGATGGAGCGGAGAAAGCGCTTTCAGACCGGTGATCGACACTTTCGTGCGTCTTATGGCGAGGTCTTGATGAGTTCCAATCTGAGAGATTGTTTTTATGCCACTGTCTGTGACGGCACGTTCAGAGAGATTCAATTTTCTCAATCGAGGAAGTTGAAGCAAAGTCTTCACTTCCTGACGCATTTTGCGTATTAGTAGGAAGGGGCGGATTAATATTAATCCGACGTTAAAAGCGCGACCATTTTTCTAAAAGTTTGATATTGTAGTGTTGTTACGAAGGGTCCTGGGAGAGCGAGAGGCTGTCCACTAAGAAGCTCAACCCCCCGTTTCAAAATCGACCCTTCAATCTCTCAAAGAATCGTCTGTACATACAAAGAAGCGAGGTCACAGATTGCGTGGTCCGCTAGGCTGCGTGCATATCTGCGCCAATTATAATGTTTCAAACTCTTGGACTACAAGAATTGTATTTGGGTTGCTTTGGAATCGGCTTTCTGATGGTCGCCGGATCTTTCCTACTTACCGGTGGGCGCCATAAAGTAGGGAATCATCGCGGTCCTCGTTTGACTCACATGCGCTCCGGTCATGGAGCGGGTCACTCTCATACAGGCGCGAACAGCGCCCGTGGTGCTCGAGTAGCTGGTTCCAGCGGCAACGGTGTCAGGCATGGTGCATCGACCAGAGCCGGTCATGTGCGCGCTGGTGGACATGCAAAAACCGGCTCCGGTTCGCATGGACAGGCGCGTGGTGTAACAGCAAAGGCAACCAGCGGCCGCGGAGCCGACATATCCGGTGTCGCTCAGAAAGCCGGCTCGGAGCTTTTCATAAATGCATCGAGGGAGGTTGAGACCGAAAGCAATTTCACTGAGCAACTTTACTTCTCTGCAATGGGAGTTCTCAATCCGATGGCGCTCGCTCTTTTCATATTCTTTTTCGGCGCTTCCGGCTTGATCGTGACTAGATATTCGCCTGGATTAGGTGCAACCAGTGGGATTCCGGCGGGTGTGGCAGGCTTGCTCATGACTATGGTCATACAGAATTGTCTGGGCTGGTTTGCGTCGAAACTCGAGAACTCAGTCGTTAACCTGTTAGACGATGCGATTGGCTTGGTAGGCGAAATTACCGTCTCGATTGCAACCGGTAGGACCGGTGAGGTTATGTTCGTATTGAATCAGGGACGGCGCAACTATGCCGCCAAAGCGCTTGATCCAGCGGCGGAAATCAAAAGAGGTGCTAAAGTTCTAATCGTAGACAGAGAAGAAGACTTGATGTTCGTCCAGCCCTTCGACGAGCTGGATATTGACGAATCCGATCGATAGTAGATTTCAAATTGGTGAGGAGACAACGCTTTGCTGATAGCGGCGCTTGCCTGTGTTTTGCAAGGAGATCAATAAGATGGAAATTGTAGTTTATTTGCTGATAGCCGTTGTAGTCATTCTGGCATTTTCCACGATGTGTTCGTTGTATCAAAAATGCGGTCCCAATGAGGCGATGCTGATTTCAGGCGCAGTATCCGGTACGGCGCGACACAGATTCAAGGTCATACAGGGCGGAGGCACGGTGGTATTACCATTGGTGCAGCGCAAAGATTTGCTTAGTTTGGAAGTAATGACTATCGATGTTCGTACAAACGCACCGATTATAACTATGAGCGGTGTCCCGATCTTTGTGGAGGGGGTCGCTCAGGTAAAGGTCAGAGGCGAGGCCGACGCGATCGCGACTGCGGCGGAACAGTTCCTCGGGAAAGACACTAATCAGATCGCCAATATTGCCCATGAGACCCTTGTCGGTCATCTGCGGGCGATACTCGGCACTATGGAGGTAGAAGAGCTGATCCTCAGCTTCGAAGCTTTCGCTCAAAAGGTCCAGGAAGTGTCCATCAATGATCTGGCGAAGATGGGTTTGACAGTGGTCTCCTTCACCATAAAAGAGATTCGTGATGAAGTGGGATACATAGACAACCTTGGCAGAGATCGTACTGCTGAGATAAAACGAAACGCAGACATCGGCGTGGCTAATAAGGCAAAAGAGACCTCCATCGCACAGGCGATCGCTCAATCAGAAACGGCGGTGGTACAAGCGGAGCGTGCTCAACAAGCAGCCAAAGCCAAGATTTTGGCCGAGACACAAATTGCTGAAGCAAACAAAACTATGGAAGTAAGCAAGGCCGCATATCAATGTGAAATTGCCAAAAGTCAGGCGGTGAGCGATTTGGCTTACGAAATTGTGAAAGCGGAGACTGAGCAGAAGCTGATTGAAGAACGCCAAAAGATCAAGATCGTAGAAAATGAGAAAGAAGTTGAGCTGCAGAAAGTCGAGGTATTCCGTCGTCAGGTTATGCTGCAAGCTGAAGTGACGAAGCCGGCGGAAGCTGAGCAAAGCCGAATCAGGATATTGACATTGGCGGAGAAGGAAAAACGGCAGATGCTGGCTGAAGGAGATGCTCAGGCTGCGCGTATCAAAGCCATCGCAGAAGCTGAAGCGAGGCGCGCTCTGGCGCTAGCCGAAGCCGAGGCGATTCGGGCAAGGGGTCTGGCGGAAGCGGAGGTTATCGGTGCGAAAGGTCAGGCTGAGGCGGAAGCAATGCAGCTCAAGGCCCAGGCCCTTCGCATGTACAACGATGCAGCCTTATCATCGATGGTGATCGACAAGCTTCCGGAGATTGTTGAAGCAGCTGCTATGCCGCTGTCCAAAATCGGCTCCATGACTGTACTGGCTACCGGTGGTGACAATGTCGGAGCCAGCCGGATCACCAACGATGTCTTGAATGTTGCTGCGCAAAGCCTCACCATGGTCAAAGGGTTGACCGGTGTTGATCTAGCCGGACGATTTCAGGGTCAGTTGAACGGCAGTCGGAGCGTGTCTGTCGAGGAGGTCTCCCCCAAAACTTCAGCTGCCGTCAAAGAGATCGGTTCGACAACCAACAAAGCAGTTGATACGCTTCCACCTGCTCAGGGTGAGAAGGAGAAGGAAGAAAAGCCCCTTATATACTCGAAAGAGGTAGTCAGCACCAATCCCACTGCTGTTTTGCCCCAACCTCAGATCCAGGCTTAGATTGGCGAATATCTAGAGTCTGCCGATTGGTAAGTTAAACAAACGCTGTCGAAATTCATTGAATAATGCGCTGGGAAGGGCGAAAGCAGGGCTGTCGCTCTTCCTGGTTGCTTTGATAAAAATTAGCGCCAGCTCATCAGGAGGCTATTTCAGCAGGTTTTTTTCCTGGATTGATTAAATCAGTGTTTGCATTGTGCGCATAAGCAGTGCTATGAGCTAGCCTATTAGGTAAAACCGTTGGGGATAGGGCTATGTTTTTCAAGCAGTTTTTTCTCGCCTGTCTGGCGCACGCATCTTACATGATTGGTTCTGACGGGAAGGCCTGTGTGGTCGACCCGCAGCGCGATGTCGAGCAATACCTCGAAGCCGCGGAGAAGAACGGACTTTCGATTGAGTATGTCATCGAAACCCATCTTCATGCCGACTTTGTCGGCGGGCACCAGGAGCTTGCTGAGCGCACCGGTGCGCAAATAGTCTTCGGCAAGAGTGCCGAGGCCAATTTCCCGCACCGAGGCGTGGAGGACGGAGACGTGATTGAGTTCGGCAAGGCGAAGCTCACATTCCTTGCCACTCCCGGGCATACCCCTGAGAGCATTTGCATACTGGTCACCGACACGGAGCAATCCGAAAAACCTTCGATGGTGCTGACCGGAGATACACTCTTCATCGGCGATGTCGGGAGACCGGACCTTGTTGGTGCCAAGGGGCGAACAAGCGAGGAGATGGCTGGGCTTCTATATGACAGTTTGCATAACAAACTTCTGACTCTTGATGACGAGGTTCTTGTCTATCCCGCGCATGGAGCAGGTTCTCTATGCGGGAAGAATATGTCGACCGAGCGATTCTCTACTCTCGGACAACAAAGACAGTTTAACTATGCCTTGAAGCCGATGCCGAAAGAGCAGTTTGTATCGATGATGTGCACAGACCTTCCCGAGGTTCCTGCCTACTTCCCGACTGCGGTAGCGAAGAACCGCGAGGGTACTCGAGGTCTCAAACAGTTGCCTCAGCCAAAGGCTTATGGTGCGCAGGAAGTGAGCGAATTAATGAAGCAAGGACATCTGGTGCTGGATGTCAGATCTAACACTCTATATGGAGCGGGACATGTGCCTGGTTCGATGAACATTGGACTGGGGGGGCAGTTCGCCTCCTGGGCCGGAAGTCTGATTCCACTCGGTACGCCGATCATTCTTGTCGTAGAAGAGCGCGAGGGGATTGATGAGGCGGTCACGCGATTGGCTAGATCTGGACACGAAAGTGTGGTCGGTTATCTGGATGGTGGCATTTATGCCTGGAGTAAATCCGGTCATGATACTGGCGAAACGCCTCAAATCACTATCGATCAGCTCAAAGAAAAGATGAAGGATGTTCCGAATCTTCAAGTTATAGACGTCAGGCGTCGCGGGGAGTATGAGGCTGGACACGTGCCAGGCGCGAAGAACATTCCACTGTCCGAACTAAGCAAAAATCTCGATAAGATCGACAAAGGCAGACCTACGGCGATTATCTGTGCGAGTGGTTATCGTTCTAGTATCTCAACTTACATTTTGAAAGACAGTGGTGTTGCCTATGTTTATAACACCATTGGTGGTACCAACGCCTGGCGTGGTGCAGGCTACGAAATCGAGATGGTTGGTGGACCGGCTCCCTCCTGCGCCTCGGCGTAGTCGTTAAGCCCGCTTGTTATAGCGAAACGTCTTCGCAATTTCATGCGGAGACGTTGATCTTTTCACGTGCTATATCTACGAATTGTCTGAACAGGCGCATATTTCAAACGCATAGTAAAACGTCTCTGCACCATAATGCAGAGACGTTGTTTTTCTTAGTGCTCGACTAAACTGCTGCGAACTGTTTGACGCGGACGGTATTCTCTAGCTTGCCGATGCCTGCAACTTCCATCGAGACGACGTCACCGTCCTTGAGCCAACCGAATTTTGCTGGTTCAAGCTCTTTGTTGGTATCAGGATCGACCTTGGCGGAGAATTCGGCAATGCAACCGTTTCCGACTGTTCCAGAACCGATCAAATAACCGGGCTCGACCGCAATGTTTTGCTCTCCCAGCCAGGCGAGAATTCGTGGGAAGCTCCATGCGGACTTCTCTTTGGTCTCAGGATTGACGTGATAGAGGCTTGTGTAGTTCGTTTTTGTCCGCTCTTCGCCATTGATTTTGAGGACCATCTCCATGTCGAGAACGCCGTGGTCATCCATTTTGATGTCTTTGGCAGGTACGAGCTTTGGTCCGATGCTGTTGCCGATGATGAATTTGCTGTTGGCCGGACCAAGACCGAGCATGTCTTTCTTTTGAATATCGCGGGCGGACCAATCGTTGAGGATGGTCAGGTAGCAGTGGTCCTTGAAGAATTCGAGAGCATCCTTGTGGGATTTGAGTGTGGCCTTCTTCGTCACATAGCAGCCGATTTCGAACTCGTAGTCGGGTGCTTTAACGCACGAAGGGATGATCACTTCTTCACCGGAGGCGAACAGCTTGTCGGCGGAGATATCGACGATGTAGTAGGCACCGTGCTCGTACCATCCTTGCCAGACGGAGGCTCCGCGTTTTTCGCGAATCTGTTTCACGTGAGTTTCAAAACCTAGAAAATCAAGCAGTACTCGCGGTTCTGGAACCTTGGTTCCGAACAGCTCGACCATATTTTGGCTGGGTGTGTACAACATTTAATCGCCTCCGACTGTTGCTTCGGGGTGCCAACATGCGCATGTCGCGCCGTGAACCCAGATTATCTCAGCTCCAGCCGGAAAGCGGTGAATTCTCAATATTGCCATTATAAAGTCCCGCAAACTGTTATACTTCGCAGCTGTTGTCCGTCTGTGCGGAGTCCGACTATGAAACATTCCGAAGCATTCGTAAAGCTCGTAGAGGAGGTGAGACCACACATTAAGGAGACTACTCCTGAGAAGGTTTTACCGAGATTGAGAGCGGGCGAGAAGTTTCACTTCGTAGACGTGCGCGAAGATCACGAATGGGAGCAGGGTCATGCCGAGCATGCTATCCACATTGGTCGCGGGGTACTCGAACGCGATGTAGAGAACGTGCTTCCGAAGAAGGACGAGGAAATCGTGTTGTATTGCGGAGGCGGATATCGCTCTGCGCTAGCCGCTTATAATCTGCAAAAAATGGGATACACCAATGTCATATCGATGGACGGTGGCATTCGGCGTTGGCGAGAGCTTGGTTATCCAGAGGAGAAACCGCAACATGCGACCGTGTAACAGGCGAAAGCTGATATCTTATTTGGTGCCCATGCTCGTGGTGCTTGTAGTAATCGCCGCCGGTAGCAGCGGTGGTGCGTTCGCCGGTGAGCTGGGGGATGCTTTTGTGCCGATTAAGGACTCCACCTCGGCTGATCCCGCTGGATTTCAATTGATGATTATATCGATTGGAATTCTGGTGACGATGGTGCTGTCGATTTTTACAGTGACCATTGTCTACATGACTAAATCGAAGTCGAAACCTGTCCCGCGAGCGGCGGATAACATTGAATAAGGCTCTTTGATTGGCGCTTTTGCTGCGAAGTCAAGTGTTGCGCTCGAAGCAGGCACCACCGATAATATCAAATGTGGGGCGAGCTAGAAAGCGTTTTTGATGAATACGAATCCTGTAGTACAGGCCAATCCAGTCACACTCAATGGACTGGAAGCCTTTCTCGAGACTAATCATGTCGTAGAGGTGAAGGAAAATTTTGCACCTCCTCCGGCATCAGTACCAGACCTGCAGTTAGAGAAGACGTCCGTCTACTATGAGACACGCACATTGCTGGAATTGCTTGGGCAGGTTCAGAAGGTGCACGAGCTACTCAGTGACGCCAACAAAAGGCTCACCAGTGCTTATGCTCGGGTAGAGCATATGGAGCAAGTTCTCGAACAACAAGACAAAAAGCTCGAGGTCATTCCCGAGTTACAGCGCCAGGCTGAAAGAGCAGTTGAGCTTCAGCGCCGACTTGATGTCGCGCTCTGCGATCTCGAAAAATTGCGCCAACCGTGGTGGCACAGACTATCCAACAACGGCATCCACAAAATCTAGGCTCATGCCCAGATCAGTCACGCCGGCGGGATGCATCAGGCGTCCCGCCTTGTTATGGGTCATTCTCAACTTCGGCCGGCTTTGCTGGCTATTCTCCCAAGGTATCAGGGAACTATTCGCAGGACGAGCGCGCTCGGGAAATGCGAAAGATCGCAGAAAGTGCACTTTCCACGGCGTCCAGTTCATCTCAGAGCATGTTCGCTCGAGGCACAACGCGTCCAGAAGATTCGTGAATCGGGACAGCAACCGGAAAGAGTACGTTCAATTCGTAAATTGACCAGCCATCTTTAGCCGAAGCGTTGCTAGCAAAAGAACAGGCGCTTCTATGCGCTGTCATACAGATGGGCTGGTCGCAATAAATGACAAGTCCAACCGTGATTAATTCGGTCTGCTTGACATTTTTAATTCAACTGCCCTCGGAGGGATTCGAACCCTCAATCCCTTACGGGCATCGCATTTTAAGTGCGACTCGTATACCAGTTCCGACACAAGGGCATGAGTCAACCATAATAATATCAGCTTGCTCGCCGGAGATCTTTGGCTGACACAGCTTTGATACAACAAAGCCGTCGCACCAGCAGAAGTCAAGATCTGATTCGGTCGTGCGGCGATCTTCTCCTGAGTTTCAACTCCAGGAAAGGATAGTGGAATATGACAGCATGATCTAATAGTGATCTACATTTGATCTCGACACGACGCTAGCTGACATCGATCAGGGACGCGCAGGTCATGAACTGTTGAGACGCCGATCAATCCTGGTAGTTGGTCAATTTATTAACTAAACAGCGTACGCGCAATTGCTAACGCGGTTTTGCGAAAGCGAAATCGATAACGCCATTTCGCGGTGTCATATATGGTGCAAAAATTTTGTTGAAAACTGCTTGATTCCACAATTTGTACACAATTACCTGATTGAATGAAGATGACTAAATCTGCACCCGATTAGAGGAGGTCTGCCATGAGGCAACGCTGTATATCCTGGGTAACCTCAATCGCCTTACTAGTTTCATCCTTCTTTCTTTCTTCTTTACTAAACCAAGCCCAAGCATCCCCCGTCAGTGGAGTCGTTGAAGTCTCCAATCACGACGTTGAGTACAAAAGTTTGACCACGGAATTCGCGCAGAAGTTAGAGCGTCTCGAAAAGCTTGGTGGTGGCATTAAGCCGTTCGGACTCCGACTCGCTTCAATCGACGAATCTTATTCCGCCGGAAAAACTACCGAATCACTAGAGCTGCTAAAGAATCTATCTCAGCAGGTCGATCAGCAGCTCGAAGCGATTACTGCTTTGAGAGCAAAGAAGCCGGCAGCCGTCGCTTCTTTGCCTCAGCCGGCAGGACATAAAGGGTCTGAGATGGCTCAAATTCTCAACGATTCGCGTGTCCGTAGCACAATCGCCAACTATGCAAAATCAATGGAGCAAAATGGCGGTTCTCAGAAAAGTTATTCGAGCTTCAGCGGATCTGCAGAGGATTATATTGCAGCAGTGGCTAAAGATGTCATCTCCAGAGAATTGGGCGGATTGAACGCACCGGTGCAGGGACCTTTCCTCCTGGAGAGATTCAGAAATCTTCAACGCATCAATGAGCTTAGAAAGCACGGCGATAGAATTGATGGATTCCTGACCTATCATAAGCATACTGAAGATATCGCATCTGTCGCATCTCGTGATTCAACCAGAATGGCTGAGTTAAGCCAGCGCGTACTCTATTTAAGACAACAGCTCGGACTGTCCCCCCTGTCCAGCTCCCTCAAGATAAGCCAATTCCAATAGCGGACCCCGTTGACCCAGCCGCACGCAAGGGGTTAGACCTGTGAAATTCGATAATACGTTCAAACAATTGGAAGCGACCGATGAGCTTCTAACACGCGCGAAGGAGTTGGCCGGAAAGGGTCAACTCGAGCAAGCTGAAGACCTTTGTCGACGGGCTCTCACGAGCCTTGTCCAGTTTTGGGGCGCCGGCAGTTTGAAATCTTGCTACTGCTTGATTGACCTGGCCGACATCAACTATCAACAGCGAAAGTACGCAGATGTGCTCTGCTCGCTAATGCAAGTACTTGCTGTTGATGAAGCAGAGACATTTTTGACTGAAAAAGAATACCTGGCCATCAGTTTCAAGGTTGCCAAATCGCTCGAGAAAACCGGGTGTTTTGACGACGCAGCGTGCAGATATCGAAAATTGCTGAACGAGTCAATTGCAATCTATGGAGACTCGTCCTCGTTCTGCATGAGAGTGATAGAGAGTCTCAAGTCATTGCTGAGACGACATCCTGAGGTTGGAGTCGAATCCGATCGTATGTTGGTCGAGTACTCTGCCGTGTCGGATGAGAATAAACCGATATGTCTCAATTCTCAACGTCGCTTGAAAAATGTTTTTCACGATACAAAAGATGATGAGCAACTTTCGACTACTTGCCGCGCCAAGTGGCGCCGATTGATGGGCCGTAATCTGTCGCTCCTGTCCGCGGTTCTCCTTTGTGGATGGTTTTTGGTGTCCGGTGTTCTGCACGAGCACTCCGCGGATCAGCGAAAGGTTAACGACGCAAGAGCTGCTATAACGCCAACGACGCCAGGTGCGCTGGCAAACTACGTAGGGCTGTACAGTTCGGCAGATGGAGCCGAAACCTTAGTCGTCGAAAAAGAGAAAGGCATTTATTCAAAGTCTTCATTCAAGTCTGAGGGCGGGATCAAGACAGTCGGCACGAATCTCTATTTGTCTATCGACAAGAAGTCGCATATCTCATTTCGCACATCTGGGCAAAGCTTAGTGAGTGAAGGTGGCATCCGCCTCTACAGAGCTGGGTCTCCAGAACTCGACACAGTTACTCAGATAAGCGATATAACCAAGGAATTGAATACCTTCTATCATCAACGTGGTCGTTACCCTCACACAACTAATGAATTTCACTGCCTGGTCAACTCGATCAAATTCTCGAATTCGATGAATACTAGACCTCCCGGCGTGCTGTTCCAATGCTCTGCTGCCGCCAATAAGAAGGTCATTATGACCGTTGATGACTACAATAGTTATGGGCAAGAGCAAGCGACCTTCGTGACAAGCGGCAACCATCGTGCCGACGCCGGCTCTGTTGAACTCATGGTGAATCCTCTGGGGAATGCCGGAGAGACAGCGATCGTGCGTGGATACGACAGAAATGGCGAACTAATTCCCAGCTCGACGGCAGGTCGTTGTTATTCTGTGGCATTAGTCCGTGGACAAGTTACTCGCTAGCTAATAGCTAGCTACTCGCTCATCCGTCAATCTATCCATCGATTCATTCATTCATTCATTCATTCATTCATTCATTCATTCATTCATCCAGAAGTGGTTGTTAGCGACTTTTGCCTTTATGCTTTGTTTTGTCCAACACAAACGGTTGCGGTGCCAAGTTCGTGCCACGCACAACTCATAGTATGTACTGCTAACAAACCTGGAACCGAGAATTTCGAGACCAAGAAGAAGGTCTGTTTCGTTTGCTCGCGGAACAGACTGTTCTTTTGTAATGTATGTTGAAACATCACTATTCATGCCATTCTCTGCCACTGGGAGTGGTGTCATGACAGTTCAGTGAGGACGATTGACAGTGTGAGATGTCGTTGATAGAATCGAACTCATGTTCCTTTGTTGAGAGGTGTAGATCATGTTCCCGAGGCGAAATAGCTAGCAGGATTCGATTAGGTTGTCTTACGACAATCTCTTGCAGCTAAGGGAACTGACTTCACAAAGGGCGCAGATTTTGTTGTTCTTTTGCGTTGAGTGCGGTTCGAGCGGATCGAATTCTAAAATGCGTGTTGATGTATAACGTACAGTCGGCGCGGGTTTTCGGCGTTGTTGTCTGGTAGCAGGCAACTGCTTTCGCTCGCGCTCTTCAGAGGAAGTTTCTTGTGTATACAAACTTAGAAAAGATGTTCCAAAAGATCGGCGCGGAAGTTCGAGTCGTTGCCGGCGGCGACCGTCGAGGACGCTTCATTCGGACTCAACAGACTCCCGTGACTCTCGATATTATCGAAGACCATGGTCAGGAATTTTTCGAAATCGCCTTTAGCTCTTCCGATGATCTCAACACCACAACACTCTTGATACTGGAGGTGATACCAGAAGACAGACATCTCGTTTTGCTTGCGCGCCAAACCGATGAAGAAGGTCGTGTCCTTCGCAAAGAACATTTCCTTTGTGGCCACGACGAACGTCATTTATTCGTCGCGGCGGTTACATCGGTTTCCACCGTTGCAGCAGCAAAGGCTTCATTGAAGCCTATTGAAGTGCGCGACATGGAGTCAGGATTGAACACGAAAAAGCGTAATCGTCGCAAGACGAAAGTGTTCAAGCGTCAGGGCGAATGGTTCTTCATCCCTGATGATATCGAGCCTGGTGCCAACCAAGTAAGAAAGAACGAGCCCCTATCACGTGGGCGTGGAAGTAAGCCGCATATGGCGCAGTTCGCATACAGAGTGGGAGGTGTGCCGGTGAAGGTATGCAATGAATTTCCGAGGGGTTTAACCGAGGAAGAATACAATGCAGAACTCGAAATCAACCCTCGTATTCAGTACTTGAACTGGACCGAAATGCAGCGAGACGCTACGGTGTACGTGAAAGGCAAGATCAGGCACGCTGATCACGCCACAATTACGCTTAACTCGTGGCACCGTGTTCTGATGAACACAGAGCGACCAACTGAATCAGTTGTGTTCCTTGACTAACTGACACCGGCGGTGGTTTGGATCTTTTCCAAAACGCCGCCGGCTCAACAAGTAAGAAGAAGGTAAATTGAACCTTCTCATCGTTTTCATTGAGCCGTTGGAGATTTTAGCGTGTCGGCGATGCTTAGATGGACAAGTGCGGTCATCACTTATAGGCTTCGAGCGACTGCGAGTAGTAATGAGAACGCCGCATGTATGGCAATAGAAAATCTGGAAGAGGCGCCTCTTTCCAGAGGTGCACGCTTAGCATCTGCGTCTTCCAATTGCCCCAAGCTGGACCGACAGTAATAACCATATCTGGTGCCTCGAGAACACGTAACTCTTCGAATTCAAATGACGCCCAGTCTCTCAACTCGTACAATTTATCAGTATCCGTCAGATTGGTGGTGAAAAAACCACCGGGTGCTGAAATGTGCAGGTAGGTCAAAATATGTTTTAATGCCCAGCCGCTTACCGAAGATGACCATTGTCTGTCATAAATGAAGCTATCATCCTTTTCGGATTCGAAGTCTAAATGGAATCCGGCAGTTGGTGGGTCAATATCGCTGACTCGCTGACTGAGCACAGCCCAGTGATAATCGCCCTCTGCCTGATTCATCAACGACAAAGCAGTGAGTTTGTCTCTATTAACCGAATCAGAGTGCGTGGCGCAAAACATTTGCATAGACATGTAGTCCCTAAAGACCAGGTCCCAAGACGAAAGATCTTCTAAATCCCAGCAGAGGAATGCCCATTCACGAATCGACGGAGAGAGAGGGCATCCCATAGAGTCTTCGAGCTCGACAATCGCGTTTTGTCTACGACTCTCGGTCAATTGCGTAAACTGGACTTTATGCCAGGCCTGAATAAAGTCGCGAATCAACGACCAGCGAACCGAAGTTTCACTAGGAAAGTTACCATCGAAGACAGGTCTGTACTCGGAGAAAGTCATTTCTGTTGGCTCTGGTCCTCCCGTACATCGGATTTCGGCAAGGGGAAACGACTCTAAGTTTCTTCTTGAGGCATGCCAGATCTACGCAACTGCAGAGCGGACAAAATCGTGGAACTTACCTACTTCTTTACGGAGCGTTTGCCTGCAATCAGCACGCCTATTGCAAATATACCTAGTAAAATTGCTCCGACCAAAAAGATGTAGGTGTTTTTCGATACAGAGGCCAGTTGGGCGGTCTGGGGGTTCTTCGGATCGTATCTGATCTCTACAGTCGAACCTTGTTGGTACTTCCCTTCGTATTTCCTCACTTCCTTGTCGGTCACCAGGGCTGCTGCCACCTCAGTATTTGAGTAATCTCTACCGTCAACATTGTATGAGTACATGACCTGGACGTTTTGATTGAATTCGCCGTTAGCATTGCTTGCTGACTCGACCGAGCAACTGCGTATCTGTGCCTGGGTTTTCGGCCAGTTAGACACACCAAGCGATTGTATTCCGAAGTGTGCAAAGAAAAGAGATCCAAGTGCTAACGCGATAACAATTAGATCTCTGCCCTGGATGCTTTTCATGAACGAGGGGTCTCAATCTGCAACGACACTGTTGATGTACCCAATTGAGGCTTAAACGCGTTGGGGATGATCGAGGCTTTCTAACTGCGCTTGCAACTCTGGTGTTGATTCGCTGCCGCGTTTGAGATACCAGAGTATCGCCAGGCTCGAAAATGCCCACGCAAGTGCCACCACATGCGAGAGCGCCCGCTTGAGGCTGGATGGGTCATGAAAGAAGTTGCCAGATATGCTGGAGATGACCAGTGTAGCTGGATCTGGTTCGATCAAACTACCGCTCTTAATCCACGTAAGAATCTGAATGCCAACCAGAGAAACCGAGATCCACGCAATCGTGGCAATCGCTTTCACGCTGAGTTCTGATTGACGAAATTCGAGATAACCAGCTTCGTCGAATGACGCGACCATTGGAACTCTCAAATAGATGCCAATCGCAAATGCCACTACCGCTGATACCAGCATGGAGGCTTCGTTGGCGCTGCAAGCACAACCGAGATAGAGCAATGATGTGGATAGCCAGGCGTAGGACAAAGCCAGCCGCCCTTTAGCCAGCCATTGTTTTGAACAGAAGTAATAGGCTATGCAAGATATAGCCGCCAGTGTAGCGAAGAGAAATCCAATAATCGCGTCAGATGCGAGCTTTGCGCGCTCTTCTTGATAGCGAGCAAGCAGCGTCGCAGCTTCCGGATCTACTCCGAACAAGCCATAGTAGTCGAGACGAAGTGATTGATAGGCATCGGTATTGTGAAATTCATCAATTCGCCAACGAAGGAATTCTTTGATTCCTCCTTCCAACACGACTCTGACTGGAGCATATATGTTGGAGACGAATGAGGAAAAGATGTTGTTGTTGTGCTCTACTGCTCGGACCGACACAGGATGTAGATACTGCTCGTCTTCGCTAAAGCGCTCTTTGGCCCATGTACGAAGCGCATCTAAAGCGACGGCGTTATTGTCTGAAAAATCCGAGTAGGTGAGGACCATAGCGATGTTCGACGCGAGTAGCTTCTGCGCGAACTGAGGGTCGGGCGTCATTTGGAGTTCCGGTGAGCTCATCTCGTAGGCCGGGTCGATAGTTGGCGAAAGATCCGGCGAATACTTGCAGAAATAGGAAAGCAATACAGCTGCGAATACTAGAATGAGCGCGCCGATAGTGAGTTTCCGTTGTGACATCTCAGTGTTGCTCCTCAACCTGACAAGTAGAAGTATAGTGCGTTGAGAGCCAGCTCTCATGAGTCTTGACCAAGGTCTTAACCAATATGATTTGGGTTTTCTCATGTAGGGGGAGTTTTTAAGAGCGCGGGCATGCCGCAGGAGTTTTACTCGTCTGTTAAGACGGCTGCTTTCAACACATGTATTAGAACGGGTCAGGTGCCTCTTCAACCTCGTCGTTTCATCTTCCTTTCAATGGTGTGGCGTGCGGTCGGTTTCATGGCGGTGAGCTTTCAGGCACCTATGTGGCATTGTCAACGATGCGACGAGACGAACAGTAGACAATCAGACAATAATACTTGCTGACTGTTTGGAAATTCGAGTAGTCGACAACTCGACCAGTCGAATTGTCGACGAGTGCAACAGTCGTATTGTTAACAGGTTGACTTGCTCTTGCACTGTGCCAGTTACCAGTGACACCTTTTGGTTTCTTCTGCGCTAAGAATGCAGATACACGAAGCGCCCTGCACTACACTCGCGATCCTAAATCCGTTATACCGACGACATTCGTATCTCTACTTTAAAATTCCGGAGTTTGCAATACCAGAGGCGGTATCGCTGCTCAATCTGGTCGTGCAAATTTTGTCTTGCGAGATTAGCTCTATAACTGCGTCTACAAATCTTTTGCCGCCGGAGGAATTCATGTGTGCCGTGTCATAGAATAAAGACGAAGGGAATTTCGTGTCATCATTGAAATTTGCAAACAGAAATCCGTGCTTTTCCGTCAGTGCTCGCACGGTATCGAGGTATTCGTCATATACGCCGGGAGGCATCAACTTAACATTGAGCGAGGTCAACGGCATGTTGATTACGACCAGCCGTATGCCGTGCTCCTCAGCGGTCACGAGCAGCTTCTCGAAGAATGTCTTTTCAAGTTTGAACAGGTTTTCGTGGCGGGTTTTATATCGCGCGGAGTATTCTGCCGTGTTGTCTTCAAACTCACGTTCTCTGTCAGGCGGCTCTACAAGCATGCCTCGCTCTAGTTCGGAATTGATATCAACTGTCAAAAGCTTCTCGAGCTCTTCATCGGTAAATCTCTTACCTTTGTATCCAATTGCGGGCGTTATGCTTCTTACCTTTTCACTCAGATAGGTCTGCACACCAGGCTTGACGCCCCAGAGATAAGCGACTTTGCCAATTGCGTAGTCAGTTCTATCGGTGAGGCTGGGCAGGGCTAGGTCCAGAATCGAGTCCAGGTCGATGAGCTTGCTCAAGTATTTGAAGGTTGGAGTGGCCCCAGGACAGCGGACCTTGTTATCAATAAAGTCTCGTACGCTTATGCCGAGAACAACAATTTTGGGTTTGCGCTCTCCTTTGAGTAGGGAATCCATAATGATCCAATCATCAGAGATCAGGCTGCCAGGCATAGCAAAGGTAAAGCACAGCGGACTTTTCGTGCCGAATTTTTCTCTTACTTTGTCTTCTGTGTAATTTTGACGATGGTGATCGACATAATCCATCGGTCGCTTCAGGTAGTGTGCGTCAAGCTGGCAGAGCGGATGAAGCAACAGCGAGGAGCCGAGAAACACGATGTCTGAAGCTTGCCGTTGACCTGCGAAGTCGCGGGTTGTCCAGGAGAGCCAGCTGTGATCGTGCGGTAGTTCCTGAATGTTGGTTTTTCGGAAGGGATTGACAAACGACAGGCAGAGGTTGATGCACAGCACCACAGCGATGACAGCCAGCGCGCGACTTCTGGCACAAACCGTCTTCAATGTAGTCTTATCGTGCTTTTCCATTAGGTAACGACTTGTTTTCCCCTCATTAAAACTGGAAATAGATAAACTTAGGCGATGTGTCGGGCGAGAAAATCAATAACAAGAGCACCATGGAGGCCACGTAAGCGACATCAAGCCATTCCGGCAGTTTGATGTGCTTGTTAGCGAAAAGTCCACTCAGAATCTGACCGCCGAAAAGAACGAGGATAATCATAGGCAGGATCATGAATATCACCGGATCCGTGATGGCGGGTAGCGTAAGCGCGAACGCGGTGGCTGGGGAGGACACCATATCCGGTACCAAGAGGAGCTTCTGGATGACAGCGCAAGCTGATGAGAATGTATCTGCGCGGAAGAAAACCCACCCGATGCATACGGCATGGAAAGTCAGGACGGTGCACAGTAACCGCCCTACGGAGCTGTCCAGCATGCTCCTGACCTGTACAATCGGATCCACTATTCTGCGAAACTCTTTATGGACGATTAATAGTAAGCCCTGATACGCGCCCCAAACTACGAAATGCATAGCGGCTCCGTGCCACAGCCCGCCTAGGAGCATAGTTAGAAAGAGATTTCTGTAATTGAATAGCTTTCCGCCGCGGCTGCCTCCAAGTGGAATGTAGAGGTAATCGCGCAGCCAGGTAGATAACGAAATGTGCCACCGATGCCAGAAATCGGAGATGTTGGTGGCAAGATATGGCAGCGAGAAGTTGAGCGGGACCTTGAAGCCAAACAGCTGTGCGGATCCGCGAGCGATGTCAGTGTATCCGGAAAAATCGAAGTAGATTTGAAAGGCGAAGGCGTAGACGGCAAGCCACAAATCGAATCCGCTCAAAAGTTCTGGATGCGCAAAGGCGCTTGCTACAACGGTTGAAAGGTTGTCTGCGAATATAACTTTCTTGAACAGACCGAACACAATGAGCTTGAATCCCTCATCCAGGTCCTTGAGCTTGAAGTGTTTTTCTTCATCGAGCTGCGGAACGAAGTCCTGGTAGCGTTTGATCGGTCCAGCTATTTGCGTGGGAAAAAAGCTGGGAAAGAGCGCGAATTTCCAAAAGGATGTAATAGGTTTATCGCCTTTGTATACGTCGGATATGTAATGGATAAACTCAAATACGAAAAACGATATGCCGAGAGGCAAGACTATCTGCCACGGTATATTCGGTAAGGTCTTCCCGAAGGGTGCGATCGCTTGATTTACGAGATCCAGGCTGAAATAGGCATACTTAAAAATGCCCAGTACAACAAGGTTGAGCACGACCGTCAATATCAAGAGCTTTTTCTTGTGCTCCGTACTCCGACTTACTGCCAGTCCTAAACCATAGTTGACTGCGGTAAGCAGGAAGATTAGCAGCCCGTAGACTGGCTTCCAGGTCATATAGAAGACATAGCTGGCAACCAAAAGCAGCATCGTGCGCCACTTGCTGGGAATGATCCAGTAGAGTGCGAGGACGATGGGCAGAAATATCAGGTAGGCTGCGCTATTGAACAGCAAGCGGGCTCCCTGCAAGCTTGGAAATGCTTGCGAAACATCCGGCTATGGTAATCGAAGTAGACAAGAGAAAGTCGGCTTTGAAGTACTTTTTATCTCGTTTGCATAACTAGATTTGCAATTCACCGCATTGTGGTATTTTGAGAGCCTGATTGGCGGTCATCGATCGCCTTGTAGACCTTCAATTGGATGCTATCCAAATATGTACAATCCCTATCTGGTGCTCGGACTGCCCGAGAATGCGTCAGATCTAGATATAGAGAAAGCATATAGTTCACTCTCCTGGCGTATGGCTCCGGACTCCTTTCCAGAGGGAAGTGCGCGGGTGCAGGCCAGGAAGTGTCTGAAAGTTATTGATGCTGCTCACGCCGTCCTGAAAGACAACAAAGAGCTGCTCTCACATTATCTGGAACAGTGCACCAAGGCTGCGGAAGCTGTCAGCATGCACCCCCGACTTGGTCAAATGTGTGTCGCGTCAGGCATGATATCAATGGAGCAGTTGGACGAGGCCGTGCAGGAGCAGTTGAAGTCAGGATTTCCTTTAGGCGAGATTCTGGAGGACAAGCAGTTCTTGTCGCATCAACAACTCGAAGGTCTGCTAATGGGGCAGGACTTGATAGATGTCGAGGGGGAGGCCAATGACCCGCTTGCCCAGCGCTTGATTGCGTTGAACCTCGCGACGATTGACATGATACTCATCGCTCAGATGGAAATGAAATGGAACCGGCAGGTGTCCTTGAACGAGGTTTGCGTAAGGCACGGTTGGATTGCCAAGGAAGTCGTGGACGCTCTGTTCAGCATCGAGATTTGATAGTCCGGACGAATACAGGGAATTGTGCTCACTCAGGCAATGGGACGGCGTCTCGCGGGCACAGAGCACATTAGTACGCTCTGTAGTCCGAGCGAGTTGAGTCCCTATTGTTCGAGCGCGGTGAAATACCTTTCGAGATCGAGAATCCCAAATGTCGAGGTCCGGTTCGACCACGACTAGCCTCTCCGTAAATGATCCGAGCAATTGATCTAAGGTATTCGATCTGAGTTTTACGCGACGATTTTTTGCTTTGTGGTCATAAGACACTACTGTAGGTGAAAAAACGTCTTGTAGAGGCAAGAAATTGCGTCGCCGGAAACACCGTCTCACTACAGGTTTTCAGCCTTTCAGGGAGGCGATGAAACATAATATACATTATCGGCCGCCGTTGAAAGTCGGCATCTAGGTTTCCAGATGCCCAGATCCGGCTAGTTTAGTACTAAGGCTGGTGCGGTGCCGGATGCACAGGCCCGATCAATCTATCGAGCATCTCTTTCGCTTCTCGATGGTTCTTTTTGTCGACTGACAATTCACCGTAAGCCTTCGAAACCCGAGTCGTCATCTCATGATCCCAGCCATAAATAGTAGCGCGCAATTTGAAGGCTCTTTGGTAGTAAGTTTCGGCTTCATCGAAAGAGCCGCGTGAATGATAGATGATTGCAAGGTTGTAGCAAGCCGTTGCGATCTTGGCGTCTACTTCGTCCAGGGTTTTCTCATAGATCTCTAGAGCTTTTTTGGCATGACTGAGCGCTTCTTCAGGCTTCTTCAAGATGAAGGAGATCGAAGCTACAAAAGTTTCAATCTCGGCGGTCTTCAAATGTACTTCGCCATACGACTGCTGCGTTGCCTCCAGAGCTTTGATTGCCAAAACCTCTGCTTCGTCGTATCGATGCTGGGCGTAATACATGATGGACAGGCTATCTAGCGAATATGCCTTGCGCCAGTCGTGTCGGTCAAATTCGTGCGATCGAGCGATTGCTTTGAGCCACATACCTTCGGCGTGAGCAAAGTTGCCTGCTGAAGTAGCGCGTTCAGCCATGGTTCTGTATTCCGCCCAATTGTCTTCTCTGTCTATTCTCGGGTTAGGAGCAAGAGCGTGATGCTGACCGGAATTTGATTGAACAATCTTTTGTACAAGCTGACCGAAATTCGCCGCGCATTGATTAGCCGGCGAATCTGCATCGCTGTACATAGCAGGGGATGTGGTGCCTGGGACCGGCAGTGTGGTCATTATAAAAGCAACGTCCATTAATTTAGTTCAAGGACTCTTCCTTGGAGAAGATGTCAAGAGTATAGGTATCAATTGTGGAATTCTTGTGGCATTGGCACGAAATATCAAAAGATTTTCATTTCACTAGTACAGCGTCACTGGCGCCTCTTTGTTCAAAAGATTGTCGCATTGTCGACTAGTGGAATGGTCGATGGGATTTTTGCTTATTCTCGATTGTCGTATTGTCGACCAGTAGAATGTTCGAAGGATTGTTCAAAAGATTGTCGTATTGTCGACTGGTGGAATGGTCGATGGGTTTTTTGCTTGTCCTCGATTGTCGTATTGTCGACCAGTAGAATGTTCGAAGGAAACTACTGATGAGCAATCCCTTAAAGGAAAACTATGCCATTTGGGCAATAGGCAGGGTGTCAGTCTTGAAGAGCATTCGCTGGAAGGAATAAAAGAGCTCCTAGACAATGCTCTCGATGGTAGGCAAGGTAGAGTAGGACTGGCTTGAAGATCCTACGGCGGATAGTGCTAAGGTCTAATTAGTTGTCGACAAGACGAATGGTACACAAGACGACCATATGAATAGTGTACAAGGTGAATGGTACACGAGACGACAAGATGAATTGTGTACAAGGCGAATGTTCGACAAGGCCAATTTCCGACAAAATGGACTCGGAGAGCTGATAGATCGATTTCACCCCTTCCCAACGAGCTCTGGCTGTCTGCTTCGCTAGTCTCTGCGCTCTGTTCATCTCTGCCAGTCGGCATGATTGAGAGCTTACCGAGCAATCGAGGACGTGTCGGTATCCAGGCCTTGCGCAACAGACCAAAGTCGGGACACCAGCCCTTGCGCGATGCGCTTGGAATGTGCCAATCTTACCTCTTCGGAGGATTAGTCAATGATTGATTTGCCTGCTAGTGCTGCTTTGATTTTGATCGACGTCCAAAAGGGATTCGACCTGCCTTACTGGGGAGTTCGCAATAATCTGAAGGCCGAAACCAACATAGTCAGCTTGCTCCATGCTTGGAGATCCGCTTCAAGACCTGTTATTCATGTGCGGCATATGTCTGCTGAATTGGAGTCGCCACTGCGACCGGACCAGCCCGGCAACGAATTCAAAGACGAAGTCCGACCTCTAGACCGAGAGCACATCGAAGAAAAGACCGTCAATAGCGCATTTATAGGAACTACCCTCGAGCACCACCTCCGCTCCAAAAAGATTGAGACAGTGGTGTTGGTTGGTCTGACGACAGATCATTGCGTCTCGACAACGACGAGAATGGCTGCTAATCTTGGTTTTGATACATACGTAGTCGCTGATGCGACTGCGACATTCAATCGAGTCGGATACGATGGCGTCCAGTTTTCCGCGGAGGAAGTTCATGCTTGTGCGCTTGCAAGTTTGCACCAGGAGTTTGCAAGTGTCGTGACTACTGATGCGATGCTTGATGCCAGCCGGCTGTCCGCATCTGTAACATAATCCAAAACACTTTGTTGTTTCACATCCAGTGATGTGTGCACAATGTTATTCGTGGGTCCCCAACTAAAGCGCCGATCACATGTTCAGCAACCAGCACAATATTCCGAAGCAACAATACAGAGTTGAGACTCATCCAGCCGTTGCTGACCTGGTAAAGTTCATTCAACAAGCGCAGAAGATCAAGGGCATCAAGCATTGTTTCTACTGGGAAGTCGATAAGAATCGAAAACGCTACACGTTGACACTGCATCAGAAAGGTATAACCGATGAGATGGAGTGGTGGATGCACGAAGCCACGAGCGCAGGAGAACGGATGATTTGGTTCTACCGAACCAACGATCTGGGAGTCGTGTACCCGCAGGTTCTTCAAGCCGTTGGTGCGCCGGATCCGTTGCACATAGAACAAGAAGCGGCGGAGATTCCTTCTACTTTGATTGAATCTTTGGGTGGTATCAAATACGCTTCTCCAGGTACCAGGCACATGGCTCCCGGTAGCGTGAATGCAGCTAACCAACAGGCAGCAAAGCCACCGCTGGCAAAGCTGTTGAGTGGCGAATTGCAAAGCCTGCCGATGACTTCGATACTGCAAACAGCAGCACGAGAAAGCGCTACTGGTCGTGTATTAATCGCATCTCCAGAGGGTGATGCTGTTGTGCAATTCTTGCATGGTAGACCTATTCATGCCAGTACCTCGATTCATGATGGCTTGGAGGCAATTCTCGAGTTGTGTACGTGGATGAACGGAAAAGCCTCGTATGCACCTGGTACCAGCGATGATATCAATACGATCGGACATTCAGTCGAGCAGATTCTTTATCTGAGTGCACAACTTATAGAGAACATCGGCTTCTTGCAGGACAATGCAGTTGATGATTTATCCACTCTCCACCGAGTCACTAACGCCATTCCTGAGCAAGCTTTTGAGAAGAGAATTTTGGATGGACCTCCGCTTGGGTTGGAGCTTCAGAAGAAGTTCTTTCAAAGCCTCGATGGTAAGCGCAGCCTAAAAGACATAGCAAAATTGCTTTCGTTGGCATCGAGTCAATGGATCGCCATTGTGTGCAATCTACTCAGACTGGGACTTATACTTACCCCAGATGGTCGATGCCTTATGGAGCAGAACTACGAGGCAGCGCCGGTAGTACCACAAGTTCAGTCATCGACAAGCAACTACTTTGCCTCCGCACAGTCGGCGGAATTGATGCATGAGCAGCTGTCCGGTGTTTTCAGACCCGGCTCGCCCGGTCCGATCAATCAGCCGGGACATTCACAGACGATTCAATCAGAAAGCGGACAGTTCACTAAGCAGAGCCCGAACTCTGGCGCAGCGCCTTCGGGGAGCTGGGGCACTCAATCTAAGACTAATCAGACATCGACAGGAGCAGCACCGTCGGGGAGCTGGGGAACACAGTCCACGACTAATCAGACATCGACAGGAGCCGCACCGTCTGGAAGCTGGGGAACTCAATCAGCCAATGCCTCAACGCAAACTGGCAGCCATGCGGCTCCATCAGGATCATGGGGAACGCAGCAAGCACCCTTGGCCGGTCACCCTCTTGTACCACCATCGAACACCTTCGGAGTCAGTAGTATCACGGGCGGTGAGAGGGCTCAGTCACCGGCAGTCCAGGCGTTCGTGTCGGCTACCTCGCAAGAGATTGATTCTGTCCATGTCGGCATACAGACCGAGATGATCGCCTTTGACGGATCTGCCTCGAAAAATGTCATGCACATTCTGTCTGCGCCTGACACGAATGTGTTCACGTCCGACGTGATGCAGTTTTTCTT
This sequence comes from uncultured Candidatus Obscuribacterales bacterium, assembly GCA_964418155.1. GTDB lineage: Bacteria > Cyanobacteriota > Vampirovibrionia > Obscuribacterales > Obscuribacteraceae > JADYXR01. Next base: position 92,660 of record CAYQKX010000020.1, on the reverse strand, counting down.
AGATAGAGAGTTCGCGCGGTCTTATAGATTTGCCTCGACATTCTCTCTAGTAGTTTTTTCCTTAAGACTAAGGAACGATGTAAGCGCATCCTTGCCTCCCGTAAAAATAGCATCAATGGTCGCGTCTGCGATCACTAGAATAAAGCAAGAAGTTGATATCCTTGGACACTTCGGAGACAAGGGTTACGCGCTTATCCTCCCTGGTTCGGATGCTCACGAAGCTGCAAAACTAGTCGACAAAATTACAACCGGTTTATCCAATCACGCGCCGGAGCTCGCTGATATTCGACCTACATTTTTTGTCGGTATCGCATCGGTTCCACACGACGCAAGAGATTTGAATTCGCTCGTCATCAATGCTCAGAAAGCGATGCACGATGCGGTCAAGAGAAATGTAACCAGGGTACTCTTTTCCGACGAGCATTCCTAGACTGCGCTGGCCGAACCGCTATCGATGCCTTTTGCCGACTCTGCCTCTCTGAAATCAAAGCTAGCAGCTATTTCGCTGGAGGCTTCCTCTTCTGCTGTCATTCCTGACTCGGTACTCAACTCTAAGACCCCGTCTTCCGCCGATTCGCTGGAAGCGTCGGTTGATTCTGGAATCGAACCGGTAGTGTCGTCCGTTGCCTCAAAACTGTGAGTCTCGTGTGTCGGATCACCCGGCGAAGGAGTCGGAGACGGTTGTTCTGCGCTAGCGGATCTTCCGCTTAGAACTTCGTTCAACATCGAATTATCGATTTCCGGCAGAGACATCTCCTGACTCATCTCAAATGCTCGAGAACCAATCGGCCAGCCATTATTAGTGAATAGATCTACGGCAGGTTGCAAGACCATTGCCGGCATTTTGAATGTGTGACTGGTGGCACTCGATGATACCACTATCAATGTGCCGCTATCCGAAGTAGTCTCTTTCGTAATAGCTAATACCAGGTCTTTGTGGATGATAAATCGAGTTGCTCCAAACCAGCGGGAGACCAGCTCGGGAATGAATACCAGTCTCTTATCGGTGATCACCAGCCGACCTGGACGATCTCGATAAAACACTAAAACGAATTGATTGACGATGGTTTCACCTGGCATTGGTTCAAATCTGGAACCCATGAAGATGGCACCGAGCATGGCACCAAACAGCAGAAAAATCCCTGCCCAAACAGCCACGAACATGCCCATGAATTTGCCCCAGGATTGGCTCAGGCGGATCGAATTTGCAATCATCCCCTGGCGCAGTCCACCGACAATATCGCCCGAGTGAGACAGTGCGAATCCCAGATGACCGCGAGCGGTCGCATCCCTGGGTGAGAGGTCGACAGCGCGCTGATACGCTTTCAACGCATCAGCCTTTTTGCCAAATTTTTGAGAACAGACTCCCAATCCCAACCACGCCGAGGCTGCCTTCGAATCCAGATCTATGGCTTTCTGATACAACGGCATCGCTCCTTTGAAGTCGCCGCCGCTGGACATAACGTCCGCGAGATAGGTGTATGCCGTTGCATTTTTCGGGTCGAAGCCAATTGCTTTGCGAAGCGCTTCCATTGCCGGCTGGCGTTTTCCAAGACATCCCAGGGAAAAACCTAATACCACGTATGGATAACCGTTTGCGGGATCCAGTTGGATAGCCAGTCTCGAGTACTTGATTGCGTCTCGATAATCGCCGGATATCGAGTAAAGCCAAGCCATCTCTGCGTGATAGTTAAACTCATTTGGGTCAACGGTGATTGCCAGCTGTAACTGTGAAATCGCCTCGTCAAGCGAGCCCTGGAGGTACAACGTGCGTGACAGTCGTTCTCTCAGGTGCGGATTCTGTCCTTGCGTCTTTAGAGCCTCTCGAAGCAAGTTGGTCGCGGCATCCAACTGTCCCTGGGCCGTGAAACGATCGCTCTTTTCGATTATGTCTGAGACTTCCTGGAGATCCTCGTCATTGTCAGTCTTGTCTGTCTTCTCCTCGACATCGCCTTCAGCATCGCTGCCGGCACCGCCGTCGGTGCTATGACTCTGAACCGCTTTGTCCTTGGCAGGAACATCTTGATGTTGCTGCGCCATGAGGGCGACCGGCGATAGAGCCGTGAGCAGTATCGCGATACCGCAGCTGATAGCAAGAATAATTCTTTGACTCAAATCAGGACCTGATTGTTTAAACACAGTTTGTACTATATGTCATATCATCATCCAGCACAATGTGCACAGCCTCAGCAGGCATGCTAAAATTCCGCGAACTGCCACGGAGAAGCTGATGCCAACCAAAAAGGACCCTGCGCCAGGCTGGAATGCGATTGGTCGCGCTCTATCAGCTATTTATGACCAAGGTCCCTCCAAGGAATTCAAACCACAGGTGCCTTATGCACAAGGTGGAGTAGATCCCTTAGATGCAGTGCTTGCGTTTTACTCCTCGACGACAGAACCACATTGGCATTACATCACGTTCGGATTCAGTGATTTATATGAAAAGGAATCAGAAGTCGACGATCTGAGCGGCTACGGCTTTGAGCTTAGCTTCCGGCTTACTGCGTCTCACGGTAATGGTGTTCCACCGGAGTGGCCGGTGGCTTTGCTCAATCAATTGGCGCGGGCTGTCTACGAATCTGGTAGCACAATTCACGATAAGCAGCACTATGTACTTGCTCGACCAATCGATATGGGTGGAGGGGCGAGACTCAATGCCGTACTCATCGTGAAAGATAACGAGCTTCCCGTGCTCGACACCGCCAATGGCAGAGTTGAGTTTTTGCAGGTTGTTGGGCTTCACGTAGATGAGTCGGATGCACTTAAGTGCTGGAAGGTAGACCGACTCATCGATGTTTTTCGTGCAAAGGAAAGCAAAAATCTTGTCACCAATCCGAGAAGACAATCACTGCTCGAAGATCCCGTTTTGAAAGCGGAAGTCGACAGCGGCGCTCAGAAAGAGCAGCAGTCTGTTTCTGAAATAAAATGCGGTCTGGCTGAATGGATTTTTACACACAAAATCACGATCGCGTTCGGTCGTGAAATTATTCCGCAGTTGAAGAATTCCCTGATTTCTCGCCTTGAAGACGGCACCAGCTTGACAATAAGTGACGGAGATAGCACTGTCGTGTTTGAGTCCGGTGCGTCACCCGGTTTGGCAATCGAGGACAGTGTGTTGGTAATCACGCTCGGAATCGACGAAGCTAAGCAATTCGTTGCCAGTATTTCAGAGAATGCAAGTCGAATTCACACGTTGCCAAATCTTCCCATAGACATCGAATTCGTCGAGAGCCCGAACAGGGATGCGAAGAGCAATATGATGGAAACGCTCCTCTAGCAAGTACGATATCCTTAAGGTACCCGACTAAGGATTATGCGACCAATGCTGCCACTGACCGGAATTAAAGTCCTGGATTTCACTCATCTGCTCCCTGGCGAAGTCTGTGTAGCGATTCTGAGCGATATGGGTGCTGAGGTCGTGCGGATCGAGGCTCCCACTCCCGGCTTGGCGCACAAGCTCGAACCTATAGTCGATGGAGAAAGTCTCTTCTACTGGAGTATGCAGCGTGACAAAACACGTCTCAAAGTAGATCTCAAGAATCCTGAAGGCGTGGCGTTGGTGAAAAAACTGGTTGCCGAAGCAGATGTCGTCACCGAGAATTTCAGGACTGGCGTTATGGATCGTCTGGGGCTCGGCTTCAACGACTTACGGGCGATCAATCCAAAACTGATTTATCTTTCGATCACCGGTTATGGTAAGAATTCCGAACTCCAGGATACTCCGGTTCACGATCTCAACCTTTGCGCCGAAGCCGGCATCTTGAGCCTCAATCGCCGCGAGAATGAGAGACCTGTTATTCCTGCACTGCCAATTTCTGACTATATGGCGGGAATGCTGGCGACGTTGTCGGTAATGGCGGCACTTGTCGAGGTTCGTTCTGGAGGTGAGGGGCGAGCGCTTGATATCAGTATGGCCGATGCCGCCATTTCGGCTATGAATGTACTTGGTTCGATCGTCTTGTATACAGGAAAGACGCCACAGGATGGCGGTTTTTCCTATCCAAAAGAGTATCCGAACTACAATGTCTATGAATGCAAGGATGGTGGTTACTTGGCAGTGGCGTGCCTGGAGCGCCCCTTCTGGCGAACATTCTGCAAGGTGATCGGGCGAGCCGATCTCGAGGGGGCAATCGACAATCCTGCCGAGCATGGCGGGCTTATCGCAACCTTGACGCAGCTAATCAAGACCCGCACGCGCGACGAATGGGGCGCAGTGTTTCACGGAACCAAATGTTGCGTATCTCCCGTCAACTCGATTAACGAAGCATTCCAAAAGTACCCATTGAAAGATCGGGGAATGATTGCGGATCTGCCCCACCCGACTCTGGGCAACATTCCACAAATTCTATTTCCAGTCGATAAACAGCTACGCCGGACCAGTTGGCAAGATAGTTCCAAGTCAAGTTTTTCGGAGCTGATTGGTTTGCTTAATAAATCTGGCTACAGTTCGGATGAAATCGATAAACTAGTTCAAAGGAAGATCATTTCGCTACCGGCCGAGGCGACAACTTCCGGTGTATCGTCGAGCAGATAACTATTGTCGCAGTTTGAGATGCCAGAGCCGCAACAACAACAGCAGTTAGAACAAACCAAAGCCGATCTGAGACTCGGTCAGGTGCTGATCGACATTGGTATGGTTTCCAACGATGATCTTGGATACGCTCTGCACCTGGCACGCGAAGTCGGGTTGCCGGTCGGTCGGGTTCTGGTGATGTCTGCATTTGTCTCGGAAGAGAATCTGCAGGCTGCTGTCCAGCTCCAATCTTTACTCAAGGATCAGCTTGTCGACCAAAACACTGCACGCCAGGTCGCATCTATGCTGCTTCAGTCAAAGATGTCCCTGGAGGAAGCCCTGGCGAAGGTGGGCTGGATTCATCCTGGCGAGGTAAGTGGTAACAAGCTCGGGGAGTTGCTTGTCGAAGGCGGTTACGTGACGCCGCATCAGCTTCAGGATGCCCTTGTGAAAAGCCGTTCTTCCGGCGTGCCGTTCGGTCGCTTGTTGGTACTAAATATGGTGCTGCCTGAAGCACTTCTGTCCTCAGCGCTTAATGCGCAAATTCTCATTCGTGATGGCAAGGTCACTAAGGAACAGGCGATACAGGGATTGAAGGCTGCTAAAGATCGACAGGTATCGGTCGAGTTGCCATTGATCGAGAGAGGCTATTACCGACTGCCGGCTCGGCACACTATCAGATTGGGTGAGTTGTTGGTTCTTGCCGGTCTCATGACAGAAACAGATCTAATGTACGCTGTCGAGATTGGCCTGTTGAACAATAAACCTATCGGTCAAGTTCTCGTTGAGCTGCAATATATCTCTAAGGACGTGTTGAGTGCGTCACTCGAGTTCCAAACCAAGGTTGCTTCCGGCGAGATAACTCCGCTCTGGGCTGCCCATCGCCTGACCGAAATCTACCATTATGGCGCTGGAAGTTCATCGACCAGCTCGATTTCAGATGACAGTGCCAAGGCTCCTGCTACAACCGTTTCTTTGAGCAAATTTCTTTCGCTTGTCGGTGTGGTAACAGAAGAAGACATAAAAAAAGCAATCGAGCTGAGCGTCGAGAATCCTCAGGTTCTAGGACGAATGTTGCTGATGGCCGGCTGCATCGACGAGAGCACACTCAAGTCGGCATTGCGATGTTATTCGCTGGTTAGAGAAGGAATCTTGGGAACTGAGCAGGCCTTCATCGCTTTCAACTATAGTCAGCAGAGCGGAATTAGTGTTGACGACGCATTGCAGGAACTTGGCGTAGTACGAGGTTAAGTCGGATTCGACCAAGGGCTAGGATGCATTCGACTGTACTGGGTTCGGCCTGGAGCAATCTCTCATTTGTCGCAGCTGCTGATCTGATTCTCAGTCCTTACCTGTTCATGTCCGGCCAGCTCATAATCTCGCGATCGGAAATATCCGCGAACGGATCGTAATCTAGTCGCTGCGCTTCGGGTAGCTCCTTGATGTTCGGATCGGCGATCGATTGCGCCACCGCCCGTAGTTCTACCGGTCGAGCCGGTAACATGATTTGTCCCATGACTTTAGTTTTGACAGTTTGCATGGCGGCTAGCTTGGCTTTCAGTGCAAGTTTTTCTTTCAGTTCTTTTTGCGCCTTGAGCTTTTCAGCCCTGGCTTTGGCTTCTTCCAGCGCTTTCTTCCTGAGTTCGGCTTGGGTTCTTAGCGCAACCAACTCTTCTTGTTCGTGCTTTGCAATTGCTTCCTGGTATCTTCGATATGCGCGGATAAAATGTAGCAACCTTCCGAAGTTCCAGGTCATGCGAAAGTTATATCCGGAGATTCTCGAGTTGGCCGGAAAAGCCAGAACGCGAGAATGATTGAGCGACTGAATAGTCTTTAGCAGGCACGAATTCAAGACACCATCTGCAGTGCTCGCATAAATGTGTCCGCGAAGGTTGCCTTTTCGGTCGATACTGAAAATACACGCGGCACTACCCTGGACCTGATTGCTTGCGTCTTTCGATAAATAGCCCATAAGAACATGTTGAAAGGCTCTCTTGTACCGCGAAATCCAGAAATCCCAATCAGGAGTATTCTCCGGCGCCTGTCCAAATTTCGAGAGTCCGTCGGAATGACTGGCCCATTCGGCGGAGTTGATCGACTTGCTTTTGTCGACCAGCATCATCATGTCGCCCATCGGCATAATGTCCGCAGCCCAACTTCTGTATTGCGACTGACGAGGACTGTGTTTTCCCCCTTGCCGCACCATATCCTTCCCCTGCTTCCACATCCCCTGCAGAGAGGCGATCATGTCGGGCGGGGGCATCTTTATAGTGCCGTCCGCGGTGACTATCGTCTCCGGCTTCTTGCCACCGAACATCTGGGACACGCTGCTGCCAACCATGTTGAAAAAATCGGATTGTTCGACGACCACTTTCGGAAGTTTTGGAAGTTCACTTCCTTTTGTCGAAAGAGCTTGCTTGGTTAGGCTCGAAATTACTTCAGGCGGGCAGAGGCGGGCTGCCCATTCCAGCTCGGAAAGGGCCTCCGAGTCTCTTCCCATTTTAGATTTCGCCATGCCAAGGTAGTAATGCGTCAACCCGTCGTCCGGGTTCTCCTGCAGATCTTGCGCGAGAAGCGCTGCGGCTTTGTCGTAGTGTCCAGCACGATATTCCTTGAGTGCATCATGCAGCAGAATCGCGGACCCGTCGGCTTGAGCACCAGATGTGGTGAACAAGAAATAGAGTACAACGACATACGTCGACAGCAGCGAGCGAGTATCGATTGATACCCGCCTTTCACGGCTATAATTGTTGCTTCTCCTAGTCACGGGCTGTGGCTCAAGGTCCTCTTGACTAATAATACCCGTTTTATAAGCGGCTGCAATTCCTGCCTGGTTAATCTGTCGGTTTGTCCTTAGGTTTCATTCGATATAGACTTAGCGACTTATCGAGCAACTGCACATCGAATCCGTACTGCTCGTACTTTTGAGTTAGATTGTCCTTGGCATGCATTACAAAAACGTGGTCCTGTTGCTTGAGCCAATCGGGAGGAGGCACTTTGATCCAGGCGAAGGGCTGCCGCGGTCTGAGATGCGATAAGGCGAGGACAAACAGAACGCTCTCGTAGTTTTGATCTACCATGACTACCGTGTTCGGCTCCTGTTCCAGGAATTCCGCAAGTTTAGAAATGGGGTATCTGTATTTGCCTCGCTCAACCGGCAAATTTACAAATGCAGTTATTTGGCAGGCGAGAAGGAAAGCAAAACTACCTGCGGCCATGGTCCGCCTTGCTAGCACCCCTGAAGTCCAGAATCTCTCAATCGTAAATGCCACCGGAAAAATCGCAAGCAATGGAATCGGGAGGAAGTATCTGACAATCGTTGAGCGCATTCCACCGATAACAATATCCTGCCCCCAGAAGAAGCCTGCTAGCACTATGAATGCAGTCAGTAAGAAAAGGGACTGCAACGCTGCTTTTTTGTACAGAAAATAACAGCAATATATTTCTAAACTGAATAGTGTCCAGAGCGCTGGTCTATAGGGATCGAAGATGGACGGGTCGCGACCTTCGAACCAAAACTTCGGATGGAAAATCCAGTTGAATGAAGGTGAAAAAAGCCACGCGTTTAACAAACACATAAATTCTGTTTTTTTATTGACCCAGGAAGTCATTTGCCTAACGAATTCCCAACGCTCCCAGAGTCCAAGAAAGAGCGGTGACATAGCCACCATTGATAGTGACACTGCCAACCCAGAGTACAGCAGAAGCTTAATCGAATCACTACCTGGTCGTTTGCCAACAGTCTGAATTCCGGCGTATAGCAAGTGTCCGACAGTCGATATAACGAGGAGATAGGAGAAGTAAACACCACTGGCAATACTGCCTGCATATATGGCCCAATCGCTCAATCGCTTCAGTCGTAATGCTCGTAAAAAACAGGTGCTGACGATGCAAAAAAAGAAGAAGCCGGCTCCATATTCTCGAAGCTCGACCGAGTACATTATGTGAAGCGGGGAAAGCGAAAGCATTGCTGTTGCTAGCAATGCTACGTCTCTGGATTTGAACAGCTCAAGCCCGAGCCAGTAGAACGCCGCCAATCCAAGTACTCCAAAAACAACCGAATACATTCGCTGGATCCAAGTTTCGGTGCCGAACAACCGGCACCACACATACAAGCCCTGGAAGTATCCAGGTGGATGCTCGGATTGATCGGCTTTCAGTGCCAGGCTGACGCTGCGGAATGAAGTGCCATGGGGCGCCTGGAAATTCTGTTTGACCTCACTTAGCGTTAGAGGCTTGATTTTGCTTCTCTTTTTCCATTCGTATAGAGATGCTTTGATTGTGTGTCCGGAGATAGCGATCAGAGTATAGGTTTCATCGTGCCAGACGATTGGTCGATTGATCTCGTAGCACCGAACTAAAACGCCTGCGAATATAAGCGCTGCCAGAAGGTACCCAATGATCTTATTTTGGGACTGCCTGTGCAGGTTTGACAACAACGCTGTTTCCTACGGATTCGTTGCAACTGATTCGACAACACACGCACTCTGATTCTTGCATTACGTCGATACTTCCTAAGCGTGTCAACGCGCAGGTCCGACTATTTCTCTTCTTCGACCTCTTCCACGGTTACTGCGTCTTCTTTCGGTGCCGGTAAAGCCTTGAGCTGTTCCTTAGGCGCGGGTAAAGCCTTGAGCGGCTGCTCTTGGACCTCGATCAATTTTGGACTCGAGGAAGGTCCATCCAACACCTTTTGCTTAAGTGCTGCAAGTTCTGAGTCTAAATCTGAGGCTGCGTCGAGCTCTTTTATCTTTTGATCTAAACCCTTATCGCCTCTCAGATCAGCCATAGCCTCATTGCGAAGTTCTGTCTGTCTGATCTTCTCTTCGATTTTATCGAGTCCTCCTGACGAGCCTGTGCTAGAGAGAATCTCGTTGGCCTTGGCCGTTGCCTCGCTGGCGTGAGCTCTGGCGACAATGTCTTTTTTCTTCGCTTGGAAATCGCGAACTTTGGCATCGTGTTCCGTCGTCTTCTCTCGCAACGCTGCTGTCGCGGACTTTTGCGCTTCCAATTGAGAACGCATATTTGCCAGCCCCTGTTCAGCTTCCTGCCGCTTCTGCAAGCACTGCTTTGCTAATTCATCATCGCCTTTCCCGATGGCAAGCTCAGCGCGTTTTTGCCATGTTGCTACTTCTTCAGAATCTTTTTGAAGTTTTTGCTCCAACCCTTTCTCGGCTGTCAAAGAGCTGATCAATGCTTCCTTCAGCTTCTTCTGCGTGCCTTCAAGCTCCATTTGAGCTTGCTCCGCCAGGATCTCCGGAGTTTCGACCTTGCTAATTCCTTGATTTAGCAATCCCTTGATCACATTCATTAAACGGCTAAACATCGAGCGCTCCTCTTCGTCCTGCAAATTTCTTGGTTCCCTGGGACCGGACCATGCATCGGCTGCATTAAAGCATGATAGCAGTCTTACTTCTTATCCAAAAGCTCCTTAGCGGCCTTATCCAATCCTAATCCGGTTTTTTGACAATAAGCAAGCAGGGCTAAAGCCCGATCCTGGGATACTTCGCCGAGCTCAAGCAGCTGCTGGGCTCTCTGAGCCGCGGCAAGCATGTGATTGTCGATCTTTCCAAGCAGCACCAAAATTTTCGTCATGTCTCCGCCGTTGTGCGTTTGAAAATCACGAGCATTATTTAGATCCTCATCCCCCAAGATCCCGCTGTCATTGAGCAGTTTCAACACTGCCCAATTGAAAGACTTGAATACTTGGGGATTCGAGATGGTGCCTACTGCTAATGTCGACGCACCACCGATTCGTTCGTTGGTGGTGGTACCGATTGGCGGTGCCTTCGGCAGCGCCTGGAAAGAGCCCGAGAGGTTATCGTCAAATTGAGTGCCTCTCAAACTCTCCCACGGTAGCACGGCGAAATGCGCAGCCGTGCTTTCTTCGTCTGGATGAAATCTGCCGTCCAGCAGTTCGATCTTCAATGCATGAGCGTTTTCGTAGCGATCCGCAGGGTTCTTGGCTAATGTTTTGAAAATGAGCTGTTCAAGCCACAAAGGTATCGTGTGGTCGGGATAAATTTTCGAGAATGACGGTGGCATCTCATGCACTTGCTTGTGCATGATCCTCAAGGAGCTACCTCCGCGGAATGCGCGAGCGCCTGTCAGCGCCTCGTACATAACGCATCCAAGCGAGTAAAGATCCGATCTGATGTCCACGTCGTCGCCCTGGCATTGCTCGGGGCTCATATAGCACGGGCTGCCTATGAGCTCTCCCAAAGTCGTCAGCTCCTGTGTGCCGCCCATGTCCGTGACTAGTTTGGCGACGCCGAAATCCACAAGTTTTATGTTCTCTCGACCGCGACTGGTAGGAACAAACATAATGTTGCTTGGTTTTATGTCTCGATGAACGATGCCTTGTTCGTGAGCGTGAGTCAAGGCGCTGAGAATTTGCGAAAAGCTCGTAATAAATCGTGCCAGCGTCAAAGGACCGCTCTTAATGAGAATATCCGCGAGACTTTGTCCTTCCAGATACTCCATGACCATGTAAGGGAGACCGTCGGTGGCAATTGAAAAATCCGTGACCTGGACAATGTGAGGATGTTTAAGAGCGATGGAGGCTCGACCTTCACGGATAAACCGCCTTCTGGCTCCTGCGTCTGATAACATTGTGCTGTGCAGCACCTTGAGCGCTACGGTTTGCTTCGTTTGGTTGTCAGTGGCTCGGTAGACGCAGCCCATACCTCCGTAACCCAATCGCTCTTCAACGTGATAGCGTTGCGCGAACAGGCAGCCAAGCTTCAGAACCGAGACATCGTCAAGGTCGAGGAGCTCCGACAAATCGCTGAGGGATGGATCTTCGCTTTCTAAATCAGAGGCCATCAAGAGAATCCGATAACACCAAACCTGTATACTTTTCTGCCTATATACTCTCTACCATAAGATTACTTCTAAATCTCATGACAAATTGCACCTTCGTCACTTATTCAAAACTTCCCAATCTAGATCCCGACGACAAGATTGTTTTCGATATCCTCGCCAGTCGAGGTTTCGACTGTCAAATCGCGGTGTGGGACGACCCTTCCATAGACTGGTCGAAAGCCGGCGTCACGGTTATCCGATCGACCTGGGATTACATCCAGAAGTTTGACCAGTTCATGAATTGGATTGATCACGTCTCTAATGTCACAGAGCTCTTCAACCGACCAAATTATCTACGATGGAGCTGCCACAAGTCTTATCTTCGAGATTTATCTGAAGCAGGTATCGGCATTGTCCCGACCGAGTGGCTGTACAGATTCGGCAGCGTCGATGTCAGGGAAAAACTGATGTCATTGCTCAAGAACGACCCCTCTGGAAAATTGGTTGTAAAACCAGCCGTTGGACTCGCCACCAGTGGTGTGATCATTGTGCAGGAAGAAAATATCGACGCTGCCGTGAAACACACGGAAGAATTGTTGCGGACTGTGGACGTGATGGTTCAACCCTTCATAGCTTCGGTAAAAACGCGAGGCGAGAGAGCCCTGGTCTTCGTAAATGGAAGATATTGTCACACGGTAAGAAAAATGGCATTCCAAAAGCTCATGCCTGGCGGAGAGGCGGGCGAGATGCCGGTCGAAGTCACTTTCGCAGAGCTGGAGTTGGCCGAGCGCGCGATGCTGGTACTCGGCGATTTGGTTCGTAAGCATGAGAAAAACCCAAACAGATTGCCTGCTTTGGATGCCGTCGCTGGCGGTGGCATGACTACGATGGGTGAATCGAATGAAGAGGCTTTCCTGTCGCCACCGTTGTACGCAAGAATTGACGTGGTTCATGCCGAAGACGGGACGCCCATGATCATTGAGCTCGAACTTGTAGAGCCGTCGCTATGGTTGACCTACTACCCGACCACCGCTGAGTTCTTTGCGGATGCAATCGAACACGCCATCAAGTGCATGAACCGGCGAGAGCCGGTCACCTGCGGTTAATGAGCCAGCGAATAAACCTCGAGAGTGAACACCTGTGGGTGATTTCCACCCAGTGTTAGTTTAGTGCACATCGTGTCGGCGTTTGTCTGCTACTGGGACCGCCGGCGTCTGCCGGCACAGAGCGTGTTCGTATGCGGACTGGGACGAGAAACTGACGTTGTGCAGCAATCGCCGACTAGCAGGTTGGCGGTCTTGCTCGGTGCCAGAGAGAGCGCTGGCGGTCCCGGTATCCCAGCCTCAAGGGAAGCCTGGCGCGACGGTATCCGGCAATGTCGGTCAGTACTGCGGTGCCATCAAGAGTCATGTGCGGCGAGCGGCACCGCATCACGGTAACTCCTTCAATCGCTGCTCCAGTTGCTTCTGGATGTCTTGGTGCACATCTTTGTCCTTCAGCTTCTTTAGAGTGATAACGAGTAATTTGCGCTCATTCCAGGTGCAGGTATTGACCTTTTTGATTAGGTAACTTTGCGTATCCTTACTTCCAATCAGTACGAGAATGTCGTCGAGAACGGCTTCTATCTCGGCTGGGTCCTCAAGAAATGCTCCTACGTAAGCGCTAAGACCAATTTTATCTCTAAAGTCTTGTCCTGCTGCGTTTTCCGGAGCGATCATCGTTTTCCTGATTCCTTTTCGCTCTGGTGCAGGAATTGCCCGGATTTGCAGTTGCAACTCGGCTTCAGGTCCCTTGACCGCCTTATCCTGTTTCCATTGCTCGATCATAGGATTGGGATTGACACTGTCTCTCGTGACTTCTGCAATTGCATTCTGGATACTCGTTTTTCGACGAATCTTGTCGCCTGCAGGATTATCTACAGCCTTTCGTAGACGAGCATTTGCCAGCGCTTTTTGCTCGGCATTGCCGTCTCTCAAAACCTTTACCAGGGCGAAAAATGCGAGTTCTTCTGCCCAGGGAGTTCCTGAATCCAGGAGACTTCCGGCTACATTGAGGAGCACTTCCGGCGGTGCGATATCCAGAAAGCTTTTCGTGTCGCGAATAAGTTTTTGCGCTTCAGGGGACAACTTTCCGTTGACCTCTTTTTCTTGTCGTCTCAATTTGATTGCGTCGACGAGCGCTTCTGACATCTCTTTGTATGCTGCCTCTACTGTTTCCGGCATCGCATCGAGGTAATCTTTACCGTGTCCATCGAAGTACAGCTTGAATCTGGACATCTTGAGAGGACCGGACAATGCCGCTGTCAATTTCTTGTAATTCTCGTTGAATGTGGTGTCTTTAGAACCGCCTTTTATGTAGGTGGATGCTCTCAGGTTGGACTGCTTGAGTCCGTCTTCGACTGATAGTCGCGGAGTCAGACCACTAACAAATGGCTTTACCAATGCGAGTTTCAGTTTGTTGTCGTCGATTTGTTCAAGTTGTTTTGCGACTTGCTCGATTGGAATGCGCTTAACGCTAGCGGAATCAGACCCAAGTATGGGCGTTGCTTCCAAGTATGCACCGGCAATGATGGCATACTCATTCGTAGACAGCTCGTTGTTTCCTTGCGATGCAATCGAGACAATCAGGTCGGTCCATATCTCCATTTTTTTCTTATCGACTTCCAGATATTTCTGATTGACTTTCATCTTCAGGTCGTGAACGTTCTGGAGCTTTACGTCCTTGACCTTCGGATTAAAATAGTCAGGAGTCATAAGCGCCGCGGTTTCATCAAAGACTGAACGGTAGATTTGAACAGCGCCGCTACTTTCTGACTTCAGCGCGTCATAGCTACGCTTCGCATGTGGTGGCAATCGTTCGGCTTTGCCCTTTTCCAAAACATCGAATCCAAGATCTCTTTCTCCGGCCCCGTAACAATCCAGGTGAAACTGTACTTGTTTGGCGCGCATATCTGCGAAGTCCATCGGAATTCGTCTAGTGTATGGGATGGCGTGGAAAACACATTTCATGAGCTTCTCACGATTGACCTTCGCCAATTGCAGGAGCATTTTTCTAGCATCTGCATCTCCATCAATTGCGCGATCAGCAAGCGCGACCATGAACTTTGTCTCGATCGAGTCCATCTTGTCGGAATCCATGAATGGAATGTCCGCCCTTTGTGCGAAATCTCCGTCTTTGTACAACACATTCTTCAGGAAATTGATGTATTCGCCGGTGTCGGTATTTTTTCCGCCATCGAACACCTGGCAGCTGTTGGCAAGTTTTTCTACCACCAATGTTTGTTGTTGCAACGTTGGTTTGACGTAATCTTTAGGCTCGCCGGCAATTATTCTGCGCGAAATTTCTAGTTTTCTTTGCAAGCCAACGGTTGGAGAATCTAACTCTGCCAAGAGTGATTCAGTATAAGTGCGCTCCGGACCACCGGCGATTGAGACTATTGATGCTCGCAATAATTTATTGTCGGAGCTTTCTTCTACTTGCACGCGCAAACCAATTTTGTTAAACCGGAGCATTCTTCCGTCAGGCAATCTTACTTCGGTCAATCCGTCTGGTAGCGAATTGAAAAGCAACTGTTTTGCCGCCAGGATTGTTTCTGGTTTCTCTGCCTTTTCGTCGTTGGCCGCGTTCTTTTCGGCATCTAGAAGGAAGAATACGAGGGCAGGAACTCCAAGGTCATTGGTATTATTCTTGATGTGTCTAGCTAATAACTCCCTGGCATCTTTTCTATATCCTTCTTCTTTGCCTTCGGTCATCAGTCGAATGCACACAGCTAATGCATCAGTTTTGTCGCGATAGGAGAATCCAGTGTGCTCGGGCTGCAACATCACCAGTGCTGCAGCAAGTCTTATCATCTCCGCGCCGTTTTCAACCCTTGTCGTGATTTCGACATTCGGAGTACCTGCGGCGTGAGTGTAAACTTTGGGATTTAGTTCGACTATCAGTCCTTTTGCACCGAGGGCCAGACGAACAGAGCTCAATCTAGGATCGGACGGTCCGATTGGTTGAGCCTTAGTGCAACTGAATATGGTGCCTACAATTTCTTGACAGGACATGCCGCTGCCGAATGCAGCGATTATTCTATCGGCGAGAACCGGCTTGTCGTGACCTTCGATAGGTTGAGCCTCTTCGTAGAAAGACTTTACGCTGTCTCGCAGTTTCAATAGTAGATCGGCAGCTGCTCGCCTGACTTCTACGTCTATTTTGGCTCTTCCGGAAACGATGTCGAGCGCCTCGTTAGTGTACTCGCCCCTGTAGGTGTTCATCTGTCTGAGAATTTCAAAGCGAAGCTCTCTTCTGCCTTTTCTGATTTCATCAGATTTTTCGGTATTGACCACCTGATCCACGTCGTAATCCAAAAGGCCAGCCAAGTAGTTTGCGAAATCCTCTCGTAATTCGCTATTTTTTCCTCCGGTCGTGTTTCTGTCGACATATTGTTTCAACGCTACGAGCATCTCGAGCCTTACGAAAGGGGAGAAGTGCGTGTCCTTGATCAGTCGCTTAAATCTTTCGATCGTAATCGCTGGAACAAGGTTATCTCCTTTGTCTGAGACTAGTGCCATCAAGGTATCTAGCGCTTCCCTCAGTACACGGACTCTCTGGTCGGCAGGAATACCTTCGACGTGTGCATTTGATGACAGTTGTGTCACGAGGTAAAACACCGCTTGTTCTGCAGCATCGTCAGGCGTCCCAGATTGGCGAACTTTCCTGAAAAGATTGTTTTGAAGGTGCTCTATGCGTTTCGGGTTTACAATTATTGATTCACTATAAATGGGGGCGTATCTCGGACCGCGGTCCATTTCGTCCTTCCCGCCGTATCCAATGAACCTGTCGCCGATTTTTGTTTTCACCTTCACAGTGGCTGGCTCTATGGTGCCGTAACCATCGGTAACTGGTTTGAGGACTGCAGGCCCCTTTTTCTCCCAATTGCCATCCTCATATTTGTCGCCTTGAATTTTTGCTAGCTCGGCTCTCTTCTGCAGGTTTCGAACCGGATATCTGTGAGCGATTTTGTAGGTATCAATTAAGGTTCTTATAGCCGGATTCGATTCGAAAAGGAAGCAGATATTTGCTACTTCATAGAATGTTTGAGGATCTTGCTCCAGCAGCGCGTGTAAGGCCTGCAGCCGAACGCTGGCGCTTGACTCCACAGGCGGTATCTTTGGATTTTGTGAAGGCAAGGCGATTGTCTTCAACAGCGCAATAGATCTTTCAGAAACCAACCTGGCATCCACGAGAGCTTTAATAGCCTCTTTCCTAACGAATTCATTGGTTGCGCGTGAGGATAAGGTGCCGAAATTTGTGGCGGTAGGTGGAGTAATTAGTTTTAAAATTGCCTCTTCCATTAGCGCTTTTGTCTCTGGTGATACCACATGAGAGGCTTTCCTCAAAATTTGAGTCTTAAGAAGATTCATCTCGGAGTATTCTGGAAGTTCAAGGACGCCGATGATCAGCTTGCGCTCTTCCGGAGTAAGGTGCTTGATGTCCTCGGCAGTCATCAGCGATATGCATTCGGCCGCGGCTACGATGTCCTCGGTGTTAACGTTCTTGCCGTCCTCAATCCGCTTAATGCACATTCTAAATGTGTCGATCAGACGTTTGCTTCTCGCCTGCGGCGTCGAGAGCTCGCCCAGATCGTCCAGCGCGAGGAGCGCAGACGTTGCATCCATTCTGACGCTAGCTACCGTATCGTTTTGACTCGACTTCGACAGCAGCGTCAGTTGGTTTTGGGCAAATGTGTTTGGACCCTGATAATACTCCTTGACCAGCGCCACAAGTCCTGAATCCCAACGATTGCCAGTTGAATTCACGGAAGCAATACACTTTGCCGCCATGACGCGGACGTTAGGAGGTTGGTTCTTGTCGCCAGCGACTGTCGTTATAAAGTGTCGAAGCACGTTAGCCGAGCAATCTGCCGATGTAGCGATGTAGACCCTTTTCTCCTCGACCGAAGCCAATTTAAGTGGACCATTCTCATATGTGTGTAGACCGCACCAAATTCTTGTAAGATTTTCGATTGCCTTGATTTTGCTGTCTTCACTGGTGTTTGGACTATCGATCAGATCTACTAGCGTTCTAGCCATATAGAGCGCGCCTCTTTCTGGCACTTCGAGACGCATCTGCATCTCAACCGCCATCAGTTTTAAATCAGGATTTCCCTGAGCAACACAGTCGTCCAGAAATGCGCGAAGATCGAACCTGTTCGGTTGACCCGGATTGATCAATTTTTCTAGTTCTAGAATTTTTGGTTGCGATTTATTCTTGTCGGGACCGTCGATGTTTTTATCTGGAGTCGATAGCGCGTAGACGGCCATAAGTGCTGCGAATTTCACATCTTTCGACTCGCTATCAGATTGAAGAATCAGTTTGAATTCCTCGATCCTCTGGTCTTTTTCTTTAGTCCTATCGTCCAGCCATTTTTGTTGGTCTTCGTTGTCTGGTTTTTTCCCGAAAACAAGATTGTCCAGCTTTGCTCTAATAGCCTGTATCTTCTGCCGATCAGTGTCAGTAAGCTTGCTTTTGCCGAGAGTGTCAAAATAATCTTTCGCGACACGATATCTGCCCAGCAATTCTGCCACTGCAATATTTAGCATCAGATCGACTGGAGTTTTTGCCCCGTCTAAGTTCTCAGATCTTCCGAGGATTAGATGGTGAAACAGCGGAGACTTTCTATCTTCGAGCTGTTTGATTTTTGGTACTTCGCCAGGTTTGACATTGATCTCCTCGTCAGTGTTATCAAATTTGTGGTAGAACTCACGACCAAGAATGCCAAGGAACGCAACTTCGGTGCCGAGCATTCCTCTGCTGTATGCTTTTGACTTGTGAACATTGTCTACCTTCTCCAGCACTGTGCCGAGCCGTTTCGCAATGCGCCATTCCGAGTTGGCCAGATTAGTTAGCGCGATTGTCTTATAGGCTTCTGGGGCGGCTTTACCAAAACTCTTCAGGAGACCGGCTGATACATCGAACATGATTGCTACCGATCGGACTTTATGTGCGGTTTTGCCCCAGTCCGTTGTCATCGCGTTAGAGTTGGTGAGGATAAAGCCGCTTCCGCCGACAATAGTACGGAAGGTCCCGGTCATGAGTGCTTTGAGACCTGCTCTTCCTGCGAATAGTGCCAGTGAGCCTACCCCGAGTCCGCCCACTAGTATTGCCGCATCTGTCAATGTACTTACTGCAAGTTCGGTGTATCGCCAAAATTGCTGATACTGTTTCAATTCGGCTAATTCTTCGATTGGTACCAATCTGACCTTTCCTCCGTTTCCGACGAACGGAATGAGGGTTCCGGGAGGATAAAATTCCGTGTTGTCTTTTGCTAATCCGATATTTTCGTTGCCGATGTTTTGATAGTTGTAGAGTCTGGCATATTCCGGCTGCATGATAGTGCGCAGCCTGTAGTTCGCACCGACCTTCTCCACATAGAAATTGCCGTTCAGGTTATTGAATTCGCGTCTACCATCGCCGGCAGTATCATGAATCTCTTTTAGCTGACCTGATTTTGGTCCGGTTTTCTCGAATGATGCATACGCTTTGAGCGGCATGTTCCCATAAAATGCGTAGTTGGTGAAGCTTTCAAATTTTTGCAGAGCCTTCTGCATTTTCTCGTCGAATTCTTTTCCTTCCTTGGCTGCCCATTTTTGATAATCCTCTACGAACTTGATGGTTTTTTCATTGCTCATTGAGACTTTTTCCGGCCATTTGAACTCGAACTCTTCCTTTAGTCCAGGCTTTACGTTAGGCGGGTATTTCGGTTTTTCGTCGGGACCCAAAAATGGAACTCCCTTCGCGCTATATCTACAGACCTTAATCGCCCCGGCAAACTCGCGAACATCGTCGCAAACGGAAATCATATGCAGCAGTGCGTCTCGATGAGCTTCGTCCGACATACCTTCAGGTCTCTCCAGCCAAGTCTGAGGATAGCCTGCCTGCTTAATCATCGCCGGGATGACGATTTTTAAGTCGCGTTGGACGATCAAATCGTGTTGCTGTTTTCGTATGTCTTTGCACCACTCCAACGATTTGGTCAGTCGGTTTAAGGTCTCCAAAGTTGGAACGGTGCCAAAGTCGAAAACAATTTTGTCGGCGTTTGCTTTTAGCTGTCTTTTGATTCCTACCGCAGGGACAAATTGTCCATTCTTATCTTTAGGAGTTTCCACTGGACAATCTGGCGGAACTGGAAGATTCCAGTTTTCCAAAATGTCGAGAGCCTCAGGTAGTGCTTCTGTTTTTAATGAGGTGATGAGGCGCTCGTAGGCCAATTTGGTCTCGCGCATCTTGTTGACCCATATATCCTGAATTTCTTTGGGCGTTAAGCTTGCTTCTGTTTTTTTGTTCCGCTCTAGTTCGGCGAGTACATCTTGGAGATACTTGGACTCGTTATCTAAATTCTCATTCAGCTTCAAAAGTGTTAGTTTGAGTTGCAGTTCGAAAGGTTTACTGCGCTTTTCGTACTCATCTTTGGGAATTTGTGCCAAAGATTCACATTTGAATTCCTTCAGAAGGGCATGGTGAAAGTCGCTTCGGGCCTTGTTCTCTGTCTGTAACAAGAACTGAGCTTTGAAGTACCTTTGTGAGGACAGCAGATTTCTCAAAGTTGGCGCTGATTCAAGAAGAGTTGCTTCGCTAACTTCTACGGTTCTGTCCATGGACTTGAATGTAGGATTCATGTTGTCGTCGAACGATAGTGTACCGACAGTCTCTCCTTGAAGCTTGACTGAGCCAATTACTTTGGCTGTCCACTTCCCATCTCCGATCGGCGTGAAGATCGCATGGTTGTTACCGACAGTGAATCCGACCCTGGTTATTCGATCTGGATCTGTCTTGTCTCGTTGAATGAAAAGATGGTTCTTTGCTTCGCTATCGAGAAAAGTTTTTCCAATTAACCTCCCACCTATATAAACTTCCTGAAGTTTGTTCGGAACTATTACTTTCACTTGTTGTTCTGATTTTTCGATACGTCCAGGCGCACCGATTATGATGCGTCCCTGTGCATCGATGGTGACCTTACTGTTATCATCACCGACGAATTCGATGACGCCGTCGTCAGAGATCTTGGGTTCGGAGAATTCTTTCAGCGTTAGTATTGTAGGGTTAGGCGAGGTCTGGATGGTCAGCTGAAATTTTCCATCAGCTGCGTTTTTTGATACTTCCAGGAGGACTCGATTTGTCGGGTCTTTGTACTCCATTCGTTCGAATTGGGTTCTGTTTTTATATGAAAACGAGCAGACACTCTTACTTCGATCGGTTGAAGAGGTTCGATAGATAACGGAGTCCGTAAGCGATTTGTCATCTAGGGTAATCAGCGCCACCGTGGGACCGTCGTTAGAGAACAGTTTTATATTTTGGTCTTTGTGGGTGAGTTTTGCAGTCTTCGGATCTAGTGGATTTTGCTTCTTCTCTTTGGGTTGCTCCGCCGGCAAAATTGGAATTGGCAAATCCGTTGAATTGAAGAGAATCAGCAAAGGTAGACCAGCCGTGTCTTTTGTTGGTTGATCGTTGATTGCTTGTTTGTCCGTACCCGAGCTTAAAATGCCCTTTGAAGTGGCGCCTCCGTTGGTAGCACGTTGCTCAGGTGGGGCAATTTGACTGCTAATGAAAAGCGATAACGGATCAAATTGAGCAGTCTGTCTGATGTCGTCAGGTTGTGAAAAATCTAGCATAATCTTCCTCCATATGCTAATCGAGTACAGTTAATGCTGTATTCGCTGATCAAAGTTGTTAGATATTTTGTGTCGCCTTCCCCGGCTCACAATCTCGAAAGTGGTCGCTTTTTTAGCAGACCTTGCGCGTGGTTATTTGTCTACGAAGTCTTTCAGCGTGCTCAGGATTGCAGCGATAGCTACAACGCGAGAAAATGTTTTTCTTGCGGTAGGTTCTCCTTTAGCGGTGATTATCGGGTCAATCTTCCCTGTAGCCGGTTTCTCTACGGGTTTGACTACGACCTTGTCTGTCGGTTTTAGCCCTATTCCTCCGGTGTTGGTGCCGTCAAATGCCGTAGGAGCACCCTTCGCCGGAAGAATTGGATTAGGCTTGTCTGCCACTACCGTTGGTTCTGCCACAATCTTTCCATCAGTGGGTAGTGGCTTTGCTGCAGCTATATTGGATGCGGCTTCGACTTTGACTTCTGCTTGCAATTCTTTTAGCGCTAGCTCTGTTGCATTGTCCAAGAATGCCTGGAACTCTTTCATCTTCTTTAGCTGTTCGCCGGTCAGACCGGTGCCTTCTTGTAATGCCTTTGCCTGCAGCACTAGTCTCAGGTCGGTGGGATCCATATTTGCCAGTTGTTCTGGGGTAATGCCCTGGAGCAATCTCCGCGCTATCTCGATCCTTTGTGCTTTGGCTGGGGAAGTATCTGTGCCTGCGTCGGGTTTGTCAGTTGATCCTGGGCCAGTTGATTTGTCACCGCCTTTGGTGTTCTGGTCTCCAGGAGGAGTTTCACCGCCAGTTCCTCCTGGTCCTTTTGGCTTGTCACCATTACCGGTGCCAGGTCCACCAGTTGGTTTGTCACCGCCACCATTTCCAGGACCTTTTGGATTGTCCCCAGGAGGATTGTCGCTGTTCCTGATTGCATTGCAGGCTTCCGGAGCGTTGCGAATCATTTGCGGTGTCAGTCTCTCAGCCCAAACCTTCTTGACCTCTTCTGGTAGATATTGAGCATCTGCCCCAATCCTTCGAAGGAGCTCGGTCAAGGTAGTTCTTGGCACCATCTGACTCTTTTCGGGTGTTCCCCAACTTGCCAATATTTCTCGTGCTTGCCTGAAATCAAAACCTTGAAAAAGCAAACCAAAGCGAGCACTAGATCTTGAAAGAGCCTGTATATGATCAGCCGTCAGATTCTTTAGCAAATCGATCCGTTGCTCCATTGGAATCAACTCGAGTGCTGCCAAATCTTTAGTACACCTTAGAATTTCGAAGCTTTGATCCGGGTTTAAACCTCTAAGGTACGCTCTGAATGTATCTGGAGACAATCCTTGCAGTTGAGTAGATTTTAGAGAGTTGAATAAGGCTACTCTGGCATCACCACTTAACCTCGGTACATCCTTCTCATGGTGCAGGATGTTGTGAACCAAATGCCATCGTGCTTCGTAATCTATTTGACGAATTTCCTCTGGAGTTGCTTTATTCAATTGTTGAACATGAATCTCGATTGGAATAATTCTTCTGCCATTGCCGTCCATAAGGGCTCTGTAGGCTGAAAATGGAATACCATCCAGAGCGGCCATCCTTTTCTCTACTGGTATGTCCATCACCGCATTGCTCAGGTCTCGAGGAATTCCGATGAACAGACCAGCCCTACTCTCTGGTGGAATCTTTTTGAGCTCTTCAATCGTCAGGTCGTTAACGATTCGGAGCTTATCTTCGAAACGCAGGCCTGCCCGGGCGAAGGCGAGGCGTTTCTCCATCGGTAGATCATGGAGTGTTTCAGGAACCAGCAGTGCCGAACGTACGTCTGATGGCAGCGCTTCCAGGGTCTGAACGCTGAATTCGTTGCACAGCGCTATTTTATCTGGGTTGGGGATTCCGGCAACCACGTCCCGAAGCCTGTACGAAGCCAGTCCTTTGTCTGCTTTGAGTCTCTGAATATCATCCGCCGTCAAACCTCTCAAGAGTTCAATTCGCTCTGCGTCGCTGAGCTTCATTACGTCCTCGCGCGACATTTTCGAAAGCCGCTCGACCGGATCTTGTTTGGTTGCTTTGTCTGATGTGCCTTTGGGTTCTTCATCACCATCCGCCATTCCATCGGAGTCTTTGTCTCCGTCCGCGGTATCATTGTCCGGATTACCTGCAAAATCTTCCATCGAGGAGCTGCAGAATGCGGACGTGGTTGATATATTCGTTACTTCTACGGCGTCCTGCGATTTAGGACCAGAGTCATCTGAGTTTTCTTTTGGCTCGTGATCTTCCGATCGATCACAACGGATCGTCAGGTCCGGTAAGTATGGACCCAGTTGTTCCGTTTGATCTGCTCGAAGTTTCTTCAACACGCTATTGTCGAAGAATGCAGACACATCTATGTTCTCTAGTCTGCCCGCGCGATTAGAATCAGCAATACGAAACGGTGAAGGATCCGCAAGGTCTCCGTTCTGAATAAAGGTCATTTTTACTCCTTTCGGAGTAGTTGATGAGAAGCTGAAAAAGCATAATCAAAACTACTGCCGCACCCCAAGAATGCACATGGCTGCACTGCTTTGCCCCCCGGCTTTTTCAATACAGAAGGATTGATCTGTTTCGTCGTTCTGACTCTGTCAGTTCTCCCTTCTGTTCGGTAGATACTATTCGGAATTCGTTACGATGTTGTTAAGTCTACTTGCCGAACAGACCGTCTAGCCCATGGAGTATTACGAGGATGGCCGCTGTACGAGAGAGTGTGCGTCGTCCTGGACCTTCGCCCTTAACACCCGGTATTGGTTCTGTCTTTACCGTGCCTGGTTTTACCCCTGGTTCGACTGCTACCTTATCTGGTGGTCTCAGTTCGACACCAGCGGGTTTTGGCGTGCCATCAAATGCAGTGGGCGCAACCTTAGACGGAAGGATCGGGTTCGGCTTGTCTATTCCGGATTTCGGCTCCGTAAAAGCCTTAGGATCTGGCGAAGATGGAGCCACCTTGTTGTTTGTGGCCTTGTCTGCCGGGGTCAGTTTGAGTTCCGATAGCAGTTCTCTTAGCGATTGATCGGTTGCGTTGTCCAGGAAAGTTTGAAACTTCTTCATCCGTTGGAGATCGTCACCCTTTAGACCGACAGTCGCTTGAAACACCTTGGACTGCAAAAGCAGTCTCAACTCTACTGGGTCCATTTTTGCAATTTGCTCCGGATTAGTTCCGCCAAGTAGCTTCTGGGCTAACTCCACGGCATCGCCTTTGCTGGTTTGATCGCCTCCAGATGCGCCGCGAAGCTTGTCGTCTGTATTGGCTGAGCCCTTAGGCTTGTCCCCATCGCCGGTACCAGGGCCGCCTTTAGGTTTGTCTCCATCGCCAGTACCAGGGCCGCCTTTGGGTTTGTCTCCATCGCCGGTACCAGAGCCGCCTTTAGGTTTGTCTCCATCGCCGGTACCAGGGCCGCCTTTGGGCTTGTCTCCATCGCCGGTGCCAGGGCCACCCTTGGGCTTGTCTCCAGGCAGATCCGGACCTTTGTCGGGCGGACCTGAAGGCGGTTCTACGAAAAGTTCTACATCTCGCACAAGGCGAGGATTCTTTACGTCTTCATAGAGTCTGAAAAATTTATCGTCCTTTGTCTTGTAATACGTAACCTTTTCATCGCCTATCGTCAGCTCGATTTTTTCGTATCCTAGACCCGGCTCTTTTCTCTTGATGGCATTTAGCTCGGATGGAGAAAGATTGCGTTCTTCACGAACATGGCTTGTGCTCAAGCCTCCTCTAATGCGAATGTTCTTTGCGTCGGTTTGACCTACGATCTTGCACTTCTGAATGTCAGCTGGCAGGGGAATTTCGTATCCGTTAACAGTGTCAAAGACTGTATTTTTATAAAGGTGGTTTTTTTTGTACACTGGATCGCCCTGCGCGTGGTCTGGATTACTAGTGTCGAGGCCTCTTCCTAGATGCGTTTGTGACCCGATCTCTATGCGTACTGCTGTCGCCATTGCCGGATTGCCAAGACTGATGTGATCGCTTGCATTCAGGTATTGTCGACGCCCCGGCATTAACCGCTCTCCGTTGACGAAAGTTCCATTCTTAGAGGGACGATTTGTTTCCTCGATGTACAAGCGTCCGAGCTCGTCTACACCGATGATTGCATGTTCTTTGCTTATCCTGGAATTTTCGAAGTTGATCAATCTTTTGTCAGTGATCGTCTGGTCTTGGTCTCGTCCGAGATGGATTGTTTCACCGGGATTCAGCTTGAAAGTCTCCTTCCCTATTTTCACATTTAGACCAGAAGCAATCTTCTCGTCAATCCGGAAGTATGGTGAACCATCAATGCTTATTTTGTCAGTTGGCTCGATTGGTACGGAGCTGTACTCGGCTTGCAGTCTATAGATGTCGCCGTTGGCCTTTTCAATGAGCGCAGAGCTGCCGGGGAATACTTTGAGAAATGCCTCTCCACTGGGGTTGATAATCAAGGATGCACGCCCCTTCTTTACCTGACCGCCAACATTCAAATCCAATTCGGGTCCGATTACAATTTCCTGATTCGGAACAGCTTCAAAGTACTGACCTTTTCCTACATCCGAGCGAATGACTCGCACCACCCGCGGTTTTGTGACGTCGGAAGAAATTTCCGGACTGTTTGCTCCTGCTCTGTCAGAAGCTTGTTCCATAGTCACTTCTACCGTAGCTGGTTTTCCGGGCTCGCCGAAAGTGACTTTGTCTCCGGCCTTCAGATACCTTTTCTCACCAGGTTCAAGCTTCTTGCCATTGACCCAGGTCCCGTTGTCGGAAGGTATGTTTTCGCCATTTTTTACCAGTTCTCCATCCTTGATGAATACTCCTTTTTCATCGAATTCGAATTTAGCCTGATTACTGCTTATGTATTCACCAGGCTCAACTCTAGCCGATGCGGAGTTTGACGGTATCAGACCTTTGGACTTACCAGCTCCAACTTCGACAGAATCTCCGAGTTGAAAGCCTATTCGCAAATCTGCTCCTTTCGGATTTGAGAACTTTGCCACAAGCGGTGACATGTCTCGCTGTGCTACTTTGATGAATTTGTTTGTCTCTACAAAGATTCCGAATTTTAAGTTATCTCGTTGACTTGTGATGTGGAATGACTCACCTGGCAATATTTCAACGCCGCCTGGAGGAAAATCAATATGCCGTTGAATCTTTCCATTCTTGTCTTTTATGAATACTTGAGAGTCTTTATCCGTTGGCTCGATGAACATACGTCCATTCTTGTCGTATTCAATTGTCCCTGCAGCATCAGGAGTTTTATAGTACTCGGTCACGGTGCCGAATTTGTCGATCAATAGTCTCGAATTTGGCTTTAAGACCTTGCCATCCACTGTTGTTTTCGATACAGGTCGCTCAGGAGGTAACAACTCAGTGGTTCCCCTGAAGACCTGTCGTAAAGCATCAGCGAAAACAAGCAATGCTAACACCGTCGCTATGCGTTTTGCATAAGACGGCTCTTCGTCTGCCTTGAGAAGGTCTTCGGGCGACTGCGTGGAAATGATCTCTTTCGGTGGATTCGTGCGGAGAGTATCTACTGCGGTCAGAAGTGAATTCAATTTAGCGACCTTCTCGGAAGGCACCTCAACGGTCACTGATTGTGCTTGTCCAACCGCTCGTCCCCGAATCTCCAATTTCGCAGTTTTCCCATCATCTTTCAAAACGGTGATACTGTCTACGGTGACCGACAGATTGCCGACCTTGGTCGGAACCATCGCCTCGATACCGTTTATCTGCTTGATACTCCTAATTCCCTTATCGTCTTTTACTATTTCTGCATTTATCTTGCGATTCAGCGTGATCGAACCTACTCCAGCAGGCAGTTCCACGTGCCTCTTGCCGTCGCCAGGGTCGGTGACTGTAACCCCAACGCCTTCGAATAGTTCCACTTCTTTCTTACCAAAACTCGGATCCTTCTTGAACTCGAGAGACAGGTATGATTTACCGTCATTTGAAAAGACGGATATCGATTCAATTGAAAGAAAGTCCAGGACCGCTTTCGCTTCCGGACCGAGCAGTTTTAAGTTGTCTCCGTTGATGGTAACGTTCTTCAGTGGCTCGTCCGAGCCTGCGCAATTGTACGCATCAGTTATGAATATTACTTCTGGAAGAAAAGATGTGGGCACCACAGGTGGTTTGAGTTCGGCTTCCTTCGTGCGTGTATGTTT
This sequence comes from uncultured Candidatus Obscuribacterales bacterium, assembly GCA_964418155.1. GTDB lineage: Bacteria > Cyanobacteriota > Vampirovibrionia > Obscuribacterales > Obscuribacteraceae > JADYXR01. Next base: position 65,554 of record CAYQKX010000020.1, on the reverse strand, counting down.
GTCGAGAAGTTGTTTGATATCAAGGAGATTGATTGGGCTACTGGTTTTGTTGGAGTCATCTAGACTACTTTGATGCCAAAGACCTTCCCCATAAGACTCTCCGCCGTATAATGTCATTGTTACTCCTTCCGGAGTAGTTTAAGAGAAGCTGGAAAAGCATAATCAGAACTACTGCCGCCACCCTATAGCGTGTATGGCCACACTGCTAGCCCCCCGGCTTTGACAGATTGGAGTCCTTCGCTCTGGAGCGAATTCTTCAATGTTTCTGTCGACAGATGCTAGTTCGAAGATGTTACAAAGTCGTTAAAGGGCTTTGGCGTGACCTACTAATGCGTTGGCAGTAGAGAGTGGGTGTTCGAAGCGGTCGTATTGTCTTCGGTTGTTAGGAAGATCAGCCATGTGTGTATCAGCCTGTCGTCAGTTAATTCATGACACCATCTTGTGGGAGCAACCTTCGTTGGGTCGCTTCAGGCAATCCAGCAGAAACAGTCGAGTTGCTGGAGTTCTTGTCGATCGGATCGCCAGAATCATTGATGATCTAGCTTGATACGACCGTGACTCTAGCTGCTGCGACCACAGAAGTCGTTTCGGCAGGAATCCATGTGATACCACTTGTATGGTATGACGTGTGTCCGTTGAATTTGAGGTCGTCTCGGTTTGGATAATCTAAGCGCCACTGTGCCCCGCGCGATTCTGCACGTAGCAAGGCCGCCTGGGCGACCATCAGACCAAGGATGTACGCGGCGTTGCGCTCTGAGACGAGTCTACGAGAGACCGAGCTGGCGGCAGATTCGTCAGACAACATCTGGTATCTGCGGCGATTGGCTGAGGTCGACCTTTCGTTGGTCATGTCGCGGCTTATGGTGCAAAGTGATAGAACGGAGGTATTCGCCTGAGGTGCACCGAGCTGATTTGACAGCCAGAGCAGCTTTTCTGCCTCTTCTTCCAGTCCAGGCACCGTACTTAGTATGAAATTCGGTGCATCCGAAGTACAGTATGTCGGTACCGTATCCAATATCGTATCTGATGCTGCCAGATTATCGTTGATGAAATTTCTCAATTTTTCTGCCGATCTCACTATGCCTACGTCGTGCAGTAGGCGACTGCGAAACATTTCCAGATTGAAACGTGTCCCCAGCAAAGAAGAATCGTTGGCAAAAATAGCCGCATCTAGCAGGATGTCTCGCCGAAAAGTACTTGGCATGGACTCTGAATGGACATTCGAGAGCGCATAGTCTCGATCGTGAGAGATAAGACGACGAGCGAGGTTCATCGCCATGACACCGCCTTCCAGCAAAGAGTTGCTGGCAAGCCGATTAGCGCCATGAAGCCCTGTACAGGCACACTCGCCGATTGCGTATAGTCCTTCTACGGTTGTTCTTCCATCGGCATCAGTTAGAATTCCACCCATGAAATAGTGCGCAGCCGGTGCAACTGGAATGGCGCTTGTAGTGGGATCAATGCCAAATTCTCGGCATCGCGCCGCAATATTGGGAAATTTTGATAAAATTTGCGCCTTGCCAATTGGGCTCAGGTCAAGCCAAACGTTATCAGTCCCGTCAGAAATCATTTGCTGATGTATAGCTTGGGATACCTTGTCTCTGGTGGCAAGCTCCCCTTCTGGAAAGTACTTGTGGACGAATCTCTCGCCTCGGGAGTTGAGCAGAATGCCGCCCGCGCCTCTTACTGCTTCAGAGATGAGAAATGCAGGTGCGCCGACAAGCGCCAATGCGGTGGGATGGAATTGAACAAACTCCATGTCTGCCAGGTGCGCCCCAGCTCGGAATGCCGCGGCGATGCCGTCACCAGTGGCGGTGTCTGGATTCGTCGTTCGAGAATAGATTCTGCCTAAGCCTCCAGTACATAGGACAACTTTTCCGAATAGCTGCACTGTGATGTTTTCAGCAAAAGGCTTGCCTTCCATCTCTTCGATTAGCTCGACGCCGATTGCTCGACGTCCGTCTGTGATTATTTCGGTGAGAAAGCAGTGTTCGAAAATCTGAATGTTCGGAAGAGACAACGCTTTGATTGTCAGAGCATCAATAATTGCGCGTCCTGTCGCGTCGGCGCTGTGCAGCACACGGGCCAGTCCATGCCCGCCTTCGAGCGCGAGCGACGTTTGGTCGAATTCGACGCCCAGTTGAGCCAGGCGCAAAACGAGTTGTCCGCCACCACCGACAATGCGGGCCGCGGCCTCTATATTGGTGAGTCCGTCACCGGAATTGATTGTATCTGTGAGATGTTGGTCGATTGAGTCTGCCGCATTCAACTCGGTCACTGCTGCGAGCCCACCTTGAGCCCAGGCTGTGTTGGAGTCGGAAAGACTTCCCTTCGTTACGAGTTGAACCAGACGTCCGGCAGTCGCCAGCTCGATTGCTAACAACAGTCCAGCTATTCCTGAGCCAACTACGATAATAGCTTCGTTCAAATCAAAATCTCGTCGGCGCGCCATCGGCTGACACCTCCTCACTCGCTGATAGTGGAGCGACTAAAATATGCTGATCATTCTGTCGATGGATTTGCGCGCTCGATTGCTGATTTCCTCAGGCACATTCACATGAAACACATCATCTGTCAGAGAACGATGCAATTTTTCTAGAGTGATCATTTTCATGAACTGGCAGCTCATCTCAGAACTGATCGGATAGAAGGTCTTGTTTGGATTTTCCTTCTCTAACCTGTGAAGAATTCCAATCTCTGTTGCCACCACAAACTCTTTGGCTTCAGACTCATTAGCGCGGCGGATCATTCCTTCCGTGGATGCGACTTTGAGGTTGTCCGTCGTGCCCTGCGTTCGACAAACCCTGTCGAGATATGGGGTGAGGCATCCGCATTCCGGATGGATCAACAATTCGGCTTTTGGATGCTTCTGCGTCATCTCGTCGATCTTTGATGGATGAACTGCAGCATGAACGTGGCATTCGCCCATCCAAATATGCATATTCTTTCTACCGGTCATCTTCTGGCACCACGAGCCAAGAAATTGATCAGGCAAGAATAGGATCTCTTTGTCATCAGGGATAGACTGCACCACTTTCAGTGCGTTGCCGGATGTGCAACAGTAGTCGGATTCTGCTTTTATTGCAGCCGTCGTGTTGACATAGCTAACGACGACTGCATCAGGGTGTTCCCTTTTCCACTCCTTCAATTGCTCCAGATCAATGGACGCTGCTAGAGAGCAACCGGCATCGAGATCTGGTATGAGCACGCGTTTTTGAGGGCAGAGTATGGCGGCGGTTTCTGCCATGAAATGCACACCGCAAAATACTATTGTCTCAGCATCTGTAGTTGCTGCTTGTTGTGACAGTCCTAAAGAGTCACCAACGAAGTCTGCGATGTCCTGTATCTCAGCGATTTGATAGTTGTGAGCCAGGATGACAGCGTTGCGTTTTCGCGCCGTTTCCTTGATGTCGCGCGAGAGATCGCGGACTAAAGATGTATCTGAGTTTGCTGTTTTTACTGAGATCATGGTTTGAAACCTCCCTGGTACGTAGCCGAGGCGGTTACGATATTGGGTTCTGGCGGTAAGCGTACTTTTGACGTTAACTATAGTTTATCACAAGCCCTGGTAAACGGTATTAAACCTCAGCGCATCAGGGCAAAATTAATATCTCGTTAACAAACTGAGCGTAGGAGTTCAAAGAGTTCTAGATATTGAAGCTGTCACTTCTACGCTTAAATGGGATCTTGCAGCCCATGGTCAGCAATCAATACATCTTCCCGTGGCAGGCGATGGATTTCTAAATCACAAAAACTTCCGTCAGTCTTTCAAAAGACAAAGACCGGGCGATCGGGCAGGTTTTCGAAATCAGGCTCTGAAAACTCATAGAGTCTCGCCGGTCGATACGATGTTTCCTGGCTGGTTTCATCCAGCTGTTTGAGAATACCTGCTCCGAGAAATTTCTTGCGAAAATTGCGGTTGTCGATTTCTCTATTGAGAATCGCTTCGTACACAACCTGCAAGTCTCGGAGCGTGAATTTTTTCGGCAAGAGCGAGAAAGCAGCCGGCGTATATTCGATCTTGTACTTCAATCGCTGCACTCCATACTCGATTATGTGCTCGTGATCGAAAGCGAGCTGCGGAAGCTCCTTAATCGGCCACCAGGCCACGCCTGATGCATCAGAGCTTGCTTTGATTTCCAATTCCTCTTGTCTGAGAAGAGCAAGGTAGGACACGGTGACGACCCGACCACGCGGATCTCGACCCTGATCACCAAATGAGAAAAGTTGCTCTAGATATATATTGGAAACGTTTGTTTCTTCAAAAAGCTCGCGCTCCGCAGCTGCCTGTAGAGTGTCATCGGCTTCGGTCAGGAAGCCTCCGGGAACAGCCCACGATGACCTGAATGGATCGTACTTTCGCTTCACGAGCAGTACTTCAAGACTGCCGTCGTGAACAGCGAAAGCAAGGATGTCTACTGTCACTCTTACGGGGTCGGCTGCCATTGATGTCAAGTAAACCGGGCTTCTTCAAGATAACGTCAGATTTTATAGCATACTGTTTGTCGCAATTTTTTTTCTGATGCAGATTAGCTTCAACGATCATCTCCGAAATATGGCCCTGGCTTCACTATTTAGATGGTGCCGATAGAATGACCTTCAATCCTAAATTACGTGGACTTGAACTATTACTGCGCTTCGACGATGCTTATCGGACTACATTGCCTGCGAGGTGGCGAAATGAGCAAAGACGATAGAGACGGCATTATTCATGATGTTCTCATGTCTCGCCTGTTTGTCCTTGTAGATGATGAAGACCGGACTCGCGCAACTATGGAGACACGCGACAAGGGTAACGCTGTTCTGACGTTGATGGATGTCAATGAGAGACCCCGCATTGAGCTTGGTGTCGGCAACGATGGAAAAGGATTAATCACACTTTGGGATGCCAGTTCAAGACCACGAGCTTTTATGACTGTTGATCCCAGAACCGACGATTTTGTATTCGCAGCACTAGACGGAACGGGTGAAACTCGATTCACTGTGCAGGTGAAGGGCGATGGCAGTGCCGCTCAATTGGGTCTGGGAGGCAGGGAACTGTCCGTTCTGCTAAGTCACGCGGAAGGAAGAGCCGGGAGAATCCTAACCTGTAGTCCAGATGGAGAAGTCCAATTCTGTACAGAGACAACCGGAAATCCTGACGAACAGGTCTGAGCAACTCTAGCCAAGCAGCTTCTTCAAGTTGTCCAGCGTGTCAGCATCTTGAATGTTCTTGTCGGTTCTCCACCTCAGGATTCTTGGAAATCGCACAGCCACTCCGGACTTATGTCTTGGTGAGGGTTGGATACCTTCGAAGGCGATTTCAAAGACCAGACCCGGTTTTACTGTTCGCACAGGTCCGAATTTCTCCAGTGTGTTCTGCCGAATGAACGCATCCACCTGTTTTATCTCATCATCCGTCAACCCGGAATAAGCCTTGGCGACTGGCACCAGTTGCTCGCCCCTCCACACTCCGAACGTATAGTCAGTGTAGAGGCTTGCTCGTTTACCGCTGCCTTTTTGCGCGTAAATAAGCACAGCGTCAACCGAGTATGGTTCTATCTTCCATTTCCACCAATCGCCCTTGCGCCTTCCGACACCATATCTGGAGCTGGCTAATTTGAGCATCAATCCTTCTACTTTCAGCAGTCGGCTTTGAGAGCGCATTTGCTCCAGCAGCTCCCATGATTCTGATTGAGCGAGCGGTGAGACACGAAGCACCGGGGATAGTTGCGCGCGACAGCTGGCATGTTCGTCCAGGGCTCCCGGTGTTAGAAGCTGGAGGAGCTTTGAGCGTCGCTCTTCGAGCGGTGCCTGTCTTAGATCTACACCATCCAGTTCTAAAAGGTCGAAGCACATAACTATGACCGGGGCATCGGAAAGAACTTTTTTACCGACGACTTTCCTGCCGATACGTTTTTGCAAATCCTGAAATGGAAGAACTTCCGAATCTCGCCAGGCCAAAATCTCGCCATCAAGTACGGTACCATTGGGTAGCAGTAAAGCCGCCGCCGATATCTCAGGAAACCTGTCCGTTACCAACTCTTCTCCGCGCGACCAGATGAATGTCTGATCTTCGCGTCGAATGACCTGTGCTCTAATCCCGTCCCATTTCCATTCGCAATACCATTCATTTATATCACCGAGCGATTCTGGATGGGATTCCAATGGATAGGATAGGAAAAACGGATATGGCTTGCTTGCCAAAGTGTCTTGAGTATCTTCGTTGATTAACGAGAGATAAAATGATTCGGTAGGCTCCCATTCTCCCATCAGTCGATGCGTGATCTCTGCCTCCGTCAGTCCGCTAACCTCTGAGAGCGCTTTCACGACGAGTTGTTGCGATACGCCGAGGCGTAATCCACCCGTTATGATCTTGTTGACGACAAACCTTTCCTGGTCAGACAGTCCCATCCAGCACGCTATAAGCCCCGTCTTTTGATCTGATTCGCTCTTTGTGCGGAGAGGTAATAATCGCTGTTCTACCCATTCTGCCAGACTGCCCCCGAGTGTCTCCGTATTTGGTGGCAGAAGCAAGGCTAGCGTTTCGGCCAAATCTCCAACCGTGTCATAGCATTCTTGAAACATCCATGGGGAAATTCCAGCCAGCTCCAAGGCCCACTCGCTCAGTCTGGCTCGGGGTACGAGCTGTCGCAATTTACGACCGGTAAGGAAATAAACGGCCCAAGCTGCGTCAGCTGGCTCAATCGTTTTGAAGTACTCCGACATAAGTAAGGTCTTCTCGCCGGTTTTATTGGTCTCATCGAGAGCCAAAAAGAGAGCTGCGAAGCGTTTCATTCCTGCTCCTCATCTTTCTCCGCATCTGGTACCTTGTCAGAGGTATCAGCTGATTCCCCATTTAACTCCAGAAGCAGCGACAGTTGTTCCGAGCCCTCTTCGTCGATGCTTTGAGTCTCGTCAGGTTTCGAGTGTTGCAATTTTGTGGCGGACTCATCATCTTGTTGAGCGGAATCCTGAGAGAGGGCTGCGAACTCAATTCGAAGCTGTTCTTCAACAACAGTCTCCTCTGTTTCGCCCTGAAAATTGGTGGACATTGTGTGTGCGTCCTTCCCACACTCGCGGAGATACCGAACGAGGATGTCGGTGTATCCGTGGGTTACGAGAACTTTCGACGCACCCGTAGCCTCGATGGTGCTCAATAGCGCAGGCCAGTCTGCATGATCGGATAGTATAAAACCACGATCAACTGCATACCGGCGTTTCATCCCGCGGATTCTCATCCATCCAGATGCGAATGCCGTAGAAACTGTCCCGAAGCGTCGAATCCAAGCACTACCAAGCACTGCTGGTGGTGCAAGAATCAAAGCGCCGCTGTACTGGTTGGACGCTTGTTTTGTCAGTGGAACATGTTGTGTATGAGGCAGACCAATGGAGTAGCGATATACCTGGTTAAGGGCTTCGATTGCACCATGAGTAAAGATAGGACCGATGGATGGATCGATTCCCTTGAGTATTCGCTGAGCCTTTCCAAGCGAATAGCAAAGTAGTAGGCTTGATTTCCCTGCTTCTTTGTTTTTGCTCCACCAGTTGTTGATTGATTCGAAAACCTCACGATCTTCAGGCCAGCTATATACTGGCAGTCCAAAGGTCGACTCCGTTATGAAGGTGTGGCACTGAATCGGTTCGAACGCATCGCAAGTAGGATCCGCTTGAATCTTATAGTCCCCAGAAACTACCCAAACCTCTCCTTGATACTCCACTCTGACTTGTGAAGATCCGAGGATGTGCCCGGCCGGGTGCAGCGAGACGTCGACTCCGTTGATCGATTTTCTCTCGCCATACTCGACCGCATCAACGGAAATATTCTCACCAAGCCTGTGCTTGAGTATTCCCACTCCAGGTGCCGCGCACAGATAACTATTGCTCCCGATTCTGGCGTGATCGGAATGCGCGTGCGTAATGACCGCGCGCGCGACAGGACGCCAGGGATCGATGTAAAAATCGCCCTTTTCGCAGTATAGTCCCTTTTTCGTAGCTACAATCATTTCGGACATTATAGAATAGCGATCAGTCTCTTATCTTTCTTGGAGTTGACATTGTATGCTCAATATACCGATATTCGAGGTGTCGGAAAGATCGGAGAGGGTAGGCGCTGGTGAAGGCTTTGACATCTTCTGCGGATTGCCTCTGTACTATAACCATGCGAATCCAGGAACGAAGAGAAGCTTGTCGTTCATCAACCCTGTTATGTCTATATATTGGTTCTTCAGTTTGCACGGTGTTGCGAGTAGGGTCTTGTACCTTTGTGAATTGGAAAACACAGAACGGTGTGAAGACGCGCTTGCGGTCATCAGGAAATTCCGCAACAATTGCAGGTCTATGAAGACCAAGCGAAGCATTCCGCTATAGGACTGACCTGTGGAAGTGGTCGCGTTCATTTCGTTGCTTTTTGATGCTATTTCGGAATCAAACTGAGTGCATTGCTGATGCGGAAGTTGGACCATTGGAGAGACGATGAAAAAGCAAAACTCTGACCAAAAGCTTAGTATTGGAGCTCACGTCAATGGTGGCATAACCGGTGCAGTTAGCAAAGCACTTGAGATTGGCGCTCAACCTATGCAGATTTTCATCGGCTCTCCGCAGACGTGGCGACCGCCTCAACCAGCGCCACCGGATATGCAGAAGTTTAAAACCGATGTAAAAAAGGAGAAGCTTGGCCCTGTATTTGTACATGGCAATTATCTGGTCAATTTGGCTTCTTCATCAAAAGAAAATCTAGAGAAGTCCGTGATCAATTTACATACGGCTCTCAGGCTGGCGGATCAGGTTGGTGCAGAAGGATTGATTTTTCATCCTGGTTCTGCGGGTAGTGGCAGCCATACCGATGCAATGACTAAGATTCTCGCGGCGATTCAGGTGGTCTTCCAAGGCTATCGCGGTAGTTGCAAGCTTGTTCTGGAAGTCTGTGCTGGTCAGGGCGGTACTATCGGTGACAAATTTTCAGAGCTTGCGGAAATTATCAATGAGTCAGGTCAGGATCGTCGGCTTGCGATTTGCTGGGATACGTGCCACTTGTTCAGCGCCGGGTACGATGTTGCAAGCGAAAAAGGATTGGCAAAAACCATTGATGAATTCGAGCGATTGATCGGGTTCGACTGGCTTGTAGCCATTCACGCCAACGACTCGAAAAATCCGCTTGGTGCGCGAAAAGACCGTCATGAAAATATCGGAGCTGGATATATCGGTGAAGAGGCATTTCGCCGAATGCTTCACCACCCGTCATTGCGCATGCAGCCATGGATTTTGGAAGTCCCCGGATTCGACAACAAGGGCCCCGATAGGAAGAATATCGAGATTCTTCATCGTCTGGCGACAACGTAGATCTCAAAATTGCGGATTATGCCTCCAAGGGCATTACAAGGCAGATCAAAAATTCCCTCAAAGACATAAACGCTGATGAATGCCGATGAGTATGCCTTTGAAGGACTAAAAACAGCTTCCAGATTATTCCGTCGGAGGAATGATCTGTCGATCTCCGAATCGGATCCGTTCACCGTTCACCGCTCACCGCTCACCGCTCACCGTTCACCGTTCCGATTCGATTCCCGATTCAGATTCTAGATGACTTATGACTTTTTAATTCAGAAACTCCCTTAGACCGGTCCAGCGCGGATCAGTTCTCAACTTCTTCATTGCTTTCTTCTCTACCTGTCTTACTCGCTCTCTACTTACGTTCAATTGTTGGCTGCAGTATTCGAGCGAACGTTCTTCACCATCGTGTAGACCGAAACGAAGTTCGAGCACAGTCTTTTCCTGTGGCTTGAGCCAAGATAATGCCAGGAATAGTTCTTTCTTGAGAATCGAATCTTCAGCCTTCTGCTCAGGCTTCGGTGCTTCACTATCTTCGAGCAAGGTGATGAAGGGTGTATCCTCTTCATTCCCGAAACATTTATCGAGAGACACCATAATCTTTTCAGAGTCTAGTACCTGACTAACCTGCGATTCGTTCATCTCGGCTGCCGCCGCGATCTCCGCTAGCTCCGGGCGGCGCTCCAGTTGGAAGTAAAGCTTGGAAATTGCTTTCCTCACTTTTTGCTTTCTTTCTTGAACATGCACCGGAATCCTGATTGGCTGCGACTTATCGTGCACTGCTCTGGTTATGACTTGCCGAATCCACCACGTTGCGTATGTGGAAAACTTATAGCCTAACTCTGGATCGAACTTCTCGCTAGCCTTAATAAGACCGATGCTTCCTTCTTGAATAAGATCGAGAAATGGCAACCCATGACCGCGATATTTCTTGGCGATGCTGACCACCAGTCTCAGATTTGATTGAATCAACTTTCTTCTGGCAGCAGGATCGCCCTGTCTGGCGGCGCGAGAGAGTTCGATCTCTTCTTTGCCGGATAAGAGCTTATGACGAGAAAGCTCTTGCATATAAATAACGGTAGGATCCTCTTCCGAAGCAACACGTGCGGTCCTGTTGACGGACTCTTCCTCGCCGTCACCTGACTGCTCATCGTCCTGGTCTATCAGGAACAAATTGTTGTTTTCGTCGGAGTCAGAAACCTGATCGACGTAATATTCTTTCTTATAGCTTTTATTCATGATACGCGTTTCCAGACGTCGGTTGAAGGACGCCAAACAAATTCTCTTTCCGTTCTTCTTACTTACCCAGTTATAGCTACGCCGATGACCTGACTTTAAGACATTCGCAATACTTCTTAAATTGGAAGTGTATTTGCCTACCAAATTTGTATGGCTAAAAGCGCATTATATAAGGTATCGGAAACTTGGCTTGAAGTGGGACAATTTTGACAGTTTCGCGACTGCGAGTATCGGTAAATCATACTCGGCTCGCCGAATTCATGTCGCCAGCCTTAGATGTTCGCAGACTTGAGCTGCCCATCATCACTCAATTCAAAGGGCGGGAGGAATTCTCGCATATTGCCTCTCCTCCACCATTGAGAATTTGAAAATAGGTCAGCCGAATCGGAAAAATGATAATCATATACCAGCGCGCGGACGAACCGAGGCGGCTTCTCGGCGAAGGGGACTCGTCTGAATGCATGGAGCAGCGTCGGGTCCCCCTTTAACAAGAGTCTTGCAATGCTGAATACATATGGGTTTTCATCGCTGTTTCTCATAGCAGCAAACCACAGGCGCCAGTCTAACCTCGGCGTATGTGGAGCAATAATCGGAGGCGCTTTGTAGGGGTCGTCGACTTTGTATTTGAATACATATTCCTTCCAATCTTTTCCGTCGTCGCTTCCTTCGAATACAATCTCGGGGCGACTGGTCGTCATGACGGCGAACATACCATAGCTGTTGAAAATTCTGTATGGCGCGAGTGTCGACAGTAACGCTGTCCAAGGACCTGGGAGTATGCACTCCATACCAAGTCCTTCAAGAAATTGACCGAGTCCGATCACCAAGAAGATCGAAGAAGCAGCGGTCAAAACAACTGTTTTTGTCTCGATGAATCGTGGACCAAATTTCGCTACACCTTTGAGCGAAGAGCGAAGTTTGTCCATTAATACGATCGGAAAAACTTTGAGCCAGATAGAGTCGTCGACTAGCGGTATGCACATTGCAATTGTTAGATAGTTCAGAAATGTGTAATTGCCAGACGCGATAATTCCCAAATGCAACATTGTTGTTACTACCGCTGCAATCAATCTTGGAGTGCGACCGAAAAAATAGAGTGGCGGAACAATTAGTTCTGCTATAAATGTAAAAATTGTCGCAGACTGGTGCGCCCACATCGGTAGATGGTGCAAAAACCATGCCAAAGGCGTCGGTATTGGCTGAGTCTCGTGATGGTAACTCATTGCAGTCAGATCTTGCCAGTGAGGATCACCGCTCAAAAGTTTTACAAGACCTGCGGCAAACATTAAGCGAAACAACAGAAATCTCGTCGGCAGCAGCGCAAGTAGGGATGGCTCGCTGCTTGAAGCCTCGCCTTTTCCCATTGGTGTTTCGACCCAGCACCAGGGCACCATAAATAGTGCGCATGCTGTTGCTTCAATTATCAACGAGTCGGATTGAAAAGCCATGAATTCGCCGCATGCATTGTTAAATGACATGTATAGAAATGCGAGCGCAACTAGCGATGGTGCAGTCATAATGCCGAGAACAACCATCACCGACAAAACAATTCCGGCGATGCACACGCCGACAATCATTGCGTCACTAGAGTTGATCCAAAAAATCGTAGGTAGCATCTGGTAAGCCAGAGCCTCATATGACGAATGCACTCTCGACAGGTAGTCCTTGATGGGCAGAATTCCATTGGCTCCATTAAGCATGAGAATCTGTACCGATAGAGATCCGTACGCTACGAAATAGATAAGTCCGAGGCAGCGAAGATACAGCCATCGGCTCAATAAAAAGCTCTTCTGCATTTGCTTTTTGTTGATCATCTCAATTGCAAAATCTGCTTTGCCACAATCTCCAGTTTAATTTCCATTCGAGAGAGAGCTGGGAGCCCGGATAAAGTTCGTCTGTCCGGCCGGTCAAACTTTCTTTGTCTATTGTAATTATTGAAACGACAAAGAAGAAACGAAATCTGAATCCAATAGTCGATACGGGGGTGCTTTTTTCTTGGACTCACTGTTATTCGGATGAAATCTCTTGATGATTATATCGAATAAGGATTTTGCTTCTTTTGTTTTTCCTTGCATTTCTAGGAGTTGAATGTCTAGGACAGCGGCGGGTAGTGAGTCCGTATGTAAGTATTTCAGGTTGTCTCTGCACCTCTGAAGTTCAGGCACATCACCGGTCCAGCCTTTTACCTGCTCGCCCCGAATCGGTTCGATTGAAAATTCGAGTAGGTTTTGCGAGATCCGAAGCTGTGATTTCCCCTTGTTGTACAGCCTCGGTGCTGAGATTAATGACATCTTTGGCCCTGGCCAATTGAAGCCCGAGAGACAACGCAATGGTTGTAACTGCAATCGATATTCGAATGAGTGCTAATCGATTCATAAGACGATTCGTAGTACGTACCTGCGTGGTTTTAGTTTACCATTTGTGGTTTAGGTTGCTGTGAGCAAGGGTCTCTTCGACGTGTCCTGTGTTTGATAAACTGGGAAGGCGGCCGATTAGGTGGTACTACCGGAGGACTATCTCTGCTGTTGGTCTCATGATAGCTGGGCTGGTCATGGCTGCTATGGCACGCGGAAAGCGATCGCTTTTGATACTTACCGGTAATCAGGCTAATTTCCTCAGGAATAAAGTAGGTGCACGATGAAACACAAGGGAATATTTGCGCTCACCGCATGTAGTATTACGGAAGAAGATCAGCTTAAAAAGCTATTTGGACTTCGTCCTGGAAAAGGTGGTGCCGGTGGTGACGCGCTTTCTTGGTCCGAGGATCTCGATGCCGTTATCATCTATCCCGGAGAAGATGGAAAAATTACCGGTGAAGGCCGTCTCGGAGCTTCTCCGAGCAAGAATCTCGCCATCGGTGCCGTCATCAAGGTGGTTGGTACGGAACAAGGACTAGAGCTTATGATGCCCGGTTTTCGTGGCGTCCTTCCATGGTCAGTGATCGACGACCTAGAAAGACAAAATAGAGTTTGACCAGACAAACGAGCAATGAACCTGTACGCCGAGGGATGGATTCGAACCATCATAGCGAAGTTCAGAGCCTCGCGTCCTGCCGTTGAACGACCTCGGTATTTCTATTTAAAAGATGGTTCCGAGGGAAGGGGTCGAACCGTCATTCCAACATTCAAAGTGTCGTGTCCTGCCATTAGACGACCTCGGATTATTTGCAGTTGTTTAATCGTTGTTTTTTATCCCTCTGTCACTACCGTGTTAGTAATGCCCGACACAGGACTCGAACCTGTACCTTCCTGCTTCTCTCGCAGGTGTCTCTACCAAATTGGACTACCCGGGCATGTTGCGAGTGCGCTTTGCGAATGATATTCACTACGCACTCTGTTTCACTGTTCTACGTAAATCTCCTCCTATTGCTAACGCCGTTAGTAATGCCCGACACAGGATTCGAACCTGTAACATCCTGCTTCTAAGGCAGGCGCCTCTGCCGATTGGACTACTCGGGCTTGTGGAGAGTGCTTTGCGCGGCCTAAGTAGGCACCGTAATTGGTGTCGGCGCTCAGTTAACTGCGCATGCACTTCCGAATTGGTCTGAGCGGGACGTGCTGCCCGTCCGGCCTCCTGCTTCCAAGGCAGGCGCTCTACTGTTGAGCTACGCCCAGTTTGGGGGAAAGGACGGGATTTGCACCCGCGTCATTGGCTTCACAAACCAAGGTCCTGGACTTCTGGACGACCTCTCCCATGGCGATGCTGAGGGGATTCGAACCCCTGACTCCTGCGCTGACAACGCAACACTCTAACCACTGAGTTACAGCACCATATTTTGGTCGACTGTTAGCCAACCGATTTCCACTCCGGTCAAGACACGCGAGTATCAGGCGAACTGAGTTGGAAAAAACATCTTTGTTATCTCGCCGACGCGAGACTCTTGCGCGTGTTGGTGGAACACTCACGGCAATTGAAGCTGATTTCGAAAGTATTCCTTCGGTCTCGAAAGGCGATGGTAACGACCGCTTTCGAGAGTTTGCGTCTTCTTCTCGTGTCGGCAGAGGTCTCGAGAAAAATGCACGAAACCCAACGACGGCGAGCATCAGCAACAGTGCATGACTAAAGAATGCACTAACTGAGAATGTCGATGAGAAGAATGTGATCATGATCGTGTAACGCTCCCGTAAATTCAAATCCCAGCACCAGATACAGCCCTTGGGGCTGATCATCGAGTTGATGCTGGAACGGGAGGCGGAACACGGTAATCACCATTTATAAATAAATCTGTGGAACAAATTGCGAACAGCCGATTCGCTGCTTGCATATTTCCAGTTTATACAGGGGCATTGAATTTTGTCAACTAGGTTTTTTACGAAAGTTGCTCTGCAAGCGACCTTTAGCTGTGCGTGCTGTAGATCTCATTCTTAGAGATCTGATCATAGTTTAGATCTATAACTCATGAATCAAGAAATTAGATCAGTATCGGAAATAGAAAGTATGAATTCCTCGATTCCCAAAGTCGTTTTCTTTTTCTCAACAATCGTGATTGCTCGGTTGAACAAAGATTTCATAAGGACATCCGATATCTTGTTGCCTAATGAATGATAACTTCGAATTGTCTTAGTGAGCCTCGAAGTTTGAGTGGTATCATAGCGGTTCATCTCTCCAATGCTTTCTTCCTTTCCTGTTCCGTATGCTCAGACCGGTTGATAGAGTCTCACTCCAACTCGATCAGGTGATCAGCCGCATCACCCGTCTCGGTGATTACGGAAATCCATAGCGCCAACTAGAATGCAGATAGGTTATGTCGCATGCGCGGTAATCGCGTGATACTGCACCTATTTTTGGCAGGCTGTTAGAGGCAAAAGCATGACACAAGAAACCTCGTATACGTCCGAGACAGATAGGCTCCTTAATGAGCTTGTTAAACCGACAGCTAGTTCCACCAGGCTTCCAGCATTGAATGATTCGGAGCAAGAGGCACTTCAGAAATTATTGGAACAGGCTGTCGCACATCCTAAAGACTCAGAAGATTGCAAAGAAAAGCCACGATCTCCGCGAATGACACATCAAGACTTAAAGGCAATGAAGTCCGTAACACAGCAGGTCGACAATCCTAAGACAACTGTCTTGCGTAAGTGTTCGCAATTCTTTTTTGTCTTCTCTGCTTTTCTAAAGGGAGCATTCTCGCCGCGATAATTGCGATTATCATCGCGACATTCCAATACTAGATGAGGTAGCCCATTCTCATGAAGTGTGAGCACCACTTTTAGTAGCAGTTTTAACGACCCCCGCTTCGGCAAGCTCTATGCCGGACAGTCTGGTGAATCACCAAATCCGGTGATTCACCAGGCTCGCCTTGTAGCTCGCGCGAAGCACCTCGACCAAGAAAAAGGCCTGTTCATTTGCTCGCGGAATAGGCTATTTTTTAAAACATCATGGTGAAACATCGCTATTTATGCGATTGTTCTCCCTTACTTCTCGCCTGTAGATCGCTCTTCCCAAGTCTTGCCGACCTGTCTTGCTCGGACGTCATCGCGAAATGCATCTTGCAGCTGGTTGAGAAGGCGGTGAGCCTCGGCGCGGAGTCGATAGGCTTCGGCGATGTTCTTGTCGAGGGAAATCGATTTGTTCAAATCGGTAATAGCGCTTCTGGGATTTTTCATTTCGAGGAAGTAACGCGCTCGTTCGATGTACAACTCGGTAAAGGATGGATTGTCTTTGATGGCTCGAGTCAGATCTCGTTGACATGCCGCGTACTTCTGCTGCATTGCATAAGCCTTGGCGCGCATTTTGAGTGTGATGTAGTACGGATGCAATTGTACAAGCTTGTCTAAGTCTGGTATGGCACGGGCTGGCTGACCCTTCGCCATATAAGCCTTAGCGCGTACCGTCAATGCTTGATTGTCCTTCGGCGAGGTGCGCAGGCACTGTGTAGCCTCTTCTATAGCGCCGTCGTACCGCTCGATGTCGAGGAGAACTTTCGCTCTAAGCGAGTAAGTGGCCGCATTGTCATAGCCTTTAGCCTTGGAGCTACGCATCGCCTCGAGAATCATCCAGGCGGCATCATTCTCTCGTTTATCCAATTTCTCGTCGAGTATCCCAAATAGCAAATGCGGAGATACGTTTTTCTCATACTTGTCGCAGCGCATTGCTTCATCCACTGCTTCCTGAAAGCGTCTTAGTTTAACCAAGCAATCCAGCCGAATCTTTCTAGACGGTAGATCTGAAAACCACAGTTTTAGGGTTTCGTCGATTTCCTGTAGAGCCTTTTCGGGCTGATCTCCTGCTGCAAATAATTTGGCCTTGGCCTGATGCAAACGCGGATCATCCGGCCAAATCGAAGTTGCTCGATCTAGCCATCGCAAGGAGTCCGCCGGGCGAACGAGTGCTTCTGCGATCCAAAGATATGCTTCCGGTGGTGCATTTGGCGTGGTTTCTAGAAAGTTTTGGACCTTTGTGATTTTTTTCTGCTGATCCAGCGCAACGATGTTTTCATCCAACTTCGCATATGCGTACATTATTGGTCGATCGACGATTTTGCTGCCGATATAAATTCGTTTCCACACTTCGGCGGAGTCAAAGAAATGAATAATACTAGCGGGCATCCCAGTTGTCGTGATCAGCATTCGCCAATACGCCCGTCCCCCAGGGTCAGGTGTTCGATCTAGGATGTATTGGTAAAGGAGATCGATACGTTTGTCTAAGTTCGGAAGTCGTTCACATTTGCCGGAAAATTCTTTTGACAATGCCAGATCGATACAAAATTGCCGCACCGCAGTTGGTGCTAGCTTGCTTACTCGCCTGGCACCATCTCTGGATTCAGTCTCGGTTGGTTCCCGATGCAGGATGAGTCGATAACAGAAGGCCGCTATCTGTTGAGACGATAGAGACGAGTCTGCATAGACGGGTGGAACGCTGAAAGACAACAAAGAGAAGGCAGCAAAGACCAGTGTAGAGCCTTTCCATAGCCTCTTGAGTAGATGTCGTCGTCGGTTGCTATACCGCTTTTCCGGCCAGGACACGGCAGTACGGTCCGACCAGGTCGGCAAGCTCGACCAAGAACTCTTCGTCTTCTTTTGAGAAGTTACCGACGTTATCGCTATCAACATCGAATTGTCCAACAATCTGATCCTGATAACGAATCAATACCACGATTTCGGACCGAGTCTCTGGAGTACAGGCGATATAGTTGGCCCGCTCCCGGACGTCGTCCACGATGATGTTGGTATTCTCCTTGACCGCGGAGCCACAGACCCCTTGTCCTACTTGAATCTTGGTGTGTTCTGTCTCGGCACCTTTATATGGACCAAGTACTAGATGGTCGCCACTCAGAAAGTAAATGCCGACCCAATTCCAGTTGGTCATGTTGTCGTGTAGCAGATCTACAGTGGCCTGAAGTATCGTCTCAGGCGAACCGTTGAGGTCCAATACCTGCTCAATGACATCCTGATGTTGCGAGCTGATTCCGTTGCTCCCCATGGTGCGAGCTATCCTTACGAGACACAAACGATCATAAGCTTAGCATTATATTTCGCCAGTATGCGGATTAAGAGCTTAAACACCGCAAAAATACACAAGCTTCGTATGCAAGCGTCATCCGGTGGGGTAATCAGTTTGTGCAAAATTGTGAAGCTTGCAGATTAAGCCAATTTGCGTTTTGACTCGGACAGCCGCCTCAGCGAGTTTCCGGGGGTTAGGTCACCATCGTTTGATTTAAACTTGCGCATCTTAGTGCGCTGGTCCCAGCTGTTATCAAGTTTTGTGGTGCAAACACCCGCCACGAAGACGGCAAACAACGCCGCATAGCAACCAACATTGAACGGATTCAGAATGCTGAGTGCCAGGGCGGTGCTTCCCAGTACCACCCAAACGGTAATCAATAAGATGAATTCATTGGATTTATGAATCTCTAGTTTCAAAGTTGTATCGGGTTGTGTGGTTCTGTTGGTGGCAGAGACGCTGCAACGCAGCATCGAGCGCAGATGGTCGTCCAGGTGTGTGATTCCGAGCTTCGTAAAAGCTTCTTCGTAGCCGGCGTCGTGACGATCGCAGTAATGCAGAACACAAATGGCGTCCTTTTCGGTCATCAACTCGGTCTGAACGAGGAGTGCACATTCTACGGCGGCTGCTCGAGCCTGTGAGCTGAGGAATCCCGAAGCGACCAGGGCTGTAATACTGCCCATGCCATAGCCATGAAAGCGAGACTCAGCCTGATCGAGCTGGTCCATCGTTATCAATCCAGCGTCGAGAAGCAGTGATTTCGCACCATCCGCGGTTTCCGGTTCGTCGCGAAAGATTCGCATGTTCCTCGCCGTGGTGGACACATCGGTGTGACTTTCGACAGCCTTGCGCAGAAGTTTAACAGCCGCCTTCCTGTCGATGACCCCTCTCATACAGAGACCCTGGACTGTCAGTGCGTCTTTCAGCATATGCTCGTCGAGCAAGCCAGATTCGACAAGCAGACCGCCGATCAAGCGTCGCGTAGCGATGGACTCTTCGATTTTCTCGAGCATGTCTCGTTCGTTGATGAGCCGACCCGCGAGGAGCAGATCGCCTATCTTGATTTTCGAAAGAGTGTTTTTCGCCTTTATACCCTGGGTTTCCAGAGCTCGTTTTAGATCGACATTCTCCGTACGAATCTGCATCATCGCTTTCAATGCGGCGCTTCGTGAGATTCGGCCCTCATTGACCAGATGCAGACATTCGAATGCATAGTTGAGGTGAGCGAAAGGAACGGTTCTCAGCATGAGGAGGCTGGTCCCTAATGGGATGTCCCTCTCAGCGCTGATTCTGCGCGCTTCCTTGATGTTGCACTCGGTGGTTACTCCGGACTTCAAAAGAATACATTCGAGCTCTGTGAACTCGTCTTGAGACTTCTGGGGCGTATCGGTCCTCACTGCAACATAATCGAACGGCAAACCAGCCGAATGAGAGTTTCGCAATGCCTCCGCGGCTGTATGCCGGTCGATAAGCATCTCGTCTATCATCTTTTGAGCCAGTCGGGCACTATTGAGTGTATGCGCCGGAATATCGTGCTGAACCGCTAAAACTGTCTCCAGCGGTTGGTGGTATTCGACTGCCGTTCGCAAGGCGGCTTCGAAAGTGTGGGGAGCGATAATTTTGGATTCAAGCAGCAAATGGCCAAGCTTCATGTCATCGATTGTGGCATGCTTGGCGGGCGCTTCGGGGTAACCGTACTGAGGATTAACGGGACTATCGTTATGGGAAGTATTCATGGTGTCCTCGTTAAAGAAAACTGCTGTGAGCTGCGCGGTTGTAATTCCATCCTATGAGTCTTTATATAGGCTGTGAATTCACGCTATTGATATATCAAAAGTGCGTATGAATCCGAGCAAACGTGCTTCACGGGCGGCGTTTCGGAAGATGAAATTTGGCTTCTTTTCAGCCAATTTAGCTGAAAGAAGTACTTTTCTACTTTATGACGAAAGAAATAGTCTGAATAAGTGTTATAGCGGGTTGCTGCTGCTGACAAGAGCTCAAATGTTTTAAGCTATCATTTGTGGTTAAACCGATTGCGACCACAGTGTTTCAGGCGATTATTCTTCGGGAGTCAGACGTTAAGGTGGCTTACTATTTTGCGCCAATAGCCAACGGGATGGGGGATTTGATCGTCTCGCTACCGGCCCTGGAGGCTGTTTTAGCCACTGGTCAGTCCACCTATCTGATTTTGCGGTCACCAAACCAATTTGGACTCTCTGACCGCATTGAAGGGCTGTCAGGAATTATCCAGGAGAACAACTTTTCACCTGACCAATTGGGTTCATCAGACGTTTTTATCAATCTTCGGGCTCATCCTCTGCAGTCTGACTATATTTGGGGATCTTCAGAGTTCGAGGCGAAGTATCCAGGATACAGAATCAACGACGTTCTTAGCGGAATCTGCCGCGACTGGAATATCGATGCAGACTTCTCAAATGTCCGTCCCCTGCGGTTCGAGACTATTAATCAATTTAGTGAGACTATTGCGTTTATCCCTGGTTCTGTGGGTGAGGTCAAATGTTGGCCATCAAAACACTGGATAAAATTGGCGAAACTGCTGAGCCATTCTGGGTTGAAGATAACGGTAGTCGGTCAGCCGGAGCGGTCCGGAGTGGTTGGGGACTTGGTAGAAGCCGGACTCGATCACGTAAGCACGCCCAATCTGACCGATGCACTCGATGTCGTTAGTAATGCAAAAGCCGTAGTAGCGGTCGATACCGGTCTTATGCATATGGCGGTTACGCAGAAGACGCCGACTGTAGCGCTGTTTCGCTACAACACCATGTTCTTTCGACCCTACGAGCATACAGAAGCGCTTACTGCACCTCTGTGCCCGACTGTTTGTAGGGAGCGCGAATACCAGGAAGTGCCCAACAAAATGTTGACTTACGATGTGTGGAACATGGACTCATACACTTACTGGAAAACCTGGAACTGTGCCGAATCTGAAGACGACCGCTGCATGACCAAAATCCGGCCCGAAGTTGTTGTGGAGAGCGTCGAGCGCCTGATGGAGGCGAGTAGTCGAGGCGCGTGAGCCGGTGCCGCGTTGTTTTGAACTCCGAAGTGCGCTCTTTCCCAGCAAACCTTATTGCTTGGATGGATTTAATTGCCGCGAATCTGTTTTATAACATCATATAGAACTTGATTTGAAATAAAGAGCTAGGTTTTATAAAACCATATGGTAGTGACAATTAGAGAAGATATCTCGAGACTCGAGTTGGAATTGACAACACTGGAGGACGCAAACTCTCCAGATAGTCCGTTGTTGATCGAACCGCTCGAAAAACTTGCTTACGCACATCACTTGATTGCTGACTATAACGAGGCTGAGGTTCTCTACAAACGAGCCATGCTTCTTCGCGAGAAGTTTCAGTCTGTCGATGTCGAAGGTCTGATCTATAGCGCCCACTCTCAGGCGATTCTGATGCGCATTCAGAATCGATTCGCTGAAGCAGAGCCTCAGTATATCAAGGCGATTGAGCTGTCCAAACGTCATCTCGGCGCCAACCATCTCGATACAGCGATGCGAAAGAATTATCTCGCCGGTCTCTACTTCGCATGGGGGAGATTTGACCTGGCGAAGCAGCTGGTAGATGCGAATATCGCCTTGTATCGTGGCACTCTCGGCGACAAGCATGAAGTAGTGGGCGTGGTGGCAATGGGTCTTTGTCTCATTGCAAATCGGCAGGGACTTTCGCAGGAAGCCGGTGAGTATTTCAAGCTAGCTGATAGGCTTCTTCCGGCCGGCCCACGTGCTGCCATAATGCTCGACTTTAAGGACTTGGCCGCCAGCTTGTTTTTCCTTTCGAAGGAGAAATTCAAGCAAGGACAGATTGAAGAGGCGGAGACTCTGTATCGCTACTCTTTGATTATTGAAACGGATAGATTGTGGCCAGGGCATCGCATAGTCGGCGACAATGTGCAGCTTTTGGGCGATCTGTATCGGTCTCAGTACATGGCAGTCGAAGCCGAGTTCTTGTATCGAAAGGCTTATGAGATTCGACGTGCCACTATGGGTGAAGAGCACTTAGACGTAGCGGTAAGCGCTCATTCGTTGGGGACATTGCTTTTTGACAATCGGCGCTTTGAAGAAGCTGCAACATTTCTAATGGTCGCTTGTGATATCCGCGGCAAGGCTGGGTTTCCGCCATTGCTCGCTAACTCGCTTCGCGCATATGCAGCCTGTCTTCGTCAACTCAATCGAAATTCGGATGCCGATGATTGCGAACTAAAGGCTCGTAACATCTTTGAACGATACAACCCGGTCTAGGCAGTCAAATCAGCACAGCAGTGCTAGAATTCCTGATCCCGGACGCGGCATAGATTCCGGGACATTTTCACACTCCCCTGAGAGAGAGCGTAATATTATGCGAATAATTGTATTCGGAGGCGGCATGCAGGGCCGCGTAATCGCGAGTAATCTTGCTGCACGCGATGAAAAACCTGAAGTTGTGATAGCCGACATCAACTCCATCGATGGATTGAATGGAAATGTGAGCTACCAAAGGGTCAATGTGCTTGATAAAAGCGCCGTTGCGTTGGCGGTCAAAGGCTTTGACGCCGCAGTGTTGGCGGTGCCTAGTAGTATCGCCCGTGATGCCCTTCAAAATTTGCTTTCGACTGGAATAGCGATTGTTGATGTTAGCTTTACGCCAGACCCGCCAACCGATCTCAACGACATAGCTCTCTCTACTGGAAGTTGTTGTGTGGTTGATTGTGGTATCGCCCCTGGTTTGAGCCACATGTTGGTCGGCAAGGCATATGCGCAACTCGGCGGTCTCGACAGAGTTCGAATTCTCGTCGGCGGCATGGCTCAGGATCCGCCACCGGTCTTTCATCACGCGATCTACTTTAATCCAAGCGATCTTTTGTCAGAATATGTGAGGCCGGCGCGCGCGCGTGTCGCTGGTCGAGACATTCAACCGAACCCGCTGGAAGCAACGATCGAAACTTTCGACGATTTCGAGCTTGGCAGACTTGATGCTTTTCTTAGCGATGGGCTTCGCAGTTTGCTCAAATCCTATCCGAATGTGCCGGACATGATAGAACGGACACTGCGTTCTGCCGGACATATGATTACGATGCAAAACCTAGCCGAAATGGGTCTTTTCGACGAAGATGCGATCGATAGCACAGCCAAGCCTCTGGCAAAAAGATATCCGGCTGAAAAGTATCCGGACTGCTTGCTGATGGTTGTCGAGGCTCAGCGTGGCACTACGATCAAGCGTTGGCGATTGATCGATCGCTGGACCGATGGACAATCAGCGATGTCGCGAACCACGGGGTACACTACCGCAGCGATGGCGATGGTTCTTGCTCGAAAACAGTTCACTACCCCTGGTGTGCATGCACCGGAGAAGGTCGGGGAAGTCGGGGGAATCGCCGATATCATAGTTGCCGATCTGGCTGAGCGTGGCGTGAAGACGGACGAACAGGTTATTGTTCCGACCAACGGAATCGATCGCTCCATTGTACAAACGAAGGAAATGTCGGTCGTTTAACAAAGTCAGCTGACGTTGGAATCAGACCTGAACCTCAGATGTTGTCGCGGCTTCTGCTTTTCTGTCGCGCCTCGACGCCATCTCCGTGAGAACATACTCGATAATCTTTTCGATACGGACGCGTCCGATTGGTCGCTTCAGTTTCGATGTATCGACAATTGGAATCTGTTTGAGATCGCGATCTCTCATGGACGAGACTGCTACCGCCAGCGGTTCGTTAATAGCTAGCGAGATTGGATTCATAACCATTATGTCAGTCACGGGTAGGTCGACATCAGGATCAGCTAACGGCGCTTTCTCGAGTGCTCTTACGAGATCTGATCGGGTTATTATTCCTGCCAACTCTCCGATGTTGTCGACGATGCAGCAAAGATCGGCACCAGTCTGATTCATTTTGATGATGACCTCTTCGACGCAGGAGTCCATCGGTATGGGCGGCATTGGCAACGACTCCATCATGGATTCGATCGTCATCGATTCGAGTATGGCTCGCACATCGGGGACGTTGTGCCACATACCGGTTCGCTTCAATGACGCTTTGGCGATTGCGTCTCGCACCGGTATTAGTGCCGATGAGATCTGTGTGAAGACGTTGCGACCTAACACCATGCAAACCAATTCTGTTTTCGCACGGACGCTGTGACTGCGGCATGTGCTGTCGAGCAGCGATGACTCGCCGAAGAAATCACCGGCGCCAAGCACGGCTTCGCACTGCAGGCTTCCGTCCGCTCGATGTTTGAGTATCTCTACTTCGCCCCTCTCGATTACATAGAAGTCTGTCGCGCTGTCGCCGCATTTGAATACGAAATCACCGGCTCCGTAGTGCGCCTTGCCAAGTCTCTTGGTTCTGTCCGCCTTGAGATGAGCGAGTGTTCTTGCAAAGATCAGATCGCACATCCATTCGATACCGACCTGAATCTGTTGAGTTAACGATGGTAACTTCATCAGGTAGATTCCTCTCCAGAGGAACCATGCCATGAATCCGGAAATCCTCAAACCCTGTATCTCCGCAACGGCGCTATGTCCACCAATGGAGCAGAGCTGTCCTTGCGTCTTGTATTTAAAAGGGTGCGTCTTTTCGCCTGACAGTCGTCGTGCGATGTTGCGCGCCACCTGGGCGCCTTGTCGCTCGGCGAATTGTGCTACAGGGGGACAGAACTCACCGTCCAGGCTGTTCACGACCGCGCCGCAGTCTCCCAGCGCCCAGATATCAGGGTATCCGGGAAGGCTCATGTCCGGCTCCGTCAGCAGGCGCCCCCGCTCCTTTGGAATGTTGAGTCCGGCAATCAAGTGTTGAGTGGTGGTACCGATGGTGCACACTACGGTACCACCATGAACGACAGAACCGTCCTCGATCCGCAGTCCTTCGTGTGTCGCCATTGTCGCTCTCGAGTTAAGACGAAAACTCACACCTGCCTGCTCCATTTTTTGCTTGGCAAAATCTCTCAGGTTGGAAGACACCTCAGGGAGAATCTGTGCGCCGGAATGGACTACGGTGACTTTTATCTCGTCCTCTTTAATATTGCGGAAAAATTTGCGGCTACTGCGAACCAGATCGTTGATCTCTCCGGCAACCTCGACTCCGCTAAATCCCGCTCCAACAATGACGAAGCTTAGATACCATGCGCGGCGGCTGGGGTCCTCACATACCTCAGCCTTCTCCATTTGTTCCATCAGATGAGATTGAAGTGCAAGTGCATCGCCGATAGTCTTGAGTGGAAAAGCATGCTCGTCCATCCCCGGCACTAGCGAGAGATTGACGGTGTTGCCGCAAGTCAGAACACAGTGATCGAAATTCATCGATCGAATTTGTCCATCGTATGCCTCGTAAAAAACCTGTTTTTTATCCAGATCTATGCCTGTGACATCTTCTGTTCGGCACCTTACATCCTTTAGTAATTGACGGAGTGGGGCGCCTACATCTTTCGGTTGAACTGCAGCACTTACAACCTCTGCCAAGAGCGGATGGAAAACCATGTGGTTCTCCTGATTGAACAGTATGAGCTCCGTATCTCGAGGCAGTAACTTTGTAAGTGTCCGGGCGCATTTGACTCCGGCAAAACCGCCGCCCACGATAATAATTCGTTGACTCATGACCACTCCTGGCTCAAGGCTGGCCGGATAGGATGGGCCGGAATTATACCAGACCCAAGCTAAAATTCCATATTGGGGTTCGATGACCTGCTCTGTCAAATTTACGAGGCGGTGCCCAGTCTGCCTTTGCGATTGGCTTATCTTCAGCGCAACGTCTGCTCCAAGATCGACTGAGGCGGGCAGCAGATGGCGCTGTTGTTACGGAGTTGCTGAGCGCTTTAATGAATGAATACCGACTTCGGAACTTCAAAAATTTTAGTTGGAATCTCTGTCGAGATAGGACTCGTTGTTCTTCAGTGTTGGTACCAGATATGATGCTAGATGTCTGTCAACGGTCGAGTTGGCAATCGCATAAAGCTTCCTGCTTTTTTCGAAAAGGTCCTTACGCTGTCTATCTGAAGTCGCCGCATTCCCGGATAGATAATATGTCACAGCCAGGTTGTTATAGTCTCTGGTAATCGCTGGATTATTTTTCTTCAGGCGTTGAGACTCGTAGTCGAACAGCGACTGGTAGCAACGTATCGCTGATGGAAAGGTTCCCTCGGCTTGATACAGTCCGCCGAGCATAAGGCAGTCCTCGACGAAAGCTCTGTTGTATTTGCTGGTATCGTTGGTAATGTCAGACGTCCAGAGATTTGCAATTAAAGTTGAAGCCGGTCTTATTTCGCCGTCTTGCCAGGATAACATAGCCAGTTCCCTGATTCTTTCCGGATGACTTGTCTGGGACGACAGAGCACCACCATCTTTCTCGATTTCCAATGCTTTCGCGTTTTTTTTCGTCTTGAGGTCCTGCCAGTAGTTGGGTGGCTCCGATGTATTTTGATCCGAGACTGCTATAAAACTATTGAGAATTGCGAGGCTCACAAAAGATGAGAAGACAACTGCAAATGGAGTCGGCCACTTCCTGGTGGAGTTAGGCTGTACCTCGTCCATTCGCGAGTCTTGTTGAGTTGCGGAGTCGTTATTGGTCAATTTATCTCCTGAGTAATGACGAGCTGTGGTGTGTCTGATGCTTATTACTACAGTCCTTCAGGCGGTGCCGGTGGTGCCGGTGGTGGCGCCGGGGGAGGAGGCGGCGGTGCCGGCGGTGGTGCCGGGGCCGGAGCCGGAGCAGTTGGTGGTGGCGCCGGCGGTGGAGCTGGCGGGACCACAGGAGGAGCCGGTGGCGCCGGTGGAGGTGCTGGTGGCGCGGGCGGCGGCGCGACAGGCGCCGGATTAGGTGCGGGAGCCGGGTTGGGCGCAGGGGCGGGGTTGGGCGCAGGGGCCGGATTTGGCGCCGGATTTGGTGCCGGAGCGGGTGCCGGATTCGGCGGCGCAGGCGGAGGTGCTGGCGGAGCCGGTGGGACAACCGGAGGAGCCGGGGGTGGTGGCACTACCGGCGGTGGAGCCGGCGGTGGCACGTTAGGGGGTGGGGCTGGAGCCATGTTGTTGGCGGCTTCGAACGGCACCCCCAATATTGGGTAGGTGTAGCTTCTGCCGAACGAATACATCCCGTCTTGCATCTTGGCGCCGAAGAAACTAATCGGCACTGGCAATCGGATAGTATTGCGGGCGGTCACCACCACAAAGGGTGACCCACTCGGTGGATTCGTGCCGTTAGGATTGGTGACGAATTGAAAGTCGGCAGGTACGATTTTGGGCTGAGTAACGAAGTAGCCGTCCGTGTTGTAGGCTCTGGCAGTTTGTTGTGCTGCCTTCAATCCGTCGGAGGCGGAGCTGGTCGCCGCTGCAGCCCTGCACGAGTTGCGGGCTACCTGATCTAGTATCGAATATCCCCAGAGGACTATGACAAGATTGAAGACGAGGACACTGAACACAACTAACAGAAGTGCCACTATCGCCAGTTCAATTGATATGGCGCCACGATTGGAGCGGCTAATTTTATTTTTGTGATTCACTGGTCTCTACCCTTGCAGGTTGCCTATTGGGAAGTTGGGGTTGTATGGAAACGTTTTTTATTATTGCAACACGACGAGACTGCGCGCGATAGTTTGGAACGCCTGTCTCAATTGTGATGATGTCTGTACGGAAATGTAGATGGCCCCATTGCCGGACTTATACGCAATACCCTGTCCCGTGCCATTCTTACCATCGCCGAGCAGAAGATCTTCTGCTGGTTTGACGTCGGGATTTTGGGATAGACCGATTGTGTAAATCGGAATTCCTTTGCTTCGGGCGTAGTCTGCCTGTGCGAGCGCCGCATCGGAGGCCAGGGCTAAGGTGCCACCGGGTTGGTTCGGTACTCCGTCGGTGAACAGAACAAGTGCACGCTTTGCACCTGGTCGAAATTTGTTGGCATCAATCAATTCGGCTAGTGCAACCTGGAGAGAATGAGCGATGTTCGTCCTGCCTGTCGGACCAAGTGGTGGCGTTGTGGAGGTGCCGTTGATGGCATCAGTCACTTGCGTGTAGTTGGACTGTCCTTGATCGAGTGGAATGAGAGGTACGGGAAATACACCGGTTCCACCTCCTCCGTAATTGGAGTCGATGTTGAGGGTCGTACCGGACCATGTGCCATTGGCAGCGGTGCCGGCGAGATCAGCGAATGTAGACAATCCGAAATGACCGTTGCTGGAAACATTCATGATGTAGAAAAATTCACTGGCGGCAGTTCGGCTCGCGGCGATAGGGTCGGCTATCTTCTGTACCTGACTCCAATAAGCATCGTAGTAGCCGATTTTTGGAGTTGCCAGTGCCGGATTTACTGCACCACCGCCCTGGCTCTGCTTCAGAATCGCGACGCTTTCCATGTTGCCGCGGCTCGCTTCTAAACATGTTTCGATGTTCGGAAAGGTGAAACCCCCGACATCCGGAACTTGTACTATCATATCGGTGAATCCGTTGCTATAGGCGTGCGGATTGAGTCCATTACCATGGAGCAGAGATGGATTGGTCGGGTCGAAGTTGCCGGGTGGCCAGCCCTGTTCTGGTACTACCGAACCTATAGGATACTTCACGAGCGCCGCTGCAAGAGGCGAAGGCAAACTACCGGCAGGGTACGTTACTTGATTGCCTCGCAATCCGCTGATATCGTTGGGTGATGGGAAAGCGCCCTCAGAGAAGATCTTTGGAGATTGATTGGATGGTGATGGATAGGCTGCATAGGATAGATTCTGCGGACGCAAGCAGTTGAGTCCGGTCCCCGTATTTGGTGGCAACGTCGCATCGTATATTTTCTTGTTCTCGACAATTATATAGTCGACATAGTTGACTGCAGGATTCCAGAATCGTCTGACAAACTTACAATCAGTCTGATCGTCCATGGAACCGGACAGGTCATAACACAAAATGATGTCGAGCTTTGGTAAGCCACCATCGGAAAACGCGCTGACCGTAGCTTCAGGCATTATCGGTAATATCGCTGAAGCGAAGATCGTCTTAGCCGTGTAGTAAGAAGAAACTCGGATGGTAGTGGCTGATGGACTGCCAGTTGTCTGTGGATTGCCGGACTGATCGAGGAGCTGTATGTTGAGGATTGCATGGTAAAGAGCCGGATGCGTGTCGACGACACCATTGTTGGCATTACAAGTGACATTGCTATTGTTGAAATTGGTTTCGAGGATGCTGTTTTGTTTGAACGTTTGATTGGCTACTTGCATTGCCAAATCTTGAATCTGAGCATAAGTCATGTTATGTGGAGAGCTGGCTAGGGCAGCTGTGCCCGCGAGGGCCGCGGCATCTGTTACGTTCTTCAATTCTGTTTGGGCAAGAGTAATTCTGCCGATCTCAAAACCGATCAATGCCAGTGGTAGAACAACGAAAAAGGCGATCACGAGCACTAGAGCGATTGTACTTACTCCGCGAGCAGATCTCCTGCCTCTTTGCTGTTGATACTCTTGTGTCAATTGATGGATGGCGTCGAATGAAGAGTTCGCCCGCGTCTCCGATTTACAATAACTGAAAGGATATCTACGCATTGTTTCTAGCTCCAGGCAGTTGTTTGACCATAGCGGTGGTGTCGCTATCTCGGGCCACTAAATGGTAACATCATCGAATTTTTTTATGTAGGAAAATGCAGACTCTAGTTGGTCAGTCCGCTTGGATTCTCGAAGTAGGATACGTAAGCTACTGTCAAAGGATATGGTTGAGTCAGTCCTGGGATGCTCATCCCTTGCCAACCGCCGGCGATGTGTACCAACGGTTCCACCTGGCCAGCGACAACGACACGAGCCAAGTAGACATTTTGACTAACCTGCACCGATCCTGCTGGAAGTGGTGCCGTCTTCACTTGCGTGGCTCCAGCTCCAATCGGTTTTACCAATATAGAAAATGTAGGTGTTCCGGAGATGCCACTCCAACTTGCTGCGTCATTACTGAACACAGTATTGACTGTCGTTTGTGCTTTAGTGAAGGAGCCTGCACGAGCAGCTTTCATGCAGGAGTCGATAGTGGCCTGGTAAAGAAAAAACGATCTGGTAAACATTGATGCCAAAATGATCAAAGGTAATCCGATACCAATGAATAGTAAATATAATCCGGCAGGCATTTCTGCCAGGAAGGACCCTTTGGTTCTTCGTGCAAGTTTCGACTTGGTTCTGTGATTGTTCATTATTCTCCCCTCTAGTAACCTTCGATCCCGACCATCGCCATGTATGGAAACCAGTTTCGCCAGCGGTTTTTATGCCAGGGTGAAATTTACCAGCGTCATTGTCAATCTCGATGCGTGAAGTGTTGGTGAAGCGAACGTGAAGTCAATGTGAAGAGTCGCGACTTCACGCAGAGTTCACGCTCGCTTCATGCCAACTTCATGTTCACTTCATGCCGATTTCACGCACTCTTCACCGTCGCTTCACGCTCAATGAAGACAATGTTGGACAAGCGGAATGCAAGGCGGCGTCCGAGACGGGTTGGGTAAAGCGAATGAACAGCAATGGCATTAAGAACGGCTCAACGAAGAACGAAACCGAAACGCACCAAACTAAGCTATTCGATCAGACATCAATATACTGTGGACGATTCAATGAACAGCGAGCGCTCGACAGGCTGCGCGCCAAGGATAGTCTAACCAGAGTAAACAAACTTAGTAAGAAGGATTTGATTCAGTTAAACGATGAGCAGCGCTGGGAGCGAGTATTTAATCCCGAGACGGTCGTAAGCGAAAGTAAACTGAAAGCATTTAAACAGGATCTTCAGAAAGTCAAGAAACAGAGAAAATCTGCATTTTTGATCAAGGCGACAAAAAAGGCATTTGGCCCCACTTTTGTTCCTGTTTTATTCGGGGCCGCTGTAATAACGATGATCGTGACACTGGTAGCACAGATGGAGTCGCAGGTATACGCCGCTCAGGGCATGGCGCTGATGGCGAAAGGCGACAATGAGAAAGCCTATACCTTTCTTCGAAAGTCGTTAATCTTCAATCCTTACAACGTAACATCGAGCTTCCAATCCGGGCGAATTGACGAGCGCCGCAAAGAAAGGCAAGCGGCGTATGAACATTTCGAGAGAGCTCTCAAAGTGGATCCTAATAATGTAAAACTTCTCGATCACAAAGGTGCTCTGGCTGTAAAACTGAACCGTTTTTCAGACGGTGCGACTGCGTACACTCGTCTCATCAAAATGAAAAATATCAGGAAACAGCCGCACTATTTTGGAAATCGTGCTGTTGCATTTTCCGGATTGGGCCAATTCGAGCGTGCAATCGACGACTATACCGCGCTGGTCAAGATGAGGCGTCGAGACAAAGATGCGTTGATTGGTCGTTCGTTCTGCAACCTGCAAATTTCACAACCTGGAGCGGCACTTGCCGATCTGGACAGAGTCCTTGCAATCAATCCTAATGAGTATGAAGCGCTTGTGTTGAAGGGTTGGGCATATCAAACACTTAACAATTATGCAGAGTCCAAAGCCAATCTAGAAAAAGCTATTGCTGTTCAACCCAAGAATGAGCGCGCTCGTATCTACCTCGCTCACATGTACAGACAGCAAGGCAATGGCAAAACCGCTGTGCAGGAGCTTAACAAGGTAATTGCGATTCAGCCGAATTCTCGTGACGCGCACGTTTTGAAAGGTCAAATTCAACTAACTCTGGGGCAACACCAGAGCGCCGTTAACGAATTCAAAATTGCCGATCGATTGAAGCAGGAAGAAAATTACTATACGCTTCTCGAGCGTGCAAGAGCGTCTTACGGTGCTGGTGACAAGCAAGAGGCATTGAAAAGCTACAACAAATTGATTGCACTAAAACCGGACGAATCGAAAATCTATTTCGAACGCGGCGAAGTCAACGGTGCTCTTGGTAAATTTGAAAACGGCATCAAGGACATGGACAAGGCAATCACCTTGTATCCTAACTTCACCCAGGCGATGCTCAAAAAAGCAGAATTCAATCATCAAATTGGCAATAACGTGTCCGCGATCGCTAACTATAATCAGGCGATCAAAGCGAGCCCAAGTGATAACATCCCGCTAGTCGCATTCGGAAAATTCAATCTCGAGATAAAGAACTATGTGACCGCACGAGAGTGCTTTGAAAAAGCCACTCGCATCAACAAGAATGATAAAAGCGTAAAACAATTGATCGCGACGGCCGACCAGTCGCTGCTCAAGCTAGTTGGAGCCAAAATTGTTATCGATAGCGATGCATTAAGACCCCGCGAGACTTCTGAAATCGGAAAATCAGACTTCAACACCCTGATGCAGAATGGCTACAATGCTGCTAAGGCTCATAAACTCAAGTATGCTGTTGCAGCTCTCGAGCAAGCTGTGCGACTGCAGCCCAACTCGGTTGCAGCGCGACGATATCTGGCTTCGATTCTTCTCGTGGCTGCTAAGCCGTCTCAGGCCGAAGGTCAGATGGTTGCCTTGACTCAGCTAGGCGCTGACGAGCCCGGCGACAGTTTGCTTTTAGCAACTGCATATAGGAAGGCAGGGGATTGCGAAAAGGCGATTGTCCATCTCGAACAGCACCTCGCTAAGAATCCGACAGATGTCAATTCGTTGGCTGACCTATCAGATTTCTATGCCTCCACCGGCAACACCGGGAAAGCTATTGATATCTGTCAGGAGGCAATGTCAAAAACGACTAATCAAGGTAACTATGCTAGGCTTAAGGAGCGTTTGCTCTCCCTGCAAGAATCGGAATCTCGCAGTCTTGAAAAGAGAAAGGCGACGCAAAGCAAAATATCTGTGGACACACAGGGATAAAGTACATGACGGGTCGTCCGTACAAGCAAGTTTTTCTTTCCCTCATAACCATAGTGTATGTTTTAATCACCGCATTTTGGCTGGCACCTGATACCGAGCTAAAAAAGCGAATCGTTGAGCCCGTCCGACCTTTCTGGCTGTTCTGGCATCTCGATCAGAGTTGGGCGCTTTTCTCGCCTGTAATTCGACACATCAATTACCATACTGTCGGGCTTGTTACGCTTAAAGACGGATCGAAGATGATCTGGGAATTGCCGCGCATGGATAAACTCGATGTGGTGCGCAGGTTTCAACACGAGAAATTTCGAAAGTGGGGGATCGACAGTCTTCCATGGCCGGATCACAAGGAATTCTGGCCGTACCTCGCTCGATATGTAGGTAAGCGCGTCTACAACAAAGAAAATCCGCCGGTACAATTTTCGTTGCTGCTCTATTGGACAAATATTCCGCCGCCGACGCCCGAGCAGTTTGTTCTGAAAGATAAATTACCAAAACACTCGACTCCCAATCATGTTTTCACTTACAGGTACACTGAGGAGGATTTTCGGTGACCTTAGGAAAGCTCTGGCAATTGTGGTATCAATTCTGGTTCCAACCGAAACCGGTACAACCGCTTGCGCTCTATCGGATTTTCTTTGGGCTTCTAATTCTACAGTCGCTTGTTATTCACTTGGGTAGCGACTTTCTGACCTGGTATGGACCGAACTCAATTATTCCGTTCGAAGCAGTTAAGCGTTACTTCTGGTGGAACGAGCCGCGCTTTGACATCATGTTGATGCTTCCGAATGAAGAAGGATGGTATCTCACATTTTTTGTATCAATGATAATCGCAGCGCTGTTTACTTCATTGGGCTTGTTCACCAGATATAGCGCTGTCTATTTATGTCTTGGTCTAATCAGCATGCATCACCACGATCCGTATAATATCAATGGCGGTGACACATTCTTGCGGCTGACCAGTATGTTTCTCGCTGTCTCACCGTGTGGAGCGGCATGGTCTCTGGACAGCGTGATACGGCGTCTGCGAGGATTGCCGATAGAAACTGTGCATAGTCCTTGGGCACAGCGAATGATTCAAGTGCAGCTCGCCATAGCTTATTGTGATACCTTCTGGTGCAAAATCATTGGACCACAGTGGTTGGATGGAACGGCCGTGTATTACGCCACGCGATTGGATGATCTGGTCAGGTTCAACCTTCCGATTCTGTTCGACAATCTGCTGTTCTGCAAGTTACTTTCGTGGGGAACGCTGGTTATTGAGTTTGCGATGTGGACATTGGTGTGGTTCAAGGACGTTCGCTACTACGTGCTCCTGAGCGCACTCTGCTTGCATTTCGGGATTGATGTGGCGATCAATTTGCCGGTGTTCGAATGGGCATTCATAGCTTGCCTGGTGACATTCATCGAGCCGGAAGATCTGGAGAAGGTGAAAAACATGATTGTGCAGTTCGTTGCTTCTCGCAGCAAAAAAACTCTGGTGGCATCGACTGAGCTATAGGCTATTGGGTGCTTTCTCTGGTTTATTCGATCGTGTTCTTACGTTACAGTCGACAGCAGTTTTGACTCGTTTAGGTATCTAAGTAGCTCTACAGTTTTCGACCACTGGTCGACTAGGAATGGGGACGCGACTCCCTTTGTCCCGACTGCTTCGAGTAATGGAAACACGCTGGAAGCCTGCTTGGGCTGCCAGCTTCCATCGGCATTCCTGATTCTGGTGTCACAGCTTTTGTAAAACTCTCTTTCAACAGTAAGCTCAGAATTGCTCGACTTTCCATTTAGGAGTGATACCACTTCTGCAATCGCCGACCAGGGGAGAACCTTGTTGCGTTTTTTTGACCATGTCGCGACACAATTCAGTGTGCGGAGAATGTCGATTTCGTAAAATCGTGGGAAGGTAATCGAAATCCAGTTGCTGTCGATAATCTGATCAGCTTTGCTTATCGAACGAAGCAATCGGCGCTTGAGCAAGTAATCGACAGCCCTATCCAACACCTGCGTTTCTGTTTCATTCAAATCGTCATATTCTAATAGTGATTCGATTAGATGCACCGTCGAGATCATGGAGCTCTTACCGTTGTTGGTGTAGACTGCCTCGTCGCAGTTGTACCCGCCATCCGGTAACTGGTATTTGACAAACCACTCTCGAATCCAGGGCATGTTCGAGGTGTCTCGACCTGCATGGTGCAAGATTCTGTGGGCGGTGCCAAGCGCGCATTGGCACAAGACTTGGGCGATCGGATCGAACCCTGCGGGAACCTCGCTCTCGGAGAATGGAAAGAAATGCAGGTACTTTTTCTCGAGCGCAGCTTCCAACATTTCTAAAGACATATAAGGAATGTCTTTGGCGAGGCCCATTTCGTAGAAGAGGGTCATGTGCCACCAGGGGCTGTTCCATTTCGGCCAATATGGATCGATTTCCATACTCTTGGCACTGTCTATTGACCCGAGGTACTTCGCCGACATATCCAGTTGTGGCTGCACTATAGTCAAGTATTGCGAAATCATCTCTTCGCCGGACTTTTGGGCGCTGTGCGGCTTTTCAAGAACTTCTCTAAGAAGATTCGGGTTTAAACCTTGGATGGATTTCATGAATGCCCTCTCATAATAGCGCTTGGCATGGGGTTTTATTGACTGTCTCTCATGAAATTATCGACTTGATTAGAGGACATTTAGTTTGTGTGGATAAGCAACGTCTTCTAGACGACATTTCAAGGATAGCTATGAAGTCACGTTAATGATAATCTTACATTCTTGGCAATATTCAAACACATCACGGCGGTCGGAATCATGGCTACGAGTATGTCAACGCGCGCGACGACGCGCTGGAAAAGGATTCTCGACTTTCTCGCCGTTGCAGCTCCAATTATTTGTCTTATAGATTGTGTGGTGCTACCGGTGGTGAGCGCGGTGCTTCCGTTTGTCGGGATGGAGCAAGTGTCGCATGGAATGATTAACGATCAACTCGTTTTTCTTCTGGTTCTTGCGATCTGTTTGCCTATCATCGTGCCTGGTTTTTTGAAGCACAAAAGCAAGCGCGTGCTCGGAATGTTCAGCGCTGCCATCTTATTGATGTCGGTAGTCAACTTTGGCGGAATTGCAATCGAGGAAGAAGTACACATGTGTATCTCTTTGCTGGTCGCGTTCTTGTTGATCTCAGCCAATCGAGAGAATAAGCGACTTCTCGGCTGCGGATGTTCACATCAACATGCCGGAGCTGCGCTCGGTTCGCTCTCGTTGCGCGTGGACGAAGCGTCCGCTCACAGCCTGATACCAGCCCCCGAAGGCGGCCGGCTTCGTAGCGAGCATATTCACCACGAACACGAACATCATCACTACCATCACGATCATCATGGACCGTGCATTCACGAAGTAGTTGTGGCGCTCGAGCGTGCAGAAAGCCTTGTTCCAGATCATTTTGAACCCCGCAATAATCTGTCATTCGCTCCAACAGCAATATGTGAAGCCCCACAGAGCGACAGCGCCGCTCACGGAATTGCCGAAGTCGAACAGCTTTCTTTAGTGCGCTAGACGTATAGACTGCGTTTGCGCTCAACATAGGCAGTCAGGTCAGCACGGACGGTTGTGACTTGCCCTCTGAGTGAGAAGCGACGCTAAGGTCTCACAAGCTCCGCTTCGAGTGCTTCGAGAGTTTTGCCCTTGGTTTCCGGCATCATTTTCCAGACGAATAGAAGTTGGACCACCATCATAAATGCGAAAAAACCAAATACGATACCGCCGCCGTACATGCCGATAGCAACCGGAAAAGAAAGCGAGATTATAAAGTTCCACACCCAGTGTGTGAATGAACCTAAAGATTGACCATGGTTTCGCAGTTGGTTCGGAAAGATCTCGGATAGAAAGACCCAGATAACGGCGCCTTGTGACATTGCGAAAGAACCGATGAATCCAATAAGGCAGGCGAGAACAAGCGTTTTGTCAAAAGTCGGACTCGAAAATCCGAAGGCCATCAGTGATAGCGATATCACTAGTCCGACTGAGCCGACATACATCAAGCCTTTTCTTCCAAAACGATCTATCGCGAACATGGCACCAATGGTGGCGATGAGATTTGTGATGCCGATAGCGATAAATGTTTGCCAAAGCGCTTCTTCGGTGCTCATTCCGGTCTTCTCTAAAATGCGTGGAGCGTAGTAGATAAAAACGTTGATGCCAGTGAACTGATTGAATGATGCAAACAGAAAGGCGAGTATAGTCATGAATCGATAACGGGGGGTCCATAAAGCGCTGAAAGCCTCTTCGCTGTCCGCTGAAATCGATTTTTGAATGTCACCGATGATGGTGTCTACTTCGTTATTGTCTTCAGAAATGCTATTGAGTACATCGCGAGCCACTTCTGTTTTCCCCTTACCTACGAGCCATCTCGGGCTTTCTGGCACGAAAAACAGTAACATAAAAAACAGGGCTGATGGAATCATCATCGCACCGAACATATAGCGCCAATTCTCGGCCAGCGGTACGAGCGCTCGATTGGAAAAGTATGCGACCAGTATTCCTAACACTATATTTAGTTGAGAAACCGCCACAAGTCGCCCTCTCATTTTTGCCGGTGCAATCTCAGCGATGAACATCGGCGACAATACTGAAGCGAGTCCGACGCCGATACCGCCGACAAAGCGAGAGAAGACCAAAGTTTCCCAAGTGGGAGCGAAGGCGCAGCCGAGAGAGGACAGAAAATAAAGTATGGCGGTGATGTACAGAGACTTCTTTCGTCCCAACGCTCTTGCAGGAAATCCTGCTACGAACGCGCCAATGATGGTGCCCAGTAACGCGCTGCTTACTGTCCAGCCCCATTGTGCATCGTCAAGATGAAAATGAGGAACCACGAACGGATCGGTCCCTGAAATCACGGCTGTGTCGAATCCGAACAAAAAACCGCCAAGCGCTGCGACGAAAGTTATGAAGTACAGTTTGGATTGCAACTTCTTCGACCGATTCGGTAACAAGCGAGACTTTATCATGATTCTCACTGTTCACATAGTAGCTGTATAATTACTTGGCATGAAGTTAGACATCTTATTTGGGTGGCATCTCGACGGTCCGTCCTATCCTGAAGTGTCGGCGGTTGGTCGATTGACCGTCGGACCGATTGGACTGATTTCGCAATTGTGTTTGCGGCTTGGAATTGCGGTGATTCTGCCTGCATACTCTGTTCGAATCGCGGAGTACATGTCAATGATGTCGCAGCTTGACGACGGCAATCGATTTTATTCTCGTTCGTTCGAAACCGACCGCTGGGGAACGGCGAAGATGCTTCTTCAGATGCGCGATGAGCTTGTCGGCAGCGGTTGGCTCGTCGAGTCCGATAGTCCTGGTGTCAAAGGGACTATGCCGAAGCGATTAGCGACGTTCGAAGAGTTGGAATGCCTTCGGAATAAGAATATTCTATCGACTCACGACCTTGTTAATCCGATTTTGAGGCGACTCAACGAAGTCCAGAATGTCGCCATCGATAAAATCACGCTGATTGATGACCTGGAGGCGCTCCCTCCAATTTGGCAAAAGTTGATTCTCTTGCTGGAGAAAAAGGGCGTTGAGATAGGACTCTCTCTCGACACGTTCGGTCAAAATAGTGGCGGTGTTGCTCAACTTCATTCAGAAGTCGATTACGAAAAACTCTCGGCGGACAACTCCGGCAGCGACGTGGAAAGACTCAGGTCATCGGTATTGTTCCAGCATGCAGTCGAGTTAACCGGGGATTCTACTTTCGCTATCCTCGAATCCGATGATGAAGTACAAGCTGCCGATTACATTGGGCGCTTACTCTCGACGATTGACGATTCTGACTCCACGGTGATAATTCGAGGAAGTTCTACCGCAATTCTCGATCATTTTTTGAAAAAACAATCTCTACCTTCTCTTGGTGGTGGGAGCATCTCCAATTTGCGTGGCTATCTGCAGGCCTTGCCGCTAGCTCTCGAGCTATTGTGGGCACCGTTTGATCCAACAAGGATGATTGAGTTCTTGATGGTGCCAATGGGTCCGATTCCCCGATTCATTGCGCGTCGTTTTATTCAGGCGCTTAGGAATCAGCCCGGTATCGGTGGCGGTGCCTGGCAAAGCGCGTGGGATGAAACCCGGGAGGACCTTCTTGCTACATTGAGCAGGGAGTCGGAACCGAGCGCCGAGATCGAGGCGTTTGAAAATGTTTTGACGGAAGCGCCGGTGAAGCCTGCGGGAGGTGCCGTCATCGAAGACTTCGGAAGCGCTGCGACGGAACTGGCAGTGAGTTCGCTTGGAGACCACTTCATCGCGGAGTCGGGAAACTCGGTGAAGGAAAAAGTGGTGAGGTCGGAGGAACGCGTTGAGGCGGACGCGCTGCCAAAATCAGAGGGGAGCGCCGAGGCAGACCCACTGGTCAAATTGGAGGGGCTCGCTTCACTCGAAGCCTTGGTCGAGGCGCGGATACAGACTTTGCGTGACTGGTTGGAGCCCCCGCTCTTTGACACCGGAGATGGTGTTCCTGCGAAAGTACTTTTGAGTATCTGCGATCGTTTTCGTAAGCATGCCACCATGCGATTAAACACTATGCCTGAATCGTCGGGCGATCAATTAC
Organism: uncultured Candidatus Obscuribacterales bacterium; assembly: GCA_964418155.1. Taxonomy (GTDB): domain Bacteria; phylum Cyanobacteriota; class Vampirovibrionia; order Obscuribacterales; family Obscuribacteraceae; genus JADYXR01. Next base: position 26,248 of record CAYQKX010000020.1, on the reverse strand, counting down.
AGGTTTTTGCCAAAATGGCTTACTGTGCGGAAGTGCTTTCTGCCACTATAACTTCTACCGGAGCCCAAAAGATAGTTCGTTCGCAGCTTCTCAAAATTGTCGAATCGGCAATCGGCGATGGCTACAGCCCGGACGAGGCTGAAGCGTCATCCTGGGTGCCGATCGATCACCCCGGACAACTTCTCTCTTCTGCTCACACAGTGATTTGGTGGGGATTCATCGAACAGCAGATGAAAGTGACGATGGACCCTTGGACTAAAGAGGAGCTTGTTTATCTAGCGCGTCAAGACGTAGTGTTGGAACCGTCGCAAAAAGCAGTTATACGAGAAGCAAGAAGCTGGCGGAGACCATTGCTGGTCTCTCCGCAGCGCCTGATTCTGGTAAAACCACGTACGGTGGCAGGTCGCGCCGCGGCAGCCCATCCATTCTTCCATGAAATATCTGCTGCGCTGGAGGGCGCAGATCCTGGAGTTAGAAATCGGATAATCAAGCAGGCACACGAGTGCTATGTTGAGCCCAAAGCGGAAATGTTGAATCACGTGCTCGTGGGTCAACCCGTTGTCAGACGCCGCTTGCCGGGTCCTCGGCCACAATGGAACTATCGAGAAGATCTTGTCGTGCCGAAGCACCAGACTGCCACCAGCTTGGAGCGTTTGTTAGCTTGTCCTATGAGTTGGTTGCTCAAATTCCAAGCGAATCTCAAATATGGCAATCTGCTATCGGTTGTTAGTGGCGAGCAATTAGCTGGAGTCCTTGCGCATGCGGTGTTCGCTGAGATATTCTCAACCGAAGTGTGGACAACGACAGTTGACACGAAGGCAAGAGCCGAAGCAGAGTTCGATAGGCTCTGTCCGCGATTGGCGGCACCTCTATTGCAACCTGGATTCAGTCTCGAAAGGCAGAGATTGAAAAAGGCGATATGCGACGGTGCCGGTCAGTTATCGGATTTGATACGGGAAGCGGGATTCTCTTCCATCACTTGCGAGTCGGTTCGTACAGCCGTGTTCGATGATATAGAGATCACTGGACGCCCTGACATGGTGCTGAAACATCCGGATCACTTCGATTATGTCATCGATCTAAAGTGGAGCAGAAGTACGATCTCCAGACGCCGAGAGATTCTCGAAGGTAGGGCGATTCAACTGGCGGTATATTCGACTCTCGAAAGGTTGGAGTCGAAGGCTAAGACTGAAGCAGGGTACTTTTTGATCGGGCAGAGACAACTGCTGTCTGCCTCCGAACAGCATCCCTTTCCTTCGCACAGTTATGTCAACGGCGAGCCTCTTGATTTGACATTTGACCGGATGATTACTAACGCCAGGGCCCATCTCGACTACCTGAGAGGCGGTATCGCATACGCTACCGGCTTCGCACCGGAAGTGGTGATACCTTACGAGGAGGTCGGCGTCACCATTATCAGTGATGATGAGCCGGAGCTTCGGTCCAGCAACATCCCGGACATCACGTTAACACTAGAGCCGCCATGCCGGATTTGCGAATTCGGTAGGCTGTGCGGTAAGAAGGAGTATGATGCGTGATCGATTCAAAAGATAACATCGTTAATCCGATTACGGTCATTGCAGCCAGCGCAGGAACCGGCAAAACGTATCGACTGTCGCTGGAGTATTTGAACGGACTGCGAGGTAACTGCCAAGATTCAGCTGACTTGGTCCACGTCAATTCCGGCATCATTGCAACCACTTTCACCAATAAAGCCGCCGATGAGCTGGTAGGAAGAGTTCGCCGCGTTCTTCTCGACGATGGAGACTGGCGCAACGCTCAGGGTGTTCTCACAGGTTACCTGGGAACGGTCAATTCATTATGTGGTCGCCTTCTATCCGAGCATGCAATCGACGCCGGACTGTCACCAGATCTTACTGTGATTGGTGAGGAACGACTTCCGGCGGTCTTTGCCATAGCGGTCGATTCAGTAATTCACGATTATGCCGACGAGATGCACGGTCCAGCCAACCGGCTGAAGCTGGACAACTGGAGGAAGGATGTTCAGAAGGTCATCGACTTCGCGCGTGACAATAACATGGATGCCTCCGATATGGAGCGGCTTGCGGAAGACTCGTGGAACTCACTGAGTGCACTTTTGTCGCTTCCAGACGAAGGTGCTGGTGACGAGCTGGACGAACTTCTTGCAAGCGTTCTCGACAAGACTATACAGAATCTACCTGGGAAGGATGATTTTACTCAGTCGACCCGGTTGGTTATTGAAAATCTCTCTGACATCAATATGCGGGTTAAGTCTGGTGCGCATGTAGTTTGGCAGTCATGGGCCGATATGTCTAAGCTCAACGTCGGAAAAGGCAGTCGTGAGGCTATAAAACCGCTGATTGATGTGGCTCAATTCTATGTCCGTCACCCGCGATTGCATAGTGATATAAGAACTGCCATCTTCGGCGTTTTTCGATGTGCTGCTGCCGCCATGCAGAAGTATTCCGATTACAAAAAGGAGCACGGGCTGATTGACTTTGTCGATCAAGAGTTGCTTACTCTGAATCTGCTGGAGAAATCCGAGGTTAGAGATGTTCTCAAAGACAAATTCCATTTGCTTCTGGTAGACGAATTTCAAGACACGAGTCCAATTCAGTTAGCGATCTTCCTTGAATTAGCGAAATTATGTCGTTCTTCCGTATGGGTTGGCGATGAGAAACAATCAATTTACGGCTTTAGAGGCTCAGATCCGGAGCTAATGAGAGATGCGGTCGAATACCTGGTTGGTGCCACGGGCGGTAGCAAGGATGTCTTGAAGACTTCGTATCGCTCTAGACCGTCTCTCATCGGTTTTACCAATGCATTATTTTCTCAGTGCAGCCAGATTAAGAACATCACCACCTCTAGCGCAGTGATTCAACACTGGGACAGAGACGAGCACCCGGACCAGGGTAATGCGCTCCATGTATGGTGGCTTAAGGGGAGGAAACAGGAACAGGCGTTGAGCAGCCTCGCGGGCGGTATCAGATCCGTTCTTTCCAATCCAGACAAGTGGAGCGTATTTGACAAGAGCACCAAGCAACTACGTCCGATTAAAGGATCTGATATCGCTGTTTTGTGTAGAACCAATGCGACTCGCCTGAAGGCTGCCCGTGCATTCGTTTCACAGGGATTGACTGTGGCTACCGAGCGTGATGGTCTTTTAGACACTCCGGAATGTGTTCTTGTGTGCGCGGCACTGCGGGTGATGGTCGACGATAGCGATACTTTAGCGATTGCAGAGATTGCGAACCTGCTATCGTCAGAAGATGGCCGATGGCTCGATCAATTGCTGGAGCTCAACGGCTCTGCCTGGCTTGAGAAGTGGCTCGGGTCGGAGTCTATTGGTTCAAGCGAAAAAAATCATTTGAGCGAAACTCTTGCCTGCCTGTCCGCATTGTCCAATGCCAGATCTTACCTTGTCGACAAGACACCACTAGAGGTTCTAGAAAGCGCCATCAATTGCAGTGGCGTGATGGAAAGCATTCTCTCCTGGGGTAACGTCCGGCAACGGCTGGCCAACATCGATAGTTTGAGAGGTATCGCTCGTACATACGAAGACCTGTCGAGCTCCGCCAGACTTCCCGCAACTGCAGCCGGTCTGGTAGTTCACCTTCATAAATTTGTTACGGGAGGGGGCAGCCAACCTGCTAATCCGGACGAAAATGGTGTTCACATCTTGACCTATCACAAGTCCAAAGGCCTGGAATGGCCAATGGTGATACTTTTTGACTTGGACAGGACCGTGCCGGGTGATCCGTTTGGTGTGAAGGTCGATACATCCGTGGCAAAATTGGATCCAATGAAGCCATTGTCAGGGCGAACGATTCGATACTGGCCCTGGCCGTTCGGTCAGCAGAGAAGTAAAATCTCACTAAAGGAGAAAGCAGATAAGACTCCTCAAGGGCGCGCTGCGGCAAAGAGGGCTTTATCAGAGAATGTTCGACTGTTGTACGTGGGCATGACCAGGGCGAGAGATTATCTGGTATTTGCCTGTCGGTTTGGTACCGGTTGGCTAAAGTGTTTGACCGATGAACAGTTCGATCAGCCGATACTTACATTGTCCGATCAACAAATTTCCTATTCGGCAGAACTGATCGACGATGTGAAGGATTCGAATGCCTTATTCACTCCCATGGATGAACCGAAGGATATCGAGCCATCATTGGACTTCTCTGCGCCGGTATACAGTTCAAACTCGACGCCTACCGCTCTTCCATTTCCCCCATACTATCTCAATCCTAGTAGTGCCGGCGATTCCGACTTCTCTACAAAAACAAGCGGTTCTGCGCAAACCCACGTCGTAGGAGAGCGATTTTCGCTCACCGGGACACCTGATATGCGTGTTCTTGGAGACTGTGTCCATGCCTATCTTTGTCTTGATACCTCATGTGATACCGAGGAAAACCGGCTCCAGAAGGCATCACAGGTAGTGACGGCATTCGGCGCCAATTGGATTTCAGCAGAAGCACTACCCATAATGGCAGAGAGGTTGAGCCGATTCCTATTAGCCCGCTATCCGGACGCGCGAGTTTACACAGAGATGCCCGTATCTGGCAGGCTGGGAGCGCGTCGGGTTAGAGGTACAATCGATCTGTTGGCCGAGACGGATAAAGGACTGATTATAGTCGACCACAAGACGTTTCCTGGTCGATTCGAAGAATGGGTGTCGCGCGCTGTGTCATATGCGCCTCAATTAGCTCTATACAGGCACGTTGTCGAACAAGCAACCGCAAAACCTGTCATCGCGCAGTTTGTGCATATGCCGGTCGTTGGCGCAATGATCGAGCTCGATTGTCGCGTTACTCCGGGTGGTGTTATAAGTGGTGTAGAGGCGGATTGTAGCGTCTAATCGCGATTGACCACGGTCGATGCACCTTCTTGGGTTGAGTAACCGTATTTTTGTCGGTGTTACTATCGTTATTGCTGGCGGTGTTGCCGGCAGTGTTGCCGGCGGTGTTACTATCGGTATTGCTGGCAGTGTTGCTGGCGTTGTTTCCGGCGGTGTTATTGTCGGTATTACTGGCAGTGTTGCGGGCAGTGTTACCGGCGGTGTTACCAGCGGTGTTACCAGCGGTGTTGCCAGCAGTGTTACCAGCAGTGTTGCCAGCGGTGTGAGGGCGTGGCATTGCGTCTTTGGTGTTCGATGACTAGTAGGCTGGAAACAGTTGTGCTGTCCTTATGGCGGTTTTGGCTATGGTGATACGGTTGGGCTAAAAGTGTTTAACCGCATCTGGATATTGCATTGTAGAAGGTTGATCTGAAACCGTTTCTCACATTAGTGTTACCATCGGTGATACGCAGGATGATCCGGCTTTACCGCGACGAACGTACTTTCGCATGTGGCGCAAACCTTGTCTCCGACAATCAGTTCACCATGGACAGTGGCGCGATCCGATTTGGAATCGACCACATGAGCGACGAGTTTAATCGTTTGATCTACAGGTGTTGGACGCAGATATTTAATCGAATGTTGAGAGGTGACGGTACATGGTGGATGATCGAGTCCATTAGCCTGCATTAGATGCCAGGACGCAGTCCAGTTGGAGTGACAGTCTAGCAAGCAACCGATCAGACCACCGTAAAGCATGCCAGGCATGGCCTGATACTTCAGCGAGGGTTCCCAGTAACACACCAGTTTGCCATCCTCTGGAAAACTTCTAATGTGTAAACCTTCTTCGTTAGCTGGTCCGCATCCAAAACAGATGCTTTTCGCTGCATACTTTTCCTGCAGGCTCAATTCCGTCGTAGTCATAGTCATTGCGAGTCCTTCGGATGATTTATGCCGCTGAAGTAGTAACGGCAAACTTTGCCGAAGCGATTTGCATAGCTACTCTGACGGCCGGCCCTAATCATCTTAAAGACTAGCACGATAGCGACCGAGCTACTTGACCGAACCCTTCTGACCGCTGTTGGTAGAGGCGATGTTCCTGACCGCTTGCTGCCGATCGGCTGTCAGTACCATCAGCGCGGCTGCCGTGCAGAAGGTCCGACTGGTTATGCAATGTTGTCCCATCCAGCTGCCGTCGGTAAGTTGAACATGATTGAGATTGGTCGTGATCTTCTTGTTCCAGTTACTCCATTCCTTGCTTTTGTTTGCCAGCAGCGAGTCGCTGATCTGCATGTAGCTGAGAAATTCTTCACCGCCGTTGCAACCGAATCCCTGGACGAAGCCTTTATCTGCAAGTTTTGGCACGACTGAGTCGACGGCTTTCTGCTGCTCGACTCTCACGTCATCAATTCTGCGAAGATTGTCTTCTGCGTCTCGCCGCTTCGCTTCAGTTGTCGATTTATCTTTGAGTATATTGTTGAAATAGCCACGGTCCAGACTGTAGTTGTTGACGGAGCTTTGTAACGCCCCGAGGGTCGCTCCAGCGGCATAGAGCGGTACACCCGCACCACCTTTGCCGGCGAATGATTTAGTGGACGGATTGAACTGCTGTCTGGAGTCACTCTCTGCTAACACCAGTGCTCTTTGATTGACCTTGACACCGGCACTCTTCGCTTTGTTTAAACCCTGCATGGCAAGAGACTTCGAATGAATAGGTGCCCAACCATCACTGGCCCAGGAGCCATCGTTTGCTTGATTCTTCTCTATCTTATATATGATCTTGTCCAGGGCCGCAGCGACACGATTGTTGCCTTCTTCAGTCGGCATCTTCCCTTTGACGTCGGGTAGAAATACTGACGCAAGGAAAGTGTCGACGAACTGTCCGAGCTTGTGTTGGACCCGAGTCCCTTTTACCGACGTGATATACAGCGAGCCCTGATCTGACTTCTCGACGCTGGAGCAAACGTAAAGTGCAGCCTTCGCTACATTCGCTGAGTACTGACCGGAGTTGGGTAGACTGCCGGCTCTAAGCAATGCCATCGCAGCCATGCAGGTATCAGCCACATTTGGTAAGTCTCCGTTGTCGTAACCGCGAGATCTCATGCTGGGAGATTCCTCCCCTTGATTCCAGCTACCATCCTTGTTCTGCTGGCTGGCGAGGTAAGCCAACCCCTTTTTTACGTTGGTTGTAATCTCTTTCGGTTGAGCTGTCGATTGAGTTGTAGTCTGGTCAGCTAGCGCATCGCCCGACAGAAAGAGCAAACTGTTGCTTGAGAGGAGTGTGGCTGCTAAAGCGATCGATAAGGACTTGTTCATAAGCACCTCTGTGGAATATCAATTTTTCCGACTATAAAGCGCATTATGCGAAAAACCGATTAGTGAAACCTCAGGGGGAATACTAGTCTCGTCATGTGGTTACTGGTGCCTTTTTATCCTGGTGTGCATTGGCGGTGGCACCTTGTTTCATTGATTGCGCTAAGAACTATTTAACGGGATCTAGAAGACATGTACTTCATATCCAGCAGGATTATCCAATGGCAGCAAGGGCGATTTGGAAGGGCATAATCACTTTCGGAATGGTGAGCATTCCGGTAAAGCTCTACTCAGCCACAACCAGCAAAAGTGTATCGATGCACCTGGTGCACAAGAAATGCAACTCGAGGATCCGAGAGCAGCGCTATTGTCCGCATTGTGAGAAGGTGGTCGAGTATTCGGAACTGACCAAGGGTTATGAGTATTCGAAAAACGAATATGTAAAACTCTCTGATAAGGACTTCGAGGCACTGCCCCTACCGAACAAACACGCCATCGAGATTACCGACTTCGTGCGTCTGGAAGAAATCGATCCGATCTACTACGACAAGGTGTACCAGCTTATCCCGGACGAAGTAGCAAAAAAGCCATATGCGCTTTTTATGAAAGCTGTTAAGGACAAAAATGTCCTGGCGATCGGGAAAGTTGCTCTGAGAGCGAAAGAACGACTGTGTTGCTTACGGCCGTTGAATGGGGCGCTTCTGTTGCATACCTTGCTATATCCCGACGAGATTACGGCGGATCTAGAGGTGGAGGAGAGTACTGCTCGTGTCTCAGAAAAAGAGCTGGGTATGGCCGAGAAGCTCATCGAGCTCATGACCAGCGAGTTTGAACCTGATAAGTATTCTGACGATTACCGCGAGGCCTTGCTCCAGATCATAGAGGGCAAGGTCGAAGGCAAAGAAGTTGAAAAGGCACCTGAGCCTGAGCGAGGCGGTGTTATTGATTTGATGGCTGCACTCGAAGCTAGTATGAAAAATATCCAGAGCGGCAGCAAGAAAAGGGCTGAGACAACGAAAACGAGGAAGACAAGCTCAGAGAAATCGAAACCAGAGAAATCGAAGAGCGAAAAAACAAAAGTGGAAAAAAAGAAATCGACGACTTCAACTCGACGGTCTCGATCATCCGCCAAAACAGGCAAATCAACTTTGGCACGCAAACGCAAGGCTGGATAAGGAATGATTGCGATCGTCTTTTACTGCAACCGCTTTACCAAATTCGATTCAAGGATCGAACATATTGAGCGGAAGTCAATAGACAGCCTGTGTTGCCGGAACAGTTGGACTGGCATACCTTGGATATCCACTTGGTCCGCATTGTATATGGTGCGCTCACAACTGTGGCTAAATCTGATTAAGACTGAAAGAAAACGCAGAATTCTTGGCAATTATGTGTCAAGATATGGTGACAGTTTGTTCAACCTAAATATTACACCGCTTCTGAAGTGACTCCCCGTGGCCGGTCGCTTTGGCAAAACCCTTTTATTGTCGTTCAAAAGCTGGAGTGTCGAATATGAAAAAACACAGAAAAATTAGGCACTCTATCGCGCTGATGACAATCGTGTCATTGCTGAGTGCCTCGACCGGACTCGCATATCCCACAGTAGACACGCTCAATTCCGGTGAATCGCATGACGCTAGTTACGTCATGTCGGTGAAGAATGCCGGTCCTGCGACTGACCAGAACTCTTCAGTCAATGGCTCAGCTACAAACTCGCTGCTCGACGGCGAAACTAGCGGACTCGTTCAACCAGCGGAATCGAAGAGTACTGTTCCAATCACTACTGATGTAGTCGCTCCAATTGTGGAAGCTGACTCTGAGTCGGCGAAGCAGTTATCGACTTCTGTCCCTTTACCTGTCGAACAGAGCGACCCGATTGATGGCCGACCGGTGGCGATGCTTCCGCCAGAAATCGGCATCTCTATGGACGCGGACGTGCTTGTAGTCGACAATGATGCCTACAAATCGCAGAGCAAGTCAAAAGACGAATCGAGCAAAACATCTTCATGGACCGAGGTGAGGGCCGAAGCGGGCAAGTCAGTCATCACCGCGGGTGCTCGATTTCCAATCGTACTTATCACTGCTCACACTAGTCGGACCGGACGGGTTGGAGATCGTGTAGAAGGACGCCTCAAATCCGACATAGTTATTGGAGACAATCTGATCGCCAAGAAAAATTCTCAAGTAGTCGGGCATATCTCCAGCGCTCACAAGGCACGTCGGATTTTGATCGCCCAGCTCGCTCCAAAGCGGTGGATGCGTGCAAATGGTGCGATTGGAATTAAGTTCGATGAGCTGATCAATCACGATGGACAACATATTCCTCTGGTCGGAGCGCCGGCACGGATGGCACGGATAATAGACAACAAAGCTGAAGGAAGAGTATTAGGTATCAACCATAACGGCGAGATAGCCGCGCCATTATCGACCCAGCTGAAAAACCAGGGAGTTCAGTTGGCCTTGCGCGGAGCGGCAGGTGCTGGTGGTGTGTTCAGTATGGGAGCAGTACCAGTCATATTTGGTCTGATAGGTGCGATTCACCCATCTTTCGCCTTCCTTCATCCGGTAGGCCAGAATGTGCCCCACCGTAGACTCAAAGGTTTCGGAATGGGCTTCTTGAGTGGATTGCCAGGTGGATTCCTGGTAGCGGACTATATTCTCAAGGGTGTAGAAGCCCAGGTTAAGCCTGGCGATGAGTTTCTGGTAGAATTCAGACAGGACTTTGATGGTCAGCCAGCAACTCTGGCGGAGCTACAACCTCAAGAGCGAATGAAAGTTCGTGCTGAAGTGATACGGAAAAAATCCAAATCTTCGAAGTCCAAAAAGCGGGCGCTACGAGAAGAGCAGTAAGCCAACTCCTTAGATGCAGGATGACCAGCCCAAAGTATCTCTGAAATTCTCGGGACACTTTCGAGATCGATTTGAGATTTACGAAAAGATCGGGTCTGGTAGTACTGGCACAGCCTTCCTGGCTCGAGACAGGACCTTAGATAGGAAGTTGGCGATCAAGGTGTTGAACGCAGACCGTCTTTCCGAGGCAGACGTTGTGAAGCTTCATCGCGAGGCCCGGACGACGTGTAGGCTCAAGCATCCGAATATTGTCGAAATCTACGACTTCATTATGACCGACGACAATCGACCGGTCATGGTCATGGAATATTTAGAAGGTGTATCGCTGGAAAAATATCTAGACGAGCACGGCCCTGTTGATCTCGATGATGCGATTCCTCTGTTCCGTCAAATATGCGAGGCGATGGAGTATGCACACGGTCAGGGAATCCTTCATAGGGATTTGACACCTGGCAACGTTATCTTGCGTAGTACCGCAAGCGGTGCATTTGACATAAAGATTCTTGATTTTGGAATTGCCAAGATCGATCGGATCGATGATCTCAGGATTTCCCATTCCGGTGTTTTGATAGGGACTGTCACTGTAATCAGTCCGGAGCAGGCAAGAGGACATGCTACTGATGCGAGAAGCGACGTCTATTCAATGGGCTGCTTAATGTTCAAAGTCTTGACTGGAAGATTTCCATTCGAAGGCGACACTCCGATGGAGATAGCCTACCGTCAGATCAACGACAAAGCGCCGACTCTGAATAGTGTCGCTCCTGAGCAAAAATTTTCTATCGAGATCGAGCAGATAATCGCGAGAGCTCTGGCGAAGACGCCCGACGATCGTTTTCCTTCTATGTCCGCTTTAGAGCAGCAGCTTGGTTCGATACTTTGTGTTGGCGAAGCCGACGGCATTCAAAAAGAAGTCGCCAGCCCGAATTTTCAGCTATTCAATGAAATCGAACAGCAGACGACCGGCGATACAGCAGGCACTAGCAAGAAGGGCGTGTCCCCAGTGGTAGGAACAGCTCTTGTTGTTATGCTCGCTTTAGCAGCGTTAGGTCTATTTATATCGCCCACAACGAATCAGATTTCCGATCAGCATCCACTATCTGAGGATCAGAATAAGATTTTGACTCTCGGCGGGTTACCACTGAGGTCTTCGGAGGACACGATCTGGTATTTACTCAACGATCAGAAATGGCGTCGAGTACCTAAGCTGGACGATACAGTGATTGCAGAGCTCGCAAGTCCGCAACGCGCCGAAGTCAAACGGATTAACATGCGCAAGGCATCATTCGACTCGATTCGGTTGCAAAAACTACTCGAACTGAATATTGTCTCGCTCGACTTGAGAGACACCCTTACTGATGATGCTACTTTGCGAGTGATCGCACGGTTTCCTTCCGTGCGAGCGCTAATGTTGTCGGGTTGCAAAAATGTGACGAACGAAGGAATCAAGGCAATAGCAAAACTACCTAATCTGACTGCTTTGAATATCGGTGGTACTGGTATCACCGATGAAGTCATTCCAGCTCTCGTGAAGAACAAATCACTCAGACATTTGAACATCGAAGATAACAAACTGATAACTGATGCGGCTGTGGCTCCACTTGTAACTGCCCAACAGCTAGAGTCTCTAGACATCAGCGCTACCTCCATCTCGAAAAACGGTGTTAAGTTGTTGCTGGCTGCGCCATCTAATATTGCACTGTTGACGCTGGCAGGTCTGAATCTCACGGATGGGCTATTCGAGTCCATTACCCTGCGCCCTAATCTAGTTCTTCTGGACCTTTCGAACAATAAGCTCCTCAGTGACAGGCTCTTTCCGTGTCTGCGAAACTCGAACAATCTAAGGTATCTGAACACTGACGATTGTCCTGGTATCACCGAGAGTGCGATGGCTAGCTATAGTAAAACGAGTTACGGCCATAGAGTTCTATTTCCGTCTTCAGAGATGGTGACCAACAGTACTGAGTGGTACTTGGAACCGACCTGGTACCAACTGAGTTGGTCGCAACGTGATAAGAAAATACGGAATTGGTCCAACATCGGGAAGACTTTCCACGAGTGAAGCTCTATACACCGTAAAGCTTCGTCCTTCCGTTGGGAGAGAACGTCAATTCGCTTCAGCCACCAGAGTTCCATATGGCGGAAGTTTGAGCTTCGACAGTTTAATCGTGTCACCCACGCGAAGACCGCTCGACAATAGAACGGTAGCTTCATCTGTGCTCAGGGCGGCCGTTTGTCCGTCAATCGCTATCTGCTGATCTTGTCCGGTCATGTTGCATGCGACCAAGATCTTACGATTGCCTGCTCGTCTCATGAATGAAAGAACTTTGTCGTCACCTTTATTGAGTGCAATATAATCGCCTTCCCTCAGCGCGTTATCTGTTTTCCTCAAAGACAAAAGACTCTTGTAGTAGTTGAGTACAGAATTTGGATCCTTGGACTCAACTTCGACATTGCATTTTTGATAGTTTGCTGATACCGATAGCCAGGGTTTTGTCGAGGAGAATCCAGCGTTGGGTGCGCTACTCCACTGCATTGGTGTGCGTTCTCCGTCCCTACCTTTCTCTTTAGGCCAGCCAATCTTTCCGATCGGATCTTGCACATCTTCGACTTTTGTCGGATCGGTGTTTTCCATTCCAAGTTCTTCACCGTAATACATGACAGGTGTGCCTCGAACCGTCAGAAGAATGGTGGCAGTCACTTTGGCGATTGCATCATTGTGTTTGCCGTCACCATAACGGTTGTAATGCCTGACTTGATCGTGGTTGCTGAACAAATAGGTAGGCCATCCATCGGCGGAGTTGGTGTTAATCTCGGCTATCTTGTCGCGAAACTCATTGGCCGACAGCTTGTTGATATAGGCAAACCGAAAATCCATGGGCAATTGAATTTCGTCATTGTTGTCGCCATACATGCTTACGAGCTGATCTATCTTTTCTGCAGTGGTCTCACCTAGCAGCACAGGAGAATCTGGATAAACATCCATCGACTGACGGAGCTCTTTCAAGACTTTATGAATCTCTGGGAGCAGGAGGTAGTTATACTTATCTTCCATGTTGGGATCGCCGTACGCGTTTTGCCCAGGCTTGATCGGATTGTCTTTCAGATCTGGATCTTCGAAAAGAGTGTTAATGGCATCGAGCCTGAATCCTGAAGCGCCTCGATCGAGCCAGAATCTGACGACATCGTACATTGCTTTTTTGACTTCGGGATTTCGCCAATTGAGATCCGGCTGTTGTGGATAGAAGAAGTGATAGTAGTATTGCCTGGTAGATGGATTCCATCTCCACGCCGAGTGACCGAAGAGAGCCTGCCAATTATTAGGCGGGTCTTTCGGATCTTGGTTGGAGTCACCGGCCGCGGTGTCGCTGCGCATTTTTGATTTCGGGTCGCGCCATATGTACCAATCACGTTTTGGATTGTCTATAGAACTCTTCGACTCTTTAAACCAGTCATGTTTGTCCGATGTGTGGTTCATGACCAGATCCATTATTATACGGATTCCTCGCTTCTTAGCCTCTCTACTCAGTTCGTCAAAATCATCCAGAGTGCCGTATTCTGGTGCGATGCTGCAGTAATCCGAGATGTCGTATCCGAAGTCTACTTGCGGTGAAGGAAAACAAGGCGTGATCCAGATTGCATCGATGCCGAGGTCCTTGAGATAGTCGAGCTTCTGTGTGATCCCTTTGATATCGCCCATTCCTGAATTGTCGGAATCCGCAAAACTTCTAGGATAAATTTCGTAGATCACCGCATGCTTCCACCAGGGAGCCTTCCCGGCAGTTGAATCACTTATTTTTGTGATGCGCTTTGCTTCAACACCGGGACTTTGAGACGACATTGCCAGCAGCAAGGACAGCGCTAACAAAGACATATAGCGTTTCATCTCAATGGCTCTCCTTCCGAATCTTACTCTTGCGATACGAAAAACATTCTGTACAGTTTGCCTTCGCCCAATACTCTGCTTATGTCTCGAAAACAGAAAAATATCACGAATGTCACGAAGAATGCTAACTGATGTGCGAAGAAACAAAGCCAGTATTTTGTAGCGTCGGAAATAGGAACACTGCCGTCGACATGATGCAGGAAGCGACCTTCGAAGTGCAAAATAATATTGACTAAAATGGTGAAAAGAACTGACTTATAGAGGACCGGGACGATTAGTGGATAGTGTTTGAATCGATTGGAGAGTTTTGTTTTCTCGAGCACGAAGACGAATTTACCGAGTAACAGAGCTCCAATACCGGCTGTTGCGTAACCGGCAAGAAAATCATTTTCTGAACACCGGGCGAGCAAGGTTGCACATCTGAATGTCTCTATTATCGCGAATGCAACAGCAAGATAGATTACAACGGTACCGACCTGGATTACTTCATGGATGATCTTCTCTTTGAGCGACTTCTTCCGGGGAGCGGTTGTATGAGCATCGGGGTCTAGAGCTGTTGTGTCGCTTTTCGCTAGATCCGATTGAACGGTCGCACCGGCTGCCTGCGAGATGTCGATACCAGTCTCAGCCTGAATTTCGGAGTTGGGCTCGCCCTGGTTGCTCTGAATTGGCTGGTCGGAGTCGTTTCTAACTCGGGTTTGTTGCGGTTTTTCCATATTTTGAAGAGTGATGATCGCGTTGGTTGGCTTATTTTAGCAGTATCTATCAAAGGCTCGGCCGGACTTAATCTCGAGCCTTGAAAGGCAGTCTGAGGAGTGCCGCGCGTGGTCTGCGTTTTGACCCCTATATAAGGATTGGAACTGAGACCAAAGCCTCTTAATGTTTTGTTTCGAATGCTTGTGATCAGGCGCCAGTTGATGCTAGTGTAGCTGTCAACTGGTATTAAGGACAATATACCTATGGCTAATAGCCGCCCACAGACTAGATTTGTTGAAGTTGGCGTTCTCGGACACCACCATCATCATCATTTGTCTCTGGAGGAGCGGCCTGAGTAGATAGACACAGCCATAGTGTTTAGACATTCTTCAAGAGCCCGCTCCGGCGGGCTCTTTTTGCATAGGAGTAGAAATTAAATGACCATGATCGCGGCAAAGAACAACACTGTTGTTGATGAAAGACTCGAGATTTACCAATCGGGACAAACAAGAACTGAGCTACTAAGCATGCTTGTGCCGACCGGACGAATTCAAGACAAAGTAATCGATCTCCTTGGCCGGATAGGCCTCGAGGTGACAAGAACCGGAAGATCGTACAAGCCCTCGATCTCATCGAACGGCATACAAACCAAAATGCTGAAGGCTCAAAACATACCTGAGCTGGTTGCGCTCGGTCGGCACGATTGTGGTTTTTCAGGTTATGACTGGATTGTTGAGCGCGATGCCGATGTGGTGCAACTGATCGATCTGGGTTTTGACCCGGTAAATATTGTTGCCGCAATTCCAGAGCAACTTCTCGCATTGAAAGACGATCGTTATGCCGGACTGCGACGACCACTAGTGGTGGCATCTGAGTATCGTAACCTGACCCAAAAATACGTCAATGACAATAAGCTCGACGCCATCTTCTTGCAAACGTTTGGTGCAACGGAGGCGCTTCCGCCTGACGATGCCGACATGATTGTCGATAACACCGCAACTGGTTGCACGCTCGAGCAAAACCGCCTGGTAATTGTGGATGAGATTATGACGTCGAGCACCCGATTCATCTGCAACCGCAAAGCCCTGGAATCTCCGTCAAAGCGTCGAATGCTAGAAGAAATGCGAATGCTTATGGAAAGTTGCTTGAGGGCGAGAGACAAAGTGCTTCTGGAGATGCATGTTCCGCTGGAGGACTTCGACAACATAATGCGACAGCTCCCCTGCATGAAGGCACCGACAGTCAGTCGACTATATGACGAACAAGGATATGCCATAAAAATCGCTGTTGCTAATCGAGACGTTCCACAACTTATTCCAAAACTGGTGGCGCTTGGTGCCAAAGATATCCTCGAATTCAAACTGGAGAAAATTGTCGTATGAAAACTACCACAGCACCTAAAACAAATGCAGCTCGAATTTTGCCGAGATCGTCGGTGTTGTCCGTTGGAGCCTATGATGCTCCAGCAGAAGGACGAATCGGTGCGATTAGATTGGACTTTAACGAAAGCACAAGGGCGATAGAAGGTGTTGCTCCGGAAGGTCTCCCAAATGAAATTGTTTGTGCATATCCCGAGTACAGCCAGTTGACCCAACGTTTAGCCAGAAAGTTTGGACTGGACGAGAGCTATATTGTTTTGACCAATGGAAGCGACGAGGGCATATCGCTTGTCTCAAACACATTCATCGAGTATGGCGAGGACCAGGCTATTGTTTCCAACCCCTGCTTCTTCATGATTAGGCAGTGTCTGGCATTGGCCGGTGCAAAGGTAATCGATGTGCCCGTGCTCGAAGACCTGAGGTTCGATGTTAAAGGCATAGTCTCTCAGCTGGAAAAGTCGCCGAAAATAGCCATGTTCGCCTCACCGGACAACCCCACCGGCAGTGTAATCGAACCCTCGGTTATTGAGGACTGGTGCGAAACTTATGAAGATACGTTGTTTGTCGTAGATGAAGCCTATGGAGAATACAACGGCACCAGTGTGGTATCACTGGTTGCAAAATACTCTAATCTGGTCGTGCTGAAAACATTTTCGAAAGCCTGGGGGCTGGCCGGACTTCGAATTGGCATTCTGCTCGGCAGTCCGCTCCTCACTCAGTACATCAATCGAGTCAAGTTGCCATATTCCGTCAATGCCGCAGCCGTCTCGTCGGCGCTTAATCTCCTCGACAAAGAGGACCAGGTTCTCGAGAATGTAGCCTCTCAGCTTCAACAACGAGCAAGAACTGCAAGATTCCTGACTGATAGTGGGTATCTGGTCAAAGAAACAAACGCCAACTGGTGCTTATTTGGTGCAGGGATGTTTGCCGCGGAGCTGACCAACTTTGCTCGATCGAGGAATGTCCTCGTTCGCAATCGGAGTAACTCTCGTTTTAACAAATTTGCCTACGATGCGCCGACGACTTCGTTCTCTCCCATGTGGGGCTGGGTTCGCGTATCGGCCGGCGGCAACGATGAGATGTCAGTCTTCGAGTCAGTCATCCGCGAATTCCGAAATGACTATGCCCTAATCTTCGACCTGGATGGAACTCTGGTTGATACCTCGGCCAGCTTTGATGAAACGGTAGCGTATCTGGTGCAGCGTTTTAGCGATAAAGCCTTGCAACCTGGCGAGCTGACAAATCTGCGACTGGAAGGCGGCTTCAACGACGATTGGGTGGCTTCGAGAGAACTGCTCTCGCGGCGCGGTTGCTCTGTGCCACTGGCCGAAGTGGCAGCCGAAGGCGAACGGTATTATCTCTCGATTGCGGCAAAGGTAGAAACGCTCTTAATCGACATGCCAACACTTCAGGCTTTGAAGAAGCGTCACCCGATGTTCATCGTCACCGGTCGAAGCCGGCGAGAATATGCCCCTGTTTGGGGTGAGAGATTAGACCCCCTATTCGAGCAGGTCTATTGTGTCGATGACGTCGCTGGCTTGCTGCCAAAACCAGCACCTGACTATTTGCTCCAGGTATTGACAGATTATGGTATCAACAATGGTGCATATATCGGCAATTCGGTTGATGATATGCGAGCTTCCAGAGCTGCTGGATTGACCGCCATTGGTGTCACAGACGGTACCGGCCGTGATGCAATGGTAGCGAACGGCGCTGAGTGCTTGCTCAATAGCTGCCAGGAGCTGGACGAGCTCCTCATGATTCCAAAATTGCGTGATTGTTAATTGGGGATTCTCAGGAGGTTGAGAAATGGCAAAGACTAATGAATTGACCGTCGATGCGGTTATCAGCAGACGGCAGAGAAAGGCAATGGTAAAACGTGCCACCAAGGAGACGAACATAGTCATGGAAGTCGACTTCGAGGATTCTTCGAGGCGAGAGATTCAGACATCAATACCATTTCTCGATCACATGCTGGATGCTCTCGCCTGCCATGGACGTTTTGGGTTGGTTGTCACTGCCATTGGTGACATCGACGTGGATCCCCATCACCTGGTCGAAGATTGTGGAATCGTCCTGGGCGAGACCATATATCAGGCGCTCGGCAGTTTGAAGGGAATTGAGAGAGCAGGCTCGTTCTCCTATCCGATGGACGGAACGCTCGTAAATGTTGCTATCGATATCTGCGGTCGCAGAAATCTCGTGTGGAACATCAGCTTTGGCAATTTCACCATCGGCACGCTCGATCCAAACCTGTTTCGTGAATTCTTCAAAGGCCTCGTTGACGGTATGCGGTCAACCGTTCATGTCAATTGCTTCTATAAGGATAATGATCACCACGCAATAGAAGCTACGTTCAAAGCGTTCGGACGTGCGCTCAAAGATTCTGTCAAAAGGCTTGAGACCGATGAATACTTCAGCACCAAAGGGGTTCTCGATGAAAACTGAGATGACTCGAAGAGTAAGATCGACATCCCTCACATTGAAGCAGGTCGAAGTCATCGACACGGCCGGCGGCAATGTAGGGAGCGTTTGTCGAGCCTTGGAGCGCCTGGAGTACGACATCCGACTTGTCAATGCTCGGTGCGCTCCGACAGGCAACGTTCCTGTCATCCTGCCCGGCGTCGGCGCGTTTGGAAAGGTAATGGGTAATCTGGTTAGCTCCGGGATGGATACCAGAATCAAGCAACTGATTGCGGACGGAGTTCCATTTCTTGGAATTTGTGTCGGACTCCAGGTACTGTTCGAGAATAGCGAAGAGTCTCCTGACGTATCAGGTCTGGCGGTGCTACCCGGAGCCGTGGTCAGGCTCAAGAAGGGGAAAATCCCTCAAATCGGATGGAACTCGATAACCTCACTCGATGAAAGCTGGAGTTCGGGCTATGCCTATTTTGTCAATTCCTATGTGGCCGAGCCATTGCAACCAGAGGTGGTGCTCTATCAGTCAGAGTACTTCCAGAAGATTTGCGTTGCCGTAAAGAGTGGCAATGTTACTGGATTCCAATTCCACCCTGAGAAAAGCGGCACGTTTGGAATGAGTCTGCTCAATCAATGGTTGGATGAATCAAATGCGAAGTCGGGGAGCAACTAGTATGAGAACAGGATTTCTACCCAAGTCGACTGAATTAAAGAATTTTGGCTACAACTCGCAGGAGATCGGAGCCGGGCTGTGCAAGAGGATAATCCCCTGTCTGGACGTAAAGAACGGTCGTACTGTAAAGGGGGTCAAGTTTCAAGGATTGATCGAGGCAGGTGATCCGGTGGAACAGAGTCTCGCTTATGAGCTTCAAGGCGCCGACGAGATTATGCTGTTGGATATCACCGCATCGCAGGAGGGACGGGCAACGACATTGACTCTAGTCAAGGCGGTTGCACGGCAGCTTAGCATTCCGCTCACCGTCGGTGGAGGCATAACTAATGTCCGCGATGTGGAGGCCTTGCTTGCTGCAGGTGCGGATAAGGTGTCGATCAATACTGCCGCTGTCGTCAATCCCGAACTGGTGCGAGATGTCGCTGAAAGTTTTGGATCTCAATGCTGCGTGGTGGCGATCGATGCCCGACTCAACGCTGAGTCGGGAGGCTGGAATGTTCTTATCCGAGGAGGAAGAGATGATTCTGGAAGAGACGCTCTGGATTGGGCCCGAGAGTGTGTGCAGCTGGGTGCAGGAGAGATTCTCCTGACCTCCTGGGACCTGGACGGTACAAGGTCGGGATTTGACTTGCCTCTGACACGTGCCTTTGCGGAACTCCCAGTGCCCATCATAGCGTCCGGTGGTGCAAGCAGCCCCGCCTGCTTTCTCGACGTTTTCTCCAGCGGAGGTGCCGACGCGGCGCTGGCTGCCAGCATATTTCACTTCGGCGAATACACCGTAGGCGATGTCAAAGAGGTTTTAACCAGTAACGGAGTCAAGGTCAGAATATGATTGTTCCAAGCATTGACATAATGGGCGGCAAGGCTGTCCAACTCAGGCAGGGTAAGAAACTTGTCCTGACAAGCGACACCTCTCCGATGGAGCTGGCGAAAGAGTTCAATCGGTACGGCGAGGTTGCCGTAATCGATCTCGATAGTGCCCTCGGGCAGGGCGATAACAAACAGATCATCATGGATATGTGCCAGGTTGCCGATATCAGGGCTGGTGGCGGTGTCCGTGACGTCGCAACAGCCCGAGCTCTTCTGCGTGCCGGGGCTAAGCAAGTGATTATAGGGACCGCTGCCGAGCCCGAACTTCTGTCGCAGTTGCCGAGCGATCGTGTAATGGTGGCACTTGACCAGATCGACGGAAAGGTCGTGGACAATGGGTGGACGTCTGACACGGGCGAATCTGTATTGGGTCGAGCAGAGCGCCTTGCTCCCTATTGCAGTGGATTTCTGAGCACATTCGTGCAGGGCGAGGGGTGTATGCAAGGCATCGACCAAAGTGCCGTCATAGCTCTCAGAGACAGGGTATCACGGCCGCTCACCGTTGCCGGTGGCGTGGCCACTGGAAGCGAAGCAACAGCTCTGTCCAAGCTTGGCGTCGATGTTCAGGTGGGAATGGCACTGTACACAGGCAATCTCGATTTAGGTGAGGCAATTAGCGATTCACTCAATTGGGGATCTAATGGTCTTATTCCGACAGTAGTTATCGATCAGTTCGGTACACTCTTGATGCAAGCATATAGTTCTCGTGAATCCTTGCGGGAAGCGCTCTCTCGTGGACAGGGAGTCTATTACAGCCGATCGAGGCAGGAGTTGTGGCGGAAGGGCGAGACCTCCGGCAATGTGCAGCAGCTTTTGTCATGCCGTGCAGACTGTGACCTAGACAGCATCAGATTCGTCGTATCGCAGACCGGTAACGCCTGTCACAAAAACACCTACTCGTGTTTCGATCCATCTACTTCGAGAAGGTTCGATATGGAGCGACTCTTCGAAGTAATCGATAAGCGTATGCGAGATTCTAAAAATTCAAAAAGCAACTCGTATACGCAAACACTTATTCAAGACCGACAATTACTTTCCAAGAAAATCATGGAAGAGGCCTATGAGGTCGTATCCTTTTCCTCGAGAGAAAATCTGAAGTGGGAGATTGCCGACCTGCTGTACTTCGTGTCAGTCCTGGCAAATTCCGAGGGTGTGACCTGGCGTGAAATTGAAGCAGAACTTGGAGGACGCAACAGATGATCCGCATTATCGACGGCAACGATGCCAAGGCAATGATCGAGCTCCTCCGTAAAGGACGCTCCTTCTTCGATTGCGGCGAAGGAGCAGAGGAGTCACCCTCTAAGGCTGATGAACTGAGCCGTTCGGTAGCTCGCATCCTTGAGACAGTCAAGGCTCGCGGCGATGAAGGTCTTCTCGAAATCGCATCAAAGCTTGGAGATGTCTCGAAGGAGCGATTCGAAAAGTATTATTCCATAATTGAAAGTAACAAAGCGTCCGGCTCAAAGACAAATCCATTCCGGCGCGAGGATGCCACCGCCCAGAGTGCAGCCGCGCAATTATCGGCAAATTCCCGGTCGATCATCGAACTCGCAGGACAGCGTATCTTTAATTTCGGAAAAGCTGTAGTCGATGGTATCAGCCCTGTCACAGTCGATTGTGGCGAGTTTACAACTGGGTTGAGTTTTCGACCTGTCGAGCGGGTTGGCTGCTATGTTCCATCCGGAAGATACCCGCTGCCGTCCACTGCATTGATGACCGCGATGACCGCGAAGGTCGCGGGAGTAAAAGAAATTGTCCTGATTTCCCCTCGGCTAGAAAAGGAAATTATTTATGCTGGTACCATTTCTGGTGTCAGTGAATTCTATGAGATTGGCGGCGCTCAGGGGATCGCAGCGCTCGCATACGGAACGGAGACGATCCGACCCGTTGATATGATAGTGGGACCTGGTAATGCCTATGTCACTGAAGCAAAGCGTCAGGTTCAAGGGAAAGTCGGTATCGATATGCTCGCCGGTCCAAGCGAGATTTGCATCATTGCGGATGATGGCGCAGATCCAGAATGGTTGAGCCTTGATCTTCTATCTCAGGCCGAGCACGATCCTGAATCTCGTGCCTATTTGATCACTACTAGCTTGTCGATTGCCGAAAAGGTTGTTGAGAACGTCGCGCGAAAAGTAAAGGAACTCTCCCTCCCAGAATTTCTGGAGGAGTCCTTGAAGAACAGCGCAATTTTTGTCCTCGACACACTCGTCGATTGCTGCAATTTGTCTGATTTGATCGCACCTGAGCACTTGCTCTTGTCTGTTTCGAATCCGGAAATACTGGAATCATCGTTAACCAATTACGGTGCCCTGTTCAAGGGTTATGGGTGCACAGTAGCATTTGGAGACTACATGGCCGGGCCCAACCACACGCTTCCGACCAATAGAGCCGCTCGCTTTCAAGGATGCTTGTCACCATTGACATTTTTAAGGACCCAGTCCTGGATAAACGTATCGAAACAGGCCCCAGGCTTGGCCGCAGAGACAGCCGCCTTTGCAAGTATCGAAGGTCTGACGGCACATGGCGCCGCAGCATCTATTCGAGCAGGTTTGAAAGTTTGCTGAATCAAACCCTATTGTTCAACAGGCATCATTGTCTTGATTTCGTTGTATCATACGAATGCTTCGTGAAGGGGAGATGATTCGGATGAAACCGACTGAGCGATTTTCGGGTCTTGCCGACCTTTATGCGGCATCTCGTCCGAGCTACCCAAAGGAAGCGATTGATTTTATTCTGACTTCTTGTAACCTCTCGCCTACCTCACTTATCGTGGATGTAGGATGCGGAACCGGTATCTCGACCAGACTGTTCGCAGAGCGAGGCGTTCGTTTGATAGGAATCGAGCCCAATGCCGACATGAGACGGCAGGCGAAGGCACTGGCCAATGAAGTCGGAATGCGACTCGAGTACAGGGACGGTACTGCGGAGAGTACCGGTATCGAGAACGATAGTGTTGATGCCGTGCTCTCCGCTCAAGCCTTCCACTGGTTCAATCCTGATTTAGCTCTGGCTGAGTTCTACCGGATTCTGAAGCCCCATGGCTTTGTTGTTTTGATGTGGAACGAGCGCAATGAGTCGGATAATTTTACTCGAGGTTACGGAGACCTATTCCGTCTGATTCCCGAGACTGCTTCCATAGAGATGAAGCGAGGCAGCGCTGGTATACCTCTTTTGGAGAGCAAGTTGTTCAAACAAGCTTCGCAAACAAACTTCGACAATGATCAAACTATGAATCTCGATCAATTGATAGGTAGAGCGTTTTCAGCATCATACGCTCCCCGCGATGGTACTGCGGCTGATGCTCTGCGTGATGGTCTGATTGACTTGTTCAGGTCGTTCGAGTCCGATGGACTTGTGACGCTGCACTACACTACATCAGTTTTTCTCGGTCAGAAGTAATCCTGAGACCGAGTTGGCAAAAAGTTTTCCGGAACCAAATTCCAATAGAGCCGTCTCGTGATGCGTGACACCTCAGTGAGTTTGAAATGCATATTAAGCCTCACACGGGCTGGCGCTATGCTGTGCGTATCGCTACATGCCTGCTTGTTTCAGTCCATTCAACTCTGACAGGAAGTATCGGTGTCGAAGCGTCCGTCCACGATCGACTGCCCAAGCCCGATTCCGTACCTACCGCTGTTTGCCGGGTGAAAGTCGTCACCGCAGTTCCATTTGCGCCCAAGCGAGAATCGGCAAAGCCCGCAAAGGTTGTTGTCAGAGATGCTATACAACCATTGAAGTCGGCTACCGAAGTGCCGATTTTAACGAATGAGTCTCCCGAGGTTAAGGCTAGTATTGGAGAACTTCGTCGGCGCCACTTGTTGATACCCGTGGACGGCGTCAGTCCCGAACTAATGAAAGGCTCTTTCTATCAAGGTCGTGTAGGTCACAAGCATAATGCGGTCGATCTCGTAGCGCCTCGAGGTACTCCAATTCGTGCGGCGGATGACGGTAAAATAGCCCGTCTTCACAATAGTGCCGCCGGCGGTATTACGATCTATCAGACTGATCCGGCTGGTCGGTTTGTATACTACTATGCTCACCTCGAACGATACGAAACGGACTTGAAAGAAGGTGCCGATATTCGCAGGAATCAAGTCATCGGATATGTTGGCACCTCGGGTAATGCTCCACCAAATACTCCGCACCTTCATTTCCAGATCTGCAGACTGGACCAAGGAAGCGTATTTAAGGGAACTCCAATCGATCCCTATGAAGTGTTTCGCACCGATGCGTCAAATGCAAAACTAACGGCCAAGTAGAAGAGGACTGTTCGACATGAAATCTATTTCGAGTTTAGTATCTATGGCATCACTGCTATCGTTTTTTCTGCTTGCGGATGCCTCTGATGCTGCAAACAACAGCGGACAGGCAAAGCGAGGTGCACCGCCCGCGGCATCGGTTAAGCGAAATCAGATAGCATTCGGAGGCGCAGTTGCTAACGCCTCAATCAACAAGCCCCCTTTCGTCAACGGGCATTATGTTCTCGGACCTACCATGAGGACTAATGGCTATCATTCTTTCGAACCAGTAGTAGTCGTCGTCGACAAAGGCAGCCACTTCACTCACGTGTTGCAGCTCCAGGGATCAGAGATTGTTCGTATCATGACGGTCTCGAATTCTATCGGCTCGAAAGACTCCCCGACTCCACCAGGCAGATACTGGGTCATAAAGAAAGTGCTGAATCCATGTTGGACACCGCCCAAGAATATCGATCCCGAGCAGAAGCCTGTTCAGCCCTACGACAAAGATAAGCGCAATGGACTTGGGGTGGCCAAAATCAGTTTGAATAAATTCGATATTGTCTTACATGGTACCAACGCCCCTAACAAAATTAGAAAAGATGTAAGCCATGGCTGTGTCCGGCATTCGAATGCAGACATCATGAGGCTTTATGGGTTGGTGAAACCAGGTACGGTAGTCTATATCGTCAACAAATGGCGGGGAAAAGTATTAAACCAGCAAGACTTCAAGATCAACACGAAGAAGCGTTGACGTTCTCCTCGACCTGAAGGACGAGACTTCTCGCTGCATCTGCTAAAATCCTTTCGCGCTGCGTTGTCCAGTGAGGAAAGACTAATGATCATCGATTGCACTGACGAGACGTCTCACGACATTTACAAAGTTCTCCTGGGTTGCGTAGTGCCAAGACCGATTGCGTGGGTGTCCAGCCAGAGTTTGAATGGGACGCTTAACTTAGCACCGTTTTCTTTCTTCAATGTGTTTTCGGCCGAGCCTCCGATTGTAGGCTTGGGTATTGGCATGAAGACACGAAAGGACTCGGCGGGTCAGCCGACAGTCGTACTCAAAGATACGCTCGCCAACATCATAGACACGGAACAGTTTGTCATCAATGTAGTTAGTTTCGACCTTGCAGAAAGGATGAATCGCTCCAGTGGCGAGTACGAACCTAGCGTCAGCGAATTCGAAGCGACCGGGCTGACACCAGCCCAGAGCACGAAGGTCAAGCCTCCGCGAGTGGCAGAGGCAAAGATTTCGATGGAGTGTAAACTCTTTCAGCGAATTGAGTTGCCGAGATCAAACATTGTCCTGGGTGAGATCGTTTGCATCCACATAGACGATGCCGTCTGGCACGACGATTCCATTGATGTTCGTTCTCTGCAACCAATTGGGAGGCTCTCCGGAACTGCATATTGCAAAGTAGACTCAATTTTCGACATGCCGAGACCTCGGGTGTAAACGCTCAGTGTCGTCTTCGGAAGCATGAAGTTTAGGGACGGTGGTCTCTGACGGTACAATTGGTAAACACTGGCGTGCCTTTCGAGTCGCTTGTATCGCAAGTAGAATCGGATTTCTTCATGTCCAGCCCGAAAGTGTAAACGCGCTATTGGAAAGGCGCTGGCGCAGACGGTATACTCTTGCCTTAGACTCCTTAACTTGTATCCACGATGTCAACACGAGAGATGGTCTTTCTCGGTACCAGCAGTCAGGTACCGACGAGAACCCGCAACCACAACGCCATGTTTCTTTTCTGGGACGAACTCGGGATTCTCTTCGATCCGGGCGAGGGGACCCAGAGACAGATGACGCTTGCGGGGATTAGCGCCAGGCGCATAACGCATATTGCGATCACTCACTTTCATGGTGATCACTGTCTCGGGTTACCGGGAGTGATACAGCGCCTATCGCTCGATAACGCACCACATGCGGTGGAAGTCTTTTTCCCCTCGAGCGGACAGGTCTTTTTCGACAGGCTGCGCAACGCCTCGATTTTTCATGACGCGGCCACGATTGTGCCGCGACCCATAAAGACAAATAGTGCCAATCCGATTAATTTGTTCAAGCAAGGTCCAGTGAGTTTGTTCGCCGCGCCGCTCGAGCACAGTGCCGAT
>CAYQKX010000019.1:0-123665 GCA_964418155.1 uncultured Candidatus Obscuribacterales bacterium | reverse complement strand
GAGTGCTTACCGGCGTGGATCCGCTGCTAATTCAGGCTAACCCCAAACGACGTCCCGAGACAAAAGACACGGTGCGGGTATCGAGCCCGCACCGCGCCAGTCGAACACCCGTTCGACGCACGCGGCTCACACGAACAGAGTGACGTACTTCTCCGCCATCAGGCAGTTCAGGTAGAGCTCGTCACCCGATTCGTCAGACAGCGCAGCCCGCGTAGTCTGCGCCAGAGCATTCAGGGCAGCGCGACGTTCCGTCGTCTTACCCTCCCGTGCCGTCTTGGCGTCGGTAGCGTTCCTCAGCTCGACCTCGTGAGCGCGACGTTGCTCGCGCTTGTCAGCGCAATCATTATGGTGAGCTTCGATCCGACCGAGTACAGCTTCGAAATCGAACTCCGCGCCATCAGAAGGAACGAAAGCTGGCATCGACGGTTCTCCGGACAGCCGCCGGCCGGAAATTTCGCTACGCTTGGCTTCAGCGATCTGAGCTTGGGCCAGAGCGAAGGACAGAGAACGCATCGCCGCCTTGAGCGCGCTCACCTGCTCCGCGTCAGCATCTCGGGTCAGTACCTCGGGACGCTTACGCACTGCAGCATTGACGTGCTTGCCCACTTCGGCCAACTGCTCACCAAGCTTACTGTCGAGCCATCCAGCGAGGAGCTGGAGCGCGGTTGCCTGGCAGAAGCTCTTCGGCTCGTATCTGTTAATGTCACGGAGCAACGGCTGCATCTCAGCCTTCAGCTCCGTACACTCGCGTGTCAGGCCCATCACCGCATCTTTCACGGACTGACGGCTGGCGAAGTAGTCGCCACAGCGCGCTGCCATCTTAGCCGCCCAGTTCAACAGATCATCCGCCAGAGCGGCGACCCCTGCGTCGTTGGGCTTCTCCGGACGCTTGAAACTAGTCTGCTCGGCGAGACGCTTGTGTTCGTAGGCATCATCGGTGCACTTCCGCAGGACGCTGGGGAACCTGAGCACGAGAGCCGTGCATCGCAGCATGATTGCCTTGACTGGTTCCGTATCTGGTATCACCAGAGTGCCCACGATGACTTCGTCGTTCTTGATGTACCCGACGGCGGTGGTTCGCGCCTCAGTCGACTTCTCATCGATTGATTTGTGCCAATCGGTGATAAGTTTGCGAGCCACGATGATTTTCTCAGGTCGCGGATCTTCGCTCTTGTCGATCTGGGCGATGACCGCCTTCAGCGCGAGAAGAGCAGCATCGAAGGGAGGGATGAGAGCCGGGACCGCCTTACCGGCCTCCCGGATTCCCGCCTGCCCAGCCATGTGATCTGCCCTGCGGCTCTCGGCAGCCGCCAGGACACGTTCAAGTTCATCCATGGTAGCTACGCTGGGCGACGACCGGAGTGCCGTGTCAGCGGGCTTGTACGAGGCGTCGCTCGCGGCTGACGAGCACCTGTAGCCGGCGTCCACCAGTGTCTTCAACTGCTTGCGGAATTCGGTGTAGGCATCGGCAAGACGCTTGAACAGCGCCTCCGACTTCTCCGAATCGGGGACGCGCGACACGGTCAAGGACCTTGCTTTGAGCTTCGCCGCGGTCTTCCGGGTCTCTTGCTCGTTGGTCCCGTAGTTCTTCACCATGTTCTCTCCGGCGACGGCAGCGCCATTGGCTACCATACGCACGGCCGCCAGCCTGGCAGGCAGCTGAGAGACCCGCAGCGGCGTCAACCGCTTGAGCTCCTGCTGCAAGGCAGCAAGAGCAGCATTGGCGGCTTTCGTGTTGCCGATCTCCCCGAGCTTCCGCTCCAATTCTTTCTGGAAGGCGATGACTTCTCGCTGAAGCTCGAGACGTCGCTCGACGACCATCTGGAAGCTGACCGCCGACTCCGGAAAGTCTTCGATCTTGTTGTTGTTGAACAGTGCAGTGTCGAGCGAACTGGCGGTCGAGTCGGCCGCCTTGAAGCTCTTGTGGTACGTATCGATGGCAGCGAACATCTCTTTCATCAGTCGATCGAGGGTCGCCGCCAACTCCGCGCCTTCTTCTTCGGAGAATGCGAGGACAACCGGTTCAGGCTTGTCCTCTTCCGTCTTCGGCTTGACGGGGTTGCCATCTTCATCTTCCTCTTCTTGCCTGGCACCGGAGGCGAGGAGCGCTCTGCGTCTGCGACGCTCGAGCTCCTCTCTCCGCCACCGCCTGGTGAGGAAGGAGAGAACACCGACAGTAATGCCGAACATTACAGCGGTCCAAATCAGAGCCATAAGTTGTCTCCTGAGAGAGTGGTAGGCGCGGACTCAAATCAAACCGGCGCAACCAGCCGACTTGAGTTAGCCTGGTATGACAAGACTAAAGACCTCAGTAAGTGCGGCATGCCGAACGATGAGGAAATGGATGCCGGCGGTTGTACACCGCCGACACCCCGGTGGCAAAGCGAGCGCCAAGCTCGCTTTACCTGGCCCACGACACAGAAGGAGCGCCGCTCACACCGGCGGACTCCTCCTGTGCCGTGGGAAATTACTTCGCGATTCCTGCGTGCCCCAAGGCACGCGGAGGGTCAGGACTGGCTGCCGGTCGGCGCGAGGCAGCGCTCGAGGATGATGCCGAACTCGGCAGCAGCCTCCTCGAGGGTGTTGTCGTGGAGGTTGATCGTGTTCCACGGCAAGGCCGGCTTGTCGGTCTTGTCGGTGAGCACCTGCACCACGATGAAGCCCTGCCCGACGAGGCGCAGACCCAGGTCGTTGAGCGCGCCCCACGAGCAGTCGGCGGGCTGGTCGTCGGAGATGAGGACCAGGACCTTGACGGCCGCGTTGGTGCCGCCAGCGATCTGGCTCGCGTGCTGCAGCGCGGCGGCGTCGTTGTTGCCGCCGTGGACCTTGAGACCGGAGGAGCGCCCCTGCCCGTTGGCACCGCAGTCGTAGATCACGGTGTCGTTGAAGCCCCAGCTACGGGAGCTGACGCCGCGCTTGCCACCGAAGGCGCGCTCGGCCATGAGCGCGAACTTCTTGGCGCGAACGTGCTTCTCGCCGCGCTTGAGCTTCGCCGTGGGGTCATTGGTCGACTGCGAGCAGTCCACCATGAACTGACCGTTGAGCGCCAGCTTGGGCTGCGCCTCCTCGTCCACGCAGAGCGCGGTTTCGCCGAGGAGGGCGAGCTCCAGGTCTTCGATCAGATCGACGCCGACCAACTGGTAGTCGTTCTCCTTGGTGCCGACACCGACGCGCTGGATGGACTGGGCGAGCCGGGCGGCCGCCTTCTCGATCTCGTCGCGGTGGGTCTCGATGAACTTCGGATCGGCATCCACCGGCACGAACGACCGGATCGGGCTGAACGTCCGCGTCTTCGTGTCCTTGGGCAACGAGCACTCGACGTCGTGCTCGACCTTCTCGTCATTGTGGATGTCGGCGACGAGGAAGCTGATAAGCTTCTTGCGGAAGACGTAGGCGAGCCCCACCATCGTCAACCAGCCCACGATGACCAGGATGAGCTTCCACAGCACCAGCTCCGCCCCACCGACCATGACGGCCATGGCGAGCAGGAACATCCCGGCGATGGGCAGCGCCACGATCGCGATGCGCATCGTCGGGCTGCGCCAGACGATGATCGCGGTGCGGACGACCCAGTTGCGGCTGTTGCTGCAGAAGTTGGCCACGCTGTTGCGCAGGTGGCGAGCCAGCGGAGTCCGCCAGCACTTCTCCAGCTCCTCGCCGATCGAGCAACCGGCCGAGAGGAGGCCGCCGGCGCACCAGCAGACCAGCCCCCAGACGCCGCGCCAGAAGCCGCACCAGCACCGGGCGATGCTGGCCCCCCATTCGCCGAAGCCCTTGAACTTGATGTCGAAGGGGAAGAAGTTGCAGATCCCCTTCCAGAGGTTGCTCCAGAACTTCCCCTTGGCCTTGGGTTCGTTGCAGTCGTCATCAGGCTCGCTGTCGCCGTCGCGGCCCGAGAAGCTGAACGCCGACAGGACGACCGTGAGCAGCCCCGCCACCGCGGCGATCCCGATGGCACCG
Organism: uncultured Candidatus Obscuribacterales bacterium; assembly: GCA_964418155.1. Taxonomy (GTDB): domain Bacteria; phylum Cyanobacteriota; class Vampirovibrionia; order Obscuribacterales; family Obscuribacteraceae; genus JADYXR01. Next base: position 119,705 of record CAYQKX010000019.1, on the reverse strand, counting down.
TAGGCGATCACGCGCCAGAAGCCGAGACCGAAGGACAGCCCGAGCAGCATCCACGCCACGGTGAACGTGCCGAGCGCCACGAACGACCACTTCGACTTCAGCACCAACTGCCACCAGCGGCGGTTGGCGGGCGAGAGCGTGGCCAGCTCCGCCTCGTCCGGGTTGAACAGGTCCTCCGGCTGGACTTCACCGTCGGTCTTCGCGGTCGGCTCCTTCTCCTGCACCTTGCCGATCGGGTCGAAGAAGACCGGCTTCACCAGCGTGACGCCGCGCACCAACCGGTCGTGGATCTGGCGGGAGAGCGTCAGCAGCTCCGCCTTGGAGAGGTCCTTCAACCCCTCCGGGATCAGCCCGAGCGCCTCCTTGACGGTGGCGTCCGTCTTGTCGTCGGCGGGCAAGTGCCGGCGGAAGTGGAAGGCGAATTCGTTGACGCGCTGGGTGTACGTCTCGGCGTCCTTGTCGCCCTTCGTGACGGTGGCACCAACGGCGAGGACATCGCCGCGGCTGCGGTTCTTCTTGCTGAACACGTAGGCGCAGACGGTCTGGAACGCCGCGCCGAGCGTCGGGTCCTTCGCCATCGCCTTGCGTTCGTTCTGCTCGTCGTTGACCACGACGAACAGCGCGCCGAACCCGTCCTTGGTGGCCGTGCGCTGCTGGTCCTCGGCCGGGTAGAGCCCGCCCAGGAGCTGGTGGTACGCGAGGCCGCGCAGGACGACCTTCTTGTGGTCCTCCTGGCGCACCTTGTCGAGCGTGCCGGAGTTGATCACCACCTTGACTGCGTTGCGCGCGTCGGAGCCCAAGTTGTGGGTCTCCGTGCCGACGCGCACTTCGATCGCGACGGACTTGCCGGCGAACTTCGTGAGCGGTTCCGCCAGAGCCTTCGTCTCATCAACAACGGCGAATCCGGTTTGCGGATTGTCCATGTGTCTATCTCCAGTGAGAGGTTAGTTGTTCTCGATGTCGTGGCCTTTGATGGCTAGCGAGATTTTCTCGGCTACCCGGCCCCGATCGGAAGAGGTGTTGTCGATTCGGCCAGAGAACTGATTGGCCACCGCGGTCTTGAGCGCGACGTCGAGGTCGAGCCCAGCCGCGAGCAGCATGGTCATGTTCTCCGCCTGCCTTGTGGAGATCGTGTTCGCGAGACGCAGGTTGTTCTGGATGACCCTGCGGAGCTTGTCGATGATCCCCAATCCCTGGTCCAACTTGCCCTTCGGGCAGGTCGGGTACCGTCGGAAACAGTGTTTGATCTCGTCGGCGAGCGGCATGTGCGTGATCTCCACGACCACGAAACGGTCCATGTTCGCCGCATCTTGCATCTTCACCGTGAACTCACCGCCGACGTTGCCGGCAGCCATCCAGTGAATATTGTTCGGGATGGCGATGGTCTCTGGTCGAGTCGTGACAATCGCACGCTCCACACCTTCGATCACCCCGAGGAAAGCGTCACGCGCGTCTTCGTCGATACGCGTGTACTCGTCGATCATGACCCCGAAGTCGATCTCGGGGAATTTCTGGGCTTCACGCACGACTGCCGCGAGAGCCGAGTCCTCCCAGTCCACGCCGAAGGTCCCAGTGTGAGTGGGCTTCGGCACGTAGCGGCCGTACATGAACGCGTGCTTCTTGATCTGGCTCCCTTCAATCTTTCTGAAGCGCCAGCCCAGCTTGTCCATGACGCATCGGGCGATGGTCGACTTACCGACGCCTTGCGGACCTTGCAGGAAAAGGTTGGTTCGCCTGTCTTGCAGAACAGCGGCCATGACCTTCGCCTTGGTGGGGTCCACCCAGACGTCTTGAAACTGCAGATCGATTTGCAGCGTAAGCGGCTTCACCACAATCGCACCCCGGTTTTCGGAGCGCTGGTTGGTGACCCGTTCGACTTCGCACAGCCAGGTTTGTCCTGCCCTGGGCTTCGTACCGGACGGCATCGTGCCGACCAAGACCACCTTCCGCGTCCGGCTGTCGCCGACGCGATTGGATTTCACACCGCCCTTCGGGTTGTCGTCCCACTGGACGACGACCTGTGAGCCAGGCGTAGGCAATATCGCCGTAGCAGACATGTTCGTCTCCTTGTTTCAGAACCAGGAATCTACACTCCGGTCCTCCTGAGGAAATGGATGAAATAGAATCGAACAGGCGCACTACGCCTGTCTCCGCAGAGCCGTCCTGGGCCCTGAGAAATATCCGCTGCTCAATCGAGGTCGACCACGGACACACGGCGAGAGTAAATCTGGCTAAAAGGGTGAGGGGTTCGTTGTGTGTGTGTCTCAGGTAGGCTCTGGCGCAACGCGGATATAGGATTCGACCCTACCTTTTCAAGACCGACATATAAGTGATTATTGAGCGATGTGTTCAAACTGTGCCGGAGCCAGAAACACACACCGGTACTCCACTCCAGGACCCAGCCCCGCCTGGTAGTCAGTCGCACGCATTGACATAAGTGCAATCTAATCCACTCCAGGACTAGCTTTGTTTTCAATCGCGATATTGACCGAAACTTAGTGAATCAGTAAAGAACAGCTTCTCTTGCGCCTTTTCACAACCTAATTCGCTAATGAATATAATGCGGTTTAACCCCCACTCATACACCGCTCAAACCGCAAACCAGCTTAAATAGCGCCCTCTCGCAGTCTGAATTTTCTTTTGATCTCAGCGCCGAATAACTGCGATGGTATGCCACCATCGCTCAGAAAATACTCAGGGTTTTAGATTCAACTCAATATTCAAATGCCACGCGCTCGCTATCAGTCACCCACGCCGGATCTAGCAGCCAATAAGCGATTCGAGGATTTGTGAATCAGCTATAATGTGACCATCCTGTCTTAGTTTTGAAGGTGAGATGGGAAACTCAGGAGAATCAGACATGAGCACCACGACGATGAACAAAAAAGGCGTCGAGAAGACTTCTGTGGTCGCCTATATGGAGGCGGCAATTAAGCGGATGCAAACTCATACCACTGGTATGGATGTCCAGGTTCTGGAGTCAATAATGCGTCCCAAACGGCAGATACTGGTCGAAGTGCCGCTGCGACGGGATGATGGGTCTTACGTCACATATCAAGGTTTTCGCGTTCAGCACAACGATGCGCGCGGACCATTTAAAGGTGGGCTGCGCTATCACCCGGCGGTAGATATCGAAGAGGTAAGAACACTGGCCTGCTTGATGACAATGAAGACTGCCGTGGTCAATATTCCGTTCGGAGGAGGCAAGGGCGGGATTGCAGTAGATCCACGCCAGATGAGTCCTCGCGAAGTCGAGCGCCTGACGCGCAATTTCACGAATCTGCTCGGTCCATCGATCGGTCCTGACAAAGATATACCGGCACCCGACGTAAATACTACCGCGCAGATAATGGCATGGATTGTCGATGAATACGGACAGAAGTATGGTCAACAACCTGGTGTGGTGACAGGAAAGCCCATTGAACTGGGCGGTTCACTTGGCCGCGACGAAGCCACCGGACGTGGTGCCGTCCTGATGGCACGCGAAGCAGCCCGCGAACATAAGATTGACATGAAGAAAGCAAAGATTGTTTTCCAGGGATTCGGCAATCTGGCCTCATTCGGAGCCTTCATCGCGGAGCAAGAGCTGGGATCGACAGTCGTTGGTGTCTCGACATCAAAAGGCGCAATCTACAATAAGAAAGGATTCAATCTGCTCGCCGCTCAAGCTTATTATGTCAAAAGCGGCAGTTTAAAAGGTTTTGAAGGCGTTGAATGGTTGACCAACGAAGAGCTGCTCGAACAAGAATGTGACATCTTGATTCCGGCTGGTTTGGAAAATGCCATCACCACATCGAATGCAAGCAAGATCAAAGCGAAATTGATCGTCGAAGGCGCCAACGATTGCACGCAGGCAGAGGCAGACAAGATACTCTTGGAGCGGGGAATCACCGTCATTCCAGATATTCTGGCAAATGCCGGCGGCGTAATAGTCTCATACTTCGAGTGGGTGCAAAACCTGCAAAACCACTACTGGGAGCTACCAAGAGTGCGACAGGAGCTGGAACGCACGATGGTCCAAGCCTACAATCAAGTTCATGCTCGCTCGAAGGAATACCAGATCAACTACCGCGAGGCGGCTTACATCATTGCACTGAGCCGCGTCGCAAGAGCAATGGAGCTTCGCGGCGGCGCATAATCAAAGTCGACTGAGACAACGCCAACAACTCGGCCAGACGAACCTTGCTTGGTCAGAGTTCATGCCTCCCGAACATTTCGCGTAAAACCAATAACTTCATTCCATTTTTCTCGACCGCGAATAGTCGAGAGAGAGAGAGAGAGAGAGAGAGAGAGAGAGAGAGAGAGAGACGGGCTGCTGCGCAGCACGTCGAATCGCCGGCTTGCGCTGAGACTGTTTCCCAAAGCATTGGTTCAGCCCTGATAAATCAGACCTGAACAAAGGCACGAATATCTTTGTGACGGCAACATACTTCGGGCAGTTTTCAAATCGAATCTTGCTTCTGCAAATCAGTACTGCGCAACCTCAGCGCATTTCCTATCACGGACACGGAGCTGAGTGCCATGGCAGCACTAGCAATCATCGGGTTTAACAGAAAACCGAAGACTGGATAAAGAATGCCTGCCGCAATTGGTACAGCTGCAGCATTGTAGAAGAATGCGAGAAACAGATTTTGCCTGACATTCTTCATCATCGCCTTGCTTAGATTCAAAACCTTGACCACGCCAAGCAAATCACCTTTCAGCAAAACGATGGAGGCACTCTCGATTGCCACGTCTATGCCTGTTCCCATTGCAATACCCACATCGGCCGCACTGAGGGCAGGCGCATCATTGACGCCATCCCCCACCATCGCGAGATTGATACCGGCGGCTTGCTGCTCCTTTATAAAAGCGAGCTTCCCTGCCGGCAGAAGCCCGGCGCGATAATCGTCCAGACCCAATCGCTCTTTGACCGCTTGTGCAGTGCGCTGATTGTCGCCCGTCAACAAAATCGTTTTTATCCCTCGCTCTCTCAATTGCGTTATTACAGCCGACGCCTCGGCACGAAGCGGATCCGCGACAGACACCAATCCCTTGATTCGCCCTGACAGTGCAACACCGATCACTGTATCACCGCTACATGACAAATCTAGCATCGCCTGTTTGGCAGAATCGCAATCAACTTGTTTTTCCGAAAGATAGCTCAAGCTACCAACAAACACGGGTCTTCCATCCATCATCGCAGTCACGCCAAGACCGGTATCCGATTGAAATCCGCTAACGTCAAAAGGCATGACACCGCGCTCCGCCGACTCCTCGATGATAGCGTTAGCCAACGGGTGGGCGCTGAATCGTTCCACCGCTGTCGCAATGGACAATACCTCATCTGTCGAGCTGCCATCGAAGGTCAATACCTTATGGACTTTAGGTTTTCCGACCGTCAATGTTCCAGTTTTATCGAACACAATGGACGAAACCCTATCCAGCCGCTGGAGCGACTCCGCGTTGCGAACCAGGACACCCGATCGTGCTCCTTTTCCGATTGCCACCATCACCGACATTGGCGTAGCAAGCCCGAGCGCACAAGGACAAGCAATGATTAATACGGCAATCGAATTCACTAACGCAAGCGCAAGAGCCGGTTGAGGACCGAAAAAAGCCCAGCTCGCAAAAGTCACGACCGCGATAGTAATAACGAGAGGAACAAAGATCGCAGCCACCTTATCAGCGGTCGCCTGAATTGGAGCTCGACTTCGTTGTGCCTCATTGACCAATTTGACGATCTGGGCAAGTTTCGTCGCAGCGCCTACCTGAATCGCCTCGACAACAAGCGTTCCATTTTGATTGAGCGTTCCACCGGTCACATCATCGCCACGAGTTTTCGACACAGGCATTGATTCGCCGGTCAACAGCGATTCATCCACGGCGCTCTCGCCTTCGATAACAATTCCATCGACCGGAATTTTCTCACCCGGTTTTACCCTCAAGCGATCACCAGCTTTAACCTCATCAACAGCCACATCAGTCTCTTGCCCTCGATACAAACGATGAGCCGTAGTAGGTTTGAGCGCTAGCAAACTCTTGATTGCGCCGCCGGTTGCATCGCGCGCTTTCAGCTCCAGCACCTGCCCAAGCAATACGAGTGCAATTATCACCGCGGCTGATTCGAAGTAAACATGAGGATGCCCATCCGCCATTTTGAAAGAGGCAGGCAGCATGCCAGGAAACAGTGTTGCGAAGACACTATAGATGTAAGCGACCCCAACGCCTACAGAGACGAGCGAAAACATGTTTAAATTTCCTGTCTTCAGCGAGGAGATCCCGCGCTGGAAGAATACGGCGCCGCAGTATGCGACGACAGCGCTAGCGAGAATCATCTCCATCCAACCGAAGGACCCGGAAGACAGCCACTCATGCGGAAGAAGCGGCGTCATCTCCGACATGCTCAGCGCCGCTAACGGTATCGACAACGCGAGCGCTATTACTAGACGCTTCTGCATGTATTCGAGCTCTGGATTGCCCTTATTGATGGTATCCAGCGAGATCTCCATCGGCTCTAACGCCATGCCGCAAATTGGACAGGAGTCGAACTTGTCGCTGACGACCTCAGGATGCATCGGGCAGGTATACTTGCCTGCATAACCCGCAGGAGCGACATTAGCACCACCAGCGCCACCACAACATTCGCCGGACGGCTTCTGCTGGAGGAAACGATTGGGGTCAGATTGAAACTTTTCTTTACAGCGTGGATTGCAAAAATAGTAGGTTATCCCGTCGTATTCCGCTACGGCTGCAGCATTTTCCGCTTGAACGCTCATCCCGCACACCGGGTCTAGAGCCGCTGTTTTTTCTGCTTTCGCCTGCAAAGAGATACCGTCCGGTTGACCCATACAATCTCGGATACTTGCCTAACCGCTCCAGTTTTCGGAGCCTTGTGTATTGAATCATTATAACCTGAATCCGGAATCGATAACAAACCGGGCAACTCCCGTTTCGATACCACATACGGTGCCTTTCAAACACATTAAAAAGCCTGAGAGGACGTCACTCCGTCGGTGACGTCCTCTTTCCGTCCGGCGAGCTGCAAAATCACTTCCAGTCCCGCGCACTTTATACTTAAATTCGCGTAATCCGCCACAGCCCGAACAAGTGAATCAGCCCGCTCAGAATGGCGAACACGAGCACGAAGACGGAAGTCGGGAGCGATTGTCCATAGTACCAGAAAACTCCGGCAGCAACGGTGATTACAAGGGCGCCAGCGATCGAGAACGGATTCTCCGGGATGGACAAGAACTGAGACATCGTAAGCCAGCCGACAATCAGGACAGCGAGGTAGTTGATCAACAAGAAGGAGCTGAAGTAGTACCAGGCAGCCAACCCTCCGACGGCGAACGCCGTGGTGAATAGAACCTGAACGAAGTGGCGCATTTCATACCTTCCTTTAACTGAGGGGGTTTTTCATTCAGAGCCGCAACGGATGCGCTCAGAAATAGCTCTCGAGCGTCGCGATGACAGCTAGCTGCTAGACGGAATCGCTTGATAGCTGACACTGCAGAGGTTTGGTACTGGGCGCTCACAACCTACGACGAGAGAAGATGATCTGAAACTAGCCGAACAGTGGAGCCGCATTCAAGAGAAATCGATGAAGAGTTGCATTCTGCCAGGGAGAACTGATCTTCTAAAAGCCCTCGTGAGTGCAAAAGTACCAGTAAGAATCATAAGAAGGTCAAAAAGCACCAAAAGCGGTAGTGCAAAGCGAGAGAAAAGCCGTCCTCTAGGCCTCTCCACTCGCTTCGCTCGTAAAACTCGGTTAACCGAGCATACATGCTGGCACCAATTTGATTACATACTAATTAATCGATCTGGCGTCATCTCGGCGTCGCATAGCAACTGCAGAGCCACACGGATCGCTTCGGCTAGAATTGCCTGATTAGAAACATTGCGCGGTCCGCCGAACGAGCTTGGACCAAAGCAGGAGCCGCCTGAATCGCCCTAGGTACTGGGAAATCGCCAAGTTGATGCGCGTATCGGACGGCAACAGCAGACAGCCAGGCGAGCAACGAAAAGTGGAAATTGACCGGCGCATTGAAACTCAGCAAATAGATGTAATGAATCGGAATGTAAAACGGCAAGCTAAAAACCACAACCGTAGTCCATGCAGAGTAGAGCACAACTCGATTCTGGTGCCTTCGTGCCTGTCCAATCAGAATCGCTACCGCTGGAATGATCAGGATCAAGTCGTATGCATGTGCATGAGTAAGAAAAATAAAGCCGAGCAGTGCGCCAACAGTAGCGCCGATTCTCCAATACTTCCGATCGTCAGAAAAGCGACGCGCTACAAAACCGGACAACAGGATAGAAAGAATGAAACCCACTACTGCGATCTGGTTAGCAAGACTGTGGCCTAAAGGCAAGCGATAGAGCTGTCCTTTCAGGGTCGGCATCGCTTCAATTCCCACTATCTCTGGATGTTCGTTGATACGCGCGAGAAGGCTGAAGTAGTTGATCCAGGCATCGACCCCGAAGACAGCTGTCGACAAGCCCACGATCAGTGTAGCCAGGGCAGCAGCAAGAAGTAGATAAGTGTATTTTTTCGCTCCGGTAAAAAAGCCGAAGACAGCGAAAAACTCATGGGGCTTGATTAGACAAGATAAAGTAGCGATCGCAGCATCGCGTACCTTCGCCCGCTTTAGAAAGGAGAGCGCGATACAAAACCCAAGTAGCAGGATGGGAGTAGGCTTGTTGGCTCGAACACATTCCACGAATGGCCCGCTGATGGCAGTGAGACAAACCAAGAGGAGCAGCCCTCGGTTACTCAACGACAAGATCTCCGCGAGGATTAGCAATGATGCAGCTATAGCAGCGATTGCTCCAAATGTGCAAAGGTCGTGCGCGAGCTGGGGAGGCAGGTACGAAAGAGGTATCACCAGAGGCATGGCAAAAGGTGGTTCGGCAACGAACACTTCCCGGTCGTCCGGCATATGGAAATGCGCTTGGGACTCCCTCCGTACGACGTCCATCTTATAGACGTCTGCATTGCGATGCCTCTCGATCAGCTTGGCGGCGGAATAGTAAGCGGGGAAATCGCTGTAATTCAAGTAACCGTCGCCGGGAGGTTGAAGCACCAATGCTGGTATCGAAAGCAGAAGCATGGAAAACAAAAAATTGATTACTCTTAATTTCAAGATAATTCTCCTCACACAGGGTTTGGACGACGCCAAACGACATGCAGGCGGCGATGATATGCGCGCATACTGAAAAATTGGATTTTCAAACCTGCAGTCGTGCCGGGCCAGATCTTCTTGTTCTAAGATCGACGCGGATCAAGAACAGCTGGCTGTGACTCTGGTCCACCGGGAGCGATATGATCGTGTCTCCCAGCGCTGATTACTAAATTGGTTCATTCGATTTCGTGTCGAGACTTTAGCGAGCGATTGTGAAAATTCGAAGAAACTCCGCATGACATGTAAAGAAAGACTAAGGACGAAAAAGACTTGCATGAAACAAGATCCTCTACCGACAAAGAGGCGCCGTCGTAAGATAGACACTAGAAGCACATTACGCGCCGACGAAAAATCAGAGGACTTGAACAGAATCAGTTTGCGCTTAACACCGCCGATAGTGCCTCTTTCAGTACCATTCAATTCATATGGAGAAAACCCAATCAAGAAATCGGCTGGCGACTTTGAATCTTTTTTCTGCATCATTGACGATCGCACTGTTCGATAGTGACCAAGAAGTTCTAGTACCGCCAGCAGAAGAGTGTCTTTCGGATCAGTGACCCGGTCTGGTCTGTTACTGGTCGAATCTGCTTGAACACCCATCCTGCCTCTCCCCCATCACTAAAAGAAGTTACTGGTTCAATTTCACAATATCCAAACAACATATCCAAAAGCTAACCACTTCTAGCGCATCGCACACTGGGACCAGCGGCGTCTCACACTCGGACCACCGGATCACGCGCCCAATCAGTGGCATCTTCCGTGTCAGAAGGCCGCTGCGCACTTCTGCCCCTCAAGACAACTGCCTCCTCGCCAACAGACTGTTCACAGCCAATGAACGATGAAAAATGGTGCAAAAGCGAATGAAGGTGTCCTCAATCTAGGCCACATTCGTCTCTTTCGCCGCTGGTCCGCTCAGACCCACGATGTTAAAAAGGCAAAAAAGAACTATAGGATGCCCTCCGTCTGGGCATCCTCCGTTGTATTTTTCCGGATAGGCTCAGCGCGTAACTAGCCGTGCGGTGATATGCAAAAGTCCGTCTCGGAACAGTGCTTGAACTCACGTGGTGGTCTATAACAATAGCGACTATGGAGAGTGGAGTGAGGAATATGCGCAGCCCCAACTCACACCACATACGGTGCCTGGGCGCGATTTTTTATCCATAACAAAGACAAATTATCAGAAAAAGGTGCAAAAGCGAAAGAAGGCGCCCTCCGTCTGGGCCTCTTCTCTCGCTTCGCGATTCGGGTGACCGAGCATGCTCGGATGCCCAATGTTAGACTATTAAATCGCGCGTTGCGCTGAGAACGGGAGCTGCCTACTCACACCGTCGGTCAGGTCAGGCTGACCTTTGTCGGGGCGTTGGAAGAACGGGTGCGATCAGTGCTTGGATCGGTCTAGGTCTGGGGCTCGTCCTTCTTCTCCGTGGGGGTGGTCAGGCCAGAGGTGATCGCGGTAAAACGACCGAAGGTGCCCAGCCCGGCCAAGACAGCAAGGGCTAGCACCCAGCCCGAGTTGTCGAGCGTGCGGGTCAGGTACCAGATCGCGCCGGACGCGACGGCGATGGAGAGGGAGGACAGGGCCGCTAGAAAGAGATTCCCGTTGCTGCTGAGCAACGTAAGCGAGCCGAGAAAAGCGACGAACAGGATCCAGCCGGAGCCGTAAGCAGGTGCCATGTAGAACCAGGCGGTCAGGGAGCCGATGGAGACGAGAGTTCCGAGGAGGGTGGCGGCGATTGCACGCATGGGAGGAGCTCCTTCGTTTAGCGGTTGATGTGTGCTGCGAATTGAATTGGAATTCTACTTCTCTCGTTGTTCGTCAAGGCAGCCATATCTGCTAGACGGATTGCTTTAATGGCTGACGAGGTGAGATTAGCTGGCGTCGTCGCTCACGGAATAACGAGAAGAAGTCGATTACAAACTAGTAGAACATGCAGCCCATAATCAACACGTTCCAAGACAGACAGCGAGTCCGCAAACTAGGCTGTGTAGACAGTTTCAGCGTTCTTATCGTGATTTGACCAAGCCATGTGTTTTAACTCCCTGACCACAGTCACCTGGTCACGCCTTGCGCGAGAAGGGCCTTTTTACTGCAATTCTTTTGCGATATTTTTTTCAACAACTCGCTCTACCAAAACTCGATTGTGGCTGCGCCCACTAGCAGCCGGACTGGCCATATCAGGATCGCATTCATGTAGAAGACCAAATTCTTGGACCGCCACTGCAAACGATCCGAAGACGAAGATGCTTTTGTGTAAGCTATCCAACGCCCGCCTGAAGTCCGGTTGAACAACGTTAAAGCTGGCGGTGCCTGAGCACTCTACGGTGTCCTTCGATGGAAAGACCAAGGGAAACATCTTGCATAATGCATTGCCGCTATTGGAGATCGGGAGATGTTGCCCAGTCAGCTGACAAGAACGGAGAGCTGTCGACTCAGTTCTTGAGTCGACGCAAAGCGGTGCTCAGGCGATTTCGCCAGACAGCGAGAAATCAGATGCCGAAGATTCTCTGAATACGGTCTATCATCGAGCGGAGGCACATCCTCGTTGATATGAAGGTTCATAGTCTCGAGGGCGTTGTCCCCGATGAAAGGAGGCCTGCCGCGCAACGCTTCATACATCAAGCAACCGAATGAATACATGTCTGACCTGGCATCGACTGGTTTACCCGCACATTGCTCGGGACTCATGTAAAGCGGACTGCCAAGCAAGGCTCCGAAGCTGGTCAGCTTTTGCAGATTGTCTTCTTGCTCACAACTAACCTGCGCAAGCCCGAAATCGAGAATCTTCACGAAGAAGTCCTGACCAGGCTCACAAGACAGCATTACATTGCTGGGCTTCACATCTCGATGGACTATTCCCTTGGAGTGCGCGAATGCGAGCGCGGAGGAAACCTGCCGAAAGATACGCAAGGCCTCCTGCTCTTTGAGCGGTCCACCCCTCTCAAGCAATTGCGCCAGACTGGGACCATCTACGTAATCCATCACCAGATACGGCTGTCCATCTATGTTTATGCCAAAATCATGGACATTAATGATACTCGGATGGGAAAGTTGCGAGGTAATTTGAGCTTCCTGGATGAAGCGCTGCTGCACGCCTGGATGTCCGAACGCCTCTCCATTCAAAAGCTTGATTGCCACCATCCGCGATAGCAGACGATGACGTGCTTTGAACACGACGCTCATCCCACCGGCTCCCAGCCTTCCGATAAGCTCGTACTTTTCCATCAACGTAGAATCGCGATTGAACTGCGCGGTCGCTTCGGTGCTGAATTCATCCATGTTGGAGTGAAGTTCGCTGAAATTAGTCACTTTGTTCAGCACGTTAACCACGTAGGCTTTAGCTGTACTACCGGGCAGTTTCAGCCGATTCGCGATCTCAGATGTCGTGCAGCCATTAACCAGGAGATTCATAATCTCGCGTTCGATCGCAGACAACGCTCCGTAGGGCGTGGTGAAACTCTGCTCTTCCGCAGATTCCCTTGGACTGTCTTCTTTGGCGCAGAGTTTGATTACTTTTCCAGCGATCGAGGAGTCAAGCCATACATCTCCCGAATACACAGCCTGAATTGCCTCTTTCAATCTCGCTAATCCGACGTCCTTCAAACAATAACCGCTGGCACCCGCTGACAGTGCTCGGTAAACCTTTTCGTCTTCCTCATGAGAGGTGAGCATAATCACTCTCGATGTGCCGTTAAGCTGCCTGATTGCTCTGGTCGATGCAATGCCGTTCATAATCGGCATCTCGAGATCCATCAGAACAACATCAGGCGCGAGCTCAGCACATTTTTGAATCGCCTCCAGTCCATCCATAGCCTCGCCGACGACACTGATTGAACCATCAGAACCAGGCGAATCTAACGCAGTTCGAATGCCAAGGCGAATAAAGTCATTGTCTTCAACAATGAGAACCCTGATACGCTCTAGAATCGTGCTGTCCATCGTGCCTTTCGATTTGTGAAACAGTTCAGGAGACTATGAGAACGGAAGTGCGGCCACTACTAATTTCTTGCCCAATAAACCCTGAGTACTATACGAAATTCGTCAGTTTGCGGCAATTTCTTACGAGTATTGAAAGCTTCGTGACGGAATTATTCGCCACCATATTCGGCACTATCGACGGTACCAATCTCTAGGTCAGATCGAAAATCAACCAGAGAGGTTGCCAGGAGTTAGCGCGAGCTACATCGACCGGTTCCGCACCTTTAGTGCTTTTTGAACGGATTCTCATGAGGAGTCCTAATGAGCTTGTTGCAACAATTGGAGCCAACAAACCAGCCTGCCACTCTAGTCTAAAACCCAATGTGGCCGGGATTACAGCAAGATCGAGAACTAATCTGCCCCTGTCAGCTATTGCCGACATATCTTTACCCGGCTCGCTCCCGTAGCGCAGCTTTAATAACGCTTTAATTGCTTTGCTTATAAACAGTTTGATATTCAAGAGAAGTTTATCAGTTGTCATATTAGTCACTGGTCATAGAAGTTTAAACAGCTACACAAGCACGACCTCCACCTCATACGTTCGCCTTGACTGGGTGCGGGTCGTATTTGTCTCCCACGCGCAAAGCTGCTGTCATCCGGACCTTCGGTCGGGACCGCTTTCCCGCGTCTTCATCTGCCTGGTGTTGGTACTTCCAATGCCAAGGTCTCTCAGGAGAAAACCCTATGGACAAGCTTGTCGCTCTCCTCGGAGTCGCCGTCTTTCTCGGATTGGCGATCCTCATGTCGAAAGACAGGCGTGCCATCAACTGGCGCCTGGTCGCGACCGGTATAGGCATTCAATTACTGTTTGCGTTCCTGATCCTCCATGTCCCTTTCGTACGCGACATCTTCGACAGCGTCGGACAGGGCATACAAGGACTTCTGGACTGTGCCAAAGATGGACTGGCATTCGTGCTGGGCGAAGAATTCGCAAGGAGCAAGTTCATCTTCGCATTCGTGATATCCGGTTCCATTATCTTCGTAGGCGGACTGACGGGTATCGCATTCCACATCGGCGCACTGCAAGTCGTCGTGAAGGTACTCGCCTATTCACTGCGAAAGTCAATGGGAGTAAGCGGGGCTGAAGCTCTATCCACCGGCGCCGAGGTCTTTCTCGGACAGGTGGAATCGCAGCTACTGATCCGCAACTACATCGGGAAGCTGTCTCCATCCGAACTATTGGGTATCATGGCGGCAGCGATGGCCACCATATCCGGTAGCGCTCTAGTGGCCTATATCGGTCTCGGCATCAATCCGACGTGGCTCCTGATGGCATCGTTCATGACGGCGCCATCGGCTCTGGTCGTCGCTAAGATCATGTACCCGGAGACGGATCCGGAAGCGCTCACACGAGAGACGGAACTCACCGACGAACGCACCTCCGCCAACTGGATCGAAGCCGGCGCTGAAGGCGCCTGGCAAGGGCTGAAGGTGGCAGCGAACGTCATGGCTCAGCTCGTCTTCTTCATCGGTCTGGTAGCGCTCGCTAACTACCTGATCGCCGCGCTGCTGACACACCCGAAGCTTCTGCCGTTCACCCTCGTCGGTGCAATCGCGTTGTTCGGACTGTGGCTGCTCCGCAAAACCGGTCGCGCACCACGTCTGGCTAAGTTGGCACCCGCTACGGTGTGGCCGTCGGTGGCTTTCGGTATCGTGACAGCGATCATCGTGCTCGGAATGTGCGGAGTAAACTTCAAGATTCAGGACATCTTCGGGGTGCTCTTCACACCAGTCGCATGGCTCACCGGCATTCCCTGGGACGAGGCAACGCGAGTCGGACCGCTGCTCGGCACCAAGACTGTTCTCAACGAGTTCATCGCCTACATGGATCTCGCCAAGATGTCCACAGGCGAAGGTGCGCTCTCCATGCGGACCCAGATGATCACTACGATCGCGCTTTGCGGCTTTGCCAATCTGGGCTCGATCGGCATCAACATCGGCGGACTCAGTCGCATGGCGCCAGAGCGCCAGGGCGATATCTCGCGGTTGGGCATCAAAGCCCTCGTCGCCGCGACGCTCGCCTCCTGGCTCACGGCAGCACTGGCTGGTCTGCTGATGTGATCGAGATGACGGAGACACGGTGGGGCGATCGACTGGCCCCACTTTGTCCGATCATTAAGATGCTTATGCTCTGCGCCACTGACTCGGCGACCGTGACACACACGACGAAGCAGTTGATGCTCGTCCAATCGGTGAGCGCCTCGTCTGGCAATCGCCGATAGACTGCTTACGTGTAGAGGCGCTCAAAAGGCGCCGATACGAACCTCCACTCCTCTACAGCAGCCGCTCTTCGAGGGCGGCGGGCTGATCCCAAAGTCTGTGCCGTACATACCACCACATGGTGGACATGCGGCACTCGGATGGCAGCTCAGGCGCTGCCACAGGAAGGATATTCATCATGAAAATGAAACTGACTTTCATCGGTGTGGGCGGCGCGTTCACCACCAAGTACTACAACAGCAACATGGTCCTGCAGGTCGGCGACAAGCGCATGCTGATCGACTGCGGTAGCGATGCTCGCCATGCCATGAACGACCTCGGCTGGACCCACAAGGATCTGGACGCGGTCTACATCAGCCACCTGCACGCGGACCACGCCGGTGGGATGGAATGGCTCTGCCTCAAGACCTATTTCGACCCCACCTTCACGGATGCCTCAGGGGCCAAGCGCAAACTCGACCTGTTCATGCGCAGCTCTCTCCAGACGGGGCTGTGGGACATGCTCAAAGCCGGCTGCTGCCTGACGAACATCAAGGCCGGGCTGCGCTCGTTCTTCAACTTGAAGAGCTGTCCGAAGAACAAGCCGTTCGAATTCAACGGTGTCTCGTTCAAAACGGTGCAAACCGTTCACTATGTCGACGACGCGGAGATCGTGCCGTCGTTCGGTCTGTTCTGGACTGCGCCCAATGGGAAGAAGATCTTCCTGACGACGGACACGCAGTTCTCGCCGTCCTCAATCCAGACCTTCTACAACGCGGCGGATATCATCTTCCACGATTGCGAGACCACGCCCGGGTTCAAAACCGGCGTGCATGCGCACTACGAGGACATGAAGACGCTACCGCCCAACCTGAAGTCGCGGATGTGGCTCTACCACTACTACGACACGCCTCTGCCGGACGCGAAAGCCGACGGCTTCGCCGGGTTCGTGCAGCAAGGTCAAGAGTTCGACTTTAGCGCCTGATCTGCTCGATCGCCGCCAATGGCGAAGAGGAGATCGTCTCCCGCACAAGGATCGCAGAGTGCGAGCGACTTCACCGTCGCTCGCGCCAGCTGTTCCGCTCGCTTCAACCAGACTCTGGTGGGCGACCGAGGACAACTCTGCGGTCTTTGTGCAGGAGGGCTCTAAACGCTGAGGAACGTCTCGTGCACAAAGCAGGGAAGTACGAGCGGGTCAAACTCGCTCCCTCTCCGATTTGTGCACGAGAGACTCAGGTCAATCCACCCTACATCTGGCGCCCGACTCTCCAAGCCATTTTTTCGCTTCCGCGATACTACTCGCTCTTATCGTAGAAAGAGCCCCCACCGCCGACCGACCACCGTCATCGTGTACCGCGGTTTCGACAATCGTCCATGATCATCAAGTGTCCGTGACTTGCCCATTTGCCACGGTGCAATTGGATTGAGCGGTGACGGACGCCCCATCTAACCCGCATATAGTTGCTAAAGGCAGCGCAGCAGGTAGTACGAGCGTTCACAATAACGAATAACCGAAATATCACTTACCTAACGGCGACAGACAGAACGTGAGCATTCACAGTCAAACTGCCTAGAATGCTTTTAGTCCGCTTGCCGAATCAATCAATTCCGCACCACTAATGGTATCACAACCACAGCAAAACAACTATTCATATCACTATACATCGGCTTCGCAAGCCAGATCTCCTGTGAGTTTTCACAGTTGATAGTCAACAGCACGAAAAACTAGGGTCAGTGCATAAATCTACCTTCGAACGAGAGGAGCAACCAAGAAGAACTACGCAAACCCGAAAGCGGCTCAATCAGTTAAGTTTAGCCAGACGTGTTGGTCCTCGTGTCAGTTGCGACGGCTTGAAGTCCTGCAGCAACGCTTCGGTCAAAAACCGAAATTCGACGTTTCTGATGAAAACGTCTAGGTCCGCCCCTCACTAACCATCAACATGGAGTTTGCCATGACCGACGCTAAGCCGAACTTGAACGCCATTCTGTTTGCCGACGGCACCCGCCTGGTGGCCAGCAAAATCCAACTGGACGCCACGCCGAATGTGGGCGATGTCCTCGAGTTCACGGAACTGACCGGCTCCAAGAAGCACTGCGACCACTGCGGTAGTACTTACGACGAGACGGTCAAGCGCAAGTACAGCGTGACCGTCGTCGCGCCCAAGGGCTACGACTGGGTCGGTCTGGGCGACACGTTCCAAGACCGCAAGTGGGACGTCATCGAAACCCACCCCAGCTACGACCACTACAGCTTCATGACCGACCTGGGCGTAGACTGGACAGCGATGCCGGAGACGCTGTTCGTAATCGTAGAGGTCACACAGGTGCCGTGAACGGCAACGGTCGTACACCAGACAGAGGGTCCGCCGTGGTCGTCGAGGTGACTTCGGCGCCTTAAGCAGTGACATGGTCCTCCTAGATAACAGTCGCGCAGGAGCAGAACCGCACCGGCGCAGAATTTCTGCGCCGCCTGCCGCTCGCTTAGTTGCTACGCGAGCAATTGCACAACTCCGTCACCACCCGAGGACAAAGTATGCAACGCTCCAATCTGCGACTGGTCAATAGTCACCTGGCGAAATTGATCGACGACGCGGTCATGCTGGGTGACCGAATTACTCGAACCGAGCTCAAAGCTGTCGAGGTAACCACCAAGTGGCATCCTGACGACAGGGACGACTGGCGTCACACATACATACTTCCGAAGGAGGAAGCATTCTTCGCCAAGATGGCCCAAGTCCTCGACGAGCTAGACGACTGGCACGGTGCAGACTTGGATCGCCATGTATGGAAGGACGAGATTCCAGACTACAACCAAACAACCAGGGGATCGATTCTAGAAGCATGGGCGCGCTTCCGACGTCAACAAGCGGACCCGGAGATCGCACCCACCGCGACGCCTTCCCAGAGGATGGCCCTTCTGGTAGCAAGACTTCGCAAAGTCTGCCCCGAGAAGCGGGAAGCTGCTAGCCGCAATTGGTATGGCGGCGGTAGTGACAACGATTCTCGCGAGACAACTCGTTGGATGAAGGACCGCGAAAACTATCGGTCCAAGTGGTGACTGCAAGCCCAACCCTCGAAAAGTGACACCGCGCGATTGTCTATACCCGCGCCGATACCGCACGGGCATTAGAGCCCAGGTCCCTGCGTGTCCGGGGTCTGAAAGACATCGTTGAAACTTGTGTGACCAGCCCTGCATCGTACCCAGGGTCAAATCAAACATGTTTCCGATGCTTTCGGACCTTTTTCGTCCTTTTTCGGCTGCAAAGGAAATAGGTTTCGCCCTGCGCCGACCATAACATGCATCGCGAATTGGCTCCGGATGCGAGTCACCACGTCAAAAACTAACGCTCTACGCACTCTGTAGACGTTCACTGGCGGACGTTTTGAGGTCATCTCGGTGAGGACGATTGACGGAACATGCGTCGAAACAAGTTTCCAAAACCAGCTCCCAGTGCAATTCGTAACGTCCGGCACTAACCCAATACCGCACTCTCGTCGTTATACTAGATCGACCAGTAAAATTTGTGGCTACTGGCTACTGGCTACTGGCTACTGGCTACCGGCTACTGGTTCACCCCAGTTCGGTAATGGTGACGAATGGCGATCTGGCGCCGCTCTGTCAATGGTCCTCACCCCGAGGATCAGAGATGAGCGCCGTTTAACCACCACTCACAATTGAGTGTTTATGCGAGTTTCGCTTGCTCGACGCAAAAACTTCATGCCTCCATGGAGTCCTTTAAGTGCATGCAGAGCTCACAAAAAAAAACTGGTGAATCAAGAATAGATTTACGCCTGGAAGCACACCACAGCCGCATTTCTCAAGTCCAATATCTAATGCACCAGTAACCAAAGTCGGTTCATACCTGCAGCGTAAGCTACCACGAGCAGCCAAGATGATAGCCCGGTTATCAAACAATGACGTACGATTGGCAGAACAGACCATATAGGAGACGCAGCGATAACTCGCGACACTTTGCGTCATTTATATTGTGGCCATATCGTGAGTACCAGCGCCTTTCACTTAACCTTCGACACGAAGTTTTGATACAGATTAAGCAGAATCAATGAAACTCGCGATTGATACCAATCCCGGTGCCGCCTCACATGTGATACCACACCAAATAGATAAGCAGCATTTTATCAATCAATAATTCTCGGAAAAACTATCAACAGGTGATATACCTCTATATCACCGACGCCAAGCCGCTTTTCACCGATGACGTTGTTTCGTTTTTCAACAAATTACTTAAGAAAAGATAGAGCAGTGATACCAGATGTGGTGATTGCACTTTTCTTAAACAACACTCATCCAGCTCGATCCTCTATAACGCGCACTTTACCCAAACCCTGACAAGCAGCTGGTTTTCAAAGTTCCGACTTTATCCAGTTTCACCCATGCCACCATACTTGGTGAGCGAATAAATATCACACTAGAAACCCTAGCGAGTCCTTCGAACAGTTAAACGCTTCCAAGGTCTCTGCCACTTCGGTCCTTTTCATAGGGGCGGAAGCCATTTCGGCGACCGAAATTTCTGACCGGATGGGGGCTAGAGCCCCGCCTGACACTAAATCTCGCCCTCTTTACAATCAGTTATCGAAATTCGGGGACGAGGGACCGAACATGTAGATTGAACGTACTCGTTTTCCATCCTCCTCAGTTGCATACGCATAGCCCGAAACACATTCCCCCTGAGACCAAAACCCAACCCTTCCCACCCGCTTAGCCGGTGAGGACAGTTAGCCAAATCGGCAGGGCTCAGATATTGGTGGAATATCTTTCAGGCTGAGGCGTATCCGCTGGATGGGAAGCCTGGGATGGGCATGTAGCCTTTCCTGGCGATTCACACTCCTCTACAAAGGAATCTCACGATGCGAACCGGAATCTCGCGGTACTTCGTGGCGGCTTTCGCCGCACTCTTCGCCGCCCTGGTGGCGGGCTCCACTTTCGCGGCCGACAAGGTCGAGTACAAGGACGCCAAGCCCCTGGCCGACCAACTGGCCAATACGAAGCTCTCTCCGGTGAAGGCCGGCAACCTGCGCGTGCCGACGATCACGTGGCCCGGCGACGTGGCCACCGTCTTCACGGAGCAGGACGGCGTCTTCAAGGCGGAAGGCCTGACGATCGAATTGTTTTGTGAGAACGACTTCGCCAAGCAGGTCCGGGGCTGCCTCGACGGCGACACCCCGTTCCTCCGTGGCGACCTCGGCATGATCAACATGGCGGCCCCCGTCTTCGAGAAGGCGGGCACCGAGTTGGTCGTGATCTACGTCCTCACCCGCTCGACCGGCGGCGACGTCCTCGTCGTCCGCGGCGACGAGAAGGACGGGACCGGCAAGATCACCAAGGCCGGCATCAAGACGCTGCAGGACCTCAAGGGGCGCACCATCGCGCTGCAGCTCAACGGCCCCCACATGAGCTTCGTCACGCAGGTGCTCAACCGCGGCGGACTGAAGCCCTCCGACGTCACCCTCAAGTGGATGGAGCAGCTCACCATCCCGACCTTCGACACCAAGGGCCGCATCCTCGACCCGCGCTCCGCCTTCGTCTCCGACAAGTCGCTGGACGCGTGCTTCGTGATCAGCCCGGACGCCGCCGCCCTGACCTCGGGTGGTGCGGAAGGCGTGAAGGGTAGCAAGCAGCTCTTCAGCTCGAAGTCCGCCGACCACGTCATCTTCGACGTGTACGCCGTTCGCGCCGACTGGTTCAAGGCCAACCAGGACAAGGCCGAGAAGTTCGTCCACGCCCTCATGACGGGCACCGAGAAGTTCCAGGCCCTGGTCGCGGACAAGGCCAACAACCAGGCCAAGTACAACCAGCT
Source organism: uncultured Candidatus Obscuribacterales bacterium (assembly GCA_964418155.1). Lineage (GTDB taxonomy): Bacteria > Cyanobacteriota > Vampirovibrionia > Obscuribacterales > Obscuribacteraceae > JADYXR01. The sequence continues at coordinate 98,547 of CAYQKX010000019.1, read as the reverse complement.
CATCTCGAAGTCCGCCGACCTGCTCTTCGGTTCGCCCAACGCGACCGCCGACGTCGAAGGGTCCCTGGGCGATTGTACCTGGGTCGGATTCCAGGGCAACGTCGCCTTCTTCACCGGCTCGGGCACGACCCGCTCGTTCACGGTATTGAAGGAAGAGATCCAGCAGTCGTTCGTCGACCTCGGCCTGCTCAAGGCGAAGGCCCCGCTGTCGACCGGCAACTGGGACTACACCAAGCTGGCGAACGGTCTGAAGAACGTCGACCTGACCGCGGTCCCGAAGCCGACCTTCGACGCCTCCAAGGCGCAGACCGCCGTCGAGAAGCAGATCGCGACCGAGCTGGACAAGTGGAACGAGGAAGGTAGCCTCTACCTCTTCGAAGTCTACTTCGCGCCGAAGGCCAGCAGCTTCGACCCGACCTCGTACGAAGACGCCTTCAAGAAGGCGCTCGAGCTGTCCCAGACGTTCGGTGGCGCTCTCGTCGTCATCGAAGGTCACAACGCCCCGGACGCGGTCAATCAGGCCAAGGCCCAGGGCAAGTCGACTACCGAGATCGGTATCATCGAGCAGGCCGCTCGCAACGTGTCGCTCAACCGGGCGACCGCGGTGCGCAAGGCCTACCTCGACTTCTGCAAGAAGAAGGGTCTGACCGTCGATGAATCGCAATTCATCGCGGTGGGTATGGGCGTCAAGTCGCCGAAGTTCGCGGTTCCCGCCGACGAGAAGGAATGGAACGCCAACCGGCGCGTCGTGTTCCGGGTGAAGGCGGTCGAAACCGAATTCGACACCTTCAAGCCCGCGGGCAAGTAACAACCCGAACCAGAACTCGAAACCCTAACCCTATTACAAAGGATCCTTCCTCATGAAGAAGTTGGCACAACGGTTCTGCTTCGGCGGAATCATGGTCGCCCTGGCGGCGACCGTCTTCCTGTCCGGCTGCTCCAAGCGCCCGACAGCCCAACCCCAGCCGGGCGGCAACGCCGCCCCGGCTGTCCAGCAACAGTCGGGACAACCCGGCGCGCCGACCGCGGCCGCGCCGTCCTACCCGAAGCGCCCGGCCCCCGCGGGGGCCGCGATGTCGACGGCGAAGAACTTCTACTTCGTCTTCGACGGCTCGGGGAGCATGCGGGGCAGCCGGATCACCGAGGCCAAGACCGCCGTCAAGGAGATGTTGAAGAACATCGGTGACGACGTCAACCTCGGTCTCTGGGTCTTCGACAAGTTCGGCAACCGCGAAGTGCTCCCGCTCGCCGCGGGCAACAAGCTGAAGTTCATCCAGGCGATCGACGACGTGCGGGCCGACGAAGGCACGCCGCTCGGCAGCGCCATCGCCCACGGGGTGGAAGCGCTCGCGCAACAGCGCGCGAAGCAGCTCGAGTACGGAGAGTACCGCTTGGTGGTGATCACCGACGGCGACGCGGACTGGGACGACCCGGTCGAGAAGGGTACCAAGCCCGCCGCGACCGAGCAGATCCCGATCTACACGATCGGCTTCCACACCGGCTCCAGCCACTCGCTGTTCAAGTACTCCGTGTTCTACAAGTCGGCGAACAGCCTCGACGAGCTCCGCAAGGCGCTCGATGAGGTCTCGGCCGAACTGGACGTCTTCGACCCGCAGTCGTTCAAGAAGTGATCGCACCTGACGACAAGGTGTGAGCACTGGTGACGGCAACGGTGCTTGGGACGCCATCCTTTTCTATACGAATCGGTGGCGTCCCCACCGCTCGTAACCTGATCACAATCACACACCACGCCGCTCCGGGCTCCGTCAAGCCCGGAGCGGCGCATCGTTGGGAGATACACTCGATGAAGAACAGGAATGTCATTGCGGCAGTTCTGTTCCTTGTTGTCGGACTGGTTGGTATCGGCATCTACAAGGTGACGACCAACTGGCTTCTCGCCAAGAAGGAACAGCAAGCCACCGTTGGTGGTTCCGACGCCAAGATCAACAAGGTAATCCGCGGAGCTGGCGACGGCTACCTCGGGTATTCCATTCTCAACACACCGGTCAACAAGCAGCAGCTGGCACGGCGCGGTCTGGGTCTCGCATGGACCGACGACGGCGGCAACTACGAGCAACGGCTCCAGGAATTCAATGACGGCAAGTACGACTTCATCGTATTGCCCGTCAAGGAATACTTGCAACACGGGCTCAAGCACAAGTATCCCGGCGTCATCTGCGCCGCGATCAGCGACTCGACCGGTGCCGACGTCATACTCGGTTTCCAGGACGCGCTGCCAACCGGCACCGTCGCGGACCTCAACGACGCATCGCGCAAGTTCACGTACGTCAAAGCCAGCCCATCGGAGTTCCTGATCGACCTGGCCATCGTGGACTTCGACCTCTTCAACCTGACCAAAACGGATGCCTGGCGCAATCCGGTCGACGGCATCGACCAGGTCGTCGCCGCCGCCAAGCGCCGCGAAGGTCAGTACTTCGCGCTCTGGGAGCCGGACGCCTCGCGCGTCATGCGTGAAGTCCCCGGTCTCAAGAAGGTCTTCGGTTCGGATCGCTTCCGCGGCTACATCGTCGACGTCTTCGTCTTCAGGCGAGACTTCGTGACCAACAATCACGACGACGTCGTGGCCTTCTTCGAGGCGTACTACAGCTCGATGCGGACCTACGCCGGCGACCGCGACAAGATGCTCGAAGACCTGAAGGTCGTGACCGGCATCTCCAACAAGACCGAGCTGGAAGGGTTGCTCAAGACGGTCGACTGGCAGGACCTGCAGGAAAACTGCATGAAACAGATGGGTCTAGGCCAGGGCTCCTCCGAAGGCGTGGTCAACTGCATCAACGCATCGACGGCGGTGCTGATCAAGACCGGACGCCTGAAGTCGGACCCACTCCAGGACCCGTACCGCATCATCAATACCTCGGTTTTGAAAGCGGTGCAGAGTCGACTACCCGCCGAACTCGGCAGCTCCCCCGTGAAGCGCCAGTTCGCCCAACTCTCCGACAAGGAGTGGACAGGTCTGCCGCCTATCGGCACCACCCAGGTGAAGAACATCACCTTCCAGACCGGCTCGGCAGTGCTCGACTCGGAAGGCGAGAAGACAGTCGACGAGATCGCCGACCGCCTCGCCAACAACTATCCGGATACCCGAGTGGTCGTGATGGGTCACACCTCCGCCGGCTCGGACGAACAGGAAAGCATCAAGCTTTCGAAGGAACGCGCGGAAGCGGTCGTGCAGCGGCTCGTAGCCGTCCACGGCATGCCGCCCAGCCGCTTCAAGATCGAGGGCAAGGGCTCCAGTCAGCCCCCTGTCCGGCGTCCGGATGAGAGTCCGCGCGCACTCATGTACCGCATTCCCCGTGTGGAGTTCCACCTCTACATGGACAATGCCTTCTAACCACTGAAAGGAGGATGTGGTGCCTGAAGCAAAAACAAAGAAAGCGCAGGAGATCCTGCGCGCTCGCGATGCCCCTCCAGGGACAAGACCGACCCCAGCGGATCTCGCCCAGGCGACCCTCGTGAAGCAGGTGAGACGGGAATGCCTGGCGCACCCTGCCACCATCTTCACGGGGACAGCGGCGCTTCTGGCGCTCGTCTGGACGGTGATCATCGCGGCTTCGCCAGTGTCCATCGCTGTCATGGCGGGCGCACTGGTGGTGAGCGCATGCAGCTTCATCTACAACTTCGTGATGAAGGGCGAGGACCGCATCAGAGAACGGCAGCGGGAGCTCATCGAGCTCCAGCGCAAGCATGACCTCTACGAAGTCTACCGTCTGGGCCAAGTATGCCTGGAGAAGGACTTCGAAGAGGGTGCCAAAGAGGCGGCCGAGCTCATCATCGCTTACGAGAAGTTGATGAAGTACCTGACCGAGAAGGGTCAGGCCGAGTCGTTGTTCGCCCTGCAGTCGGAAGACACCTACAAGCAAGGCTGTCGCATTCTGAAGCAGGCTGTCCAGCTCTACAACGGGCTGGGCGAGGTCGACACCAAGACCCTCAATCGCGAGCTCAAGGCCTGGGAAGGCAAGCTCGATAAGATGGAGGACAAGGACAGTCGAGAAGCCGGTAGCCTCAAGCGCCAGATCGAGAGCCACAAGGGCCGACTGGACCAACACGACAAGGAGACGGTCGAGCTCGGAGAGCTGTTCGCTCAGCTCAATGAGATCGAAGCGGCGCTGGAAACCGCGCATCTGGACATGATCGGTATGGACAACAAAGACGTCCTGGCTTACATCAGCAAGGACGGGGGCGCAGCCGACCGCCTCCGCGGCGCAGTCGAAGCGAAGAAGCGCATCACCTCCCGCTTGAACGGTGATGACGCCCGAGCCGAACAAGCCGCGAAAGACGAAGTCCGCAACAAGTACATTCGCATCGCGAGGGAGGCTGCCGACCGCGAGGCCGGCGCACCCGAGCGTGAGGGCAACGAAGAGTAATCGAGGCCCTCAGGCGGGATTTGTTCAGCATTCGCTGAGTCCCTGTGCGACTGGGCTCATTGAGCCCGATTCCACTCAACCCCAAGAACGAGGACAGACACATGTTCCGATGGATTAGCGCGATCTTTACCCGAATCGGCAACTGGTGGACCAAGAAGGGCATGGACCAGGAGGAGGCCGCCGACCAGGACTGGACCAAGGACGCCAAGTCCAAGGCCCGGGCGTTCGACCTGTACGCCGAGGACCTCGAGGCGGAGTTCACCGAGTTCCGCGGCGCGATCGAAGACGCCGACGGCGCGGTCCAGACCAAGCGCGACCAGAAGGCGCAAGCCGAGAAGACCAAGGGCGAGTCCGAACTGGCCTTCGCCGGCGCGCTCCACGAGTACGAGGCCGCCGAGCAGCGCCTGGCCGACGCCAAGAAGGAGCTGACCGCCGCCACCACCGACGGTGCCCGCAAGGCCGCCGAGAAGAAGGTGAAGCAGGCCGAGACCGACATGGCCGCCGCGCAGAAGAACGGCGCGACCTTCGAGAAGGACGTCCAGACCTGGACCGAGAAGCTCGACAAGCTCACCGAGGAGCTCGAGGGCGAAGACGGCGCGGAAGCCAAGCTCGAAGAGCTGCTCTCCCAGCTCGAGACGATGCAGAAGGAGATGGCCGACCTGCCCGCCGAGAAGGCGCAGGCCATCGCCGACCACATCGCCAACACGAAGCTGGTCGACGCCTACGACCGCGCCATGGGCATGCGCAAGAAGGCCAACCGCCGCCCGATCGACGCGGTCATGGAAGACAACAAGAAGCTCGCCGCCCGCGCCAAGATCACCGGCAAGATCGCCGGCGTCGACGCGGACAAGACCCGTCAGAAGTACATCCAGGCGGGTAAGACCCAGAACGCCGAGTCCAACTTCGCCAAGCAGCTCGCCGCCCGCAAGCTCGCCAAGGAGCAGGAAACCGGTGGCAAGCCGGTCGACGACAAGCCGGCGCAGCAGACCGAAGGCGAAGATCGCCCGAAGATCTAACGTCGGCGCGACAGTAGGTCCGGCTCGGAGTGAGCCGGACCTCTGGTAAGCGGCTCGTCGTAACCGGTCCAGAAGGACCACCGCGGGCGGTATCAACGTGACCCGCCCTCTGTTTGCCGCGAGACCCGTGTCGGGTCTCGCTTCCTTCCGTTCGGACTCCAATCCGGACGGCGAACCACTCATCCGAAAGACTCAAGGAGTTTTCCCCATGAACATGTTCTCCCGACGCGGCATCCTGGCCTCCATGATGGGCACCGCCGCCCTGGCCCTCACCTTCGGACTGACCGGCTGCTCGAGCAAGCCCGACGCCAAGCAGCAGCCCGCCCAGCCCCAACCGGCCGCCAAGGTCGCGCGCAAGGACTTCAAGGTCGCGGTGTCGATTTACGCAGGGTGGATGCCCTGGTACTTCGCCAACGAGGAGGGGATCCTCAAGCGCTGGGCCGACAAGTACAACCTGAACATCAAGGTCGAGTACATGAGCTACCCGGCCTCGCTCGAGGCGTTCGTCGCCGGCCGCGTCCAGGCCTGCGTGATGACCAACATGGAAGCGCTCGACATGCCGGCCGCCGCCGGCATCGACACGAGCGTCATCATCACCGGTGACTTCTCCAACGGCAACGACGCGATCCTGACCCGCAAGGGTCTGAAGCTCGGCGACCTCAAGGGCCAGACGGTGACGATGTGCGAGAAGACGGTGTCGCAGTACATGTTCTGCCGCGCCCTCGACATCGAGAAGACCGGTCTGCAGGAGAAGGACGTCACCATCCTGAACATCTCCGACGAGGACATCGCCAACACCTTCCTGTCGAACGCCAGCCAGAACGCCGTCGTGACCTGGAACCCCATGGTCATGGAGATCGAGAAGACCAACGGCGTCACCAAGATCTTCGACTCGAGCCGCATCCCCGGTGAGATCCAGGACCTGATGGTGGTCAACACGGCCGCCCTCAACGACAACGAGGACTTCGCCCGCGCCCTGACCGGTGCCTGGTACGAGGTGCTCGGCACGATGAGCCAGCGCGGCCCGGCGACGGAAGCCGCTCTCACCAAGATGGCCGAACTGTCGAAGTGCTCGCTGACCGAGTTCAAGGCCCAGCTCCGCACGACCAACATGTTCTACACGCCGCAGGCGGCCATCGACTTCACCGAGTCGGCCGAGATCAAGGCGAAGAACGACCTGGTCCGCAACTTCTGCTACAGCCACAACCTGCTGGGCGAAGGGGCTCCCTCGGTCGACGTCGTCGGCATCTCGTACCCGGACGGCGCGATCCAGGGCGACAAGGGCAACGTCAAGCTGCGCTACACGACGAAGTTCATGAAGGAAGCGCGCGACGGCAAGCTCGCGAAGTAACGAACGTCCATCCGGACCAGGGCGGGGCAATTGGGCCCCGCCCGCACGACCAAGCTCGCCCAACTCGCCCTCCCACATACCCCCAATGTGAGCCATGACACGCGGCAAAATGGTCGCAATCGTTCTCGCGATGTTCTTCGCAGTCGGCGGTCTCACCATCGCCGGATGCCAGGCACCGGGAAGCAGAGCATCCTCCCAGACTTCGCCAAAGTCGAAGCCTGCTCCGAACTTCAAGATCACCTGGTACCGCCCGAATGAGCCGGTCAAGACCTTCGAGGTCGACAACTACTGGCTCACGGGACCCCTGGTGACCTTCGTCGACCCGGAGACCGGCAAGGTATGCTCGATCGAAGGGACCATCCGCATCGATTCGTTGTAGTGGCTTACTCGCTTGCGACCCGCCAGGCAAGCCCTGGCGGGTTGCGGCGTACTGGCCGACTCCGGCTGGACAAGCCGGTTTCGGCATTCGAACCCGAGAGCGCTCGTCGCGCTATATAAAGGTTCCCCAAGTGCACCTTCCAAGATTTCCGCAACGCCAATCGGTTCTTCCAAGGTGCACGACCACCGTCGCCGTCACGTCATCGGCCACGGTCTGTTTTCTTTCACCCTCAAACAACGAAAGGGAGCTCACCAGATGCTTCGCATATTCCAGAATATGCCCTTCTGGGCCAGGCTGCTGATGGGATTGACCCCATTCATCCTGATCGGCTGGCTCTATATGAAGGGAGCGAACGACCTGCGTGAACAGCAGGCCAATGGCGGCGGCGCAACGGCCGCATCCACGAAGCTCATGCCGCTGCCGTCCGAGATGTGGGAAGGTTTCAACCGCTCTGCGTTGACACCGGACGGCAACGGCAACACCAAACTCGCACTCGACGCCGGCGCGTCCTTGAAGCGCTTCTTCTTGGGCATGACGATTGTCGCGGTCGCGGGCGTGCTCATCGGACTCTACATGGGCACCTTCCCAATCATCGACGGGTTCCTCTACTACTTCTTCGTGTTCATCAAGAACATACCGCCGTTACTCATCTTGCCAATCCTGTTCATCTACCTCGACATCGGGGAGCTGTCCAAGATTGGCCTGGTGATCATCGGCGTGCTACCAGGAGTGGTGCTCGATGCCCGCAAGCGCGCGATGGAGATCCCACGCGAGGAGATCTACAAGGCACAGTCGCTCGGTGCCACCGAACAAGAGATCACCTGGAGCGTGATCTTCCCGCAAATCCTGCCCCGCATGATTGGCTCCCTGCGCCTGAGCTTTCAGGCTGCCTGGTGCTACGTCATCGCGGGCGAAAGCATCGCCGCTGCCGCCGGCATCGGCTACCGCATCTTCGTGTTGCGGCGTTACGTAGCCATGGACGTGATCATTCCTTACGTCCTGCTCGCGACGCTCATCATGTTCATCCTCGAATACACCTTCCAGTGGCTCGAATCCCAGTACCGCTGGGTAGACAAGTAAGGAGAAGCGCATGAGCACAGACTTTCTGATTGACGTGCGCAACGCTACCGTCGCGTACGGTAAGCGCACGATCCTCAACGACGTCACCCTCCAGGTACGTCAAGGCGAGCTCGTCGCCGTCGTCGGTCCATCCGGCTGCGGCAAGTCGACCTTGCTGCGGCAGATCGCCGGCATGCAGAAGCCCGACTCAGGGACGGTTTTGGTGGGCGGCAAGGAGGTCAACCGCGTCACCCGTGACTGCGGCATCGTCTTCCAGAACTCGCTCGTCTACAAGCATCTCTCCGTCGTCGACAACATCGGCTTCGGCGTCATGCTCGAGAAAACCAACCTGATCGAACGCGGACTGGTCCTGCCGTTCCGCGCGGGCTACAACCTGGCCTCCGCAGTGATCAAGGGCGGTCGCAATACGCTGCGCCGCTTCGGAGTGCTCCAGGCAGCCGAAGAAGCCAACCCCGACCAGGTGCCCGTACAGAGCACCACGCTCGACTGGATCCGCTACTTCCGCGTCCGGCGCGAAGCGCGCGAGCAGGCTTACGCCCTGCTCGACGATGTGGGACTATCGGCTGCTGATGGCGAGAAGTACCCGTACGAGCTGTCCGGCGGCATGAAGCAGCGCGTGGCGATTGCCCAGGCGCTGATCATGAAGCCCAAGATCCTGCTCATGGACGAGTCCTTCAGCGCCCTCGATGAACGCACCCGCTCAGAGATGGCGGACGTCGTCTGGGATCAGTGGACGCGCCACAAGCTCACCATCTTCTTCGTGACCCACGTGCTGCAGGAGGCCGCGAAGCTGGGCAGCCGCCTGGTCTGCCTCTCGCAGTACTGGTCCGACGCCGCCGGCAAGCATGGACAGGGCGCTCGCATCGTGGTCGACCGCCCCATCCTGGGGGCCGAGAAGAAGCCGTCCGACTTCGTCAACAACGACGAGTTCGGCAAGGTCGTGGGCTCCGTCAAGGAGCGCCTGCGCACCGACCTGTATCAGCCGATGGCCGGTTTCGACCTGTGCCACCGCGATGCCTTCCTCCATAAAGGAGGTGGTCGATGACCGACACGCCCACTGCTGCCCCTGCTACAACGGGACCCGGTACGGCTGCCACAGCCGTGCCGGGCACCGGCACAACCACACCACAGGTGGTGACACCTGTGCCCGAGCCGCCCAAGCGTACGGCCTTCATCGACCAGATCTCGGAAGCCTACTCTGACTGCGGCAAGTCGGTCATCATCCTGAGCGGCAACCGCAGCGACCTCTTCTCCAACCGCGGTAGCGACAAGTTCCTCGACCTGGAACGCACCGTCTACCAGGAGTTCGCGGGCAGCTTCAACGTCGTGCGCTACGACGTATCCAGCGGCATCACCACCTTCTGTCAGAACGACATGAGGTTCATGAATGAAGCTGTCGCGGAATCGGATGCTCTGACGGCGGAGCCGGAAGAGAAGATGGGTAACTTCGCGAAGAACGTCAAGGCGACGGCGCAAGACCCACTCATGGCGCTCAACCTGTTGCGCGATACGCTCCAGGGCGTAGCCACGGTTCGGGCGACCGGTAACAAGAAGGTCAAACCCATCCTTGTTATCGTGCGCTTCGCAGGCTCCGCCTTCCCGGCCGGCGACTGGGACCGCATGAACATGGAAGACCGCAAGCGCGTGGTCACCTTCCTGAGCATGATCGAAGCGCCCTGGTTCCGCGACAGTCCGCACCTGATCCTGCTTCTCGCGGACACCAACAACGAGCTCAACGGACGCATCGCCGCACTGCCGACGGTGCATCCTCTCGAGATCGACCTGCCCAAGCCGCAAGAGCGCTACCGCTTCATCAACACCTACCGAGGTGGTATCGCCGCAAGCGGTATCACCTTCGAGAGCAGCCTCGACACGTTCACGACCGACACCATGGGTCTGACGCTCTGTTCGGTGGCATCGCTTCTCGAGCTAAGCAGGCGCACGAAGCGCAGGGTCACGCGGCTGGATGTGCTCGCCGAGATCAATGCTCGGTTGCGCGCCGACATGGGTGAGATGATCACCTTCTCGCGCCCCGAGCACAGCCCGGACGACATCATCGGGTACAAGCACACGAGTGCTATCTTCCAGGACATCTTCCGGCGCTGCGAAGACCCGAAGACCGCGGTGCCCTGCATCCTGGTCTCCGGCGCCAACGGCACCGGCAAGACGTTCCAACTGGAAGCGCACGCGGCGCGTTCCGGTCGAGTCGTCATCGAGCTCAAGGGTCTGCGCGGGAAGTACTTTGGCGAGACGGATGCAGCCTTCGACAAGCTGCGCCTGCGTCTGCGCAACTACAACAAGGTACTCATCCTCGTCGACGAAGCGCACACCGCCCTGGGCAGCGTCCACAAGGGCGACACCCACGAGACGGAGAAGCGGCTCGCCGGCAACTTCATCAAGCTCATGGGTGACCCGACCATGTTCGGGAAGGTCCTCTGGGGGCTGATGACGTCGCGTCCGGACGAACTCGACCCGGACGTGAAGAGCCGCGCGCCGATCCAGATTCCGATCTTCGACCTCGATGGTGAGGAGCGCATCACCTTCGTCTCCGAGCTGTTCGGTCGCAAGAAGATCGTGATCGCCCAGACCGAACTCGACGAAGTGCTCACGAGGACGGCCAACTACTCCGCCCGCGACTACAGCTTCCTCGTCAAAGAGGTGCTGGGGTCGGGCAACACGTCGGTGCTCAAGACCCTCGACGTCTGGCAAGCGTCGGCTTCGATTCTGCGTCAACGTCGATTCCAGTCGCTGATCGCAGCCCAGCACTGCAGCTACCCGGCGCTCATCCCGAGCGACATCAAGGAGCTGATGAAGACCGACCAGTACGAAGAGGAAATCCAGACCCTCAAGTACGCCCTCAAACTGTAGGACACCAGAGAGCCTGCAAGAAAGTGGTCATGATCGAACCAGGTCCGCTGATCGACTTCGTTCCGTCGATAAGGTTCCTCGAAGTGAGCCTCGTGGTGGCACTCAGTCTGCTCGCAGCAATCACCGGTTACTCCGGCTTCCTCTCGGGGAAATGTGCGAGGCTGACGAACGGCTACTGGTTCTTCAAAGAGGACGGTTGCATCGTTGCCGCCGCGCTCGCCCCCTGCGGGCTCTTCATCAGCCAATGGGCGGCAGTGCTCCTCGCCGTCGTCTTCCTCATAGGAAAACTGATTGGCTGGCGGCTCACCGCCAGCCGACTCATGGCGTTCGACCACTAGATGCAGGTAGCGGAACCTGCAAGAAAGAAGCGATGATCAGACTGAACCCGCTCTTCGACCTCGACCTGCCTGTGGTTCCAATCTCGCTCGCCATCGTGATTTGCTACGCAGCCATCGTAGCTCTCATGATGACGGGTGAACTGTCCTATGAGACGGTCGCCAACCGCATGCCGGGTTGGCTGGAGGTCGCGTACGTTCTGGCTGTCGCAGCCCTCTGCGGCGCTTTCCTCTGCCCATGGGCCGCACTACCCATAGTGGCAGCCTGGCTCGCCAGTCGCAAGGCTGGCAGAGCCAGGGCACGGAAGCGCTACGCCTACTGCTGAAGTCTGACGATTGAGAGCGCAAGATGCGTCGCCCCTGGAGTTCAACATGGAAAACGCCTTGACGATCCTGACCTTCACAATCCTCGCACTGGCATCCGTCGGGTTCGGCCTCATGGGCTTCCTGACTGGACGCACAGGCGATGCCACCGTTCGCGCGTACACCCCCGTCGCAATCATCATGGCGCTGATCGTCATCGCCGTGATCCTGACCACCAAGACGTGGTTGGTAGCGCTCATAGTCGTGGCCTGGCTGATAGGTCTGGTGGCCGGGCACGTCGTTCGGGAAAGACCGAGAGGTTGACCACCATCACCAGCCGTTGTTCGGAAGGAAACCAGCGCCACCTGTCGCACCTCCCACAAGTGGGCAGGCGGCGTCTTGGACGAGGCTTGTTGTCTCGCCAGCTCATCGGCTGGTCGGTTTCCCCATTTACCTAAAAGTCCTGCAGGCCAGTTCCAGCCTGCACCCTCTTTTCGGGAGAAGTAGCATGTCACAACCAAACACTGCTGCGTGGGCAGCAGACCCGCGCCTTCTGCGCGTCCAGATCGCGGGGAGGGCGCTCAATACGGCGGGCGTCTTCTTCCTCGCCTTCGGATTCGCGATCGCGACCTGCACTCAGTTGTCTCTCGTCGCACGTACCGGAGCGGGCCTTCTGGGCGCCGTGCTGATGGTCGCCCTGGGCGAATTCATCACGCGCGGCGGCAAGGCTCGCAGCTTCTGGTGCGGGACCACGACGATGGCGACCGGGTACGCACTGGCGGCGTTCTTCGCGCACGCCACTTACTACGTCTCAGCCGTCTCGGGTTTCCAGAGCCCCTACATGTGTTGGCTCCTGGAGCTCGTAGTCGCGGCCAGCGTCGCACTGCACGGCAGTCGCAACAGCATCCTGCGATTCCTGTCCGTGCCAATCACGCTGGCAACGACAGCCAACGTCCTGTTCCATGCTCTGACTGCAACCGACGCAATCGACCTGGCCGGCTTCACGGTCAACGTCTCGGCTGTCGGCAGCGTCCTCGGCGTGGCCTGGCTCGCCTTCCTCACCGTGCTCTACCAGCGTCTCGAACTGCGGTTCGACTGGAAGAGCGACAGCATGCTCGAACGGGCAAGCGCTCTGTTCTACCGGATCACTCACGAGAGCTACTTCGCACTCGCCGCGCTCAACGCGCTCGCGCTGCCGAAGTACTGCGGCACTATCGAGAACGCACCCTTGTGGTGGGCGCTCGAGATGCCGATTCTCCTCGCGATCTGCTGGAACAGCAAGAGCTTCGTCAAGCATTCTCTGGTGATGGGCATCTGGTCACTGTCCGCGGTGCTGCTCCTCATCCGGGTCGAGACCGACATGTCGGCGCTCATCCGAATGGCGATCCCGGTCTCCGGCATCGTCATGGCGCTCACCTACCGCTTCCTGCCGTCCAACTGGCGGCCATTGCAGGTGCGCATCGGATACGGGGTCTACTTGTACGGTGCAGTCGGCGTGGCGGCCGCGCTACCACTCTTCCACATGACCGCCGTCGAGGCGCTCCCGTACTGGCTCGTCCAGTCCGGCGTGGTGGTGGTAATGGCGTTGGCTCTGCGCGACCGTCTCCTGCAGATCATCGGCTCAGTCGGCTCCCTCGTCACCCTGGTCTTGTTCGGCGCGCAATGGCAGACATGGGACAGCTACACGGCTATCTCGGTCGTCGTCGGTTGCTACGCCATGAGCCTGGCGTACGGGTGGGTCAAGGGCCGGAAGGGTCTTGCGAACTCCGAGTACACGCCTCTGCGCAAGGCAGAGTGGACGCTCAACGAGAAAGAGGCCAAGTGGATGGAGATTGGTGCAGCCGGACTGGGCTACATCATGCTCATCGCGGGCAGCTTCCTCTTGATCCGGTCGCCGTTCAACACGATCGCCTGGGGCATCGAAGCGTTCGCGCTGATCGCCTTCGGCTTCCTGACAGGCAAGGTCGGACACCGCGCCTGTGGTCTTCTGACGCTCGGTATCACCGCAGCCAAGTTGACCATCTTCGACCTGTCCGGTACGGAGGGCCTGCTCCGCATCCTGATTTCCTTCGGAGCAGTAGGCGTCTGCTTCATCGCCGCCGGCATCTTCTACCAGGTCGAATACGTTCGCAAGAACCGGCAGAAGCCCGAGCAAGACAACCCGCCAAAAGAGGATCCGGGGACGGACAACGACTCCGGGAAGTAACTGCTCGACCCACGAACGGACCGAGCGCGAGTGGACTGTGCCGATGGAACTGGCAGTCTGCTCGAAGCGTTGTTAACTGGATGCGGCATCAGCAGCTACTCGAGACGCTGGTGACCCATCTCGCGTGCCTCTGTTTCAGTCCCTCGGAACAAAGCGGATGGTCGCTTTGGGGGACCGTCGACCGAGGCGATCCTGTTCACACACACGGATTCTAACCTCTACTTTGGGAGAAGAACCAATGGACTCCTCAAACAACCCCACCGACCTGCGCTCGCAGCAAACCGAGCTGAAGGTGGTGGGTCGCGTGCTCAACACCATCGGTGTTGTGTTCCTCTCGATCTGCGTCGCCCTGTCGGCAGCCCTCTACGAGGACCTGGCCGCGTCGCTGCGCACGATCATCGGTCTGCTCATCGCCAGCCTCATGGTGGCCGGCGGCGAGGCGCTGTCGCGGCGCAAGGGCGCGAACTGGTGGTTCCCGACCACCCTGATGAGCTCCGGGTACGCGCTGGCCTACTTCTTCGCGTACTCGACCTTCTATGTGCCGGGTCTCCGCATGCTCGATCACCCCTACCTGACATGGGGGCTGACACTGACGCTCGGCGCGGCCGGCATGTACCACGGCTCGATCAACAAGCACCTGCGGTGGTTCGCCTCCGCATTCACGCTGCTGGTCACCGGGCACGCCACCTTCCACGCTCTGACGAGCCCCGAGGTCATCGACCTCGGCTTCCTCAGCGTGCAGGTCAACGCGCTCGGCTGCTTCTTCGGCATGATCTGGTGCGCCGGCCTGTCCTCGGTCTACAAGCGGTTCGAGAAGAACTACAACTGGCCGGGTAAGGACACGGAAGAGGCCTCGCAGTACCTGCTCAACCGCGTCCTGCACGAGGCGTACTTCATCTTCGCCGCGCTCAACGCGATGGCGCTGCCGCTGTTCCTGTCGAGCTTCAACCAGGCTCCGGTCTGGTGGGCGATCGAGGCCCCGATCCTGCTCGCCATCACCTGGCGGCACGGCAACTTCTTCAAGCACGGCGTCGTTGGCGCGATGTGGCTTGCGGCGGTTGTCACCCTGCTGACCACGGCGCTGCAGCACAACTTCGAAATCGCGGCTCTGGTCGCGGTCCCGGTCTCCGGTCTGGCCATCGGTCTGGCCTACCAGTTCCTCAAGAGCCCGTGGGAGAAGAACCTCAAGGTCGCCGGCTACTGCGGTTACCTGTACGTCGCCATCGCGGTGGCCCTCGCCGCGCCGTTCCTGCAGACGAGCAACATCTGGGATGCCATGCCGTTCTGGATGGTCCAGTCGCTCATCCTCTGCGGCCTCGGCATCGCGCTCAAGGATCGTGTCGTTCACCACATCGGCATGATCGCCAGCTTCGGTTCGCTGGTCCTGTTCGGTCTCCAGTTCCACACCTGGACCTGGGGTCTGGTCGGCCCGGTCATCGCCGCGTCGTACGGTCTGAGCGTGGCCTACACGCGCATCCGCGAGAAGAAGGGCTGGAAGAACGCCGAATTCCTCCAGGGCTCGGCCGTGGAGTTCGACTTCACCGTCGACGAGAAGACCGCGACCAACCTCGAGAACGTGTGGAGCTGGATCGGCTTCCTCACGATCGTGGCGTCGTCCATCCTGCTCGTCGACTCGGGTTCGACCGTCATCTGGTGGTCGGTCGAGGCGCTGGCGCTGGTCGTGCTCGGCTTCGCCGCCGACAAGCTCGGCTTCCGTCTGCAGGGTCTCCTCGCCTTCAGCCTGGCTGCCGCCAAGCTCCTGGTCTGGGACCTGTCCGGTGGTCTGACCGCCTTCTTGCCGGTGGCCGCGCTGACGCTGTACCAGGCGTTCCAGTTCGGCGTGCTCGGCGCGTCCTCGCTGACGGCCTCCTTCCTGTACTTCCGCAAGGAGGACCAGGTCGCGAAGCTGATCGCCGAGGAAGAGGCCAAGGCGCAGCAACCCCAGACGCCGCCCACGCCGCCGGCCAACGACAACCCGCCGCAGGCGTAATGTCCGCACAGGGAGTTGGCGGTAATTACCGTCATCTTCCTGTGCATGGTGAAGTCTACCGAACCTGCGGTCGGAAGGCTTCACCCCGAGGACAGCGGTTGCCGGCTCCATCCGGCAACCGCTGAGCTTCGGATCCGACAACCATCCGCCGGTTCATCCCGGCGGATGGTGCGGTCGGCTTACCAACCCGCAGAGAGAAAGTCGCATAAAAGTGGCGCCCAGTGCAACGCCACTGTTTATGCGGCTTTTTCTTTTTCTGGGCCCAGACAACCCCTCCAAAGAATAAGAGGATTCCCATGCCTGGAGACAAACCACCAAAACCGCAACGACCGTCAGGCAGACGAAAACCGGTCGTGCCGCTTCCCGACGTGGAAGAACGCGGCGAACGCAAGCTTCGCATGCTCGACTCGATACCCGAGCTAGCCCGCATGTCGGGCAGCCTGTTCGACCAACCCCAAGCAGAGGCCTACAGCTGCTTTGCGGGAATCGAAAAACCCGCACCCGGCGATGATGCCCGGGGGCAAAAGCTCTTGAGGGTAGTACCAGAAGGCCAACTCTGGCCGGACGGCAACGATCCTGTTATCCCGCCGCAAGGAGAAGTCGCACACGACATGCTCCGCGCTTTCATCCTCGGTGAGTACCACCCTTGTATCGGAGCTCGCGCTGCCTTCGCCAAAGGCACGTACCGCTTCGGCTACTACAGAACGATGGCTCATCTGACGGCAGTCGCCGCCATGGGTAGGGACCTTCGCCGATTCACCCGAGAATACGAGCAGCTAGGTGACTTCTCCACCTTCATCGCCGTCTTCAAGAATCCGCAAGTGACAAGCGAAGGCGACTTCGAAGAGGTGCTCTGGCAGCACCTGCAGATGCTTCACGATCACGACGGTGACGATTGGGATCCGCACTACTCGCCTGACCCGAACACCAGCAACTTCGGCTTCTCCTTCGCCGGAAAAGCCTTCTTCGTTGTCGGCATGAATCCAGGCGCGTCGCGATACGCGAGAAGGTTCACCTTCTCGACATTGGTCTTCAACCCGGAATCGCAGATCCGCAAGCTCAAGGAGCAAGGCGGTCTGGAGCAATTCGCGCAAACCGTGCGAATGCGCGACATGCTATTCCAGGGCAAGATCAACCCCTCGCTCCCGAAAGACTCCAGCACCACCGGCGGTGAATCCCGAGTTTACTCCGGGAAAGAACACACCGACGGCGACGGCTGGGTCTGCCCGTTCAAGCCACGCAAATCTGTCGTGGAAAAATGGCGGGCCGCGCAACCAAAGTAGCCCGGGACGCGCCCGGCTACCGGCTCTAAACTACGGTTCGAGCCGCTCCCCACACCAACCCCCAAAGGTTGCCCATGACCTCGTTCTGGCACCCAACACCGGCGATGTGGATTGCGTTTGCCCTGGTAGGAGGACTCGTCCTCCTCATCAAGGTACTGCGCAATCCGCTTCAATACCGTTAACCGGACGGCGCCGGTGCGGCGCAAGCACTGACGAAAAGAGACGGCGGTTTCCGTCTCTTTTTGGTCTTTTTGGCTCGATCATACTTCTCACATAAGGAACGTTCTGTGAAGTGGCCCCGATTATTCACCAGAGAGACTGGCAACAAGGCGGCCGAGATTGTGACCGGACACGCCGCTCAGAAGATTGCCACCACCCTGGCCGATCGCCTCGGTCCCCATCGCTTCTTGAGCAAGGCCGGACTTGTGCTCATCGTCCTCGGCATCGCAATCGCTCTTGCCGGCTGGCTGTTCGCCACATCGTGGCTGTTTTGGACCGCCATCATATCCGGTGCCCTGCTCGTCCTTACGGGCTACGCCATGCGCGGATTCAACAGCCTGGTGATAAGCCTTCTGGCGCGGCTCTTGAAGAGCCTCGCCCGACGGCTCTACAACTTCGCGGCACCTCGCCTCAAGCGCTTATGGCAGTCGAGGCGAGACCGCTCCGGGTCGAAGAAGACGACAGACGACAAACCATCTGCTCCTCAATGACGATGATGTGAATTGGCTGGGTCATCGCCCAGCGAGGAGCTCGCCCGCGCGCCTCGGCAAAGCAATTGACCGGAACGCCACAAAGGCGCATCGGTCGAGAGCTTGAAACGGCTATGTGTGCACGATGCATGCAGAGCCGTTTCGAGCTCGGCATTTTTACTATTTCGCCTAGTATCCTCAAAACACGGGACATCCTCGTAGTGCAGTCACTGCCCTCTGGAGCCGTTTTTCAGAACATGTTATGCCGCCCTCTTTTGCCGCTTGTCCTCATCGAAAGCTGCCTCAAAACGTCCGGAAGTGAACGTTTACAACACGGGCAATCGGCAATGATGGACGTGTTCAGTAGGCTTATTGAGGCCCACCACCACCACCAAATTTTCGCAATGAATTTCTCAAATCGATGTCTTGCAGGGAAAGGGTATATAGAGCTCGAACTCACAGATAGACGCGGCCACTTTTGGAGAAAAACATACGGAAGACAGTTGTCCAAAATGCGGTCAGCCTCGCAAATCTCAGGCCGCTAGCCTGACGCAAAGCATCTCGCGCTGCACGTGCGAGGCTCCGTTTGCGATGGAGTCCACGCCGACAAATGACTTCTGTCGCTATTGCGGCAAGCGCACTACTGCAGGCAGAGCAGGAAGCCTTACGCAATGGGTGTTCCGCCAGGATCTGTGCAGCTGCAATCGCGACAAGCTGGTCAACCCTCCAGTCGACACAGATACCACCGCCGATACCACCTTAAAACCCCGCCGCAAATTCCGAGAAGAGCAAGAGCCTTCAACCATAACAAATGAACTAAAACGACGACTCGAAGAGAGCGCATCTGCTATCAATGCACCGAACGCTTTCGCCAGACCACAGATCATGTTCGCTGTCGGTCTGGTCTTGCTTACGGCAAGTCTCCCACTCATCCTCAGTGACACCGGCATCTACACGGCACTCAAAGCAGTCACCGCCCTCGAAGCCGGGTCACAAAACGATCGCCTGACCAATGATCTGAATGCCGCAGATACTCTTGCCAGCTGGCATTACGATAAGAGCGCCGGTCTGCTCTATTCACGATACATCTCAACCCAAGAAGAGGTCCAACTGCGGGGCAAGCAACCATTTTTCGATCCATGGAGCCTGAGACAGCTTCAATCGAGGTAGATGTCGAATCCCAGAATACTTCTAACACCGTGCTCACCCGCAGGGTCAGCGACCTTGATCTCACTCACGTCGTGATAGAGTGGCGAGCCTGCGTCTGCGTGGAAGATGCCCTCACCCTCTGACAGACAATGGCTCATAATCGGCTCAATCACACCACAACCGGGATAGACGCGACTAATACCGCCATCGATACCACTTCTTTCAATAACGAAAGCCGAGACTATAAAGTCAGCTCCGTCCTGATGAATACCCTCCGGACTGTTGGTACAAGGCTCGTTAGCAAAAGCGAAGCAGGACATCATCCAGGCTGTTATTTTCATAGATTTCACAGCCGGTACGCGTTCTCTGACCATCTGAACAACATTGGCTATCAAATCCTGGTAGTCCGGATCCTGAAGCACATCAGCAGGAATACTCTCATACTTGCGTTCAAAAGATCTGTAATCGGCGTTCGAGACTCGCTGCGCCACAGATTCGGGTCGGCGCGACTCGACCAACCACTTGCCACTATGAGTAGTATCACTAACAAACAGTTCCAAAAAAGCCTTCTTTCGCGTCGGCTTCACGTCACCTTGTTTAATGTCGGCCTGGCACAACAGATGTTCGACCCGCGCCCGCTCTACTTCCCCGCGATAATACAGGACTAGTAAATCCTTCGAAGACTGGTTCAGTTCCAGGCGTTGGCAAGTCATCGCCATCTCATTTCGCCGAACGTCGTACAAATCCCAACTCATTGAATGGAAAAATGGCAGAAGTCTAGCTTTGAAGCGCTTGACGCGATCCATGTTCCAATCGGGTCGAAAAATATCGACCCGCGGTTGAGGACTGAAATCCATCGCGTCGCCTGCCTCGACCGACTGCTCCAGCTGCTGGCGCAAAACATAAACAGGTCCGCTGGGTGCGATCAAAAAGCTGGTCGCAAATGGCAATATTGGTACTGAAGTCGAGATGCCAAACATAGAGTGTTCCAGCGGAACGAGCGAATGGAATTATAGGCTCAAACATTGCCATAGAGAATGGGAGCCTTACTAATTTTCAGATATTGGATCAAGAAAAATCAGAAGTTTATTCTAACGTTCCAATTATTGCTTTGCTGAGCGGTGCTTTACTAAGGTCAGCTCATTGCTCGTTCTACCTCGCAACGAAATAGCGCAAGAACAAAGTCTAACCGCCAATCAGCTCTGCCATTTCGTTGCCGAGGCAATTCGTCGTCCCCCGTCTTTTGCGAGAACATACTCACTTCTGTGATCATGGTCTCGTTCGCATTCTCGTCGTTCAGCGCGCTTCCGCCGCTGCCTTGACCATCTCAAAACATCTAGCAAGGAGAGACAACAATGGCTCTCACAATCGCTTTGATCCTCGCCTTCGGTTCCGCCGCCTGCGCCGTCAACTACGTCCGCTCCCGTCGTGAGGGCGTGAGGAAGTACATCCACCTCCAGCAATCCCGAAAACGTGCCATCGAAACAGCGCGGACCATCTGGGACAAGGCAGAAAACAGACAGACCGCCTGGCGTCTCAGTACGTATCTCTGCGCAATCGGCGTTGTCTTCGCGGTCTTCATTCCGGGATTGAGCAACATCTACCAGCTCATCCCAATCACCGTCACGCTCGCTGCGATGGTGACACTGGTTATCACGGCGTTCAAAAGCCAACTCGACGAGCAGACCTTCGAGGACTGATGGCGCCTCACACCGCCGATTCAGTAACTGACCGTCACGCCGAATCGCCTCTAATCGCAAGAGGCTGTCGGCGTGACGGTCATCTCGGGGAAACAGACGTATCGATCTGAGTTGCCGTTCAACTCACATAGACAAAATGGACCTTGGTCTCCAGCGGCAAAACCACTCGCGGACTTCGAGTCCAATTCTGGTAAGGGCGTCTTCCGGAACTTGCTGCGCGAGCAAACACCAGCTCATAGAGCCGATAAATCAACGCCCATCACTGACCCAACTAGGCCAGCACCACATTCTACGTCTCTTTATAGTATTCGCGGGAAACAGCGACTAAGGTTAAGTGACGGACGTGAAGAATGGCAGTCTGGAGCAGGTCTTCGGAGCCGGACTGCCAATGTTCCCAACCAAGTAGACGCCTACACGCCGATAGCTCTCTTCCGGGAGCCGGCTGGAAGCCGGCGGCCCCAGTTTAACGCCGTAATCTAGCTTGTTAGTCTGTGCAGTTAACGTCCTCAAGTGAACGTCTACGAACAGCGGGAAACAGCAGTAGACGTTCACTTGCGAACGTTTCGAAGTGGTTTTCGGCGAGAACGCGAAGCTCGGTACCAGCGTATCGTGGTACCGAGCATGCCGCAACTGGCAGCGCCCGTTTGAACGGAAACGCTCGCTTTTACTCAATATCTGCTCTCTTACAGCACGCGCTGTCTGCGCCAACAAGCCTGCACGAGGAGACTGCGATCCGGACAGGCAGGCTTTCGATCGAACACTCACGTATCCTCGTTACAGCAGCGCACCGTGCCAATCCCATCGATTCGGCTCACTCTAGTCCGGCATCCTCCCTGATAGAGGACGGTCCGATTTAAGGCGTGCCGCTTCCACGATTCCAAACATTCCCTCACGCTCTCGTTGGCCGGAGTGAAAGGCGCTGTGAGTAACCACTGCTCGACTGCCGCGCGCGAAAGCCGCTCGGCCTCCTCGTAGAACTCGAGCTGCAAATCCCAAGTCATCGCCTCGAGCCCGACCTCATTTTTGACTAGCGCAACCAGCATTCGCGGAGGCGCATACAGAGCTGGAGACAGCACCATCTCCACAGCACGGAAGTGCGTGAAAGGAGCGGCTGCATGATGCAATGGATTAAAACTGCTCGTGCCACCCTTGGTAGGCGGTCCGCGGTAGTTTGCCTCATCAAACGGCAATAGGACCAGTTCGCCGTCCGGCTTGAGAATTCGAGCCACCTCGCTGTATGCCCTTAGCAACCAAGCTGGCCGACCGCTCACGAGTGGATCGTGGCAAGCAGCAATCACAACGTCCTGGCTGTTATCAGGGATTTCCAACGCGTATGTGTTGCCGAAGACAGCCTCCGCATCTGCAACTTTTTGCACCTGAAACAGCTCATTCTGCCGTTTCACGCAAGCAGGACTGTACTCGACACCCAAATACCGTTGCCGGTAGGGAGCCAGAGTGTGTGCCACGATCGTAGTCCCCCGGGGACCGAGCTCGACCACGTTTAAGCGACTTCGGGACCCGAATCGCCGCAACAACAAAGGCACCAGAACGTTCAAGTGCTCATCGCTGTCGGTCTGGTAATCATCGGGAAGTCTCTCCATTGCCTCAACGCAATACTCTTCGAAACCGGCGTTGGTGGCAAGAGAAGCAGGTAGGTATTCTGACGGACTCATGTGTGATGGATGTGATGCGAGGTATGGGCAAACAAGCGATTGCTCGTCTGCAATGGTCCTTTGGGGTGGACCACAACGCTTTTAACGCGTCAAAAATTACGCGGGTTCAGTTGTTAGAAAAGCATGCGGAGTCTCCTAATGACTGTTCGCTGATGTTGGTCTAATTTGACCTGGTCCCTCTTAGTGCCAGTTTGCTTCAATCATCACAGGCATCTGTGATTAATTGGCACTTCAGAACATGCGACGTGCGTGAATGGACCTCCGAGAAGGCTCCTGTTAAACGGTGACTGACAATCAGGGGTTTCGCCAATCGCTACAGCGTCATGACTGCGTTTCCAATCTGAATCTGATCCAATACAACAAGCACGAGTGGTTAGTGATACCGTTCTACAACATGCGTGTGGGCGCTTGTAGCGCTAGATGCGTCCCTTGAGCAAAACTAACTTAGCAGCGATTCTGCAATGATATTGCGAAGAAATTAGTAACACAAACCCGATCATCTCGTTCAGTAAGTTTGGCCGATTGCACTCCTAACCTCGCTCAATGCCAGCGAGACGCCGATCCCAGTCTTCTATCTGACCAGTTGCACTACGATCAACTGGTCTCGCATTTCAACACCACCCCATATCACAAAAATCGCTTCGACAAGTCGTTACGATTTCACCATGTTCAAATCGTGAGTTCGAAACTCATAATCATGGTTTCGTCAAACCCGCGTCCTATGCAGATGTTCACCACCATACCTGAGTAAACACACAATTTGATATTGATCGACGACTCTCGGTAAGGTTCAATCACACCCCATGACAACCTTGATAAGGCACCTAATCTCGAAAGGAAACGCTCTTTGACTTCTGCAGCCAGCCCGACACGGTAGACCCACCGTGGCGAGCTCAGCGACCTTTCTCCGTTCCGCGGTGTGGCGTAAGCACCGCACAGACTGGGGCGTCCAGCTGTTCCCGAACAGCCCTTGCAATGCCTGAGGCTGATTCAACACAGCCAAGATCGTTGCTGGACGTCTGAACCCCGAACGAAAGGGAGACCCGATGTCACCTGCCAAGATATTGAAAGCCGCAATCGCGCCGCCTAGCAAGCTCGAGTGCAAGTTCCCCTGGACCTGGCGAGAAGCGAGCACGAACTACCTGAAGTCACTTGTGTACTTCACGATAGGCTCGTTCGTCATCCCACTCGTGTTCGTCGGCGCGGTGCTGGCCCTGTGCCAGTACATGACCGTCAAGATGCTCTTCCTCGAACCAGAAGGCGTGCTCTTCGTTCTGAAGCTCGCCTGGTTCACCGGCTCCGTCGCCGTCGCTGCAACCTACCTCTGGCTGTGGCGGCGTCGGCTTGTCGCCTGGCTCTGCGCAGTTCCCGAAGAGGCAGAAAACGCGCGACTGAGCTACGGACAACGACTTCTCGCCGGCATCTCCATCCACCCCCCGTTGCGCCTGATCACCCACTCGCTGGCTGGCGGAGCGCTCTTCGCCTGCCTGTTCGTCTGGGGCGTCGCGCTGCTCGATCCGTACTACCCGCAGCTCATGCAGAGCATCGCTACGATGCTGAGCGACGAGCACGACCAGCCCAACATGACGTTCGTCATGGTACTGAGCGTGGTGGCGTTCCTACTCGGCTTCGGTATGCAGATGCGCTTCATCGACAAGAGCCTCAAGAAGGCCGGTGAAAGCCTGCGCAGCTTCATGGCGCTCAATCTGGACAAACGCCGAGGCAGCAGATGGTGGATCACCGCCTGGAATGTGTTCTGGCCCGCCGCCGCAGCCCTCATCCTCTGGCAAGGCGTGGAGTGGTCGGTAATCCAGATCCTCGGTCCGAGCAGCCAAGTCACCGTCGAGATGGCCAAGAAGGCCTCGGGCGGCAATTTTCTCTTGTTCGCCATCCTGGCGGCAATCGGCGCACCGGTGTTCGAAGAGCTGGTCTTCCGCGGCTACCTTCTCCAGGTCACCCGCGGTGGGCTATCGGCAAAACAACCACCGGTCAATCTGGTCGAAGTCCCCGAAGAGGGGCGATGGCTCGCGTTGCGGCGAGCCTGGGCGCTGGCGGACAACTGGGTACGCAACACGTCACACAGCTTCGCCGAGTCCATCCACAAACTTCTGGGCGGAAAACGCATGGAGCTCACGGCAATGCTGTTCAGCTCCTTCATGTTCGCCGTCCTCCACCTGCAGTTCCAGCCGTCGGCGCTGGTCCTGCTGTTCCTTCTGGGGTGTCTGCACGTCGAGGTTTACCGCCGCACAGGCAGCCTCTACTGCTCGATGCTCCTACATGCCGCAAACAACGGGATCGCGGTCTACCTCATCTGGCTTGCCAAATAGAGGCGGACGAATCGATCACCGCGAGCAAACCTGGCGACGGCCGCCAGGTTTGCTTGTTCTTCCATTTCTCTTATTCGTTATAGTATGTAGAGCAACCAACAACCAACGATTGAACACCCCGCCAGGTGCACCGTCGCAAACTGAACTGCGTAAAGCGAGTGGCACATTCCTGACGGCGGCACCAAGCAGTGCCGAACATCGACGAGATAGCCATATCAAAACCGACCCTAAATCTCCTAATCGGTGATTTTTAGGAACAATCTGGTCACGAAACAGTGCTATCATCGCTTGACATCGTTCAATACCCCTAGTTTTACTAGTCTTTCCGTTTCGCATCGGTCCTCGCATCTGTATTCTGTACGCCCTTCATGGGTATATAGATAGTGGAAACTCCTATTGGTCGTGTTAGCTGAACATGAGTGATGTTGGCGAAGGGAACAAAAAAGTTCCGCCAGAAAATCCTAATGAACGCGCTTCGATCACGCTGTACGAAGAGCCAACGAAGCCGTTCGGTGGTACGTCAACGCGGGATGAGACGCGCGACAAAAAAGATTCGAGTGAAACCAAGGACTCCAGTGTCATAAAGCCGGAGAACGGCACAAACAGTGGTTTAGACGGGCAGACCGCAGAGCAGCCCAAGCTAGGAGAAACGACAGCAGAGGCTTTCCGTCTCCTGCTCGAGGGCGTGAAGCAAAACGTACCCTCCGACGGTCAGACGTTCGGCCAAGCCGTGAGAAGAGCGCTCAATGCCGAGAAATTCGTAACCGGCATGGACAACAGCTATGCGCTCGGCGCCGAAGGTGGACCGTCCAAGTTCAAAGGTTACTCAATTCCCGGAGAGAACGGTCAGCCAGGGACGTCGCTGAAATTCTACGATAACGGCTACGTGCGAGCCGACATGCCCAATGGCGATCAAATCTCATTCTCACCGGACCCGCCCAAAGGAGACGGAAAGGCCACTATCAAGCCGAAAGACGGTGGACCGCCCCGACAGGTAGATCGAGAAGAAGCAGCCAAGACAGTCTTTGACAAGAAGGTGAGCGACAATCCCTATTTCACGGGCGTGCAGCTCCGTGCTGATGGACGGCTTAATTTGACGATGAAGGACGGGTCCAAAATGATCCAATTCCCGTCCAATGACAGCCGAAAATGGAGCATGACAGGACGCGATGGCAGCGGCACTGTGACGGCACTACCCAACAACAGATTTGAAGCATCGCTCAAACACCCCACGTCGGACGGCGTCACAGGCGCCACTTTCAATAATGACGGAAGAGCAATCGCCGTCAGAAAGGTAGATGCCGTGAGCGGCGAAAGCCGAGAACCAAAACAAAAAGACAAAGACGCCAAACCAGCCGGCAAGAAGATCGATGACGATCCTCAAGAGCCGAGCCCCGACCCGACGGAAGACTCGACCGACGCTCCAGTCGATGATAATCATGATGATGACAGTGCCGATGGAACACCCGCGAGTGCACCTCCCGACGAGGGCGACGCGCTCACCGACGACGACGACGACGACGACGACGACGCCGAAGGCACAACGGCTCCGGACGGTGACGACACAGACGTTGACGACGGGGATGACACAATGGACCCGGACGGTGACGGCACTGACGACGACGCCGAAGAGAAGAAGCCTGAGAAACCTGCTCCCATCCCATTGACTCCGCAACAAGAACAAACTCTGAGGGAACAGGTGCGCACCTGGCTCGATCGCGGGTCGAGTCAGGATAAGAAAGACGGCGCGGTCAAAGACATGGTCGAGCTCACCGGCAATCAGCCCGACCCGAAGATCAAAGATCAAGTTGACACCGTCCAGGCAGTCCACCAAGCGGATGGCATTCTCAGAACCGCCAAGAGCCACAGCATAGAGCACCTGACGAAACAAATTCCTAATCCTGCAACAAGAGACAGTGCGATCAAAGGGCTTTCTCAAATTGCCCTCGGACAAACGGGCAACAGCCAGGAAGCCAAAAGAGCCCAAGAGACATTAGTCGAAATTGCCAAACAAGTACCGGAGACGAAGGACAAGATCGTCGACACTCTGCTCGCCGGTAGAGATGCACCTGGAGCAAATAAGTCCGGCGTGCTCGAAACGGTAACGAAGATCACCGCCAGTGGTGGCGAGCCGCCACCCGACCGCGTCAGAGAAATATTGCGCGACGGATTGAAGAGCGACAGCCCAGAACGCCGCCAGGACGCCATGAATGCCATGAAGCTATACGCAGGCAAATGGGATGCGGCAGACCGCCAGGCTATCACACAGAACTTGTCGCCCGAAGTTCTTAGAGAACTTCCTAACCTACCTAAAGATGTACTTGAAGGGTTAAAACCTACCATAAGCGATGCCGCTCGCAAACATCTTACCGAAGGCAATCACGATCAGCGCATCAACGCCGTCAGAGCGCTGGAGACGATCGACGGCGACGCGGCGAAGAGCTTGACCGCGATGCTGGACAGACCCGAGACTCGACAAGCAGGCATCAACGGACTGGCCGCGATGGCCAACGGCGCCATAGACGATCCCAACAAAACCCAAGCAGCAAGACAGAAGCTGGGAGAACTCGGCGACAAATCGGAGCCTGATCGAAAAGCAGTGATGGAAGCACTGGCCTCCTCTCATCCGCCAGCCAAAGACGAACACTCCTCACTCGAGCTTCTTGGACGACTGGCCGCCAAAGGCGATGTACCAGAGACTGCGCGTAAAGCGCTCCACGATGGCGTCACCTCGCGATCACCATTGATTCAGCGCTCTGCAATGGAAGGTATGAATCACCTGGCCAAGGCAGACAAGTTTCAACCATCGGATTTCGAAGCAATTCGCAACAACTACTCATTCGAAACCACGCATCAGACGCTTAGAATGCTGGAAGGGCTACCCGAAAACAAGCGGGAAGAGTACCGAAAAGAGCTCGTCAAAGGGCTGGAAAGCAAGGTCAATAGCGACGATCGTTACACGAGAGAAAATGCGATTGGTGCACTTGCCACCATCGGCGGCAAGGATGGAATCGAGGCGATCAAGCGCCAGGGGCTCACGGTTACCGAGAGCAAAGACAGCCCCGATAGCGTCTGGGTACCGCCCAAGACGATGTATCACATTAAAGACAAGGCCGGCACACAGATAAGTGCTCATCACTACGACACGGTGGACCCCTACACCGGAATCAAGCCGATGCCGAGGGTCGAGAGTGTCTCGAGAGCGGATGGCAGCTCGTGGCGTGCCAGGTATAAAGAGACCAGCGAGTTCATCGGAAAACAGTATTCCGGCGGTGGCGTCATCTCGGATCGTAACAGATACCACATGACCAACGACCTCGAGGGTTTCACTGAAAGAACCGCAACAAAAGATCCATCGTACAGTACGCTGATCAAGCGCGACGCCAATTACAAGATCGACGAAAACGCGAGCTTCGATTGGTTCTCCGGTAACGGTAGGGGCAGACAGCTACCGGAACAACGCACCGACGACATGAAAGCTTTTCTGGCATCGGAAGGGAAGAAAACCGATTTCGGATATCGGCAAGACACGCCACAACCCGGCGACAAGAAAACCGGTGATACTGCCCGCGACACTATCGCCGAGCGCACCGCCGAGCAACTGCGCGATCTGGCGAAACTGGCAAGCGGTCCACCGCCCAATACAGCGGCTGAGGATCTGATTATCGCCGCGGGCGGACAGACAGTAGAAGGAGAGAACCGAGCCAAGCTCCTCGAAGCCAATATGAAAGCGGTCGATGGGTTAGTCAATGATCTCGGATCGGCCGACACTTCGAAGAGACAGGCTGCTCTGACACGCTTAACCAACACTCTGGATCCCGCAGTCAAAAATCGACTCGACAAAGCCAGGGTGGATCGCCAGCTTGGACAACTTCCCAAAGAACCGAGTGCGCGAGACTATCTTAGAGTCCAGTCAGTCCTCACCGCCGAGCACAACGCCGGCAACTCGCTCGCCGCCGATGGTGCAAGATGGGCTGGTGCCTCCAGAGTTCTCGCCGGGCTCCCGACACTGAAAGGTGAACAGCCGGGAGGTAAGCAGGTAGCCGAACAGAGTGTCGACGCACTAGCCACTCAAGCGAGAGACGGCAATAAGTATGCCCGCGAAGGGCTCTACGGAACACTTCTCGCCGGAAGTGACGATCAGACAAGAGATAAGTTCAACGGGCTCGCCGCCGGAGCCAATGGCGCCGATCGACCGATCAAGGCTCCTGACGCAAAAGACATGGGTCCTTCCACGAAGGCCCATTTAGAGTTGTCCGCGGCCAAGGCCGTTGCCGTCGACGCCAAACGCACTGGCGGAGAGATGAACCAGGCCGAGGCATTCGCTCTGGTCAGCGCCTTCAGTCGCGCTTCCGAAAAAGGCGGCGATCCACAGGTAGCAAGAGAATTACAGACGGCCATCGATGCAGGACTGGCCGGCAAAGGCAAGGACAACCTCACAAAAGCCTTAGACGAAGCGGTGAAAGCCGGTGGTCCCGGATCCAAGGCTCTAGCCGATGCCTATCTCAAGTCGCACACACCCGAGCAGGTCGCTGCCAACATGGACAGCTTGGCCACGCAAGCAAAAGCTGGCAATCCAGCCGCGCTCGCAATCATCGCCAGGTCAGCCGCCGGTCATCAAGGCGAGAATGGCACCTCGACGAAAGCACGCCAGGCATTGGAAGGGATGGCGGATACGCCGGAAGGCCGGGCAACCGCAACTAGAGCTCTTCTGGACGCAGTGCAAAGCAACAATCAGCGATCCCCTGCCGCGATCGAAAGCCTCGGTCGCCTCTCCGCAAATGGTGAGCTACCCGCCGACCTACAAGATGGGGTCCGAAATCAGTTGAACGTCAGCCTGGCAGCGCAGAATGGGCTAGAGAGGGCAGCTGCGATCAAGTCGCTCATGTCCAACGCCGACAACTGGACGAAGCAGGACACGGATCTAATCAAAGCCAATATGCAACCAGATATGGTGCGCGCTTTGAAGAACTTGCCGGAGGCAACTCTCAACAAGCACAGAGAAGGCTTCTTGACGAACGCCAGGGACATACTTTCCACCGGCAAACGACCACCAACGGAATCCGGCACGCCAGCGACGACCCAACAGAAAGAGACAGCCATCGAGACCCTGGTGTCGCTCTCCGGCAACGCGACCGCAACCGATCTCGGAAGCCAGTACGGCAAGCTTGGACTGACCTTCGAAGCGGACCCCAAGGATCCCAACTCTCTGACTGTCAAAACAGCCGATTCGACCAAGATGGAATTTACCAAGTCCAAGGAGGAGTCCGGCTTCCGCTTGCGTGCCACCGAAAGGCAAGACGGATCGTTCAAATACAACTTCTATGGCGACAACAACGAATTTCGTGGCAACTCCGAAGGCACACAACGTCCACCGGCAACTACAATATTCAAAGACGCATTAGGTCAGAACACCGAAGCCACTCAGTGGGACGGACACTGGCCGGGAGGCCGCCGAGTCAAAGCTGATTTCAAAGACGGCAAGCCCCAATCAGTCAAGGACAGTCACGGCTATCAGCTAGACACCCCGGATGGAGGCAAGACTTGGGTCAGCAAGTTCTCCGGGGAAAAGTTCGAAGGCAAGCTCAGTATTGCAAATGACGGATCGTTCTCGGTTACTGGCGGCAACCGCGAGCTAGTCAGGCGTATCGACGGTTCGCAGACTGTATACGATCGCACCGCCGGCACTACAGTCGATACCAAACCAGACGGCACCTCCATCACCACCAATGGTGCCGGAGAGGTAACCCGCACAGTCGACGCGAAAGGTAACACCAACGATTATGTCAACGGCGAAGGCGGCAAACTAAAGAGCTACAAAGACTCCACCGGCGAGTGGGAAAGACAGACGGACGGCACCTGGAAGAATAAGACTTCCGGCGCGGTGGAGCCGAAAGGCGACCGCTGGGTCGACAAGAAAACCGGGGCCCTCCAAATAGACGGAGAAGGCAACAAGCACACCTCCAGACAGCTCGACGGCTCTGTCTTCACCTACGATCGAAACTCGACCGGCGCGCTGCGAATCAAGAATTCCATAGATGCGGCCGGCAAATCCGTCGACTACGACTACAAAGGCGATGAAACCGATCCAAGCGCGGTCAACTACGGCGCAGGCTGGTGGCGTGCCCAGAACGCAGAAAAAACCAATTGGAAGAAGGACAATAGTACTGATGCGCCGTGGAACGGCACCGTCAAAGTTAATCACGAAACCGGTCAGATGCGTGAGGACCACCATGATGTGCCAGGCAAAGTCACTCTGCGTAATTCCGACGGATCGCAAGCCGTCCTCGACAAGAACGGCGATGTCACGGAACTGACGACTGCGCGCAACGAGACCTGGAAATTCAAGTACGACAAACCGCATCACATTGCCGAGGTCACCAAGCCCGATGGCTCTGTTGCGGAAAACACTCCCAGAGGGTTCCGCGGGCCGGGCGCCACAAAAGTGCCCGCCATAGATATTGATCGGACAACCCTGACAGTTCGCGAGAATCGCCCCGACGGCGGGCTCACGGTGACGCGCGCCAACGGACAGAGGGATATCGTCGACCGCGATGGACGCGTCCGCGAATCAGAGAACGCCCACAAGATAAAAACGACCTTCGAACGCAACCAGCAAGGAGAGCTGACCGGACGCCGAATCGACCGACCGGATGGCACCTGGGACAAGTTCGACGGCTCCGGCACCCGAGAATCCAAAGACAAACAGGGCAATGTCACCAAATACGATATCAACGGTTTAATCACAGATGTGACTCCAGTATCAGGTCCACACTTGCATGTGGACAGAGCGCCCGACGGGACCATCAAGTCTATAGGCAACTCCACCGGTCCAGTGTTCGACGCTCACGGCACTGACGGCAAGACATTCGCCGTGCGCGGAACCAACCCTCCGGACATCGTCCGTGGCACACCTTTCGTACAGCCCAATGGAGAGTTCGGATTCCGCAAGGACGACGGCTCCGCCGTCAGCCGCTCCGGCTCTAGTTCTGTGATAGACAAAGACAATCGATCCATGCGATTGGGCGATGACAACTCCAAAGTGGTTAGCGAGAACGGTCTTGTTGTCGCCAGTCAAGACGCCAATGGCTTCCTCCGCGCGGTACA
Source organism: uncultured Candidatus Obscuribacterales bacterium (assembly GCA_964418155.1). Taxonomy (GTDB): domain Bacteria; phylum Cyanobacteriota; class Vampirovibrionia; order Obscuribacterales; family Obscuribacteraceae; genus JADYXR01. Next base: position 66,706 of record CAYQKX010000019.1, on the reverse strand, counting down.
CAAACGCGACCAACTCGATCCGAACAAGCTCACAGAAGTAGCCTTCGGCAGCCAACTCTGGACCAGAAAGGGCGAAGGACAGTGGACCTCCAGCGACGGAAAGACGCTCAATGGCGACATCAAGGTCGATAAAGACGGCAATTTCTCGATGATCGACAGCTCGACGAAGAAGGAGCACATCTTCAAAACCGACGGCTCTACCGTCATCCGCGACAGTGAAGGCGACAAGCGCGTGCACCGCGTCACGGATAAGGAAGGTAGCGTCACCGACATGTACTACAACAAGACAGGAAATCTCGTCTCGATGAGAATGCCGGATGGTTCTGTCTACAACAAAGTCCCAGACTCGCCCGGCTTGCCACAACCACAACCCGAGCGTTGGGTGAAAGACGGCACCGCGGAGGTAAAACAAGAGACGCGTCGAGTCGATTCAGACGGCACCGTACGCATCACTCATGGAGCAGGTCATCACCTGCGCGAGACGGTGCGCACAACCGACGGTTGGCAACGCGAGAACGGACGCGATGGCCACCATCAGTTCGTCAAACAAAATAAAGACGGCTCCAATATGATTAAGAACGAAGCCGGTCAAACAGTGCAAACCACTGATGCTCTAGGGCGCACCAGAAAATTCGGCTACGATCAGGTCGGCACTCTCAATCGTGTCGAATACAGTAACGGCGACGTTCATACCTCGACAGACGGTAAGTCCTGGCAAAAGCAAGGCAGCACCAATCCGCCCTGGGTCGGCGAAATGTCGGTAAGCAGCGCAGGCGATCTGATCGAGACGCAAAAAACCAGCACCGGTAGCAAGGAAACAATACGCAAAGCCGACGGCTCGACAGTGTACGCCGAGAATGGCAAGTACACACGCATCGAACCGGTCAAGCGCGATCCGATGGATGTTCTCGGTCGAGGAAGCGATGGCAACCCCAATAAAATCAGATTCGACAGCGACAAGAATGCTTACTGGGCCACAGAAGACGGTCAAAACTGGAAGCGCTTCGACAACGACGGTAAAGCGCTTGGACAAGAGCAGAAATTCAAGCTCTCGATAGACCGTAACGGAGCCATCATTCGTGACAATTTCGCCGGTCAACCTCCGACAGTCGAATCGACTGCCACCAATGGTACTATCACTACGCAGCACCCAGACGGCAGGAAGATCTCGGAGCGCCGCTCGGATGAAACCAAGATCGACTATCAGTACGACAATAGCAAGAATTATGTCGGCAAAGTCGAAACACGGAAAGATGGAACAGTCATCGAGACCGATGCGAAAGATCGAGTCACGAGAGCGAAAGGGCAGTCAGATAGAAGATACGAGTACAACGACAAGAACGAAGTCACCGCCTTTTCAATCGACGGCGAACGGTATGCTCGCAAAGACGGCAGTCCTCCTGATGTTTACTTCCATGTCAGACCGGACGGATCGGTAATCAACGGACGGGACGGACAGCCTGAAAAGATTGCTGCGATGGTCAACGTCAAGCAAGACGGCACCACCCAGATGTACGGTCGAGACGGCTCCATATCTTCGCACAGACTCGATGGCAGCCGAGTCGTACAGATGGACTCAGGCGCCATGCGCATGTATGACACGCGAGGAGCACTCACCGACACCATCGATGCGAAGGGTACGCGCACCCACTACGACAGAGATCTCGCTCCTGGTCAAGAAGTGCTCGGCAGGGCAGATCGATTGAGTCGCATCACCTTCGGCGAAGGTGCAGGTAAGACATCATGGACTACACAAGATGGATTCCACTGGAAGCAAGAGGGTACCGACAAGAGCTTCACAGGCTTCATCAACGTCAACAACGAATCCGGAGAACGTGTCTCTTTAAGCGTTGACGGTGATCGATTCCGATACGGACTGGATGGCACCCAGAAAGGACCGGAGCACATCGCGCTGGCCGAATCTCTAAAAACCGTGACGGACTCGAAGGACGGGTGGTTCACACGGAAGAGCACGCGCGACAAAATCTACCGAGAACAGCTCCGCGACAAAAGCGCAGAGCAGCTCTACATCATGGGATCGAAGTACGACGCGAACAACCCAATGAAGCTGCGGGACGATCTCGTAGATTCGGTAGGAGGCGCAGATTTCTTCCGTGGTGTGAGAACGGGCGGCATGTTCGATCGACGGGATCGCCCAGGTGACGACTATGCCCTCCAGTTGATGGTCGACCGCTCAGAATCGCAATCGTCCTGGTTCTGGCGCGACCGCTCGCAGGCCGATATACGTCGATCCGAACACGACATTCTGGGCGGGGCGTCGGAAGAACGAAGAAGGCAGATTAACGACTCGATGATGGCGATGTACGGTGTCTCTCTGAGCGAGCACTACGCAGACAGCTCCAGCAACAAGCACGGCTCGGTTCAGGGAGATGAGTTCCACAGGCGAGCAATGGAACTGTATGCCACCACGGGTAGAGACCTGCGCACACCAGAGCAGCAAACCGAGTTAATGAGCCTGGCGTTGAAATCAGGTAGCGGCGACCGACTCGCCAACTTTATGATGGCATCGGCAGAGCACATCGCAACCGACGCAGGACGAGCCAAATTCAAAGCCGAAGGCGGCGCCGAAAAGATTCGCTCAGCCTTCACCGAGACGAGGACAACCTACAATCGCGCTGGCATGACTCACACATCCACCGTGACAGACAGACAGTCTGTTCAGGAAGCAACTGACTACATGGATCGCGGAAAACTGGCGCCGACCACCGCGATTCAAAAGGCAACAGGAACGTTCACGAATTCTGATGACGTCGTCCGCGATGCCCTGGAAAACATGTCAGACAAAGACCAGAGCAACTACGTGGACGGCAGGGCCCTCTCCCAATCAGGACGCGATCGCGAAAGCATGACCGCAAGTGAAAAAGAGTCTCTAGATTTCTACAAGACCATGCAGAAGTCTCTGGAAGGGCTGCACTGGTTCGGCAAAGAGCGCAAGGCATTCGGATATGAAGCGCGCATCGGCCGAGGTGAAGGCTCTGGTACGGACCTGACCCAGGGAATTGTCGACATCGGCGGACACTGGACCAACAGCCACCAGGAGAATCTCAGCCGGGTGGAAAATATGTCGCGCGAATCGTTCGATCGCCTGATGGTAGGCGCTCGCTGGGATCAACCGAAGATCAAGGACGGTGGTGGCAACGAGCTGCCTTATCATTCGGAGTTTCAAGCTCAAATCGCTCGAGGCATGGAACTCAATTTAGGTTCCGGCGAATATGTCGACAAAGCCAAAGAGCTGGTCAACAAAAAAATCGAACACGCTCTTAAAGTTAACGAGATGGCGGATACGGATCCGGCCAAACTCAAAGATCTGATCCCAGCGTTTAAAAACATGGATCAGGCCAAGTTCGATCAATTGGTCGCCGGACAAAAAGTAGATCGACTGGAACAGGGACGTGCACTCGACAAGGCGGTCACCGAGGGCGGTCGCAAAGAAGGCGATCTAACAGCCGGCGAACGCGAGACGCTCGCTGCATTCCGCGCAGGCGACAAGAAGCCGCTCACAGCACAGCAAGAAGAACAATTGAAAGCCTATCGGGACAACAAAGAGTTCCGCCAATTCATGGAAGGGCGTGCCGTTGCTCGAGAGCTGGAACGGACGCAAGGCGCGACACCGTCAGAGACGCTGAAGGCGCGTCAAGAAATCTTTAACAAGCTCGGAGACCCAGCTCGTCAATCGTTGGAATACTACAGGTCGCAACTCTACGATTCTCAGAAATCAGAGGTGCGAAGACCGCTTGATCAAGCGCTCGAACACAACGTACATACCGTGTCTAACGACCGGCAGGCCATGTGGGACGCGATAACCAACATGTCTCCCGATGACAGAAGAAGATATCGCGACGAGCCGGAGGGCTTCCGCAAGACCGTGGATGGACTCCTGGACAAGCATTTCGGCGGCAAAACCTCAGCCCACAGGATGGCAGCAGATCATATTCTGAGCCAAATTGCCTCCGACACGACCAACAACCCGCCAAAAATGCCAGAAGTAACACTGGGCGACAAAATGCTGGCAAAAAGCGGCATCAGCGGACTGTCCAGCGCTGACGCAGCGCGCATGATCGCGGTCGAATTACGTGGCGACAAAGACGGCAAGATCCGGGACAAGCTGGCGACGGATCCGGAGTTCAAAGCAGCAGCCATGAAGGTGCTTAGTGGAAGTGAGTCGAGCTACAACAAATTTGTTGCGCCCTTGCTCGATCCGAACAAAGGCATCCTATCACCCGAGACTATCAAGGAGATTAACACAACAACGAGATCTACCGGCAAGGAGTCTGAGAGAGAAGAGTTCAACGCCGCAGGCTACTTTAAAGATGCCGTCCTGAACGCCACCCCGCAGGGATTAGCCTATTGGCGTAATAACCCGGAAGAGTTCGCAAAGATGACCTCTCATCTGACCGCTGCTCAAAAAGAGCTCGCAACACAGATCATCATGCCGAAAGGGCAGGAAGGCAACAAGAATTTCAAACCTGAGATAAAAGCAGAAGATCGCATACGCGCCTTCGCTCTCGACCTCGGCGTCTCCAAAGACGAAGTCAGAGGACTCTTGAGCGGTATGAACGAAGAAGAACGAACCCGCACCTCCGGCGACTACGCCCTCAAGTACAAGAGCGAAATGCGCAACGACGTGGTGCGCAAGGTAGACGAGGCCGAGCGCATGGACTATGTTCGGTTGACACGGACGGCTGAGTGGACGACACCACAGACGGTGATAGCAGCACATGAATCGCTGACCGGTGCTCATAGCGGTCCTCTCGGAAGCATGCTCGCATCAGCCAATATCATGCCTGAAGAGAAGATAGCTAGTCTCGTCAACGCTGATTTCAACGCCAACATGAAAGGCAATGAACTTACGCCGGAAGAGCTGGAACGGCGCTGGGGCGACGTACAGAAAGGCATCCAGTCGTTCCACAACGACAAACGCAGCGTCGCAGAAACTGTCGCCACCGGCGTGACGATAGCCGTCTCCATCGCTGCCGCTCCATTTACAGGAGGCTGGAGTCTGGCTGGACTAGCCACGCTCAGCAGCGTGGCATTGGGTACAGGACTGACGGTCGCCCTCGCCAAGCAAGCCGCGCTCGGCGACACACATAGAGGTGCAAGCGAGACATTCGGCGATACGGTCAAGTACACCATTCTCACAGCCGCCGGTCTGATCGACCCGACCCATCTAGGCGCAAAGACCGGCGCTCCAGCAGCGGCCGCAGGAACTGCAACGGCGCGCACTTTCTGGGGAAGCGTCCGAGCCACGGGCGCCGACTATGCTCGCACCGTAGGGGCAGCCTCTCTCGGCAACGTGGTAGGCAGTTGGTCCAGCGCCAGGATCGACGGACGACCCTATACATTGGAAGATGCAACCAAAGATATAGCCATGGGAGCAGCATTTGCAATTCCAATCAAAGTGAGTATCGATACAATCGGAGCACTCGCTAGAATCGGTAAGGCAGCCAAAGATGCACCGCCGACACCGCCCGCAGGAGACGGCACGACACCACCTCCTCAAGGGCAATCAAGCGGACCGGTCCACACACCACCCCCGTCGGGCGACGGCACGACCGTTCCAAAGGCTGAACCAGTGCCCACAGGCGACGGCACGACCGTTCCCAAGGCTGAACCGGTGCCCACAGGCGACGGCACTGCCGTTCCCAAGAAAGATCCGCCTCCCACAGGCGACGGCACTGCCGTTCCCAAGAAAGATCCGGTTCCTACGGGCGACAACTCCACTGTTCCTGCGAGCGAACCGCTTCCCGCAGGCGACGGTGGAACCGGTCGAAAGAAAGACCCTCCTCCCAGCGAGGCCGCCAAGGCACATGCCCGCGATGCGAAAGCAGCATTGCAGAAGCAAGAGGTCGATGGCCTCCTCTTCCACGTCAGCGGAGACAAGGTCGAAGGCAACTATCAAACAGCCCATATCGCCGATCAGATCGATTCGCTGGCGAAGGGCAACCCGCCCCTAAAAGCAATCGGTGTGGAGCTGCCTGAATCAGCCGGACCACACATACAAGACTATCTAAACGGCAAGATCGACGCCGCCACGTTTAAATCCAAAGCCGGTATCGCCAATGGTGACAATCGTATCACCCAGATTCTTGATGCAGTGAAAGACTTCAACGGCAAAAATCTAGATAAGCCGCTCATCGTAAAAGCAATCGGTCAAGCCTCGGAGTTCTCCGGCAATAGAGGAGCGCTAATCACCGACCTTCAGGCGGCTGCCAACAAACAAGGCGGCAAATTCGCGGTGTTTAGCACCGCGGGTGAAGCCGACGGCTCCATGTTGAAGTTGTACTCGAATATGGAGGCCATCAACTCGCCCAAAGCAACTGACCTTTCTCACCTGCAAGGTCGGGTCGATCCAAACAACGAACTGGCAAAAAGAACTCAACCGGAACCACGACCATTTATGGACAGTGGTCCTCTGAGACCAGCCGATCAGCCACCGCCGCCGCCGCTCAAGGGAGGCAGCGATATCGTAGTCAAAGCAGAGACTGTTCACCCCCTGGGAAGCCCAGACGCACCTGCCCAACTGGCAAAAGGCGAAATCACCGTTGGTCAAAAACTGGGTGTCGGTCAGGAGAAGATGGACGTCTATGTTGCCACACTGAAAGGCGAAGACGGCGTGGAGAGAGCGGTAATCGTACGCACCGGACAACCGCCAGGCGCAGAACTCACGGACGTCGCAAAACAACGATTCAATCAGGAACAAGCCGCATACGAAACCAGCAAAGCGATGAATGGCGGTACCTCCCGATATCCAGCCAGCGCTGTGCGCGACGTCACCATAGACGGCAAGGTCGTCAAAGCCATAGTCCAAGAGCACGCAGGCGAGATGCTCAGCGACTTCAAACGCGTTGACGGAATCGAAGCGATCTTAGCCTCGAACCTCACACACAGCCAGAGTCTCGAAGAAGCAGTGGCGCTGCGTCACGCCATGGGTGACAAGGATTTCACGACCAACAATCATACGGTCTATCGAGACGGTCAAGGCAGGTACCAGGTCTCCGCCATCGACATTGGACAGGGCGGAAAGAACTCAGCCATTCCAGATTGGGGAGAATTTGGTATCCCAGACACGTTCAAGAAGTATGCTGGACAACCGCTAACTGACACGACTAGAGCCAAGTTAGAACAACTTCGGACTACTCTCGGTGCGCAAACCACCGAAGGAAATCTGCTCAGAGGCAGTCTCGAACGGGCGAATATAGATCCCGCCACGATGCAACGACGACTGGACAGCCTGCTCGACCAGGGCTTCCCACCAGATCGCTCGCTGCGACTAGGCGGTAGACATGGCGATGACGCCGGACCACCGCGCGATGGTCCACCGAAAGATCCGCCCAAAGATGGTCCTGGAGACGGCACACCGCCAAAACCAGGACAGGACCAACCGCCTACGATAAAGCCGAAAGATGTCTTCGAACCGGCCAAACCAGACGACTTGGCTACCCGCGAGCCATTTGGAAAGAGCAAGGTATCTGATGGACTGGTCGATGCAGTAAGCGAAGGCAAACCGGCAGCAAAGGCAGCCGACGATTTGGATGTAGCGCGGCGAGACCTGGCACTCAGAGAAAGAGAGTTGGATCGACTGCTAGAGCCTGAAATCACTCGACTCAAGAATGAATTTGAAGGTAACGGTGACCCGAGACCGGACGGGGAGTATCGCGACATGGCGCTCGCCAAGGCATCGAGCGGTCAAGGCGGAGCAGGAATGAAAAACGCGTTCGACCGCGTCACACAATCCAAAACCGATGTGTTAGCAGCCACGGCGAAGATGAATGATGCGATGGGCGAGTTTACCGCAGCACTCAACGCCAAGTTGAATAGCGTATCCAGGTCTTCACCAACCACCGGGTCGCTCAAGCTCAAGCTGGACACAGAACCAGGCGCAGTCGCCGGGTACGCATCCAATACTGGCGAAATCGTAGTGACACCAGAGATTCTTCGAGGATCACCTGAGAAGATCGCTGAATTCATTGGACGCGAGATGGGCAAGGCCAAGATCGATTTCGAACTGGCTGCTATGCTTTCACACGACTTCGATGCAGCCAGTAGAGTCAACAGAGCCAAAATCACGGAGATGCAAGCCGAGTTCAAGGCTCGCACCGGACGAGATCTTGATTACCCAACCGCTCAAGAAGCCTGGAAGAGCGCCGCTGGCAAAACAAAGCAAGCAGATCACGCAGAGAGACTTGGGGATCTTCAAAAGGCAGCTAAATCGGAGAATTTCGCAAAGTATTCGACAGCCGAACTTTCCGCCAATCGCGTAAAGGACGCCGCCGACCTTGTAAGTAGCGGCAAAGGTTCCGAGGTGCTGGACAAGGCGGTGGCAGACTCGGCATACGCCAGAGACGTTTTCGGCGAGCCGCTTCCTGATGGAGTCCGCGATGTTGTCGATCGCGCGCGCCGCGGCGAAGTGGTCGATCCGACTACAGCCAACAAGGCTATGGCGGAGGCACTAGAAGCTCGACAGACCGAGCTCAATTCGAGAATGAAAGATGCTTACGACGGCATGAGCGCCAGAGAGAAAGAGGCATTCGCCGACGGTCAAGCAGGCGGCAACAAAGTCGGACTTAACGATGCATCCAGAGCAGCCGCACTTGCCGATCTCGCTCAACAATTTGAAGGTGCCGAGCCATGGAAGGTACAGGCACGAGAGTTGCTGGATCGCGTAAAAACGATGGACCGCTCAGAAGCCAATCAGGTAACCGCGCTATTGCAGTTGAAAGCGCTCAAGCATAGCAACCCGAAAGAGTTCTACCTTAGACATACACCCCTGGACAGCAACATCAAGAGTCAATTCACAGGCTTGGAGATAACTTTAAATGGTGGTGACAAGTCGCCCGGTGTAGCCAATGTAGCGGCGGACGGCAAGACCACGAAGAACTTGCAGAGACTGGGCGAGATGGACACGATGTACGACCACGTGGTCGCCCGAATGCAGCCCAGTCCAGCCAAAGAGCTCCGAGAGCGAGTGATCAAGGAGATTATGAGAGAACAGCTCGACGTCGATATGTCGAGCTTCCAGAGAAATCCCGAGATGCTCGAAAGAGCCTTGATAGCGCGCAGAGAGATCAGTGCGAATCTCAAAGGAGAAGGCACGGAGTTTTCTGGACTCTCGAAAGATCAGCTAGTAAAAATGCGCGACGCACTCGACGATACGCTGAGGAACAGCAGATCCAGCAATCAGCCGGACATATTCGACAAGCGATTCACCAATGGTGTTGCGGCAATTGAAGGGGTGAAGACTCTAATCGCTCAAGGCAAGATGGCGCACGCCGAAGTCCTCGCCGACCTGATAGGCATTGCCAATAAGTATCCCAACGAAGTCTTCCCATTCAAAGCGCTGACAGAAGCAGCTCTCGACCCGAAGACCAATCCAGAAGTACTGCGGGCTATTCACAACAAGCTGGAGGAAACAGCCAGGGTAAACCCGCTCGGCAAGAGCAACAAGATTCGCGGAGAAGAGGCGGTACAAGTAGGGATTATGGCCGCGGTCGCCCAGGGAGTCCCAGGGTACGAGAATTGGATTTACCTACCCACCGGCAAACAAAGCTTTGCAGATCAGGGCGGTATGGACGGAGTATTGGTCAATGCGCGCACCGGCGAATCTCGTCCACTGGACTTCTATGATCGAAATCCAGATCCCGACAAAAACCAAAAGCTCAAACACGGTAAAGCGTTTTGGGCGAAAGAACAACTGGTAGACGTCAGCCGAGGCTACACAGTACTCAACGACCCGACTACGCTGAAAAATGCCCAGGACTACATCAGCGACTTCATGAAGACCACAGAAGCCAATAAAGCAGCCACAGGCATGCGCAATCCCGGCGAAAAGTGGGACATAATCGATCATTCCAACAAGCTCGACGAGCACGGAAAGCCTGTCGGAGGCGAGCCTCCCGTGGCGCGCGAGAATCCCTATAACTTCAAAATCTCAGGCTCAGATTCATTGCCGCCTGACTTCTTAACTGAAGTAGGCTTCTTGCCGTTCACGGAGAGCGTTGGAGATCCTTCGAAGCCCTCAATTGGAGCAAAAGAGTCTCCAGAACTGAGAAAAACGCTCGAAGACTACTATAAAAAACTAACGACCTACATGAAGAAGCTGCACGACCGCGACGGGCACATCCCAGAACACGTGGTCAACGTTATGGAACGCGTGCAGGGTCGAATCGGAATCGGCAATATGGCAGACATTACCCACAATGTCCTCGCCAGTCGCCTGGCTGACCTAAGCAATACCGGTCACCCTGCCACCTGGACAAGCTCTCCAGATGGCACCGTCAAAATGGATCTTCATAAGCCGATCGACACTGATTCGAAGCTTACCGATTTCCAGGGTACACCGGCCATAGGCAAATCCGATGGTACAGCCCCTTCCCTCAAAGTGCAGCCGGATGGCACGGTGCTGATCAAACTGGCTGACCGGACATCAAAAGATGGCACCAAAGTGCTCGAAGGGCGCGAATACAATCTCGGAAGTCTAGGCGACATTCTTGAAGTCGCAGCTAAAAAACAAGCTGAAGTCGTCGGTAAACACGCGACAACTGATGGACTCAAAGCGTTGAAACAACTTCAATCAGACTTCGAGCACGTTCAACGTGAGCTCGGTGCCGGTCGAAAGCTGGATCTATCAAAACCGCCGATGACCGACATTCTAAAGCGCATGGGTAATACACCTCTTGATGTGCCAGGTGGCGGACAGGTCGGTGCGCTCGATCGCCCACTCGGCGACGGCACTATTCGCACCGTCAGCGGTGGCGAGCTCAATTCCTTCCTGGCGGCGAATCCCCAGATCGGCGCTACCGGATTGAGCCCTAACGATATATACAAATTCGAAGGCAATGAATACCAGATGCGTGGCTATGGCGCTGATGGAAAAATGGAGCTCGTCCGGGTAACATAGGACGCGTATACGATAGACTCGAATGGAAAATGAAACTTGCACTAAACAGCAAGGATGGCGATGGCAAAATCAGCATCAAGCGGACACATGCAACATGGCAGTTTGTCATGGCTTGGGCTGACTGTAGATAATAACTTTCTGATCGACAATCTCATAAGAGATGGCGTCTTTTCCTGGGTTTACCGCGGCAGTAATCTGCACACCGGAAGAGTGGCTATATTCAAAGTCGCCAAACCACCAGACCTCAACGCACGTGACGAAACCGATCTTTCACTCACTCAGGCAGTTTCGCTCGTCAACGATCTTCCCGTGCAAGTCCATCCTGACAATGGAGCTCTCTTATGCATGCAAGCGCATTTGGTCGGCTCAATCAAAGACAACTCTCTCATAAAACTGGACAGACTCGTGCTGGATGCAGGGTTACCTTACCTACGCTTTCCTCTTTTGGAAGGAAAAACATTGCGCGAATCGTGCGTCCACGAAGTACCAGTCGCTACCATGCTAGATTGCGGCAACACGCTCCAAAAACTCAGAAGGAATCCACTGTTCAATTATCATGGCGACCTGAAAGCCGATCACGTCTTTATCACCGCCCACGGTATCACACTAATCGATCCGGGCTATTATGGCGTCTTGAATTGCACAGAAGGCGTGGTGGACTCCGCTGTGACGACTGTAATCAACTATCCTCTCCTTGTGCCGGACGACGCACTCGCTTTCGGATTTATGCTCTGGGATCTGACAGTAGGACACCCGTTAAAAAGACTCGATCTACCCGGCATAGCCGAGTTGCTTTGTTACAGCGAGACTCCCTTGAGACGAACACTTAACCTGCAGCAGTATATAGCAACGCTGCCGCGACCAGCCGAAATCAACGATAAAATCTCGCGACCGGCAGAGGATTTGCTGATGTACGTGTTCGGTCTCGAAATTACATCAAGAGGCAAGATCAATGCGAAGGAGACCATGCCCAGCCTTCCAGATATATTGCTGACGCTTAGAGCGCTTCAAGAGATGGGGATCAAGTATCTACGGTAATAATGATGACTGACGCACAACACCTCGATCGCGGACACTTAATGGCAGGGGAAATAGACGCTCAGGAAAGAGCTCAGTTCTTCGCATACCTGTCTGAGACGCTAACCCAAGCGACCAACGAAAGATTTGAAGTAAACATCTGTTTAATCGAGGAAGACAACAAACAATTCATCTACCCCGGTGAACAGTCAGAGCTTTCGCTACTTCAAGAGATGACGCAGTCCATACGACAGGACCTCGAGATCTTCGATCCCCTGATGACTTATGGCTACGACAAGCTGGCGGTTGTTTTCAAACGAACAAAAAAAGATCTGGCGCTTGAACACCTGGAGACTATTTGTCGACACCTTGCATCACATGAATTTTCGCGCGGACGACGCCTGACGGTTAGCGCAGGCTTGGCGAACTTTCCGAACGACGCGCTAAGTGTCGATGAACTGTACTCTTGCGCGCGCAAGGCCCTGCGCAAAGCCATCGACTCCGGCGGAAATTGCGTCGCGATCAATTAATCATGAATAGCATTCGCGGTATGCAAAGCGTGAACTTGAGACAGGTTGTAATCGCGGTATTGAGCGCAACATCGACGTCGCCCAGATGTCCGAAGCATGCCGTGATTGGGCGGATCCGTCGCACAACTATGATTCTGTTGACATTTGATTTGCCAATCACGAGCCAAAAACCCCAGCACCTAACGACTGACGAAAGGTCATTTGAATAATTAATTGCCATCTGCGATAAGCCCAGAGCGAACCACTCACTCCAAGAACACAGCAAAACAAGCGCCTAGACTGCCTTTTGAGCTGCCGTCCTCTCACATGATCAGACCAAAAGTACTGCACATTTCGAAAACTTGATTTACACACAAAAGCTCCCACAATCGATGGAGTTGTTGTCTCTATGCCGCTTTCGGCGCGTTTCGACTCGACAAAAACTTTAGCGGCTCTTTTCTTATCGCAAGTTCTCGGCACGCTAGATGATATTGATTCATATCAAAGACCTTAGCGCAGAGAGGTGACCGGAAAGCAAGAAAGGCGTTGGCAATCAACTTTACATTGCTTGAGAGCAAACCGGACGGTTTCGTAGGGTGCGTTTGTCTTCTCCGCCTCCTCTCGCGTTGCCAACCTCCAGTTATCCAACCCCTCTAGATTTTTGCTCCTTCAGATGCGCTGCGTTAGCGCATCGAGCAAGAGGTCAGGTCAACACGCAGGCCGGGTATCCGGTCTGTTTGTCTTGAATTGGCGTGAGAAAAAACAATCCTCTACACACAGGTGAATCACATGCCACGTAAGCCAGCGTCCGCCACCACCACCGCCGCCGGTTCTTCGCGTCAGAGCCTCGTCCAGCAGATCGTCACCTTGAAGCGCATGGAACTGCTGTTCTCGCTCGACACGACCGGCTCCATGTACAGCCTGCTCGTCGCGCTCCGCCGTCGGCTCGGCGACATGATTCGCCAGCTCAAGCAGCGCTACCCGAACCTGCACGTCGGCTTCATCGCGCACGGCGACGACGCGGCGTACAACGAGAACTACAGCACCAAATCCATCGACCTGACCGGCGACGTGGGCCGCGTCATCGAGTTCATCCAAACCTGCGGCGACACCAAGGGCGGTGGCCCGCACGCCAACTACGAGGTCGTCCTCAAGGAGGCCCGCGGATTCAGTTGGACCGCCGATGCCACCAAGGCGCTCATCATCATCGGCGACGAGGTGCCGCACGCCGTCGGACAACAACTGCCCAGCCGCAAGCCGAACCAGCGCAACGAGATCGACTACAAGAACGAACTGCGGCTGCTCCAGAGCAACCTCAAGATCCCGGTCTACGGCATCCACTGCCTCCCAGGCATCCGGCGCGGCTCCGAGCGCTTCTACCGCTCCGACCTGGCGGCCTCGACCGGCGGCACCTACCTGACGATGGACCAGCTCGACCTCGTGCCCGACCTGATCGAACTACTCTGTCGCCGCACCGCCGACATCGCCGAAGGCGGGACGGGGCAGGTGGACGAGTTCGAAGTGGAGCTGACCGGCCGGGCCGGCGGTAAGCTCGACCGCAACCGCCGCAATTGGTTCCAGACGATCCGGACGCCGGGCGGCGGCAAGGTCTCGGTCGACGCGGGCGACCTGGAAGCGGTACCCGGCGGCAAGTACCAGCTCTACAACATCTTCACGGACGAAGGCGTGCAGGACTTCTGCGCCAACCGCGGTCTGACCTTCCAAAAGGGACGGCTGTTCCAGCGCGTGGACGCCTCCCGGAAGGACTGCGAGGTGCAGGCCAGCAAGATCATCATCCTGCGCCACACCGTGACCGGCGACCTGTTCTCCGGAGACGCGGCCCGCAAGCGACTCGGACTGCCCGACGGACAGTCCGCCGAGCTGAAGTACATCTCGGACGGCGTCTACAAGATCCGCATCGGCGGGTCTTCGGGCACCTGGGGTCCGGTCCCCTCGAGCGAGTACGAGGTCTTCGCCCAGAGCAAGTCGCACAACCGCGGGCTGAAGGTCGGACAGGAGGTCCTGTACGACGTCGACGGGATCAACTGATCGACAGCCGGGGTGAAGAACAGATCTGGGCTCGCGATACCGGACCGCCTGAAGAAGAAGAAGAAGAAGAAGAAGAAGAAGAAGAAGAACGACGAAGGCCAAACAGCAGACTGCGTGAAGTAGAAGTCGTGACGTCGAGAGCTTCGGCTTTCGTCGGTCACCCAAACGTAGCGTGTTTTCTGGACCGCCGCCGCTTTGGCGGCGGTCCGTACGTTGGTTCAACTGACTTCCATCACACAACAGCGCGGACACACAGCCTGCGCACATCCGACAAGGAGCTCATCCATGTCCAGCGAACGCATCACCCGCGGCAAAGCCATCGAACTGCTTGACGCCCACAAGGCCAGCGGCGGCGGCAAGTTCTTCTCCGTCGTCTTCCAGCCCCGCAGCGGCGGCGAAGACCGAAAGATGCAGGCCCGCTTCTCCGTGACCAAGGGCGTCAAGGGCACCGGCACTTCCGGCACGAAGCGGCGCGCCCAGGGACTGATCACGGTCTACGAGGTCGGCGCGCAGGGCGGGTTCAAGAACATCCCGGTCGAGGGGCTGAAGGAGCTGACCATCGGCGGCCAGCACTACATCATCACCACACCGACCCCGAAGTGATCCCGGTCTGCCGGGTGCCCTCGCACTGCGTGCGGCGGATGACGAATTCCTGACGGCACCTCGAGGGAAGGGCTGTTTTCGTCGGAGCACCCGGCGGCGAACACAGCCCTGAGACGCACCACCAGCGGTGCCCTTCATCCCGCCGACGCGCTGCAGGCGAACAAGAGACTTCCGCCATTCAGCGGAAGTCTCTTGATAATTTGTTGCTTACATTTTCTTCTACTACACACGGTCGTTTTTTTTTGGATCAAATATTGGTTTGTGTTAGCGGTGGACGTTGGTCATCAGCTAAAGGCTCGTTGCCAAGCCGAATTAGCCGCGACATGTTTCCCACAATGTCTCAGAGAAATACGTATTCGATTAAATGACCCAGGCAACGACTCCAGGAGATGGGTATTAGTCCTTCGATATAAAAATCGACGGAGAAATATCTCGCATTGCTAATAACTCTCGAGACTATTAGCAGTTGCGAAACCGATGCGAATATACCTGATTGCTAATATCGCAGAGAGCGTTTGGGCAGCTACTTTCGCACCCGTCCAATAAATCGCCAGGTCATGACACGAAACGTCTGCGAGTAACCCAATACTCAAATATTGATAGACGGATAGAGGCGGACACTAGACACTGACAAGACAGCGTTCTCAGCTTCTCGTAATCACAAAAAAATAAACTCCAATAGCTACGAGAGACAGACTAATAGTGATTTTTCCCCAAGACACGCTTATTAGCTTGTTAAAGCAACAACGATTTGTCAGGTTCGAAGTATCTCTCGTGATTGCAGTTTAGGTTTTACACCACCGCTCACAGCAGTGCCACCATTACAGTGCCAATTCGAAATCAGGTCCTAGCCTGATTTTGCGAACAGGACTAGCAGGTACGAAGACAAGGTTGTTGGCGTTCAAGTAGTGCGTGGCAAGGTCTGAACTTGACTTCGAAGAACAAAACTATGGCTCAAGTTTTGCGTCGGTAGCTCGTGATCTCTCAACTTTCCAGGAGTACAAATCATGATAATCGAGATACATACGTGGCAAGTCAGTTGCGATGCTTGCCCAGCCACGACTCAAGTGGTGGCCGCACAGTTCGAGCTTCCGCCAGGCTGGACCGAAGGCACGGAGCGCGGACTGGATGAAGTCTCTGAAGTCGCGCAATACTGCCCAACCTGTAGCGAAAAAAAGAAATCGAAAAAGTGACTGGCACTAGACATGCGCGTGGCTCTAGCCAGCTGAGTGCGAGTAGGGCAAACACTCGAACGAGCTTTATTAGCTGGGAAATGGCATGACGCTTCGGCGACGTCATGCCATTTCGTTTTCAGTGAGGACCAGCTGCAGAACATGCGACACAACATTCTCCGCAAAGCGGCTCTAGATGGCGAGTCTCCACGTCCAAAGCTAACAGGCCACCCAACTTCTTTACTTTTTTCATTCTTACTATCTGATTTAGTTTAACAGATGCAAGCACAAAAGCACCCGAAGCAGATCTGTCGTCCTGACAGAATCCGCTCCGGATGCCCATTTTGCCACCGGGCACATGACAATCAAATCTCGACCAGTTACGATCTCGATGTGCGCAAACCGCATCGAGGCAGGGTTCGAGTCCTTTCTCCTCGATGCGGTTTCAAAACCCACGATTGACGCCAGCGGCTTGGAGGCGTCTACGACCAGTCCTTCTTCTTGCCGCGACGCTTCTTCTTGGGCTTCACTTTGACGCCGCGGAAGCGGTCGCCGTAGGAAACCTTCTCCAGCAGCTCCTCGTGCTTGGTCGCCAGATCCTCCTGAACGGCATACTCCTTGATCTGTCGATCGAGCGCACCTTCGTAAGAGCTGCCCCGATGACCGGCCGCGATCAAACGGCGACGCTCGAACTCGTGCACCATGCAGTAGTGGACGTGCTCGCAGGTCATCGTGGCGTCCAGCCAGATCTCGTTTTCGGGGATGAACGAGTACACTTTGTCACAGGCGACGAAACAAAAGTCTCCGTCCAGCGTCTCGCGGACCTTGGGTCCGTCGACAAACCAGACATCGACACCATTCTCGGTCCTGTAGAAGGAACGATAAACCGCGGCAACTTCGGCGTCCAGCGTATTCAGCCGAGCGGCGGACATCCGAGCATCCTTCGCACGCATGCGCTTCTCGAGGTCGAGACCCTGATTGTGAGCCCGGTCGTAGGTCATGCCCTTCGTGCGCATGAGCTTACGCTCGATCAGTTCGTGCCCAATCGTGTACTCGAGCTCGATGCCGCCGATACGGTTATCGATCCAGATGTCGTCCGGGGGGTTGAAGCGGTAGCGCTGGTCGTTGCCGCCCATGACGAACGGCGGGTACAGGTGCCGTACGACCCGGGCCCCATCAACGATCCAGATTTGCTGTCCCTGGCGCTTGCCAAGGAAGACGCGGTAAAAGTTGTTCAAAGCGACTTTGCCACCCTGCTTGTGCATGAGCTCGCAGAATGGTCGAGAGTTAGTATGAGCCATATTTACGTCCTCCAGGGGGCACTGCTCGCGGATTAATCGATTCGCGAGCAATGCCTCTGTTATTCAGCTTCTCCGGTGAGAGGAGCCTCTCACGGGTTTGCATCAAGTTTGGGAATGTAGGTCAAACACTTGTCGATGGGAAATCCGTGCGCCACGTTGCCGTCACGGCCCACTGTCGTCGTAGCCATGAAGACGGCGTTGAGAACCGCCTCTTCCGTCGCGTCGGACACCGCCCTGAACAAGGGATTCATCGAGTCCGCCGCAACTTCCTCAAGCTTGACCGTCCTGGTCCTGTAGGAGCGCTTGATCCGCCTGGTGGTGGAGAATGCCACTACGAAATCGCCGCTCTCGTTGTGCGCGTTGGCACCAGTCCTGGCGAGACCGAGGCACGCGCGCTTCGCCACTCGCTCGAGCTGCAGGGCATTGAGCGGAGCATCGGTTGCCACCACAATGCAAATCGAACCTTCCTGGTGCGTGGTGGAGACGTCGTCTCTCAAGAGACGACCAATCTCGACACCCTTAATGCGCATCTCTTCGCGATCACCGTGGTTGCAGTTGACCAGCACGCCGACGGTGAAACCGCCTTCCTCGCCTGGGAGCACTCGCGAAGACGTGCCGATGCCACCCTTCCACTCGTAGCAGATCATGCCGGTACCGGCTCCAACTGCACCTTCGGCGACTGGTCCGGAACGAGCGCTGTTGAGCGCCGAGATCACGTGTTTCGTCTTCACGTGTCGTCCCTGAGCATCGTTGAGAGAGCTATCGTCACACTCACCAACCACCGGGAGATAGGTGTCATCATCGACGCCGATCTCCGGATGCCGGCCGAGCATCCAGGTGACAGCACCGTTGGAGACCAACGGCACATTCATCGTGTTGGTCAGGAGAATCGGACCTTCGACAAAACCTGCCTCCTTGACCCAGTGAAGTCCTGTAACCTCGCCGTTGCCGTTGAGCACGAAGCAGGAAGCACAGCACCGCTCTTTCCAGAGGTTGCCGGTATGGGGGATGATAGCCGTAACACCAGTGCGCACAGGACCCTTGCCGGGCACCAGGGCGCCGTTACCGTAGTTGAGAGTGACTTGACCAACCCGGACACCTTTGACGTCCGTAATGGCGTTATATCGCCCGGTTGGATAAGTGCCGATTGAGATGCCGCAGTCGCGCAAGCGACGACGTTCTTCGGACTTTGCTGAGGTTCTCTTGGAACGCATGGTCTTTCCCTCATCAAAGTTAGGGGTACAACAACGACCTTCAACCACCACGATTGAAGTCAAGAAGATGCCGATGAACACAACCTGGAGGATCAGTTAACACACTAGATCTTCCCAAGCAGAGCTTAAGGGAGAAAGTGATTGATGTGTTCTTGGCTTTTTCACTCCAGGTAGAATCAGAGAAATATCATTAGAAAGCTAATGAAAATCGCGATGAATACACAAGCACTTTTCTATACTCAGATCAGAAGTTCTTGAAAACAAAATTTCCAAGAGAACTGCTTCCCACAGCTTGTTTCCCGAAAACGCAGTATTCAAGAGCCAATGCAATATCACCAGTTTACAAACCGAGTTACATTTGCGCGACCTGACGGTAGTAGCAAATGGCAGAAGCTGGCGCAACACGCGGCGCCACCATGACAACCCTTTTGAAACCGTCCTCAAGTAACCGATTATGTGAGGCATTTGGCGCCTTCTCAATTCTATAGTATCTTGCTCCCGAACCCATGGTCATTATTGGACGGGACGAATTGCCTCGGAAGGTCAGCTCACGCGTATTTTACTCGCAATTTCTTCGAGGGCGTGGCAAAGTCGAGCCACCTCTTCCTGCGTATTAGATAGCCCGAAACTCAGCCGCAATAGACCTGTTTGCATAGTGGATAGACTTTCATGTGTGAGCGCAGAGCAATGGAGACCCGAACGAGCCGCAATACCATATTCGGTATCAAGCACGAGCGCAAGATCGGAGGGAGACACGCCGCGCATTATGAGAGAAACAACCGGCATCCTCACCGCATTTCCATCTCCATCGAAAACTTGTGCCGGCCCAAATAAATTGATGTAATCGACCTGCCCGGCCCAATTGATGAATTGCTCAACTAGTTTAAGTTCCGCATTCAAAATTTCAGTCTGGCCACGCTGCTTGACCCATTCAACACCGGCTGCCAGTCCGGCTATGGCTGGACCGGGCAGCGTGCCTGCTTCCAGTCGGTCTGGATAAGCACCTGGGATGGCCAGGCTTTCCGAACGCGAGCCCGTCCCACCTGCGATGATCGGATGAAGCGAAACACCGGGAGCAAGATACAGTAAGCCGACTCCGGGCGGTCCCATCAGCCCTTTGTGACCAGAAGCACAGAAAAAGCTAATGCCAGAATCTTCCAGATTGAAATCGAGCTTCCCAGCAGTTTGTGCCCCATCTACCAACAGCATAATGCCTTTTTCCTTCAGCATTTTTGCTACGGAAGGGATGGGCAAAAGCTCGCCCGTAACATTGCTCGCCCAAGTTAGAGCAACGAGCTTGGGCGAATGCTTCGCAATCAATGCTTCAAGATCTGCCTCGAAATTGTCGCCAACTGGCGCCACAAAATACATGATGCCGAGCGAATCTTGCAGTTGCACGATCGGTCGCATGACCGAGTTATGCTCACGCGAGCTGACCAGCACGGAATCGCCTTCCTTGAACACACCCTGCTCCGCCAGACCCTTCAACACCATGTTGAGCGATGTTGTGCACCCACCGGTAAATATCAGCCTTTCTGAAGCGCTGATCCCGAGCAACTCAGCCACAGTCTCACGAGCCTCGAATATCGATCGCGCAGCATCAAGTGCGTACTGATGCGCCCCTCGACCCGGATTTCCGCAGTTGGTTAGGTATTCCGTCATGCCATCGATTACAGACTTCGGCTTTGGAAAGCTCGTTGCTGCATTGTCAAAATAAATGCGGTCCATTTGCAACTACCATCTATCCCACAGTTCGATCCAGACGTAGGGCTAATGCTAGCACGCCCAATCCCCAAGCAATCATCTGGCTCGTAGCAAATCCGACAGTCGAGTTTTTTTCGCCTCATGATTCTTACCCTCAAACGGTCACGACAGGAGTGGCTACCGAGTCAACTTCAGCACTTCGTCGACGGTAGTCGGCTGTCATATTTCTTGCAGACAAGATTGAAAAACTCAATTCGCTGCTGCTGTTGTACCTGGCGACACTTTTGCTATCGAGCGCCAACCTGAGTAGAATGGCGTGAAGTGCGATCAGGTACGTAAAGAATACGGACCTCATCAAAATTACAACGCTGCTTACGGTGCAAGTTTCTAAAAGGTGTCAGGTAAAAACATTTGCAAATCCTCCCCTTGAAAAGGCAACCTCGACTACTGATCACCGCACTAACCGCCTTTTCACTAGGTCTGATTTTTTGCGTTTCAGCAAGGACCGCAGTCGATGAAGAGACAGAAGCAGTCGATGCTCTGCCGGATACGCGAGAACAAGTGCCCGTTGCCGCCGCTCCTGTAAAAGTCACCCCTCAGTCCGATCCGGTTTTCATTAAAACATCGCCGGCGTTGCGAGAAGCCATCGGCTCGATCGGTCAAGCGCCCCACCCGCAGTCGGTAGAGATGCTTCGCGAATTTCGAAAAAATCTCTTCGCTCCGGGTCACGAAAAACAAATAGCGGCCTATGCCCTGGCTGGCTTGTTAACACAAACCCCTGCAGACGCAGGCGATCAAGAGATCTTGAACCTTTACCTCGAAGCGGCTGGATACGACACTCTCGCTGTGCCTGGTCGAATGCACGCGGCCGATCTCGCGTTCGCCGCTGGCAACGAGAAAGCAGCACAAGAGCTTCTCTCGCCTTTGCTCAAAAGAGTCGACCAATTTACACGCGCGAAGACAAAAGGACAGGAGCACAGCTCTGCCTCTGTCCATCTGATTAAGCGCGATCCAATGTTGCCAGAAGCACTCTATAGACTCGGAGAATCCTACTACAAGTCGAAAGACTATCCAGCTGCCATCAACGTTTTCGAGCGAGTCAAAGATGTTTTTCCAGATACAGAATTCGCAACAGGCTGCTCGTTCTATCTTGGATCTATTTCGCTCGAAACGGGGAATGACTGGAAATCAGCACTAAAAGAATTCCGGCACTACCTCAAAGTCTGCCCACAAGGACGCAACAGCATCAAGATAGTCGAGCAGATGGTCGCGGCCTGTCAGCCGCAACCTTCTGTCGAAGGCGGTCAAGAGTCCACGACAACTCCGCAAATAGAGTTAACCAACAATGATCGCGCCCTGATCGCGATGGCTTTGTACAGGCATTCACGCTTTCCGGAAGCGCTTGCCACATGGGATTCATTCGGCGGCAAACATATCTACAGATCCGTTTGCCTATTGCGAGCCGGAAAACGAGCAGAGGGTATATCCGCACTGCTGAAGAGCATTGAGGAAGATCCAGATAACGCATTGATACCAGAGGTAGCATCAGCATTTTGCAAACCGGTATCAAGCAAAGAAGCTCTGGCTCTATGGCAGGAAATTCTAAAACGCAACCCAGGCCGTCTGGACGCGGCTCTGTGGAACGTGGCTAAGCGAATGGGAGCTCCGGCGGGGGCACCATATTACGCACGACTTGTAACGGAAAGACCAACCTCGGAGTTCGCGCCTGAGTCCGCCTGGTGGCTTGTCTGGAGTGAGGCAAAGCAAGCCTACGGTCTGGCCGGTCCAGCCCGAAAGATTCATTTCGCTCGAGCTCTTGGACATTGCGAAAGAGCAGTCAAGGTCTACGGACACACACACATAGGACCAAAATTCGCGTTCTGGCAAGGCAAACTTCATGAAGCTCTTGGACAGAAGCCGCAGGCACTCGCCAGTTATGAACACGCAGAGAACGGCTTTCCGGGCTCATACTATGGCTACAGGTCGAAATACCGGGCTCGTCATTTGCGCTCGGAGTTATTGGAAAGTCGCAGCGAAGAAGCTGCTGACAAATCGAAGACCATCATCCCGGATCGAAAATGGTCCATGGTGATCGGCCGCAACAACCCTGATCCAGACTGGTCTTGGCCGGAACCGCCCGCACTGTTCCACTGGCAAAAGCTCCCGCACTCAATCGGCGAAACAGCCGCAACCCTTTTGTGGATCAAACAATACAACGAATGTTTTAAACACGCTACCGGTAAGGTGCCAAATGAGGTGAAAGCCTGGACTCTCCTGAAGCAAGGACAAATACTGAAGGCTGGGGCAAACGCGTCTCTGAAGCTGGACGGATATCCCGCTCAAACTCCACGCTGGAGATTCGCATATCCACTTGCCTTCGGCAACATCGTCGCACGCGAAGCAAAAAAGCGATCACTGGATCCGTTGTTGATCCATGGATTAATCAGACAGGAGTCCAGGTACGATCATAATGCAGTTAGTCGCTCCAACGCCATGGGCTTGATGCAGCTGCTAAAAGGCACCGCATACGGTGTCGCCAAGCACAACTCCATACCACTGAGCTCCGCCAAAGAAATATTCAATCCGGACACGAACATTCAACTGGGAAGCGCATACATTGCCTACGTTCTAAAACGAGCAGACGGCAACGCGATGTTGGCGGTCGCGAGCTATAACGGTGGTCCAAATGCCGCGGCGAAGTGGCTCAAGCAGCACCAGGCAGCTGGCATCGATGACATGGATGCATACGTGGAAGACATCCCTTACGACGAAACCAGGGATTACGTCCGGAAAGTCTTCGCTCACTATTGGAATTACGAGCACCTCTACCTTTCACACAAAGGCTGATGATCACGAAAGGAACTGCTCGAGATACGGAGCCGGACTGTCTTCATGTTGCATGCGTGCAGGCTCGATGTCGTCGGAATTGAGCACAAACGATCATCGCCCGCGCAAGATAGACAAGGCTTATGAGAGCGTGATTGTTGTTGAAAGCTTCACTGAAAGTTCAAGAGCGATTCTATGTCGGCAAAAGAATACCGCAAGGTTTGCAAGACTATATCTGCTGCGCCGTTACTACGCGCACGAAAGATTCATGCCACCACACTCAGTGACGGAACTATACTCTTCCTAACCGAGAGCTGGCTTCTCGTCAGGCTTTCCTTCTTGTTGACTGAAGCCCAAGACTTTCGCCCAAACGTTGGCTTTCCTCGAAACGCTCTTCTCGTCAGTGTCAGAACTGACATTGGTGACAGCCTTTGGCACTTCGTAGCCGCATGTGTGGCAAGACCTACGGTTGCCAGGAACTTTAAAACTGCATCGCGGACATAGAAAGTACTGCATAGTCACCTCTCATTCATAATTTCAGTATAACATCGGGAAATCCAGCAGGGTAGCGAGTTTCAGTAATTGCAAAACGGTTATCCAAATTTTTACCTGTAGCTAACTTTCCCAATCACGGGCTGATAAAATCCCATGACATTCTAGATTTTCATTCAACTTATCAACTCGCGAGAATCAGCCTGCAATGCGTATTATCCTAACTTTCGAAAGTACACACGCGGTTCTTGCCGCCGAAAAAGCGCTGAAGGCAAACAACGAACGAACCTTTCACGTGAGGCCAACGCCTACACCTCCAGGATTATCAGAATCTGTGTGCGGAATGTCGCTAGAAATCCTTTCACACGATCAAAAGCAGGATATCCTCGACTTCTTGGCATCTTGCGGAAATAAACCGCAAGCCGTTGTCGACCTTGCAGGCTAGTTAGAGACTCAACGTTTCACGTCGACTTAAACTCAAAATTGGTGATTTAGTTGCCAAGAGGACAGCGATATCTTGCCAAGCAACCCATTTTTCCTCCTCACCTCAATCACTTACCAAGCACTAAACAGATTTAGGACGGAAGGAGAAAGTTCCCAACGACAACAAACCAAGTGCTCGCGCTATATCCGCTAAGCGGATGTCAATAGAAAACTTGCGATACCACAGCTTTTGATCTATGTCTGAAACTAGATT
The DNA here is from genome assembly GCA_964418155.1 of uncultured Candidatus Obscuribacterales bacterium. Lineage (GTDB taxonomy): Bacteria > Cyanobacteriota > Vampirovibrionia > Obscuribacterales > Obscuribacteraceae > JADYXR01. The sequence goes on along the minus strand of CAYQKX010000019.1, from coordinate 42,204 downwards.
TAGCTTTTCGTTCCGAGATAAATGGCTTTTGATCTTGTTTGACTCCGAAGATACTTCCTATTCTGATCAGGTCATTGTTCCTTACCTGCTTCAATTAGCCGCCAAAGCCAGACTGAATATCCTCACTGCTATCGCCCCAGACGCTCACGACTGAGTGCGTAAGGGGAAGTCTAGGCTGCAAGCGGACTGTCCAATTGTTCTTGCTTGGTGTTGTGCGACATCAAGCCCATTGCTGACGGCTCGAACAGAGAGAGAGCAGGAGTCACCATGAGCGAAGCTCAAAAAGAGAAACCCAATTACGTTTTCAAGCCCGATCGTGTTCTCGTGCTCGTCAAGCAGACTTTGAAGGCTCGCGCCGCGGCGTCGGAAGACGAAGCCATGAAGAAGCTGCTCGAGCCAGGCGACCACAAGGACCGTCTGGACAAGACTGACGACGAGCACAACCTGACGCTCAAGCATGTCGTCGGGATCCTGACCGACCGCGACATCACCGCCTGCTGCATGACAAGGACACCCGGCGAGACTGTGGACGTCGGCAACAACGAAATGCTAATCACCATCGGTGGTGACGGGACATTTCTCGATGCCAACCACTCGGTCAAGACAAGTGTTCCGATGCTCGGCGTCAACTCAGCTCCGATTACGAGTTTCGGCCACTTCTGCCTGACCGACAGGACGGGATTCGAAAAGGTCTTCGACGACATCCTCCTCGGCAAGCGCAAGCCTTACTCGCTCACTCGATTGAAACTGACCCTCGACGATCAGGTCATTGAGGTGCCAGTTCTCAACGAAGTGTTGATCACGCACTCCTGCCCCGCCGGCACGAGCCGGTACAAAGTAGAAGTTGCGGGCGTCTCGGCGAGCCACAAGTCTTCCGGACTGATCGTATCGACCGCGAGCGGTTCGACAGGATTTATGCGGGCCGCCCACGGATATGTCCTCGACATCACCGACACCCAATACGCCTTCTGGGTGGATAAGCCGTTCGTTCAACCTGGTTACAGCTACCCGCTGCGCGGTGGCGTCGTACAGAAAGATGCTTCGGTCGTGGTCACGTCAGAGATGATGGAAGGCATGTTGTACATCGACGGCGCCCACATCTCGCGACCATTCCCTCGCGGCGCGAAGCTTACAATCTCGGTTCATGAGAACCCGCTTTCCGCATATATCGATGCGTCCTGTCACAACCGCTTCAAGCCGGCCGCGTGACTTGAGCGCGAAGACAGCTATTCAAAGCACCACAAAAAACGAATCGGAGGTATCCATGAGATCCTTGACCGGACTCACGACACCTGTCGTGACGCTTGTTATCGCCATGCTCATGATGTTGACCCCTGCTCAGGCATCGGCAGCGCCAACAGCCTGGCAACCGGCATTCAACAACTCAACGCCGGTGTACATCGATCCGGCGCTCGCCGGCCATCCCAACTTCCCGGTGTCCATGCCTGGTCTGTCGCAAAAGCTCGACGAGCTGGGTGCGAAGAATAACGTCAAGTTCTTCGTGATCGCGCTCGAGCAAAGCACCGAGACCGGATCGGGCAATCTGGCCGCGCCGAGACTCGACGAGATTCTTCTGCGCTGGCAAGGAGGTGGCAATTTCCCGAGCGACAACTACCTGCTCGTGCTGTGGATGCGCAGCGCAAGTAATCCCTCGGTGGGCTGGGTAGCAGTCAATGCCGGCTCAGGGCTGAAAACCTACGGGCTCACGAAGCAGCAGCTCGACTCGGCCGATGGACCGGTACTGCCGAGCCTTAAGCGCTTCATGCCGCAAGACCCGAAGGGCTGCTTTCAGAGCATCGCCGCGAGCGTCAACAAGGTGATCGACGATTACAACCTGGAGCAAGAACGGCAGAAGGAAAACGCGAAGTTCTACTCGCGCCTTCCCGTCTACGGGCTAATCGTCATAGCCATCTGCGGCGCAGTTGGCGTTTACTTCTGGCTCGCCAGAGCCAAAGCCGGGCTCAAGGTCGCGGCCGAGACGGTCATTGGCGACTGGACCACAAAAATGGATTCAGCCAATAGCCTCTACATGCGACTCCGCAAAGGTTACCTCGGATTCGTTCAGGATCAGGTCGATTGGAAGGGCAAGTTCACTGGGACGACGAAGTCCCAGTACGAAGGCGCTCTTACCAACTTCGCAGACTTTGCCGCGCGCCTTGCCAAAGCCAACGAGTTACTGACCTCAGCCAGACGGTCGTTCGACAAGGGCGACTACAAGGGCTGCATGGCAACGCTCCAGGAAGAAAAGGTGACGGTCGACGGTCTCTCCATCGCCATCGAGGACGCCACGTTGTTCGGTGGACTGGTCAAGAAGACAGACTACAAGCCGTCCGATTTGCTCGAATCGATGGCTGCGCTGTTCGAACAGACCAACCAGGCCCTTGCCGGCATCATGTCTGCCCTGCGAGAAGCGCTCGAGGCAGGCAACCAGCTCGATGCCGCCCAAGCGGAGATCGCCCGGGCTCGGACGGGTATGGGCGAAGCGAAGTTCGCGCCTTATAAATCGACGTTCGACGAGATCGACCGCGAGGAAGAGGCTGTGCGGACCACCTTCAAGAGCGATCCGGTCGCAGCCAAAGGTGCAATGCTGGAGCTAGTCAAACGCGCCAAAGCGCTCCAGTCCAAGGCACATGCCTGACAACGACGACTGCGCAGCCGTGAAAGTTTGCCCGACAGCTCTTGGGCAACGATCAGGCTGCGCAGTTGCGTCACCATTCGTGTGGTTTCATCGGACAACTGCGAAGGGTGCCTTGTTTCGAGCTAGAGGTGACGCAGGCGAATCAATCGCCCGCCATGCGTCATCTTTAGCCGATGACCACTCTACTATTACCTGTCGTTTTTAAATCAATCGTGCTAGCTACTACAGACGAAAGCCATTGTAATGCTCAATCAAACTGACCCTAATATCGGCTTGCTCCCGGTAACCAGCGCCAGCACTCTGTGAATTGATAAGAATTGAGTGCAAACCTAGCTTAGTTATGAAACGCTTGAGAGCTGGTCCCATTCGTCCAAACGCCCCTCCCAATCAGCGTTTACCGCGCATGACTTGATATGCGCAGATTCTTCAATCACGTTAATTTGCAGAACATTTCTGCCAACACCCGCACAAATAACTGCTTTTCAGTCATAGGCTCCTATAGTGATTGCCCCAATGATCTCAGGAGAAAGGCTTATGCTAGCCGCTTTCTCAGATGCTAACTTGAAGAGGTATACAAACACCATTCCAAAGATAGCTGGAGGACCTGACCGACCCAAAGCAACCGTTGTTCAAATGGACAACAGCAGGATGAAAGCGACGACGAGTCGCGTGTTTTGATCGGTGTTCTGAAATCCCCAAAGTGGAGAATGACCAATGGTGTTCCGCAAGAAGCTCGGCATCCAGAAGTTCGACCTGCAGTTGAGGCTGCTCGAGATGGCGGCCCAGCAGCTCTGGCACCCGGCTTCCCACGACTGGCCGGTCGAGCTTTACCTCGAGCCGGACGGTCGGGTAGACGAAGAGGCCAAAGTCCTCGAGCTGCTCGGCGCAATCGATGGCGACGGGTTGACCGAGGTGGGCCGCCAGATGGAACCGTTCGTTACCGACGGACGCTTCGCCATCTCACCCCGTCTGACCAAGGTCATCCTGGAGGCGGCGAAGATCGGACTGACCGCGCCCGTCATCGACGTCGTCAGCCTGCTCGCCGCTAAGGAGCCGATGTACCGCGGCGACGCGCTCGGCACCCGCAAGGAATTCCAGAAGGAGGGCGACAAGAGCGACCTCTCGGGGTTGCTGAATCTCGAGCATCAACTTCGAGCGGCCGTGCGGAGAGGCGGCGAGACTGAGCTTCGGAAGTTCTGCGAGTCGAGATCGCTGAGCCGCAAGCTCTGGTACAAAGCGCACGACTACAAGAGGCACCTCATGCGGCTGGCTCAGAGCCTCGGGATGCCGTTGGACGTGATCGTAGTCACGGAAGAGACGCTCATCAAGCTGTTCCTCCACGGGTTCGGCGACCGACTGCTGCGCTCCACCAGCGACTTCGAGTGGGACGAGCGCGAGTGGATCTGGGCGACCGGCATCGAGGGCGGTCCTGGCGTCACACGAGCCAGTGTCATCCGCGACAAGGCGAAGCAGCGCGGAGTCCTCGCCTTCGGGATTTCGCTCGTCATCGACAGCAACTGCGCCCAGGGGCAGTTCGACATCGCCGCACTCAGCACCCCCGAGCAACTGGCGAAGACCTTCGGCAACCGGGTGACCATGCAGAAATTCGGCGGCTTCATCCGGGACCGTCAGTTGATGTGCGAGGAGCGCTGGTACCTCAACGGCGACCGCTTCTTCGACAGAGAAGTCGTCGCGCCGAGCGGGTACGAAGTCAAGCCAGCCGCGCATGTGTTCACGGCTTGACGCCAGCAGGCAGTGAGCGACAACCGTAGCGTCTCGCGTAGAGCTAGTCTACGCGAGACTTGAACGACAACGACATGGAGAAACACAGCCTGGAGCGTAGGTTGTGTTTCTGACCATGCTAAAGCGTTCAAGCGAGAACAGTGCTGCAAGAGCAGTAACTCGTTTTCGCTTGATCGATCGACTTTTTACTATCCTTTTTAGTATTTACGATCGACGACCCTGCCTAGTTTTGTGGATTTACGGCGCCGGGATCCTGCCCAGTTTGTCTACTTTGCTCAGTTTCAACGAACCACGAACACAGACTCGTAATCCAACCTGGTCCCCAAATTCATCCAAAAAATCGGCCCACCCTTAGCGGAGTTGTGATGGCCCTTTCTGATCGCGCTGGTTTCACACAAGAGCTGATTGGCCGCAGCTTGCCAAATTCCGATCACGTCTTCTCGCAGCGCACACCTGTCCAAACCCACCCAAGAAGAAGCTTCTCGACATCAAACTCTTTTGAGGATTTCTCAAAAATTCGGCGAGACCGACTTCCTTTAGGTGGTTTCACACTGTTAGCGTACTGATGTTGATTGAAATTCATTACACGTCAAAAGGAGGCCGCAGTCTAGAGATACGGATTTTCCGCGGAAAACAGCAAAAGACGCGACCGTTGTCGCGCGGTGTGTTGTTCCTAATTCCACAACGTGGAGATGATTATGAGTTTCGACAAGATGACCGAATCGTTCGAGCTGCAACTGAGGCTTCTGAATCTGGCGGCTCGAAAGGTGTGCAGTCCGGCAGCACGAAGACTTGACCCCGAGCTCAGCTCTGTGCCGGCGGCGCGTGTCCAGGCCGAAGTCAACGTCCTCCAGCTCCTCGGCGCGCTCGACGACAACGGGCTGACCGATGTCGGCGGTGAGATGGAACCGTTCGTCACCTGTGACTCCTACCCCATCTCACCGCGCCTGGCCAAAGTCATCCTGGAGGGAGCGAAGCTGGGGCTTACGGATCCGGTCATCGACATCGTGAGCCTCCTCGCGACCAAACACCGACTATACCGCGCCTCCGGACCGAATTCGCGGAGGAGCTTCCAACACATCGACGATCGCAGCGATCTCCCGGCGCTTCTGGAGGCCGACCGCCAGATGCAGTTTGCCGTGCGAAACGGGGGCGATAACGAGTTAAAGGCGCTATGCGCGAGCAAATCGTTGGGACACACCACCTGGTACTGGGCCCACGCGTACCGGAGACAACTCCGGCGGGTGGCTCGCAGACTCAGGATGCCGATGCAAGAGAACACCATCACGGAGGAGATGCTCATCACGTTGTTCTTGCATGGGTTCGGAGATCGGCTTCTTCGTCCGACCAGCACATCGGATCGGTGCGGGAGGAAGTGGATCTGGGCGACCGGTATCAAGAGCGGACCCGGCGTTGCTCGCTCCAGCGCCATCCACAAATTCGCGAAACAGGGAGGTCAGCTGGCCTTCGGAATCTCGCTCACCACCTTCCCTCCCGACTTCAGCCACTTCGACATCGCCGCCCTCTGCTCCCCAGAACAGGTCGCGAAGGTCTTCGGCAAACGGGTCACCGTACAACACATCGGCACCCACCCCCGGGGCGGTCAGATGATGTGTGAGCAGCGCTGGTACCTCGACGGCGACTGTTTCCTCCGCCGAGAAGTGGTCGCGCCAATCGGCAACACCGAGCCGGCTGCGCTGTGTGATGCGAAGTAGATGTCGGAGAAAAGGCATTGAGTGACTCCTGAACAGGCGTCTCTTGCTCCGACACGAAGGTAGTCGAACGTGCCTGCGGAACGGCGGTCCCAGTGCTGCGCCGTTCCGGGCATACTTGCATCGCATATTTGGTGGCTCCTGACCCAGTGCTGCGCTGTTCCGCAGACATGCTCGTTTCGTGCTCCGCTGTATTGGCATGACGACGAGCTAGTCGAGACACACAGCAGGTCCGCGGCTGTGCGTCTTTTCTGCAATCCGCTTCTCCTATATCTATTAGTATCTTTGGGCTGCGGAGCAAACTGGGAGGGGCGCAGCCCCAACCAGTTAGCTTTCTTTGCCCAAGCGACTTCCTGACAAAAACCTCCTACTGGAAGCTTCAGCACTTCTCGTTGCCAGGCGCGAGGCAAAAGAACAGGAGGCCCTACTGGTCTCTGTCGGTCTCTAGAGAAGAGCCCGCCCAAGTCGAGTCTGGCTCAACTTTGAGGCGGGTTGCTGCCGTTCAGTTCCGGAGCCTCTTGGGTCGCGCTCCGGGTCGGAAAACTCAACTTTGCGGTGCGGCACGCCCTCCATGCATGCACACTGCGACCTTACTCGGGCTTAGGACAATCCTCCGCGCCGGCTGCCTTCGCTGGTTCTTTGGCGGCGACTTTGCCACCTTTCCCGGCTCCCTTCTCACTGCAAACTCCGCAGCGCTTCTTGGTCTTACGCTCCTGGGCCAGTCCCGCCCTGACGTGTCGCGCGCCCTGCGGAGTGGTGACCAGCTCGATCAAGAGTTCGCCATCCGTCTCCTTCTCCTTCAGCACGTCTTCGGCGACGCACTTGACGATATAGGCGAATGGCTGCAGACCGAGACTGCCGGAGCTGACTCGCCCCGGCAGAATGGGAATCGACAGCTTCTGGCAACGTGTGTCGATCGCCCGATTGACCGCCAGCTTGATGGTGTCACGGACGGTAGCACACTGGAATTGGGCGGCTTTGCCGAGCCCCACAACCAAAACGTTTTGCTGCTTGCACTCACCATTGAGAGCGATGGTGACATGTTCACCCGACTCGCCCTTGAAGCTGCTCTTCGTCAGTTCATCCGTGATTCGCCCGCCGGAGTTGGCGTTGAGACCTTCCAGATCGGCGCTCAGGCTCATGCCCGAGAACTTTCCTACCATGAGCATCGGAGTAGCGACGTCCTCTACTCCGCATCGCTCCCCACGTGCCCTGAGGGTGGATAAAACAATGAACGTAGCTTTCATGGAGAACTCTCCTGTTCGAAACGGAATGAGCGCAGTTTCACCCCGTTTCGCGTTGCGCGTTGCGCTTTGCGCGCTTTGTAGTGATGCCACCGCGGATAGCATCAGCGACTCAAGCGATTGACGAATTACATAAACGACTGTGCTGCCGGTGGCGTTCCGGATAGAAAGCACAGCCGCTGAATCGACGACCATTCTGGCAATCTTCAGCTGGATTCAAACTGGACAAAACCGCATCCCGTTTTTCAAAACGAGAAAGCTGGTTAATGCAGTTGCGGACACGGTAAGCGGTGTTGGAGTCCTGTTGGAATTGAAGAAGAAGTTGACTTCTATAGCTAGTAGAAAACCGGTAAAGACAGCAAGGCTCCAGGCGTTAAACAATGCTAAGGACCGCGTCCCTCGCGCAATCTCGCGCAGATTCGTTGGACTGTTCCCAACAGACAACTAACTTCATGCCATCGCAAACCCGCTCTACCCAAAGCTTTCCTGATACCTAGCGCTAAAGATTAATGAAAGGTTGATACCTAGCGCAACTGGTGAGCGGTTGTAAACTAACTAAACAAGGGCGTTTCTGAGTATCGCTTAAGCGAACCTCTGCAGACAACAACGATCAACATTGGCAGAAATATCGCCAACTCTTTCTGCTCAATTCGGATTGTATTAAGAGAAACATTTCAGGTCAGGCCCGTTGTAACACCAGATCTCTTTTTGTTATTTCAACCTTGGTTCTCACGTTCAATATCCGAAGTATCTTTTTCTACTTCTCGCGCAGCTTTCAAACAACCAGGCCTGATCAATGACTGCTATACGGCAGTTCGGATAGATCGATCGGGTGGGTATCTTTTGCCACGAGCGCTCGGAGCGATCCGGGCAAAACCTCTAACGATCGGAGTCTTGCCATGGGAAAAACAAAAATCTCCATGGTCCCAACGGGACAGATTCTTCTCAGACTGGTGCATCCATCTGTTTTTTCACTAGCAGAAGTGACGCTCCCGCTAATCGAGCCGGAAGTCACGGAGAGTGACGGAGTAACGTCTTACTCATTTCAGGGTAAGGCAGGCCGCATTCTGGTGCGCAACGACGGCGTGCGCGTGCTGGTAGAAGCCTGGCACAAATCCGAAAAAATCCTGATGTGCGCCATTCGAGACCGCAAACTGGACGGCTCGGACGGCAGCTCGCCCTTAACCTTCTTCCCCAATCGGGATCCAGCCTGCAACCGCTTGCCCGGTCCGGATTTTCAAGCGTGCGAGCTATCGATCTACTCCTGGGATCCGGCGACCTTCCTGGATGGGCTGGCTGTCGAAGGCACACTCGGACACTTCATCGCCGATCCGGACTTCTATGTCTGGAAGAACTTCCAGCCGGAAGTATTCTTCCGGCTCTGGGAGCAGGCATTCCACATCGGGCGCGGTCCCTGGCAATCGGCTCGTCCGATGAAAGGAGTGCCGCACTTCTTCGTGCGCGAAGCGGTGAAGCTCCTCAAGGAGTTAGGTTATAACCGCGTGGATGCCGTGCCGAGCTGGTTCAACGTGGCTCGGTTCTTCGAACGGCTCAATTTCCGCTTCACGTACGGTGAGCACGAACTTGCCTACAACGCGCTCGCACTCGGTCTGGCCGAATTCGGCGGCAAAGAAGGCGGACAGCCCTTGACGGTGCTGCAAGAGACATGGCTGGTCATGCTCCAGAACATTCCAGAGGGTTACATCCCTGACGAGCTACGCCTTGCAGCTCGTTGGCCAGTAACTCATACCAATTCGTACTGGGTGCGCATGCATCTCGATCTCAACCCCTACGAGGTAGGCGCTGCGCGCTCGATGCAACCCACTACGCCCGAGGAAGGTCGCCTGATGCGGGGGATTCGCGCTCTGCGTGCGGTCGATTGTAGTGACGAACTCAAAGTGCCAATCGGCACACGCCGGCGCTGCCGCTCATGCCCCGACACGATCGGAGCCTCGAGCCCAGGCGCTACCAGCCCGTCCGCTACGACTCCTCGCGAATCGCAGGGGAATGCGACTGACACCACTACCGGTGACCATGCCGAGAGCAAGTCAGGCTGACAAGCGGCTGCCGACAAGGTTGAGACGATGCTCATCACCACCGTGGCTAGCGCTACGCTGACAACCACAGTCAAGACGTTACAAACTCAATATCACACAGTTTTCCACAAGGTTGTCACGATAACCTTGTAAAGCTCCCTGTGATATTGAGTTTGCGACTCTTTGCTACCAAAACTGCGTGAACGCACAGCAGTTTAAAGTCTAGATAAGCTTCACAACAGTCAACATACGTTGGGTATTGCGAGCCGCTTTTGTAAGTTGAGTCATCATCTCAATACCGCAACGTTTCTTACCGTCTAACCGCCAACCCGACCCCCAAACCCGATCTTGAAACCGCTTCCACTCAGGAGCGGTTTTTCTATGCCTATCAACGGCAAAACATCATGCACTGGAGCGTATCCGGTGTTCGACCTCTGACACAGTGGGAGCTCTCATGCTGACACAACTCTCTCTGCTTCGCAGCACCTTCGCCCTGGTCGCTGTCGCCATCTTAACATCGATGGCACCGGCCGCAGCTCAGGCACAAGAGACATGGTTGCCGGCTTACAGTCCGGACAAGCATGTCTACGTTGACCCTCTGCTCTCCAACAGTCCGCAAGCGCCTGTCCGGCTCGATGCGCTCGAGTCCACGCTCATCCAGCAGGGACAGAAGCACGGACTCAAGATCTTCGTCGTCGCTACGCAAGAAGGTTCCGACCTGGCTCGCTCAGACGTGCCCGGTCGCGACGCCCTCGACAAGCTGATCTTGAAATGGCAGGCCCGCCCAGGCTTCCCGTCGGACAGCTATCTGGTCGTCGTGTGGGTGCGACGCGCCGACAACCCGAATAAAGGATCGGTGGCTGCCAACGGAGGCAACCAGTTCTCGGACTGGAATATGACTGGAGCCTATTTCGCCGATCCACAGAAGGGTCCGGTCGTCCCCAACCTCCGCCGATTCATGCCGCAGGACCCCCAGGGTGCCTTCCAGGCCATTGTCGAAACCGTCAATGGCGACATCGATGCGTTCAAAACCAAACAAGCGCAGGAGGAGGCTAACAAAGCCTTCAACGACATGCTGCCGTTCTACATCGGTACCGGCGTACTTGTTCTTCTCGTCGGCGGCGGACTGATCTTCTTGTTCTTCCGCAACTCCAGCCGCCGGAAGAAGGCGGAGGCGCTCATCTCGGACTGGCAGGGGAAGCTAGACTCGGCCAACGAGCTCTATCTGAAGCTGCGCGGCAGCTACATGGGCTTCCTCACCGAACAAAGCGACTGGAAGACCAAGTTCAAGAACCGGACCCTGCAGTCCTACACCGCGGACTGCAAGGACTTCGCCAAGTTCTCCGCTCGCCGTAAGCGTGCCAACGACCTGCTGACCGACGCCAAAAAGGCGTTCGAAGGTAACCGATTCCCATCGGTCAAGGGCTTCAACGAAGTCGATGCACTGCTCGATACGCGGGCTCTGACCATCACCGGAGAAGACCTGCCGCTGGAAGAGTCGACCCTCTTCGGTGGGCTGGTCGAATCGAAGGAGTATCAACCTGCCGCTCTGCTCGAAGACATGAGCAACCTGTTCACCAACACCAACCAGGCGTTGGCGGGCATCGTCAGCGCCTTCAGCGGCGCGAAGAAGAACAAGGTCGATGTCGAAAAACTCGATCAGTCGGTCAACGAACAGCGCAAAGACGTGACCGAAGCCGGTCTGACCATGGCGCCGTACGAGCCGACCATCGCCGACCTCAAGAAGGGTCAGACGGATTTCATCGCAATCCTGAGCTCCGATCCGCTCGAAGCCTTCGCCGGCTCCGAAGCTGTGGAACAGGGCTTCACGAAGCTCGGTCAGCGACTCGTCCGCGCAATCGACATCAAGAAGTCGCTGCCGGGCGTCAAGGACAAGATCGATCTGTCGGAGCAGAAGGCTAAAGGCAAGCGCAGTGAGCTCGTCGCCTACGCGTACCCGTTGGCTACCAGCGAGACGGCTCCGCAGGAGGCGGTCCCGTCCAAATTCCGCCTGGACGAGAGCGAATACAATCCGGACATGCCGATCGCTCACGCTCGGCGGTGCCTGGCTTCCGCGATGGAACTGGTCCTGGCTGGCATGCTCGACGAATCCGACCGGTCGAAGGAGGAAGCGCTCACCAACGCTTCTTCGGCGAGCAAAATGGTCGATGAGGTCATGTCCGCCAAGCGGTCGGTGGAGTTGACCATCCCGAGTGTCCGAACGGCCGACAGCGCGCTCGATAACGAGCTCGCTCCAGCCGGCACGGCTCTCGCCGAACTGGAACGCGACTTCCTGGCGAAGAACATCGAAGGTCAGCCAGCCCATGTTTCCAGCGGTCACGCCGTGAAGAAGCAAGCACCGACGAACCTGTCCTCGGTGAAGACGCTATATGACGCGCAGCGCTACATCGCGGCTCGGACTTTGATGCTCAGCACGCAGTCCTCGATCTCCTCCGCCCGGACTGCACTGGTCAATGTGCACAACCGGCTCAAGGAGCTGACGCGGCTGCGTCAGGACAGTCGAGACACCGTCGTGACCGGCGTCAAGACGGCAGCAAAGATCGCCCGCAAGCTCAAGGAGAACCCCTTCACCACGTCGGCCGCGACCGACAAAGCCTTCGACGAGGCATCCAAGAAGCTGACCCTGCAGAAGGCGGAGACCGACAAGAAGATCGCTGACTGGCCGACGGTCAATCAGAAGGTCCACGAGGTGATCAAGGCGTTCGATGGATTCGATGCGGCGATCGACCTGCAGGCCACCCAGTACGGACAGGCGCAGACAGATGTCCGTCAGCTCGCGGCCGCTGTGCTCGAAGCGAATAGGTACGTCAGCAACCCGGCTACCACCCAGGAGACGCGTGACGCGTATAACAGGGCCAGCACGACCTTCAGCTACCTGAGCACCGAACTCACCGTCGCGAAGTCGAACTGGGTCGAGATCAGCGAGAACGCGAAGGTCGCCAAAAGGATCGCCAACGATTCGCAGGACGCGGCCGAGTTGGAGATCAGTCAGTGTGCGGATGCCGACCGCGCCTACGACGCAGCCGACGGGAAGATCGCCCAGGTAAGCCGGCAAGAGTACAGCTACGCGGTCACACCAGACCTACGCTATGCTCAAGACCTCCTGCGCGAGAGCACCGGACTGTACCGCGGCAAGAAGTACAGCCAGGCCGCCGAAAAGGCGAGGGCAGCTTTCCGAGCGGCGGAAGAGGCAGATCAGGCGGCAGAACGCCTGGCTGCAGAACGTCACGCAGACGCCGTCAAGGCGGCTGCCCTGGCGCGAGCGGCCGAAGAGGCGCTTCGCAACCAGAACAACGGCGGTGGCGGCAACCATGGTGGTGGTGGTGGCGGCGGTGGTGGCATCTTCCCCGGCAACGGTGGCGGCGGCTTCCCTGGCGGCGGCATCTTCCCAGGCACTGGCGGCATCCCCGGGGGTAGCAGCACTACGAAGCGGACCGATACCTCTGGTGGCGACACCGGCGGCGGCGGCGGTGACAACCAGTCCACCAAGCGCTCCGAAAGCGGTGGCGGTCAGATCCAGTCTGACACGGGTGGCGGCAGCTACAACGGACGGAGCGGCGGCGGCAACTACTAAGTTGCCAGCCAAGTTCTTCTGAGTGATAAACACACTCAGCTCGGCGCGAACGGGTCGGCAATTGTATTGATTGTGTTTGGGTCCGACCCGTTCGCGCCTATTGGTAGTACCGATAGATTCCGGTTCCTTGAAGGAACCTCGTAAGCGCTGATCCGTTCGGCTCGCGCTGACCGTCTCGGTTTTTCCGCAGATGCGCATCTAAAGCGGACATGTCGTCCGCGGGTCTGCATTTGCTTATCCGGCTCCTCTGAGGCATACGCCAGGACGAGCCGACAACATCCAATCAATGGAGAAATCCCATGACCAGCACACTGATCCTCGTCCTCCTCGGCCTCGGCGTCGTCCTGTTCTTCAGTTGGGCCGCCTTCCGTCAGATGGTCCGCATCCGCGGCGAAGCCGTCGTCAAGAAGGGCACCACCCCGGTCGAGCGTAACAAGGACCGCTACAAACAGCTCAAGGCCCAGCTCCCCGGTCAGCGCCTCAACGTCGCCAACTGCATGGCCACCGCCGACGACATCAACAAGGAACTCGGCGAAGCCGAAAAGGAGCTCGCCGGCGTCCAGGAGCAGTACAAGGAGGCCAAGGAACTCAAGGCCAGCGAGAACGCCCTCGACACCCTCGGCAAGCAGTTCGAAGCCGGCGAAAACAAGATCGCCAAGATCAAGAACCGTCTGACCGAGGCCAAGGGCGCTTCCGACGAAGCCCAAACCGCCCTCGACGAGACCATCGAGGCCCTCCAGACCTTCGCCGACAAGATCAAGGACAGCGAGCTCTCCGCCAGCCTCGCCGCCGCCCTGCGCACCTCCGCCGCCGCCAAGGAGCAAGCCAAGTCCATCAACGACAAGCTCTCCGAGGCCTCCGAGGACTTCCAGGAAGTCGACCACGACCTCAACGTCGCCCGCAACCTCAACAAGCTCGGCGACGGCACCGCCGGCGAACGCGAGCTCAAGGACATCAAGAAGAAGGCCGCCGCCAAGTCCGGCCGCAGCCGTCTCGAAGAGCTCACCGGCGGCGGTACCACGCCCCCAGCTTCCGACAGCAAGCCCCAGAGCTAACGCGGCTATCGGGAAGGAGGCTCCGCTTCACTAAACTCCGCAATCGATGGTGGAGAGACGGTAATAGTCGCCAGCTTGCCATCTGACAACGATGTAAGCCTTTCTACCGCACAAAGCGGCTCGTACTAAGCAATCGAGCCGCTTTACTCCAGTACAAGAAAGGAAGAGCTCCCATGTCGTCAATGGTGATTTTCATCATCGTTTTCATCGTGGTCTTCAGCGTGCTCAACAGCCGCCGCTAAGCCAGTCTTGAGCCAGACCAGAACTGAACGATTCCACGCTCGGGCGCTCTGAAAAGCAGAGTGCCCGAGTGTTGTTCTCGAGGGCAGGGATTTCGAAATCCGCCCTCTCTTTCTGCTGACGGCAATGTGCCGCCCAGCTCGAATCGAACAAATCAAAGTTACGGAGATTGTCCCATGACCAGCACTCTGATCCTCGTCCTCCTCGGCCTCGGCGTCGTCCTGTTCTTCAGTTGGGCCGCCTTCCGTCAGATGGTCCGCATCCGCGGCGAAGCCGTCGTCAAGAAGGGCACCACCCCGGTCGAGCGTAACAAGGACCGCTACAAACAGCTCAAGGCCCAGCTCCCCGGTCAGCGCCTCAACGTCGCCAACTGCATGGCCACCGCCGACGACATCAACAAGGAACTCGGCGAAGCCGAAAAGGAGCTCGCCGGCGTCCAGGAGCAGTACAAGGAGGCCAAGGAACTCAAGGCCAGCGAGAACGCCCTCGACACCCTCGGCAAGCAGTTCGAAGCCGGCGAAAACAAGATCGCCAAGATCAAGAACCGTCTGACCGAGGCCAAGGGCGCTTCCGACGAAGCCCAAACCGCCCTCGACGAGACCATCGAGGCCCTCCAGACCTTCGCCGACAAGATCAAGGACAGCGAGCTCTCCGCCAGCCTCGCCGCCGCCCTGCGCACCTCCGCCGCCGCCAAGGAGCAAGCCAAGTCCATCAACGACAAGCTCTCCGAGGCCTCCGAGGACTTCCAGGAAGTCGACCACGACCTCAACGTCGCCCGCAACCTCAACAAGCTCGGCGACGGCACCGCCGGCGAACGCGAGCTCAAGGACATCAAGAAGAAGGCCGCCGCCAAGTCCGGTCGCAGCCGTCTCGAAGAGCTCACCGGCGGCGGTACCACGCCCCCGGCTTCCGACAGCAAGCCCCAGAGCTAACACGGCTGTCTCGTGGGTTTTAGACCATCCGATTTCTGCTGCATAAAGAGCGCGGCAATGAGTGCCCGCTCTTTATGGTCCGAGAGCTCAAACAGCTCGAACACGACAGGAAAGGGAACTACGATGGACGTCCTCCTCATCGTGATCCTGGTCATCGTCCTGATGTCGGCCAGCAGCCGCAGCCGGTACTAACCGCTTATCTAGGCTTACCGAGTGACGCATGGCCGCTCGGTAAGCCTAGCTTTCGACCAAGTAGTGTTTCGGCAAGTGCCCGTCATCAGCCCTGAAAGAGAGCTCGCCATGGAATCGATGGTATTCCTCATTGGCACCATAGTGCTCATCGGCGTGCTGCTAAGCAGCCGTCGCCGATAGGCAACCCGTCAAATGCTTCTAGCGCCAACTCGTTTTCAATGTAGAACGTGTTGAGGCGTATCACTCGGAGGGCGGGATTGAGTAATTCCGCCCCACCGTCTTCCTGGCTGACGGCAACGTGCCGCACAGCTTGAATCGAACAAATCAAAGTTACGGAGATTGTCCCATGACCAGCACACTGATCCTCGTTCTCCTCGGCCTCGGCGTCGTCCTGTTCTTCAGTTGGGCCGCCTTCCGTCAGATGGTCCGCATCCGCGGCGAAGCCGTCGTCAAGAAGGGCACCACCCCGGTCGAGCGTAACAAGGACCGCTACAAACAGCTCAAGGCCCAGCTCCCCGGTCAGCGCCTCAACGTCGCCAACTGCATGGCCACCGCCGACGACATCAACAAGGAACTCGGCGAAGCCGAAAAGGAGCTCGCCGGCGTCCAGGAGCAGTACAAGGAGGCCAAGGAACTCAAGGCCAGCGAGAACGCCCTCGACACCCTCGGCAAGCAGTTCGAAGCCGGCGAAAACAAGATCGCCAAGATCAAGAACCGTCTGACCGAGGCCAAGGGCGCTTCCGACGAAGCCCAAACCGCCCTCGACGAGACCATCGAGGCCCTCCAGACCTTCGCCGACAAGATCAAGGACAGCGAGCTCTCCGCCAGCCTCGCCGCCGCCCTGCGCACCTCCGCCGCCGCCAAGGAGCAAGCCAAGTCCATCAACGACAAGCTCTCCGAGGCCTCCGAGGACTTCCAGGAAGTCGACCACGACCTCAACGTCGCCCGCAACCTCAACAAGCTCGGCGACGGCACCGCCGGCGAACGCGAGCTCAAGGACATCAAGAAGAAGGCCGCCGCCAAGTCCGGTCGCAGCCGTCTCGAAGAGCTCACCGGCGGCGGTACCACGCCCCCGGCTTCCGACAGCAAGCCCCAGAGCTAAGGCTCTGCGCACGAGAGCGACAGCCAGCCCCAGAGCTCTAACGTTCTGAGCACCAGCGCCACACATCCAGCCAAGAGCTAACGTACTGAATACAGCGCGACATAGACCTTGGTAGGCGGTTGTGGCTCTGGATTGCTCGAACGCCGTGACTCTGGCTCGGTTGATTTGAGTGGCTCTGGATCGGTTGGAGCGAGTGGCTCTCGTGCAGTCGGAGAGCCTCGCGGCTGGATGTGACCACCGGGTCCTTCCAGCCGCGACTCTTGCTTCTAATTCTACTAATTCTTTTAGTATCTATACAGCAGAGGGCAGAGGGTATTGGGTTAGTTGTGGACGTGTTTAGTCGGCTCCTAGAGTCTGTTTGCGAACCTGCCTCAGTTGGGGGTGCCCTCGAAGGAATAAAGCGAGAATGAGTTAGAGGCTTATTCCTCGGAAGGAATGAAAAGCAGTGCCGAAATATGCCACAAAGGAATAATGCGGGCATGGCTCAAAGGCTTATTCCTCGGAAGGAATAAGAAACCATGCCGAAATATGCCACAGAGGAATAGTGCGTGCTTAGCTCAGAGACCTGGAAACTGAATTTCTGTTCTCGCGAGCTCTGCAGGCATTGATACCGCCATTAGTGCAACACAAATCGCACCTCTAGAACCGATTAAACCTGCCCAAACTGTGCACGACACGCTCGTGAACCCCAATATCGCGATATTGAAGCAACCAGAACCCAAGCGTTCATCAATAGTCCCGGAGAGCGATTTCGATATTTTTGCATCGCCGTCGCAGTAACTATGAGTATTGAAAAATCAATTGGAAAATTTAACGGTAACATAGCCGCGTTTCTCTTAGTTTAGCTTGAAGAATCGAATCTTTGCTCATAGGTTAGATTCATCGCCCAATTTTGTCCCCGAGATCTTAGTCCAGCTTCCAGAAAGGAAACCACCCTTCCAACTCCTCTTGCGTGCCACCATAAGAAGTGGCTCTGCCTTTGCCGTGTTTTGCACGCTAGCAACAAACCAGGAGACCGACGTTCGGTCTCTCAAACCGAGTCTTGGAGACCAACATGGCTACCGAATCTAACCAACCCCGCGTTTTCCCGTTCGCGACCTACATCTTGGTGTACACCAACCTGGTGCTCTACATCGCTCAGGTGATCTCGTACCAGTGCTTCGGCTCGTACGAGTGGTGGCACAGCAACCTTCTCGTGTCGGGCCAGGTCGTCGACGCCTTCGCCCATCCCTCGCCCGGTCAGCTCCTGTTCGCGGGCTGGTCCGTCCTCGTGACCATGTTCCTGCACGCGACCGGATCCTGCGTGGCCGGCAACATGCTCATCCTGTACTTCGTCGGTCGGACCGTGGAGCAGAAGCTCGGATGGCGTCTGTTCCTCGCCTCCTACTTCCTCACCGGCTTCGCTGGCACCGTTCCGTTCATCCTCAACCTCCCGACCTCGAAGGTCCCGTGCGTCGGGGCTGGAATCGCGGTAGCAGGGATTCTCGGGATGTTCTATGTCCTGTTCTTCACCCGCGAACTCCTAGCCGACTGGAAGCTCTGGCTGAAGCTGATCGTCACGGGACTCGGACTTTTCTGGGTCGGACAGCAGATCTACGGCATCTACATGGACGCGATCGGCCAACCGCTAGACAACATCGCCTACTGGGGCGAGCTGGGCGGTTTCGTCAGCGGCGTGCTGGTGGCTGCAATCGTGGCGCTCGCGACAAAGAAGGTCCAGACGACTGCACTAGTGCCGGCCTAATCAACGCGCGGCAACCCGACAACCTCGTAACTGTGCTGGTTCAGTGGTCATCCGTGACGCTCGTTTTAGATGAGCATGTCAGGGGAGCACGAGTGCCGGCGTAGAGAAAACCAGGGGGAGCGCCACCCGTGGCGGTCCCCCGATGTTCCAGGAGTTTGCGATGATCAAGCGAGTCGAGTTTACAAAGAAGACACGCAAGTTTGAAGCCGGCTACGGCATTGACTTTCGACCAGGCATCAACGCCCTCGTCGGCGACCAGGGTTGCGGTAAAAGCACTGTGCTCGATTCTCTCGCCGGTGTGTTGCATACATGCACGGTCGAGAAAGAGCCGGGCACCAAGGTCAAGCACTTCGACTTCGAGAAGTTCAACCCACGCCATACCAGCGCGTTCGGGAATTCGATCGATCTCGGAGTGCAAGTGCAGGTGCTGTGGCAAAGCCACGGACAGGCCATGGTCCACCTCCTCGCCGACTTCTGCAGGTCGGTGACCACGCCTCACACCTTCTTGCTGGACGAACCCGACACGGGTCTGTCCATCCGCAGCGGTCGGGTCCTGGGCAGATTCTTCCACATGCTCGCGGAGTACGGTCACCAGGTGATCGCCTCGGTGCACCACATCGTCGTGATCACTGCGATGGACGAAGTTTATAGCGTCGAACACGGTAAGTGGATGAAACCGCGAGACTTCATCGACACGCAACTGCTCAACGACCCGACACCCTGACCAGCCTACAGCCGAGGCCCACGCCGCTACTGCATCAATTTCATCCAAGCCCGGGCAACAACCGAAGCACAATGGTCAGTAGTCTTCGGTGAGTCGAGAGCGACGAACGCCACGCCGCTCTCACTAGAGCCGACAACAAGAAACAACCACTGAGTCGAGGCGGTCTGCACGATGCTGACTGGAAGTGGAATCTCCGCTTCACGAGCCTCGACTTTTCACAGTCCGCCTACTACTTCTTGTCGTTTTTATAAAAACAAGTGAGAAAAATCCAGGTTTCGACCCGGATCTCTCTCACCGCTTCGCTCATCATCGCTCGTCAATTAGTCGACATCGGCTCAGGCACCTCAAGCCGGCGGCCGGGATGCGCCGTAAAACTCGGTCATCCGAGGCGTCCGGCCACGGAGGTCCTGCACCGCGACTTGAATTGAGGTGCCGACCACGGCGTTCATGCGGGCTACCCGCGCCCTGGAGTGCAGACCGTACACATCCGCAACCCACATCCGCACTTCCGTTCCGTCCGACAGCCGCATGACGAGATCATCGATTGTTCCCGGTCGAGCCGGATCGATGCGCTCGACGCGTGCGGTCACGATGTCACCTTCGGCTAGCGAAGCCATGTTGAATCCTCAGAGTTCGAAGTTGAGTTAGAGACATTGAGACAGCACGTCGTGCCATCTCGGTTTTGCTGCTCAGGCGGCCTTTTCGCATAACACCAGCCGCGGTTCCCAGCGATCGACAAGGTAATTGACACATCCCGACATCCGGTTGAACTCGACCAGCATGTCTTCACTGCGGTGACAGTCTGTATTGCGAAGCAGCCGCGCCGCCAAACCCATCTGTACGCAGACGTCGTCCTGAGCGCGAGCTAGCGAATCGAATCGGTTCAGGCGCTCACCGAATACCTTCAGCCGATTACGCAGCGCCTGAATCGCGACCGCCGCGACCTCGTGAGAGGTCGCCCGAAAGCGCAGCGGAGCCTGCAGTTCGCGAACCGCGCCATCGAAACCTTCCTCGATCACGACGACCAGCTCGGTGCCGGTCAGGGCAGCCAGCCGCGACGCCCGCTCCGTGTCGCTCAGCGCCAGCAGGTTGACACTAGGCATCGCACGCCTCTCGCCGTCGGGCAGCACGAGAGTCAACACCTCAGCCACAGACTCGACGCGGGCGACTACCGGGATGCCGACGGGCGTTACTGATTCAGCCATTGGTCACCATCCAATCAGGTTGGGTTGACTTCACGACAAAGGGGAGCGTCTCGAGCTTGAGTTCTCCCCCCGCGGTGTGGACGAGCTTGAACTGCCGTTCCACCCGACCGCGCTTTTTGAGCTTGATCTCGACACCACCTTCGCCCTTCGGAATCTGGGCGATGATGTGTTCCTCGAGGCACGCTACGAATGTGGCAGGAGCTACCAACGACAGGTCCGTTGAGTCGTAGTCGCTCCACCCCGTGAATACGACCAACTTGGCGTCACCGGCGTCAGCCGAGAGCTTGGTGTAGAGGTCGACGAGGTAACCGGGCACCTGGCCCATCGCGACACCGTTGCAGCACGTAGGGGCTTGAAGAATGCGTGTGTTCATACTCATCTCCCGATGACTTATGCATCTGTTTCCAGTGGTTAATGGGACAGGTATCTACAAACGTTGAATCCTGGGTCGGTTGAAAAACAAAAGATGACTCAACCCTAAAGTTCTCAAGATATAAAAACAACAACAGCTTGTTCAGCGAAAGCTCTAGATAGTATTGAATAAACAGGCATAGGAACTTGATCTCCAGCTCTCTTCTCGAGGCAGCATCGAGAGGAACCAGCCAAGATTGAGCAATCGCGCAATGCAAACATTCGATATTGAGGCATCCGAGAAGGCGCCATTTGTTCGTATTCTCCGGATACTCAGCCACAGGCGTTATCAGTATTATGGCAAAACCCTCGGAGCGAATTAAATGACGCAAGCGCTGACGAAACCGGTTGCGAAACCCGAACAAGGCTACGGTCTCAAGAAAAATGTCCTCTCTCCAGTTGATGTCCTTGGACAATCGATCGCCGGAATCGCTCCTACAGCCGCGCCAGCCTTCAGCGTCGCGATAAGCTTCGGGCTCGCCGGCAACGGCACCTGGCTGGCATATGCTCTCGCCACCGGGATGTTGCTGTTGACGGCACTCAGCATCAATCAATTCACACGAAGATCAAGCACGCCAGGCTCGCTCTACACCTACGTCACAATGGGGCTTGGCACCCATCTCGGTATCATCACGGGCCTGTCTCTCGTGGCTGCATATGTCTGTTGCGCCTGTGCTGCGCTTTGTCAGACAACAATGTTTTTCAACTGCATACTGCAAAGCATATGCGGTAAAACCATAGAGCCGCTCGTCGGGATTGTAGGCTTCGCGATCGCTATCACATACATTGCTTATCGCAACATTCAGCTCTCGACGAAGACAATGCTATGGCTGGAAGGAGTTTCGATTCTCCTCATCATCAGCTTGTTCGTGGCGATTTTTGGATCTCACGTCAACCCAATCGATCAACAACAAATGATGCTTTCCGGTACGACTCCCGAAGGCGTTCATCTCGCACTCATTCTGGCTATCTTTGCGTTCGTCGGATTTGAAAGCGCGGCATCGCTTGGTGTTGAAGCTCGAAATCCGAAGAAAACTATTCCGTTCGCGATCGTGGTCAGCACCCTCTTTTCAGGACTCTTTTTTGTTGTCTCGTCATACATAATCATTCTCGCAAGCCGCAAATTCGGTTTACAGCTAGAACATTGCCAGACCCCACTCTCGGCGATCTCGACGGCAATCAAGCTGCCCGCAATCGGCGTCTTGACGAGCGCAGGAGCAGGGATCAGCTTGTTCGCCGCAGCGTTGGCAGGCATCAATGCTGCCGCTCGCATCCTCCTTATGATGAGTCATGATGGCATTCTTCACAGCCACTTCAGCAGTTCTCATGCAGAGAATCAAACACCACACGTCGCAGTTTTTGCCACCACCGGTGTAGCCGCTCTGGGGGCTCTATTTTTCACCGCATTGGGCGTACCGCTCCTGGACATCGTTGGATGGGTAGCGAGCTTTGGCACATACGGATTTATTGTAGCCTATTTCATGGTATCGCTAGCGGCACCATTTTTTCTCAAGAACATGGGTCTGTTAAACAGAAAAGATCTCGCACTTGCATTTTTATCTTGTCTGACAGTCGTATACGCATTGATTGGCACGGTTTATCCGGTGCCGGCCGCACCATACAATATCCTGCCTTACCTCTTCATTGCATACCTGACCATAGGCACGCTGTGGCTCAATCGCTCGATGCTGTTCTGCATACCGGTGCGTCATGTAGCGGTGGAGACGATCAAAGAACACGAATAGCGCGACCTTCCACCGGAACGGCTCTCCGCCAACTGGGGCGTGTGCAGGAAAACGACTTCATGCGGGCATTCGGCTTCGACATCGCCTGTTTCGCCGCCGGTGCAAGGTGGGGTCTCGACAAGGTAAACTTCTTCGGGCAATACGGACCCCTGTTCGACTCGATCGACATCTACGGTGGCCGGAAGACGATCTTCCGAGGAACGGGCTACCCACCAGACAGCTCAAGCTGGGCCATCTGGGACGCCTTCCAGGCAACAGAGGGCACGGACAACAACGAGCTCGCTCGGTTTTGAGGTCATCTCGGTGAGGACGATTGACGGAACATGCGTCGAAACAAGTTTCCAAAACCAGCTCCCAGTGCAATTCGTAACGTCCGGCACTAACCCAATACCATTTAGAAATTCTTCTACGACCTTCTTTAGTACTTCAAAAATCAAAGGTCAAATCCTGAAAGTCCTGTGTTGCCACAGTCTTTTCCGACTTGACCTTGAGGGTTGATGACACCGGCGGCGGTGAGCCTCTATCCGGGTGTCATCAACCCTCAGGACTGCGTCTCAACTGATCGCCGAGGTGGTCTACGTGTTGATGATCTCGTCGATCGTCTCGCCGGCCGGTCAGGTCACTTCTTGAGGTCGACCGGCACTTCGCTCTCGGCGGTCACCAGCTCGCAGACGCCGATGATGGCGTCGTTCTTCGGCGTCGGCCGGTACGAGTGCCCGACGATCTTCCACGTGTCGCCGTCGCTCTTCGTCGGCTCCTCGATGGGGAAGAAGCCCAGCAGGTTGACGGCGAGCTTGGCGGCGGCGTCCTTGGAGTCGGCCCGAACGATCAGCGCGGCGTTGGCGTAGAAGGGCACCTTGTCGTAGTGGCCGTCGCAGGTGATCTTCTCCGGCATGATGAGTTCGTGGCAGACCGCCTCGACCTCGAGGACGATCTCCTCGCCGAGGGTCATGGCCTCCGAGTTGATGCGCAGCGCGGTGAGTTCGGTGGTGGTGCCGGGGCCGCCGGTGTTCTCGTAATCCGAGTGCACCACGAGGAACCGGTCCTGGCCGCGGCTCTTGTCGGTCCTCTTGGACAGCGCGCTGTTGCAGCCCACCAGGAGACGGCCGTCGTGCCGGATGTAGCCCCGCGCGAACCGGTCGCACTTGATGATGTCGCCAACCACGGGTTTGGTAATCAAGGTCGTTCTCCCAATCATGAGAAGGGTTGAGTCAGGCTCGGACTGAGCCCAGCACTCGTTCGCGTCGTCATTCGGAAAGACATTGCCACCAAACCCGACAGACCTCCGCGCTCTAGTATCAGCGCAAGGGGAGGGCAAATCGGGTTAACAGCAATCTCTTGGGCGATATTTTTCCGAAACACGAAGCGAAATACAGACAACCAACCGTACGCCTGATTTCGAGCCGTACGCAAGCATTATTTAGTTGTATGTAATCTTCAGGCGCTAGCGGAAGCTCGCCTCGATCGAGAACAATCACCGCTTCAATACATCAGCTCGAAACCGCTACAACTGAGTCAACACGGTATGAGCCCATATTGATATCAATAGCGGTGCCAAGCAATCTAATTACTATTCTCAATATCAGTCAAGGTAGGCTGTTTAGCTTGTTTTTGACACACCAGTCCAATCTGCAAACACTAACAGTCTGAACTGTCAGAAAGCACAGTGCTTGATTTGCATAGGCACAATGCCAGATTTGCATAGAACCTGAGCAACAACTAAGTATCTTTTCGCGCAGATAAACCGTAAGGATGGACTTAATTCTAATTGTCTTTGCCGAGGGCTCAGTTTAGTCGTTCAGTAACAAACTCAAGAACAAGAACCTGATGTTGATAGATGATTCGAAGCGCGCGGTGTTTAGCTCGCAGCTCCGAATCAGCTCATTGACAGTCTTCGCTCGCCATTGAAACAAGGACTCGCAAAATCGGGTTTCAACACAGGCGAAGGCGAACTGAACGGCATGGTCGGCAGCAACAGTGGTAGAGCGCTCTACCCAGCTTTTCTTTTCCGTGAATTTCGGGTCAAACCCGGAGGGAGGACTTTGCTATGAGTGAAAAATGGGTCTTGCCACCGAACGCCGACACGAGCGGTTTTCGAGGGCATCCGAAAGGTCTCCTCACGCTCTTCATGACGGAGATGTGGGAGAGGTTCAGCTTCTACGGCATGCGCGCGATCCTGCTGTTCTACATGGTGGCACCAGTAGCAGCGGGCGGTCTCGGCATGTCCGACGAGGGTGCCGGCAGCTTGCTCGGCACTTACATCATGGCGGTGTATCTCGCCTGCATCCCAGGCGGTGCCATCGCGGACAAGTGGCTCGGCGCTCGGCGGTCAGTCCTCATCGGCGGCATCGTGATTGCCATGGGACACTTCGTGATGGCCTTCCACGGCATGGCGATGTTCTACCTGGGCCTCACGTTGATCGTCACCGGCACCGGTCTGCTAAAGCCGAGCATCTCCAACATGCTCGGTGGACTGTACACCGGGAAGGAAGACCCGCGCCGCGACACAGGCTTCTCGATCTTCTACCTCGGGATCAACGTCGGCGCTTTCCTCGCGCCGATCGCCTGCGGCTTCCTGGCACAGCACGACTGGTTCAAAGGCTGGCTGGCCAATCGGGGCTTCGACCCCAATTCGAGCTGGCATTGGGGATTCGCCGCAGCCGGCATCGGCATGGTGTTCGGCTTGCTGCAGTTCATCCTGTTTCGCAAGCGCTTCGGCAACACCGGTCTGCCGATCAAGCGCAATGCCGCAAGCGCAGCCGCTGACCGCCTGACCGCATCCGACTGGAAGCGCATGGGCGCGATTGGCATTCTGTTCGTGTTCTCGGTGCTCTTCTTCGCCGTCTACGAGCAAGGGAGCTCCAGTCTGGGCTTCTTTGCCGATCGGCTCACGGATAATCACGTGCCGCTCCTGGGATGGAGCTTCCCGTCGAGCTTCTACCAGTCCATCAACCCGCTGTTCATCGTGTTGCTGACGCCGTTCTTCAGCTGGCTCTGGAAGCGGCTCGGCAAGAACGAACCGTCCAGCCCCACGAAGTTCGCGTTCGGGCTGCTATTCGTCTCGCTCGCCATCGGCGTGATGGTGTTCGCCGCCCTGTCAGCGGCTTCCGGCAAGGTGACACCGCTCTGGCTGTGCGCCTTCTTCTTCCTCGAGTGCGTCGGCGAAATGTGCCTGAGCCCCGTCGGCTTGAGCACCGTGACCAAGCTCGCGCCGGCCCGTTTCACCGGGTTGATGTTGGGCGTCTGGTTCCTCGCCTCTGCCCTCGGCGGCAAGCTCGCCGGCATCCTCGCCAGCTTCTTCAAGGGCGACACCCAGACGATGGTTGTCCTCTTCGGATCGATGGCGCTCGCCGGTCTCCTGGCCGCCGGGTTGCTGGCACTGCTCGTGCCGACTGTCAAAAAGCTCATGGGCAGCGAACCCGACGACAAGGGCTCGCACTGATTGGATGCCCCCGCCGCAGTGAGCGACATGGATGTCAGAACGACCAACCGGGAAGGTTGGTCGTTTCTAAACTCTTCTTCTACTAGCTCTTTTCGTCTTACTCCGACTAGTATCTCAACAAACCAGACAAAAGCACTGCATTCGGTGCATCTACTGTCCAGAGCTGCACTTAATCGCGCGATCCGTGTACCTCCAAGAAACCTCCTCAACATGAGCTCTATTATATTTTCGGACGCTTTGGAGCCGGTTTTGATAAATATCCCTTGTGTCTTGTTCTTCGCGAGGATGTTCGAGCACTTTCAGCCGAAGTAATTGACAAACAAGAGTAGTTTTTCCCCGCGAGAAATCGGGGAGCTGCTACTACGCGCGTCCAACAGTACTATTCCGAAACAGAAACAGATCGATAAACCTCGTCATCGTATTCGTCGGCTTCGAGCTGTTCATCCAGGTTGACTTCAATTCCCAGGTTTTCAAATTTAGCCATGACCTCACTGGATAAATAGTGATGGTGCAGGTCAAGCTTCTGCAATTTCTTAATCCTGGACGAGTTGAGAAGCGCATCAGCCCCTTCGTCCGCTAACACTCCAAGAGATAGATCAAGAACACTAATCTGATCCATTATCGGAGCATCAGCAATGTATTTTGCGATCTCATTGGCAAACTCACTGTTTCTAAGCCCCAGATACTTCAACTTCGGGAACTTGCCGACTTCGACGATCGGTTTAATATCATCTACGGTGGCATCCGCCCCATATCCATTCGAGCCAAACCAAATCTCCAGGTGCTCCAATTGTGGCAAATTCGCTCGGCCAATCTGATTGACGACCACAGCGCTGAGTCCTCCAGTCTGCACCACAAGGGTCTTTAGCTTGTCGTGATGAAGCCCCTGGAGACCGAGCTCCGTTCCGCCACGAGCACCGAAGTGCTCGAGCTTGCCAAAAGCAGCAAACAACGCAGACAAGTCAGATTGCCTGATCCAGGAGATTTCCGACTCTTCGTATGTCATGTCACCGACAAAGAGTACTCTCACATTGGAAAGCTTATCGCTGGCTTCCACAAGGGCCGCTACTGGTTCTGCGCTGGTTCCATCGCCAGTGGGGGCATGCTCCCAGGCCCCTACGATCAAACCCTGGATCGTTTCAGCGCCCGGCATATCAAGCAGATCGTAAAGCTTGTCGGACCAGCGCATTCCGCCATCCGACTCGTCCCAGTCGAGGGAGATTCGATAAGCCTGCGTACTGGTATCACCAAGAGGATCTCCGGGATTCCACGCGATTACTTCAAGTCCGCCGAACTCAGACAGGTTTTCGCTTATAGCCATATCTCACTCCGTATGCCAACAAAACAACAGTACATGCTTGACATGAATCAATCCCAATTTCACCAATGGCGGCTCACAGACATTCCAGATACAGTCGATCCAAATCAGTCAGAAACTGTATACAACCCACAGACATCTTGGAGGAAAATGTGGTAAGTGTTTCTAACCTGAGAGAAAACACAAGGTGAGCAGTACGAAATCAATGGCCAGGGATGAGGCACCATGCGATTTAAGCTAACTATAAACACACCAGAACATCAGCTCCACAAGGTATCAACCACTGCTGCCGAACAGATGATTCTGGAAGGGTGGACAGGCGCGCTTGAAGTGCTCGGATCGCTAAGGTTCGACCCTGGTGACAACTTGAAGAGCATTCCCGGAAAACTCAAGGTACAGACGCTAGATGTCTCCGATTGCGTAAGCTTGAACTCAATAGGAGCGGGAGTAACCGCCAAAATCATCAACTTGACTGGGTGCTCCAATTTAACAGAGCTTCCGCAGGACCTCGACTGCTATGAATTGATTGCCACAGGTTGTCCTATAGCCAATCTACCAGTAAGCCTCGCTGCCAAATCTCGCATCGACCTTACAAATTGCTTCGACATCGTCACTCTTCCAGAGAATTTACGCACTGGCTCTCTGATATTGGCGGGGTGCACTGGACTGTCGGCACTCCCCGAGGGACTGGACGTGAAGTACCTCGATATTTCGAATTGCACCAATCTGACTGAGTTTCCCAAGAATGGCTCCATCCGCGCCGGACGGCTGACGGCAGCCGGGTGCACTAAGCTAAAATCTTTACCCGATTGGCTTGGTCCAATCACTTTTCTCGATCTGAGAGGCTGCAGCAGTTTGACGGAGCTACCCGAAGGACTAAAGGTCACCGCCTGGATCGATTTACAAAACACCAGCATCACTAAGTTGCCGAAATCGCTAAGCGATACTCGTCTTATGTGGCGCGGTGTCCCGGTCGACGAACGCATCGTGTTTCGACCAGAGACAATCAAAGCAGACGAAGTCCTACGCGAAAGTAATGCCGAGCTGAGGCGAGTGCTGCTCGAGCGGATGGGAACGGAAAAGTTTATGCTCGAAGCCACCCCCAAGCTTCTCGATAAAGACGAAGACAAAGGCGGCGAAAGACAACTGCTGAAGATTGCCTTCGACGACGAAGACGAAGATCTTGTTTGCGTTAAATTTCAATGCCCATCCACGGCCCGACAGTATCTCATCAGAGTGCCTCCCGACACTCTGACCTGCAAGCAAGCAATCGCATGGATGGCTGGTTTCGATGACCCGAACGAATACAGCCTTATTGATGAAACTTGACCGCGAGGAATAAAGTGTGACCGATCAAGCACCAAGCAAAATTTTCGAATGCGCCAAGACCTGCGCCGCTTCAATGAAGAGCCTCTGCGACAGCGGTTCTCCTCATGAGGCGCTGAGCATGTCCAACATGGCAATCGCATCACACAAAAGCTCTTCGCTTTTTTGGAACGCAAGAGGTTATGTATTCGCCATTCTCGAACAATTCAAAGATGCAGTGGAGTGTTTTGAAAAAGCGATCAGCATCACCGGGTACGTCGCCGAGTTCCATTCCAACAAAGGAGCCGCTCTATTCTCGCTGGGAAAACTGGCCGCTGCCGAGGCCGCGTTAGACAGAGCATATGAGCTCAACCCCTCGGACGATGCCGTCCTCATGAACAAAGCCGAACTTTTGATCGAACGATCGAAGGAAGTTAAGGCACGGACAGAGGTAATCTTCACGAAAAACCCAGGGCTGAAATTCGCTACCATGAATCAGAAAAACCCGGATGTCGTGAAACGATTGATGGTCAATTCCAGTTGGGTGAAATGCAACCGATTGATAGGTCAACGGTATCAACAGCTTTCAACAGCCATCATGCTGCTGGAAGAATCGATCCAGCTTAGAAAGGCGGTCGATGAGTCAGACGAAGACGCGGAGCTGCTCGGTCTTTACGGCGAGGCACTGTGCGACAACTATCAAGGACTGGAGGCACTCGACCCGTTCACCAGATCTTTAGAGCTTGCGCCAAAGAAGTTTCGCCATTGGGTGAAATTTGCAGATGCCCTCGTTGTGGAGAACAGGTGCGAGGAGGCGATTACCGTATGCCTCCAGGGACTCGAGCAAGAGAATCCCAGTGAGCGAGAGTCCGCCACCCTGGAAAAGCTAAAAGGCGATGCACACCTGGAGCTAAAGCAGTATTCCGAAGCATTAAACAGCTACGAGAATGCGATCAAGATCAATCCGAGCTCGTCTGAGTATTGGCTGCACAAAGGGTTGGTGTTAGCTGACCTTGAACAGAACGAAGAAGCCATTCAGACATTCAATAAAGCAATAGCGTTGAACGAGCAAAACGGCGACGCCTGGTATCAAAAAGCACGTATTGAAATCCTGCTCGCAAAGTTCGCAGACGCCAAAGTATCGCTCGATACATGCCTCAACTTTCTTCCGGGTTATGAGCACGCATTAGCAGATATGGGCGTCACCCTAAGTGCGTTAGCGCAGTTCGAAGAAGCAATTGGCTATTTCGATCAAGTCATTGAATTGGGAGAGAGGCTCGAAGGCTTCGCTTGGGCAAACAAAGGACTGGCATTGAGTCACCTGGACAAGCCAGAGGAAGCCGTGATAGCTTTCCAAAAGGCAAGGGATTTAGGACATTGCGAGCACGATCCCGCCGCCGTCGATCAACTCACGCAGTTAGGGCGCTTCGAAGAGGTAGCAGAGCTCTGCCGCTCCGCACTGGAAAAGTCACCACATGAACTGAGCCTTTCGAATCATCTAATTCACGCGCTCTTCAGCCTACAAAAGCACGAAGAAGCTTTAGCTGTTTGCGAAACTGTGTTGCTCATCGATGCAGACTACAACTATGCATTAGAGTGCAAAGCCAGTATTTTGGAATGGATAAACCGATTCAATGAATCAATCGAGATATACGATAGACTCAGCAGTTTAAATCCAGAAGTCGAATCATATGTACTGTCAGGATGCCAGGTCTCATCTGCGTTGGGCAACTTCGAGGAGACGCTGACCCGTTGCGAAAGCGGATTGCAAAGGCATCCGAATTGTACCGATCTGCTCAGAGAAAAGGTAAGAGCACTGATCTGTCTGGACCGTTGCAGTGAGGCACTGTCAATAACCAAGCAACTGTTTGAGTTGGACAAAAACAACCCTGCAGTGGTGGCACTCATGATTGTTGTTCTCGAAAAAACGGACGATAAGAAAAAGTCGGAGAGCATAAAAAAAAGGTTCTTAGGAGCAGATAAGAAAGCCGAGCAACTGGACAAATTTGCCCGAGCATTCTTCGATGCCAGACAGTATGACCACGCTCTTTCAGCCTGGCAGATGGCTATAAAGGAGGACAACCTCAATGCCAACTATTGGTACGATATCGCATGCTGCAGGGCATTGATGGAAAACATTGAGGCGATCGAGTGCCTCGAAAAAGCATTGCGACTAGACGACGGATTAAAACAGGCCGCTAGGCGCGATAGAGATTTTCAATTTCTGCGTGACAAAGGCATCTTAGATGCTCTCACGAAGTGATTCCATCCGGATTAGGTAAAATCAAAGGGATGATTCCGTTGCGAAAGGAGAGGTGCTATGTGGAGACACGGTGACGTACTGGTCAGATCCGTCGAAAATATACCGGCAGCAGCTCAAAAGAAGCCAGGCAACATACTGGCGATGGGTGAAATCACTGGACACTCTCACCGCGTCAAAGGCGAGTCACAACTATTTGAGTTGGACGGACAACTCTATCTTCGCGTGCTAAGCGACACGGCAACGTTGACTCACGAAGAGCACGGTCCAATCTCCCTGCCCAGGGGTGAATACTTAGTTTGGCGCCAACGAGAGTACTCGCCTCAAGAGCTTGGCGTAGTCAGAGACTAGTTACCAAGACTCTCCGCGCGTCTTTAGCCGTATGCCACGACAAAGTAGACTCTGGACAAAAGAGACACTCCAGGGCGCCACTACTAATGGTGCAGACAAAACTCCATATTTCGTCTTCCGCTTTGCGCTGCAGAAATTTCCTTGGAGCGCATCAGGCGCATTGCAATGGATTGGAGCGGTTTGAGCTCCAATTACTACTATTACTAGAATCCTATTAAAGGCAAAATAAATTTCAAAAAAAACACCGGTAGTAACACCGTCAGGTTTTGGTCAGCTCCTTGACCTACTGTACAGCATGGGCATGGAAAGCTGGCATCGAGCCGACCAGAGGAATACTACTAAATGTTTTCACCAACGAACCTCCTATCATCAACATATTTCACTTGCTTCTCGAACTACGAAGAAGCGCTACAGACCGAACGACTGTCTCCGCACACACGGCGCAACTATCTGACACAGGTACGACAGTTTTTATTGTTCGCTCAAAAACATGGCTGCGACAGCCAGGTTCTTCTTTCAAATCCACAGGTGCGAGACCATATTATCGAGCTCTATCGAATCTCTCTCAAAGAGGGACTCCAGGCTCGATCGGGCTCCATCAATACTGTTCTCGCGACAATCAAGCATTTCTACCGAATTAACGGTGAGGAAGTCCCGCCGGCAGATCGAGAACCCAGTCAAAAAATCGAACGAACAGTCCTTCTATCAGAACAAATTGCCAGACTATTAGGAATTCTTCGAGAACCGCTTGCCAACAAGGACAGAGCGATCGTGACACTGTTTCTGTTTGGCGGAATCAGATTAAAGGAATGCGTGGACCTCAACGTCTCAGACGTAGTTCAAACACTTGATGGATTCAAAGTATTGGTTATCACCGGCAACGAGCCTCGCGCAATTACTTTGACTGGAGAGGCTGCGCAATACTTCCAGCCATGGTGGATTGAACGAGACAAAAAGATTTTCCACGCTTCAGAGGCACTCTTCATCAATCGACAAGGTGAGAGAATTTCTCCTTCCGGATTTGACTCGATCATACGAAAAACCGGGCTACGCGCTCGTCTTGTTCTCTCCGCTCGAGTCCTCCGGAATACATGGAAGAAGGAACAGGAATGGACGAGACGCCATTCGATTCCAGTGCCGAGATTCTAAAATAGGCTTATACAGACCTAACCGCAGCAACTGTGGGGCGCTTCGTCGAGCGCCCTACATGCTTTTTCGATAGCACAGGGTTGAAACCGATTTTCAGTTTGGTCAGAGTTTGGTCAGTTTTTCGCCAGTCCACAGACAGACAATATCGCTATATTGTTATTGTGATCAAGAGGCGAGCGCTTGAAAATCAAAATCAGTTCTGCAGCTCATCCAACCGACTGGAAACACCTCCAACCTGTCGATAACAATGCAGCGAAATATCGAAATAGTGTCTTCTGAATTCGAGAATGGTAAAACACCTTTCTCAAAATCTACCGATATCATATTTAGTACCGAGCATAAGACGGCGAGCACTAGATGCAAGCCACACGAATGCGCCGACTGGCTTGCTCACTCTACACTTTAAGCGAGAAGTGTAGGACTCCGAAATCTTTTTTGCGAACGGGAAAAGACCTCGTACCTGGCTACCGCCAGTACGAGGTCTTTGGCTGGTGGCAGACGGATCCTGATTCATGCCGGACGTGCACAATTATTTTGCATAAAATAGGAACTGAAAGGCTCATACCAAAAGCCCAAAAAACTAGAAAGACTCTTTTTGGGGGTCAAGTGAAACTCTTATCTTTACCCTCTGTACAATGACCCAATTTACGGAAAGCCAAGGTTTTTCGTCCTGAATTCGAACGAAAGTGTGTTTCTCCTCCGTCAGTTACCCCAGCGCAGATTTGCTAACATTCCCGCCTCACGCCTGCCGTTGCATTGCCTGCACACAATAGCTTTCGATAATGTCAAAGGATATGCGTCCATTCCAAGCAAGGTTCAAAAACTTTCCAAACGAAAAGCCTTAAGTCGAGACTAGCCGAGAACATTTAAGCGCACGAGAGAAGGAGCCCGCGCTCAAAGGCCCTCGTTGCAGTAATCGAAAGTCGCAGAACACTGCTTGGAGACGCAACTATGAACTGGACGCAGAGTCATCCACTACCAAGGGAGAAAGCATGTCGAGTCAACCGAAGCTGTCCGAATGGCTGCGCAGGCAGTTGTTAGAGGTGACACTGGCGTTAGGCGCATTCGGACTCACGCTGATCATCGCCTCCACAGGCTGGATCATTTACAACTGTTCCGTGTGCGCAACCAGCGAAGATAAGCCCATCGACAGCCGGTCCACGAAGGACCTCGACCTCTCCGCCGAACTTCACGGATGAGGAGAAGAAGCAGGACTCCAAGAGTGATTGACCAATGGCGATCTTCTTAGCCATGTTGGCCGGACCGATCGCAGTGACAATCCTCTATTTCGCCAGTTGCATGCCGTCAGGCCTCGCATAGGGGCAAAGTCGTTAACCAGCGCGATAAGCGCCGAAATGCCCGACTACACTCCTGTCGCCTTGAGCCGATCGCCTGGCTAGAGTGGCACGTGTCGACCGCATTTATCTGGAACGGCGAGTTTAAGAAGCGCCTGTTCGTGAACCAAAAACGGATGCTGTCACGACACCGCATCCAATGAGTAGAGCGAGATGAGGAGCCCTACATATTGTAGGGCTCCTTCCCTAATTGTTCAGGACGCACTGTCGTCCTCATCGGAGGTCCTATGAGCAGTCAAACCGAAATCACACAGCGCACGTCCACCAAAACCCTTACCGGAACGCAGGCGGATGACGCCGTTAACAAAGTCGGTCGGACCACGGATGATGCAGATGACACCACATGCAAGCACGACGACAACAAAAACTCAACTAACACCGGTGGTCCCTCGGACAAGTCGAACGCCGGCATCGCTCCGGTGGAAGACAAATCCGGTGGCAACCGACGCAACAACTCCACCGAGGCCAGCGCGGCCGGCACCGAAAAGAATTCAGAGGACGTCCCTGTCGGAGAAGCGGACATGATGACGCCCGATGCAGACACGAATGACACTACCGAGACATCCCGGCAGGGTCTGAACACCTTCCAATCGTTCCTCACCTGCGTAGCCTTCGCGCTCCTGACTGGAGTGCTGGCGCTTGCGGCGGTCCACCTCACCTTCGCTTACGTGCTGAACGAGAGTTCCGACGAACCCAGTCTAGACTGCTCCAAGGACGGGAGGAACTTCTCCGACCGGACCACCGAAGATCTGCCCTCTGACTTGAAAGGACTCAACCTCGCTCGCACTGGTATCACAGACAGGTCAATCCTTTCGCTCCATCGGCAGACGAAGCTCACTCGCCTGGATCTCTCGTACACGAGGATCACGAACGAAGGCATTCGAACCCTCTCGGTGTACGATCAGCTTACGTCTCTTCGACTGGATGGTACCAGCATCACGGATCCGGCCATCGCGAGCATCCGGCTGCTAACTAAACTCAAGCACCTGTCACTCGATCTGACACCAAATCTCGGCAACTTGTTCATCGAACAGCTAGTGCCTGCTCCGGCCCTCGAAGAGCTTTCGCTGAAATGGACGAATACCGACAATAACACGGCGCTTTCGTTTCGAGAGCTGAAGGGGCTCCGAGTGTTAAATCTCGAGGCAACCAAGATCACAGACTTCGGTCTCTTGTTCCTGCCTCTCGATCTACAGGAACTGAATCTCGACAGGACTGACATCACAGACAAGTGCGTGAGCAGTCTTCTCGGACTCAAAAAGCTGCGACGCCTGTCGCTCTCCGACACGAAAATCACAGCGGTAGGGCGAGATAAGCTACGCCGGGCTTTCGGATCTTCGCTGCACATCGGATCGTAGCGCCATCGCACGGAATCACCTCTCGCTTTTCATTTCCGTAATCACGGAACCGAACCACCCCTGAAAGTCACCGAGGCCGCCCACCTCGGTGACTTTTTCTACTTTTTGACCCTTATACCAGCAATATCAGTTTTCGCCTACGCTAGCCACACTGGGTCAATTTAACTATCAAAATGCAAATTCATTTGTGCATACAGTCACCGCAAGCCCTGACAGTATCCAGGTTTACGCCATGCGAACTACTCATCGCCAGCGATTGATTCGCATCATAGGAAATAACTATGCTCGAAACATAGTTTTCTACTTAACCAATTTAAGACACTACTTAGTCCCAAGAGTTCAGCGCGTGTTACTTCGAATATCTTCAGGCACAGCGTGCCAAGAATTCGCGCGGACTGTCATACGCCACCACGCATAGTGTCACTGGACGACAAAGAACCCAAGTCAGCTTGCCGCGCGGTGAACACTAACATCGACATTTTTGTCGAGAAGGATGAAACGTGGAACTACTTAAAACAGGACCGGACGGCCACCGGTTCGCACAGGAGGACAACCCACTTCTGTGGGAGTTCCTGTCGCGGACATGGACCAACGACTACGAAGACTGTAGCCATGCCAGCGCGCTACGGGGACGCTACGCTTGCGTCATCCCCACGAGGGCAGCGATCGACCTCCTTGTCGGTCTATCGCCGACTATCGAGCTGGGGTGCGGCACCGCCTACTGGGCGTACCTGGTTCAAACCGCCGGCGGTATCATGCTCCCGGTCGACAAATTCCCCTTGCGACCGGCGCGAACAGGGAAACTCCGCTGGTTCGACCAGCCTGAAGGAGAGTGGCCAGAGTGCTACACCGCAGTGACGCGAGGCGACGAGAGCATACTGGACAACGACGAATTCTCCAGTGTTACGCTCATGCTCTGCCACCCGCCAAAGGAAGGTGAACGCCCGCTTGGCACAGATGCCCTCAGGAAGTTCAAGGGCAACTACCTGGTCTACATCGGTGAACCGAAGATCCTCGGCGAGGGGAGATTCATCGGCACAGAGATGAACGGTACTACCATCCTGAGCGACGCAACCACGGAAGCTCGCACAGGAAGCCAGGCTTTCCACGCGCTGCTCGAGCAGGAGTGGAATCTCGAACTCGAGCTTCCGTTACCCAACTGGGTCGGTTCGTACGTTCGGCTCTGCGTGTACAGCCGACGGTAGACCGACAACAACGTCAAGACAAAGCGAACGCCCGGACAGTCCGGGCGTTCGCACGTCAGTGCCCGAATCTAAAAGGAAGCACACAGACAAAACCACCACTCATTTGAAGGAGTCGCAATGGACATCTACTCGATAGGACGCACCGATTTTGTGAAAACATGGGGACTGGAAGGACTCAACCAAGACATGTTCGTCTGGCTGATTGCCTGGTATCACGACCAGGGCTACGACGGCGATGGAGAACTCGTACTGCTGGCACGCGACGGTCGAATCTTCTTTTACGACATCTCGCACACCGGTGGCTACAACGCGGTTAACTCATGGGAGAAGGACGCCCAGATTTTGACACAGGCAGAGTACCTCGACCCAGGGAAACTGTTTGCGACTTACGCGTGTGAAGGCACAGTGCCGCTGCGAGAAGCAGTACGAGCCCTGCTCATCGATGGTATCGCCCCGCAGAATCGCGAACCTGATTGGGACACGCGCTAGTTCAGGACCACGGACAACCCGTTGCGAAGCGGGGCAGCCCGAACCCGATTGCGAAACGGGTTTACCAAGAACCCAACTTCGAAAGCTCTAATCGACGAAGACCGAGAACCGATCGAAAAGCGTTAATCGAGAGCAGGCGAAGAACCCAGACGGTAGCCGTTCCAGGAGTCCGCGTGGAAGGCAGCGGTATGACCGCAATCCACCTGGGACCCAAGAATAAACCAACAGAAACCCGGCATTCGTGCCCAGTTTCTGCTTTCCCACTCTCTACTACTTTTTATCGTTAGGCAAGTCTCAAAACGTATTGGGTTAGTGCTGGACGTGACGAATGTCAGCACGTGACGCAAAGGAGACCGCGCGACCAGAACCTGCTGGTCGCGCGGTCATAATCGATTAACTCAGCTTGTTCTAGCGATCCTTCGCCTGTGCTGCTTGCCCAATCCTATAGGCACAGTTACTGGTGCATCGGTCCGCGCTCGCGCGCTCCGTACGAAACCGGGTCCAGAAGAAGCTCATGCCGTGCCGCATAACTACACTGGCGCTTGCGTTCCGCGACTTCCAGTTCGAGAGCTTGCTCAGTGCACTTCTCGGTGGACAAACCGGTCAAACGCAACCGGTGAAGCGCCTTCCGCTTAAAAAGCGAAAAGTAGGCTTCCAGTGAGCACACCGAGGAATCGAGCCAGAACTGGTTGGGCGGAACGAACTTGTTCATGTAGAGACTGTCTACACTACCGTAGTCCGGATCGAGGTGCTGCCGCACGATCGTTCCGTCAACGATCCAGATTGTCGCGCCACGGTAACGCCCGTAGGGCTGCCGGTACAACCGAGTGAGTTTGTCCTGGGGCACCGCGAGCAGTGGCTTGACCA
The DNA here is from genome assembly GCA_964418155.1 of uncultured Candidatus Obscuribacterales bacterium. Classification (GTDB taxonomy): domain Bacteria; phylum Cyanobacteriota; class Vampirovibrionia; order Obscuribacterales; family Obscuribacteraceae; genus JADYXR01. The sequence continues at coordinate 4,787 of CAYQKX010000019.1, read as the reverse complement.
GGAACTTCTCAGCGTACTGAATCAGCTTCATGCCTTCGTTAACGCAGCGCTTCTCCCAGTTGGGACGCAGCGTCAGCTCTAGCTTGAGCGCCTCGTTGTGAGCGTCATCGTAGGTCAGTCCGTCATCCTTCATCAGACGCCGCTCGACGAGCTCATGCTTAAGAGTCGTCACCAGCTCCTCAACACCGATACGATTATCAATCCAGACATCGCCCGGCGGATTGAAACAGTAGCGCATATCGTTGCCTCCGAAAATGAACTCGGGGTAGATATCGCGCGCTACAAGAGCGCCATCGACGATCCAAATGCCCTGGCCCTCTCTTCGACCGAGATGGGCGAGGTAGACATTGCGAAGCTTCAGGTTTTCTTGTTGGGTGGACATTCCGCATGTTCCTCGACGCTGAAATTCTCTCCTCGCAAGGAGCAAGAATTCCGCACCGCAAATCAACGGTACAAATCCTGTACGTCAATATTTCGACGGACGAAGATGAGTCATGATTCGAGAAGGCAGAATTGGCTTAAATAGCCATTGGAGTAATAGAAGAAAAAACATTTGCAGAGAACTGCTTATGGTCAATCAGAATGCAGTTCGGTTTCAACCCAATGACAACGACTACGATCCACCAGCGGAGAAGCAATATCCAGCCGTTTATCAGCTGCAATTGACAGGCGGTGGATGAGCAAAATTGAAACCGATTCTTATCGAAATATCACAAGCAACCTGTCGCTAAGGTGGCGTAGGACTTGACTATTTGCCAGCTTGGGAATTCTAATATCAGGACCACTCACAGATAGAAAAAAGCCGCGCCCAGGATGGCGTAAATGGCAAGCAACATCAAACCTTCCAACCAGTTGCTTTCGCCATCAGTCGCAACAAATTTGAGGCCAACGACAGCCACAATCACTGCGACGACCTCTGCTTCGGTAAACATGAGATTCATCGGTTTACCCATAAAATAACCGATGAAGACCAAAAGAGGAGCAATCAAAAGCGCTAGCTGAATGCTGGAGCCGAGAGCGATATTAATCGAAAGGTCCATTCGGTTCTTCAAAGCCATCAGAACAGCACTGCTGTTCTCAGCGGCGTTACCAACAATTGCCACCAGAATTACGCCTACGAAGAAGTCTGACATGCCCAGCGCGTGCCCGGTTTGTTCTACAGCTCCGACAAGAAATTGCGCGATCAGTGCAACAACCACAGTCGATGCGAGAAGAATACTCACCGACTTTTTCTTGCTCCAACCATGCACACCCAAGGCCAACTGCCCTTCTTCACCAACAGGCATTCCATAGAAACTTTTATGTGTTTTTAACGAGAAGATCAAACTGGCAGCATAGACCGTACTCAGGACAATCGAAATTACCATCGATACTCGACCTCCAGTAGGATCAGAGGGAGAGTGTGCATGGTGCAAAACAGTCGGCATCAACAAACCGATGGCGGCAAGCGCAAGTAGCGTTGCAGAAGTGCTGGCTGCTGTTCTGTTGAACGACTGGGTCGCATTACGCAGACCACCGGCGAACATGCTGGCACCCAGGACCAAGAGCACATTACCCATGATCGACCCAGTAATCGAAGCTTTCACGACATCGATGAGACCTGCATTCAGAGCTGATAGAGCGAGAATGAACTCACATGCGTTTCCAAAAAAAGCATTTAGCAGTGCGCCTTTCCCAGGACCAACATGTTCGGCAAGATGCTCTGTGGCTTTGCCCATGAAGCCTGCCAGGGGAATAATTCCAAGGCACGCAGTAGCGAAAACCGCGACATCTGGCCAATGCAGGAAGTATGCAACGAAAGGTAACGGCACTAGCACAAGAAGCGCGGTCAGAAGGTCGAACTGGACAGGTTCTTTTGACATCGGTCGACGGTAAGTTGCGGAGGGTCGCTAGTAAGTCTACCCGAGCCAGACAATGTCGATCTCGACTCAAAAACAGGGAATGCCACTACCGCTACGATCCGCGACTCGATATCACAAAGACTAGCTACCGTAGTCAAAACTGGCAAGACACACTGTCTTCACAGTATAAAATCTGGACCATCTAGGACCTGTCCAGACCTCACCTCCGCGTGTTTTTTGGCATCAAACTCCGATCAGAACTTAGATAAAGAACTGTGTAGAAACACCCCGATAGTGTTTAGTTGTCAAGACGCAAAGTTTAGGGTTCATTATCACCTAACAGCACCTATCTTGAAAGGACACTATCGCGCAGCTCTGACTCAAGTCCCATAGACGTAAAAGTGCACCGGAGTGCCACAGCGACGTCTCACAGCCTGCGCGTCGCTTCTTGCCACGGCTTTGCCGGGCTTCGAACAACCAGCGCAATTCGTGCGCGCAGCGACGTAGCACTCCCATGTGCGTCGCTTCAGCCACCGGTCTCAACTCGCCAACCCTGTGCGCGCACAGCGACGACTTCCCAAGACGAAGGTCGCTCATCGCCAGTGCATACCGCCTGGCGACCTCCAGTCTCTCGAAAGGACCCACCCATGAAGCGTATTCTGCTCCGCCTCACCGCGGCCGCCCTCTTCCTCGGTCTGATGTTCGTCGTCTTCGTCAACGCGGCGATGTACCTGCACTGCAACTCGATCGACAGCTCCATCGCCGAGACCAAGCTCAAGCTCGACCACGCCCAGACGCAGGTCGAACTGCTCCCGAAGTCCAGCGGCGAACCGCGCAAATACCTGCTCTCCAGCTCCAGCCTCCTGCTCAAAGAAGTCGAGACGGAGGGCAGCGACGCCGCATTGCAGCGGATGATCGCGGTCGTCCGCCACTACAAGTGGCCGGGCATCATCAACCGCGAGTACTTTAAGAAGCGCCTGATCGCTTCCGACCACTCACTCCTCCACGTCGGAGCGCGGATTGAGGCACTCAAGGCGATCAAGAGCCAGTACGACGAACCGGCTACCAAGTAGCGGTCCTTCGACAGGCTTGTAATGGGCGGGGACAGTGCGTGCCTTGGAGGGCCCGCACGCGTCTCCGCCCAGTGATGTGACGATCAGTCCAGTCAACAGAGACACTTTACGGAGACCCCTGCTCCATGTCTGACACAACGCAGGTGCAAGCCTCTAAAGGCCTTCGCGCACCAAAGAAGTCATCCAAGCTTGCGCGCCGTCTCAGACGGTTCGGCAAGTACGTCCAAGGCATCAGCCCGTTCGAGGGCGACATCAAGCCAACGCGCGTGCCTCTGATCAAGTTCGGCAGCGGCCGGCCGACCATGCCATTCCCGCATCCCTGGAACTACCGGCGTCCGCTCGACCTTCTGAGCACCTTCTTCTGGGGTGCCGATGCCGAAGAAGGATCGGGACGACACAACCGCTACCTGGAGGTGCCACTGCTCGCCGACCCGGTCTACGTCACCCGCGACTACCAGGTCATCAAGGTCGTAACGCACGAAACCGGCGACAAGCCCGGCGAGTTCGATCGCGACACCCTGCCCACCGACGGCATCGCCCGTGCAACGGGGTCGGACACTCTCCTCTACGCGAACGGTCCGTTCTGGCGTGAGCAGAAGCGCCTGGCGGCCGCGCCGTTCGGCAAGACGACACTGTTCCAACCGGAGCAGTTCCACGAGTTCGCCGCGACGTTCAGGCAGACCGCGGTCGAGCGCCTGCACGTTCTGCGCGCTCACATGTCGACCCGAAGCGGCCCGCTCCAGATCCACATGGAGCCCGAAATCAAGGCCGTGATGTTGGAGATGCTCTCCAACAACTTCTTCGGGACCAACCTCACGTACGACGAGATCCGGAACCAGTACGTTCCTTGTATCGAGCGCGTGATCGACAACATCGTCCGCGACACGGTGACGAATCGGCTGGGCATTCCGCTCAAGCACATGCCGCCCATCACCGCCCGCATTCGGCAGAACAAGGAGGACCACCGCTCCTTCGACCACCTGACCAACCTGGTGCTGGCGCAGCGACCGCTCGGAACAGGACTCTGGAGACAGTTCAAATCCGACGTTCCAAGCTCGAAGCTGCGGAGCAACATCAAGGTCTTCCTAGCCGGAGCGCTGGAAGCGACGAGCTCCTTCGCGAGCTGGGCGATCTCGCACCTGGCGCGCGACCCGATCGCACAGGAGCGCGTGTACCAGGAAGTGAAGGATCTCACCGACTACACGCCGGAGGCGCTCGACAAATGCACCTTCCTGCTCAAGGTGCTGGACGAGACGCTCCGACTGACGCCGGCGCTGTACTTCCTGCCGCGACGGCCGTCCGTCGACACGTGGATCACAACGGACGACGGGCGCAGGCTCTTCTTGCCGGAAGGCACGCACATCCTTCTGGACGTGTGGAACTGCAACCGTCACGAAGACAACTGGGGCGTAGCGAGGACGGGATTCCCCGCGCTCCAGTTCGCACCGGACCGCTGGGACAACATTCCCAAGACGCGGGCCAAGGAGTTCATGCACTACGGCTTCGGCAACGGTCCTCGCGTCTGCCCGGGCAAACACCTGGGTATGCTCGAGACCGCGCTCGTGGTCGGAGCGTTCGTGAAGCTCTTCCGCTTCAAGGCAGTCAATCGCATCGTCGAAGCCCGAGCCGGCGTCTCCACCAAGCCCGCCGACGGCGTGTTCGTCGAGCTGGAACTCCGCCGCTAACCTCGAGGGCTCGCCGGGTCCGCCGATCTCGCGCCTGCAGGCGAGCGACGCGACCCGGCAGCTCCGTGGTTGCCGGTCAAGTCGTTAGGGAAAGGAGTCGGCACCTCACCGGTCGCCGCCTCCTTTTCCGCAAGCGTATTGATTTACTAGTGGACGTCATAGAGAAGAAGTTTTTCATTTCGGCATTT
>CAYQKX010000018.1:0-140679 GCA_964418155.1 uncultured Candidatus Obscuribacterales bacterium | reverse complement strand
ACCTCGGGTTTCACTTCAGGCTTCACCTCGGGTTTCACTTCAGGCTTCACCTCTGGCTTCACCTCGGGTTTCACCTCTGTTTTGCTAGCCTTTTTCACTTGTGGATCAAATGGATCGACCAGCAGATCAGCTGGCACTACCATGGGATCTAGTTTGGAAGGTGCCTCTGGTGGTTTTACAGGTTTGACTTCAGGTTTGACTTCAGGTTTGACTTCAGGCTTCACCTCGGGCTTCACTTGAGGTTTCTCTGGCGGCTTCTCTGGAGCCTTCGGTGCGGGCATCGCATCGCGGCCGGTCTTCACCAGACTACGCAGATAGGACTCGTCACCACCGTATCCATTTCCATCTTTAAGAGGTTTGGATGTATCGTTCGGATTGTAGACCTTGACGTCCGGGTAGCCCGTTCCATTCGGCAAGAACTTATCTATGTATTCAGCGAGCTCTTTGTTTGTTGACTTCAGCCTTTGGTGCTGCTCCCAATTTAGTTTCACCACGATGGCCTCAGTCGTTGGAGCATCACCCAATTTCTTGGCCAACTGATCTACAGCAGCGCTAACTGGCGGGCAGTTGCCGCAGAAGTCGGCACCTTTATAGATAATGACCGGTAGATTGTTGTCCTTCGCGAGCTTGAATGCTTTCTCAACATCGTCGGTATCGAACTTCACTTTGTCGAGCTTAACCGGTTTGTGCTCAGTCTTCTCGGCAGGCGGCACGTCCTTCCTGGGCTCCAGTCCCGGCTTCTCAGCCGGCTTTGGCAGTGCATCAGGTCGAGGTGGCTCCGTGGGTTTTGCAGGAGGTTGCACCGATCTGTCCTGTGGTTTGGGAACAGGAGGTTGCACCTGATCTTGCAGTACATCAGAGAGGCTGCCGGATTTAGCCGCTCGGAATCCGCTGTTGGTGTCGCCGGTGTTGATTTCCGACGGGTTGAAACGTCCGACAAAACCAGCTTTTATGTTGTTTAAGTCACCGTTTGATCCACGCAGATTTGACAGAGCCCAGAATTGGTCTGAGGACATTCCGCGTCTCATCATGGCATCTGCATTACGGTCGTTGATCACGACTACAACAGCGCTGTCACCCGCATTCTTGATTGCAGTCTGCCCAGCAGCATCAAGCCTGCCATCGGGAGTTGAAACAGCAACGATAGGTAGATTCTTTTCTTTTGCCAACTTAATTGCATCCAGCGCATTCGATTCGTTGAATGACGTGTTTGGCTTATCGGAAGGCTTTGCGCCATCTGGTCTCACTGGTGGCGGCGCAACCCGGTCGCCGCCTGGCTTCACCGTTGGTGGCACAGCCCGGTCACCGCCCGGCTTCACAGTTGGTGGCACAGCCCGGTCACCGCCCGGCTTCACCATTGGTGGCACAGCCCGGTCGCCGCCCGGCTTCACCATTGGTGGCACGACCTTCGAATCTGCCGGCATAGCAGCGCGACCCGATTGAACCAATTGGCTGAGATAATTCTGATCACCGCCGTATCCGCCACCAGCGACAGCTTTGCTCAAGTCGTTGGGGTTGAATACTGACACGTGTGGGACTTTTGATGACTGTGCGAAAACAGCATCCACTTTTCTGGCAAGGTCAGGATTTGTAGCATGCAACGCAACACGTTCTTCGTGATTGAGCTTAACTACGATGGCTTGCGGATTGCCGGAAGCTTTCAATCCGTCGGCGAACTTGTCTACAGCGCTGGTGACCGGCGGGCACCAACGGGTGCAGTAATCGGCGCTTTTGAGAACAACCAATGGCAGGTTGTTGTCTTTCGCAGCTTGAACGGCTTTATCAAATTCACTCGTCGAGAATTTGACCTGTTCTAATTTCGGTTTAGCTTTGTCTCCTTCCGCAGGAACGTCTTTCTTGGCTTCCGGAGGAAGTGGCACATCCTTTTTCGCATCCGGTTTCGGCGTGTCTGCAGGTTTCGGCGCGTCTGCAGGCTTCGGCGTGTCTGCAGGTTTCGGCGGACCGACGGACCGGCTACCGTCCGATGGTGTCGGAGGCTGGACTTGACCCGCCATCACGTCTGCAAGACTGCCGGTCTTAACCGGTTTCATGCTGTACTTGGGATCAGCCGGATTGAAATCATTAGCGTTGAATTTTCCGATAAATCCAGGTCGAATATTGTTGACGTCAGACCCAGCACCGGCAAGGTTCGCTAACTGCCAGAACTGGTCAGTGTTCATACCGGCATCCATCATTGGTCCGGATCGACTCTGATTGATCACTACGAAAACTGCGTTAGATTCATTAGCCTTCATAGCGGCTTTTGCAGCATCGTCTAACCTGCCGTCAGCCGTTGTGAAACTGATGATCGGTTGATTCTTTTCCTTGGCGAGCTTCAGAGCGTCGCTGACATTCGTTTCGTTGAATACTGGATTAGGCGGTCCGGCTGGAACTACCGGCTTGTCCGCGGGTTTGACTTCGGCCGGCTTGTCGGCAGGCTTAACTTCGGCTGGTTTGTCCGCGGGCTTGACTTCGGTCGGTTTCGGGGCGACCTCTGGCTTAGCGCCCTTCGTGCCGGGGAAGAGTTCATCAATAGAGAATTTGGGTAAACTGGCGAATGGATTGAACGGATCGTCGAGCTTCAGATCACCAGGCTTATCAGCCTTGGCGGCGGGTTTCCCAGTTTTGTCAGGCGTGGTAAGTGGGCTTATCTGCGGATCGAATGGGTCGAGAGGAAATCCACTGGGAGTGCTAGCCTTGTCGGCGGGCTTCAAGTCGCCAGGCTTTTTCTCGCCGGCTTTCTTGAGAAGAGAGAGGTTTTCAGTGAAGGGATCCGTAGGGTCGGCAGTCCCAGTCCCACCGGGCTTCAGATCGTTGAAGTTCCGCCGGTACGGGTCGAGCGGCATGTCGCCGCCGGGGGCGCCGTCTCTCTTCTCTTCCTTCTTCTCTTCTGTCTTCTCGCCTTTGCCATCGGTGCCGGGGAGCGGCTTTTCGGGCAACTTCAAGAGATCTGTCAAAAGCCTGTCTTTTGATGTTCTGTCGGTAAAACTGTTCAAGTCGAATTTGGGGGTGCTGTCCAAAGACATTCGGCTACCTCATTCTTTCCGCGCATAGGCAATCTATGGAAAAAGTGTGTAGTTTTTGTAGCCAAGCCATGGGAATTTTCCCAAATCGTTGATGACACAATGGTTTGCGACACGGAACAAATTAACATAAGAAATTGCATTAATAAGTTGGCCAATCGTGACAAAATAGCCAAAGCAAATGCTGAAAGCTGGTACTGTACAAAGGTTTTGATATGGAGGAAGAGCAGTGTCCGACAAACCTAAGATATTGTGCTTCGCGGGAAGTCTCCGAAAGGACTCTCTAAATAAGAAGTTAGCTCGACTTTGCAGAGAACTAGCGCAAGAGGCCGGGGCTGAAGCTACCTTTATTGATCTCAAAGATTTCGACTTGCCAATCTATGACGGCGACTACGAGCAGGCCAATGGTCTACCCGAGGATGCAAAAAAACTGAAGAAAATCTTGAAAGAGCATCAAGGACTTTTGATCGCTTCTCCTGAGTACAATAGTGCCATATCTGGTGCCTTGAAAAACGCAATTGACTGGACATCAAGACCTGAGTCCGGGGAAAAGAGCTTGGAGTGCTTCACGGGGAAAGTGGCGGGACTTTTGGCTGCATCACCAGGTCAACTAGGTGGTTTGCGCGGGCTGGTCTCGGTGCGCATCATACTGGGCAACATCGGCGTGATTGTACTACCTGATCAAATTGCGATATCACAGGCTAACGAAGCATTCGAAAGCGACGGGTCCCTAAAAGACTCGAAAAAGCAAGAGACGGTCAAGCGAATTGTGACACGAGTAATCGAGGTAACTAGAGCGCTTATGCCGGCCAGCGTCACAAAATAGACGCTCTATAACTCCTTCGCGGACCAGAGATCGGCAAGAAGCGAAGACTAGCTTCCGAGAAGCAGTCCTCCAGCTTTGTATATGTGGACGGGAAACACGGTCTTTGATGCTTTTTCCGGGGCATTCATCGGGGCTACGGTTAAGACGATGTCTCCCTTCCCTGAAGTAACCATCGGCACAGTCAACTCTACTTCGATAAGATCACCATCGCATTGCAAATCGGTGATCTTCGCTTCAAGAGTATCCTTGTCTATCTGGAAAAACGAAGGTTGCGCTGTCGACATCACGAAGTCTTTGCGCGTCGAGTATACATTCTGCACTTTGGATTTGGAGCCTATCGGCATCGCAACCAGCCCGTTGGAGATAGCAGAGCCGGAGAGCATGACAATCAATCCCTTGAAAGTGCCACCTTTGTTGGAGACGGACCCGGCAATAGGTTCTTCATCCCCAGGTTCAAATGGTTGTTGGTCCTTGGCCTTGAAGTTGAAGTTGGCTTCTGCGAGCTCGGGAGGTCCGGCCGTGGAGCAGGCCGAAAACAAAAGCGCTGTAAGGGTAAGGCAAATCGCGAAGCTACTGATTCTCTGCATGTCTACTTTTCTCTTCGATTAGTTACTCAAAGATTCCAATTTGATTATCCCACCTTCGTGAGTACTCGGCAATACAGCCACGGCGACACCAAATACAGTACCATTCTCACTCCACGGCAAACTCTTTGTTTAATCGATCGTTCAGTCTTATCGGGACTTCGATAACACTGCGCTTATCAAAGTTGTTATGGTACAAAGTAACTGTCGCAGGCCTCAGGCCGATTCTTACAGTATCTTGCTTGTCCCGATCAACTGCAAGGAATCGAATTGCGGAGTTCGGTACGTTGTTGATGAAATGGACCAATCCTTCCGAGGTGAATTTGTTCTGCGTGAGGTTGATCGCAATAACATTGAGCGGCATCAGGTAGCGCAGTCCATCATCTCCAAGCTGTAAGCCGCTTGCATCAAGCACCCTCAACAAATGCATTTTTTGCAAACTAACGAAAGTACTCCGGCCAATAGGAAGGCGCGAAATCGAGAGAATTTCAAGTGGGCATTTAAACTCCGCCAATCTGTCGATTCCTTCATCCGTCACTTTTGTATTGCCCAGATCCAAGCGGCTAACAGACTTAAGTGATTCGAGACATGTGATCGCGGCGTCATCGAATGCAGTCGAGCTCACATCAAGCACCTTGAGCTTTGTCATCTTAGCAAGAGCGCTCTGAATTCCAGCATCAGTCAAGTTCTTACAATCACCCAGGAATAGGATTTCCAAACGCCCCCCAACCGATCCTCGCGCCAGCGAATCGAGCGCCTTATCCGTGATCTTCGTGTTGCGCAGATCGAGCCTCTTAAGGCAAAGCATATTTGAGATCACTGCTACGCCCTCATCGGTCAAGTTAGGACAATCCGAGAGCGTCAGATTCCGCAAACCTCCCATCCCAGACACGTATTGCAAACCATTGGTACCAATATTGGTATCGCCTAAGTTTAGTACAGCTAATCTCAATTTAGTAAGAGACTTCATGTCCTCATCGGTCACTTTCCTGGCATGATCGAGATGCAGTCCCAATAGATCCATGCGACTGACAATCTTTAATGCCTTCGAATCGACCGAGGTCTTACTGAAAAAAATCGTGCCAATCTTATGACGAGATACAAACTCCAGACACTCGTTGGTAATGACAGCATCACCGTTCAAATGAAGAAATTCAACTTTGTCACCCATCCTTCGAAGATCTTCAAGCTCGCTGGCATGGTGCACATCTTTTCTAAGATCGGTAATTTCAGACAGAGACCCCAACGATTCCGACGGTGCCTCCCCAAATCGAGGCATGGTCTGATCGTGACTGTTAATGATTCGTACGACCAGAAAGGAAACAAGTACAAAGAAACATCCGATTGCTGCGGTCATGAACAGCCGCAAGCGCACGGTTTGCGTTTGGTTCGGCTGGGTTTGGATCGCTTCGTTGGTCGGCGTTGCTTCGAGTTCGAAGAACTCCGACTCATTGTTTTCTAATGGATAGTCGAGCTCTCTGACACCCTTCAAAGCAGCGCTCAGTTCCATAGCGCTTTGATAGCGATGATCGGGATTCTTCTCGAGACACTTCCCAACCACCGTTGACAACAAATCCGAGGGAAGCGGTACTCCCTTTTCTTTCAGCGTCGGTGCAGTTTGATTGATGTGCATCATCCCTGTGGTCACAGACAGATCGGAGCAGAACGGCGGCTCACCCGTCAGAGCTTCGAACATCGCGCAACCAATACTGTAGATGTCGCTGCGCTCATCGACCTTCAATCCGCGAATCTGCTCCGGACTTGCATAGCCAGGACTGCCAATCACCACACCGGACTGCGTTATGCTCTGGTCTTCTTCTTTCATTCTGGATATACCGAAATCCATGAGCTTCGGTTCGATTATGCCATCGGACATCCTGAGCATGATGTTTGATGGTTTTATATCGCGATGAATAATCCCATTTTGATGAGCGTGCTCGAGCCCGCGAAGTATAAGCAGAAAAAGATCTATCACCATATCTGGTGGCAGCTGTTTGCTTTCTTCAATGAGCTGATCCAGACCCCGACCGTTTATGTACTCCATAACCAGATAGAGCTCGCCTTTAGGCGTAGTGCCGAAATCATGGACCGCCACAGTATTAGCATGCTTGAGTTTGCCCGCGGCCTTAGCTTCGAGATGGAATCGGCGAATAGCCTCGGTCGATCCATAACCATCCAGCTTCTTTACTACGACTTCTCGCTGAAGAAGCAGATCGTTGGCTCGATAGACGACGCCCATTCCGCCCTTGCCAATCTGCTCGAGCAAACGATATCGGTCCAACAGAAGCTCTAAGTCGTCATTCGCCGACTTGTCGTCTTGGGTCTTTTCGGCGTCGCGCGAAACTGTCATACCCTGCCAAACTCTTTCATTACTGTTGTACCCACCCTTCTCCATAATCGATATAATGTGGAATCGATGAACACTCCACAGGCTCCGAGTAAGAGAAGCTTTCTGCCCGCCCGCCCCGCTAGCTGGCTAATTCAGACTGCCCAGACATTCGTACGAGCCGGGTTGAGCCTCAACAATCGCTTACACGTTCCGTTCGAAGAGCTTTCCCACCTGAAATCCCTGCCACCTGGCGCAGGCGCCATCCTGGTGTCAAATCATGCTGACGAGACAGACCCGCGCATCGTGCTGGAACTATCCAGGCGAACCGCCAAGCGATTTATATCGATGTGCAATCGTGAAGCTTTTGACGAAGATTTCGGACTGGCTGGCTGGGCACTGCAGCGATTAGGACACTTTTCAGTCGAGCGAGGCGCCCACGATTCGGAGGCCAAGCAATACGCAATTGACGTTCTGAAAAATGGCAGCGAAGTCCTGGTCATGTTCCCGGAAGGGGAGATTTTTTATTTGAATGAAACCGTACAGCCCTTTCACGCGGGTGCTGTCGACATTGCAATGCAGGCGATTGCAGAACGCCGCAAAGTCGATCCGAATTGGACTGCCTATGTCGTACCTATGGCAATCAAGTATCACTACCAGATGCCAATCGAAAGAGCGCTCACGGAGCGCATCGAGAGAATGGAGTCTGAGCTTTGTATCATGAAAAATACCGGTACCATGCAAGAGCGCGTGAGGGCAATTCAAAAGGTCCTTCTAAAAAAGGAGGAAGAGCGCTTCAACGTAAAGTTCGAAGAAGCCCCATCTGACCTGGACGATGAAGTCATTCAAGCACGCAGAGCTATGTTGCGCAGCATCAAGACAAAGATGCACGAAGATCCCAGCGCCGACACCAGAAAAACGATCGACCAATCATGGCGTCTGGCGGCCGAATTACGAGAGCACCTTGCCAATCAGCCGCTGAGCCCCGAGGCGCGTCAGGCGATGATGGAGGAGATTAACGAGCTCACTGAGGTGGCACAGTTAGCAAGCTGGAGACCAGCCTACTACGACGGCGATGCCACCCCGGATCGCTTAGCTGAAGCCATTATCAAACTAGAGCGCGAGCTATTCCGAGTAAAACGCCCCAAACAATTGGGACGTCGCAATGTATTCGTTCGTATCGCAGAACCGATTGATCTTGGCGCGTTCAGTGACGAATACATAAGCAATGCGCGTTCGGTACGGCACAATGTCACCAATCGATTGCAAGAAAAGATTCAGATACTCGTCAACGAAATGACCGCGTTAACGACAAAATAGCCAGACACGAAAAATTTTGACGTTTTCTTTATGCGCATCTAGACGAAGATGGTCGTAATGGAGAGCCGCAATAAATCAGCGCGGACTGCGACCCTAAATCGCAAGGAGGAACACGCAAAAAATCTGTAACCGATGAATAAATTTTTTCAAACAGACTGTTACCGGCCATAAATTCGCGGGCGTAACTATTAAAGCACTCCTGGAATTAATAGGTCACACAAATCGATCGCGTCGTCGAATCGAACGTTTTGTTGCGCATTGCGAGAAAACGGCGATGAGTTCGGTCAGGAGGAAACTTTTCATGGATTCAAACGATAGTCACCGGCAGAAGCCAGTGAAACTTTCTCGTGCGCAGCATCGCTTTTTCTTGTCTTTCTCCGCAATGACTCTCGTGCTGGTGATGTGCACGAACACTGCATCCGCCGGACCGTCCGGCATGGTGTATGAGGGCGTCAACATCGCCGGCGCGGAGTTCGCACAGTGGAATCTCCCAGGCACCCATGGAATCGACTACATCTATCCGAGCAACTCTGAATTTGATTACTTCGACGGAAAAGGCATGGAGTCGATCAGATTGCCCTTCACTTGGGAACGCCTCCAGCCGCAGGCTAACGGGGAATTTAATTCTGCCGAAGTCGCTCGTCTGGACACCGCAGTCAACGCCGCGACCAGCCGTGGAATGGCTGTCATTCTCGATCCACACAATTATGGCGCCTATTACAACTCGACGATCGGGGTGAGCGGTGGGCAGCCCAATTCCGTGTTTGCAGACCTCTGGACCCGTTTAGCCAACAGATATAAAAACAACTCAAAGGTGATTTTCGGATTGATGAACGAACCGGTCGGAGGCTCGATGACCCCAACCACGTGGCTAGCCTCATCGCAAGCCGCCATCAATGCGATACGAGCAACCGGCGCCACCAACCTGATACTGGTGCCATCCACTTATTGGATGCATCCAATCAACTTCGTGGATGTCAACGCGAGCGTGATGGTCAACATCACGGACCCTGGCAACAACTACTCGTACGATGTGCACCAGTACCTGGACTACGACGGGTCCGGATCCCACACAGACTACTTGAGCCCTGCCGACGCAGTGGCGACGCTGAGCAGCTTCACCGCATGGTGCAGGCAACACAATCGCACCGCGTTTCTAAGCGAGATTGGTGTGACGCAAGATCCCGGAGCCAACGCATCTCTGAGCGCGATGCTCCAGTACATGCATGCCAACTCGGATGTATGGACCGGTTACAGCTACTGGGCGGCTGGACAATGGTGGGGAGGTTACATGTTCAGCATAGAACCGCAGAATGGCGTGGACAAACCACAGATGACGACTTTGCTGTCAAATCTGAATGGAGGCGGTGGTCCCGCTCCTGCGCCTGCTCCAGCACCGGCACCGGCTCCGGCTCCAGCCCCGGCTCCAGCAGCAGCTCCAGCGCCGGCACCAGCACCGGCAGCAGCACCAGCGGCGGCACCAGCTGCAGCACCGGCCGCACCAGCACCGGCTCCAGCCCCGGCTCCACCGCCCCCTGCACCGGCACCAGCACCGGCACCAGCAGCAGCTCCAGCGCCGGCACCCACTGGAGGACCGACGCCTCCTCCTCGCTTTCCCAAACCAGGAAAAAACAAAGGCGGTGGAAAACACAAAGGGTGGTTCCGATTTCCATGGTAGACACTAGAGGACAATAGATAATCAGGGAGTTGAGAATGTTCAGACGATCGGTGCGAAACTGCAAAGGCAATATGCTCTTACTGGTGCTCATGGTCACCTGCCTCATTTTGGTGCCGTTGCTTCTCACTCTCAGTCATGCCGGATTTTACGTGATCGACAGAGATAGGGTCCAAAACACGGTCGAGGCGGCGGGCTTGCTCGCCGCCAACGACCTCTCGAAGATAATCATCAACGATTCGAATTTCGGTTATGTCTCTCTGAGCAACCATCCGCCAATCGGAAAAGGCACTTGCGCTGCCGACGGAGAACCGCTACCCGTCATTGGCATCAATACTCTCGTCGCAACTCTCCGTCAGAACATCATCCTCGCACATGAGCTGGGCAACGCAACCATCCGCAGGCTCGCAGAAAAGGATCGCACCGCGCTAGATACCACGGTGAAGGACCTCAATGAAGCGTTGACGAAGTCTCTTGCCGGTAACTCGAACGAACGGTGGGCCGATATTCAGGGCAACAAAGTCGATCCGGTAAAAGATGTTGAGGAATTTTTATCAAAACACCTTCCCAACGATGTTCGCCTCGAGTCGGTCACGCTATCGACAGGTTGGCTAGAAGGCGGCAATAGAACAACTATTCAAGTCCCGAAATCCACCAAGTTATATCAAGTTGAAAAAAATCAAACTCTGGCAGGCAACTATCGCTCCTTCGTCGAAGTACCCGCGCAAGGACACTCCTTCACCTTCGCAGGCCTGGACAGTACTTCGCGCCTAGTTAATCGCACTGCGTTCCGTGAGGCCGATGAGCGACATATAAATTCCATCGTCAAGATCGAATGCGTTGTAGTCCGCAAACATCCGTGGCTTCCCTTCCTTAGTGCATCCGCAGACTCAAAGGACAAGCTCACCTGCGTCGCTTACTGCCAGCCGAATACGCTGCCTGACATTGGGCCGAAAGGGGCATTAACGCTGAGATTCTCCGGTCAGCCGGTGCCAGGACTCCAGTCCTGGAGCGACTTTCTCAACGACAATAATTTCCAAGATCGCCAGGTGATGACCTACGACGTAATCGGCGGAGACTTTCCCGTCGACAGGGAAGCTCGCATGCATCCCAGTCAACAAGACGTTGTCGCGACGACATCACAGCAATTCGCAGAGCACCTCTACTACTGGCTTCGTAACGGACACGCACAGCCCGATATCGAGGCCGTCATGTCAATGATTAGTGAGCCCTTCAAGTCCGGTCCCAACGAAATCTACATCTACGAGTTTGCTAATAACGGGGAAATCTCGAGAAGAGTGCTCGCGCGAGATCCATTCCCAATCGGCGTCACAGCAGAGTCCCAGTACTCGACGATGGCGGACACACAGATACAAGGTTCCCTGTCACCAATAATAATCTTCCGGAATAATGTCAAAAACTGGGGCACCATAGATGGTGGCAAACACGCGGGACAACCGCTGGCGGGCACACCGCTCAACTGGTGTGAATTAAGGGAGTTCGGAGGTGACGAGCAGACCGCATCAGAGCTTGGCAAGGGTCGACTCGGAACGCAACTACTGGTGACAGATCCACTCGCTTCTGGTGATGATATGGGAAATCCGAATATCGATCTGTTTCGGCGCTCCGATGGCAAACCGCTCGCCTTACAACCACGGAAGAGTTTCTACAGCGGAGGTCTGGCACTCGACATAGAAATCGGAGGCATCCGCAATTTGTCCAACCCAATATTGGATATCCCCTCGAAGAGACACCTCTGGATTCATCGAAAGATCTAGGCACCGGTCGTTCTAACTAGGCAAGGACATAAAAAACAATCATTCGCTTGAAGATCTTGCTTCCTGGGAAAATGGAAATGAGGATTTTGGATAGCAACGGACTGCCTGTTCGTTTTATACTTTTAGAAGAAAGTGCTTTAAAGGAGCCTGTCATGAGTAAGGAACAAAAACAAAAGAAAGAGGTCAAGAAAAAGCCTCTAAAAACAGACAAGGAAAAGAAGGCCGCTAAGGCTGAAAAAAAGCGCGAGCGAAATAAATAGTAAGACTTAGTAGTCGTTCTAAGACGTTCTGTGTCCCTGGGACGCAGAACGTCTTTTCTTGGTGGCACAAATGTGGTGGCTCCAGACACACACGGATGTCCGGATTGAGTCGGTCCCCATATACAAATGGGCGGTATAGTGCCACAAACCGTATGAGGGAGAACCGTTTCAGCTTCAAGTACCATAGACGCCGTGCTCGATCTCACTCAAACCTCCGACCCATCCGCGCACCCAAACCTGCATAACGAATTTGCAGGAAGATTAAGCCGGAATTGTAAACCGGAAGACACTGCCCTTACCTGCGGTGCTCTCTACCCAGATCTTTCCGCCATGCGCTTCCACAATTGCTTTGCAGATTGCCAGACCAAGCCCCGTTCCCTCTTTCCGCTCAGAGCCGGACGCAGGCAGTTGGTGGTAGCGCTCGAATACCTTGACTCGCAGTTCTTCCACGATACCGGGTCCCTCATCCGAGACCGACACATTGACATAACCATCATGTGGAAATATCTTCACGGCGACCTTCGACTCCGCTGGGGAAAACTTGATAGCATTGCCCAAAAGATTGATGATCACCTGTGCCAGACGCTGCGCGTCTGCTCGAATCTGCAGGCCTTCCTCGCAGTCCTGAGACACAGCGATACTCTTCGCCTCCGCGAGTGGCGCGACGACCGAACAACATCGCTCTAACACCAGCCGCATCGGGACCGGTGAAAGCTGCAACTCAATCTTACCGGACTGCATTTTCTCGAGATCGAGCAAGTTGTTGATCAGATTGATGGTGTGTTGGAGATTCTCTTGAGCGCGACTGACCTTACCTTGACCTTTCTCGGTAAGCTCGCCCCACACCCCCGTACCAAGCAGCTCTAGAGTACTGCTCACAGCCGTCAGTGGTGTTCTCAAATCGTGGCTTATCATAGCGACAAACTCTTGCTTCACTCGCTCGAGTTCCTGCCGCTCCGTGATATCGTGCGCGACACAAAACATCGATCGCTCTTTACTCGACCAGTGCGCCGACCAGCGCATATCCATAATCGAACCGCTTTTCCTCACCACACGCGTGTCAATCGCACCATCTTCATTCTTCGAGCGAAGTTGCGCCGCCCAATTCATACAGTCATTGACATTGTCCGGATGAATTATCTCCAGCCATGATCGACCGATTAACTCCGCCGGCTCAAATCCCCACAACTTCTCTGAAGCAGGACTGACCGCGGCAAAAGAATGGTCCTCAGAGATCGAGCAGATAACATCAACCGCATTATCGATTACGGCACGCTCTTTCCTATTGGCTTCACGGACCATGTTAGCCGCCTGATGAAAGGCGCGATCGATTTGATATATTTCGTCATTGCCGGTGAGTTGTGGCAGTAACGTCTCTCCCCGTCCTAATCGCACGCTATTGTCCATCAGCACTGTCAATCTACGATTAGTGCCGCCATAGAAGATCGTTATGGCAAGCGGCAGTACCACACTCAACCCGACGAACTCAGCTGCAAAAACAAATACCAGCAATTCACCGGAACGCCTGGCAGCAAGAGCTTCGTGATTAGCATGCTCGTCAGCAATAATGTTGTCTAGGTCGCTTACAATTTCGTTGAGGTTGTTCTTCAAATCGAGCGCCTCAGCAAGATTTAGTCGACCGCCTGCTTCGATCGCTTTCTTCCTGTTTTCAAGAACTCGCAAACTCCTCTCAGCTCCGTCTTTCGCTCGCTTTACAATAGCCACATGTCGCGGGTCATCTGCAACCTGCTTTTCGAGAATCGAAATTTCGCTGCGGAGGTGCCTCACGCGGTCGACATATTGCTCTTCGAAATATGGCTTGGTTGCAGCATCATAGACGATGAAGGCGATGCCAACATCGTTGAAAGACTCGATAACTTCATTCGTATGAGTGATAACTGTTTTGGAGCGGTCCGCTTGACGCGCCTCTAGATTAAATTGATACCAAAGCCAAAATGACAATGCCACCAACACCAACCCGAAGGCGAGCGGCACAGCCACTAGCAGCATGGCTTTTTGTAGGATCGTCAATTGTGGTTTAGAACTCAAATCTTAAGTAAACTCCGTAATTTGAGTTGATTCATTGTATATGATTGTGATTGTGCCAACACTCGCAATTATCCACCAGGAGATGACATGGCAAAGATTCTTGTCGTCGAAGACAATCTGGAGCTGAGCGACAATATTCAAGAATATCTGAGCGCTCAGAGTCATAATGTCGATTGTTGCGGCGACGGAGTAGCGGCTCTCGGCTATCTGAAGAGCTATGAATATGATGTCATTGTGCTCGACTGGACCCTGCCGAAAATGAGCGGTATTGAATTGCTCAAGCAATATAGAGCGCAGGGGGGAGTGACACCAATAGTAATGCTCACAGGGAGACGCGATCTCGACGACAAAGAGTGCGGCTTTGATGCGGGTGCCGACGATTATTTGACAAAGCCTTTCGAGCTGCGAGAGTTAGCGATGCGAATAAAATCGCTGATTCGCCGTGCGCCAAATGCAAATGCACCGTCAGATGTATTGAAAATTGCTGATGTGGTTTTAAACAAACAGACTCGGCAGGTGACCAAGGCAGGAGTTGAAGTCAAGCTAATGCCAAAGGATTTTGCTATTCTCGAGCTGTTGCTCACTTATCCCAATAAAGTTTTCAGCGCTGAAGCGCTGATCGACCGAATCTGGTCATCAAGCACGGAAGCATCACCAGATGTGGTGCGCAAACATATTAATAGGATAAGGGGCCAAATCGATTCTAAGGACGGGGCATCTCTGATACGCACAGTCCACGGAGTAGGATACTCGCTGACGACCGAGCGTTAGTCGGTAGTTTGTTAGATCGACTCGAGTTGGAAAATAGTCGGAAGAGCTAGGGCGCTTCTCGAGATCTCGACGTGGACGTGTTGCGAACAGGCCCGGTGCTGGGGAGACGTGGCAGGATTGCTCGATTGACTGAGGACAATTTGAGGACATTTCCAGGACGAGACTGGGACATCCGACCTCTAAGCTTGTAGAAGAAACGTGGATGGCAGGTGCCATTCGACTTCAAACCAGGCGATCACTTATAAGAGGTTTTATACAAATGAACAATCGGCTAACCAAACTTATCGACAGCAAGCAATTCAAGAAAGCGGCAGCGCTGAGTTTGGCATCGATCATCGGTCTGTCATCCACATTCGGACTTTCTGCTAAGAGCGCCCCGGAGACAGCTAAGAAAGAGAATCGTCATCACTCAAACTATCGCGGTTGTCCCGACCTATCGCGGCAAGATTTACTCGTGGTCATGCCGAACGCAAATGCCGACAGTGACGATTTGAAGGATGCGTTGGAAAATGTTCATGGTACCGTGGTTGGTTCCATCGGGAAAGGAAACTTGAAAGTTCTTGTAGTCAAAGCCGAAAAAGGAAAGGCGGAAGAAACAGAAGCTAAACTAAGTAAGGACACTAAGAATTTCCGCGCAGTCAACGCGAATCACCGCATAAAAGCAGATTGGGTCCCGACGGATCCGACAGCATCACAAGCCTGGCACCTTCGAAAGATGAATTGCATGAAGGCATGGGATCTGACTCTCGGTAAGCTCGGACAGAACGGACAACGTGCACGAATCGCGGTGCTCGACTCAGGATGCTCATGGCAGGGTGACACAGGTGTTGGCAGCGGCGGAGCAGATGTAACCGGCGTGCACAGAGACATCGCTGAAAAACTGGAAGACGAGATGGACGGCTTTCTCGGAACCGGTCTATTCGGTGACGATGTCGAGGACCTGGACAAAGAGATGGAATACTGGGCGAACCGCGCACAGACACTCAGCATGGGTGTCCAGGACAACCACGGTCATGGGACTTGGGTAGCAGCGGCCGCAGCCGGTCGAGAAAACGGTAAGTGCTCCGTCGGTGTTGCCCCTTCAGCCGATATCTATCCAATCAAGATCGCTGACGGTGCTATGGGCACGCAGATCTACACAGACGATATCTCGCTCATCTCTGGAATGGTTGTTGCTCTCAACTGCGGTGCCAGAATCGTCAACATCAGCTACAGCGGCATGAACGACGTCGATAGACACGAAGTTTTGCACGAACTGTTCAAGCATTTCTACTTCAACAAGAACGGCATGATTTTCGTCTCGGCAGGTAACGACAGCGTCAACATGGGATTCAAAGACTGCAACTACATCAACACTGTGTCCGCATTAAGGCAAACAAAGGCAGAAGCAGGTGCACCTCCGCCCCCGCTGGCACTGGTACAGAAATCGGTCGCGGGCGCCGGTTGGGGCTCCAACACCGGACGTTGCGTTGATTTCGCCGCTCCTGGAATTGACATTCCAGTCACCAATCCTAATGGCACACCAGCAACCGTCGGTGGTACATCCTTCTCGAGCCCGATCGTCGCAGCAATTGCAGCGCTCGTAGTCTCCGTCAATCCAAAGCTAAGCAATAGCCAGGTCCAAAACATCTTGATCAACAGCTGCTCAGGTGTCGGTGGAGGCCGAAGCACGCAGTTCGGTTTTGGGATGCCTGATGCAGAGAAAGCGGTGAGACTTGCACTTAGATCATAGACAACCCCGCAGCCGGAGGCAGCTCATGAAGCTGCCTCTCGCTGTTGGAAAAGAACTTCGACAGGAGGAAAAATGTACACAATCAGTTCTAGAAAAGTTGGTCTACGAGTCTTGCTCTTCGCTGCAATCATGTCATTCACAACATCAATCGCATCAAATTTTAGCGCAAGCGCGAATGAACCGACGGAATGGACCATAACAGTAGAGACCGAACAGTTACAGAGACAGTTTGCTTATAAAGGTTCCAACCTTAGTCCTGTGGCAAAGGTCGTTGTGAAATACTCGAAAAACTCCGAACACGACCCCAAGGCCTTTGAAACGCTGTGGTACCACAACGGCAATCCAATCGGAATGGAAAGATCTGGAAAGTACGGAGTCAACCGCGGAGACCTGACTTACATTCAAGTCCTTCAAAAAGGACGCACAGAAGAAGAGAACAAAGCGGCCGCCTTTACTCTTATGAGACTCGGACTCACAACCTACCTCAACCTGAACCCGGTAGCAACAATAACGGTGCCGGCAGCAAGCCTCGATGCCATCTGCGACGAAATGCGCCATCGAAAATGCGAGGATCTCACCAATCGCGCCGACGAAGCAGTCCATGGAATTCTGTTCAACATGGAATCGGAGCCATCAGGCGCTGAGAAGAAGTTGGTCTTCAAGACCGAGAAGAAATAAATCGCCCGGGACAAATTGGAGACATTTCAGGGACGGGACCGAGACTTCCGTCCCTTAGAGTAGAAACATGACGAACGCAATAGCCCAATTGGAGACCAATTAGAGAAGCATATGAACGACTTTGCCATCACATCCAACGCTAAAAGAAGCACAAACAACAGACGAAAAGCTTCGGGTAATCTACTTGCATTCGCATGCGTATGTTTCGCCGTCGTCTGCATCGCGTTGATAGTCGGATACTCGTTCGCAAGCCTCTTTTTTGTCAACAATCGTCTGCAAAACTCCGCCGACGAAATCGCTCTAGCCGGCGCAAAGAAGCTCAATGAGATGGACCGAATAGGACAGATCAACAACATGGTGGCCCGCTGCCGACAACTTGTGTTTTCCTCGAGGAAGGATTTCGAAGAAACGAAGAAATCCTTCCCTCATCTGGAAAATTTTGCCGAACCCTTGCTCCAGGAAGCTCGTGACTCGGCTGATGCCCTCGAACAAGAACGTCAACGAATTGCATACGATGCGCAGGAAGACGCAAGAACAGCGATGAAACGCAAGTTCGATGAGATCAAACCGACTTATCCGATGGTATTGCCCTGGCTGAAAGTCAAAACACCGGCTCTGGTCGTCACTCAATTTGGAAAACTCGCCGAAGTCGACAGCAACGTTGAAGAGCTGAAGGCGGTGACAGAACTGGCGAAGAACGACAAATCGCAAGGTTATCTCCCTCAAGACTCGGAGCCTGGACTGCACCTCTACAAAGCCGACACCACTGATGGACTGAGACTCCCCGGAGACGACAACGATCTGACGTTCAAACTCAGCAGCTTACCTGCCCCCGTAGATGGTATCATCGCTCCCCCTCGAGTCGTTCTTCCATCCAAGCAACAACCCATAGTCGCAGGCAACGCACCATCTGTGACAAGAGTGTCACTCCGCCTTGATGTCGAAACAGGGCTCGGCGTCAACACCGGGGCAACCTTGGGTTCTACCGGTACCGCCAGCACAACAGGCGCATGCATTCAGCAGTAACAATTTCGAATCAAAAAACGATCAAGCAAGGAGAAATCATGAACAGGTCTCGAAAGAGAAAGCAAAACGGTAACATCTCGGAATTCGGTGCAGCACTGATTACCCTGATTTGCTTTGTCATTCTCCCTCTACTCAACCTGTCGTTCATCCCGGTCAGATACATGCTGTGCGAAGGCGCTCTCAATGAATTAACTAGACGTTTGGCGCACTGCGAAAAACTGACCGAAGCACAAGACACTCTAAAAAAAGACAACGCGTGGAAAACAATACTCGATCGATGCGGTGTAACAATCAGCGGAGAACGGCTTAGCCTCCTCGTAACCACCAGCGATGGTACGCGCGGAATCGTGTTGAACCCTGGCGGGCAACTGTCCGATGAATGGCTTCCAGGTGGTGCAAATGGCCCCTGCATCTATTCACTTTCAGTGAAAGCCAATTTCACAATCGCCGCACTCTATCAGGGACCATTCAAGCCGGTAACGATAACAATTACGTCTCATTCTCAATGGGAAAACCTATCGAAAAATCCCAAATCACTCAATTACTTCATCAACGAATAGGAACTCGAAATGTTTACATCCAGAGCCGCAATTAGACTGCTCACCGTCCAGACAATCCTTATATCACTTGCACTTGGCGCAGCGACCATGCCTCTACACGCCGCGGAGGGAAGCGGAACGGAGTTCGATCTCGGCGATTGCCCGCAGCAATCAAGCGAGACAAACTACACTATTGAAGCAGAGATCGAGTCATCTCAAAAGGTGTTCGAACATCCATCGTTTACCATCAAAGGCATCGTGAAAGCAAACGTTAACTATTATGATTCCGCCAACGCATGCGCAGGAAAAACAAAGTATGAAGATCTCTGGTATGCATACGGCAAGCCCCTCGGAATAGAGAAATGTTCCAGTTTGACCGTCCCAGCAGATACCAGGGTCGCAATTAGGATCAAACAAATGGAAAGTGGCTCTCTTGAAGAAGGAAAAGCATCCGCAAATATAATCTTGAGAGTGGCTCTAGACATAATGCTGAATCACGCGAGGGTCAGTAAAGTATCGGTTCCCTCAGCCGCATTCAACAACATCATCGCTCAAATCCAAAAATATAGAGCAAAACTAGTGCCACCAGGAATGGAGCCACCCCGAGAAGCAAAAGTTACTTTTCCAATAGAATCTGAATCCACCGGAATGAAGCAAGTAGTTTACTTCCTATAACCACGATTGAAAAACAATAAATTCAAGTCAAGTCCACAAGGAACATCCCAAAATGAACGCCAATACAGTCATCATCGCGAAAAAAAATAATGCTCAGCGTCAACGCGGTCGCCGCAATTCCACAGGTCAAGGAATAGCAGAGCTCTGCGCCGGACTGATTATCGGTATTCCACTTGTTCTAGCGGGAATAGACCTTGGATTCATCGCCCTGGGCGCCACACTCAACGACAATGTTTGCCGCGACTCTGCACGAGCAGCGGCAGCAGGTCCCCCGGCTGACACTGCTCACAATTTCAGAAACATTAGCAAAGACCAATCACCTTATAAACGAGCAGTCGCAGTCATCAAGACTCACTCACCGACGAACATGCCATTGAAGGTGGAAGAGAGTCCCCAACTCACAGAAACAATTCGCGACTATCCACCACCCGATATGGGTGGTGCCATTGACGGAGAGGTTGCGGTAAAGACGACCGTACTCGTGACACCACCATTCGTGTTGAGGATGTACTGTCCCGAAGGCATGAGACTGACGTCACAACATTCCGTACCATACACATTTGTTGTTCTTCCACCGAAGAAAGCGAAGTAACGGCCTGCGCGGTTTAACTAACGCACTCAACAATAAGTGAATCCAACGAGAAATGATCCGAACGAACTCAATCACCAATTGAATCCAACCAGAATAGGTTCCGAACAAACTGAATGTCGGCACTTTTATGGAGGATCGCAGAAATTGATTTTCGATAATTTCGAGTTCAGGATTCTAGACCGATCTGCCGCTTCCGCCCCAGCACAAGGTCAGCCCACATCGAAGTTGCCGCAGCAATCACAACAAGAAATAAGACGATACCGTATGCGTTAAGAATCCCTATACGGTCAGCCACCACTCCCAGTATCAAAGGAGCGAAGAAAATCGCAGAACCGGTACTTAGAGACATCGTCGAAGTAGCTTTCGCGGTTCGTCCGTTGCTTATGTTAATCGCCGACGTCAACGCCAATGGATAAATGGTGGACTCACCGAGGCCGAGTATCGCCAGACCCACCAAAGTAATTATTGGATTGCCGCCCAGCCAAAACATTAAAAACCCGAATGTCGCAAAAAGCGTGGTTAGTGTGAGCAATCGGTCCGTAGGCAAGAGGGTCGAAAGGCGCCCACAGAATAGCCTTCCAACAAGCATCGCCATAAGGAATGCACTCAGACCGGTACATGCATCAGCGCGGGAGAAGTGATGAACCTTCTCTAGAAATTCCGGACACCAGAAGCAGACAGACCACTCCGCGGCGACGCTAACACAGACAATTGTGAAATACAGCCAGTACGAACCTGGTAGTCGAGAATTATCCGTGGTCTTGAGCTCATCAATGTGCCAGACATGTCCGCCACCAAATTTGGTTGCAAGGCAGATCACGGCAAGAACTAAGAAGGATGCCACCAAACTTGTTTTCCAGGGCAATCCAAGCCGGATTACAGCAGCAACCAACAATGGAGCTAGCGAACAAAAGACAGAACTAGATACGTTGATTTCAGCAATGACTTTGCCTCGGTGAAGCTTGAACCTATCTGCCAAGCTCGCAATGACGGCTTGCCCGGCGTGACTGCCGCCGAAGCCCACCAGCCACGCACCGAATATAGTGCAAATCTCATTCGGACCCATAATGACGCAGAGAACACCAGCGGCAATCATTAGAGTGCCAATCCATACGACCCGCGGCGGTCCAGCGAATCTGATTACGTGATAGCCGATGAAGCCAGCCATCAGCGGACCGAGAGCAAGAGCACTAAAGTGCAGCGCGGCGACCGAATAACTGAGCTTCAGGTCAGCTCTCAAGGACGGCATAACAGGACCGAAGAGTCCCCACACGAAGGACCAATACCCGTAAAGGAGGTATCCAAGCCAGGCCAACCTGTCGCGCACAAGCCGCGTGTCGTTGGTGCTCTTGATTATCGTACCTGCAGTCATGCCAACACTCAGTCGCGGTCGAATCGCAGGGGTCAGACCTCGTTAATCGGTCTTATTATAGAAGGAAATCGTCGGCAATTCTTCCGGAAGCCAAGCGCACCGACAATTCGTCCCCGTGAGGCTATGGATGATCGCGAATTTTTAAATGAACCTGCGCTGGAGTTAACAAGAACTGCTTTTGATTTTGCAATGGACCTTTAAGATAAAAGTCTCCAGCCCATGAGGGACCGTAGAATGTTCCAACCTGCAATGAAACGAATCGCACTAGCATTAGCTCTGGTAGCAGCAATACCACAACCATCGTTGTGTCACGAGGATCTTGGATTCATTTATCCAGGCAAGTCCGACTATCCCAAAATAAAACGAACAGGTACAACAACCAAAAGCTTTATCCCCAAAGGCTGGACTACCGTCGACGAAGCTAAAGGCGACTTGAACGGTGACAAGCGTGATGACATCGCGATTGTGATCAAGGCCGAGGCCGCTAAATTCAAGCAAGACAACAGCCAGGGTATCGGTCCGAATGTTTTCGACACGAATCCGAGAATGCTAGTGGTTTTGTTCAAAGACGCAAAGAAAAATGCGTATCACCTGGCAGAGCAAAACAACAACTTCATTGCAATAGCAGACTCACCCACAATGATGGATCCCTTCGAGTCCCTATCCATCAAGAAAGGAGTGCTCGAAGTCAACTTCATGCTATTCTTCAACGCAGGCGGTTGGTCGGCATCGAAGACATGCTACAAGTTCAGGTTTCAAAATAATCAATTCGCGCTTATTGGCGCAGACAAGAATGAACTCCAGCGCAACACCGGTGAAGAGACCAACTTTAGCATCAACTTTTTGACTGGACGAATGAAGGTAGCGTCAGTCGTCCCGATGGAAGAGTTTAAGAGCCAGACCAGCTGGTCCAAGTTTAGACTCAACAAGTTGCGAACGATGCGCAGTTTCAAAACTCTCTATGACTGGCAGCCACAGCCGGGTTTGTACCTCTAAGGGTTTTAACAGTCACTCATAGGTTTTTGGACGTTAAACAACAACCAGACAAGTACCGTTGAATTCAACAGTGCTTCTCAAAATTTCAGCCTTACCATCGAATGGCTGGATAGAGAGGAGCACGAGATATGGGATTCGAGATATCTACACCGGGGGAACAGCGGGTTAAGGATAGAGTGAGCGAAGGAGCCGCTCACTCCCTGTTTGAAGACGCATACAAGGAAAGTTTCAAAGTCGCCGGCTCGATCGGCCGAGTGGCAGCTCTCACGGCAGGAGGCACCGCGGCAGGTGCACTAGAGGAAATCGCAAATGATCCATCTGGCACCGCATGTAAGGCAAGCGCAATGATTGCCAGCGGTCTAGCTGTGGGAGCTACGGCCGCACTATTCAACCCGGCAGTAGCAGCCGCTGCCGGAGCCACCATGACCGGTTTATGGGCGTGGGAAAACCTCAATCCGTACGACGAAGATAATCGAAATAAGTATTCACAGATAGGCAATTCCGTACAAGAGACCTGGGCAAAAGACGACAGTGCTGTTTTCAACAAAAACTTCGAAGCCATAAAACAATGCACCGGTCCAATCGCCCTCGACGTCGGTCTGATGGCGTTAACTCCTCATGTCGTCAACTTTGGAGCAAGGCACACATCTAACTTTGCAAAGGACCTTAAGGGCAATATACAAGCCACGAAACTTTGCCCGGTAGATCTGATTAGCGTTCGGCATCCTCTCACCGCATTCAGTATCGCCGATATTAACTTCTTCAGTAATCGCCACGGTAAAGTGCGAGTAAGCAAGGGTCCACCGGAGACGATCGACGCGAGATTAGCCACTATGGATGAGGCGCAGGGAATCAATCGAAAGGTCGATCGAACGGTCGAACAAACAAATCACAAGCGGGTCGAGCAAATTTCTCCCAAAGAGTGGCATGACATTATCCTGGCGCCAGAAGTCAAAGTACGCCGCCATCTGGAACCAAGGTCATTCTGGTCCGAATCCAAATGCCTCTATCCCGTCGGTCACTGAGTTGTCATAACTCATGCGCTTGATTTTAGCTTCGCAGAAGATCAAATCGCGTAGACCACGCAATTAATCAAGTAACGATCATACGTCGAGTGTTTGCGGTAAAATGTTGCTCCGCTTGTGTATAGAGAGGTGCGAGATGGTATTAACGTACTCTACGATGCTTTCATTGGGGACAAAAGCCCCTGAGTTCTCACTCAAGGACGTTGTCACCGACAAGATGATTTCCAATTCGACGTTCGACGCGAAGAAGCTGTTGCTGGTGATGTTCATTTGCAAGCATTGCCCGTATGTGGTGCACATCCAGTCGGAGCTGGCGAAATTGTCTTTGGATTATGAATCGAAGGACATCGGTATCGTCGGCATTTCGAGCAACGATGCCGATAGCTACCCGGACGATTCGCCCGAGAAGCTGAAGGAATATGCTCAACAAATGAATTTCAAATTTCCTCTTCTCTTTGATGAAACACAGGATGTGGCAAAGCGCTACACGGCGGCTTGCACACCGGACTTCTTCTTGTTCGACAAAGATCGCAAGCTTGTCTATCGTGGACAATTTGACGACAGCAGAAAGAGCAATTCAGAGCCGGTCAATGGAAAAGATCTGCGTGCGGCGATGGATGCGGCTCTGTCTGACAAGGCGATTCCGTCGGAACAAAAGCCTAGCACCGGATGTAACATTAAATGGAAAGCCGGCAACGAACCTTCCTACTTTGGAGTTCAATAGCGTCACTTTGTGTTTTCGAGTGTTTCCGAGAATTCTGGAAGCGCAATTTCGAATAGCACCGTATTTGGTTCTATTGAGTTGCTTTCTCTATTTTCGCGAGGCGCGCTTTGATGCGATTTGCTCTAACAATATAGTCGGATCCTAAACCCATCTGCTCAGCAATTTGGAGATGTCTTTTGCATTGTTCGATATTGTCAGCGTCGACATAACCTTCGGCTAGCATTATGTGCGTCTGTGCAAATGGAAAGCCTTTGTCGGCGTACGATTCCTTTGATATGCTGCCTAAGGACTTCTCCGCCTCGTCCATCATCCCCAATCGCGAGCAGAGGCGCGCCAGCCGAAGTCTCCCGGCAACATGAGAAAACGAGTAGGATTTCTTATGGTGCTCAGTATCCAACTGCATCACGGGTGGAACCGGCGTAAGCATAACAAGCATGCGAAGCATCTTGAGCCCAGCCGGACTATTGTTATCAACCATCTCGTCAGCCGTTAGATTCGTATAGTGCTCGATAATCAATTGCTTTTCAAAGCTCGTAGCATTATTCGGTAAGAGCTTTTCTATAGCATTGATCATTGCTAGCTTCTGAATATCATTGAGCTTGAACTGTTTCAAATGTCCATAAATGTACTCGAGAGTTACATGACAAGAAACTTCCTGATGCAGGTTGTCGACCGTGGGGTTCTGCTTGTAAAACCGGCTGAGTTCGATGATTTTCTCTGCAGTGTCATTCGAGAGGAAGCTTGTATCACCTTGCATGGCGCAGGCTCCTACAAAACCGAGCCATCCATCGCCAAGTCCTGATTTGAGCGGATCGATTTGCTGTATATTTACTAGCAAAGAGTGGGCTTCTGCCTTGCGCTTTAGAAGTACAAGATTACGAGCCCGAACAACCAGATTGTCGAATAGAAAGCGATATCGTTTTCCAATTTCGCGCTGAAACTTCGCATCCTTAGGTAATCGACCACATACATCGCGCATAACTTCTGCCAGTTCGTCAATCTTCTCAGCGATAAGCAGTTTGTAGGCCATGCCCTCGCAGACAGACAGGAAGTGTTCGCTCGTCGGATCAAAGAATTTTTGCGTGACATCTAACTGCTGTTTCAACGCTTCCAACATCTCCTCCCTACGGCCGAGACTGAACATCAAGTCGCCCCGACGGCGCCAATAGCGAGCTCCGATGGTTGGATCGTAGGCTTCGCCTTTCTTCAGGTCTCGCTTTACGTCATCGAGCAATCCGCTGCATTGATCGAAGTGTCCCCACAGACGATACGCTTCGGCCTGAGCCATCAACAAATCGAGTCGCGCATCCTCGCGCTTCTCTGACGATGGAAGAGCATCGATTGCTTTCTGATAGGCATCAATTGCCTCGGGGTATCGCTTCTCGTGAAGCAATATGTTCGCTCCCCTTCCAAACATGCGCCAACTAGACTGGACACTCGCCGATGCGGGTATTTGCGATATAGCAACAATCGCAGCGAAGAAAACCCATGCAGCTATTCGCTTGACGTAACCCAGGTAGCGAGTCCAGCCTGAGCACGCATCAACAATCTTGTTTTGCCGATAGTTCATAAAAATCGAAACACAAACGGTTTCATTGGGTGACAAACTTATATCCGATACCATGCACAGTTTCGATCGGACAAACTTTGCCAAGTTTTTTTCTCAGCCTGGACATGTGAACACGAACAGTGTCAGGCGAAGACTCCGACAATGACGACCAGGCTCGTTCTACGAGAAATTCGTGGCTGAACGCCTGATTAGGGTTGAGCATCAGATATTCGAGCAGAAGAAATTCTTGACGCGTGACTTTGATCTCTTCTTTACCTATTCGAACTGCACTGCATCTAGTATCAATCGTGATTCCGGACAGCGTGATCGATGCGTCCTTCATTGCTTGCGGTCGTCTCAATACTGCCCTGATTCTTGCAACGAGCTCACGAATCTGAAAGGGCTTCGTCAGATAATCATCCGCCCCGCTATCGAGACCGCCTTCTTTATGCTCGGTGCTGTTCATACCGGTGAGCATGATCACAGGGGTCGGATTTCCAGCAAGGCGTAAGCCGCTGAGGAATTCAATACCGGTCATCTCAGGCATCATCCAGTCCAACAGGATGATGTCGTAAGTAAAGCCGTCAAGCAACGCTTTTGCATCCACGGCACTATGCGTTTGATCCACGACATATCCATAGTCAGCAAGTGTTTGAGTAATGGACGCACAAAGCGACACATCATCGTCTACAATTAGAATCTTTGTCATAGCCCGCGTCTAACTAATTATTCAGAACAACAATTTTCCCATAATAGTGACAGTTTTAACTATATCAGAGCCCAAACAGGACAATAGGCCCACAAAGTCACAATTCAACGCAGTAAACTGTTGGCGGTCACGCAATTTATTATCCACCTGACAAGTGAAGATTAGACATCAAATTATTGCCCTGCTGTGCCTGCCCATTGTCAGTCAATTGGCAACGGTGGGCTTGCTCGGGTCGGCACTCATAAGAGTGGAAACCTCAGCTCAGCAGGAAACAAGTGCAAAACGCGTTGTATCCCTGGTCTACGAAATCTCCGGGACAATGGGTTCGACAATTCTAAGAACCACGGGAAGCAATCTCTTTGAAATCGCAAAACAAGGGCGCAGGGTCAGGGAGTTTGTCGAAGAGGTCGACGCAAGAAAAAAGGATCTGCTGAGACTGGTAAAGGGAAATGAACGCGCAACCAAACTAGCTAAGCGTATGTGCGAACACTCGACCCGAGTGGTAGAAGACTGGGCGGAGATGTTCACCGCCTACGACGCGAAACATGAAAAGATGTTCTTCGCCCAATTCATTACGAAGCAGGAATATCTGGAATCGGTAAAAGCTCACCTCGACCTTATTAATCAGGATACGAAGGAGCTATTGGCGATTTACGGACCCGTGGCAAAGGAGCTTACACCGGAGGCGATCGAGCAACGAGCGCAGCTAAAGACACTAATCGCAATCGCAATTGTCACCAACCTGATACTAACAGCGGTGCTCTTCTTTCTGCTTTACAAGTTTACTCTGCAGCGCGGAAGTAAGTTGATGACGCACGTGCAGACCTTCGCGACAGGAAGGGAGACATTTGCACCACTTTCCGGTACAGACGAGATAGCGGAGCTGGACCAGATCTTCTCGAAGATGTCCGAAGAGCGAAGAAAGTTGGATCAATTGAGACAGTCGATTAGAGAGATGGTCAATCACGACATGCGCTCCCCGCTTACGTCGATGAACATCCGCCTGGAATCAGTCATTGATCGCTTCGGTCCGGAGCTTCCGCCGAAAGTTCTCGAGCATATTCGACAGGTGGCAACCGAGACACAACGGCTAGCCAGGCTCGCCAACACACTGCTCGATGTGGACAGGATGGAAGATGGAAAGCTCGACGTAAATGCAAAAACCGTTTCTATCAACGATATCGTGGTGGGTTCAATTGCCGCGTTGACTGGTCAAGCAGAGAGGCTGAAAGTAACTCTAGAGACCGAGCTGGAGCCGAATCTGAGTGCCTATTGCGATCCGGACAGAACAATTCAAATCATCACCAACTTTCTATCCAACGCGCTGAAGTTTTCGCCCAAAGGTGGATCAACGGTCTGGATAACGGCGCATGCCATCGAAGACGACATGATTCGAATCGAGGTAATTGACCAGGGCAAAGGAATTCCGCACGACGAAGTTCAAAATCTTTTCACTAGATTCAAACAGTTGAGCCAGCCGGATGACATCCGCGCGCAGGGAAGCGGACTTGGTCTGTTCATCTGCAAATCACTAGCAGAGGCTCAAGGCGGAGCCATCGGATATAGAGAACGCGACGAGCCAGGTGGCTGCTTCTGGATTGAGTTACCAATCAACCCGTCCCCCGAAGAACAAGCGCTAATGCCGCATTAACGGAGACATAGCCGCGAAGTTAGACAAAGTCCGCCGCGAACTATCACCTCCATCCAAGGTCTTTGTTAGGCCTGTGTAGACTTTCGAGGGGATTTCGACTGATGTACATTATCTCTACTGAGGTTGCCATCAGGTTTCGACAGAAGATTGCCGCGTGGCAATTATTCTCCTGCTTCCATCAAGGTGAGGATGTTGCCATCCAGGTCTTTCAGATGTGCCAGGATTCCGCCCCAAGGCTGCCTTTCCGGCTTGCTTGTAAATTCCACAGAGTTGCTAATTAAACGTTCGTACGTGTCAGCCAAGTTGTCGACTAGTAGTGTTACACCGACGAATCGGCCAACCAACCTCGAGCCAGATTCCATACGGTCAGGTTCGCATGACTCGATGGCCAGGCTGACATCTTCACCCGACTTGAACTGCGCCCAACTCTGCTCGTCAGTGTAATCCAATTGCATCTCAAGCTTTTCGGTGTAGAAAGCGAGCGATTTTTTCAGGTCTGTGACAAAGACTCTGACAAAGCCAATTTTCAATTTGCCGACCTCCGATCGAAGCGCTGAGGGCACCATATATGGTTACAGGAAGTTGAGACTCAAGAATGCTCGCCTGCACAAATGGGCACGGCAACGCCTGTCACAAAGCACTACTCTATCAGATCAGGTCCCTGGTACTTCGGAATCACGGATTTACCACCCGGCTTCAAACTACTATCCCTGGAGGGAGGAATCTCAGTAACCTCGGGCATCTCGGCCATCATGTCTGCGAAGTCGCCACCAAGATCCGGCATCTCGGCAAATTCGAGCTCCGCTTTGGCAGCCTCTTTGGCATCCCCGTACTCGAACATGAGGTCGACAATGAAATAAGTGTTCATTAGCATGGGCGTGAACTGCTTGCGCAAAAGCTCATCGATCAAGTGCCGATCACCGCTTCGAATGCTCGGTACCCTCAATTCTTCTGCCACAAGAACCGCGGCCATCAAATGGCGCAACGAGTATTTGTCCATGTCCGGTTCTCCTTGTTTCGTCCGGCGAGAATACTGCTATCCCTGCCGCCACACTATCGTACGAAACTCTTGGAAGGGTTGTAATGAAAGTCAGGTTCTTCAAGTATATCTGACATTTAAAGAAGCTGGTATCTACCAGTTCTATGTCTCCTGCATATCAGCCCAGCCAGGTCCTGACAGTCAGGAGCTGCCCAAACATCGAAATGGCCGCTCCTGACCGCAATACCCACGAACGCTAGAAGCTCGCCCGCGCAAGCCTCCTCACAGCCGGCTCGGCGTCCCACTGCGCTTCATACAAGATACGCGCCGGGGCCATTTCCCACGCAATCAACTGTTCCAGAACGGACCTTCTACAAAAACCACAAGGAGTGAACTCACATGCCCACTCCAGGGTCGAGGAAAGCGCCACATCGCCGCTATTCTCAGCGATTCGACTAACCGCCATTGCCCCCCAGTGGATATAGTCGACATCCTTTAGGCGCTTAAGCGCATCGAATATCATCGCTTCGTCGCCGGCTTGATAGTTTAGCTGCAATAGATTTAAACCAGCGACGGCGAGTTCGTCGTTGGCACCACCAATGAGATTCAGACCAGCCTTTCGCACATTGCTGTCCTTCACGTTAGAAAGAGCATTACGAGCGACTCTTCGTACATCTTCGTCGTTCGAATTTAGTAGATTGATGATCGGTTTCGAAACCGATGGCAATGGTTTCGAAGCAAATACGCCAAGGTAAGAGGCAATCCGATCAACGTTAGACTCCGATTCCAAACGGCGAAACACAGAATTTAGTTCGCCATCACTGGCGTTCCTTCCAAATGTTCTAAAGATGTAATGAAGGCTTTTCGGATTAGGATGATTCTCGACTGCATCGAGAACCTCTTCAATCGTCCATCTAGCAGGTTCGTAAGATGATTCGCGAGAGTCCCTTCGCGTTCTCTCATCTTCAATATCGCGTAAGAATTGCGCAACCAAAGTATCGTCGACAGACTTATTCTGAAGATAGGTCTCAACCTTATCGCAATCGTCGAAGTACTCGCCCGCATACTCGAGAAGACAGTACTTGTCCCACCCTTCAACGTCACTGCCTGCCACTATACGGACCGCCGCTTCCAGTCCGGTCCATCCGGCGACATCGATGAGTGCTTCACCTAACGCGACTTGCAAGTCGTGTTTTGACGACACTAGTGCAAATAAGGCCTGCTTGAATTCTACGAAGCCGCGCTCAAAAAGCTCGCTTGCAAGGCAAATGAGCTGCTCGAGATCGTATCTAGGATGTTCCGCTTCGCTCGAAATGAATTCGTAAATTGCATGGGCATAAAATTCGATTCGCCCGGTCGAATCCAGCAGTCGAGCAAGCCACGAAGCACGTCCCGAGTCGAGTTGGCTGTCGTAGACGAGAACCCGGAAGCAAGCATCAAGCAAAAGATCCTCTACACCTCCATCACCATATTTTCTTACGTGCAAAAAAGCGCTTCCAAGTCCATGACGAAGCGCGCGGGCGAATGCCCGCTTTTCTAACTTTCTAGGTTTCATTTCAAATCCTCATTGCCGCGCCCGAAGACAACGGGTCGCGTCAATAATCCTGCGTAGATAGATTGCGACGCCAAACGAGCTATTCATGCTCGCCCTGGCGCACACGCGCAATGAGTGACGCTATTCTCGAAAGCTGTTTATTGAAAGCAGCTTGCTAAATTTCTTTGATTAAGCATGGTCGTAGCCCTCCATGCGGACCGATTGAATCACTATAGCATGAATAGCGGATCAAGCAAATTACGAACGCACGCCAACGGTGGTGACTACTGACCGAAGCGCTGAATACAAGCAAATTTGGACACAAACACACTTAATCCGTTTCCAACAAAAAAGGTCCAGGGGCTGTAAAATAGACGAACCATTGGATGTGTCGAAATGGATGCACAGCGCGTACTCTACTATGCAACCGATCGAAAAGGCTCACGTAATGAGCCTCATGGTGACGCGAGCGCACCGAGCACGAGTGTCGGCCGCCAGGAATACTTTGGGCCTTTTCGCAATGATGAGTTAACTTTCGGCCGCTATAAGCTGGATAGCCTAGGACAACTGAGCCTAGAGCGATTACCCGAGCTCGAGTCTCTCCCCATCGATGAAGAGACCGACGTTGTTGTGTTCGTACACGGCTTTAACAGCGAATTTGCGACCTACCTTAAGGTCCTGGGCGGAATCGCGCAGAGTATAGAAACAAGCAGTGACTACGACAGCAGAAAAACAGTTTTTCTCCTTTACTCATGGCCGTCTATGGGTTCGCCATTCGCGTACATGCAGGATGAGTGCTCTGCTCAATACAGCTATCCAAAGTTTGAGTCTCTCATTGATAGTATTCGAAACTATACGAAGTGCAGTTCGAAGATCCATCTCGTAGCACATAGCCTCGGGGCACAGATAGTTCATCGGTATCTGTTGCGGCGTGACACCGGCGACACATCTTTTGAAAAGCGCGCCGGCACCGTGATTCTATCGTGTCCGGATTTGGACTACCTCACTGCAACACTGAATACAGAACGAGAGAAGCTTTCTAAGAGTGTCGATCAGGCATATGTCATGGTGAGCGATGTCGATCGCCCGCTCGAGCTTAGTCGAGCATTGCATGGCTACACGCGCCTGGGGCGGCCGGCCTTGCCCAGCGCTGCGAGCCTATTCTGGGGAACATTCCGCACGGGCTCGATTCCAAACATTGTCTCCACCGCGGTCCACACACCGGACATAATTGCACGACGCGCGCTTAAGCGGGTTCGCTCTGGGTTTCGAAACCCGGACGATGTCTGGAAAGAGGAGAACAAACACAGAGCGATTACATTCGCTGAGAATGTTCACCTGTACGATTTTACGGTTGCAGATCAAACACAACGTTACGTCGGTCATTCAATTTGCTTCGACCTTATCGCGTCATTTTTCAACACCGGAAAGCCGCCAACTGACTGGGAAGAAGAGACTATCGTAAAGATTCCAGACGAATTCGTCGAGTGCTCTCTGGTACCATATGCGAGGTCAACACCTTACAAGCGCGAAGAGCAAAACATTTTCTTGTATAGAAAGATAACTCCACCGTGGGCGAAACTGAAAAAGAGTCGCACGCGAAAAGAGCAGAGTTAATCATTGTGATCAAGTTTTTCCTTTCAATATTCAAGTCAATCGTTGTTTTCCCAGCGGTCCTAGTATTGACGGTATTATCAATTGCGATCACTGCCGGATTCTTTGGTGATGTGTCACAGATCTGTGAGTTAGCCAGTCACTTTAGATACCTGTATCTGATAGCGTTTATCCCATTTTTCCTATTCGTGGTGCTCATGCGATGCTGGAAGGCAACTTGTATCTTTCTAGTGTTCCTGCTGGCGAACACGGCAGCGTTCGTTCCATTTTATTTGCGCCTGACACCACCTCCATCGAACGCGCCAAATGAGCTCGGAGTGCTTCAATTCAATGTTTGGGGACCGAAGAATGAAAAGCATGCAGAGGTTTTATCGCTGGTAAAAGACAAGAATCCAGACATCATAGGGGTGACTGAGATAACTCAGACCTGGGTCGATGTGCTATCCAAAGGTCTTCCGGACTACAAGTATCGCGTGATAGAAAAAAGATACGGAGGCGTTGCTCTATTCAGCAAAATCCCGCTGTCGAATGCGCATGTTATTTACTATGGCGAGATCAAGCGCCCGCGCATTGAAGCCGATATTAAGATCGGAGACAGAAAGGTCGCGATTATATTTGCCCATCCTGTCATTCCGAAAGGCAAATTCGAAAATAGAAATGGCGAACTCGCAGAGATTGGCTCTAGCGCGTCAAATAAGAGGAAGTCCGTAATTATATTCGGCGATCTAAATTGCAGCCCCTGGTCATACTATTTTTGGCAACTTCTGAAATCAGCTGATCTTCAAGATACGGAAGATGGATTCGGTTTTAACCCAACGTGGTCGACTCAATTTTTATTTCCCTATATTCCAATCGATCACTGCCTGGTATCACAGTCATTTTCAACACTACAACGCACAGTCGGACCAGACATAGGATCGGACCACCTGCCAGTGTACGTGAAGCTCGGACTGTACCCTACTAATTAGCCAGCGACGGAGTCTTCTGATACTCGATGATGTACTGCTCAAGGTCTGGTAGCGAGTACGAGTAAACTTGCTTTTTCGACATCTGGTTGAGAAATGATCGCGAGAGCACTGCAAAAGTGATGGCTGGCTCCTGCTCCCGAAGTGTTCTCGTCTGCTTCCTTCTTTCCGGTCCTGTGAGGTGAGACCGCTGAAGATTGTACATTTGATACTTATACTCGGCCTCTTCTTTCACTAGAGGGTGATTATCTGAGCGAAGCGCGGCGAACCAGTTGTCCTGCGTCTCGCGACTGGTTCTATCGCTCTCTTCAAAAGGGATAAATCCTAGAGTAGCCCACCTCGTAGCGAACTTGGGACTGTCGATACACTTGTCTATCAAACTCCAACTTCTGCGAAGCCCAGAATTCTTTTCGATCCAGAGAATCTCGAACATGAGTGCAGGCAATGAAAGTGGATCTCTGTCGCGGAGATCCTTGAATGCACGATGCAGCTTCGGTACGCTCGCAGTGCTAATGATTTTTCCAAGCGCAAAGATCGCATGATTACGGATGAACCAATTTTCCGAATCCAGTAGCTTTTCCAGTTGAGGCACCACTGCCGATGCCTTGAGTTTTTCCACGAAATCTGTCTCGACTTTTGATTTGGAAGAAAACAAAATCAAGTCACGAAAGAAGAGGCATGCTCTGCCTACGATGTCCTCATCCTTGTCTTGCAGCAAACTGGTTAGACTTTCGACTAGCGTATTGAAGTCGCTTTTAGTGACCACGTCAAACAGATAATCCTGGTCATCAATGTGATCGACATAGGAAAGAATGGATGTACGGACAAGACTCATCGGGTCACTTCCTGTTAGGCAACTAACAGATTGATCATACCCACCTGGGGAGGGAAACTTTCACGTCAATCTACGCCCAGGTCACGTAGACACGTTATTATAGTTGAAACCCACGGCGCCAGGAATGTTAGCATGACTGAAAGAAAATGTCCGAAGTGCTCAAATAGCATGACCATCGTAACGGTGGGCGAAACCGCAAATTCCAGTTTTATTCAAGCTGCGGTCTTCAGAGAGAAAATAATGGTGGATCGATTCCTATGCTTCTCCTGCGGGTTTACTGAAGAGTGGGTGAGTGCCGCCAACATCGAACGGGCGAAGAAAGCATTCTTGCGTAAGTGAAACAACAAAGTCTGCGCCGAAGCTTCGAACAGCATCCACCTTTGCTTTCGTCGACTGAGCCCGTACAATCCAACGCCAAGCCCTAGCTGCAATCCCGAGCCATAGTTATTCCTCCGAAAGGATTTTTTCGGGTGCCCTGTTTGGTCACGAGGAGGAATACTCGTCTGAGCTATTCCGATGAGGACATGATTGACTTGCTGCGTTATTCCTTCTGCGGAATAACGCAGCCGGCGCATTTGTCACCTCTTTAAAACGGCTTTAAATTCCCTCGATAAAGTTCAACCATCGTGAACTAGTGAGTGGCGAGGCGTTGAAACGAACTTTGGGGAGCGGTTTACCGACCTTCCTAATTGACTGAACCACTGAAAATCCTGGTGGACATTCAAGACGGTTATCTAGCAACTCTACTCATAACGATTATTGGTCTCGAGTATCGGCTCTTTCCGCGATGCAGCCGATTCTTGTGACTGTTTCTATATTGGAGAAAGAAGATGCCGCATGAATATAACGAACAATACGAAGCGCCTGGCAGAGATGTTCCATGGCCTCACATCAACGACTTCCCGAAAGATTTCAGTCGATCCAATGAACCGGAGCCATCCGTCAGCGCATCCTCGGACTCTACCAAGTCATTTCTCCCTACATTAAAACTGGAGCTAGCAGATGCGGACGACATCTACGAGTCTGCTAGAGCGATTCGCAAAGCCACCTGCAAAGATAGTTTCATCGACACAGGTACGTATGAGAATAAGATCTTTTCCGTACTTGGAAGCTTGAGCGAGCAGCAACGAGTCGATTTACGGCAAGTTTACCAACTAGAGTTCGGCACCAGTCTAGAACAAGAGCTCAAGAGTGAGATGAGTGGGCGAGATTTGGAGAAGGCAAGAAATTTACTATTCAAGAAAGATGGTACTACAGACGATGCCGGATTCGTAAAGGAACTCGTGACCGAGCTGAATCACACTTTCCAGGGACGAAGCAGAGGCGCAATTGCCGAGGCGCTACGCCAGAAGCTGGTATCGATGAAATCAGGCGACATCGATGCCATGAACCAAGACTACAAACAACGATATGGGATCAAAGCCACTGATGATTTACTAAAGCAAGGACGACTGAGCGACAGTAACAAAGAAGTCTTGAAAGTATTGTTCAAGGGGTCGAACAAAATCGACGACGCAGACATGGCAAAGATCGCAAAAATAGCAATCGACAAAGGCGACCTGGAGATGTTTGGTGAAGCGATGAGTCACACATCGGAGAGCGGCCGCAAAGAATTTGCAGAAAAGATTGGCGATGTCGAAAAACTGCGTCGCGCCTTCAGTTCGACACCTAGCGCTGTGGCCGATGCAGCAATCAACATGCTCGCCGGTCCAGCCAGCCAGCTTATCGATTCGAATTCCAAGGACCAGGCGCTGATCCACGCTCTCGACTACATGAAATACGGGAAGTTGAGTGCGCGAACACAGATACTTGAAAGTTCGGGTTGGATTGATGATAACGAAAAGGCGATTGAGACAG
The DNA here is from genome assembly GCA_964418155.1 of uncultured Candidatus Obscuribacterales bacterium. Taxonomy (GTDB): domain Bacteria; phylum Cyanobacteriota; class Vampirovibrionia; order Obscuribacterales; family Obscuribacteraceae; genus JADYXR01. The sequence goes on along the minus strand of CAYQKX010000018.1, from coordinate 105,015 downwards.
CGGTCAATACTATGAGCGGACCAGAGCGTGTGCTGTATGCGGCCGGTTCTGTATTCGTAAAATACAATGACAAACCTACGAAAAATGAACAAGAAGCGATCGATTACTACAATGGTCTTCAAAACGCGTTCTCGCGAGTAGGCAACAAGAAAGAGATCGCGCGTTGGGACAAGCTCGCGAAATTGACTGGCGATTCTCATGAGAAGAAGACGATCTCGGACCTGCTTAGTGAAAATCGCGGTGTGTTGTACAACAACCGTAGCGAAATTGTCGACGGTCTATTGAACCTGAGTGACGAAGAGATCGAAAAATACAGGAATAATGAAAGCTTCCAATCAAAAATGGATAAGTCGCTGAGCGATGCACTTGGTCGAGGCAGCGTGTATTCAAAGTCAGCAAACCATATTCTCAATGAAATAAAGCAAGGGCGACCAGCTAAAGATGACATTATCGTAAAGCTCTTTCGGCACGGTTCAAACTGGGATGCTGACGATGCTGAGGTCGTCCGTACCGTTGAAAAGGAATTCAAAGAAAACGGTGAGCTACATAGGAAACTGCTCAATCCGCAAACAATAGACGAACTGGCAGTCGGAGATGAATTCAGAGCCGCGCTAAAATCTGCGCTAGGAGCGGACTATAGAACTTACGGGGAGAAGTTGATTACCAACGGCCGCCTCTCGGTCAAAGACCATACCGATCTCTGCCAGGGCTATCTGTACGATGATGTAGCCAGCATGGCGAAAAGCGTGGTTGCGGCTGAGGGGAAGGATCGAGAGCTACTTCTCTCGGATGATAAGTTAGACAGGCGAGCACAGGAGCTGCAGGAACACGTCTTCAGCAACTTCTGGGAAGATCAGTCCCACTACCTAAAAACCGCATTGAAATCAGAGGCTCCAAAACCGGAAGACAAAATGAGATCTTTCGTGGTAGGTGGCGGAGCGACAGGAAAGGATGTGTTGGATATTCTTGCAGGCATGGATGCAAAACAGCAGACCAAGCTCAATTTCGAATACGCGAAGAAATATCATAGCTGCATGATAGTCGACCTGCTGGATCATCTGTCCACAGACGAGAGTGGCATGTTGCCGACGGTGGTGAAAGCAGAAGGTTCCACGCTTGGGAGCATGTACAACGAATATCTTAACCGCTACACGACATCGAAGGATGGACTCGGCGAGTGGTTCGTCAACGAACACTGGGATGTAACAGGGTTTCAAGCGCAGGAAGCGGTCAATGCGTACGCCGAAGCAGTTCGTCAATCATATGGAGCCGACTTCCCAGAGAGAGAGAGGTGGCATCGCGAAATGGCAGGAAATATTGCCGACACTCTCCATAATTTCAGGAAGTCCAAACGAGCTGCTGGTGAAGCGGTAGGCAACGCAGCAATCGTCGCGACGGCAGTTGCGGCTACTCCATTTACAAGCGGATTAAGTCTGTCACTCGTGACGAAAGTTGCATTGTTCGGTGCCGCCGGTACAACAATGAAGATGTCCACAGGCGCAGCTTTTAATGGCGCTGACTACACTTCCGATCAGATGGCTGTCGATGGAGGAAGTGGTTTCGTATCCGGTGCCATGATGGCGGTTGGTCCACGAGAGCTAGCCCAACTGGCTAAGATCGGTGGCAACTTGGGTAATTCGGCTGCCGATGTTTCAATCGACGGACTGGCTATGCTTTCAGAAAAAGCCGGCGAGAGTATTGTTAAGGAGGGCTCCAACGAATTAATCAAGAAAAGATTCGTTGACCTGGTTCAACAAGCCATATTGAATAACAGCGATGAAGTGCCGGCAGCCGCGCTCAAATCACTCGCAGCACGAGTAGCCACGAAAGGTAACGAACAAGTTGTTCAAATGTCGTTTGAGCTGGCAATGCAAAAGGCGACTCAAGAAGCAACCGCAAATCTACTAGCCGTCAAAGCAACACAATACGGACTACCTACGATCACAGGTGGCGCATCCGGAACACTAAGCGGTGGCATCAATGGTGCCTCGCAATGGGACAGCCGCGATCCATTTGGTAAAAACATCGAGAGGATCGGCGTCTCTGCGGTAGAGAGCGGTGTTCCTAGTGCAATTGTTGCTTTCGGCACATCCGCCGGCATGGACTTGGTACTGCGGGGTCCGATTCCGCACAGAACTCAAAACGACCAGACCAGAGGAAAAATAATTGACGGTTTTCTCGGTGAAGAACCAGCGAAGTCTGAGTTTGACTCGATGTACAAGGTATGGAACAAGGATGCGATAAGCAATTCAATCAAGGAGAACCAACTTCGATTCCGCCAGGCACGTTGGGACGGCGACCTTAATGCGGCGGCTAAGCAGCCAATGGTGGATCCTAAGCCAGTCGTGTCACTGACACTGAAAGAGAGCGGAAGATACCATACGCCCGAAGGCCCGGTTTACTTCAATGTCGGTGACGAACTCATCAACCGAGACTACAATGCCAAGCACGCAAAGCCGGGAACCATTTATGACACGGTGCCAAAGGACTCTTGGAAGCGGGACTATAAGGTCTATACAATTTGGCCCACGTATCTTTTAGACCCTACCGCATTGCGATGACACCACGGCATTCGGGACTATAGAAGCCTTCACGAGGCCTCGGATACCTCGATTAAATCCGGTTAGCCGACCTCTTTAAAACCGCTTTAGAATCTTCCGATAAAGTACAACCATCGAAAGTTGAGGAGTACGGAACAACTGAATCGAATTTTCTAAATCGATAACGAGTCCTTTACCCATCCCCTGAGCCACCGGATCTACTGGTGGACATTCAAATCGCTGGTAACAAAGCAACTCTACTTAATTTGATGTTTAGTCTGGAGTAAAGGCGCATCCTCCGCGGTGCAGCCAAGTACTTGCAGCTGTTTCTTTGGGAGGAATTACTATGCCGGAAGAGTTTCACAATCAGTACGAAGCCCCTCGAAAAGACATTCCATGGACCCCGGAAAGTTTCACTCAGACACCAGTAAATAGCAGATTCGAAACACCGACCCGAAACGCATCAACAGAATCAAGCTCGTCGATTCTTCCTCCGCTGAGGATCGAGATGCGCGACGCTGAGGACATTTATGAATCAGCATGGTCTATTCGTCAAGCTGCCGGCAGAGGCACAGCTTTCGTCCTCGGCACTGATGAAAACAGAATCTTTAATGTGCTTCAAAATCTGACCGAGACGCAGAGGCAAGATCTGCGGCAAGTTTACAAAATGGAGTATGGAATCAGCCTCGAGGCTGAGCTAAAACGTGAGATGAGCGGTCGAGATCTCGAAAAAGCAAACAATCTGCTTAATCGTAAAGATGGTACTACGGATAATGCCGGCTTCGTTCGAGAATTAGTTACCGAACTGAATCACTATGTTCAAGGACGTTCGAGAGACTCGATTGCCGAGGCTCTGCGCCAGAAGCTCGTAACAATGTCGTCCGGTGACATCGATAAAATGAACCAAGATTATCAAAAAAGATATGGTAAGACGGCATTCGATACCGTAATGAACCAAAGCAGATTGAGTCCCGGCAACAAAGAAGCCCTGAAAATACTGTTTAAAGGAAGTGATAAAACCGGCGACAGTGACATGGCGAAGCTTGCAAAAATTGCTATGGGCAAAGGCGATCTGGAAATGTTCGCAGAAGCAATGAGCCATACGAGTCCGAGTGGGCGCGCGGAATTCGCAAAGAAAAGTGGCGATTTAAAATCGCTCAATAGCGCCTTCAATTCTTCTTTCATGTCCATGGCAGAGAAAGCGGCAAAATTATTCAAGGGACCTGCGGGTGAGTTGATCGACAGAAGTAGCGGAGATCAGGCAGTCAGCCACGCTCTCGATTACATGAAGTATGGAAAGCTGAGTGCCCCGACTCAAGTAATAGAAAGCTCGGGCTGGATCGACGATAACGAAAAATCGATCGAAACGGCGCTTAACACAATGAGCGGCGAAGAGAGAAACCTGTATACGACTGGCGCTCAACTCGCTGAGAGAAAAGGCGCAAAGCCGACGCAACAAGAACAAGAAGCGATAGATTACTACAAAGGCCTTAGAAGTGCTTTCTCTAGAGTCGGCGATAAAAATGAGATCGCGAAGTGGGATGATCTCGCACGTGTGAAAGGCGGATCGCATGAGAAGAAGACGGTTGCAGACCTACTTAGTGAAAATCGGGGCGTACTGTACAACAACCGCAGTGCTATTGTTGATGGTTTGTTGAATCTGAGCGATAAGGAAATCGAAAAATACAGAAACGATAAGAGCTTTCAAAAACAAGTAGACAGTTCTGTGGAACGTGCACTTGGTGGTGGCAGTGTCTATTCTAAGTCTGCAAAACACATTCTCGACGAAATCAAAACCGAAGGAAAAGCAGAAGACGACATAATTGTGAAGATGTATCGCGACGGTTCGAATTGGGATGCGGATGACGCGGGCGTTGTTCGTTCCGTCGAAAAAGCATTCAAGGCAGATCCAGAACTTCAACGAAAAGTGGCTTCGCCTCAAACCCAGGACGAAAGAGCGTATTCGAACAAATTTAAAGATGCTCTGAAATCTGCTCTCGGAGCTGACTACCAGACCTATGGCAAGAAGCTAATCGCCGATGGTCATCTGTCAATCAAGGATCACACAGATCTCTGTCAGGGCTATATTTACGATGATGTCGCGAGCATGGCGAAGAGCGTGGCTACTGCCGATGGTGAAGAGAAGAAACAACTTCTCTCGTACGATAGCAAAGATAGGAACGCCAAGGAACTACAGAATCATGTCTTCAGCAATTTCTGGGGAGAACAGTCCGACTACCTCAAGACAGTATTGCGAGCTGGCACTCAATCGCCTGAAGACACAATGAGATCATTCGTCGTCGGAGGAGGAGCCACCGGAAAAGACGTGTTGGATCTCTATTCGCAATTGGATGCAAAACAGCAAGCAAAAATGAACATAGAGTACGCAAAAAAATACGAAAGCTGTTTGATAACAGATCTGACCAAACATCTGACCACCGAAGAGAGTGGAATGTTGCCGTCAGTCGTTAAAACGGAAGGCGCGACCCTCGAGAGCATGTACAACGAGTACCTAAACCGCTACACGACTTCGAAAGACGGAATTGGCGAGTGGTTCGTAAACGAACACTGGGACGGAACGGGGTATCAAGCACAAGACGCAGTCAATCAGTACGCCGACGCATTACGTCAGTCGGGCGGAAATCTTGATGCATTTAGCGAACAGCGACAGCGTGAAATGGCGAAAACCATCGCGGAGACTCTCCACAATTTCACCCTATCTAAGCGCGCCGCTGGCGAAGCCGTTGGAAACGCTGCTATAGTGGCGGCTGCAGTTGCAGCAACTCCATTCACCAGCGGACTGAGTCTTACACTCTTGTCCAAAGCGGCGCTCTTCGGCGCAGGCGGTACCGTGATTAAGGTAGCTACAGCCTCGGCGTTCAATGGAGCCGACTACACGTCCACTCAAATGGCTGTCGACGGCGGAACTGGCTTCGTATCTGGTGCCATGATGTCGGTCGGTCCACGCGAGTTAGCACAGTTGGCTAAGTTAGGCTCAGGCGTAGGTACGTCGGCTGCCGGAGCCTCGCTCGACGGACTTGCAATTCTCTCGGAAAAGGCCGGTGAGAGCATCATCAAAGATGGGTCCAAAGAAGTCGTTCAAAAAACATTCGTGGACCTGGTGCAGCGAGCGATATTGAGTAACAGCGATGAAGTACCGACAGCAGCGCTCAAAGAACTCGCGGCTCAAGTAGCAACAAAGGGGAATGAGCGAGTAGTTCAAATGTCTTTTGAGCTGGCTATGCAAAAGGCGACGCAAGAAGCGACAGCGAATCTATTAGCCGTTAAGGCAACACAATACGGACTCCCAACGATTTCCGGAGGCGCGTCTGGTACGTTAAGCGGTGGTATCCACGGTGCCTCGCAATGGGATAGCCGAGATCCCATCGGTAAAAACATCAGCAAGATTGGTGTGTCAGCAGTCGAGAGCGGTGTTCCAAGCGCCCTGAGTGCTTTCGCGACTTCCGCCGCCATGGATATGGCTTTCCGCGGACCCCGAACGATCAAGACACAGAACGACCAGACACGCGACAACATTCTCAAGAACTTCCTGAAGGACGAAACCGCCTCATCGGAATCAGAGGCGTTAAAGAAAGTATGGACCAAAGGTGCGGTAGACAGATCCATCGCAGAAAATCAACAACGAATGAGATATGGCATCTATGACGGGTCTCTTGTGCTGGCGAAGAAGCAGAGTTATGAAGTGTTGGCTGATAAAGTTACGGACGATGTAGTCTTTCCTTCGCTGGAAAATAAAGCTGCTGAAGCTAAGACTGGTCAGTGGATCGTGACAAGGCTCAATGCGGACGGTACGCCGAACATCGAAGAAGGTATTCTAAATAGATGGGCGAATGCGGAAAAATCCTTGGTGAAAACATACCTCATCGGGGATCCCAAAAATCTGGAACTACCACAAATCAGAGCGTGGACGAATACAAGCGCTCCCCCGGTGATGGCAATGAAAATGTCGACGAGCGGAAAATTCCAAACGCCCTGGGGTCCGATGAACTTTCAACCGGGCGATTACCTGATCAACTACGATTACGACTTTGGTAATGCTAAGGCAGGGCAAGACTTCGCCAGAGTAACCGCACAGTCATGGAAGCAAACCTATGAGATCGTGCCTTGGAGTAAAGACTAGCGTGGGGACGATTCAACAGGTCGAGCGACCACTGGATCACACCCAATTAATCAATAACAAATGAGGATTTTTTTCGAGCAAATAGGTAGGTGCAACACGTAATGAGCTGGCGCTCTCGGGTCGCCGGTTCATTATGTTTTTTCCCTAAACTTTCTGCAGCTCCGGAATCCAGTTATCCAGGATGGCACCTTCAATTGGACAGACATTGAGACAGGCTCCGCAGGGCAAGCAGAGCTCATTGTCTATCCAGGCGAACTTGGTGCCTTTTGCATTTGTTTTGTCTTCTGCCCAACTGATACATTCGACGGGGCAGACGTTTAGACAATCTCCGATGCCTTCGCATACGTCGGAAACGATCGTATAGGCCATGTCACCAGACATAATCACACCTCCTGCACCCGTCAATTACTTACACTTTTGATGATAACTACACTCAGAATCAGGCGTCCATATTTTTCGCACCGATATGTGTGTTAATATCGATATATGAGGCTCTAGGTATGCGAAAAACACAGCTCAGCAGCATGACACGGAAGCGGAAGGAGGAATCTCCCCGTGATGCGGCTTTGCGAATACTAAAGATACGCGGAGAGATGAGTCTGGTCGAGCTGACGAGATCGCTGAAGCTAACAGAGACTGCAGTCCGTAGACACCTGGCAAAGCTACAGCAGCTCGGGCTGATTACGTGCACATCACGCCACCAGCCCCATGGGCGACCATTGAATGTTTATAAGCTGACAGAGCAAGCCACGACCGAATACTTTCCAACAGGATACGAGGAGCTCGCAGAAGAACTGCTTGATACTATATTCGATACCGAAGGACATAAGGGTGTTTTTGATTTTCTTCTTGCTGCTAATCAATACAAAATCAAACAACTCAACCAGATGTATGATGGTTTAACCACAGAACAAAAAGTCAAAGCGCTTGTAGATTACTTTACCAAGACAGGCTACATGACGGACTTTAGAAGTCTAAAGGATGGACGCTACTTTCTATATCATCAGAACTGCGCAATCTACAACATCGCTTCAAAATACAGACAGCTTTGTTTCGTCGAACTCAGATTGATCGAAGCTGTTACAAAAGCAAGAGTTACGAGACAGCAATACATTTTCAAAAGGCAACCGATCTGCGGATACCTGATTGATCCGACTTCAGAGAATGACTAGCTCGCGGTTACGACGATTACGGTTCAATCTTCATCTTTCCTTATTGATTCAAGCGCAACTTCTTCGGTCGCTGATTGGTATTTGACATTGAAGACGCGAAGCGAGGGATTGAATTATGAATACTACGATTGTCAAACCAGAAATTGAAATTCTCGATCCACTCATGCGCATACCAGAAGGCGTGCTCGAGAATCCATATCCTCGACTCGCAAACATGCGAGAACATGCACCGATAATCTGGAGCCCCGAAGGCAACCAGTGGCTGGTCACCAGGTATGACGAAGCCAACTCGATACTGCGCAACAATAAATTCGGCAAGCGTCTCGACAAATGGCGGCATCCGAATTTTCTTATGCGTAGTGCGATTAAATACATGCGTCCTGGTAAAAACATTCTTTTGCAGGATCCGCCGGATCACACAAGAATCAGATCACTGGTCAACACTGAGTTCACTCCGAAAGTGATCCACCAGTTGGAAGAACATATAACCGAGATCGCAGATGGACTTATCGCGAAGATGCTCCGAAAAAATTCCTCCGATCTGATCTCCGAATTCGCATTTATAATTCCGGTAACCGTTATTGCGGAGCTCCTTGGGGTCCCGGCTTCAGATCGTGAGCAGTTTAAAGCGTGGTCACGAAAAATCACAATGGGAGCCGCTGGTGGCGGCTGTCCGATGAGGATTTTTGATTCTGTTTTGGCGATGCAAGGGCTGCGGCGATATCTTAGCGCGACGATCGATCGAAAGAAAAAATTTCCGGACAACGATTTGATCTCGGCACTTGTAGAGGTTCAAGCAGAAGGCAATGATCGACTGTCGAAGTCGGAGCTATTGGCCAATGCTGTACTTATTCTCATTGCTGGTCATGAAACCACAGTCAATCTCATCGGCAATGGCACCTACAATCTTCTAAGAAATCCCGACCAAAAGGAATCGCTGCTACGCAACCCTGATCTGATCAACGGCGCAGTAGAAGAGATTCTTCGTTACGATCCGCCTGTCCAAGTTGTCCGCCGGCTGGCAAACGAGCCGATGGAAGTCGGTGGTGTCAACATCAAACCCGATGATGCTTTAACAATTCTGATAGGCGCATGCAATCGAGATCCGCGAGCCAATCCGGATCCGGATAGGTTCGATATAACGCGCGAAAAACCAAAACACATCTCGTTCGGTGCGGGCATTCATATTGCCTGGGGGCAGAGCTGGCGAGGACGGAAGCGCGAATCGCATTTCGCCAATTGTTGAACGCAGCACCAGATTTGAGACTAGTCGATACGCCGGCGCTATACAAAGGACCGTTTGCGCTTCGCGGACTCCAGGAGCTCATGGTGACCATGAGATAAAGTACCGTCTGTTTTGAGCCATGCCTGGAAATCGCTGATTGTTCTCGCATTGTTGACCAATCCTGCAATGCCATCCATCGCGGTCGCAACACTAGATCTCCAGGTTAAGTGCGTCGGATGTTGAAACGACTTCAGATAACAGCGAGCTCCTGCTCGGAGCCGACGCGCAAGTAGCTCTCGAGAGAATCGTCCATTGCCTCCGCCCATGGTGTGTGGTGCGCGGGTTGCAAGTTGCCTGTGTGGACGGAGCGATAGGTGTTATTGCGATAACCCATGATGTCCTCTGCTTTGTGGTGCTCCCACTCTATGAACATCTCATTGACTTTGTCGACGTCGAAACTCGGATAGTCGGTAGTCTTTAGCAGCTCCTTCACGTAGTCGCCCTGGAAGTAGATCTGCTCGGTCGGGTTGGTGAGCGCCTCTTCGCGTTGACGCCACACCATCGAGTCTTTTGTCATCGCGTCCTTGCCTGGCAGTTTTATCCGATCCAAAATTACATCGCGCACGAACCAGGCTTGAACATCAAACATATTGAAAGTGTAAAACTGATCTTGCATTCCAAGGTAGAACAGACTGGGATTGTTCTCCCAAACCACGCCTTTGTACAACCCGAGCGGCCACAAGCGATTTGCAGTTTCCAACCGCAGGTCATCGGGCAAGAAGGGAAAGCTATGCAAGTAACCGGTGCAAAGTATGATGGCATCAACGTCTTTGGTGGTGCCGTCTTTAAAAGTGCAAGTTCTATTCTCTACCTTCTGAAGCAGTGGTACTTCAGTCCAGTTGTCCGGCCAATCGAATCCCATTGGCTTGTTGCGATAGCTGACAGTGACGGACTTGCAACCGTACTTCCAGCATTGTGAGCCGATGTCTTCTGCCGAATAGCTCGTTCCAATTATGAGGATGTCTTTGTCTTTGAATTCAAGCGCATCGCGAAAATCGTGTGAGTGCAGAATGCGTCCATTGAAAGTGCCAAACCCCTCAAAATAAGGCACATTGGGTGTCGAGAAGTGCCCACTAGCAACCACGACATCGTCGAAAACTTCGGAGTACATCGTGCGCTTGACGAGATCATTGACTGTGACGGTGAAGTTTTTATCCTGCTCGTTGTAAGTAACCATGCGGACAGGACTTCTAAAGCGGCACCATTCGCGAACTTCTGTTTTTTCAACTCGTCCTTTGATGTAATCCCAGAGAACGGCGCGCGGTGGGTACGACGGAATGGCCTTCCCGAAGTGCTCCTCGAAGGTGTAGTCAGCAAACTCGAGACATTCCTTCGGGCCATTGGACCATAGATATCGATACATGCTGCAGTGGACAGGCTCGCCGAACTCATCCAACCCCGTGCGCCAGGTGTAGTTCCAAAGACCGCCCCAATCTCCTTGCTTCTCGAAGCAGACGATTTCGGGAATGTCGACGCCCTTTTTCTTTGCCGATTCAAAGGCTCGTAATTGAGCTAGACCGGACGGTCCCGCGCCGATTACCGCGACACGCTTGCGCATCATTCAATCCCCGCTGTATTGAGGTCTCAGGCGCATTATATGTATTTGGCTGGTTCGCCGTGGTGAAAAATTTTCTCAACATTGGTTTATGGCTTGGACTAACGCAGTAAAGTTGCACAATGACAAACAACATGACTATTTCTCCAGTTCTTCTGGAGCGACAGGCGTCATTTGACGCCCCGGGTAACGAACGCTACCGAGTGCCGGGCGGCGGCAGCATCGTAGTGCGGATATTCGAAGGTGACAGAATCACCGTGATCGACCGGGAAGGGTCTCAACGCTGTGAGATCGCATTTTTCGATATTGGCGGGCGCAACGATCTGGAAGGGATTTCCGCGAAAGCCACTAGTAGGATCGACCTGATCTGCGATCCGAGCTGGTCTCGAGAGGACGGTGCCGGTCGCCTGGTTGACTTCCTGGCGCGCCATGGAGTTGATGTCACGGGCATTGAGGCGCTAGAGGTTTTCGGAGATGGGACGCCAGCCCAGTCGGAGCAAAGCTTTGTAGCAGTTCGCTCCGGTATCTGCCTGGTGCGCGCGCCAGGATTGCCGATGATTGTCTACGAGCAAAATCCTCCGACGGACCTTCGCCTCGTCGTGAGGCGCTCCCGTGTGATTGAGGACAACGCCGACTTCTCGCTTCCAGAGCCGCTTGCCGCGGTAAAGGACGAATTTAGAGTCGATCGTTCTACCGCGAGGTCCTACGAAGTAAAGGCTGGCGAATACATTCAAATTATCGATGTGGCTGGAAAACAGTGTTCTGATTTTCTCGGGTTTGACACCAAGCAGTTAGATCGAGGTGTTGAGCGCGGTCTCGATGCCACCGCGACCAGAACGCTTCTTGGTACAGCATACCCTCTGCCTGGATTGTTCTCGAAATTTTTCGATCAGGACTTTCGCGCACTAGTAGAAGTCGTCCGCGATACTGTCGGAAGACATGACACTTTCGCACTCGCGTGCACTGCTAAATACTACGCGGATCAAGGCTACGCGGGTCACGCCAACTGCTCCGACAATTTCAACACCGCACTGAGTGGATACGATATCGCACCACGAAAAGGCTGGCCGGCAATCAACTTTTTCTACAATACGCGAATCGACTGCCGTAATGCAGTATTTTTCGACGAGCCCTGGTCGCGACCGGGCGACTATGTTCTCTTACGCGCCCTGACAGACCTGGTCTGTGCCTCATCGGCTTGTCCTGATGACATTGACCCTGCCAATGGTTGGAATCCTACTGATATTCATGTGCGGGTTTACTCGCCGGAAAAAACTTTTTCGAAAGGAGTTGCATACCGCATGACACCAGATGCAGAACCACGTCTGACGCAAGAGACGGCTTTTCACCCAAGGACTTCGGCGCTCACTCGTACCTTTACCGAATATCGCGGATTCTGGTTGCCGGCGAACTTTCCCGCAGCTTCGACAATAGATCAATATCACGCCTGCCGTGAAGGCGTCGTGGTGATGGATCTCTCAGCACTACGCAAGTTCGAGATTCTCGGACCGGACGCAGAAGCCTTGATGCAAGCCACCATGACCCGCAACATTCGCAAGCTTGCAGTTGGACAGGTTGTCTACTCTGCAATGTGTCACGAAACCGGTGGTATCATAGATGATGGCACGCTTTTCCGTCTATGTGAGCATAATTTCCGTTGGATCGGCGGAGATGATTACGACGGCATCTGGCTGCGAGAGCAGGCTAAGAAGCTGGGGTTGCGCGTGACAGTGAAATCGTCGACAGATCAGATTCACAACCTGGCAGTTCAGGGACCGAAGAGCCGTGACTTGTTGAGAAGCATCCTCTGGACAGCTCCTTCTCGACCAACTCTAGACGAGGTTGGCTGGTTCAAATTCACAATCGGAAGAATCGGTGATTCAGAAGGAACACCGGTCATGGTATCACGGACCGGATACACAGGTGAGCTCGGTTACGAAATCTGGTGCCATCCAAATGATGCCCTGTCCGTCTGGGATGCAATCTGGAAAGCAGGTCAAGCATATGACATAAAACCGCTCGGCATGGAAGCGTTGGACATGCTGCGTATCGAATCGGGATTGATTTTCAGCGGATATGAATTCGACGATCAGACCGATCCCTTCGAAGCCGGTATCGGCTTTGCGGTGGTTCTCGACGCCAAGCCGGACGACTACATCGGCAAGGCAGCACTACAAAAGAGGAAGGCTAATCCGCAACGAACGCTGGTGGGATTGGAGCTCGAAGGAAATGAGATTGCTGTCCACGGCGATTGCGTCCATGCAGGACGCAATCAGATCGGCGTCGTGACTAGCGGAACAAGATCGCCCTTGCTCGGGAAGAACATCGCACTCTGCAGAATGGCTGTCGAGTATTCCAGCATCGGAACCGAAGTCGAAGTCGGAAAGCTCGACGGTCATCAAAAGCGCATCAAGGCTAAAGTGGTGCGTTTTCCATTCTACGATCCAGAGAAGAAGCGCCCGCGCTCCTAATCATAACTTCCAGCAGCAAGCATTTCTAACAGCATCTCGAGTGGTGCCTCTGTCCCTGGACCCAACCCCAATAGCGCGGATGGAGATGCCGTTCGGATACGGGAGGCTTTCGTTCAAAAATCGCCGTATCAAAGCTTTCCGCAAGTCAGTACGAGAGAAAGCGCCTTTCCGGTAGAAGGGTGGATCGGCTCCTTACAGTCGTCGACCTGGAAGCCTGCTTTTTTCAAAACAGAAAACCACGATCCAACCGTGCGAAGATACCAGGGCATCGCTTCCTTGTAGCCCGGACCAAAGCTAGAAAATGTCTCGGTGCGCCAACCATCCATATATTGATCGTCAGGGCCGCACACGGCGAACGGATGCACAGTTTGAATAAACAACTTTCCATCATCGTGAAGGAGCTTCCTGAGTGATGAGAGCAATAACTCAACAGATTCACCGACTAACGCAAAGTTGCAAACGACGGCATCGAACTCGGTGGCATCGAATACAGAGGTCGATTCGAACTCATCATATGTGAGGACATGAAATGTCCCTTTTCCGAGCTCCCTGGCCCTATCGATTAGAGGCGCCGAGCAATCAATGCCGGTAACGTCCATCCCATGCTGAGCCAGCTCTCTGACGAGCCAGCCTTCTCCGCACCCAACATCCAGCACATTAGAAGGATTGCGCTCGATTATGGTCTCGACAATGGCTTTGTTCGTCGCAACTTTACGGCTTTCGATTTGATTGGAGCGAACTGATTCGGTCCAGGCCGCTGCATTCTCGGTCCAACTGTGAATGATTTGTTGTTCTCTTTCGTCCATGAATCGCTCCTTTCTGTTTTGCGGTCACCTTGACAACGGATATAGAGATAGTTTAGGATACCTATCCAAAATGTATAGGTCCTTTTCGAGATTTTATGAAACTACGCACCTACCGAGCCATGGCAAATCTCACCCAGCAAGCGCTGGCCGAGCGTTTGGGCATTTCTGAGCTTTCAGTGATTAAGTACGAGGGCGGCACGACCATACCGTCGAAAGAGGCATTGCTCCGCATCTACCAGTTCACAGGCGGATTGGTCAGTCCCAACGATTTTTTCGACCTTGATGCCATCCCAAAAGACGGTGTCGTCCAGGCCCCCAACTCGCCATTCGTTGCAGCGGGTCTTATGAGTGGCACATCGATGGATGGCATTGATGGCACTTTGCTTATCACTGACGGTGAGGGTTTCATCAAAGAGCTCGGCAATTGCGAACTCAAATACGATTCCGAATTCAAGATCCTATTAAAAGGATGCGAAAGGGCATGCTTTGAAAGCGACGGAAATATTCAGATGGCTCGGATTGAGTTCCCAAAAGTAATCCGCCGCTACATCTCTCAAAGTCAGGCAATCACTGACGTAGAGTCGACCAAGCTGTTCGACGATTTATGCTTCTATTTTTTTGGGGAGAAACATAGACAGATTACATTCGACGACGTAGTGCAGCGCTCGACAGAACTGCACGCTGCTGTAATCGCCGACCTGCTGCAAACAACATCGTACAAGGCTCGCAATGTAGACATTGTCGGATATCACGGTCAGACATTATTCCACCGCCCCGCTGATGGTATCACTATACAGGTCGGAAATGGACAGAGCCTATCAGATCAAAGTGGTATTGCAGTCGTCCACGATTTCCGCACTAATGACGTAAGGCATGGAGGTCAGGGCGCACCATTCGCGCCTCTCTACCATCGAGCGATCGCCAGCCAGATCGGACTGACTCCAGTCGTGATAGCCAATTGTGGTGGCATTTCGAATATTACCATTATTGGTTCTAGAGACGAAGATTTATACGCATATGACTGTGGACCAGGAAATACACTTATTGACAGATTTGTTGCACTGAAAGTTGGAAGAGAGATGGACACTGATGGTCTCTACGGAAGCCAGGGCAGAGTTCATTCAGACATAATGCAACTTTTGAAGGAGCGAGCAATCGAGGCAAGAGGCGGTCAGCCTTATTTGGAGAGAAAACCGCCAAAGTCCCTCGATGCAAATGACATGGTCTTGATTCCTGAGGTTGAAGCCCTCAGCCTGCAAGACGGCTGCGCGACTCTAGAAGCATTTACTGCGGAATGCATAGTCAGTAGTCTTGAAAATCTGCCATCGTTTTCAATACCTAGACTATGGGTTCTCGCCGGCGGTGGCTGGAAAAACAAAACAATCCATCGAGAGCTAGAGCAAAGGCTTAAGCAGCATCTCGGAGCTGACATCCGTATTCAGCATGCCGATCAGGTCGGATGGAGCGGGTCAGCATTGGAGGCACAAATCTTCGCCTATCTGGCCGTTCGCGCATTGCGCAAATTACCTCTCAGCTTGCCCGGCACAACTGGTGTACCGACGCCATTAACTGGCGGAGAAATTGTGGTGCCAAAATCAGATCCTAGTAAGACAACTAAGCGGGTTCGCCCATTTGTCCAGGACAGTTTCTAACCTGTTTTCAACTTTTCGTCTCGGAGAATTCTAATGTACGAACTCAAATCCCTGTTAGCAATCGGCGTCAACACCGGAAATTCGCTTGATGCAGCCGACGTCGTCTTGACGCGGTTCGGCGAGGATGGATCCATTGCTGACCTCGATTCCTTAAGCGCACCGATGCCCAGCGAACTTGCTGAAAGACTGCGGCTTTTTCGAAAAACTGTAGTCGACTCTTTCGGAGATATGGAAGTCGCCATTCGCAATTTCGATTCGCGTTCAAGAGACGCAAGTTCAAATGCAGATTCGTTCGACACGCTTGTTTCGGACTACACGCATTATGTTTCACTCGCGGTTAAAGAGTTGTTGCAACGCACCGAAAACAGAGCATCTGGCACCGTCGACGTGATCGGCTTTCATGGACAGACTTGCGCGCACCAGCCTCCTTCGATAGCAAAGGAAGCCGGCTCGGCATACACGCTTCAGATCGGCAACGGACAGCAGTTGGCTGATGAGACTGGCATCCCGGTCGTATACGATTTCCGTTCAGACGATCTCATGAATGGTGGCGAAGCGGCTCCAGTCGCTCCGGTTCATCACGAACATCTTGCCCATCATCTCAAGGATCAAGGCAAGTTTCCCATCGCCTTTTGCAACGCGGGCAACACTGGTAATTTCAGCATCATCACCGAACAGAAAGACAAAGGCGTTGTGCTGTTCGGCTGGGACGTAGGACCATTCAATGACTATCCGGACAAGCTTATGCAAGGACAACGCAACGAGACTTGCGACCTCGACGGAAAGGTTGGAGCGCAAGGAAAAGTAAGTATCGATTTGCTCCGCATCCTCTTCGAAAAGGGCGCCATAACTGATACTGGCGAAAATTATCTACTCAAGCCGCCACCGAAATCATCCGACCCGCAGTGGTACCGATTGTTGCCGGAGATGCTCGGCGATGTGAATGTCGGTGAGCAGCCACTGTCTTTCGAGGACCGCGTCAGGACTGCAGAGTACTTCTCTGCGTATGTCTATTTTTTCTCGCTAAAGTGGATCGTCGATGCTCAGATTCCGACCTGCTATGCATTATGTGGAGGCGGGTGGAACAATCCAATCTCACGGGGAGCCTTCCAAGATCTGCTGAATGGCAGATTCAATGAGCATCATGTTTTACCGGAACACGAGGATCTCTTCTCTCAAATTTCTCTACGACTGCGCTCGACCGGTCGGCAAATCGAAGTGGCTATGGCTGATGAATTCGGTTTCAGCGGACAGTTCATGGAAGCGCGCCTTTTCGCAGACGCGGCAGTCTGTCGCATCAAAGGTGAGGCGTTCACCCGTCCTGCTACGACTGGTTGTAAGTCGCCAACGGTGCTGGGCATAATTCGTTTTCCCCAAAATAATCCGGATCTCGCATCGGCAACGCTGAAATCATGGCTTGAGAAGTACAAGAGTGCCGAATTGACTTTGGATAAGCCCGACATATTCGACAACCGATGGAGTCGGGCCGCGAGTGGATGGAACACCCGAACAAAGCTAAAGTACGAAAAAATCCTTAAGTAGTTTTTCGAACAGAATTGAGTGTAGAAGAGGGTCGCTACTGTCGCGACTCTCTTCCAGCCTCTGGTTGCAAACATCGGCACCCTGTTATAACAAAAGATAACTAGTATGTACTCCAGTTATCTCTCGAACGGCGTGCTATATTGACGACACATAGGAATCACCGCAACGACGCGGACATCTACTTTTGAGGGCAACCAATGAAGCGAACTCTAATATCATTTCTCGCTCTGTCCCTGATTATGCCACTAAGCCTCGCGGGCTGCGGTGGCTCGTCGTCGTCTGGTCCGTCAGAGCATTACGTCTCCTCCACTGTCAAAGGTGAAGAGCAGAAGATCAACCTAGAAGAAGTCAAAAAGGCCTTTTGGGAAACCCAGGGCAAGGATTTCAACGGTTGGATGGCGGCTCTGGAAAAGCGAATCAATGAGATTTATGAAGGCAAAGAAGTTGTCTCATTGGATGCGAGTCGCGAGACTGGAAAGCTTGCGGTTACTGGTTATATCGAGAAGAATGACAAGTCCGGCTATCAAGATGGCGAAGAGAAGTTATTCACCATAGAACAGACAGGCGACGTCACCAACAATGAGCTGCCATACCGCGTTGCC
Organism: uncultured Candidatus Obscuribacterales bacterium; assembly: GCA_964418155.1. Classification (GTDB taxonomy): domain Bacteria; phylum Cyanobacteriota; class Vampirovibrionia; order Obscuribacterales; family Obscuribacteraceae; genus JADYXR01. Next base: position 87,249 of record CAYQKX010000018.1, on the reverse strand, counting down.
GGTCATGATGGGCAGCCGTACTACGCCGGACATCACAGCATTCTTGACAGTCCATTTGTTCAAATGATGGTTCTCTCCCACCTCATGGGCGGCTGGGGCGGCAGATATTACACACCATACCCTCAGACGGTAATTTTGAGAGATCATCGCGACGGTTTCCGTGGTTCGCCGGCCTACACATCGCAAAAGTCCACCAATCAGGACTTTTCGTCGCGCTACAAGCGCAATCTGAGTGGTAGCGGTTTGGCCAGCAAAAAGGGTTTTGGCAACGACTCGTATAGCACCACTGGCGCTACCACAAAGCGGAGTTGGGGCTTCTTCAACAAGTCAACCAGCAGCACCAGCACGACTAAGCCAAGTTTCGGTTGGGGTGGTCGTCGGTCATTCGGTGGATCTCGCGGCTGGGGTGGTCGGAGACGCTAGTAATGGAATACCTTCTCCACGTTAGCGATTCTAACGCCAATCACATGACTGTTCTTTCCCTCGATGCCAACATGGCAAAGAGAATGGCTATCGATGTAGTGTTCGAAGTCCTCGGCAATGAACAACCTGATCAACTCGTGGCAAATGGAAATCTGCCGGAAGGACAAGTAGACGAATTCAAAGTTCTGCAAAAGCTAATTTTTGATCGCGACTCCGAAGGGCTCTTCATCCGCGAAGGAATCAGCTTTCATGCGAATAATGCAGAACTAAATCCTGACAAACCGCTAATTGGTTCGTTCGTTCCAGCACAAAAGGAAGGCATCGAATACAGGCGCTGCAATCTAGTAGTCGGTGGAAATGTCGACGTTGGCATTGAGAAAGAACAACCGGATTCGCTTCAAGAGCTGGCGCGATTGATGTTCATCCATCAAGTCGCGATTGGCACGCATGTAGATGTGACACGTGAATTGGCAGAACTTTCGGATACAATCGCGTGGGCCGAGAAGGAAGGTCTCATTGAGATCGATGTTCAAAAAGTCGAGTACAAGCTCACCACGAAGGGCAAACGCGTCCACGACAGTTACATTGAGGAAGCTCAAAATCTAATCAAAAGGTACGATATTTTTGGCGATGTCGATGTGGATGCGAACACAGGCGAAGTTCATTTCGATACTAACCTAGGTCACGATCTGCGAGTTGCTGTCTATGAATTGGAGAGCGTCGATCCATATCGTGCGCGTTTTCTCTTAGGATTAAACGACGGCGAATGGAATAAATTGGAAGATTGGCCAGAGCTCAGCACAAGCGAGAGTTGGTATCGCGAAATCTTCGCTCCAATCGACCAGGCACCAAGCGTTGATGACGTCGGTCGCGATGAGCTAGAGCGCATAATCAGCCGCGGCAAGGCAGCAGTCCGCAAGGAATCGCAGTTTTAGGTGGCGCCGAATGCTCACAATTGAGGGCTAACTGTCTTTGAAACTGACCCGTTCGTTAACACCAGATGCGATACCATACCTAGCAAAATACAATAAGAGCACCAGTTTTCATTGAGTGCTCAGAAGCTCGAAGGAGCTGCAGACAGGTATAGGACTCTATTCCATATCGCTGCCACAGGGCGTCACCTTCACCATTTTGCATTGCTTCGTCGACGACTTCTGACTCTGGATCAAGTCCCATCGGCAACTTTAGAGCCTCTGCAAGTCGCACGCATTCTTGGTGAAGCCGATGGGTAGAGCCGATCATGTCCGGTTCACGCGTGCGACAGCTTCGCGAAAGTATTGACTCATTACCGTATGGCTCATACATCGATCGTTGGTCGTAGCGAAAGTGGACGAGGTCTATATTCGCCTTGCCATTTTGCATGGATTCCCGTATGCCACCACATTCGGTTCTATATCCTTTGTTACTACGCTACCGGAGCCTATTACTGCGTTATCACCAATAGTGACACCAGGATTCACGATGACACCCCCGCCCAGCCAGACGTTGTTGCCAATGTTGATTGGAGCCGCAAATTCATATCCGCTATTGCGCTCATCCGCACCGAGTGGATGATACGCGCATAGCAACATGACGTTTGGCGCGAACATGACGTTGTTGCCGATGCGCACGTAACTGCAATCCAGAATTATGCAGCCAAAATTGAAGTATACCGAGTCGCCCAATTCAATGAATGTACCGTAGTCACAGCGAAACGGCGGTTCGATTTCACAGTCGGTTCCCATCTTCCCGAGCAACTCTGTCAGATGCTCTCGGCGCTCATCCGGAGCATCCGGCTCAGTGTCGTTGTATAGCTTCACCAACTTCCGCGCACGCAGCCGCATTGCATTGAGCTCGGGGTCAGCCGCGTAGTATTTTTCGTTTGCTAACATCCGAGCGCGTTCAGTTTCCATAAAGCTCCTCTGAATTTTTAAATTTGATACTTTCTCTTGCCGCAATATAGTCGCCCTAATCGGTAGTTGATCTGCTCTCACAAAAGTGGGTTGCGGCTGTGGAAAGTTCGTCAAGCATTCCGAGTTCGATCACGAATTGGATTTCAACTTTCCAGGACCTATACACATCAGAAAGTTTTGCTTGCACAGCCACACATCGAACTCCGTCGTGCGAGCAGCAAAGAGAAAAGTCGCCTTCAAGCGACTCCCACATCTCTTCGCCGGACCAGCCCTGCGAATTCGCCGCGAGCCGTGAAAAGAAATCGGCAAGATTTTCGCCCCCAGTTCCTAAAGGGCTGTAGACCCTGCGCGAAGCTGTTAGCTCATCCAACGCCAAAAGGACCATGATGTAATCATCAGTTCCAGATTCCCGAACTATCTCTAAGCAACCACCAATGGCTAGCTTCTTCAACTCATACTCCTTCGAACAATCCTCACGCTCACAGCAAGGTCACCTTGATTCATACCCAATTTGCCATTCCAGAGTGCTCTCCAGACTGCAAAGGTCAGAAAGATGAAAATCGCTCGAGACATTCTAGTAAACATTGAGGACTAACATCATCTTCGGGGTTCGATTGGGAGTGCGAGATGGCTAAAGACTTTTTCCCCGCACACGAGATTGCGGATAACACAAACACGCCTATTCAGGCGCCAATCGTCAGCGTGGACAACAGCGTTATCGTTGAACGTTGTAAACAGAAGGACATCGAAGATAGTTTCAGCAAACAAGAGTTTCCGCAGGCGGACGATTTGCTAAGTCAATTGCTTGATGAAGAATCGGGCGACGAGACAGACGGGGCTTCTCCGGGCGAAGGAGATGGAGCGCCATTGCTCGATGGGCAGGGTGCTCCCCTGGTATCGGGGCAGACACCAACGAATGCCACGCCCGCCGATGCTCTCGTGATTCCGGGTCAGACACCAACGAGTGCCCAGCCCGCCGTGTTTCCACGTCAGACACCAACGAGTGCCCAGCCAGGCGAGGCTCCCATAGTATCGGGTCAGGCGCCAACACCGGACCAGCTCTCGCCATCAGCAAAAACACAGATGCCGGAGATAGAAACATTTCTGTCGAAAGCGGCCCTGACATCACCTGAGGTGGCAGCCTACCTCAGCGCCACCACGCAGGAAGAGGCTTTGGCAGCCAAGCGGAACCTCGGGCAAAGAGCCGTCAATGACCCAACAGCCACTCCGGAATTGCTCGCCCTTAATCTGCACAGCACGAATTTGCGTCTGCAAAATCTGGCGCAAGGTGCCGCGCTACCGGCGGATGTTCTCAGAGATTTACTCACTTTAGGCGACAAAAACTTACCTGAGTTTATTTCAAAACCTGCTCAAAAATTGCTTCAAGAATTGCAAACGCAAAGACGCTGTCACGGCGAAATAAAAACAGCGCAAATCATGCTCCAAAGCGAGCAAATAGGAAATAAAGAACTATTGAAACAGTCGGTTTCACAATTCGGCAGTGGTTGCGCGCAAGAGAATCCTTCGGAGCGGGCTCTTGCAATGCAGCGAGTCTATCGATTGAGCGGCGAAGATCCAACCAATAGATATGCGCCGACACTCTCAGCCATGGAAGCGGTGGACGCTACTATCAAAGCGATGGCACTAGCCGGAGATCCGAAAGCAGCAGCGCCCCAACTGGAGAGTCTTTGCGAGTTAGCTAGTAAAGGCAATCTCACAGCTCGAAAAATTCTGGACAACTTAACTACGTTAAGCAAATCCAAAGACACCACGGAACTGCTGCAACGACTGGATCCCGAGAGCCCTGCTTCTGGAGCGGCTTGGTCGCTCTTACAGAGTGAATGGAAACCCAATGACCTGGCTGAAGGATTGGAGGTCGAGAATGCACGGGAGCAATACAAGGATTCACCGACTCGACAAACTCTTTCTGATCTCCTTCAACAATCAACACAACGTCCGGAATGCGAGACAAAAAAACAATTTCAACAAGAGCTACTGACAGAGCTAGCCTTGTCTTCGCTGCGCGAACCAGAACAGTTTAGAACCGGACTATTGGATCTAAAAACCCAAATTGACATGGGTAATCCACATGCTCGACAAGCATTACACAGCATTCTGGCAAGTCCCATTACTAACAAGCCTTCAGAAACGGTCGGGACATCGGACTCTCCACTATCGAAGCTCACGGCAAAACAACAGCAAGAAGTAAAACTAGAAATCGTCAAATGGATGCAAGACTTTACTAATCTCGATGCCGCAGATATCTCCAGTATGGCTGCAGCGGTTCGTGGTCTGCCTGGAAGTGCGGTGAACAAGAGCGTCCAGGCCTTCGTGCAGAAGCTGACCAATCCAGATATGAAGTCGTTCGGAATGTTCAAAGATGATCTCGTTGTAAAAGATTCGCTCGCCTGCACGACACACAAAGCGCTGAATGGGCTCTTTCAGCAGTTGCAGATTGAAGGTCCCGGACAAAAAGATGTTGCAAAGCTATTCATCGCCGCCGCCAACAGCCCACACAATATCGACATTCCTGAGAAGTGGAACATCCCCGGAATACCATTCTCGCAGCAACTGTACAAGTTGACTGGGATGGAGAAAAAACCTGAAGCGATTCAATCGGTTCTTGCCGAAGTGACTAGCGGTGCAGGAAAACAGAATCCTGCCGTCAAGGACAGACACCTGAGCGCAGATGCATCCGCCGCTCTAGTTGCGCTAGCGAAGACGAGCAACACAGCCAGATACGATGTTCTGGAAAGACTCTGTTGCAGCGATGATACTACTGGTGACACTAAGGTAAACTCGACAACTCTTGCTGACGTAGTTGCTCTCGCTCCCAAAGATGTCCCGCAGTTCGTCGTCGATACCTTGAGGCAGCGCATGCTTGCAGGCGACAATCAGGAGTCTCGCGATGCTGCAGCCACAGCCTTGGAAAAGATGATCGATCCAGCGAATTACTCTAAAGAAGATGCAACAGCCATCGTTTTTCACAAAGTCAGAGATTGGAAGCATTCAGACAACACAGCTGGACCTGATGCCAAGAAAGCAGTGTTGGACTTGCTAAACTACGCTTCTAAATCGAATGACCCAGCCCAAAAGCTCCTCTTCGTCAACGCGGCGACAAAGAGTCCATGGGACGGAGACGTGCTTCGCAACATCGACGTCGATAGGCAGCTTCTCAAACTCTCCATCGACAATCCAGATTTACCGACATTGTCACAGGCGGCGATGAAAGCACATAGTGTCCGCGGTTTGCTTCGCGAACTCGGTCAGTCCTTCGAGGACTCTGCCAAGACACATGATCTTGCGGTCAATGGCTACAAACGTTCCAGCGCCGATATCGAGAAGATCATGGTCATGATGGCAGCACATAGTCAGCCAGCCACTGCACTCAGCCTCGACAACCCAACCATTGCGCAGCCAATGAAGATCGATGCCACCAAACTGAAGATCGATGACATCGGTTCCGATCAACTTCGGTCAAAACTTTTGGGTAGCACGGAACAGGAGCGCCATAGTCTCGAAATCACACCGCAAGAATTTGCATCGCTAAACCCCTATACCCGCGGCAATTTGCTGCTTTCCGTAGATGCGAAAAGTCCCGACATGCAGAAGCGTCTCGCAGACCTTTCGAACAAGTGCGGTGACAAGATTTACTTTCAACAGGCAATCTCCGACGTTGTTAACCCGCATAAGCCGCTTGAGGCACTGGCGAAGCAGCTAGGTGCCGCCACGCCTGACAGAGACCTGGACGCTCTCATGAAAAAAGCGCTGACGAATTATAGCCCCGAGCAGGTCAAAGAAATTCTCTGTAACCTGAGCTCATACAATGCGTTGGGGTCTATGCGACGCGACCTCACAGGTATCACTGCCAAGCTAAAAGAAGGCGAATCGCTGACCTTGGCGGAGCGCAGTATAAGCCTCGCGGCAGTGAATGAAATAAAGGATGAAAGTATTCGTCAAGCAATCCTTGGCACGAAAAACAATGTGCCGGCATTTCGCATTGATCTGCATGCGGTTGGACCGATCAATGAAATAGCCTTTCAAAAGCTACCGCAGTTGCTCCAAGAACAAATTGACAATCCCAACAATCCTAAGTCTGCATGCATATCACAAGAGCAACTAAAGGCTCTCGATGCCAACTTGCAAAAGCTGTTTATCGCCAAAGTAAGTGCAATCAACGTACCGGATTTGGCGGGGAAATATATCTCGAGAGAAAACTTCGACAAGCTACCGAAAAATATTAGATGCGCTCTAAATAAAGGAGACTCGGACTTGGCACCGAATCTACACAAATTGGTGCTGGCGAACTGCGACATCGATGGCGCCACGTTGCGCACAATTCGCCAGTCTATGGACACGAATACAAAAGCCTCCGAATTGTATTTAGCACTGTGCGGAACGCTTGAGCCGATGCCAGAGGACGTGAAGTTGAGAGATCTGGGCAGCATCAAGTTGACCGACAAGCAATTCAATAACCTGACGCCACAACAACGTATCGAGATTACGAGAACTGAAGTCACCGCCGATGTCGACAGGGTCTTGGGACAAATGGCTAACGGAACTCTCGGCGCCGTCGACTCGCCATTGGCCGCTTTGACCGATCCCTCCTTCCAGCATGATCTGCAGAAGCAAAAGGCAATGGTGGATGGAAAGTCATGGAAGCACGGCGGAGAAGCGCCTGGATCCGCAGAACATCTGAAAGCGCTACACGACAACATCACCAACGGCATGCCAGTTTTGGATGGCATTTATTCGATCCCCAGAGATATGGAGCAGGCTTCCAAAGATCCAGCCAACCTCCTTTTGAGCATAGAAAAACAATTGTTTATACTGGGAATCGATTTATGTTTACCCATATTCATCGACAAAAAGCCAATCAATAGAGGCATCAATGAAATTGCAAAACAAATCGAGGTTCCCAGGGCGCCTATTCATACCGAGAGCTTGGCTCCTAAGTCTGCGCACGAGAGGCGGCAAGAAATTCTCATACAAAAGCTGCGGGCTTTTGAGACAGATAGAACGCAGAAGCAATTAGAAACTCAAGATTTTCAATCGCAACAAACCGCCCTGATGCTCGCTGATCAGGCTGGGAAATATGCTCGCTGCCTGGCAGATGGAGACACGATCAAGGCGGACGAGGAAGCCGGCAAAGCCTTTCTCTGGCGTCGAGACAATCCACTGATGTCATCGCCGCAATTGACCCGAGCAATCTTCAATCCAGGCGCAGGACTTGACGAAGGATTACTCAAGAAACATTGTCGCCTGCAAAATCTTCCGTATGAACAGCTCGCACAATTGCAATCGTCCTCGGGCAAGCCGCCTGTGGCAACAGGTTTTGAAGTTCTGAGTCTTATAGATTCGAAGTCAATGAAGGAAACACCAGAGACAAAACTATTTAGAGAAACCGGATTGTCGCTCGTGGACAAAGACCCCGCCTGGCAGAAAGCACAAGCAATTTCAGAGAAGCTGAATGTATGTGTCCAGGAGCTTGGCATGATAGTCAACGCCGGGGCTAGATCGGAGCAAGGCGGTTATGTCGGGCCGAAGGCGGTATTGGAAGCACAACAACGAGCAAAAGAAATTCAGGATATGCTCGGCGAAGTAGACGTTAGAGGGCTGTGGGATCTTAAGGGCGCTATTGATACTGAAATTAAACAGCGACATGAGAAAGGCGAAGACGAAAATGTTGCGACCACGGCTGAATTGAAAAAGCGTTCCGCCGTTATGGACCAACTTTTGCGCACCGTCGATAAGAACTATCCTCCCGAAATTCTACAAAAGGAAAAGGAAACCGAGCTTGCCCTCCTGCGCCAGGAATTGGCGGCAAACACCAAGGATTTGAGAAAGTTCCTCGATGCGGTACCGGATTGGGCAAAACCGGTAGTAGAAAAAGTGTCGGCCCAAATCGGCAGCCTGGCAACAGACCAGGGCAAGCGCGCAGAGCAGCTCAAAGCAATGATCGGAGCGGCAGAAGAACGCAAAAATCCCCGTGCGGAACTCGACAGATGCTTACAAGAAATCACAACGAAGACACCAGACACCTGGGGGACTTGGTTGGAAAAAGACGGTATCATAACTGGTACTACGCTCGTCGCCACTGCCGCCGCCCTGACAGCGCTGAGTGCTATTGCACCCGAAGCGGGTGTGCCGCTCTTGGTCACATGTATGACTATTGCAGCAACCAACATTGCAATGCGCGAGGCTATGCATGACGTTCAACATGACGTCGGTCTGCGTCGTCACGGATCGCTTGTCTCGCAAGTTCAAGAAGGCTCGCGAAAAGTTGTTGATTCGTACGGCAATACTCGTCCGTACGGATTCACAGATGCGGCTGTGGATTACGGAGAAGAGTTTGCTATGAGCACGGCATTCTTGACGGCAGGGATGGCGGGCGGACATGCACTCGGGGTGACGCTCCGCAGCGCCATCGGAGAAATGATCGGCAACGAAGCGATGGCATCGCTTGTAGATAAGGCGCTTTGGGACACAGCACTCAAGCCTGGCAGTCCATTTCTCCAACATCTGAAATCAATAGTCATGTTCGGCGCCTTCACCGATGTCGCAAAAGCTGGGTCGAAGATGGCATTCGAAGCTACCGGCTACAAACCGTCACCACAGGAGGAGATGTTGCTGGATGTTTGCATTTTTGTGGGACTTTGCGGTGCCATGGGAGCAGTTAGTGAGCACCCGAGTGAACAAGCCGCCAAGTCGCCCTCAGCGGCTCGCACAGCAGAGCTCCTTAGACAAGCTGCATTACGCGGCTACCAGATAACTCCCATGGAAAACGGTAGCATCAGAGTGGCCGATCCCACCGGCAAAGTGATTTTGAATGTGGAACCTAAAACCGATACAGCGTCACTGAAGGCTAGGGGTCCAGGAGCAGAACAGCGTGGACGACTAGAACCTGTTCACCCGCAAACGTCACCAGACAGACTGCCATCACCGCCAGTGGCGGACGCGAATTCAGTGAAGGCCGAATCTGCAAATTCCTCGTCAAATGAACCAGATCACACCTATCTTTTGAGTGACGCATTCGCCGATGCGCGCAGGCTACAAGGCAGCATTACTCCAGAGCTGGCAGAAATTATCTATCTGCGAGGGCAAATTACAGAGACTCCAACAGATCCAACCCTTACGCCAACCGAGCGGGGCAAAATCATGGAGAGCAGCCAGAAACGCCTAAATAGCTTCGAGTTAGACGCAAAGACAAAAGAACTTGTTGCCAGGTTGGAGGAAGATGAGCTGTTTCGACCGATTTTAGAATCACTCAAAGATTTGCGAACCTCAAACCGTCGGTTGGATGCTGTTGAACGAAGAGCTGACAAAACAAAAGCGGAACTAGAAAAGGCGATTGAAGGGCACAAAGGAGATTCTGAGAAAGTACAGCAATTGAAAGAAGTACTCAAAGAGAAAGAGTCGCAGTTCAAAGAAGACGAGGAGCTGCTGCTTGACCAAAGGGACAACGCGGAAGAAAGACTTGAAAAACAGCGAAAGGATTTAGAGAAGAATCACAAGGACATACTCCGAGCATTGGAACTTGAATATGCAGATGCTAGAGAGAGCTACGCGCCGCGAAAAGAATATATCTATCGGAGCAACGGAAAAGAAGCAAACTTGCTCGACGGCATGAAAGTAATCATTGAGGGCGACAGACCGATCAAGCAGGACACCCTGGATCAAATTCTGAAAGGTCTGCAGGAGGCCGGCTTACGGCCAAACGTACTGCGATTGAGAGCAAATCCGATGCAGCCGGCGGGACAGAAATTACAGAACTTTGAACTAATGATTAACGAGGAAGGTCCGCGGCTGATCGGCACAGTCGATCACGAGTGTGGTCACTTGATTGACTTCGAGATGGTCCGAAAACTGCCACCATCAACACAAAAAAGTATCGAACTCTCTTATCAAAATAGCCTGGATAAAGCTTTGCGCGATGTTGCCAATCTTGCCTTTGGCGAGGCGGAGCTACACGCATTTTGCGAAACGGAACAAGAGCTTGATGCGATGTATGCCCATGTCAGAGGGCGCGTCACAGATAAAAACTACCAGAAACTGTACAGTGCCTACGGCGGACAAACGGACGCTGCATACTATTATGGATCTGCGCCTGAGATATTCGCCGAATTGGCCGCACTCCACGGCGAGGAAGTTCGACTAAAGGCTCAAGGTATTGAACCGACCTATCAACAACTGGTCGATGCAGTCGCATATGGTGACAGGCAAATCGTAATCCGTCATTTCGAAGAACACTATAAATTCCTCAAGCAGCAGGTGTTTGAACCGCTGAAACTGCGTTCGGAAGTGGTGGATACTTATCGAACGACACGCGGAAAAGAAGCTGAATACAAATTGAAATCGGCTTTGAATGAGAGTGATGGTAAGCCAGAGACACTCACAAAAATCGCCGACGAATTTGCCGCACAAAATCCAACTCGATTTCGGCAATTCCTCGTCGATCAGTTGTTCTGCAAACAGCACGGCCTCGATATCGTAAATGGTGCGGCGAACATCGACACCAATCCCAAACTAAAGGCGACATACGAAGCCTATCAAAGGCTAAATGACCCGACCTATGATCCTGCCGAAGATTTGACACTGTCGCCAGAGTTGCGTAGTCAGCTATCGACCGAACGCGCTCGCTGCTTGATGATCGAAGTAAGCAGCCGAAATATTTTCGATTCGCGGATGGAAGCGTTAGCGAAAGACTACATGAAAAACAAAGGTATTCTTCCTGACCTACCCAAGGGTCCAGACGGGCAACGAGTCGATCCACGTCCAGCGAAATACAAGTCAACGCCACGGAAGTCGGCTCAACCAGTAGAAGATTCTGACAAATCGAAGTTACCACCAGTACCACCGGATTCCAAAACTGTCACCCCGGACGAACTGCGCAATGGTCGACTGAAGATGGGTGCGCAACCGGAATCAGGACTGGACGTAGAGGCTATCTCTTGGGCTTATCTGTCGACCGAGAAAGGCGAACAAAGAGTAATTGTGCATACACTCGAGGAAGGCGTTGGTGCAAAACTAGAAGACATCGAGCAACGTATTAAACACGAACAAGCCGCGCACAATATCAGCGAAAAGTTGAATTTAGCAAATGAGCATTATCCGCAATCGGTAGTTCGCGATGTTGAGGCGTTCAAGCGTCTAGATGGCACGCCAGAGATGCGCAAGGCACTCGTGATGGACGCCGTCGGCGAAGGATTTCATAGGCAGGCACGTCAGGTCACGCAGAGAGCAAGTGGGGACAAATCAATCGATGCCACCATTGGTCACTGCACAAAAGATCCGTGGATGCGAACGCAGATCGAAAATGCTCTTGTAGAGCGCATGGTTTTGGGTGACATCGATTTCTGGGATCCCAACTTTGTCGTGCGATATAAAGACGGTAAGCCTTATGTGCAAAACATCGATATGGGACAAGCCTTCTGCCAGGGAGAAACACCGCGCTTCGAGACGTCAGCATTTCTTGTGGACGACGTGATGAGCCCGATCATGAGAACCCTGTCGGAGCAACCTTTGCAGACGGAAACAGTAGGTCGATTACGCGAGTTCCTTCAAAAGTACGACAATCCCGACACCAGATCCGATCTTGCGCGCAGACATTCCCTGACCCCGAAGCAGGTAGACGAAATGTTTTCTCGCTGCCGCTGGCTTGCCGATCATCAGCACTTCCCCAAGCTGATCAATCCGGAATCACAACCATCGCAACCGACGAAAGGCACCGACAGCAAACCGATCCAACAAACCGACAAGGTCGAAGCCGGCACACCGTCAATGGTGGCGACGAAGATCGCTGAGGCGAAGCGAATGGCCAGGCAAGTAGGACTACCCGAGGAAATTATCGACGAAAAAACCTTTGCGGTGGGAATCGTTGAGGACGGACGTGGACAGTTCGATAACGAACAGTGCAAAATTACCGTAACCGAGCGCTGCGTTCCAGGTACAACGCGCCACGAAATCAACCATATGGACAGCGCTATCTGGCTGACTGCGCTGCGTCAGGCCGATCAAGCTTCATTCGACGAACTCGTACTTAGATCATGCCTGAACAATGTGGGTAATGGACAAGCTCGTGTTTTTGAGCGGAATAACGCGATAAAGCGCGACGTGCGTCCTGCGCTGAGCGACGCCAACAAACAGCTATTGAGATCTGCAATCCGTGAGCACTTGAGTAATTCGACGAATGGCGATTCAAAAGAGAGTATGAGAACAGTGTTGGAGAACCCGAAGTACACTAGTCTGCTCAACGAGCACCTCTCTGGAATCGATGGCGCAACTCACGAGCTTGCAAAGGAAGTAAGCCACTATCGACTGACCATGCAGCAAGCGCTAATTCCAGATGCCACCATCAACGGGAATCAAGTGCTAAAAGACTGCATCGCTAAGCGCGCAGGAAATTTTCAAAAATCTGATGATGGTTTGATGTCAGATCCTAGGATGAAAAAATACACGGGCGGACTCTCCGACGATACAACAGCACTGCTCGAAAAGCGCTTTTACGTGATGGGATCGCAGCAGGAGATGAAAGCTGAGACAGTCTCACAAGTCGAAGATATTGCGCAGTTTCGATCAGCTCTACGCCAAAGCGGCATTGACCTTTCAGCCGAAGCGATGCGAGACTTTATAAAGATAGAGTGTCGAGACAGCATTTCCAATATTGGAAGGCAGCGCTTGAAACACGAGATTCAGAAAAATCTCGACAAGTCGCGTGCTGCAGCCAACGCAGCCGAAAAGGTAAAAGCCTGGGGAGATGCCGAGAAAGCAGCTATAAAACTGCTCCTCGGAACCGATGCTGACGATCAACATGCCGATCTCATTGTTCAATTTCTCGTAGATCAAAAACTAGTTTCGCGACAACAAGTAGGTGCTCTGAAGCCAGAACTCGAGCATCTTCTCAAATACGCACCATAAGAAACAGCCTCCAGATATAGCACCATATACGCTACCAGAACCCGGCAGGCATCATTAATCATCAACTGTTTCTCTCCAAGATGACAAAGTCCGCATCATCACTCTGTCGTAAGAACTTGCCGATTTCGACGAATCCAGCGGCAGAGGCGACCTTTCGCGACCGAATGTTTCCTTCGAGGACAGTTGCTCTGAATACACTCTCCGGGAAGAGGCTTCGCCCCAACTTCAAGCCTTCCAATAAGAACTGCGGACCATAGCCAAGACCGGTCAAGTCAGGTCTCAACCCGCCCCCTATGTCAATTGCGTGGGTTTGACAACTACCCCCGGACGAACACAATGAGCTTGGCGTCCATACGGTCTCAATGCGGACTATTGCCCCGACCCGACGGTCACTCCACCATTAAGCGAAAATGAACCATTTCTATAATTGGTGACGCTGATATCCGCTGACTTCAGAACGAATCTATTCAGCTCCTCAGTCGCTGGATCGCGCGTATCAAGCTCGTGACCGTAGAGTGCGAAAATGACGTCGGCGGACAGAACTAGGACACCAAAAGTGTACTTTTCTGGCGGAACTGGCTTAAATGTCTTGGCATACGTAGGGATGTGAGACCGTTGAATGTGTGGTCCCTTGGAGTTGGAAGACAACGATTGTACGGACAATGCATCAGGATTCAGGGTTATAAAAATTTGGCCAGAGCCTGGTACGGTTGTCGTCGTTTTTATTGTCGAGTTTTCACCGAGTACCATAGTTGGTTTTACTTTTTTGCTGCTGGCATTGGTCAATTCGAGAGCTTCCTTCGATGCAATAGTGACATTGGAACCAACGATCATCGACCCGCCGGTATTGGTAATATCGAGTCCGCCGTCGGTAGCCGTCACATCGCCGGCAATTGTGATAGCGCTGTTTGTAGTCAACTTGAAAAATTGACCTGCGGATGATTCCAACAAGTTTATCTTCGGAGTTGCGTCCCTGCGGATGTACACATCGGTCTGGTGGGAAACCGCAGTCAGGTTGCCGTCGCCTGGCGTTAACGTCTTAAGTAATTTTTTGGTGAGGAGCTGATTGAATCCGTTGATTAGAAATGGATTGAAGTTGTCTTCTCCGATATTTCTATTCGCCTCTAGTACGACATCCGCATTGAAGTTGGCAGTATACAGGTTCGCGCCGCCGACCTGACCGATGTCTTCACCTGCCCGCATTGTGACATCTCCAGCGACAGTTGCTTGCGTGGCTCCACGCATTGCAATGTCAGCTCCGACGGTCAGGGTCGGACCCGCCACCAATTGCCCAGCGGAAGTCCTAACTCCGTTTGCGCCGTAGGTTATGCTGCCACCGCTCGACGTCGGCTGTGCTGTGATTACGCTGAAGTTGCCGCCAGTACCACTGCCACCTGTGGTGATAACGTTACCAACTTCTACAGCGCTGACTCCTAAGCCGGCAAAGTTTGTTCCTCCTGCGACGATTGAGAAATTGCCGTTGTTGCCGGTGCCTGCACCACCAGTGTTAAACGAAGCTTGGTCGACGTCAACAATTCCGCTTGTTGAAGATGATCCTTTAAACGCAAACATGGAAATGTTCCCGCCGCTGGCATTGGCCGCTGTCGGGTTGGTTAAGATGTTGGCCGTACCCATAAAAATGCCGCCACCGCTTGTGGAGGCTGCACCGTCCATAGTGACGGAGCCGGCACCGCCGCCCGGAAGCGTCTGAGTAGAAGTACCGCCGGTGGTGCTTGTAATGTTGGCACCGGCAATCATCGTGATGTCGAAACCGCTGGAAGCGTTGCGTGCTTCGATTGTGACACCATTATTAACGGTGATCGTCCCTGTTGCAATAATGGTCAGCGCCTCGGCTACTGAAACATTTCCATTTATTAGGATGGTACCAGATGCGCCACCGCCGGCCGTAGAATTGTAGAATGTTGGATCGCCAGTGAGGCAAGTCTCTCCAATGGTCAGAACGTCTGTGGAAGCGAGAATATGACCCTCTAAGCCGGTCTGACTTATCGCACCTGTCAATTGATTGACGTTGACATTGTTAGTTCCTGTTCCACCATTTAGATTGAGCTCTCTGCTCAGCAGGTCTCCGCCCACAATCTCATTGTTGAATGAGCCGGTAT
The DNA here is from genome assembly GCA_964418155.1 of uncultured Candidatus Obscuribacterales bacterium. GTDB lineage: Bacteria > Cyanobacteriota > Vampirovibrionia > Obscuribacterales > Obscuribacteraceae > JADYXR01. The sequence continues at coordinate 71,897 of CAYQKX010000018.1, read as the reverse complement.
AAGCCGGAGTTCTTACATTGATAGCGCCATTTTGAGCTGCTATCACGCCACCTGCATTGCTGACGTTCAAGACCGCTGCGGATGGACCGTCGATGTTGACATTGCCGCTCGCCGCTTCGATGCGACTGCTGTTATTGATTGCAGCCGCGTTTAAACTGACCGAGTTCGCTGCATTGATCGTCCCTTTGTTGTCGATGCTGGATGCCGCCGTCAAAGTCAGGTCACCGCTGGAAGAGATTGTACCTAGATTTGAGAGCTGTCCTCTGGCATTGAGTTCTAAATCTACAACTGGGGCGATTCCTGTTAAGCCATTAGGTGCGTTCGATGAGATCAGCGCACCCTGTTGATTGGTTATATCGCCAGCTCTAATCACGCCGCTCTTCACAGCGTTTGAACTAGATACGGCGTAGACAGAACCATAGTTGTTGAGGCCACCGAGCAGCGTGAAGTCGGACCGTTTTCCGAAGTCACCGTATGTTGTCACTCCTGATGCAACAGTGAGGTTCGAAGCTCTTAGATGATCGTTGTTGGCGGTGATTTCAGTCAAATCCAGTGCGCCACCGCTAGCAGTGCCTGATTGGTTCACTTCCAACTTCTGTGCGCCGGACAGGGCTTGCTTGACTGCGATGTACTCAGCAGCAGTCACCTGCGTGCCGGCCATAAATGTTTTCTTTTCAGAACCAACGGAAATTTCGACCGATTGAGCGCTTTGGAAGAGGTTTCCTCCCAACACAATATTTTTTGCAGTCGACGTCAGGTCTAAATCAACGCCGCCGTTTAACCGAACCAATTTTTGGGCCGCGTTGTACTGCAGTGAGTTGCGTGCCAACCGGTGATCGCTATGAATTACGATAGGAAGAATGGAGACTGTAGAGGACGCGTCTACCTTTGGCTGAATCACGGACGGGAGGCTCGCGCCTGTCGTCGAGCGACCTCTCGTGTACATGTCACGGTAAAGACTTCGTGCTGCTTGCCGGCTGAGGTCGGAATGCTGACCTCGGAAGTCTCGCATTGTCGGCTGACCAGGCTGAGCTGCATGAGCTGTCATCATAGAACTGAGAAGCAGCGAGCCGCAGAGCAGCATCGAAGAACGTCCTAGCTTGGACCTCATCAGACGGCTCAGCTCAGATTCCGCTGCGCGGTTGCTGGAATCAGTTTTCATGCACACCTCAAAAATAAGTAAGTTTCTCTCGAGCTCGAAACGCTCCTAGTGATATTGGACGAAAGGCAGATGACAGGCGCCTTCAACTTCCGCACTTGAAGCAGTCGCCAAATTCTACACCGCCTGGTGGTCTGAATAGCAATAGATGTAGTAACCGTGGAGAAAGATGAAATTAACGCGGGGAGAACTTTGATAGCGCTGGACCACCAGAACTCCAGTGAAAAACCGCTCTAAAGCGAATTGTCACAGTGCACATTCGGCAATACTGGTTCAGAATCAGATGTTGGAGCGGCGAGACCAAGTGGGCGGCGAGAATCGCCTGGGCAGCCATTCTCAACAAGAGTCGTTAATTGATTTTGTTTGATGGTGCGGGTTTCGGGATTTTTGTCGCTTGCGCGAAGCGGCGCTAATGGTCCCGAATGGACAGATGAGGGGCCACAAAATGGGCCACAGTTTTTGATAGATTTTTGGGGTAGGCGTCGGGTGCTATCCTGCTTGCGCTGGCGCGTATCCTTCTCTAGTGCTATTATTTGCTTTTCTGAATATATTTACTGTACAGCAAATATAGAAGTTATAGCGAATATTCTTGCAAATTTGCCATATTTACTGTACAGTAAATATGAGCAATACGGCGAATATGATGGTAGGTCGACAGTACGAGCAGCAACTAATTGATGAGTTCCTCAACAACCTTGAGAAACTTCCAGAAGTACGTGCGAAATTGGAAATAGAGCAGCCCCTACCAGCTGATGCGAAAATCGACTTAAACGTAGCGGGCAAAGAAGTGATCTTGCTTGTGGAGGCAAAGAGAGCGGGGTACCCGCGCGATGTGCAGCAAGCGATCTGGCAACTCCGTCGAGCGGAGGAGGCGCTGCCTTCGCACAAGGACATCGTTCTTGTGATGATTGCGGAATACCTTTCTCCTGGAGCGAAGGCACAATTGCAAGCAGAGCAGATTGGATATTTTGAAAGCGGCGGCAGTTTGTACCTGCCTGCGCCGGGCGCGTACTGTTATATAGAGAGACCGTCAGCAAAGCCATTTGAAAGGGCCGTTCGATCGCTGTTTTCGGGGCGGCGGGCGCAAGTGATCCACGCGATTCTTGTCCATCATGACCGTTGGTTTGGGGTTCATGAACTGGCAGAAGTAGCTATGGTGTCACCAGCAACGGTATCAGAAGTGTTTGCAGAGTTGGAGCGGCAGGACTGGGTATCATTGCAAGGAAAGGGACCACGAAAGGAACGACAACTATCCCAACCTACCGCATTGCTCGACGCATGGGCCAAAGAAGTGAGGGAGCGTCCATCACCAACCATGGATCGCTATTACGTACCTGGAGCAAAAGCTGATGGCTTGATGCAACGAGTCGGCGAACAGTTTGACAAAAGCAACATAGAGTACGCAGTCAGTTACGAATACGCAGCACAGCGCTATGCACCCTTTCTGTCCAGTATTTCACAGGTCCGGCTAAGGATGAGCAAATCCCCTGAATCGCAAGCTGCAATTTCTGAATTAGGGGCGCGACCGGTAGTTGAAGGATCCAATCTCGGAATCATCGGAACCGATCCACATGGCGGATTGCTTTTTCGAAATGAAATCGACAACATTTGGCTGGCAAGTCCTGTACAGGTGTATCTGGACCTGATGCACGGGGAGGGACGTTCCATGGAGATGGCAGAACATCTCCGAAACGAGAGGATTGGTTTCTAATGCCGAAGCCAAAGACTTTCGACGGTTACGATGAAGAATACACGCTCGACTGCGAGCGCGTTCTCGTGACGCTGTTACGAGGACTAGGTCCATGGAAGGATTCGGTGTATTTAATCGGCGGATTGACGCCAAGATATTTGGTTGATGCCGCACCGATGGTGGCACACCGTACGGTAAGATATCGTGATGTCTGTCAAGGTTAGGGTTGAAGACTGTCTAATACCGGATGAACTAGGCATGACCTTATAAGATTCCAAGCGTTCTGTCCTTCAGGGTAAGACAAATTCGGCACGAAGCCGAAATCGAGATATAGCTTGATGGCAGGTATCCGAACAGTCTCTGTGTAAAGTAGGGCCCTAGAAAAACCTAAGTCCCGGGACAGATTCAATACTGCTGAAAGCAGAGGTCTAGCAAGTCCTCGTCCTTGGAATTCGGGTGAAATTGCAATCCAGTGTAATCTTGCCCAGCTGCCAGTGGAATCCTCATCGGACCAAGCTGTAGCAGTCCCGATCTCTTGTCCAAGTTCATCAATGAGAAACAGACAGCGTCGTTCCATTGACGGTAGATCGTTCCCGAACTCACTTCTGAAACGGTCGACGTCGTAGACCTCATAACCATCTGCCTTTGACCAAATGTTCGACCAAGATGATTCGTCGCCAGGGCGGTAAAAGCGAGTTGAGTAACCATCTGGCAACGCATGCTGCGGAATGTCTTCAAGATTTCTGCGTTGCATCTGGACGCGAATGTAGTCCAAGCAGTCTGCCTCCTAACTGAAAAGGCTTCCGAACTGGTTGCAAAAGTACTATGTGCCATGCCAAAGAGCAACATCGAAGCTGATGCTCTTTGGCATGTTACTTCGCACTTTCCTCTTATTGAGAATGGGCGAAAGCGTGACTCTACACTCGTTTGAACCCTGTTTAAAAAAAAAATGGTGGAGGCGGCGAGATACTACTCCACGGCTTTGCGCGAACCCGCTCTGTACTTGTTTTTCGGGCACCCCAGTGCGTTTTGGGACACAGTGATGTTGCGTCAAAATGCAGCTACATGCACGTTTTTGCAGCCTGGGTGTGCACAGATTTGGTCACAGGCTGGGTGCGTATCAAAGAATGAGGTGTTTGAAGGCTTCGATTGCCCGGGAACGCCTATAATCGTCCCATTTTGCAGTGCCGAACTTGGATATCAACATCTCGCATACAACGTGGCCTGGACTGTAATCACCTTCGAAAATGTCGTCATCGTATGGGTAACACTCCTGGTCCGGTTCCTCATCAGATGCTGAGGGTGCGTCTGCTGTCCGAGCCACTTCATTCTGTACTGGTGGAAACTGGTCTATTAAGTCGATTAGTTTTCCCCTCGTATCTATCTGATAGTAGAGTAAGTCTTCAAGAATTTCCCACAGCGGAGGGTTTTCGATCCACACGCCTGGCGGTAGTTTTGCCCGCAATATGACCTCCAGGTTGTCGACGTTTAGTGGTGCGGTATCTGGTTCGGACGCCCCTGATTGACGGTATTTGTCCCGCTCGACAAGAACTCTCTCAAACTCAAGATCGACTACTTCAAGCAATGCAGCTACCCTAAAGAGAGGTCTTTGTACGATGCCTGGAATACTATCTTCGTTCTTGTACTGTAGCTCATGGGAGGCCGCCGCCCAGAGATGCTGCGCCAATGTTCGCACTTGAATCTCCGCTTTCAATTTGGTCCACCCCTCGAGCTCGAGAGCGCCCTGGAACTCAGGAGGCAAGCGAACCAGATGATGTACCGACCTGTAGGCAAACTCTTTACATTTCAACTGTTCAGCTAAGTTGTTCCGCTTCCCTCCAGGGAAAAGTCTTTCGATTAAAAGATTCAACGGCTCTAAATCGCGATCGAACAAAACAACCGTGCGTAGTCCGACCAGATCGTTCATGCCTTCGATTTTGTCTAGCCTTGGGATACCTCGCTCGAGTTTCGCGGCGACGGAATCCCAACTTTTAACGCGAGCCTCAACAGGAACCGCCAGTCGAACGCCCTGTTTTGCGACCCAGCATTCGATATGGGCCTTCAAACAGTCTCTCATCCGTTCGGCGGCGGGCAGAATTTTGCCGTATTCGAGTTCAAACTCTGCCAATGTTTTTTTCCGGCTCATTTCTCAGCACCACTAAGGTCGGCCAAACGACTAACGTCGACGAGATAATTGTTTACGATTCTCGTTCGCCGTGCATCAACGATCGGGACAATTCGAAAGTTCGAACACCTGTCGCGGTTCAAAAAGTCCAACCGAAATCACTGGTTTTCTCATAACTGGATCATGTCGACTTTAGATTAAACCTTATGGACTGCAGATATGTTGCACGCGGAGTTGAGAATATAGCATTAGCAACCTTGAGGACTCACTTATACGCAGTAACCAAGATTCATTAAAGACTCTTAAGGGTAGGATGCAACAGGACGTGATCTAATCTCAATGATAGTGGTGGAGAGGTGATTCCGATGATAAAGCACCGAGTATCACTAAAAGGTCCAGGCGCAACAGGAGCACAAATCTCTGGTTTTTTGCTCAAAGAGCTTCTGGACGTTCTATGCGATGGCACTAAAGGCGCTCTCCGACTCCGTCTCGAAGGCCGTAGCTCTGCACCCGGGAAAGATCCACGATGGCTAGAGGATGCGTCAGATTTTCTTGTGACAGGAATCGAAGACGGTTCAACAGTTCTCACGATAGAAACCAAGCCGCTCTCGGAAGCCGTGCCCGATAGATTCCAGCAATTGAGTATCCTCAATGATCACACGAGCAGTGCCTTCAAGATCTTCGAAGAGAGCCTCGATGAAGCAATTGGCGGGTTCGAAAATAGTGATCTGTTCGACGAGTATCTATTGAAGACTTATGCTCGATTCAAGGATATTCTGCAGAATCACGGTTTTGATTCCGTGGAGATTAAGAATGGGAAACCGGGAGCGTCGTCCTTGACTGTAGGCGCGCTACAGGTCGAAACAATCAACGCTCTTCGAAGATCGACGCCAAAACCGCAGGCTGTGAGGCTGTCTGGTCGGCTTGAGACAATCCGCTATAGTGACAAAATGTTCGAATTGGTGACGCAAACCGGCGAAAAACACAGAGGTGTGGCACCTTTGACATGGACTTCGGAAGAAATGGCGCGGTTATTCGGAACCGATGTGACGGTCGATGGCACCGCCGTTTATAGGCCATCTGGATGCCTTCTGCGAATAGAAGCGTCTAGTATCATTCCTGCAAAGCCGAATGATCTTAAATTCTGGTCTGAGATTCCAGCACCAGGCAAGTTAAGAGATCGAATGCGAACGTTGCGGCAGCCGCAGACAAGCAACAGCGGGTTAAATAAGCTGTGGGGACGGTGGCCGGGTGACGAAACAGACGAACAAATTACTGAAGCACTTCAATCCTTGTGATTCCGGAAGACGAGTCTATTGTTATTGATACAAACGTTCTGGTTGCTTATATAAGAGGCAATCGTCTAGCAGAGCACATAGAAAACCAGTTTGGTCTCAAAAAGCGCGCGACCAAGCCAATTATCTGTATTGTTTCGAAAGGCGAGATCTTCAAGCTTGCCGAGCAGTTTGGCTGGCAACAAGCCAAGAGAGCGGCTATGAGCGATCTCCTGAGCGATCTCATTATCGCTCCGATCAAGGACGAGGATGTAGTTTTGAGATACGCTCAAATTAGTCACTATCTATCAAGCCTGAAACCTTCAGTTACCATCCAGCAAAATGACATGTGGATAGCAGCAATTGCATCATGTATAGAGGCACACGTGATAACGACCGACAAAGATTATCAGCGCCTTGATGGGACGTGGATCAAACTTCACTGGATAGACGAAACGATTGTTAATTGCTAACCAGTCCATAGATCGTCCTCTTGATTCCGTGCTGGTCGTTGCATAATGCTTAGGTGCGATCGTCCATGGCGCTGACTCGAGGCGACTGATACCGGCAGTATTACGTTCAGACGTACAATCTCCAAAGCGTACTTTGAAATAAGCTCCATAGTCTCTCTAAGCTTCTCAAGATTAGGTAATGAGCGTCGAACCAACGGAGAACAACCTTCGAGCACCGTATCTGGTGTCATTCAATTAGTTTGAAGTTTTCCAAATACTTGCTCGCCAACAACTGACCAAACTGCGCAAAGCTGCTCAAAGCCTTATCCCGCTCCTTCATGATTTTGGGACCGACTTCCAAAAGTTCTTCCGAAGTTTTAGGGTGATCTTCCTGCAGCGCGCGCATAAAGGCGGCATCGAGCAGGTCTTCTGCAAACTTAAAATGACAATGATGATCAGCTTGAGTGCTGGGGAAGTATCCGCTCTTCCACCTCGGTAAATCCTTCAGTCCCTGGTCAAAACTTTTGTCAAGTTCCTTACCTTCAGAGTAGTGAAATACCAAGTTGTTCCTCATGCGATCGTACTTTTTTATTAGATTGTGAGCTGGTCCGCCCGGCAGGAAAGGCCGCACCTTTTCCCATTGCTTTTCTATGTCTCTGTCAGACGAGACCAATTGCATAAGCTCTTTGGACTGCTCTATGTCTTTGACAATATCTATAGCTTCAACCAAATGCGATGTCATCAATAAGCTAATGTACGAACCTGTAAACTTACGGAGCACTTCCTGCTTTTCTGTTTTCGGTATGTCGGCCGTGCGCAAACGATGCAGATAAAGAAGCTTACTTAAATCGTTTAGAGCCATGCACAATCTGGAGATTAGAATCGCATCTCCATCCTTGCGCAGCGCAGTCATATTGATTACAATTTCGTTTTCCATCTCTAAAGTATAGTGCCTAATGAGAGATACCGTCAGCGGTGCCAACTACGCTGCAGTGAGACGATTGGTTTGCTAAATTTTGCTCCAATTAGAACCATTGCACCGCAGTTCGTCTAGCAAGAATATCATAGCAAGGCGATCGATCGACATGATGGATCACGAAGCTTCGCTTCGAGCGTGAGCCTGACCTTCAGATGGACTACGAAATGGAACTCGACACTCGTCCGTACGCTCCTTGCTTATGCATTATCTACACTCAGCCGATAAACCGAATGATTCCCATCCCGACTCCTGGCTATGATTCCCCGCTCGACCAGCTCGCCCAGAATCCGATTCATCTCGAACTTATTGATTCGAGCAGTTGCTCCGACCGCTGCATAGAAGTCACTCTTTAGGCGGCGTCCGCGCGTTAGCGTTTGAATGATTTTTGCTTCTATGAGAACTTGCTCAGCACCAGTGACGCGAACCTCAGCATTTATCGCAACTCCTTCAGATTGCACCACCCGCGGTACCTCATGCGGGATATTGATTTCTGGTAGTGGCTCTTGATTAACACGACAGGCCACACCAAGCTCCAAAAGCACCAGATGACTCAGCTTTTCATAGATCGGTCGACGTGCCTCAATGTTTGCGGTGGCGTAATGTCGCATGGTGACCGACTTTGGCGTGTGATTCAGAAACTGACCGACTTTTTCTTCCTCAACGCCAACGCGCGGATCGAGGAGCATATTGACGAATGTGCGCCTCAAATCGTGCGGGCGAAATTGCACATTTGATGCTTCCTGTATCCTGCGCGTGCACTTATATGGCGATGCAATCGGAGCATTAAGATTGGTCCGGCACGGAAAGACAAACGGCGATTTTGATACCAGTTTCCGTTCATACAGAAGTTGCACGAGATAGTTGCATATCGGTAAACGAAACCCGCTACCGTTCTTAGTCTGGAATGATGAGCCTTTTCGCAGGTATCCGACATACATGATCCGTCGCTCTAGGTCAACGTCCGACCACTTCAGATGCCGCGCTTCGCCGATTCTGAGACCGGTCATCAGGAGAACGAGCATCAGGTCCTCAATGGTCTGATTTCCACAATGACGGACGGCAACATACCAGACACGTAAATCATGAGGCTCGACGAAATGTTCTTTCCTTGAATTTTCCGGACACCTTGCCTTGATCAGCTTGAATCGCAGAACTGGATTTTGAAAATGCTGGAGCTCCGGATGAAGTGCAATTGCGAATGTAGCCACTCTTCCAAGCAGATCAATTGCGCGGTTCGCCTGCGTCGGTGTGCGCTCTCTTATCTCACTGTGCCTTTTGATGATCATCTCTGGAGTTATCTCGTTAACAGGCAGGCTCATCCAATCTGACAAGCATCGCCGCATCCGGCCTCGGTATTCGCGCAGGGTTCGCTCTCGCGGTCGCCGAGTGGTTAGGTATTCTTCGAAAACGGCTTCGAGTGTCGGGCTTTGAGTCGATTGCATAAACATCGCTGGCACAGAAAAGACGACTATCATGCGGACGATAGAAAACGGCACGCGATTGCGCGCACTGATGTTTGACCTAACAACGAATCTACATGAACAGCAAGAAGATGTCTAGATGCCGAAATTATGTACTTTGTCCATAATTACAGAGACAAGCCCTGACGACCGCAGGGTCACTGAAACGAGCTCTTCAAGCACAATTTACAAAATTAGTTATACGGATTTCCCACAATTGCATTTTCTGTGCCAGAAGCACGCGCTTAGTAAAACATGGATGGCAAGCCACTGTAAGCGACTACTATTATGCGGCCGCCGTATAATTGATTCGACGAACACAACCTTCTAAAACACTCGAGCATCCACTACATGCGTATTTACCAGGTGTTGGTAAATTGTTCTTCCGATTAAACAATTATGCGGCGGCCGTATAATTGTGCTTCTAGACAGCGTTTCGATGTTCGTGTAGATTGAGAATCAGGTCAACACATCGAGCACGCTCAACTGGCGTGCCACCATTTATTGTCGAGTTCGTTCACCGAGGTGCGCTCATGCAGCTAAAGATCGTTGCACCAACTGTCTCTGAATTTTCAGAACTCTATCTCGAGCGGTACGCAATACCACACAAGAAGAGTTGGCGTTTAGATGAGGGACATCTGAGACTCCACATAAATCCGCGGCTGGGTGATTACTGCATTGACGGCGTAACGCGAGGTCTTGTGAGCGAACTTCATACTGACGTCGGCCGAGAAATGCCCTATCTGGCCAACCGGCTGGTCGAGGTCATATCAAAGATGTGGACACTCGCGATCGAATGGGAATACCTACCGGAGACATTTCGAAATCCGGCAAAAGGAATAAAACAATTCCGCGAAGTGGATCGTGCACGCTTTTTAACGAGAGAAGAGCTGGAGAGAGTCTATCGAGGCATTCATATGGAACTCGAGGTGCACGTCAGAGCTGCGTTTCTGCTCTTGCTATGCACCGCTCTTCGAAAGAATGAGATTTTGAAACTACGCTGGGATGATGTGAACCTACAGGACGGCTATCTGCGCGTCGCTGATACCAAAAATGGTGACACCGTCTATCAACCACTGAACGCGCAGGCGCTTGCGATTCTTGCCGAAATTCCTCGGCATAGTCAGAACCCATTCGTGATCGCCGGGCAGTCGGGTAAGCCACGCAATACGATCACGAAGGCATGGGAAAGGATTCGAAAACGGGCACAAGTCGAGGATGTGAGAATCCATGACTTAAGACGAACAGGTGGCTCATTTCTGGCGCAGCAAGGCGTGCCTCTACAACTTATAGGCAAGGTGCTAAATCATCGCGACATCAAAAGCACAATGGTGTATGCGCAGTTTGCAGACAAGCATAAGCGCGAAGCTGTTGACCAGCTAGGGGACTATTTCGAAGCGGTTGCTGACGTCAGCCTCGATAAATTGTTCGAGAGAGAGGTTCGTTGAAGTGCCAAGAGTACAGAAGCCCAGCCCATATCAAAGACAACTCCTGACTCAATTGCCTGCATGGTACTCGTGTGTTTGCTCGATGTCGCACGGCTCTTGTCGCGATCTACCAATGTTTATTCTTTTGACAGGTCTTAGTTGGGAGAGGGCCGCGGGAGTTGAATGGAATCAAATAGATCTAATCAGTCAGCAGATTCGCATCACCGACAGTGTAACAGTACCAATCACCAACGCTTTGGCGCCACTCATCGAACGCCGAATAATGGAGAGCCGAGTCACGGGAAACAGCTTCGTATTTGGTGGCAGATATGGTGACAGACGCCTCGGTAATAACCTTGTCTCTTACAGGCGTGCTTGTCGCCGGTTTGATGTTAACCTGTCGGTCAAGGACATTCGCGCGATATTCAGTGCCGTGGCATATTTGCAAGGATTCCGTGACGACTTTCTTGCAGATCCATTGGTTGATGACAAAGGAAGACTATTCATGCTCGATTCTGTTCATCGAAGAATACTTCAACTTGCGCGCGCGGACAGTCCGCCGGCAAAGAGTGCATGGTTGAGGCTTATCGGTGGCTTCGATGCCGACTCGGCATGACCTATTCAAACCCTGCGTTGGCAGAGCGCGAGGATTGCGCCAACACCAAGTGTAGTATCATACAAGCCCGGCTGGTTCCGTGTGACAGTCAGACAATACCCGATGTACCACATAAATGCGCAGCTAAACTCATCTCATTGGGTGAGTTGTCATTGTAGTTAACTGGGTACATATAGACATGGTAGCCATGGTATCGATCCCTTATTTTTTAGTGTTCTAAGATGTCTACCAGGTTTCTAACATCCGCAATCGCTGGTTTGTCTAGTCGTACGGCATCGGTCGCAATCTTATTGATTATTGCAACCGCACCATGTAATGCCAAGAACATGGTGTCTCTGAATCTGCTAAATCCAGATCGAGCTCAAGATTATGCCGTCCGTCCTTACATGGTTCAGCTCAGACAGCGGATTCAAGCTAACTGGCATTTAAATCGGAAGGCCGATCGAATTTCGAAAGTACACTTTCAAATTGGTCGAGCCGGCGATTTGTCGGGGATAACAATCGAAGAATCATCTGGGGATCCTGTGGTCGATCGATGTGCTTTAAACGCGGTCGCTGGCTGCAGTCCATTTCCACAACCGCCCATAGTGCAAGACTCTTTGAATATCCTCGCGATCTTTCGCAACAACCAACACGCGGTTGACAGTGGGGATACGAACCCTGCTTTCAAGCTACATGCCGAAGCTGGAACGGAAACGAGGGCTGGACGTTATGTGGTGGCCGCGGAAGACACCGCTGGAACGAAACCTGATGACTGGGTGGAAGAAGAAAAATCTCCCTACGCGAGCACGCCTGCGGAAACTGAAAACACAACCAACGTTTCGGAGTCGGAAACTCAGACCTCGTATCAAGCACAATATAGTCGTGAACCAAGTGCCAACAACCTAGCGTGGGGGCAGAAGTCTACAGCAGGATGGTCCCCATCCAGCTGGTCCTCCAGTCAAAGCAGTACAGGTTCTGGCTCTAGAAAAACGATGGTCTACAACGGTAAGTCTGATCCTTACGCAGAGAAGGGCACGAGTAATGCCACGACTCCAACAAAAACGACCAAGCGGATTGAGGGAGTCATGAAACCTATTCCCCAAAAGGACTGGCCGAGCACCCCGGCTCACAAGGCGCGAACCAAAGAGTTACCACCGCTGACGCCCACGCAAGCCGTGGATAACATATCCTCGCCTCCGGGGAGTGGACCAAGAAAACCAAAGCCAACAGTGCCGGTGTCGGTGCCGTCCTTCGACGCAAGCAAATTAGCAATAGGTTCGCTAACCCCCAAAGAGGATTTTCCATGGTGGCTGTTGATCGCAACTGTCGTCATTGGAGCAATGGCAACCTACGCCATTCGCGCTTGTGGATTTCGAGATTGCCCTTTCTGTGCCGAGCAGATAAAGAAAGCTGCTATTGTCTGCAAACATTGCAGCGCGTCTATTGAAGATGGAGAAACTTGAAAAAACAAGTTCAAACAGAGAGGAACACAATGTTCAGGGGCTGGCAGATTTTGTCTATAGTCGCTTTGGTCTATGCATTGGGCAACAGACCATATGATTATTACACCTTACTTCGATTCCTAGTTTGCGGAGTCACCGCCTATGGTGCCATGGCTTCGCGCCGCAGAGAAATGAGAAGTTGGGTTTGCGCCTACAGTGTGGTTGCGGTCCTCTATAATCCCATTTTCAAGATTCACTTACAGCGGGATACGTGGGAATTGATCAATCTTCTGACGATTGTTTTCTTTGTTGTTGCACTATTAAGGCTTCGTACACCGACGTCAAAGGGCTTAGAGACCGTTGCGGATGGAGGAAGTCAATGAAGTATTGCTTGTGCTTTCTGATGGTTCTAATGACACTAGTTCATTGTGCACCAGCCTCTGCGAAGAAGTGTACAGGCAGCGATCCATGCACTGCTTGCACGACTTGTGGTTACTGTAAACACTGCGCTGTTCTGGGCGGGCAATGCGGCGTATGCAAAGCTGGTAAAGGGAAACTCCGATCAAACAACCTGCGCACGCGAGTTAAACAGCTTACGACTACCATGAAGACTGCGCGCTGAAACTCAACCCACCGGCTGTCTTTGGAAGGACACTTTAGTTAAATTGAGGGGGCTGGGAAGATGGATTTAGAACAAATCAAAGTGCAAGACGAACTCGCTCGAAGCCGCAAAGGCGTCGGTATTGCATACTTCTTATGGTTTTTCCTCGGAACCCTCGGCGCCCACCGGTTTTATATAGGCAGACCAGTCAGCGGTATCATTTACCTACTCTTGACGCTCGCTGGATGTCTCCTTTGGTTCCCTTTCATCTTGGTGGGGTTCGGTCTTATATACGATGCGTTCACTCTGCCCGGCCGGGTCGCGAAGTGTAATGAGCGTGCCTCGGCTAGGATATTTAGGAAGTATGAGAAGAAGAAAGACTAGCTATCCCAACCCAACCCAACCCAACCCAACCCAACCCAACCTGGCGCGCGCTGACATGAATAGACACCTGGTATTGTTAATCTTCAGTGTCGCAATCGCCCCGGTCTATGCCGAGCCGCTGAAGGCGACTATCAGTCGATCGGACCAGGTCGAGATGCCGGCGTGGAGGCAGGGCGAGAAATTCGACCCGTCAAAGATCCCGCAGTCCCAAGACTTTTGGGTGCTAACCCCCGATTGGATGGCTGGACAATGGGTGACAACTTCTGCAAATCTCGTCGACCGGGCCAACCAGGGACACGAGAGAGATAATGCCGGCCGCGTGTGGCATTGCGTCAAGTTGCCTGCTGTGTCCGAATACTACGAATACGGATTACCGGTCGTTAAGATAACCCATGAGTGGCGGACGGAGGAAGCTGACCCAGGTTCGTTTTGTGCGTCCGCGAAAACGACGATCATCCGCTTGGATGCCAACCGACGAGTCACTCTCACTTACCCGGCGGACACGACCACCAAGTTTATTCCGGTAAGCCAGAATTGTTTTCGCTCCTCCACCCGTTCAAACAACGGATTCGAAACCGTGGTCGATTACCAAAGGATTGCGCCATTTATGCCAGCGGGCTATCTCAGGGCTTCCCTTGACCGCTTCCTTGCTGCGCATCCCGAACTCGCTTCCGAGGGTCCGGCGGTGCAAGCAGCTGACAGCCAGCCCGCAGACCAAGGGATTCAGCCTTAAGCACAATTTTCAGGTTCTATGTTTTCGTCAGTTTTGAACAATGTTCGGATGATATAAACCGCAGAATGCAGGTTGAAGAGGAGGATGTCGTGGGTAAACAAATCTGGTATCAAATGTGGTTACTTGACGAAACTGGATGGCACAATTCCGACTGGACAAGGGCCCTTCCTGAAATGCCGGTTGATTGTCTTCTAGTAATGGAGCTCAAGGACGTTGAGCAAGATTACAGCACGTACACAGCAGAGTCGCACTCAGTAAAATTTCGAACAGATAACAGGGAGGCACTTGAATTAATGCTGGACAAATACCCTCTGCCCAAGGACTTTGGTAAGCGGGGAATTGAAATGTCAGCGATAACGGATGACCCTGTATCGAAGACATAGACACTTCATTTTGAAAATCTAACCCCCGGTGCAATTACTTAGCGGAGAAGATCGAATGACCTTTCCAGACCCAGACCAAGTTTTGATTATGCCGATTGAAGAGCTTGCAGGCTACCTCGTGATGCACCACAAGGATCAGAAAAGCTTCAGTGTTCATAATGTTATGTGCGGAATTGACTCACCATCACCCTCAAGCTCGATTCCCACCTCATTCGGGACTGATAGACAAAAGAAAGAGTTATACAAAGAGGCATTAGTCGAAGCCTATGGTTGGGGCTTTTCAGAAGGATTATTCATTCTAGATCCCAATCGACTAGATGGCAGTAACTGGTGGAAAGTTAGTCGCCGTGGGCGAAAGTTGAATACGCCTTTAGATGTCTTAAAACTAGCATCTAGAGAAATATTGCCGAAAGCCTTTCTACATCCATTAATCGTTGAACACTCGGCGCCGATTTTTCATATGGGTAAATTCGACGCCGCTGTATTCCAAGCCTTCAAGCAAGTCGAGATCGCTGTCCGCGATGCGAGCGGGCTCGGTTCTGATGGTGCGACTCTAATGAAAACAGCCTTCAATCCCAAAGACGGTTGTCTGAATAGCGCTGCGGAAGCCAGCGAAAGAGAGGGTCTAATGTTTGTTTTTGCTGGAGCCATTCAGCTCTTTAGAAATTCGTCAGGCCACAAAAACATTGATTTAGATCCTCAAGAGGCGGCTCATCTGCTGATTCATGCCAGTTACCTCCTGAACCTTCTCGAAAAACATTCCGTAGCAGCTAAGGCGACTATAACCACACCCTAAGTCTGTAATCTGGCAGGTAATTAAGGGTAAGTCCCTGAATCATGCCGGAGCTGAATTGAGTTTTTTTGATCTCGATACACTTTAAGTAGCAGCATATTCTGGCCGGTGGAGTTGCTCAAAGAAGACCGGAATGGATCTAGAAGAGAATGATAAAAATATCTCCGTTAACCCTTACCCTGTGTGGAGTTGCCTCTGGCAGCTATGACCAGGTATTACCTATCCTTAGCTCCTCAGCTTCAACTTCTGAGGAGTCTTTGAAAACAATTGCTCTGAAATTCACCTTTACCAGTCTTGATTTAATCGGTGCAGTCCTTAGCCTTGTTCCTGATCCAACATGTCACTATGTAGGACTTTGCATAACGCTATCTTGCCTACCTTTAACTGGGTATGAGTTCTGGCAACATGGACATAGTCTCTATCGACGATTGAAGGAATAAGTAGGGACCGCTGTTTCAGAGCCTACTCGGCATGGATGCTGACCAGCCAAGTGTCGTCATGTCTGATGACGATATGGGGAGATACCTCTGACCGGTGTCAGAGAGCCCTGTGAGGTCGCTGTTGTTGCGCAAATTATTCGGGCCGGGTTTGCGATTGGCGCCGGAACTTCAATGCCGGGGCGCCTGCGTGCACCACCGGTGATATCTAGCCCTGCAGCTGACTTTGATAACTGATTCAAGGCTTTCTCTGTCAATTTCGCCTCTGGACACGCAGCAATCATGCCGTTCTGATGCCGTATTATCATGATCGTTTGTTGTATGGTACTGAAGTTTGCCACGAGGACGTCGATTCGGGGCTTTGTATGGTGGCAAGTGCTAAAAAAATGCCACCCCGTGGGTTTTCTGAAACCTGCGGAGGTCTCCGAAATGCGCTGCGGGCATTGCCGAGCCGATCCTTTTTCGTGATCGATCGCCCCCTGGTACCCTAGCCTGCATTCTGTCGAGCACTCAGCCACTGGCGGGCGACGGACTCCATCTTTCGGATAGCGGCAACGCTTGCCGGATTTTTGACCTCCCGATAGAGCCAAGGCACTTCGATAAAGATGCGCCGCCTTGGGCCAAACCGCACCGCTCGAGGGTAACTGTTAGCGCCGTAAGCATCACCGAAACCGTCAAGGCGCATAATTTTGCGAAAGCTTACAAGAACGATGTCTTGAGACGCACAATAGGCGAAGCTCGTCGATTTCAAGTCCGGGTGCCGGTAGACCAGTTCACAGTCTTCAGCGGAAATATATGGTTTGTCATTCATTCGATAACTCCTTTTACCTGGTAGTGATCCAAACTTTTTAGCAGCCATTAGCGAATCGTTAGCAACGCGAAAGCCAATACCAATAAGGGTTTTAGCGCTTTAGCAGTTTTAGCAAGCATAACTACCTCTATCAAGAAAAAATTGATAGAGGTCCGAAGTCTTATGGATTTGATTTGGACCACCAAACACACAGTTCATCCGAAGCCCATCGGTCGATACCCGAAGGTTATCACCGTGCCTGTCCCTACCTTCCATTCGACATAGTGGACATGCCGCCACCAGTTCGCCACCAATCCTCTTGCACGAACCGATGTACGGTCGAATGTCGACTGGAGAACCCTCTCGTTTGTAGTTAAACGTTTTCGATCTCGAATAGGTGGTGACTGGCCTGCTGGTAGAGGATCGATAGTGAGAGACAAGTCTATGCACACCGATGGCGGTGTCGAGCGGTTGGAGAGATAACCACTGTAATTGACTACAGAGAGTGTCCTCGACATCCGAGACATCATAACTACGTGGTGCCTCTGAGAACCATCCCCTAGCTTTATTTGCCTCGGGTTTTAAATTGATGCCGAGCGGAAGCCGTACTTGACTTTGCTTATCCACACTCTTCGGAAAGAACTCAAGACTATCGACTCTCTGCACGGCAACGCCTGTCTCTCGATATACGAGATCTCTAAACTCAAGCAGATCAGAAGCGTTAATAGATTGATCGAATAGTAGCCATAGATGTCCGTCTCTACTGTCTCTTCTTCCCTCGAGAATGGGGTTGAAGTCCAATTCCTTCAGGAAGGTAAAGATCTGAAAGAGTCGACCATCATCATTGTCGGAATCCCAGCAGCACCATCTAGACTTGCCACTCTGGTCTATGGCGACGGTAGATATGGTTACATCACCATTGAAGTGTTTAACTAACAAGTCTCTGGTCACCGGCTGATAGCCTTCTTCCCAGGCATGATATTCACCATCCGGGCTCATACATCTGTAACCTGTTCGATCACTGTTACACCACTGTCGGTACCAGATATCAGTTCGGTTGATAAATCGGTCAAAAAACACATCAACTAAGCGACTTTTCCAGACCGCAAGGTACATTCCCTCAGCCGCTATTATTTCGTCGGTATTGAGGGCGGTATCAACCGCCTTATAGAAACTATTCCATGCGGTAAGTGTCAGTCCATTTTGAGTAAAATGATTTACAGGATCATCGAAATTCAATATTCACTACTCCACGCTGCTAAAATTGCTAATCCGCTAAAACCCTTGCTGTACAAGCATTCGCTCGTGCTAACACCTTGCTAAAGCCTGCTAAAACTCGCCTTAGACATCAGCTGGACGTACCTCCCACAGCTCTTTCGTTCCATCGCCATAAGTTCTAACGCAACCGTGCTCCTCAAGGGTTGAGATGATTTGCCGCGATTTTCGAGAGGTGCGAATTGCGTTTGGCCCCTTCTGATAGAGAAGTGCCGGTTTGAAGACGATAACTCCGTCGGCATCTGCTGACTGCTTTCGAAGGAATTGAAGACACTCCTGGGCGAGGGCGAGCCAGGCACTTTGACCGCTCGCGCCGACAATCCGCGAAGTCTCGTCAAGATGATGAGTCATAATCGCGATGGCACTTTCCAGATGGTTAGCGCCAATTTCGGTCGCGCAAATGTTTTCTGCCAAGGTCAATGCTGCTGCAATTCTGCCAACATGTTCTGCCGACTTGGCTGTTAACCAAAAGATTCGACCGTATTTTCCGTCCGGTTGTCGCCAGCGTTCTGTATCGTTGTGAAACAACACCCAACTCTTATATGCTGCTCGCGAAAAATGCACGTTCCTCAAATCGAGCCCCATCCTCGGATTCGAGTGAAGCCTCGGCTCCTGGAGCAGGATCGTATTAATGCGCTGATAGTACGTCTGCATGATTGAATCTTTCGACAGATCAACGGCAACGTAATCATGAACCGGTCGTAGCCTTGGGTATGAGACCAACATGCGACTGAACAGACCCTGGTCTATCAAAGTCGAATCGTTGAGGAAGTCGAGAGCGACTCCAGGCTGTAAGAGCAAATGCATCGATAGGCGACGGTTGTATAGCAGTCGCCCTCCACTACCACCGCGATAGCAGCTGATCGGTTCACCATCCCAGGTTCCTGAAAGCAAAGCGCCCATACGGAGCTTATTTTCAGCCTTCAGCGAATATCCTCCAATCGATTTGCCGCCTTCTTCCGAATACCAGCCAGCCGAAGGAGAGCCCTCTTCGAAGCTTCTTGTGATTCCCTCTCCAGTGGTATCATCGATCAGAAATACCGGGGAACGAGGAGCTATCGGCTCGTCTCCAAGCTCGACAATAGCTGCCTGCTGGGCTCCAAGATTTTTGCTTTTGTCATTAATGATTTTTTGTCGGGCGGTATCATAGAGCTCATGCGAATTATTGAAACGCGAGAGCCTCTCATCGTGCTCTGACATAAGGTGCATCTGATGCTCCTTATGCTTAGCGAGCGCCGCTCTATCGGCTCCAGATTTTCTATCTCCGCTGGACGCAAGTGTTGCGAAGTAATTTGAGATCGGAGATGTCCGTCCGTCAATGATCAAATTAGCGTGGGCCTGCACTGCCACGAAAATAGCCGACATAACACTCTGCCCAGCGATAGCAGACTCTGCGCCAGTGACCTCGTGAATCCGCATGGCAGCATCCCCGAAAATGTCTCCCAGTGCGCTCGTTGGATAAGGCATTGGTGCGTCCAGTTGTCGGTGCAACGGGAGAGCATCAGGCCACTCCCTCGCAGGGACTTCACCGTTCTTGATGGCACGCAATGTTGCTCGACTATCTGGTATTGCAGAAGGTGCTACCTCTGCGCTACTATCGGAATAGTAGGTCATGTTCCGTCCTTCCAGAGCCCGCCGCGACACGGCGGCTCTGTTGTTGCTGGTAGACAAATGATTAACGCGCGGTTCCGGACTCATATAAGCACTGCGCGCGGTGCCCTATTAGTGCTTACTGTCGGCCTCTGACTCAAGAAAGATGCCGAGCTGTGCGAGATCTTCCGACCAGCGCTTTAGTCGCTCAAGGGAGGAGATCTCACTCCCGTCCAGTCCGAGGGAGCGGTCCAGTGAGATCCCATGGACTATCTCGGTTACGTCAAACTCAGACTCATCGAGCCCCAGGTGACGGGCCAATTCGACCATGCCATAGCGGCGCGAACGCTCTGCTAGACGCGCGAGGATTTGCTTAAAATGACCGCGACGCTGATTCTGAGTGCTAAGGCGCTCATAGGTGGGCCATTCGACAGACCAGTCGATACCGTGGGAGATGGTCTCCGCCAGATAAACCGGCTTTCCTTTAACCTTGTGCTTGAACTTCATGTCATTCACCTCACCGCCCGTGGTGCCATTATCCCGAGCTGGTGGCGCGGCACTATAGCACACCAGCTTTCCGCTTCCAGACTACGCTTTCTTCGACGCCGCTGCGGGCTCGCATTTCGGTGATTCACCGGACATGAGCTGGTCAAGCGCTTCTTGGGCGAGGGCGCACTCGTCGAGGATCTCGCAGCGCGCAATAACCCAGATAGATTGCACTTCTTTGAGAATCTTTCCCTCTGTCCAGGCATCCCCGCATCGCTCGACGCGCCTTTGCTCGCTCGCGCGCAACGTTTTTAATGTGGCGCGCAATCTGACTTCAATTTCGCGCAAAGTTCGCTCGGTGTGCCTTAGCGAGCGCCGACATTCCGCGTCTTGCACCTTCGTGTGATCGGCATCTTTCAGAACCGAATGCAAGTTCTCCAAATCGTCAACAGAGCGCTCGAGAGCGTAGACAAAATCATAGGCAGCCGCTGACGGCTCGTTGTGGTCGAGTTTAATGCCGTCGATGACCGCGCTGGCGTCGAGCTGCGCAACCTTGTGCACTTCATTTTTCGCTAATTGGATTTTTGATGAATAGTCAGACATTTCTTTCTCCTTCCATTGATTGTTGGTTCCGGCCTCAGATACGCACCGCCGGAGGTGCGAATTAATTGCGCAAAGCCGCCGCTTTAACCACGCTTCTGACCTTTCAAAATCGATTGCGCCGATGCAGATGCATCGAAACGCCTTGAGGTGTTGCGCTTGAGGTACTCGTCCATTGCCTCATTGGTAATAATCACTCTTCGTGCTCCAACTTTGGTCGGCGTGATTTTTCCTTTGGCAATTTCGTCCCAAAGCAAGCGCTCCGACACCCCGATCTCGACTGACCAGGCACGCACGGAGCGCCCGCCAATTGTGAGTCGATTCTCATTTTTCATATCAATCTGCCTCTTGCAGGAATCTATCAACATCATGCAGGCAAATGTGATAAGCTGCAAATAGCGATTATCCAGAAAATTGTAGTCAAGAGATGCAATGTTCGAATCACAAAATGACATCGATGCTTTCATTGCCGGACGAAAGCAACCATCGGCTTATGCGACCCTCTGGCAATATGGCGATTTCGAAGCGTCACAGTCTGGCAAATTTTTAAATGTTTCGTCGTCGCTCAAACAGAGCTCAAGCCGGTTGGAGCTCAGTAGACTGCAAAGATCAAGAAACCGCCTTGCGCTTCTTGACGAGTTCGTAGAGATATCGACATACGGCGGACATGAAGTGCGAGTCGAAAAATTGATCAGGTTCCTGAAAAAATATCCGCTCCACACATTTTCAAACGGTCAAGGAAACGACAGGGATCTTCTACAGTCAGCGCTTGTTAGTCGAGATCAGCCCGACATAGAAGGTCAAACGCCGCTATGCCCTGCCTATCAATTTAAGGTAGACACGTTTCTTGAAGAATCAGCCTTTTTGAATTTTCTGAGAAAGTTGGCGTTGACCATCAAAAAATCAATCGAAAAATCCGACACCAATTCGATAGATAGAATCAAGTCGATAGATAGAATCAAGGGATGGATTGTGGATAACCAAGTTCCGACTATCGAGAACGCGCCGCCGATTGCCTACTACTTGAAGGAGAAAGTAGGTGAGACGGAAGACGGCAAGCCGATAATGAGGCAAGTAGCAGACGAGAATGGACAACCGATTCTGATCCGAGATCCTAGCAAACCCACTGTTTTAGCCGCTCTTCATGAGCTAAAACCAGCAGTATGGTTACGACCAACGTCCGATGATTTTTACGGATACAACCTTATATGTGAGCAACGACTCCAGCAGATAGCAGTCATTCGATATCGTACGGGTAATGGAGAGAATCTAAGAGACTCCGCCGGAAACCTTTGGCCAGTTGATAGGTCCACCGACGCAGTCTTGTCGATCGCAAAGGAATATCTATCTGGCCAGGTCAATCTCCTCACGAAAGGAATTGCTCAAGAGTTGGACCACGAGCTTGTACTGGATTTTCGAATCACCTGTCAGCAGGACGCAATGTATTTGGCATTACGCGAAATAGCATGCGGCGCGACGCACATGAAGGAATGTCGCAACAAGTACTGCCCAACTGGTTATTTTCCGCAAGAACGAGAAGACCAAGTGTATTGCAAGAGACAAGCTTGCAGGGAGTGGGGGCGCGTGAATTTAGGAACCGTAAGAAAGAAGCGAGGTGAGTAATGGTATCTGAGAAACGCAAAGGATCAAGTCAACGCGTCAAAGACGGTCTCTACAAGCGCGGCAATAGCTGGTATGTTCGCTGCATGATCAATGGTAAGCTATATCGAAAATCGATTGGTCCAGAGAAGGCGCGAGCGGAAGCGGTGCTTGCCGAACTGAAGAAACAACGCTCGATCTCTCGCGTCACCAGCGAGATGTCGGGCTTAGAGACAATCTTCAAGAAAAAAGAGCGAAAGCGATTCCACGAAATGTGGGATCTATATTTGGCGGAGAAGCCAGAGCTGAAGCCGAGCACCCTGCGAGGATACCAGGAGATCTACAAGAACTATCTTGGCCCGGTGTTCGGACAATCGTATGTGGATCACATCTCTGAAGCTGATATCGCGGCGTTTCGAGCCGAGCTGTCCAAGAAAGTCTCTAAAGTGAGAACAAACAACATACTAGGACCATTGCGGTATGTTCTCAAGTTTTGCCTCCGCCGAAAACTGATCTCCGAGAATCCAGCACTGAATGTGCCACCACTCGAAGAAGACGATCCTACTATCGATCCGTTAACGCAAGAGGAGTTGGCGACAGCAATATCGGTCATGAAACCTCATCAAAAGGCGCTTTTCACCTGCCTGGCCTGGACGGGAGCACGTCCTAACGAATTGTTTGCGCTAAAGTGGGAAAACGTCGATTTCGAGAAACGCGAAATTAGAATCGAAAGAGGACGCGTTCGAAAAGACGAGAGATCGCCAAAGACGAAATCGAGCAAGAGAACTATACCAATGTTCTCTGTCGTACAGGAGGCGCTGTTGGAACAACGAAAGCAGCCAACGCAGCATGTCGACGGCTATGTCTTCTTAACGAAACATGGACAGCCGTACAGCAAGCACGTCGATCGAGAGTGGCGCACCGCTTTGAAGAAAGCCAATGTGCGACACCGACCAGCCTACCAGTTGAGGCACACATTTGCGTCGTTGTGCCTCCAAAACGGGCTCCAGCCAACATGGGTTGCAAAAGTGCTGGGTCATAAAACACCATTGATCACGTTCAAGCACTACGGCCGATTCATCGACGACGGCTCAAATTTCAACGAAAAACGAATGGAAGAGGTTCTAGCCAAATCAAGCTGTGCTTCGCAGGATAAAGCAAGTCAACTTTCTTGAGTTCCGGAAGGAATCTTCTTGGAACGTCCAAATTTTTCGTACTCGACGTGATACTGTTCGATCAGCGCTCGGTCGGACTCGGCAATGCTGCCTGCCATCAAAGCAAGTTCGGTTTGCTTCTTCATTGCCCCCAGATCAAACAGTTTATCCAAAGACTCCAAATCGAAATGCCGGACATAATTCCCCACTTTGTCTCCAATCTTCGACACTTCTGCTACCGAGTAAAAAGCCTTGAGAATAGTTATTACGTTTTGGCAATCACTAGTCAAAGTTTTCACAAAGGCGCTGAATTTGTCCTTCGCAAGCCACAATTGCAGAAAGAAAAGCATCTGGGGCAACTGATCATTTGTTAGAAGTTCTCCTGTGCCATGGAGCGCTTCAATCCTGGCAGACGTTATAGCCGCGAGTTCCTTGACGTTCTCCCGGGGCAGCATCTTGTTAGCATCTAAATCGGAACGATCCGCGCCATACTTTCCGTGTTCTTGTGATAGAGACAAACAAAACTTTGTGATAGTCTGAATTGCCTTCCCTTTGGTGAAAGCTTCAAGCAGAATTTGCAATCGCTCCGATTCATCGGTCCTTTCAAGAAGCGCTCTAATGATTCTAACGAGCTTCACTGAGTTTCCGACATCCAAGAGATTTCGCGCATCGTCTGATTTCACCGATAGCTGATCTCCAACTTCGAAGAGCGTCAAGCAAACAGGGCGAATACAAGAGTCAGCCACCTTATCTAGGTGAAGGAAATACATTTCGAGTAACTGTCGCACTCGCGTTCTGCCGCCTGCGACCGTTTGTAAACTGTAGGCAACAAGCGTGTTGCCAAACGCAACGGCGTCATTTGATATCGATATAACGTGTTGAGTCTCAGCGCTCGTGATGGCACCCTGAGGAAGAGAAAATCGGAAATAGACAGGAAATCGTTCAGGACTGCAAATTCTGAGCTTACGATGCCATTCCGTGGCGGCACGTGGTCCGAAAAACATTTTCTTCCAAATCGATTCTAGACGTGGAAATAAACGAACCAAGAGTGCCTTCAGGATCATTGAATCTGACTCCTCCTGTTGGGACAGCCACCGATCGTGAAATTCATGGTCTTCGTCCGAGCCTCGTTGCTCAAGATATCCAGCGAATTGTTGTGGATGTTGACGTATTAGATCATATACCTCTGGATAGAACACACGGATGAACTCAATGGCTATGAAATCTGAAACATTTACCTCCGCCTGCACCGCTGGTAGTGTCACTGCCAAAGTGTTAGTTATACGCACTACATCCCTAGGCGTCTTAAGACAAGCATTTAAACCGCTAAGATATAGATTCAGAAAGTAAGTATTATCGAAGTGATCATCCGGCACGCTCGACATAATCACATTAAGCCGCTCAAACAAGAGTTCCTGAAGCCCACCAGTATCGGGGGTTGGCAATTCAAATGGAACCTGAACTATCTTTTCCAGATACGCAGAGCCTGATAGATCCTGAACCTGTTCTAGGGCTTTGCAGACTACAGATTTTTCAAATGCCAATACGTACGTAACATAGCGAAAGTCCGCAACCGCTTTAATCAGCCGAAACAATTGTCGGATTTCCTCTGATGTTAAACGGTCGATATCGTCGAGAAAGACGATGACACGCTGCTTCTCAAATTCCAGAATGTCATTTACTTTCTCCTTCAGCTTCGGTATGGTCGCATCGGCTGACATCCGCTCCCCGATAGCCTTAGCTACCTCCTTGGAGTTAACGGTTACGCCGAAACCACCAAAATTCACTGGAACAGGGAAATCGGCAACGACGTTCGCGATCGATTTGATAACGTTTCCAGCCTTTTTCAACTCACCGGAATCTCCGAAACTCGCAGCGAGATGGTCAAGAAACAATCTCGCCAGATCATCTCTGCCGGAAAACCACCATGGGTTGAAGTCGCAAATCAGGAGTTCCTGCTGCTCTGTACGAACATAATGCTTGATGTAATTCAGGAGACTACTTTTGCCAGCGCCCCAAGGTCCGTAGATTGCGATGACCATTCCCTCACTGACTTGAGAACGACACAGCCCGAGGGCGATAGCATGAGCTAATGGTGCGTATCCAAGCCGATCCTCATCGGGATCAACGCTCGGCACATCGCCAGAAATAAACATGTTCTCTAATCCTGTTCGGCTTCAGGGTGGTCACAGTTTTGTGCACAATTGATGCCGCAGAAAGTATTCAAGGTATCCGACCCACTGCTGGTAAGCTTTTCCGGTCACAGAAATAAAATGGTGGAGGCGGCGAGAATCGCACTCGCGTCCAAAGAAATCGAGAGGCAAGCCACTACAAGCTTAGTTCGGATTTACCCCAGTTACCAGTTACCTGATCCGCTGAGAAAGGCCCGAACGGCCAACCGGGTTCGCGATTATGTCTTAGCATGAGCTAGCAATCGCTAATTTTGCCCATGAGCAACCACCGTGGTTAACCCAACAGAGAGCGGGTAGTCAAGCGCTCAGTGAGTGGCAACACTAACTTAAGTTAGGCAGCAGCGCGAACGCGGCCGAAATTGCCTGCAATGACATTATCATTTGCATTTATATTGTTTGCTTGTTGATTTACGAGGGAACAGCACCCTCGGCTTGCAACTTACGACTCAACATCCCTGTCGAATCTAAACGCCCCCATGGCGTGTTTTGCAAAAAGCTTCCTGCGGTATTCAACTTTCAGCGTGCGATAGACGGACATCGGAAAATGGCTCCGATATCCATAGTAATACAGATTATAACAAAGTCACCGAAGTTCCCGCAAATCATTAAGAACTCCTGAAGTCTCTGAAGGCAAAAGGTTTTCGGCTGCTCCTCTATCTCACAAAGAGAATCTCAGGGGAAATCCACCATTGCCCCAACAGGCACCCGCACCTACGATTCGACGTAGCGGCAGAGATTTGCAAGACACACGTTGGCTGAGGACTGTTTATGCTGCAACAACTTCGCTCTGGCACGCCTTACGAATGGCGTGTGCTGTTCACGACATGGATGGGCATGCTATTCGACGGCATGGACGCGTCCATCTTTGTGTTGGCGCTCTACCCTACGCTTTCCGAATTGCTCAACACCACTTCACACTCTGAAGTAGGAGTGGCGGCTTCGTATGTTCTTGCCGCCTTCATGGTCGGCTGGACCGTCGGTTCTGCAATCTTCGGAGTAATTGCCGACCGCATCGGCCGCGTCAACACGATGGTATTGACCATTTTGTTGTATGCGGTCTGCACCGGACTATGTGCCACCAGCCATAGTACTATAGAGCTGGCAATCTATCGCTTCTTCGTCGGTTGCGGTATTGGTGGAGAGCTCAGTGTTGGAGCAGTTTTCCTGGCCGAATCGTGGAAAGGGAAAGGTCGTTATTGGGCCACCGGAGTGATGTGCACCGCATTCGGCTTCGGCTACCTGCTCACAGCATGCTTGAATTATGGTCTGGGTGGGTTCGGTTGGCGTACGCTGTACCTGGTAGGTATGGTGCCCGCATTGCTCACAATATATATCAGGTTAAAACTCAAAGACTCTCATGAATTCGCAGAGGCAGCTGAACGGCGCGTGGAATCAAGTGCATTTGACAAAGTCGCACCAATTCTCACAGTGTTCAACCGAGAAAACAGAGGCAAATCTTCCTGCGTACTCTCGCTAGCTACTGCCGCAATTGTCGGTTACTGGGCGGTCCTCTCATGGGTTCCGGCATGGGTCAATCAACTTACAGGGACCAACGCCACCGCTGAGCGCAGCACCTGCGCCATCATTCTCAACGTAGGAGCCATAATTGGAGCGCTTGTCCTGGGCGGAGTCTTTGAAAAACTTGGTCGAAAGAAGTCGTTCTTCTACTCATATCTGGGTGCGCTGGTAAGTTGCATCATGATGTTCCTGACAGTGAAATCTTATGGACCAGAGCTATTGGTCTGGGTCTTCGTCGTCGGATTCTTCACAGAGGCACCTTTTGTGCCATTGCTGATTTATGTGCCAGAACTGTACAACGCAAAAATTCGTGTCACCGCTTTTGGTGTCAGCGTTCAGATGGGAAGATTGTTCGCGGCTGCCGCAGCCATTATGGCTGGGCAGTTAATAGCACTCTTTGGTGGCTCATACGCAATGGCGGGCTCATGCGTAGCACTTGTTTACGTCGCCGGCATGGTGGCGTCTCTGGTGCTGCCACAGAGTACCGGTGATGTGCCGATGTCGACAGCACCGGCGCCCACCGAGAAAAAACGGCAATTGGCAGGAGCCACAACCTGAGTTTTTTTGAGATAATGGGGACTCTAGGAGTACATCTGACTACTCCCTGCCCTCAACCGCGGTATTTCCGCACATCTCAGGTACCCATCTTGACTAATGTCCCGCCGATGTCTGACGACGCTCCGATTGTGGAAGTGAAAGTCCTTTTGGACCATAAAGATAAAGGCTCGTATCCGGGTCGAATCTTCATCAAGAAGCCCTATGAAAAGAATGGACATTGGCTTTGCCCGGTCGGCGTCGACGGTCTAGGGGCTTTACCAGAGATCGGCGGTGGCACAGCTATTCAATCGCTGTGCCTGGCGATTAGCGCGTTGGAGTTCCGACTCAAACTGTACATAGAACGAGAAGGAAAGATCTACGTCAATGAAGGCGTCAATCGAGGGCGACCAATTGACCTACAAAGTATGTTTCCCAAGACATAGTCGTGGACTCACGAATCACGAAGAGTGAATCACAACATAGCCACTATTCGAAATGACTCTTGCCTCGGCTCTGCGACAGCTCTATCAAGAGTCATTTCGCCCCTGCAGTTTTTCTAAAAAACCGCTGTTACGTTGCAGTAACGATTATGACGACAATAAGAGAACAGCAGTTTGGAAGTCGCCCGTTTACCTTGATTCTTCCAAAAGCAGGCCCAGATTTGCAGACTCGTCAATACTGAACGAGTCAGGTTTTTATCTCGACCAGTCCAAGTGCTCAGCTCTTAGTTCTCAGTTCTCAGTTCTCAGTTCTCAGTTCTCAGTTCTAAATCGATATTCAATGAACCGAAGTACTCAGGAATAGTAATCATACGACCTTAAAAGAGTTTACCGACGTCCATCTTCCCCCGCAAAAAGATGGAATGATACCGCGCATGGTTCACGAAGTTTTTGCAGAAGGGAAGAACGGCCCGATGCAAAAACTTCGTGTTTTAGGAGACGTTTACACGAGACTCCGCACCTAGAGATGTTTCACCGTAGTAGTCAATTGAACCTGAGCGTTATGAACGGTTCGATCTTTCACGCCATCAAAATTCGAACCAAGCTTCGAGACTCATCTTGACGAATGCCGTCCATTTCTCAATGGCGTTTATTTCGACATCGAATCTGACTCAGGGGCGAACATATTGGATCCCTCCCAGCGCCTGTATTCACGCCCTTGTACTTGACGAAGGCGTGCGTTTTTTCCTAAGCACCTCGTTCCATTTCAGAGCGGAAAAGACCGTAATAATGACCGCCCAACTCCGGAAAATATGTTTCCGACTTGCTCTGTGCCAGCGATACGCTGGCGCTCCGTTGCGCGAGGCCTTTACTCCGAGCTACTACAAAACAAAGTCAGCAATGATGCCTCGCGCGCTAGCGCTGAAGAACGATGCCGACCCAATTACCTAGCGTCTCTGCTCTCTCGATATTCATGGGATAACGACTGATTGCGTTTTTCAAAAGATCTAATTTCTCACGCAAGATACCTGCGCCAATGACCTTGCCGCCTGCATTGAGTAGGCGCACGTAATCTGGTAGCAGCGCGATTATATCCTCGCAAGTCAGATTGGAGAGAATCATATCGAACTGCATATTCTCAACAGTTTCGGTTGACCCCAGCCGCAAGTCTATCTGCCCTTCCAGGTTGTTGATCTTCAAGTCAACCTCTGCTGTCTCAATAGCGACAGGATCGGTATCAACACCGATGACTCGTGCTTCGGGATTCAAGAGTTTGCATGCGATCGCGAGAATACCGCTACCGGTCCCGACATCGAGAATCTGTCCCTCCGGCGGATAAGCTTCGAGGGCGCGCAGACAGAACTGCGTTGTGGTGTGCAAACCGGTTCCGAACGCCATTCCCGGCTCCATAAGAATAGTCTTTCTGCCGTCGGTGAGCTCGGTGCTGAGCTCGTCTTTCCGCCAAAGCGGACAAACAACGAACTTCGTCCCGACACGGAAAGGTTCGAATCCTTCTTTCCATTTAGCCAGCCAATCTTCTCTCGGCACATCGGAGACTTTCAGCGATCTCAGGGTATCCGACAGTCCATGCTCTTCAAGCAATGCGATCAGTCGCTGAAGCGTTTCCTTATCCAGCTTTGACTTCTCAAAGGACGCACGGATAATCACTTGCTCGTCGCTCTCCGGTACGACTTCGCATCCCAGTGCACCGCCCTGGACTAGGACCCAAGAAGCCATGTCCTCAAGCTTTTCAGGGGCGATAAGCTCCAGCTGCGACCATCTTTGTTCGTCTGGCATTTCCAAATACCTGGATAGGGAGACTAGATCATACGACAGATAGTTTTGATGCAATTTAGCTGAAAACATAAACTTAACGATGTTTATGCCGAGAGAGCTTCTGGTAGCAGCTTTCGACAATAATTACGAAGGATCATAGTAAGCAACAATTAGGAGCGTCGAACAGGGCTAAGCACTGTGGTTAATAACATTCGGAGTCGATGTGCCGGCAAAACCTAGTCATGTTCGAGATGAGCCATCAAAGGCGACGGCGCGCAAACAGGCGATAGCAGGGCGTTTAAAACTTTGTCTTTTGGAGCTTCTGTTCGAGCTGCTTGTGACTTTGAGTGATTGCGTGTGTGTGTGATTCCTTGGTGGCAAGGACATCCGCATGATCTTGACCCAGGGTTTGCTCCATAACGCGAATCACTTCTTTGTAGAGTACGGCGGCTTCGGTGAACTTGCCCTGCCGCTCGCAGACCAAAGCAAGGTTGTTGGCAGCGCGCGCAACATCGAGGTGATCTTTACCGAGCAGCCTTTCCGAAATCTTGTAAATACGCTTACAGAGCGGCTCTGACTTCTCGTATTTTCTCCGCTTCCAATAAACATGCGCTAGATTTTCGAGAGTCGTCAAAATACGCGGATCGTCTTCCTCGAAATCGGAAGCCTCATCCAGAGCTGCCAGCCAAAGGGCCTGCGCATAGAAATAGTTGTCTTCCTCCATCGCTTTCAACGCAGTCTTTCTAAAAGCATCCCAGTCGGATTTGTGCCTGGTCTTACTCTCTTCAATCCGTGCTTCCAGCTCTTCCGCTTCGGGGACCCGATTGACCTTTCGCAGCAGCTTGGCGAAGAGGTCCGATATGTCAGCCACTTGTGGATGAAACGGTCCCAACATCGTCTCTCGAATCTCGAGAGCTCGCTTCCAGGATTGCTCAGCTTGAGGGTATCTTTCGGTGGCGAAGTAGAGTCGACCCAAATTCTTCAGATCGGTGGAGACGCTAAGATGGTTCTTTCCATATACTGTTTCTCTGATGCTCAGCGCTTCGACTAAGGCAGCCTCCATATTTTCGGGCTCGTTTTTCCGAGAGTACATTGTCGCTAGTTCCACCAGCAGATCTGCCAGCTGACTGGTATTGCGAGAACCCTTCTTTTTCATCTGCGAAACTTCGATGCGAGCAAGATTAATTGCGTCGTCCAGCGCTTTCGCTTCCTGGCGGCGCTTAATCTCCTCCGGGCTGAGCGCCTCAGCGGGCTGCCGGGCTTCCTCCGTCAAAAATCCCTTCACGTTCTCGACGTAAGATCCAGGCTTTTCGCCGTCGACCGCCTCAGGAGGTCTTACGTAAACCGGGACATTGAAGTGGCTGAGGGTGAGGGCAGCCAGGTCGTCCGAGCTATCCGTGACGGGCTCACCGGTCAGATAGAACTTAATATCGTTGAGCAAGTTGGTCGCTTCTGCCAGCTCTTCAGGCATACCAAGCTGCTCGTAAATCTCACAAGCGCTATTGAGCGCGCGCTCGGCATTCTCAAACTCGTCGGTCTTCGAGTAGGCAGAGCCCAAATCGAAGTAAGCTCTTGCCGCTTCGGGACTCCGGGGACCGTGATTGTAGGCTTGCAGTTTTAGTTTTTGCCGCAAAAGGGCAATCATGTCGGGATTCATAAATCGATCCGTAAGATCTCGGTGCCTATCTCATGTATGCCCAGTTTTCCAACCGAATAAAGCTTTCTAACCAAAGTTACATTGTACGTCGTTGCTGTTGGGGCGGTGTGATCGAGCCTCCCAATCAGTCGCGGCCGACACATGAAACGATTGAAAACTCCGTTTTTATGAATGTTTATCAGCCGAACAAACGTAGCTGGTATCGAATTCGGTGGCTAATTGCTAGGAAACACCCAAATCTGAGAACGAACGGTTGTCAAACCCAGAAATAGGTTTTCCCGAGAACATACGGTGCACTTTAACTGCACGCAAGATTCAAAAATAAATAGTGCCGAAGGAGGGAATCGAACCCACACGGTATTGCTACCGGTTGATTTTGAGTCAACTGCGTCTGCCAGTTTCGCCACTTCGGCTTGAGGTTGGTTTTTATTCTACACCAACAGCAATTTTATGGGCCTATACTGATGAAACATGTCGATACACAGACGGACGAGCACCTTTTGACAAGTAAGAAATCCACGCCCCATTTCGTAGTTGCGGGTTTTGACCCATTTGGCGATGCCTCTTTCAATCCAAGTGAAGAGATAGCCAAGCTATTTCCTGACTTGATAACTGTGAAAAGCTATGGACAAGTTCCGGTGACGCAGTTGGTCCTACCGACCTGTTGCCGGGCCTCCTGGACCAAGCTGAAAAGGACATTGGACAGCCTGAGTGATGACGATGTAAACCTGGTCGCCATCGGACTGTCTGCGATGAGTACTCACCTCGAACTGGAGAGGGTTGCTCTTAACCTTCGAGATTACCGCATTGAAGACAACAACGGCCACCAACCGCTCAATAAGAGAATCCAGAAAAAGGGCGAGAATGCTCTATTTACGACAGTCCCGCTCGACAAAGTTCAAAAGACCTTGACCGATAGGGGCATACCGACCAGGATTTCCAATCATGCGGGGACCTTCGTTTGCAACGATGTGTACTTCAATGCGCTGCATTATCAAAAATTGCATGAGCATATCAAATCGGCATTGTTTGTGCATGTTCCGCTGCCGAAGAATTTCATAGCGCAGATGAGAGGGTCGAAAAAGAGGCCGAAGCTGTCAATATTGAAAGCCAAGCGACTGCCTGTGAAACCGGATGAGCAGCTGAAGGTGATGCAAGAAGCATTGCAGATTGTCATTTTGGAATGTTTGAAGCATAGCAGCTAGCGCACCGCGCACGACACCACAAGAAGCCACTACACGCCGCTCTCTCTAATCACTGTGAACGCGGGCCATGCGGATACATATCGATGGAGGTGGAACTCGAGGAGCCGACTAGAATAGGTTAGGCCATTCCAACAGCGAAGCATTTCGAACATGATCACGTCGAAAAAACATTGATCGAAAGTGACACCGGATATAGTGCACAACAGTTCTGCTACTGAAAAGGACCCAGCGTACCGCACCAATCCTTTGCTGACTTTTGACCTTGAGAGCAATTCTTCGTGTGCTCTTTAATGTGCTTGGAGCAGGCCGCCTTTCCGCATTTTGAACAATGTCCGGCTTCCAGTCCGGGCAAGGGAGGAAGTATTCCCATAAAAGAACTGACAGGCTCCCCACATACACAGCAAGTTCCTTTGAGCGGAGCATCCGATGTGATGGACATGGCTTGTCACCTCCTCGTTCGAAAAAGCATTGATCACATCATAGCGAATTATTCGCTTTCAAGGCTGATGCCGGTAACCAATAAGACGCAATCCTGAATCGGTTCGAACTCCGAGCCAGGTGATGGGCGCTGTAGCGGATCGCCAAACTCCCTCGCTCTTTGCGGTACCGCTGATGCGCGGCTGCAATAGCGACTGCCGCGGCTAGAGCCAAAGTCGGACATGTATTCAGTTGCTGCTGCTGACCAGAACGGTTCCTGCGGAAGGTTGGACCTGCTCCGTGACCGGCTCGACCCAAGATAGAGCAGAGCGCTTTCATACATAAAATCGGAGCCGGCCTGATAATATGAACGTCCTGTGGATACAGGTAGCCAAGCAGCCGTGCGGGAGGCGCATCGACCATGACCAAATATATCGTCAGCATTGATCAGGGCACTACAAGCTGCCGAGCCTTCATTTTCGACAAGAACGGCACGACCGTGGGTATGGGGCAGAAAGAGTTCGCCCAACACTACCCGCAACCTGGTTGGGTAGAGCACGATGCGCAAGAGATCTTCGAGACGGAAGTTGACTGCATTAAGGAAGCGGTCAAGTCAGCCGGTATCAAGAGCGACGAAATAGCCTGCGTAGGTGTAACCAACCAACGCGAAACAACTGTGGTTTGGGATAAGACCAACGACAAGCCGATTCACAATGCTATCGTGTGGCAATGCCGAAGAACCCAGAAGGTCGCCGAAGAGCTGCGCGACGAACCGGCTTTCCGCGAAAAGACCGGATTGGTGCCGGACGCTTATTTCTCTGGACCTAAAATCAGTTGGATTCTGGATAATGTAAAAGGTGCCCGCGCTAGAGTCGATTCGCTCCAGTTCGGAACAATCGATACCTGGCTCATTCGCAAGCTGACCAAGGAGAGAAATCACCTTACAGAACCAAGCAACGCCAGCAGAACCATGGTGTACAACGTCAAGACGATGGACTGGGACGATGAACTTCTCATGAGGCTAAACATCCCCCGCTCCATGATGCCGAAGGTAGTTCCATCCAACGCCAATTTTGGTTTAACCGACAAAAACATTTTGGGCTTTGAAGCGCCGATTTTAGCCAATCTCGGAGATCAACAATCGGCGTTATTCGGACAGTGCTGCTTCGAGCGCGGAATGCTCAAGTGCACCTACGGCACAGGCAGCTTCCTGCTCGCCAATATTGGCACAGAGATGCGACTTATCGACGGTTTGCTCACCACAGTTGGTTGGCAACTCGAAGGCGAACCGGTCGTCTACGCATTCGAAGGTGCTATTTTCGTCACCGGCGCAGCCATACAGTGGTTGCGAGACGGGCTGGGCATTCTCGCCTCCAGTGACGAAAGTGAGCGCATGGCCACCTCGATTAACTCCAATGACGGCGTCTACTTCGTCCCGGCGTTCGTAGGTATGGGATCGCCGTGGTGGAATTCTGATGTTCGCGGAACAATCGTCGGTCTCACACGCGGCACCAAGCGCGAACACCTTGTCCGAGCAGCGTTAGAGGCGATGGCATATCAAGTCAGCGACGTAGCCAACGACATGCGAGAGCATGGCGTAAGCGTGTCCGAATTGCGAGTCGACGGCGGAGCCACGCGAAATGAATTCATGCTGCAGTTCCAGGCCGATCTGCTGGGCGTTCCCGTAGTGCGAGCCTCTCAAGTGGAGTCGACGGCGTGGGGGGTTGGTGCCCTTGCAGCCCTCAAATGTGGCTTGATACCCAACCTCGATGCCTTGAAGAAGGAATGGAAGAGCGATTTGCGCCTTCAACCGGTTGAAAACCGCCGTTCTGAATATGAAGGTTGGCAACGTGCGCTGGCCGGCGCCTTCGCCTGCGCTGGAGTGGCGCCGAAGAAGCAGATCCTTAAAGTCTGAGATCCAGCTTAACTAAAGCACACCGAAATCAAGAGCGATTTGTGATACAAAGAGGTCGTTCGACCAGTGGGGGCGCGCACGTGAAGAAAGATTTGTTGTCTCTAATTTTTGCCATTACTCTGGCGACTGGAGCTACTGCAGCGCACGGTCAACAGCAAGATACTGGTGCGTCCGGCGTGATTGACGGCAGCGACGTCTATCAATTCCTCAACTCGGGTCCCATCATCGATGGCACGAGGATGGAGGAAGCCTCTCGCAAATTCGACAGCGCGATCAAAATGCCCGATCGCAAACATCAGTGCAAAACCTGGCAGGAAGTTATCGACAGAGATCGAAAGTTGCAAGACGCGGGTGTCGGTGCGGTATACCCCGGTGATAGCACCAGCTTCGGTGCTCCAGGTACGCCGAATGCAACCAGACAGGGTGGTAGCGCATACGGTGGCGCGTACAATCCTCCCCAGCAGAAAGAGAAGGGACCAGGATGGTTCACTCGCGCCGCGGAATGGGTCGGATTTCCAATCTCAGACGAACCACTGCCCGGTGATGTCGATGCGAGCCTCGCAGGCGATCTGCCTGCCGGTCCAGATCCTCGAGTTTATGTCCACGAGATGAAACACGCTCCCGGTGAACCTGGAGCCCAAGGACAGCAGCGAGTCAACAGTGTGGTTGCGCCTCGACCTAGCTATACGGAGCAACAGCCACCCACGGTGATCGTGGATGAAGGTAATCCTCCGACGAGATAGTCGGACTGTTCAACATATTAAAGCCAAAAATGCAGGGTGCGACAAATTTAAATCGCGGCTACAATGGCCGATGAGTTAGCCTAGTCGCCGGCATATCGAATGGCAGAAGCCGAAGTCACCATACAATACAGAAATGTCCCGACGACGTTGCTATATCAGGTCCTCGTCGTATCTCTTCCGATACTCATTATCTTCTTTGTCTGGTCCTTATTAGTTCTCGGATTTGCCAACGCATCCAATCCAGCGGTGCTGTCTCTTATCATGGGATCCGAACTGATGGTGCTTGTTTGTACCACTGTATCGGTAATCCTTCTGTCTGATCAAACCATTTTTGTGACCAGGGAAGGCATCTCACTGCCATTCATCGTCTGTCCATCAAAAGGGACGCGAACTCATATCAATTGGTCCGAAATTAGCGGTGTAGAGTTTCGCCAAACAGCGGCGAAAAGCTTGTTGCTGCATTTTCAAAACAATCGTTCTGTATCGCTAAACTTGGCTCTGATTGATCCAGATCAGGTCGAAGACTTGATCATGGCTCTCGACGTCTGGTCGGGGGGAGGCGATGCTTTTCCGGCTCTCCTCGAGGCTCGCGCTCACATCAGAGGTGATGATGATTCGTCGACCGCGACCTATACTGAGCTCTGGGAAGACGAACTAGCAAGACGATTCGGCGCTACAAATTTCATTCCTCTAGAGCCCGGCGAAACGATCAACAACAAGACTCTTTCTGTAGTACGCCAAATCGCATTCGGCGGAATGTCAGCGATCTACCTGGTCGAGAACCAATCGAAAGAGAGCTTTGTACTTAAGGAATCGGTGGTTCCGGATGACAGCAATCAGCAGCTAAAAGCCAAGGCGAACGATCTCTTCGCGAAGGAAGCCGGATTTCTTGCAGCTCTATCTCATCCGCGCATTGCCAGAATAATCGATCACTTTGTCGAGAAAGAAAGAAACTACCTCCTCTTAGAGCACCTGAAGGGTCAGGATCTACGGCGCCTTGTCAAAGAATTCGGAGAACAATCTGAAAAGGATGTATTGGAGTGGGCTCTGGAAATTGCCGAGCTGATTGCATATTTGCACAACCGAGAAATCCCGATCATTCACAGAGATCTGACGCCGGACAATCTTGTTCTGCAAGAAGATGGGCAGGTACTTCTAATTGATTTTGGCGCCGCCAACTTATTCATTGGCACCGCTACTGGTACCATCATCGGCAAACAAGCGTACATAGCACCAGAACAGTTAAGAGGCAAAGCCTCCTTGCAGAGCGATCTTTACTCATTCGGTGGAACTCTGCATTTTCTGCTTACGGGCTCTGATCCTGAACCCCTGTGTGTATCTCATCCACGCGATCTCAATAACAAAGTCTCCAAGGAGTTCGACAGCCTTATTGCTTATTGCACGGAGATGGAGCTCGAAGATCGAGCGAAATCCATCAATGAAGTGGAAGACCGACTGCGAGCGTTCAAAAGAAAATGAGCAAGGACAACAGACGGGTTGTGCTTCGTAACGACTACTCTCCCCACTGGGCATCAAGAGCAGTCGACACTTATTCTAAAATTGAGCTCGACCCTCACGAGGTTATTCAGTACAAGGAGAACGCCGATGGCAACCTCTGGTTCAGGCAAGCGAAAAAACCATTCTTGCTGACAATTCTATTTTTCTTCATTGTGTGTTTCGCTAACAATTGGATGAACTTCCTCGATCCAATAATGCTGGTTCTCGGTCACACATTCCTTTCACCTTTGAAGTCGTTGCTACTCGATACACAACCAGCCGCGATGACAGGATTAGTCGGTACAGTGTCCTGTGTCCTTTGGATTTTCTTTGGATCGTTTGCCGCCGCACTCTTTCGAAAAGCCCTTACCGATGCACTCAACCCGACCCATGTAGCACTCACCGATCGTTCCTTCATGCTAGTAAGGTACTTTTCAGGAACGAAGTACGTTGTCCTGGAGGAGATCGGATGGACTTCGATAACGTCGGTTCAACTACACAGAGCGGCCGGAAATCGCTCTATCAGAGACTATCAGATCCAATTCTGCGGGTCAGTCGAATCGGCTACCGGCGAATCACGTGAATCCGAGCTTATTTCCTTTAGATTCGGAGACGTATTCATGCCAGAGGAGCGCGCATATCTTCTTCGCTGCATCCAATCTATGGTTCCGCGTTTTGATTCAGCAGCACTGGAAGTATTGCAACCCACCCTGGAGCGACAAAGTTACACTGAGTTATGGCTTCGTGAGTTATCGGCGCCACCAAAACGAGACAAGCTTACCCCCCTGGCACCAGGCGCTCTCGTCAACGAGTCTAACTATCGAGTCATGTCGAAGATCGGTGTCGGCGGCCAGGCTACAGTCTATATGGCACAACCGACGACTTTAGAATCGCGGGTCGGTACGGAGGTGGTTCTTAAAGAATTCCTCCTGCCTGTCTATCCAGATCCACGTGTGCGGAAGCAGGCTGCAGAGAAGTTCCAACAAGAAGCTGCCATGCTGTCGACCCTGCGGCACCCTCGAATTGTTAGATTCATTGATCTATTCATCGAGGATCACCGAGCCTACCTCGTGTTGGAAAAAATCACCGGCAACACTCTCAAAGAATTGGTTGAAACCGAAGGTCAACAACCTCAAGATTATGTCCTGGAGCTGGCTTTGCAAATGACGGACATTTTGCAATACCTCCATGGGATGCAACCGCCTATAGTGCATCGCGATTTTACTCCAGATAATATTATGCTGGCAGATGACGGTATAAAGCTGATTGATTTCTCGGTCGCCCAAAAGATGGAGTCGGTCGTAACAGGCTCTGTAGTGGGAAAACCGAGCTATCTTGCTCCGGAGCAATTCCGCGGCAAGCCGACCACTCAGAGCGATCTCTATTCTCTAGGTGCAACGCTCTACTTCTTATTGGTCGGAACAGAACCGCCACCAATTACTTGCTTGCACCCGATTAAGTTGAGCGCCAACGTTTCACCAGAGATGGACGCGATAATCGCACGTTCGACTCAACTGGATCCGGCGAAACGTTATGACAAGGTCGAGACGTTACGAGCTGACCTCGAGCGGATAAAACACTAGCCGACTTGGAAGCGATTGCCGCACTGTCGAGGTCGATTGAAAAATGGCAATCCACGAGTTCGTTGGAGTCCAATTCGATGTCGAACTGGACTCTGTGACCATGGAAAGGCTTGTCGGGCCTTGCTTTCCGAAGCTTGACGAAAGCATTCGATTTTTCCAAGCCGCGTAGTAAGTGTTCCTTACAGCACGTGTTCGCACAGAATGCAACGAGGTCCGCACAAGACTATTGGGTTGACGAGATCCAATAAGCTCCAAGCAAGACTAATGAGTTGACCGGATCCAACAAGCAGTATTCGAATCGAAATGCTGAAAAATACACGGGCGCTCCGAAGAGCGCCCGTGCCGTGTTCTTGTTTGGAGATAAGAAAAGCTTGTCTAGTCCCAGGCGAGCGCGCCGCCTGTTTGATAGTCGATAACTCTCGTTTCGAAGAAATTCTTTTCTTTCTTCAAATCGATCATTTCACTCATCCATGGGAATGGATTTTTCGCACCTGGATATTGCTCCGGCAGACCGATCTGACGGCAGCGGCGGTTGGCGATGAATTTCAGATATTCGCTGAACATTTCGACATTGAGTCCGAGCACGCCACGCGACATCGTATCGACGGCGTAGTTGTATTCGAGCTCAACACCTTCTTTGATCAAGTCAATTATCTCTTTTTCGAATTCCGGCGTCCAGAGATGCGGATTCTCGATCTTTATCTGATTGATCAGATCGATGCCGAAGTTAAGATGCATCGACTCATCGCGCATGATGTACTGGAATTGCTCTGAAGCGCCCGTCATCTTGTTCTGGCGACCGAACGAAAGCATTTGCACGAATCCGACATAGAAGAAGATGCCTTCCATGATTATGTAGAACCCGATCAGATTGCGCAGGAATCTTCTGTCATTCTCTTCTGTACCGGTCACAAAGTTAGGATCGCTGAGCTCGCGGGTGAACTGCAGTTCGAAAACGTCCTTGGCATGAATGCTCGGAATCTCGCGGTACATGTTGAAGATTTCGCCTTCATCGAGACCGAGGCTTTCAACCACATACTGATACGCATGGGTGTGAACAGCTTCTTCGAATGCCTGCCTGAGTAGGTACTGGCGGCACTCTGGATTGGTGATATGCCGATACATCGCAAGAACTAGATTGTTGGCGACGAGCGAATCGGCCGTCGAGAAAAATCCAAGATTTCTCTTGATGATGGTGCGCTCTTCATCTGATAAACCATTGGGATCTTTCCAAAGCGCGATATCACGACTCATCGAAATCTCTTGCGGCATCCAGTGGTTGGCACAAGCATCTAGATACTTCTGCCAAGCCCACTCATATTTGAAAGGGACTAGTTGATTCAAGTCGGCTCTGCAATTGATGATCCGCTTATCGTCCACATTGATTCGAGAGGCTTTGAAATCGATATCTTCGACACCCGTGACGCCAGGTCCCCCGCCGGCCGCAGTCGTAACAACTACGCTCGGGCTGGAAGCAGGCTTAACGCCACCGGACAAAGCTGGAGCAACAGTGACGCTAGAAATCTTTTCGGCGCTCCTCGGAGCCGGCACAGGACTGAAGTCCATAACGGCAGTCGAGCTATCGACAACTGGCTGACTCACACCGGCCGGAGCTGCAGCAGGTGCCGCACCATGGGAGGTATCGCTCGAAACAGCGCTGCCTTTGCTCGCGAGATCTTCGCGATTATTCTCAGAAGCACTACTCTTTGCGTAATCGTCAAAACTTAGCATCTTTTAGGTTCTCCAAGAAAAACGTTGTGGGCAATTCGTTCGATTTACTGACAGGCTTCGCATTCGGTATCGTTGGGATCGCATACCGCGCCAACCATGGTCACGCTTGTCACTTCAGCCGAGACTTCAAAGCTCTCGGAATTGAACATCGGCGCACCAGCATTGCTCGCGGCCGCTGCGGCAGCTGGAGCGGACTTTTGCTGAACGGCATTTAGTGCACCATCGTGAATGGTTGACTTCTCTGCGTAAGTCGCGCTCATGGTGCGCAGGTAATATGTAGTCTTCAGACCTTTTGTCCATGCCATTCTGTAGAGTTCGTCCAGCTTACGTCCACCAGGCTCGCTCATGTAGAGGTTCAAGCTTTGCGCCTGGTCAAGCCATTTTTGGCGGCGCGAACCACACTCGACCAACCAGCGCGGATCGATTTCGAATGCCGTGGCATAGACTGCTTTTAAATCTTGTGGGATTCGATCGATCGGCTTAACGCTTCCGTCGAAATACTTGAGGTCGTGAATCATAACTTCATCCCAGAGTCCACGAGCTTTCAGATCTTTCACTAGATAGGCGTTGAGCACGGTGAACTCGCCCGAAAGATTGGACTTGACGTAGAGATTCTGGAATGTCGGCTCGATTGACGGGCTCACACCGGCGATGTTAGCAATGGTCGCAGTAGGAGCAATAGCGAGGCAATTGCTGTTACGCATTCCATGCATCGCGATGCTTTCTCTGACCACCTTCCAGTCGAGCTTA
This sequence comes from uncultured Candidatus Obscuribacterales bacterium, assembly GCA_964418155.1. Classification (GTDB taxonomy): domain Bacteria; phylum Cyanobacteriota; class Vampirovibrionia; order Obscuribacterales; family Obscuribacteraceae; genus JADYXR01. Next base: position 30,505 of record CAYQKX010000018.1, on the reverse strand, counting down.
GCGGATCTGTTCACTTCCACCGGCGCATTGAAGAGATTGCGGCGGAGTGAATCAAGACTGTCGAGGCTATCGATCGGGAGGATTCCACGATCCCAGAGCGAGCCTTTGAAGGTGGCGTAAGCTCCTCGCTCCTCGGCCAAGCGGCTGCTTGCGAGAATCGCGAAGTAACTGACCGCTTCTTGAGTGATATCAGCCAATTCGACCGCCTCTTTAGAAGCGTACGGAATTCCCATCATCATCAGCACATCCTGGAAGCCCATCAGGCCAAGCCCGACAGGACGGTGGCGCAGGTTGGAATTGCGTGCTTTCGGAACGCTGTAATAGTTGATATCGATGACGTTGTCCAGCATTCGCATCGCTTTGGTGCAAGTAGCTTCCAGCTTCTTGAGGTCAAGCTGACCATCTTTCATATGAGCGACCAGATTGACCGAGCCCAGGTTGCATACGGCAGTCTCTGCATCGGAAGTATTCAGTGTGATTTCGGTGCAAAGATTGGAACTATGAACTACACCTTTGTGTTGTTGTGGGCTGCGAACGTTGCATGAATCTTTGAAAGTGATCCAGGGATGGCCAGTTTCGAAGAGCATCGTGAGCATCTTTCTCCACAGGGAGAGCGCTGACACGCGTTTATGCAACTTGAGTCTGCCGGCATCGGCCATCGCTTCGTAGCGCTCGTATGCAGCCTTGAAGTCGGCGCCGTAAAGATCGTGCAGGTCAGGAACTTCTTCCGGGCTGAAGAGTGTCCACTGCTGGTCGTTCATCACACGGTGCATGAACAAATCAGGAATCCAGTTGGCCGTATTCATGTCATGTGTTCTGCGGCGATCGTCGCCAGTATTCTTTCTGAGTTCGAGGAACTCTTCGATATCGAGGTGCCAGGTTTCGAGGTAGCAGCAGACTGCGCCTTTGCGCTTGCCACCCTGGTTGACGGCCACGGCTGTGTCATTGACGACCTTTAGGAAGGGAACTACGCCCTGGCTCTTGCCATTGGTCCCTTTGATGTGCGCACCGAGGGCTCTCACTGGAGTCCAGTCGTTGCCCAGCCCGCCGCTGAATTTGGACAACAATGCATTCTCACGAATTGAATCGTAGATCTGGTGCAAGTCGTCACCAACTGTGGTGAGGAAGCATGACGAAAGCTGCGGTCTTCTGGTACCCGAGTTAAACAAGGTCGGCGTCGAGGAGACAAAGTCGAAATTGGAAAGAAGATCGTAGAACTCAATCGCTCTCTGCTCTCTATCGACCTCTTGCATGGCGAGACCCATCGCTACGCGCATCCAGAAAGCTTGGGGCAACTCGATGCGATTGCCATCAACGTGCAGGAGATATCGATCATATAGCGTCTGCAAACCAAGATATTGAAACTTCAGATCGCGATCTGCTTTTAGTGCAGAGCCTATGCGATCCAAATCGTACTCTTCAAGTTTTTCATCAAGCAGACCGGCTTCCATGCCTCTCTGTATATAAGTCTTGAAGTAATCAGAGTAACGCGCATCCATCCCGTCCTGGTCGACTTCTTCGCCGAGCACTTCGCGACGCACGTCATGCAATAGCAAGCGAGCAGAAACATACGTGTAATCCGGTTCTTGTTCAATAAGCGCGCGGGCGCTGAAAATCAACGACTTCATGACGTCGGTCTCTTTCACGCCATCATAGAGACCGGCGACGGAAGACTCGACAATTTTCTCGGGTGAAACTGAGCTGTCTAGACCAGCGGCGGCCAGCTGGGCAACGCGGTAGAGATGCTTCTTGTCGAGCGGCTTCAGCGTTCCATCGGCGGCGGTGACGCGCAGCGTCGTGACCACCGGTTCGTCATGAGCCGACTGACGAGAACGTTCCTGCGCTCTTTCGTTGCGATACAGAACGTAGCCTCTGGCGACTTCATGCTCACCATTGCGCATGAGCGCGATTTCGACCTGGTCTTGAATATGCTCAATATGGAATACACCGCCATTGGGAAGGCGCTGAAGGAGTGTTTCTACAACTTGCTCCGTCAACTTCCGCACGACTTCCCGAATCTTCGAGCTTTCCTCACCACCGGCACCTTCCACTGCAAGGAAGGCTTTCGTCATCGCCAGTGAAACCTTATGAGGTTGAAAGTCAGCAACATTCCCATTCCTTCTCAACACCTTATAGTTGAGGAAACGGCCGTCGTCGCCACCGCCGTCGAACGGTTGTTGCATTTGGGTGATGGCTAGGGAATCTTGTCGTGCTGTAACTTGACTCATGTGTCCTCCGGAGATCCGATTTAATTTTTTTCGTGGAGCAAACCAAAATCCCCCTGGTCAGAGAAGACCAAGAGGCACAGCCAGCCAACAGAGAGGAAACTTTGCTTGCAAAGACAAATCCTCCTTCACCTCGATGAGGTGACATCCGGTGCGCTCAGGTGTGTAGCCTGACTTCCAGCAGTGCTGGTAGCAGTTGCGGGACAGCGGTGGACTTTCACCACACTTCCCCCACCAGATTGCCACTATCTATAGGGACAATCTCTGCGTTTAGTAAGCGCCGAGGTTGGTGACCGTTGCTCCTTATGTAAAAGTCGATAGCAGAAACGTTAACATTGCGACACGAACCAATGCAAGAGCTGCTAACGGATATAGACTCGGCTCCGACAGGCTAGAACCCCACATATAGTGGCATCTTGATTTCATCGGACGCTCCGACGAATTCGCCCTAAAATGCTATTCACAGCCGACTTATAGCCCAACTGAATATACAAAAGATAACGCCATATACCTTATAAGCCTGTTGTTTCTGCGAAACGAACCTCGCCACCACAAATGGTGCCACAGCACAAAACGAACACTATCGCATATACACAGACAGGCGTTTAAATATCGACCGAGATCCGCAATACCAGGTCTGCCCACATATCGGCTATTTCTTCCTGGATGGCGCTGCAGATCAGCCACTACATGTAGCGTTTTACGCAAGCTTGCACCAAGACAAGTCCGGCTACCGCAATTCGATATGCGATAAATACACGCGATTACCTTCGTCACGGCTTATATGCCGCCGGTCTATAGCGATTGCCTGACAACCATAACGGTAGTCCCTCTCGAAGCGAGTCAATCGAACGCTCGAATCAAGACTGTCCCTTGAGCTTGGCAAGCGCTGCCACCACCTTCGGTAGCATTTCACCGGACGGTCCCATCAGTGATAGAAACGAAATTTGCGTAACCGGATTTGTATCTGGATTGACGTCAATGATTTTGGCACCACGATTGTAGCCTGCCATCGGCAGCGATGCCGCGGGTTGCACAAGAGCAGACGTACCAACTACGAGAATAACCTGGCTGTATTCGCACTCAGTAACGCCTCTGGTAAACGATTTGGATGGTAGCGCCTCGCCAAACCAGACGACAGCCGGTCTGATCATACTCCCGCAATGGCAAGAAGGCGGCTCTTCTAATTCGTATGGCACATCCTTTGCCTCATGCTGGTTGTCGAAGCAGTGAAAGCGGGTGATGCTACCATGAAGCTCCACCACGTCGGAGGACCCGGCCTTCTGATGCAATCCATCAATGTTTTGAGTGACGATTGTCACTTTGGGAACATACTTCTCGAGTTCGACAAGAGCATAGTGACCTGGATTCGGCTTGGCATCGCCAAGAAGCTTGCGCCTGAAGTCATACCACTTCCACACTAAAGGAGGATTGGCGAGAAAACCTTCAGGGGTGGCCAGCTCTTCTGGATTGAATTCCGCCCAGATTCCGGTCTGGGCATCGCGAAAAGTTGGAATGCCGCTCTCCTTGGATACTCCGGCGCCTGTAAGCACAGTCACACGCGCAGCCTCCGACAAGGCTTGAGCTGCTGCGTCCACTGTTAACTGTAAGCCTTCCAAGCCGTCCTGATGTTTCACATCGCCGCCCCGTTAGTCACCAATCGAACTATAAATATACCGCGACGACGAATTGCCTGATACTGTTGCCCCAAAACCGCCTTATAGAGCCAGACAGCATGGCTTTCGCAATGTTGGCTGTAACAATAAACGAGTGATATTGAAAAAGAAAGTAGCGAAAACCATGGTGATTCCACCATGGCCATATCAAAAGGGACACCAATTGTTCACATTTGAAATCTAGTCTAAAAACATAGCAAAACAAGCCTCCCGGCCACCCCAAAGAACAAACATACTATGTCATCATCAACCGTTCCACCTGGCGGCGCCAACTCCGCATCAGGTTTTTCGACCGACATCTACCAGCGTGTGCTCATGCGAAATGTCGAAGCAGCGATTGAAGATATCATCTTGATCGATGAACCTTCCTCGCCGAGCGCACTCTTGCCGAAGAACACATCTATGTTCTCGCCAATGGGCGACCTGGAGATAGACGATAATCCCAGCGTGATGCCGATGCTCTACGTCGAATCGAGAGCTGATTCAGATCCGATCGTGCTCGACGAGGACGCCGTCGCGGTAGGCCTCGAGGACTTTGTCGATCGTTCACCAACAGTGCAAAACATTCCGGGATTCGACACTCTCGGTATGATAATCGAAGGTGAGTTGAGAGAAGATCCAATTGTGCCTAACAGTTTTGACCCATCCACATTCGATCCGTTCGATCCTTGCATCGACGATTTGATGTCTCTGGCACTCGTTTAAGCAGTCCCGGCTTGTCAAGTATATAAAGCTGTTTTATTGAGCAGCTGTTTTTGTTGCAGCAGTCGTTCGCTAGCAAGATTCCACGCAGAAAATTCGTCGCATGAAGTTTCTTGCGCGTCTGGCTGACAATGGCAAGAAATCGTTCAGTTGGCGTCGAACACCTGCTATGGTCCTATCTCCTGGAATTGACCAGACTTGTGTGTAGCTACAATTCTCGTTGATACCACATCCGGCGCCACATTGATTTCAACAAGCATCTCAAGCGATGGCGGCACAGTATCAAATTCATATATTTCGAAAAACAGACTGTCGTCGGTTGGTGTCCCAGTATCGAACACAACGGGCGTAGTTTTGCCAGCCCCTGGCGGCAAGTAGCTCTTCATCGAGTGAACCTCTCCATGCACAGCGAGTACCCTGAGTACCGCTATCGAATGATTGGTGTACGGAGCGACACGGCAATTGACAAAGTGAGTTTCGGAAAATTACTAGTCTGTGAAACTCAGCTTATCGTTCGTGACAATATTGGAACTGTATTGTGATGGATCCTGACGCCAAACCGTCATCCTCGTATCGCTCATGAAGACACAGTACAGGAGCAATTTAAAGCCGTTTTTAAGACTTTCAAGTCTCGGCTAAACTAACCTCCTGCTCGAAGACTAACGTCAGAAAATGGCAACAGCGTGACAAGTAGATTCTGCTAGTTTGAGCTCCGCCATTCTGATTCGAGAATTGCGAACAAAAAGGTGTCTCGCCATCTGCCTTTGATAAACATATCCTCGACAAAATGCGCTTCCTTCCGCATTCCGCACTTTTCTAAAACCCTTGCCGAACCAATGTTCTCCCTATCACACGTGGCATAGATTCGATGGAGCTTCAGGTCTTCGAAACCGAACGTCAAGATTCGCCGAGACGCCTCACTGGTCATGCCCTGCCCCCAGAATTCCCGATGAAGAACGTAGCCGATCATTCCGGTAGCAGCCTCTGCTCCCATGATTTGCATCCCACAGCCACCTATTATTTTGTTTAACTCCTTATGAAACATCGCTAACTCAAAGCTGCGCCGAGGTCTCATCGCTGCGTGATCGACGGCATTATGCACGAATTCCTTGGTCTCCTTTTCGGAATTCGGTCCCCAGATCATAAATTTCGAGACCTCTTCATCCTGAGCATAGCTATGCGCATCCCGCCATTCTGAGCGCTTCCAATCACGGAGAATCAACCGTTCTGTTTCGAGAGTAAACATGGAGCTTAAAGTTGCACCTCTTGTGTCAGTCAAGGGATTACCATCTACATATACAGAATCCTCAAGTCGGCCGCCGGCCGCGGTCTAGATTCTACACAAATAAGCATCAGGAGGCTGACATGGCCGAAGTAGTCGTAAAAAACAACAACGAGTACAAGCAAGAGATCAAAGCCGGTTCGCACTCATATCTTGCAGACATCCCCAAAGAAGAGGGTGGCAGCGGTCTGGGACCATCGCCACACGAGTTGATGCTGAGCGCTCTTGGCGCTTGCACATCGATGACCGTCAAAATGTACGCCACCCGCAAGGGCTGGCCGCTCACGGAAGTGACAGTGACACTCACCGAAGAGAAAGTGACTGATCCGGAGAATGAGTCCAGAACGATTCCTAAGATCATCAGAGATGTCAAATTGGTTGGCGATCTCACCGATGAGCAAATCGACTCGCTAAAGACCATCGCCGACAAATGCCCGATTCACAAGCTTTTGTCCGGTCCCAAGCAGATTGAGACAGCCGTCGCAAAGGGATAGGCGAGGGTTTAGACCATTAGTTTGGAACTAAACGAGTTTGAGTCATTGTTGAAGACCGGCACAATTGGTCGGTCTTCAAATAATGAGCTTCACGAGTTGATCGACTCTACCAGCACGAGACTGGCGGCGTTAGCCAGGGACGGAGCGCCCGAGGGCACGGTCGTGTTCGCGCGACAGCAGACCGCGGGGCGTGGACGCCTCGGACGGCAGTGGGTTTCACCTCCCAATTCTGGAATATACGTGAGCCTGCTGCTCCGCCCATCGCAGAGTCTCGGTGAGCTGCCCGTAATCACGCTGGGCATTGGCGTAGCCGCAGCCAAAGCAATCTTTGCAACAACCGGACTTAAGGTCGGTCTGAAGTGGGTCAACGACCTCGTCTTCGACGGAAAAAAATTGGGCGGTATACTTGCGGAAATGCTCTCGGGCGACCGGCAACAACCGGCGTTGATCGTGGGAATCGGCATTAACACAAAGTTCTCCAGCGAGGAAGTCCCGCAAGAACTGAAAGAAAAAATGTCGTGGCTAGAAGCGGCCGCTGACGCGCCAGTCGATACCAATCAGTTGGCAGCGGAGTTATGCTTTCAAATCGAATCAATCTATGAGCTAATGAAGTTAAGGCAGACAGACAAGATTCTCGACGAGTGGCGGGCGTTCTCAATCACGCTTGGACAAGAAATAGTTTGTACGACCCCGGTCAGAGAGATAAAGGGCACCGCAATTGATGTCACCGCCAGCGGTGCGCTCATTGTTCAAACCGCGACGGGAACAGAAGAATTGGTCGGCGGCGAATTATCTATACGCACCGCGAGCGGCTCCTACTGCTAATAATTGAAACTGATTGGTAGTTCATTCGATTCCGCACGCACTACCAATCTAAGTACGCAACGTGGAGATAGGCTTTCTTGACTTTGCCACCTTCGATTTCCACAACGAGATAGCCAAAGTCTTCGTCTCCTCGTGCCACATTGTAAGTTAGCTTGTCTAGTGATCGATATTCGGGTTGTCCGAGAAGCGGCACAATACTTGCGTCAGGTAAATTGTCGAGGGCTTTACCTACGACGATATCTGTGGCTAAGTCACCCTTCAGGCAGTCGTTCGATTTAATACGCCAATGGCGAAGTGCCTTTTCGCCAAGAGACTTCTGCAAATCGGTCGGCTGTAGCCGCTGCTCATAAGTCGAGTCTACATTTTTGAAAAGGATAGCTCGAGCTGGGCCCTCGTTAGGCGAGCGCTGAAAATAATCCGAGCCCCAACAGAAACCGAACGCACAAAAAACGGAAACGAGTAGAATAGAAAGTGGAATAGTTTTTCTCATAGACAAAGAGGTCATGAAAAAGCGAGCGCTGGTGCTGCTATACGACCTTCTGAAGCGCCTTGGTCAGATTGTTATACCATTCCTGCACAGTTTTGTTGATATCCCATACGGTATCAGTTTGTAATGTGTAAGGAGTCGCGTACAAACATACAGTCTCACCAAATTCTCTAAAACTGAGCTTGATGTAGTTGAGCGGATAAGGTTTCATCCACCAAGGATGCCTGTCTATACCGATATCTACGATATCTTCTAACGCGATTCGAAAGCTTATTCGCGAACTCTCGTACTCCAGATGCTCGTCAGTGAGACAGAGCAATCCACGAGATTCGAATAACCAGACCACCCAGTAGTTGAAGGACTTATGGTACTCAGGGCTCGACACCCAACAAGGCGTCGACCACATCAAGGCTGGCATCTGGTAGCCTTCTTGCTGACCGCGTTCGCAAAGAGTGAGCAGCTGTTTGCTGTAATACTCAGCAACTTGCGGTCGACCCATTTTCAAATTTTCAGTGATTAATCTGTCGAGATCGACAACGACATCTGAGGAAGCACCAGTCGAAATCTTCGTCTCCAACTCTTTCAAACGTTTGCGATCACCAGCAAGAAAGCCACGTGAAACATACCGGACCGCCAGGATGACAGACAGACCGCCGCAGCCGCCAAGCAGAATCATGCCTAGAATGAAGAGGAGATAGTTGCCCGTGGCAAAAAGCAGCGGCGTGCCCAACAACAACGACAAAGGCGGCAATAGAAAGCCAAAGACAAAACAGCCTAGAAAGAAGAGTACAATCGGTCTCGCCTCAAACAGTCGCTGCTGAAGCGAAGGCTTCTTGGAGATTGAGAAAGTCGCTGGGAATAGAGCGCCGTCAGAATCCAAAGATTTCTCCCCTTCTGAAATAGTAAGAATTTCCATTAACCCTCTAACTTCATGCCCTCTCCCAGCCTATCGCTAAACGCGGGCATCTGACCTGGTGAAACGCAATTTCAGAGGCAAATTAGCAAACCTTGCAGACACAAAACTGACCGCCAAAGTCGGGGACCTGGTCGCCGTTTCCACAATCAGTTATCTTTCCAGCTGGATCGCTTACCAACATTAAAAAGCAAGATTCACCTCGATACGGTCTCGCGAAAGCTTGACATCATTAATGCGCAGACGGGTATGATCCTAAGAACCTGTATCGAGGATATGTCGATGTCCAAACGGAAAGTCTTCAACGTCGCTTACTTCATCGCCTCAGTTGCGGTTTTTTCCTGGCTCCTTCGAGACGACCCTCATTGGCGAACGCTTCCAATACTGAGCGTCCTGGCGATTGGTGCCTATGGATTTCTGGGATTGGTTGCCTTGATGAAACCAAACGGCTTTGCGGTTTCCCATGCCGTGCTCGGCGAAGAACAACAACGGAGGTACCGTCGGTGGGCGCTGCTGATTCCGGTCCCGGCCATCGTGTATATGGCTGTGTACAGCGCCTGCGTTCAGTACGCCGGTCAGGCGCCCTGTCTCAACAAGTTCTACGGTCCCATAGCGAAAATTGAAAGGGCTGCATTTTCGCGCAGCCGAATGCTCGACTTCTACCACAAGACCCATCCGCAACTCTTAACGGCAGCGATGGCTTGTGAAAGTAAGCAGGATTGGGCACAAGCCGAATCATACTATCGCGCAGTCACCTCACTGGAAAATCGACTCTGCCATAAGAAGCGACCTTCGAGTTATGCGATCTTGGCCTGCTTGTACCAGCGCATGGGCAACTCGGAGAAGGCCGAGAGATATTTCCTCAAAGCCGAGCAGGTCGCTAATCGCCACTGCAAATATCATCAAAAGTCTTGCAAACACGGAGAAATTGTTTCTGTCGGGCACGCGCTGAAAGACATGGCCACCTTAAGCACTGTCGATATCGCAGTCGACCATCCCTGGCTCAGCAGTTATGTACAGCTCAAAGGCGCACCGGCAGCGCAGCTTGGTAGAAAATTCGTAGCACTGGCAGATTCTGATTCAGTGAAGAACGCAAAGCACGATCATTCATGGTGCACATCGCACCGTTGCCTGAAAGCCGCTTGCGACAATGAAGACGAACAATGCGAACATCCTCGGAGATGTCTCACCCATAGCCTGTTCTACAAGCATGACTGCGACAAAGAAGACTGCAAGGACGAATGCAAAGACCATCAGCGCATGCTTCAACTGGGACTGTCGCATCAGTGCAAAAGCAAAGATTGCCGAGATAAAGACCACGCCAATCGTTTAACCATTCCAAACTGCAAAGACGAGGAATGCGACAACAAAGATCACGATCACAAAGTGGTGCTATGCCCGCAGCACAACTGCAAAGACGAAGAGTGCAAAGACAAAGAGCACGACCAGCTTCGGAATCCGCAGCTTAAATCACTACAACTAACGAGCATCTAGCACAACTAGACGCTCCTTCTCGATGGCTGAATTAACACGATTCAGATGCGTGCCTGAAAGCTTGAGGTCAACGAAAACTTGCGTTGCTCGATAGCGCGATGTTCAGCTCGCCTCGCGAAGCAGTTAGACGCGGACAAACTGGCGTTGCTCGAGAGCAGATCTCGCAAATTTTGGTTCGAATTTGGAACGAAGCGCTTGGGGAAAAAACGAGCGCCTTCGTCAAGTACAAGGGCGCGAACGAAGGCGCTGGTTGGGATCCTATATGTACGCCCCCGAGTCTACTTTGAGGTCGAAATAAACGCCTTGGAGAAACGGAGGGGAGGGCATTCGTCAAGGGAAGTCGCGAAACAGCTCGACGTGACCGACTAACGGCACGATGTTCCGCTCGCCTCGCGAGGCAGCACAACACGCAGGATAACGAAAGCTTTCTACGAGTAACTAGTTAGCGAAAAAACCTCGGCGTTATCATCAAGCTTGGCGCGACCGCCAAGGAATCCCAATTCGACGACGAAGCCATAGCCAACTAGATTACCGCCGACTTTCTTGATCAATTCTCCGGCCCCTTGAGCGGTTCCGCCGGTGGCAAGAAGATCGTCGATAATGAGCACTCGCTGACCTTTGTCAACTGCATCAACATGCACTTCGATAGTGTCGGTGCCATATTCCAGTGCGTAGCTTATTTTCTCTACTTTGTACGGTAACTTGCCTGGTTTTCTGATTGGAACAAAGCCAATTCCGAGAATATCGGCGATAGCAGGTGCCAGAATAAATCCGCGGGCTTCGATACCGGCTACAACATCGGGTCGCAATTTGGCAGAATGCTGCGCTAGAGCATGGAGCGTAAAGTGGAACTGCTCCGGTGCCTTCATCAACGGCGTAATGTCTTTGAAAACAATGCCCGGCTTAGGGAAGTCGACAATGTCGCGAATCTTGCTTTTGAGCCAGTCTTCCTTGTCAAGCTTAAGAGGAAGTTGGTAGTCCGTAATCGGTTGTTTGTCCATCTGAGTTGTCATAGTCGTCTTCCGTTAGTTCCTCAGAGCCCATGGGCTCCTCTTGGGCGGTTTCTCTCACCATGGGGACACCATGCTGAATAAGTCCCAATTGTATATCCTTGACCGGGGTGGTTGAACACCAGCGACGGAATGCTTTAATGTCGTCAAGGGTCGAGGCCAACTGCTGGAATTCGTCGCACTCGTCGAAGGCTGCCCCGGCATGACCCAGGCAATCAAGCTGGATGACGCCGTCCTCAGACATCCAGTCGATAAGGTGCACTTGCTTCAACACGGTGAGTCCAAGTGCAAGACCCATGGTGGTGGTCGCCATTAATGCTTCGAGCTTCTCTGATTCGACCCGACCTTCCTTTTGATTCACGGCATAACGCACCAAGCCATACAGCCTTTTTAGAAACGCTGATGGTTCGTCAATTTCGGACTTGTCTGCACCGACTAGATAAACCTGCTCGCAACCGGTGACGGTAAGAATCTGTTGGAAGATTTCTTTGCTCGGTGGATATTGCCACAGCATGAGATGCTGCGCATTGACCAAACCAGTGCGGTCGATAAATCCGTCTTGAGCGGGACAGGCTTCTGCGAATACCACAATGTCTTTGCCCAGCTTTGTCCTGCCGCGACGCAGCAGATCTTCGGGATTGTCGTTCGTTCGCAAATCCCGCCACGTATATTTGACGACAGGACTGATAGGATCCCTTGTAGGTAGAGCAATTCCATCTACAACCCGAGCAAGAGTGTCCATAACATTCTCCGCAATCGTAGCGGCAGGAGCGACAGAACCGGCGCCACCGTATTCAGTGCTCGACTTCGCATCGATGGCGGCTTTCTGCCTCTGCATCTCGGCAACCTGCTCGAGGCTGGTAATCTCATCGCCGACATAGAGGTCGCGCCAATCATTGATCACGAGTTGCAAGCGCTCGCGCCCGTTGAACGCGTTGACGTCCGCCGTAAACACGAGGTCAACAGGTCGTCCCGCCGAGGGCACACGACCCTGGCTGTTCCACATCACGCACTCGAACTCTTGACCATCCTCGCTCGTGAGCATGATGCGGTGATGCTTTCCATCTTTGCCCAGGACACGAACATCCTTTGATACCAATCCTTTCATGCAAAACCGAGGCTTTCGGTTGCTCATACCGAAAGGAGCCAGTACTCTCAACTGCCTGGCAAGATTGAGATCGACGGTCTGAGGCAACACCTCGAGATCGACTTCGACAACACCTGTCATAGATTGCCCAGCTAACATTCGATTGCATGTTGCTACAAGCGCTCGGCAGAGCTCATCAGCTTTTCCATACTCGACGCTAAATCCGGCAGCCATTTTATGCCCACCCCAGCGCGAGAGCAAATGCTCGTTAGCTTTCAGCACCTCATATAAATCGATCTGCTCGATACCACGCGCAGAACCACGCACGACCCCTTCTTCGGCATCGAGCTGTCCGATGAAAACAGGTCGATGATACTTTTCCACGAGGCGAGAAGCAACGATGCCAACCACGCCGTGATGCCATTCGCGGTCGTAAATGGCGATGCATTTTGCGTCATTCCAATTGCCGCTCACCTGGCGTTGCACGCGTGCATCCGCCTCCAGGAAGATCTTTTCACAAAGCTCTTGCCGGCGAACATTCTCAGTCTGCAAGTCCTTCGCAATCTCGGTGGTAAGCTCGACATCATCAGTGGTGAGAAGTTCTACCGCTTTGTTGGCATCCGATAAGCGACCGGCAGCATTGATACGGGGCGCAATGCCGAATCCGACCAGGTCTGTATCATTTTGTCCGTTGACCTGGGCGAGCAGCTGTTTGAGACCGACACGTTTGGTGGTCACCAGCTTCTCGAGCCCGATCTTCACCAGATAACGGTTCTCCCTGATGAGGGGAACAAGGTCGGCTATCATGCCGAGAGTAACGAAGTCGAGGAGTTCGTCAGCCTTCTCAGGCATCGATGCCAGTCGAAGAAGTTCTTCGGCAACTTTGTACGCCACGCCGACACCTGGCAAGTGGTAAAGCGGGTGCTCGGAATCAAGAAGCTTGGGATGCACGATCGCTACCGCAGGTGGAAGGACTTCCGGCATCGTATGGTGGTCGAGAACTACAGTCTCGACCGAGAGCGAGCGCGCGAAGTTGATCTCCGCAAAGTTGGAAACTCCGCAATCGCATGTGATAATCAGGCGCGTCTTTTTCTTGCTTGCGAGAATGCTAATCGCTTTGAGATTGAGTCCATAGCCTTCTGTCACGCGATTAGGAATATAGTACTCGACCTTCGCGCCCAACTGCCGCAGAACAGTCAACAAGACCGATGTGCCCGTAACGCCATCGACATCGTAGTCACCATATATGGTGATTTGTTGTTGTTCGTCGATAGCCTTGCGGATGCGAGCGACGGCCTTGTCGATATCCGGCAAAGTCGACGCTGATGTTGGCTGGTAAGTCGATTCATCGAGAAATTTGCGCGCGTCCTCGGCGGACTTTACACCGCGCTTCATCAAGAGGGAAGCTATAACAGGCGAGCCGAGGGCAATATCGACGATTGACTGAGGTGGCTCCATTTTTGGAGGGACGATCCAAACCTTCCCAGATGGTAGCGCCGGAATTGGTGTCAACATCGATTCGCTTGCTGAGGTATTGGGCATCAGATCTGCCTCCGAGAATCGCCGGATAAATGTGATTGGAAGTTGCTGCGTGTCAGACTGAGATGCTCAACAATCCAAAAGCATCCCGTGCGGGGCAGGAAAATAACCGCCCTCGTTAGCATACAAGAGAGGGCGGTCATGTCCCCAAGCACGAGAAATACAACAAGACATATGCGAACCAAATACAACGAGCACCAAACTCAGCAGGGGGTGGAGCACCAAACACCACTACTTAGATATACGTATTCGACGATCAAAAAGTTCAATCTTTTGGAACAGAATTTTCGTTAAACTTATCGACGCCTTTTAGATATACGTTTTACCTTTGCCGGAGGCGCTGCGACAACAGCTTTCGTGCTCGCGGCAATCTGTTGCAACTGCGCCGCCTCTTCCGGTGTGACTGAGATCATTTGGACAGGTCCAATGGGCAGTTGGTAGGTGACGGTCCACGGCACACCTTTGCAGCTAGTATCGAATATGGTTTCGTATAAAACGCAAGCGGCTAGGTATGCGCCTTGATCACTTGAACTGTGAGTATCATCCGAGTAAAGACTTATCTTGGCCGTTTTATGGTCAAGTTTAAAGAATGCATCTCCAACAGCAGCATTCTTGGCAAATAGCAATCTCGCCATTCGATCCGTTACTTCAGAGATTTCCTTCTGATCGTCAACCCGCTGCTTATCAGCCCAGACTTCGAAAATGACGACCCGAGCCCCGAAGTTCGTCGCAATTTGGGCGAGCTTACCGGCGGAGTCGAACATCTTGTCAGGCTTTGTGAGAACGCGCTTTTGATTCTCCTGGAGCACCACATAATTGATCTTGTTATCCTTCAAAATGGTTTGAAACTCGCCTTCCTTGCAATGTTGATCAAGTGTCCAGTTGGGAGCCACCAGCTGATACACGTCAGGGCGAACCTTTTGATTGTTCTCAGCAAAAAAGGCGACCGCCCAGGGGAGCATGTGCAAATAAGTAAACGAGTCACCTACAAACAAAATCCTTGGCGCCGAAGGCGTCGACCCTTCGCAAAGGTGTTTGCGGTAGGAAGCCTCGGTCAAGAAAAGCTGCTGGACTCTCGGCTTACACACAATCAAGGCTGCAAGGAATGCGATGCCCCCGACAACAGCCAGGGCAGCGATTGCAAATAGCGCAAGGCGCAAAAACTTCGCCATTTTCCGGAATAATCACTCCTTACATTTATAGGATGCTACTTGTTGAGATCGGGGTCGATGATCTCAAAAACTTTATTCGGCTTGGCAACTTTCGGCCAGTTACGTAAGTCATATTCCACTATTGTCGTAACAACCGGAGGTTTCGGCCAAGGTAAAGCCCAGCCCATTATCCAAATAACCGGGAACAAAATCACATGAACGCTGACCGCCACCAGAAAACAATCTACCAGAGGAAGCTGCTCCTTGGCCCAATCAGCAACCATTTTTCCAGTTACGAGCGGATCTCCTTGCCATTCTGGAGGCACTGACGAGGAATTTGATTTTTCTGCTCCGGTCGGTTTCAACTTTTCAGTATGTATCGCTGAATGGTAGTATTGAGCCTACCTTTTAGCATACACTCAGGACTCAATCGCAATCATTGAGGTTGGAATGTCGTTAAGCGGCGCCCACGTCTTGACAATCAGATATTCTATTCTGGCTCTTTTGATTTTGCAGCCCGCTTTCAGCGCAGATCAGCCTGGTGAAGAGTACGGGCCGCCCAATTTGCTCAAAACAATGAAGACTCCGTTCGGCTCTCAAGAGCGCTCGGGCGATCAGTCAACACCCTTATCAAAACCGGAAGAGTTGGACAGCATCAGCCTCAACAACACCCGCCCTCAGCGAACCTCGGCGCCATCGACAATCCAACGGCTGAGCCTCAAAGAGCGTTTGATTCCGTCTCGGCTGTTTTTACCCGAAAGAATGCTATTGGGTCAAACCTCAAAATTCACGGTTAAAGCAAAGCCCGGCATGAATGTCGCGATTGCGATGGCAGATAGAGACTCCGGCGCCAAGCCAATCCAGGGGCATCGAGTCAGACTGGGTCCGGACCGTCGCGTGGTCGCAGTAGCCCGAGTGCCCGAATCAGGTGTCGCGGAGCTCTTCATCGAGACCCCGATCGAGGGTGACCTGATTGGTCAAAACTTATTTTTCGAGGCGGCGCTCTGGTCGAAGGAGGACATGAGCGACCTGGAATTTGCCGATCCGGTCGCGGCATCAGTCTCGGCAACACCGCACAATGCTGTCATGATTGGGCAATTGACCGAGAAAAAACGCGGCGTCAGCATCGTTCCTGATGGAACTGCGCAACCGTTGATGTTGCGACAAGGCTCACCAAGCCTGGGATCAGGTCAACCATAAACTTACGTGTTCTACACCATGGAAACAAGCGGAATCTAACTCGATGAAAGCACTCCTGATACCACTAGACGATCGTCCGGTCACCTACGTATTTCCGTCCATGGTCGCTAACTCTGCCGGTATAGAGATCGTAGCGCCACCACGTTCTCTAATGGGGTCTCTCTTCCATGCCGCGCAGATTGACTCGCTGATCGGATGGATCAATACGACCCTCGAGCGCAATCAGATCGACGTCGTTATCATCGGGCTCGATTCGATTCTCTACGGCGGGTTGATTACATCCCGGCGATGCGAAGATCCAGCGAAAGCAATTTCCAAGCGCCTTTCCAGCCTAAAGAAGTGGCGGCAACCGGGCAAGGACAAACCGAAAATTTTCGCGCAGACGAGTGTTATGCGTATTTCGGACAACTACGACAACACAGAAGAGAAGCAATACTGGTCACGCTATGGACGTGAAATCTTCGCATGGTCCGCGCTTCTGCACCGAATGTCGAAGAGCAAGGTAAATCAAGGATTGCTCGACTCGTTCGAGCGACGCATTCCTCTCGAGATTCGCGACGATTATTTGAAACTGCGATTTCGCAATTTTCAAGTCAATCAAGAGATCGTCGATTTAGTTCAAGACCGGGTGCTGGACCGCCTCATCATAAGCGTAGATGACTCAGGCAATCAAGGACTCAATGTACTCGAGCGCGAGAAGCTCATGCAAAAGGTCCAACAAGCGAATCTAGGCAACAAGGTGTTCTCATACCCGGGTGCCGATGAAGTTCTCGACACATTAATTGCATCCTGGCTCAACGATCAACTCCGGTCGATGGGAGTAAAAATCCGTGCCAAAGCGGCTTTCAGTCCAGGTGCTGCGGCGCTCTGCCCAAGTCGATATGAAGGTCAGACTATAGCAGAGACGCTAAAATCGCAGGTCGAAGCGGCAGGCATCGAATTCGTCAACGATTTCGAGTCGACCGGTTACGATGGTGCCAACACGATAGACATTACGCTGGTGGTGCACGGCTCCGACGTCCAGGGGGATCACATACTCTTGCCGGGGCTTCCGGACATGCGTCAGGTCGATACTCGCCAGCAGACGCGAGAGACCATCTCCCTTTTGGAGACAGCCACCACCCCTTGCATTCTCTGCGACGTGGCGTATGCCAATGGAGCCGATCCGCTTCTCATCGAAGAGCTTATTCAACGTCCGGACTTGATTTCCAAACTGATTGGATTTGCCGGATGGAACACCACCGGTAATACCGTCGGCTCAGCCCTCTCGATGGGTGTAGCAAGGCTCTTCGCAATCCGGACACAGCGTCGCAACGAAATAACAGATAAAGCATTCCAGCGTTGCCTCTTCACGAGGTTGGCAGATGATTGGGCGTACCAGACTCGAGTGCGTCCCCAACTCAACTCCGATGCCTCGATCGATCGCCTGGCCCAACTGATAAAACCTTACCTCTCAAAGATCGGACAATCAATGAAGTTCGAGCCCGGCAATCTCAGGGTAAGCTTTCCATGGAAAAGAACCTTCGAATTAGAAGTTTGTTTTGAAGACCGCTAAAATATGACATGTAGAAGATTGATCAGGTAAATGTTAGCGAATCTCCGTTCAAAGCTTCCATACATTGCAGCGGCGGCGCTCATCGCCTCCGGCACTTACGTGTCGGCAGGGACAAGAACAATCGACACACGCTCAGGTGCGGCTGTATCAGAGACGTGGGAAACTCTGGATCGCCGGCTCAAGCAGCAGGTCTTCCAGGTCAATGTCGGCCTGAAGCTACGGTTAAAAGACGGTCAGTACGTCCAGTTGTCCGACCTCTCACCGAAATACAGATTGCCTGTCTATACGACCAGTCCTCAAGATCGGGGCTATCGCGTCATAAGTTTTGGGACGGCATTTCCGGTGAAAACAGCTAAGACTGACACTGGATACTTCCTCACCAGCCGCCACGTCGTCGACAAATCAGAGCCCATCATCAAAGAGTGCGAGCGCTTCTTCGCAGCGATGCGTCTTTTCGCAGAGCAAACCGCAGGGAATCGGGACGTTGAAGGTCGATATCACGAACTGCAAGCGATCGTGAACTGGTCTCAGACAAAGCGCATGAACACTCAAGAAAAAGCAACCTATACGCAGGTCGTCGATGCAATTTGGGACTGCTATGAAACTTACCTTTCAGAGAAAACCGATCCCTTACGGATCATGTTCAAACGATACTCCCAGCAGACTGTAGTCAGCGAGACCGGATATTTCATTCACCCACCGGGTCCCTCGTCCCTGGCGCCGCTGAAAGGATATCTCTATCGAGTATCGACTGGAGAGCAACAGCCGGATCTTGCACTTCTGGCAGTGAAGAGCACAATCATGGCTATGATGGAGCTGGATGCTGCGGCACCCTCCGAAGGCCAGGAGGTTCAAGTTATTGGCTACCCAGTCGCTTCGGACCAGATCGATACCGATTCGGCTGAGTACTACACACCGACATTCAGCACCGGACGAATATCGAGAGTGACACCACGAACACTACAGGTCGATGCGCCAATCCACACTGGCAACAGCGGCGGTCCGGTGGTCAACTTGAGAGGAAAAGTCGTTGGAGTGGTGGCACGTAGGGCTCGAGACAAAGACGGTTCAGAACTCCCTCATTATGGCGCCGCCGTCTCAGCGCAATGCGTCCGAGCGTTCGCACCGGAGCTGTTCGGAAACGTAGCTAACGACTAGTCGATTTCAAACGCTATCTGTCAGACGTGGAGCAATAGCAATGCGCTTAAGTCTTGAGCTCATCCGGTACTTCTTGATCCAACGTCTGCAGTTGACCTTCCATATCGGCCTGGCTACTCGGTGCTGGGCAACCAGATCGCCGCTGCGATACCGACGACTGCAAGTCCGACGAGTTTCAACACAAGCGTCGACTGATCCCATAAAATGGCGGAAGTAGTCGTAGCGAGTAGAACGGACAAGGATGCAAGCGAGCCCCAGAGAACCGGTTCGAGATGCTCCTAGAAGGCAAGGCAACAAAAAACCAATCCGATGATAGAAACCAACACTTTCATCGGATTGGAACTTACAGTTTTTTAGAACCCTGAGTTCTTCAACGATGACGATCCACCGGAGTCAAACATGCCACCACCGCCATCGGGACTTTCTGCGAACAACAAGGCCATCTCGTCCTTGACCTTGTTATAACCTTTCAATGGCTCGAACATACTTGAGTCGACAGTTTTTTTAGCGACGGTATTTGTATCGAAGACCTGCACTATCTTGCCGGCACGCTGTTGAAACATCGCCGCTCGCAAAGGTGTTCCGCCGGTCTTGATGGGCACCATCACCATACTGCCTACTACTTCAGAGAATTGCTTAGGTGCCACTATATTCGATGCCATCCAGATTTCACCGTATTTGGCACCAGTTGTTCGCGTCAGGGCCACTTCGTACGCCGGAGCACCGCCGATTTGTTGAGTCTTCCCTGTCTTTGCCACCTTCATCTGTTGAATTTCGCTCTTCGCTCTTGTTGTTTTATTGCTCGGCATGAAAAACACTTTGTCTTTCCATACAGCGTACGGGAACGTGCAGAAATTCTTAGTCTCAGTATTGAACAAGTATGCATCCCATTGAGGGGCCTTGAACATCCAGGTGATTCCCATTTTCTCGGCACGGATGCGCACCGCCTCCGGTGATATCAAACAATTGATTGGGCCGACCAGTTTGCTTGTCTGTTTCAACTCCCACACTTCGACCTTCTTACCGGTCGGAGCAGCATCATCCTTGGTTGGCGCCTTGCTCGGCGTGGACTTTTCTGCTTTGTCTGACAAGCGCTTGAGCAACTCTTTTCCAGTTTCGGCTAGAGCCGGCTGACTCAAAATGGAAAGACCGAAAAATGCTGCGAAGAATGCTGCACGACGCACAATTGAATTTCCTGAATTGTTAGAATGCATTGTCACTCACAAGTTGCTGAACAGTCGAGAAGAGCCAAAGTCTTAAATCAACATCATACCCCGAAGGTAAAGATCTTGGCATCTTGGTTTATTTTTCCCCGCATGACACGGTATAAACAGAGTCTGTAGATCAGAGAATCGATGGAACAACTCCCTCAACTACCATTCTTGCTTATAACAGTCGCGATAGCCTCGGCGATCGCGATTTATGCCGCGGCAGCATCAGACGGGCGAGAGAAATTCTTGTGCGCGGATTGCCGCTTTAACAACGACAACGATTGCCTGAAAGCAGAGCGTCCGTATTCAATCGCGTGCACGAGCTACCGGGCGGCCGACGCTGTAGCTGCAATTGCACGAACATCGGATGGTGTTACCGAATAGTTATGCCGTCACGAGCTGTTCGAACTCGGCGGTTTTCCATTGATCCGAAACTGGCGCACACGGCTATCTAACGTACTTAAATCGCCTTCGATATCGAAATAGACGCTTTGGAAAAACGGAGGGCATTCGTCAATGAAAGTCGCGAAGTTTGGTTCGAATTTGGAACGAAGCGCTTAGAAGAAAAACGAGCCTGTTCGTCAAGTACTAGAGACCGAACGCAGGCGCTGGTCAGGTTCCCAGTGCAAGCCGCTGCGGTCCAGTTCGATGTCGAAATAGATGCTTTTAAAAGGGAGGGCATTCGTTAATGAAAGTCGCAAAGTTTGGTTCGAATTTGGAACGAAACGCTTAGAAAAAAACGAGCCGGTTCGTCAAGCACTAGAGACCGAACAACGGCGCTGGTCGGGATCGCAAGGCAGGCACGATGAAGAAAGGAATTCGCGTCCGCCCTAGTCGAAAAAGGTTCGACAACCGACAAAAGATAGAAGCCGACAACAATAGTCAGTCACCAACCGTCCGATTTACCAAATGGAACCAGGCCATTCGCTCGATTCCTGTAGATCGATACGAAGGCCACAGCGGACACCAGCGCTGCTATCATCAAGGCATTCAGGACCGCACACCACTGAGCCACGTCAATCGAAGATATTGCGAATTGAGATCCTTGATATGCGATTAATTTGCTGGCAGCGCTAAACAAAAGGCTTGCTGCAACGCTTGTGTTGATTAGCACCAGCCATCTGTCACCCGCGAGGGTCGTTTCTCCTTGCTTCAACCGTCTTGCTATTGCCAGCGATCCACCGAGCAATGCCGCAAGCCCGATCGAGTAAAGCGCTCCGCCACCCAACAGGGATAACACTTCGGATTCAGGCATCTTATTGAGCAGTATCGCAAATAGCACCGTCGACAGTATCGCGAAACGGAAAAGAATCCGACGGCTTTTAATCATAGTTGTCTCGACAACCTCACGCAGTGCGTGCGACGGCTTCGAGAAGAAGGACTCTGGATGATATGCGAACTTGAAAGAGCTGATGATGCTCAGTCCTCCGAGGGCACACAGAAGGATCTGAGATGGCAATGCCAGAGCCGATTCGATCGGAAGACTTGGAAGATCGCGGTAGAGCGAACACAAGACACTGAATACCGAACCGACACCCAAGGCCAAAAATATCCCCGTTCGCCTTGCTCTGTCGCGGTCCTTCGCAACGCAAATCAATGTCACGAACAATGCCAGCGAAACAAGTAACATCGGCACCGATTTGTCAGGAAACTGCGGACGAACCGAGAGAAGCCACACGTCGAGAGTCGTCAACAGAGCTATACATGCGATCGGAATTGCCACCAGCTTTTTCGAAACCTTTTCCGGCTCGAATGGATTTCTGTTCTCCATCAGAGCGCTAAGGTCATTTTGGACTTGCGGCACCGATTGATATCGCCTATCGAGCGATTTCTCCAGACATTTGAGCATCATTGAATTGACACCGGAGATTTGCGAATCGGCCGAAGCAGATGCGATTGGCGGTACCGGTTCGCTCAGATGCCCGATGACAGTTTTTACGGGATTGGGGCTGGCAAACGGAGAGTTCCCGACAAGCATCTCATACAAAACGCAACCAGCGGAATAAATATCCGACTGCGGCGTCAACGCTCTCCCCTGACATTGCTCTGGACTCATGTACAGCGGACTGCCGAGAAAGTCTCCCGTTTGTGTTACACCACCAGTAGTGGCATCCCCACTGTCGGCAACTTTTGCAATTCCGAAATCGACGAGTTTGACTTCGGACACTCCTTCAGCGTTGGTTCTCACGATTATGTTGCGCGGCTTCACGTCACGGTGCAGTAGTCCAACTTCGTGTACGTAGTTCAATGCATCCAATATCTGCTCGAAAATCTGCAGAGCGCGATCATGAGAAAACGGTCCGTCCTTCCTGAGGACATCCGCCAGGTTACTTCCATCTACATAGTCCATCAGGATGAAAGGCGTACCATCCTTTAGAAGACCTGTTTCGTATACGGCAA
This sequence comes from uncultured Candidatus Obscuribacterales bacterium, assembly GCA_964418155.1. Lineage (GTDB taxonomy): Bacteria > Cyanobacteriota > Vampirovibrionia > Obscuribacterales > Obscuribacteraceae > JADYXR01. The sequence goes on along the minus strand of CAYQKX010000018.1, from coordinate 8,096 downwards.
CAAGACAGGGATGATCGAAACCAACCGCGCTCGCTGCCTCCTTCTCGAATCGTTTTAATGCCTGAGTATCTCGGGTCAGCGAAGAACGTAACAGTTTGACTGCGAATAGCTTGTCGAGAACCGGGTCTCGGACCTTGTACACAAGCCCCATACCGCCTTCTCCGAGCAGCTCGATCTGGTCAAAACGTCCATCAAAATCTGGAGACTCAGGTACGATCGACGGAACTTGTGATACTGCGTCAGGTTGAGCCTCCGACTCCTCATCAAGCCGCAAACCCACCTTTTCTTTTTCTTCGAGCATCTCGTCAGCCATCGAGCTATTCCAGTCCGTCACACGTAAAAGTTGCTCTGGCACAAGCCTTTTGCTCTATTATTGTCTGAAACATATCTAGGCTTGCAACACATTCTTGTAAAAAGGCGGCCAAAATTTCTCGTCATTTCATAACCGTTATCGATGCAGAAGTTAGAATCAATGTCTTGAGATTGCATCTCAGCAACCAGCTACTTGCGATCAAAATCATCTGAGGTAAGTCGGTGGACGATGTCGAACAAATAGCCTTGCAAATTAGAAGAAGGGCTTTTGAAGTTCTCGATGGGAAGGAGAGCCTAAACGCATTTCTAGATTCACTATGGCAACTCGACGCCCAGAAGCCTGCGCTTCTTGAGAAGGTCGCGCAGCAACTGGAAGCCGACAATGGAAGGTGGAGCAAGAGTTCTGCACTTCCGGATATCAGTGTTGGCAGAGACAAGTCTGGTCGCGTTGGCCTGATTACTTTTACAAGTCCCGATGGAGCAGCCACCAACGGGCAACCGAAGCTCAACCCGATTGTCTGGTGTTCTAACAGGACAGAACTCAAATGACACTCGCGCCAGCACCAAATACGGTACCGGCTACCGATCTGACATTCAAGCCCCTCTGCCGGTTCACCACCGAGCGCAGAGGGGCTTACTCCAGATTCTGTGCCGAAATGTAGATCGTCGAGATGCTCTTACTGAGTAAGATGTTTTCCGGGTCCAACTGTGGTTAGCCCGCTTGGTGAAGAGCAAATTGACGATCTGGAATCATTATAGCCAAGCTGCCAAGAGGATCCAAGATGAAACCAGGCTCATAAATTTATTGTAAGCCTACTGGTCTTAGACTCGGAAGCGCTTACCTAGACTTGCTTCTGCTCTTTCTGCAGAATGGACAGAAATATCTTGACAAGTCTGGCATCCCATCGTTTTCCTGAATCCGATTGAATTTGACGAACAGACTCATCGTGAGAGAGAGCCTCACGATAAGGACGATCGCTCGTCATTGCCACATAGCAGTCGACCAATGAGACTATCTGCGATTCAACAGGAATATCGTGCCCTCTGAGTCCATTGGGATAGCCCTGCCCATCCCAGTGCTCGTGGCAAGCTTCGATGATTTGCGAGACGCGATAGAGAAGTTTGGCTGGCTCGAGCAGTTTCGCCCCGACAGTCGGTGTCTGATGAATTACATCCATCTCGCTCTCCGTCAAAGGTCCAGGCTTCTTCAAAATCTCTTCCGGGGTCGATATCTTGCCTAGATTACTCAAGACTGCGGCGAGTGAAACAATCTCGGCATGTTCCTTCGAGAGGTGAAGCGACGTCGCCATCTTACTGGCGTAGCTGTACACTCGCGTTGAGCGCTCTGGTCCGTAGGAATCCTTCTCTTCCAGAGTCTTGATGATCTGCGCCAATATGCCGAGAATTCCTTTGTCCGCGACCATCTCCAGATCGAAGGCTGGAATCTTGTCCAACTTCAGGTTGACCTCCGGTTTCGTCGGTGCCGGTTCTGGATGGCGGCCCGCGTCCACCTTCTTCTTCATATCCTCGGAAATCTCTACTTCACTGCCGGACGGCATGAGGTCATCGGCCACCGTGCAGACCTGATCGCGTCCGCGGTGTTTGGCCAAGAACAGCGCTTTGTCAGCGAGTTCGAACAGCTTTTCTTTATCATCGGCATCCCGAGGAAACACCGCAACACCGACCGATGCCGTAACTGTACCGACACCTTCCACCGTCTTCTCGCGTATCGAAGTACAGATGCGCTCCGCCACCATACGAGCCCACTTAAGATCTGTCTCTGGAAGCAGCACGACGAACTCTTCTCCGCCGAATCTTGCCACCGTATCGACATCACGGACAGCCTTCTTGAGGACCAGGCCTATATGCTTGATTGCCGCGTCTCCGTAGTCGTGACCGAGAGTGTCGTTGATGCGCTTCAAGAAATCGAGGTCGATAATGATGAACGAGAAGGGGTGTCCGAATCGTTGATAACGGTCAATTTCTTTACTGAGCTGACCTTCGAAATGTCTTCTGTTGTACAGGGTGGTCATCGGATCAGTTATCGATTCGAGTTCTACTTTGGCAAAAAGTTCTGCGTGTGAAATCACCACGGCCACTCTGTCTGCCAGGTCGAGGACCATATGCATGTCTTTCTCAGGCAATTGTCTGGCCTGTTCCTTTGCCACCATGCACAGTGCAGCCTTGAAGCTACCTGCATAAAACAGCGGAACGAGCGTAGCAGCGCTGCCATTGAAATGACTCGCAACCTCGGCGCTCACCAAACCATTGAGTTCGTCCTTCAACAAGAAGATTGTTTCACCTTCTTTCAAGCGATCCTTGAAAGCGTTGAACAATGCTTCTCCTAGATTCTTCGGCGCATCATCCGGCTTTTCGAGAGGCGAGCGATTGTCACCATTATTGTCTTGATTGTAAGTATCGTCGCCTGCGACCTTTGAGCCGCGGAACATATCGGAATAATCGTCATACAGCGAGGCGACGCACAGTTCGAGATCGAAGAATTCGTGAAGTGCTTCGACGAGTGTTTCCATGATCTGATCTGCGCGCTTAAGAGCGTTGCGGATCTCGCTCGAGACTCTGTTGATAAGAGCGGCTCGGGCTTGATCAGAACGAATCTGGAGGATGGCCTGGTCGGCGCGGATAACGTTGGACAAGTGACCAGCGATGGTCAAACCCAGTTCTCTATCCTGCGGACGAAAGTCGGGACGATCGGACGAGCGATGCCATAGACCGATTACTCCAAGTCGTGCACCTTCTGATGTGAGTGGTAAGACCAGCGCCATGTCATGCCGGAAGAAGGGGTCTGCCTTGCGACTGTATTCGATGTTGATCATCTTGCCGCGACCAGAATTAAACACTTCTACGAAAGGATTTTCCTTATCGCTCAGATCAACCGCTTCAGTCACCGAGTGCCTGGTTTGAGGCTCCAGTACATTCTCTTCTTTGTTGTAGAGATAGATTTCAGAGTGGATGAAGCCCATGTGTTTGGCGACCAGCATAACTGACTTCACCAGTGAGTCTTTAGTACTCATGCCGCGAGATTCGCGAAAGAGACTGGCGATTTCATTAATCAGCTTCATTTCCTGCGCGTCCATCTCGATCTTCGATTGGTCGGCAGTTTGTTGAACAACAACAGCAAGTACCTCGGCTACCTTTTGCAGCACGACGGCGTCGATTGGATTCCATTCTCGTGGTCCGCTGCATTGCTGAAGCTCCAGAAATCCAAAGAAGGTTCCACGAGAGCGCAGCTGCGCCATAAGTCGAGCTTGCACACCGCCGAGCTCGATTAAGGAAGAAAGGGTTGGAGAGACTTTGTGAAGATTGCCGTCGCGAGAGGTGTTGGGAATACTTATCACCCCTACCCCGGTCTCATCGGGAAACCTGGAAAGAAATTCAAATACAACCGCCATCGATTCATGCGAGGTCAGTTGGTTCTGGAGGAAACAATTATGCCCGCTCAGAGCGAACTCGTTGGTCACTTTCAAGTGATCACCTTCGATCCGCCAGATCAGTCCACGATCCGCATGTGTGTTCAGTGCCAACATCTCGATTGCGAACTGGAGGATGGAACTCAGATCGCTCTGGTGACGCAGTCGTCCAATGATTTCTGAAATAATCGATTGAGCGGCAGGAGGCATCAGCGGCTGAGCATCATCGTTCTCTTCGACCTTAGCAGGCTCCAGAACTTTGCCGTCCCGGCTCTCCTCATTTTTCTCTGTAATGAGTGGTGGCGTAGGCGGTATCGGAATGCGAATCGAATCAGCTTCCGGTGCTCTGGCATCCATTATTGGAGATCCAAGTGCAGGCACGACAGGAGCGATGATCGCCGCCTGAGTAGTTGGACCGACAGGCATGATGGCACTGGGGCTGATACCACCAGATTTACTACCGACATCCAAGGCGATCGGTTGAATTCGTCCCAGCAACGGGTCAGCAGGTCCGAGTACTGGTGCAAAATCCGGTCCGCCGACTCCATGGAGCGGGTCTAAGATCAGACCCGTCTGAATCGGTGCTTTCACGATTGGCCAGGCCGAACGCATCCGCTGCATATACGGTGGCGCGCTGCCAGAGGGGCCGAGATTGGCACGTGCATCTTCCAGTCGGTTGCTTTCCGAAAGATCTAGTTGCTGCCATTTCGGCAGAAGACGATCGAACGCTTGCTTGACCAGAGCCGGCTCCATCGAGCCTGTGCACTGATACTTCTCACCGTCAGGTGATTCGAGCGCCTGCTGTCCATAGACGACCAGACAGAGACCGTTGCTCTCAAGCAGGAAGCACCACTCGTCGGGCGGGTCCAGGCGGTCCTCCGAGAAAATCGAAACGCAGGCATCTCGCATGAGCTCACGAAAGCGAGGTCCGGACGGCAGAAGTCGTGCGGCGGCCTGTCTGGACCAATAGACGAGAACCGGCCTGAGGCGCTCTTCCACCGAGAGCTGTTCCACCTGTCTCAGGAAAGGAAGAAAGCTAGCAGGCGGCAAAATGGAAAGCGGCAACGCACCAGGACCAGCCTGCTGCACAAGCATCATCTGCAATTGTATCCGGGGTGGCTCCGCCATAAGCCTAAACTTGGTCCCCTAAAGTGACTGAGAGAGTTTGATCCTGCTTGAAAATTAGATACCACCCCTCTTGAATATCTAATCTGATGTATACAATGTGTAACTGTATCCAAGAGATGCTATCTAGGCGGATCCGTTCAGCCCGTCTCGAGCTGTTAGTTTAGAATCAGTCGAACCGGGCGGTCGTAAAAAGCCATCCAGGCGGCATAAACACCCGTGTCATGCTAACATTGGGCTTTTCCAAAAGCGATTCGGCTAAAGAAGCGCCCGGACCCAACTGATGACATTCGAAGAGACCAAGCGAACCGGCATGGCAGAGCAGTTAGAAGAGCTCTTATCGTCGGACGTCTACATCGACAATCTCGAGTTCTGGGAGCGCGCCTGGAGCGGTGTTAAGGCCCCCTACACGCAATTACCGGATCTCGCCTATCTAACCCGAATTCCGGATACTCTCAAACAACGAAGTGTTCGGTCCGTCCTGGACCTCGGTTGCGGAACAGGTTGGCTATCGATTTACCTGGCGAAGCATGAGTTTGCCGTCACTGGGCTCGACATATCGCGCCACGCCATCAAACTAGGCAGGGAATGGGCAGAGAAAGAAGACCTTGACATTCACTTCGACGTCGGCGATATAGCAGACATGCCCTACCCCGACGGACTCTTCGACGCCGTTGTCGCCAATTCAATTTTCGAACACTTTCCTTTCGAAGTAGCGCGTGCGACGTTGCAGAAACTCAAGACGGTACTCGTACCTGGTGGAACATTTATCGGCTGCTTTGACAAGGTTGGCGGCGGTCCGGGCGAATACTTCGAGCTCCAGGACAAAACCCATGTCTACACAGACAAAGCCCGAAAAGGAATGCTGCTCAGATACTACAACGACCACGACCTCGGACAAATTTTCTCGGGATGGAAGGTAGATATAATTGATGAGCTCGACAGTGGAACGAGATTCATCGTGGCGTTCAGTTAGGAACTGCCGATAAAATTCTGAGGTTTGAAATTTTTTGAAAGTTTCTCAAAAGATCCTTTCAGATTTTTCTACAAACAATCCCTGGATTCTTACGTATGCGGTTATCAGCAGCTATCGGGCATAATGCTCTGATAATGCACAGTCATGGGCCGGGCCGCCAATCACTCGCTCGCCGATCGCACTACTGGCAGTATCATTTTTCGACCTGCCCTTTCATCTCACGAATCAAGAACGCAATTTGAAGATTGAGAAGCACTTCTTGCGAATCGATATCGACCTTGAGTTCTTCCGCTATTTGCTCAAGACGATATCGCAAAGTGTGGCGATGAATAAACAGAGCCCGAGCGGCTGAGTTAAGATTAGCCCCTTCGGCGAGATAGACTTTGAGGGTGTCGACCAGATCACTTTCCCACTCTTCGTCGTAAGCTTCTAGAACGGCGAGCGTCTCTTTGTAAAACCGATCAGCTTCAGGGTGATCGATTACCAGGTAAAGCAGGCGTTTTAAACCTAGCTCGCCGTAGCCGATTTGAAATTCGTGATCTCTATGCATCATTGATCCGACGATCAATGCCTGCCGAGCTTCTCGATACGCTTCACGCAATTCCATCAGGGTTCCTACGCGACGTCCGGCCCCTAGCTGTACGCGCGCCGGACCATTGATCTCTTTGATCTTGGCGACTAAAACACCCGCTTCTTCCTGCCAGGTCGACTCCGCATCTTCGGTAAATGGAATGATATAAACTCGCGTGCCTTCTTCCACTTCGACACCGACGAAAGGTTCGTCGGGAAAGCGCGGCTCGATTGATTCATCGTCGTCTTCAAGGATCACCTGAGTGGCGAAAACAAAAAATCCATCGCACAGATCAAAACCGAAGTGGGTTTCTAACCTTTCCATGTCGGTTGCAGACAGACTTCTTCCCGATACCAGATCTTTGAGCAAATTCTTTTGAACGACCGACAATCCAAAGTCGCCTTTGAGGCGATGGATGATATCAACCATGGCAGCCAGTGCTGCCGGTTGCAGGTACCAGATCAATGAGTCTTCATCATCCGTGGGCTTGACCATCACCGATATATATCCGGCTATGGTGTTGCCGGCGTACAGAAGCGGCAAACTGACCCGGCGCCCCATTCTTATCGGATAAAGGAACGAGTCGAAAACATCCTTTTCGTCTTCGCCCTCTTTGAGCCTGTTGAGAAGGTCGACAGCTTCTGCGGTCAGCTGCTTTTGCTGGCGCGAAGCGGTGGCACCCATACCGCTTGCCGAGAGTAGCTTGAAATCAGCGGTCTCGACCGCCACAGGTCGGTCCAACCACTTTTGTAGTTGATCGACCACACCGTCCAAGCCTTCTTCGAGAACAATGCTCATCAAGACAGCCTGCACTCTCGCGCTTGCCGTCTTGGTCTCCTTCAAGAAAGCCAGTCGGATATCTTCGATAATCTGAGTGGGCTCGCTAAAGGCGGCCATGCCGATCACGGGAACATCGCTCTCTCTGCAGAGGTTTAATAATTTGTCGAAACCGTCATCTAATCGGGGTGAAATTACTGTCGATTTAACTACGGCTCGATCGACATCGAGGGCGTTGCGCCCCTCAACCGTGGCGCTCACTTTTTGCTTGGCGTCCTCAACTTGGCTGATAAGAACAATTCCAACCAGGCCTTTTACGGAAATACGATTGTTCTTCAGTTGATTGAAGTTGTCTTGGGTGACAATAACCAAACTGCCGGCCGAAGGCGGCGGGTCGAGCTGTGTCACCACTTGTAGCACCGGTCGATCTAGGAATTCATCACCCCAGACACGTTGCGCTTCCGCCATCGACTCCGTGGAAAGGAGCTGGCGAAGAGTGGGTTGATGAGAGCAAGAAAGTCGTTCCATACTAATCCCATTTCCTCTATCTTAGCGCGTCGATTGACATCCGCGAGCATACTGACATCCAGATCATTACTGAAAGCGGTCTATGATCAGGGCTTTCGTATATCGACCAAACTAAAATTTCGGGGAATCCGCATAAACGGCTTGTATAACGAGATGGGTGGTGATAGCATTCCTGGCTGGAAACCCACTCTGTGGTTTTTTTAAGGAGGAAAGAGTATGAACCGTGCTGAGCTGATCAGCGAAATCGCAGACCTAACGGGTCAACCAAAGACCCAAGTAAGCGCGACCCTTAGCGCTCTTCTCCACACCGTCACCGGTGCTATCCAAAAGGGAGAAAAGGTAACCCTCGTCGGATTCGGTACTTTCGAGCGCCGCACCC
>CAYQKX010000017.1:0-142849 GCA_964418155.1 uncultured Candidatus Obscuribacterales bacterium | reverse complement strand
AGCGCGTCCGTTTCGGGTGCGGAAGGCCGGAGGTTCAAATCCTCTCGCCCCGATTTTTTTTTGAATTAAACAAACAGAGTTTTCAGCGTGGCGGTGGACGCTTATGCTTAAGGCGCGGTTGATTCAGCAAAAGCAGAATTTGCCGACCGGTCAAATCGGAGTCTAATCGATATCGATTTTGATCCGGCGGTTCCAAAGAAGAATCGATCAGGCTTAGCAATCTTGTCGTGGGCAAAAACACATGTTCGCATTCTTAAAAGGCGTCATTCATTCCAAAGATTTATCCGGTGGTGGGGCAGTCAACCGACTGGTCCTCGACGTGTCAGGCGTAGGTTTTGAAATCTGGATGGCAACCCGCAATCTGCTTGGTATTGGTCAACCTGGTGAAGAGGCCATCGTGCATACCCTGATGGCCGTTCGCGAGACCGAAATCACGATTTTTGGATTTGAAACGGCCGATGAAAGGCAGCTTTGCCAGATATTGCAGACCGTGAGCGGCGTGGGACCGAAGCTGGCTCTTGCTATCGTCGGAACGCTTGGAGTGAAGCTCGTTGTCGACGCAGTGCTTTCGGAAGACACTAAGACCATCAGTCAGACTCCCGGTGTCGGACCGAAGGTCGCGCAACGGATCATTCTGGAACTCCAGACCAAGATGGAGGAGTTTAGCAGTAGACTTGGCTCGCCTTTGGATCCAGTAAAGGTTACCGGAGCGATTCAAGAAGAGGTGCGCGGCATACTGACCAATCTTGGTTATACCGTGACCGAGGTAACTATGGCTTTGAAGAAAGCTCAACTGGAAGGGACGGTGGGCGAGGATGTTGAAAGCCTGGTAAGGTATAGCTTGAAGGTGCTTGGAGCTTCGGCACTATCCTGAATTCTGGTTCGGAGAGTCAATAACCATGGCTTCTCGCTCTATCTGGAGCGCGACCTTTGTAGGTGCGGTAATAGGAATGTCGGCAGCTTCAGTTGTGCTGCTGGTGCCGGTTATCGGTATCCGAAAGGATATTGACCATCTCATTCTTCATTGGCAAGAACTGGCGCTATATGGAAGCTGCATTGCTGTAAGTGCTGTCGCTGGTGCTAGATATAGATATCGTGCCGCCAAGCAGTACCAAGACTTCTTGGAAGACGGTTTAGAAGCAGAATCAAACCCTGCACCGGCTGCGGTACCGGATACAATACTGGATACGGTGCATAGACCGTCAGTCGAGCTCCGTGACGAGTACTCACCTGCAACCATCGATGAGCAGCTGGTTGTATCAACAATGGAGCCGGAAAATGAAGGAGAGAGATTTACAAGCTTGCTTGAATCGAGTGGTCGCGCTCTTCCCGTCTCTTTGACCCCTTCGGGCGAGGAGAGCTTTACCCCTGTCAGTCTCCCTCTCAACCTTCAACGGGGCACGCAGACCGCAGAGTCAAAAAGGGATGAAGAACAGAGTTTCTATGACCTGAATGCTAGAGCCGATGTTTCGATCAGCGAGCGGCCATCGGACTTACCTCCGATTGCATTATCTGCCGAGTCGGATATGGACAACAGTGATGTGCTAACTGAGCCCCCGATAGAAGAAAGCCTTGCCGGTGGACCGAAAAAGCGTAGATTGGGCTTGCAGTTCGCGAATTCTAAGGCTCGTACGTTGAGTCTCTTCATTCTTCTGTATCTGATTCTATTCGTCAAATGCGCCGTGCTTTGCCAACGACTGCAATTGGGCGTCATCATTATGGATCCTGTCAGTGAAGAGTTGCTCCGTACCTTTGGTCTGGGGGTGACGGTTATCGGTCTTTACCTGACCATCCGGGGGCTATTTGTAGTGAAGATCTCCCCTCAGATCTTGCAAGTATCACCGGATATGGTGCCAGTGCCGAGTCCGCATGTACCGCGAACGCGTCTATCTTTTCTTCGAAATCATCCAATATGTACCGGTTGGCTCGTGATTTTGAGCGGATTACCTCTCGTCTATCAGGCTTGGTTCCCGCTTCTTGCTGTTCCTGGAATATTTGTAGCAATGAACTGGATGTTTCCTAATCGAAAGCAGGCATAGAACTCAGGAAGATTCTTTTGTCAGCGTCTGCAAGCATTTCCATCTTTCTGTTCGGCAGCGAATAAGATTTGTCGCCTATTGCACCTTTATCTTGATTTGCTCTCGTATCTCTGTAATGTTTTGATTGCGTCGCTCGAACCCTGAGAGGCTGCCTTTTTGCACCACTCGAGCGCAAGCTTGCGGTCTTCAGCCACACCTTTTCCATGGTGATACGCTGAAGCGAGAATGAACTGCGCGTTAGGTTCTCCCTGTTGAGCTGCAAGTTTGATCCAATAAATTCCTCTTTCGAGATCCAGATCTACGCCGTTACCCAGGTAGTACATGCTGCCTAAAAGAAGCTGACCTTGAGGAAATCCGTTGAGTGCACTCTTTCTGAAGTAGGTCAAAGCCTTCTTTGTATCCTTTGGTACGCCGCGACCGTTTGCGTACAGGGAGCCGAGACCGCAAAGCGCGTTGTCCTCTTTTTGCTTTGCTGCTTTGGAATACCATTCCGCAGCTTTCGCATAGTCTTTCTCTTGACCTAGCCCATTTTCGAAGATCATTCCTAGATTGCATTGTGCTGTTGCGTTGCCACTGGCTGCCGCCTTTTGGAACCACTCAAATGCTTCTCTCTCGTTTTTCTCGACCCCGATACCTTGCATGTAAAGTAGTCCGATATTACTCTCCGCCATAGAATTTCCTTTCTTCGCTGCGAGCAGTAGCCATTTCATCGCCTCCTTGCCATCCTTCGCTACTCCTTCGCCTTTTGCATACATACTTCCAATGTTGCTTGCTGCCGAGGCATCGCCATTGAGCGCTGCTTTCCGGTACCACTTCAGGGCTTCCGAGTAGTCCTGCTCGATACCAAATCCGGTATGATATCTGGTGCCTAGTTCGAACTGCGCATAGGTGCTTCCTTTTGTTGCGGCTAGCTGATTAATGAACAGCTCAATGTTTTGTCCGAACTTGAACTCTTCGTTTTCAACTACGATTCTATTTTTTAGTACCGGCTCCAGTTGTTTCGTAATCTTAGGACAGTTTTGGGCCCTCAGGAGAATCAAGATTGGCATCTTTTCCAGCGCTTCAATGCCATCATCTTCGATGGCAGTATGGCTGACGTCGATGGCTCGAATCTTCGACATGTTGCGTAGCGTTCTGAATCCTTTGTTGGTTACCCTGGTGCCTTCGAAGACAATGGCTCTGAGCTTAGGTAATTTGACCAAATGCTCGAGACTAGCATCATCTAAATCTGAGAATGAGAAGTCGAGCCAATAACCTCTGGCGGAGCCTTTTCTATTCGTCTTCAGCAGACCTGTGGCGAGACGCTCCAGTGCTTCCGCGTTGAGCCCAATGCAGTGGTCTAGTTTTATGTATTCGATTGTGGGAATCGCGCCAATCGATTCGAGTATTTCAGGAGTCTCAATCGAACAGTTCGAGATATTGACTCTGTCATACGCTTGGTAGAGGCTTATGTCTGATTTTTTCAGTGGGTGTCTGTCTCGTATCTCGAGCGTGCGGCTTTCGAGAAATGGGGACTCGGAGGTCTTCAGCTCCTTAGGATCGGGTGCGAATTGCTGTGGGCCACTATCCGGCGGCCCCTGGTTGGAAGTTGGTGCTGGTTTGAACCAACAAGCCAACGCAGCCAGTATCATAAGTGGTATCAAAATCAGTGCCGGTTTGAGCTTTCGTACTGCGGACTTGGCACCATGTGAGTCCACTCGTTCGATGCTTTCGAAAGCGACATCTTCACGTTGAAGCGTTGAATGAATCGCTATCAGTTTTCTTTCCATCTCCGCTGCCGAGCGCGGGCGCTCATCCGGATTCTTTGATAAAGAGCGCGCGACAAGCAGATCGAGCTCTCTTGGAATCGGTGTGCGCATTGCGGTGCGAAGCGACGGTGCGGGTTGATTTATGTGAGCCGACATGACTTCGACCGCTGATTCGCCGGCAAACGGTGGCGACCCTGTAAGCGCCTCGAAGAATACGCATGCCATCGAGTAGATCTCTGATCGTGCATCGCAAGGCTGTCCTAAAACCTGTTCTGGCGACATGTAACCAGGAGTGCCGACGATGCTGTTGCCTCGAAACAGTGTGGGCTCCTGATTCTCATGTTTGACCATAGCCACGCCGAAGTCGATAAGCTTGACCTGAACGTCTTCGGATTCTCGGCGGCTGAGAAGGATGTTCGAGGGTTTGAGGTCTCGATGAAAAATGCCGTGTCCGTGTGCGTGAGCAAGCGTGGCGCTGATGTTGGAAAAGACATTGGTCGCCATCTCTAGCGACAGGGGGCCATTCTCTTTTATTATCTGTTCTAGAGTAGTTGCATTCTTGAAATATTCTAGCACCATATACGGTGCACCGGTTTCCGTCGGACCGAAATCCAATACTTGTATTGCACCGGAATGATTCAACCTGCTAGTTGTTCGTGCTTCCGCTTGAAACGCTATCAACTGAGGAGGCGTCAACTTATGCAGAATTTTTATGGCGACAAGTTTATTCAACTTTCGATCGGTCGCCAGATACACTTCGCCCGATGCGCCGCTGCCCAAGAGCGAGAGTGGTTTGTATCTTTCGATAGGAAAACTATTAGAATGTACTGACAGCTCTATCGATTCAGGATCAACCTCGACTTCTGTGTTCCGAGGGGGGCGAGAAGAAATGTTTTTTCTAGGCTGTGGGTCGGCGCAATTACAATTCTCCGTCTTGAATATCCACTGCGTTAGGCTTCCTGCGCGCCTCTGGTTGATCTGCTTCCCGCAGACCGTGCACATGATTATCGCTTCTACTGATTCAGCTGAACTATTGATCTCATGGCATCGACAAACTCCCAGAAATTGCGTGACGAAACCGCTGGATGGAGCCTCTTTCGGCTTCAAACAGATGGCGCATACTTTCGATGAATTGGGCACCAAGACTGGATCTTCCGCTATCGTTGGCCGCACGTTGACTCGATGTTCGTTGGCACGGCAGTCGCCAACCTCTTTAATATTCCCGGGCGTGTCAAATCGAATGCAGTCGGATGAGCAATCGTTCATTTTTGGGGCGGATTTATGAGCGAATTTTGATAGTTAACAAAAAAAGTAATACTTCTGCCCCAAAAGCTGTCCTCGAATCGCGCTATGGGAGAGCGATTTGAGACATGGTGATTTTCTTACCCAAACCTAATATGTTTTAAGGATGTCAAGAGTTGTCGCCACTTGAGAAGCAATTAGAATCGATAGGTGACCTCAGAGAGGTGTGTGTGCAGCGCGCCTCGTCGTTGGCGGTGCGGTAGTCGCCTCCACGTTATAGAGGTAACAAGCTTTCGCTCTAACGCGTTGCTACGATTCGATGATTGGATCGGTTTTAAGGGACTTTGTTAGATTTCGAAGGTTCTAGCTAAGGCGTCACGTACGCACGCCCAATGTCACTGGATACAGGAGCGGGAAAATGAGAGAAGAAGTCGTTATTACCGAAGATGAGCGTCGTTGTCTACGAATGTGGTTTAGACAAGCGATCGCCCAGCTCGAGCAGACCGAAGTTACAGCCTCTATCTATGCAGAAAAATGCAGTGAGGAAAAAGGCAAGCACCGTGACCATTCTGCTCGCCGCAAGTCGCGGCGGACCAGGATGATTCCCCACTTGCGTGAGCTCGTTTTTTAGATTCGAACATTCAGTCTTCTGATATTTTGTGACCTGTTCTTCCATTGAAGAGCAGGTCCTTTTGCTTACCGAGATGCTTACCGGCTAAGCGAGCATCCGGGCGCCTCTAATGCAAACCACCCGACTGTTCCAATGGCACGTCAACGAACTGATGGGCCTCGTTCTCCGTTTCCGACTTCATGGTTACAGGCATAGACTGACCGATTCAAATAGCAACCATCAAACCATCAACTAATCTGACGGATGATCAATAGGAGCAATGACTGTCGGACCTTCTTCCCAGAGGCCGACTTCGCCGTCCGGTGAGGAGCAGGTGATCGTCGACGTTTATCTGGATACCGAACAGGAAAGATGTTAATTTGGATAGGATACGCTCTCTTTTACCAGTACCTGTTGTGTCGTTCAAAATTTTGGTCGTGAGGACTATATTGCAATGAGCATGTGCGCCTACTTGGAGAGCATTAGCCAGCGCAAATTAAAGAAACTGTTGGCGAATCCAGAAGCGATTCACGACATTATTTGGTCCGACACTCATGACGAAGAGAACAGCGGCTTTTTCGAACTCCAGGAGTCCTGGCAGGCTGTGCACTTCCTCCTGACCGGAACGGCCTGGGATGTTGATGAAGACAATCCTCTCACTCAGACCGTCCTGGGAGGCCAGGAGATTGGCCCTGATGCCTTTGGATATGGCCCTGCTCGTTTTATGACTGTCGATCAGGTGAAAAAAATCGCCGAGTCTCTCAAGTCGGTCGATCTCAACGAGTTAAAGGCGAAGTACAGCCAGACTGACTTTTCTCAGGCTGAGCTGTATGCTTTCGATGGTGACAATTTTGAAGAAGTGGTTGCTATTCTCGTCGATTATCTTGATGGCTTGATCGAGTTTTACGGTGAAGCCGCCGCTAATGGCGATGCCGTGTTGACCTACATTCAATAAATAGGCACCACCTATGGTTTTATAGTGCAGTTCGGAAGGGCTGCCTTTAATGCTCCGATATCTCTTGCTGTAACCCCACTGTTTCTCATGGAAATCAATTTCAACTCCTTGAGTTTGATCAAATAATCCAATGCCTTCGGGGTTAACTGATTACGATCGAGATGCACCACTCGAAGTGGCAATTTCTCTATATTAGCCAGGTCATCATCCTTGATACCAGCGCTGATTAGCGATAGATCTGTGACGGTCTTGAACTTTGAAAGAATGGTGCTATCCTGCTTACCAACTGGAGTGTAGGACAAGTTGAGACCACTGATCTGTGTTTTGTCGGCAATTTCCTGAAGATCTTCGGTGCGCAGCGTCCGGACACCTGATAGGCTGAGCTGCTTCAACTTCGGAAACTTAGCGATTTGCTTAACTGCGGCGGCTGAAGGGCGGCTATTAGCCAGGTCTAGCACTTTCAGATTTGGAAGAGTGGAAAGTTGGGCCATATCTTTCTCTGAGATCGCAAGATCGCCTAGCTCGATTTTTTCAAGTGAGCGAATCGAAGCGATAGCGGAAAAACCGTCGTGATTGAGGGGAGTGCTGTTGACATAGAGAAATTTAAGTGGTCGCGCGGCCAATTGTTTTAACTCGCCACCATTGATATCTTCAGCCAAGATGTATACACCGTCGAACTTTTCCGGGCTGACGGCCACTGCTTCCAGATCTTGCTCATGAATATCGCCGGTTGACACAAAAAATGGACTACCGTCGACCGTGGTCAGTTCAAAATGCTCTGAGGGGGGTAGCGAGAGTTTTGAAGTGGGCTCTGAAACTGTTTTGCGCGAGGAATCAGCTTCTCCACCAAGCATGACTCGGCTCACGAAGTATGCTCCCACCACGGTGATGAGTGCAACGAGCGCCACTGCAGCAAAGGGGGCTGCTCTCTTTGACACTTCCGGTTCAGCTGCTTTCGGACGCTCATCAAGTGATTCCTCCTTGCCCAAGATGCTCTTGGCGGCGACGAGGTTGAGTGCTTCATGCAACTCTTCCATAGACTGATAGCGTTGGTCAGGAAATTTTGAGAGGCACTTCGCTACAGTATCTTCCAGTGTCTTCGGAAATCGTACGTTGGGCGCGACCTGCGACAGTTTGGGCGGCGCCGAACGAGCGTGTTGGTTGATTATTTCAAGTGCCGATTCTCCTTGGAACGGTGTCGAGCCAGTTAACGCCTCAAAGAGAGTACAGCCTACACTGTAGACTTCGCTTCGAACGTCGTAAGGCCGACCTTGAGCTTGATCGGGTGACATGTAGGCGGGAGTTCCTACTAACGTGACTCCCTGCACTGTCTGAGATTGGACGTCGAGGCTTACAGACGCTACTCCGAAATCTATTATCCTGACGTCCGGCGTTCTACCGTCTAGAGCGCCAACGATAATGTTGGAGCTTTTAACGTCTCTGTGGAAGATCCCTTGCTTATGCGCTTCTGCAAGACCTTCGCAAACCTTGGAAAAAATGTATAGGCACGCCGAGATATTTACTGTTCCCTCTTGCTCGAGAATTTCTGAAAGGCTTTTCCCACCTACGAATTCCATTACCATGTAGTGCAGACCACCGCTCGTCACGCCGAAGTCGAAGACTTTGATGACGTTCGGGTGGTTGAATCTACTGGCCGCTCGTGCTTCTCCCTGAAATGCTACGAGTTGTTCTGGTTGTAGAACGTTGAGCGTTTTTACCGCGACTGTCTTGTCAAGCAAGTTGTCGATGCAGAGGTATACGGTACCGCCACTTCCGCTTCCTAAGAGTCGTATCGGTGTGAATCGCTCGATTGGAAACCTTTCCGGATCTACAGATATCGGTTGATTGGCTTTTTCTCTGGCTGTAGCGCCCTTATAGCCGGGCCGGAATTTGATAGTGTCAATTTTTGTGCCGTCATCGGTACTGCTACCACTGGTGGTGTCATTCGAGGATTCAGAACTGACGCCGCAACTACAGAGGTCGGATCTGAAAATCCATTGCGTCAATGATCCTGCGCGGCCCGCTCCTACTCGTTTTTTGCAGGTCGGGCAAATATCGAGAACAAGCGCCTCTTCATCTGCATATGTCTCCAACGCCGAGCACGCGCAAGTGACAACCCATTGCGTGATGGAGCCGGACTTGCGCGAGTCAATGTTGCCTCCGCACTTAGGACACTTGCTGACTGATCCTTCCGCCATTTCTTCCTCTCTACGCAATTCCAGCCATTCTACTTGGTCCGTTTTCCAGGTTTCTCCTCCGGCAAAATATTCTTCGCCATTATGTATTTCAGATTAGGTGGTTCTCGGTTTATTGCTTCATTTCGATTTTGAATCGCCAGGGGTAGATTGT
Source organism: uncultured Candidatus Obscuribacterales bacterium (assembly GCA_964418155.1). Taxonomy (GTDB): domain Bacteria; phylum Cyanobacteriota; class Vampirovibrionia; order Obscuribacterales; family Obscuribacteraceae; genus JADYXR01. The sequence continues at coordinate 133,906 of CAYQKX010000017.1, read as the reverse complement.
TCATTTCGCGATACAACTCTCCCTCTGGTAATAATACTCGGACTTCTCAGGTTTTCGTTTTATTTGATTCCCTTTATAGGGGCTGGTCGAAACATCAACGAATTAGATTATTGCTGATGATTCAGCGGTAGCTGAGGAGCCGGATCAACCGGACCTTAGACGAAGTTTACGCGGCAGTCTTCCCCCAGTTCGTCCCAAAAGTCCTCAGGTTAAGGGAGCGCACCATTTGCAATACCAAAAGTGGTTGCTCTGTGATGCCGAATATGGTGCCTCTCGGTTGTTTCCTGCTGATGCTGTTTGGATAATGTAGAACTTCGAGCATTGCAGTGTAGATAACCGAGGATTTTTTGAATTAGCGATTGCATTCAATATAATTAGTTTTTGTCAAACACAATACTCGGGACATAATTTAGCTGGAGTGATGAAATGCGAATAGATGCACTGTTATTCGATGGTTTCGACGAAATGGACCTCTTCGGTGTCTTCGAACCATTGAGAATGGCCGGGTATGAAGTCAGACTTCAATCGCTTTATCCGCAAGCCGTGATCGTCGGCGCACACGGGCTCAAGCTTATACCAGACGGAAAAATTGATACCACTGACAATGTCGATCTACTTATAATCCCAGGAGGTGGCTGGGTTGCTAGAAATCCACAAGGTGCATGGGGAGAAGCCCAGAAAGGGGTGATTCTTGATGTGATAAAACAGTTTCACCAACGCGGTACTGTACTCGCTACTGTATGCACGGGATCTTTACTGTTGGCTAAGGCTGGACTGCTCCTGGGTCGTAAGGCGACTACCAACCATGCTGCAATTAGCGAACTGGTCGAGCTTGGTGCTGTCTATCAGCCGCAGCGAGTCGTAGACGACGGCAACATAGTAAGCGCTGCTGGTATTACTTCTAGTATCGACTTAGGAGTTTACCTCGTAGAGCGCATAGGATCGCGGCAACTCGCTGACCAGGTCTTGGAAAGACTGGAGTTTGAGCGAAGATTTTGACGATTCTGAGACTCAGTGTGAGTGGGAAAATTTCTAATGACCCACTGACTTAAGTGACGGTTTCTCCATCCCCTGTGTACTTTTGCGTATTGAGGACAGATGGTTGTTTTCGCACAATGGAATGCATAAATCGTTGACCGATGGTTGCCTCGCCTGAGGCACCAGTTTCTATTTGGAGGTTCTTGGGGATGTCGAACGAGGAATTTTTGATTGTCGCAAAACCACGCTTCGAGCCCAATTCTTCGGGTGGTAGCGAGCTGAGTATTGTTGATGTCTGGTTCGTTCCGGATGACAAACAAAAAACTCCCCTGGCTGCAGATTGCAAGCCAGGCTCCCCGGCAACTTCTGACTATTCAGGCAATTTTGATAGTTATTCGTTTTATAGATCAAGACAACCTGTCGTTCCGGTTCCCGTTCAGCACATGGTTATGTACAGGACACCAGCGGGATGGCAGATGATGAATGCACCGGCGTCGGTTCCACCCTATCTGCCGGACGGGCGGACTGCCTCTGGGGGAAATCTACCTCCTTATGCCAGAGTGGCACCATCCGATCCACGTGGGTTTAACCCTGCATATCCTAATCCTAGTTATCCACGTGAGTACTATCCTCCCATGTCGAGCACTTATCGTGACAGCACGTTAGATGCTCTAGATCGTGCGCGTCTCGTGCAGGAAATGCGCCGACAGCAGATGCAGGACTTGCAATCCCGCATCTATGGGCCAAGACCGACCTTCGTGAGACCAGATGCGCGTTCTGCTGATCCTCGATATCAGTTGCCGAGATACGGTCCAGACGCGCGCACCGTCGATCCGAATTATCAGTTGCCGAGATATGGTCCGGATGGGCGCACCATAGATCCGAGAGTATTTCCGCCCGGTTATCGCCCTGATACGAGAACTATCGATCCGAGACTTCTGCCGCCTAATTATAGAGTGGATTCTCGCACGGTCGATCCGCGTACAATCCAGCCGGGATATGCTCCTGATGCGCGCACCGTCGATCCGCGGACAATGCCTGGATATCGCACTACGGTGCCAGAATATCGCACACCTCCAGGAACTCGCGTTCCAACACCGAATGAGCGCGCCGCGTTGCCCGACTCTCGCCCCGTGACCCCTCCCGGCTATCGCCCGAGTGGACCGAATCCTTCTTACGAACCTGAGCCGACTCTGACTCGCCCACCGGATTTCAATCGTCCGGTGTATGACAATCCGCCGCCGTATCAGTCAAGGGCCCGGTACGGAATCGATCCCGCAATCGCTGCTCGTATTGCAGGCAGAGACCAGGACCTGCGACGCAATGTCATCGGCAATGAGTATGAAAGGTGGGCACGGATGCCTGGTGGTGCCAACTATCGAGTTGATCCACGAGCTGGTGGCGGTGATTTTGATCTCCAGCGCACTATCATGGAACTCGGTCGGGGTAGAACGGATACAAGACCTCCAGCGGGTCCTCCGCCACCAGTCCTCGATCCCAGAGGTGGTGCGATTGACCCCAGAGGTGGTGCTATCGATCCCAGAGCCGGTGCAATTGACCCCAGAGGTGGTGCAATCGATCCCAGAGCCGGTGCAATTGATCCCAGAGCCGTTGCGCCGATTCCTGGTCGCCCTGCTGATGACTCGACTGCCTGGACTCCCGATCCGAAGAATCTGCGCGACTTCAAGGATCGGCTAGATTTCGATCCTACTGGCAAAAAGGTTCCTGAATCGGTGGGTCAATATCTGAAGCGTTATGGACCTCCGGCACGACCAGGCTCTAGCGGCTCCCGACCACCTGGACCTAACGGACTTCCCTCGCCAGATGCGCCACAGCCTTCAACTATGAGGAACATACTCGGTGGTGTGAAAGACTTCTTGTGGGGTCACGACGAGTAGCTGCCTCCATGTTCGGTTGAGCTGATTTCCCTTAATCGGTCTTGCTAGCTTGGAGAAATCCTGACTGGTAGTATCTCGCGAACTTTGTTCGCTGTTCTAAAGATGTTCCTCAAGGGCGACGAACCAAATGACCATCTATTGCCTTATCGGTGATAGGTGGTCATTCGGCAGGGATTAGTCAAGTGGAGGGGTTCTGTAAGTTCTCGAGTTGAAATTGAAACCTTCGAGAAATTTAGTCTTGCAGAATTGTCGTCTTATCCCAAATGGGCGGAGCTTTTGGTGTTGAACTTTTGGCCTGGATTTGTCGTATGAAATATTAGGGAGCCGATTACGTGCGAAAATAGGTGATATGGAATGCGCTCGGGATATCGAGTTGCACGCATAAAGCATATGCTTCGCCAATCCGCCGACCTGGTTCGGTGTTGGAGTTGTTATATAGGGAGTTCCACATGCCACGCCCGTACGTACCACTACATTTACATACGGAGTACAGCCTTCTCGACGGCGCCACCAGAATCAAAGATCTGGTGAAGAAAGCCAAAGCGGAGAATATGCCGGCGGTAGCCATTACAGACCATGGTGTCATGTATGGTGCGGTCGAATTAAGTAAGGCTTGCCACGAAATTGGCGGGGTGAAGCCTATTTTAGGCTACGAAGCTTATATTATCGACGGCGATATTACTGATAAAAAGACGAAGCAAGACCTTCACCATCTGACAATTATCGCCCGAAATAAAAAGGGCTATCAAAATTTGGTCAAGCTCGTATCTCGAGCTCACTTGAAAGGTTACTACTATAAGCCTCGCATAAGCAAAGAGATGCTTGCTGAGTTTCATGAAGGGCTGGTCGTGCTCTCCGGCTGTCTAGGGGCAGAGCTTGCACAGCTTTTGCTCAGAGATAAGTACGACGAGGCGAAGGCCAGTGCTGCTTGGTACAAGGAAGTCCTGGGTGACGACTACTATATCGAAATTCAAGATCACGGCTATTGGGAAGATAGAAAGGTCAATCGTCAGCTCGTTAAAATGTCTCGAGAGCTAGGTATCAAGCTCTGCGCTACGAATGATTCGCATTTCACCAACAAGGGTGATGCTATCTCCCATGACTGCCTGCTCTGTATTCAGATGGGCAAAATGGTGACCGATGCCAACCGGATGAAGTTCTCCGGTTGGGAATACATCAAGAATGGCGATGAGATGTCTCATCTTTTTCGAGATCACCTTGATCTCGAGTTTATCGAAGAGTCGATCATTAGCACGCTCGAGATTGCTGATAAGGTGGAGCCGGTCAAGCTTGCCGGAGAGCCGCGTTTGCCGGTCGTCGATGTCCCGGTTGGACACACGGCGGAGAGCTATCTCAACAAGCTTGTTTTCGATGGTATCAAGGAAAGGTGTCATGGAAGCGTCCCCGACGAATATGCTTCGCGGGCGAATGTTGAACTCGAATGTATCGAGGGTAAAAAGTTTGCCTCCTACTTTTTGATAGTTGCTGACTTCATCAAGTTTGCGCGTGACAGGCAGATTCCGGTCGGTCCAGGACGCGGCTCGGCGGCAGGCAGTCTTGTTGCATACGCTCTTGGTATCACTAACATCGACCCAATTAAGTACAACTTGCTCTTCGAGAGATTCCTCAATCCTGAAAGAGAGTCGATGCCCGATATCGATACCGATTTTTGCATCGAGCGTCGCGACGAAATTATCAAGTACTGCTCAGAAAAGTATGGTGATGACAAGGTCTCGCAGATCATTACCTTTAACCGGATGACCAGCAAGGCGGTGATTAAGGACGTCGCCAGGGTCTTGGAATACCCATTTGCCGAGTCGACGAAGTTGGCAAAGATGGTGCCGGTTGTCCGAGGAAAGCCGACTCCGCTAAAGGACATGCTTGTTGAGCATCCTGAGTTCAAGAAGACTTATCAGAGCAGTGACGAAGCCAAAGAGGTCATCGACCTCGCCCAGAAGCTCGAAGGAACCAACAAGACTTTCGGCATGCACGCTGCTGGCGTGGTCATCTCTGATGTGCCGCTTGAAGATCTCGTTCCTGTGCAACGCAACAACGACGGGACGGTTATCGCGCAATACTACATGGAAGACCTAGCCTATGTCGGCCTGGTGAAAATGGACTTCCTCGGTCTTCGCAATTTGACGATGATCGACAAGGCTGTTAAGAACATCAAGGCGACTTGTGGTATCACTATCGACCCTGATCTTATCCCGTTGGATGATGCGAAGACATTTCAGACGATAAGCAATGGCGACCTCTCCGGGATCTTTCAGTTAGAGACTTCATCCGGTATGCGCCAGGTGGCTCGCGATATGAAGCCTTCCAACATGGAAGATATCTCGGCTCTGATCGCACTTTACCGACCAGGTCCGCTAGACAGCGGAATGATTGAGAAGTTTATCAACTGTAAGCACGGCAAGACGAAGATCACCTACGAGACGCCCGAGCTCGAGCCTATTCTCAAAGACACGTACGGACAAATCGTGTATCAAGAGCAGGTCATGCAGATCGCTCAGCGCCTCGGTGGATATAGCCTTGGTCAAGCCGACCTTTTGCGACGCGCAATGGGGAAGAAAAAGCCGGAGGAGATGGAGAATCACCGCGGCATCTTCATGAATGGTTGCGCCGTGAAAGGTATCAACAAGGACATTGCCGACAAGCTGTTCGATACCATGGTTCAGTTTGCCGAGTACTGTTTCAACAAATCGCACAGCCAAGCCTATGCGATGCTCACCTATCAGACTGGATATCTGAAGACTCATTATCCAGTGGAATACATGGCTGCCCTCATGTCTTCAGTCGCCGGAGAACAGGACAAGGTTCAAGGTTACATTGCGGAATGCCAGTCGATGGACATCGACATTCTGCCGCCGGACGTCACAGTTTCCGGGGCAGAATTTACGCCGGATGGAAAAAATATTCGCTTCGGCTTATCCGGCGTGAAGAATGTCGGGGAGGCCGCTGTAGAGGAGATTGTGCAGAAGCGCACTGAGGGTGGTGCGTATAAGAATCTGCACGACTTCATCGGTCGAATTGACCTTCGAGTGGTCAACAAAAGGACGCTGGAAGCGCTTATCAAATGCGGCGCTTGTCTGAGTCTTGGTGTGTCGCGAAAGCAGGCTCTCGAGAATCTCGAAAGTATTGTTGAAGTGTCTGTGCGCAGGCAGAATGCTGAAGCAACCGGTCAGATGAGTTTGTTTTCGTTCGGTGGCGCGGACGACGATAGTGGTGGAATCAAGTTAGACCAGACGCTGAAAGGCGATGGCTCCGAATTCTCGGAGAATGAGATGCAGATTATGGAGCACGAATTGCTCGGCTTCTACGTAACGAGCCATCCGCTCAAGCGTGTAGCCAATCGACTCAAGTATCTGACGACCCACCCAATCAAAGAGTTGCGAGAACTGCCTGATGGTACCAATACAATCGTCGGTGGTTTGGCCAACAGCGTAGAGAAGCGACTGACTAAACAGAACAAACTGCTCGGCATCATCCATATGGAGGATTTGACCTCCAAGTGTGAGGTGATTCTGTATAGCGATCTGCTCGAAAAGTTGGGTCCTGAAATATTGCAAGCACAATCGCTGTTGCTCATTAAGGGCAAGGTCAAAAAGTTCGAGGACAATTTCAGCATTACGGCAACTTCAATTAGACGAATCGCTGACGCTTCGATGGTCGACATCGTCATGGGCAAGCAGCCATCATTTGCGGATATGCATAGACTGAAAGATGTTCTAAATGCGCACAAAGGCGAAGATCCAGTCCTTATTCACTTCAGGTTAGGAAGACAGAGCAAAGTAATTTTAGTGGGCGCTCAGTTCTGGGTCAGTGCATCGCCTGAACTTATCACCGATCTGAAAGCCAATTTTTCCGATTCGTTAAGAGTGTCGGCTAGTCGGGTTCGCGATTAGAGCGCCTCAACAACCGACTTCGCTTACTTTTGGGATACCGTCTGTTCGCGCGTTTTAAAAATCCGGAGCAGGTAATAAAACGAAGGGAAAAGCAAGAGTGCACCAATTACCAGCGCTCCGATAACGAAATGCAGGGTGACTCGATTTGCGGCACCGCTTACGATGGTAATCTCGGGTCGAACAAGATATGGATACTGACCGATGGCCCAACCCCAGAGTACCATCGCTACCTGTCCGGCAGCGAAAAAACGAGCGAACTGAAATTTTCTTCGAATCAAGCAAATGAGCGAACAATTTGCCAATACAAAAGTGGTGACGTGCAACGGAATCGCACGGGAAATGTCCGCCCAAATTCCAGGGGCTTCGGTTTTTGATAAGAAGAAAACGATCGCAGCCATAATGGCGCAGATGCCGGCCGAGAACAGCGCCCGAATCCTGAAGTCATTTTGCACTTCTTGATCTTCGGTGTCCGAAGTCAGGTAAACGGCTGCCAGATATGCAAACAGTGTAAGTGCGAACAAGCCGACGGCAATTGGAAATGGTTGCCACCATGATGATATGTAGACATCATAGAAGTTGGGGCCAACCGTCCTTAAATCCCCGTTCGAGATGGCACCGATTATGATACCAAGCATCACGGGTGTTAATGTACTAGAAATTGCGAAGACTCGTCCCCAAAGCCGTTGAACTTCATCTTTCCGACTGTCGTATGTTCTGAAAGTGAACGCCGAGCCTCGCAACACGATACCAAACAGCAGAAGCGTCAGTGGAATATGCAGCGCGATAGACACCGCTGCAAACGCAGGCGGAAAGCAGCTGAACAAGATAACAATCACAAGTATCAGCCAGACATGGTTGGCTTCCCAGATCGGTCCGATTGCATTGGCTATTGTTTCACGTTGCTTTGCCGCCCTCGGTCCGAACGCTAGTAGATCCCACACGCCGCCACCATAATCGGCACCAGCCATGACGGCGTAAAAAGTCAATGCCATAATCATTGCTAGCCCTAGGACTATCTCGGGAGTGAACTCAAGAATGTGCATCGCTCTGCTCCGTAATAATCGGGCTCTTCGCAATTTGTCTGTAAATGAGCCAGGCAACGATTGCACCGAGAAATAAGTAGAGCAGTGAGAACATTGTGAATGAAACAGCTAATCCTGTCATTGGTGTCACAGCATCCTTGGTGTACATGATGGCGTGCACCACCCATGGTTGCCGACCAATCTCCGTCACCATCCAGCCAGTCTCAATTGCCAGAAATCCGAGTGGTGCGGTCCAGACTAGCGTACGTAAAAAGAGCGTCGAATCTGGCAGTTTTCTCGTTTTTGCAGATACTGCTCCTGCCCAAATCGAGACCAGCATCATGATGGTGCCACATGCCACCATGACCTGAAAACAGTAATGCACCACCGCTACAGGAGGCCAATGTTCTTTGGGAAACTCTTTAAGACCTTTCACGATTGCGTTTGGATTGTGGTAAGCGAGGATGCTCAGCCCATAGGGAATTTCTATGGCACCAATAACCTTTCCTTGTTCGTCGTCGGGTATTCCACCGAGGAGCAGTGGAGCGCCGGATCTCGTCTCGTAGTGCGCTTCCATGGCGGCAAGTTTTACCGGCTGCACATGAGCTACCATTTGCGCGAGCACGTCGCCGCTGACTGGCTGGATAATCGACATGATACTTCCAGTTGTCAACGCGATGGCAAGCGCTCGACGATGAAACACATTTGCTTTGTCCTTCAAAAGCATGAAAGCGTGGATTCCTGCCATGAGGAATGCTGTGGCGGCATAGCATGCGATGAGCATGTGCACTGCCTCAGGAATGCCGGCCGGATTCAACATTGCCGCGAGCGGATCGATGTCGGTCGGCTTCCCATCAACAAGTCTGAATCCCGTTGGTGTGTTCATCCAGCCATTGGCCAATACTACGAACAGACCTGACAGCGCACCGCTGACAGCGACTACAACTCCTGCTGTCAGGTGGGCTAGTTTCGGCACGAGCTTCCATCCATACAAATATATTCCGAGGAATATTGCTTCCGTGAAGAAAGCAAAGCCCTCCAGTGCGAACGGCAGCCCTATGATTTCGCCGGCCCACTTCATGAAGCCCGGCCAGAGTAAGCCCAGTTCAAACGACAAAACCGTTCCTGAGACAGCGCCAACCGCGAAGAGAATTGCAGCGCCTTTCGACCATCTCTTGGCTAGCTCGTGATAAACATCGTCGCCAGTCTTGATCCAGAGCCATTCGGCAACGCACATGAGGAACGGAAGCGCAATTCCGATTGCCGCGAAGACTATATGGAAGGCAAGTGACATGCCCATTTGCCAACGAGCCATCACTAGATCGATCATCGGCCTATCCTCTGTTTTCCATAATCATAGTCCTTTCTCCTGGTAAGATTGCACGATTTAACCCTGCCACAATCTTTCTTTAAATGATTGGATAAACTTCGCGAGTCTAACTCTCTGGTGGGCGATGAACAAGACTTCTCTAACACTCGAGACTGGCTTGTCATGCAATATTCGCCGTCCGAATTTGATCCATGGGCGACAATCATGGCGAGGAAGTTTCATAACATCTCTGAAAGGTCCAACTTGGACAGGCGAAACTCCTGTCGCTCCGGTAACTTTCTCGCGTCTTAACCGCTGAGGTCTCATCGGTGTGTTTTGCCGCGCAGTTCGAGAAGCTCTTCCCAGCTTCTAAAATCTCCGGTAAGTTGACTTCGCAACTTGGAAGATCGTTGTTGCTCCTGTGACTTGCTCCGCATCCAAACCGCTATGTCGCACATTGGTAGATTCGCCGGCGACTTAGGAAAGGCGTCCTCGACTTCTCAACTCCCTGGAAAGCAAACCGCTTTAGGAGCCGAATCGGAGGAGTCAAACCGCTGTCGCCCCGGTGACTCCCTCCTGCGTCCTGACCACTGAGTTACGCTCATCGAGGATCATCGCCTTGCGGCTTGGGATGCCCCTCTCCAGCTCCTGAGCTCTCGGTTCGGGCGGACCCTGCTCTTTGAGGAGTTGCTTATCCGAAGGTGCGTATATGCTCCACTTATCCGGCGAAGAGCGGCTATTCGAGAGCATCTCCGTGGACGAAACGAATTGGTTCGTCGGCTCGCCTGGTCAGGCAATTGTTACTGCTTCATAAATCCTCTGCCGCTGCAGACTCCGAAGGGAACATCTGGTGACATTTGTGGTCTTGTGTTTTGTTGTCGGAAAAAAATTCTGTAAATTTTTCGGTTAAGCGGCACGCAAAACTTGCAGCGTGTACGATTTCTTGTAGAATACATTCTTCCGATATTGGAGTATCAACAAAGGAGGTTTCAGCTAGACACAACAACGCCCAACTCCCAGCCGGCATACGTCCGATGGTGTTAAGTAAGCGTTTCGTGTACCCCACAAAGCGGAGTCAGCATCTAGCTTTCGGCGCTTTGCATACACAGGAATCACCAACAATCCCGCTCGTTTAGCAGCGATGCGGAAAGGGGGAAAGAAATGTTCGGACCACATCTCATTCTAGAAGCTTATGGTTGCCCGAAAGACAAATTGGCAGACATGAACTCTATCAGTAAGATGCTTGATGCTTATCCGCCTCAACTCGAAATGACTAAGATCATGCCTCCATACGTCTTTACGTATCACGGCACAGTTGAAGATGACTGGGGAGTTAGTGGAGTGGTTCTCATAGCTGAGTCTCACATCTCCATACACACGTTTCCAGACAAAGGCTTTGCGACACTCGATATCTTTTCTTGCAAGGATTTCGAGATCGAGAAAGCAATCCAGTTCTTTTGCGATCACTTCCAGCCCGAGAGCTTCGACAAAGAAGTCTTCATGAGAGGCCGGGAGTTTCCGAAGAGTGCTGGACGCGCTCGCGCCATCGTTGAAGGCGAGAGAGCACGGCTTTCGGCAGTAGCCAGCTAATCAGCAAATCAAGCCAGGGGCAGCTCAGTGAGTTGCCTCTGGCTTTGGCTTGAAGTTCAGTTCTTGTCAGACAAATACCCTTGCCTTGACACCATTGGCGGTGTCGGCGAGTAGCCCTGATTTGTGGTGTTATATATGGTACCACGCAATTCTGCTCGGGTACTCGAACTAACAAATGCAGAACTTGGAACTGTTCACTTGCTTTTGGAGCTACGCGATTCTTTCATCGAGTATCTACTTAAACGGGATGACGGCTAAGCCCATCGCTAACAATGAATGGCCCGAGCGCTCAGCTCATCAACAGTTTTACATAGCTCTCGCCGTCGACATTGCCACCGCTTACGATCAAGAGCGGCTTCTTGCCGGCGAAGCGTTGTTTGTCCGACAGTACTGCTCCTAGCGACAGTGCTCCTGTTGGTTCAACCTTCATGTTTGCCTGGAAGAACAGCAGCTGAAGCCCACGGACGATATTTCCCTCGCTGACTTCGATGATATCGGAAAGTCCGTTTTTCAGAATTTCCCAGTTGTGCTGCCCGACTGAGAGAGTCCGTGCGCCATCGGCTATGGTGTCAGGTTCTGCATTGTTGACGATGATGGTACCATCTCTGAAACTACGGGCGGCATCATTCCCGAGCAGAGGTTCGGCACCGATAACATCGACTGCCAGTCTTAATCTTCGAAAACCGGATATTAGACCCGAACTCAGCCCACCGCCGCCAATCGGTACGACAACTACATCGAACCGATCTTTGTACTGATACAGCTCATCTGCGAGTGAGGAGTTCCCTTCTATCACGCGCGGATCATCATATGGACTGACGTTCTCGACGTTGCTACCGAGTTCGGCAATTACCTCGTCAAGCCATTCTCCACGACTCTTCACGGAGACGTCTACAAGACGAGCGTCCGCGCCGAAGCTTCGTACTGCATCCACCTTTGCTTTCGTCGACTGAGCCGGCATGACGACCGTGCACTTCTTCCCGGTGAGAAGGCAAGCATATGCCAGGGCCTGTCCAAAGTTGCCGGAGCTGGCCGTCACCAGATGTGGGGCAGATGAGTTGGTCGCCACATTGTAAGCCGCGCGAAATTTGAAACTTCCTGTGTGCTGGAAAGCCTCCGATGCTATAAGGACGTTCAGCCCAAGCTCATCGTTGAGCTTGACTGACTCCACAACAAGTGTGGGTCTTAGAGCGCTATTACATTTGCTTTGGAGCATCCTTAGTCGCGGTTTGAGGCGATGGGGCCTTCTTCTTGTTCAAGAAGTTGAACTTCGAGAAGCTGTCTTTCATTGCGGACATTCCACCGCTGAACTTCGTGCCGGCTTTGTTTTTCTTGTCAGGCTTCGAAGCGACCGCGGTGGATTTTGTTACGGCTGGCTTGCGGCCTAGAGCGACAGCACCATCAATTTCCTTATCGCCGAGCTTGAATGCCGTAGACGGCTGCATGTCGGACGGAACTCCGCTTTCACCGATGCTGGTCAGATCGTCTGAATCTTCAACCTTTGCGAGGGAAGGCGCCGTCGTTGCGGGTGCCACCGACTTCGGTGCTTTGTCTCCATTCTTAGCTGCAATCACGCTGTTGGTTTTTGCAGCCTTATTGCCTTTTTTGAAGTTAGGCATTTGAGGCTTGAATTTCGCAAGCTTCAAACCACCCAGCTTGCCCTTCTTCTCTGCGGATTTCTTCTCCGGAGCGCTGGCGAGCTTCGAGGCTTCGGCCGTTTGATCTTCCGGGGCGACCTTTTCAGCAACTACTCCGATGTTTTCGGCGTCTTTCTTCGTTTTCTTTTCCTTGGCGATTTCGGCTAGCACGCCTTCATCCGGGTTGTTGGCGCCTTCGAGAAAACCACTGGGTGGACGAATATCCTTCTCCGATTTCTTGGCAAGCTTGCCGAACGGATTGAGCTTCGAGAGCTTGGACTTCCCTGCGCCTTTCGTCGGGAGATAGGCAGTCTGCATGCCAGTGCTCTTCGTGGCATCCATCTTTAAAAGCTCTTTGGCTCTGGCTCCGCCATCGTCATTGTGAACAACAGCTTTCTGCGCATCTTTCGCGTACATCTCATCGATAGTCGCCGATCGAGCGGGCGATTGCTTCGGCTTGTTGGCGACCTTGTTGCCGACGTTGTCCGTCGAGTCTTTGATTTTGTCGCCGGTCGACTTGATGCCGCTACCTATAACTGTGGCGCTCTTCTTTGCCATGCCGCCGGATGCCTTGGCGCCGCTAGCAATCTGGCCGCCAAGCTTTTTGCTGCCCTTGGCAACGCCTGCGCCGGCTGCTTTGAACGGAGCTGCCATTCCGGCTACTTTTCCAAGAATCCCGGTCTTTTTATCTGCAGCTGCACTCGGATCTTCTGATAAATTGCCCATAGGCATGGTGACGTATGTAGTCGGTTGCTCAATTTCATCAGCTACAGGAATGGTGAGCTTTTCTTTCTCTAACTTCTTTTTCTGAGCTTGCGACTGTGGCGCTTTGATATGCGCATAGGGATCGAGCACGGAGCCTGCATAGGCGCTGCCGGTGCTGCTGGCGGCTACAAGGAGCGCCAGTGAAATCGGTAAATACCGTCTGGTAGCGATCATCAATATCCCCTCGGTCCTGATGGTAAAAGGTTCTGTTCTTTATATCACATGAAACTAGGCTTGCCATGTGCTCGCTAAGAGTTGCAAACTGGCTGCGGCCTGAAATACCAAGGGGTAAGACACTTCTTTAGAGAGAATCACAAGATCCCATTGAATGTTTATAATCTGTGTTTGGTTCCGGGTATATCGAACATGGGACTGTCTCGATTTCTTTTGATGATGGCTCCTGTGGCAGAAAGGATGGCAACAAACAAATTATGGAAGAATTCGTACCTATAGCCTGGCCGGTCTTTGTAGCGATTTGCTTCACCTGGTTGGCGATCGCCTTCTTCTTTCTGGCTGGACGCAAGGTTTTTTTCGAACCCTATGTCGACGAGTCTAAAGATGAGGATGCCGGAGAAAAGACTGAGGCAACGGCGGAAACGAAGGCATAGTCAAGTGTTAGCGGCACTCTGATCCAGGGCCGGAATCGTTACGAAACCTTATTGCTCTTGTCTTTCGGGCAAACATTATCGTTTTTTATATAACGCGCTGCCAAGTGGAGCGCGTTGTTCTTTATATATAGCGGTAAGATCTAGGCTGATAATTCCTCTCGACAACCGAGGCGACCAATCATGCCACAAGATCTCGACAAAGCGAAAAGCAAAGCTAAAGACGTTCTCAGTCTCATTGAGAAGAAACAGCTTGACGCTGGAGAGCGAGAAAGAGTCGTTAAAGAGTCGGCTCAGTATTGGAAAGATCATGTCAACGAGGGTTTCCTGCAATATCGTAAGTCGGTGAGTACCGACTATATGGCGGTAGAGTGGCAGGACGAAGGCGCTATTTTCAGGGATATAAACGGCAAGGAGTTCATCGACATGCTCGGTGGCTTCGGTATTTATAGTGTGGGGCACAGACATCCGACCGTTCTGAAAGCAGTAAAGGATCAGATAGATAAGCAGTGCATTCATTCGCAGGAGCTTATCGACCCGCTGAGGACTTATCTAGCGCACTTGGTCGCTTTGATCACACCCGGCGATCTTCAATTTGCCTTTTTCACCAACTCCGGAACGGAGTCTGTCGAAGGCTGTCTAAAGATGGCGATGCTTGCTACCGGTCGGCACCACTTTGTTGGTACCGTAGGTGGTTTTCACGGAAAAAGCCTCGGCTCACTGGGTGGAACTTCGAAAGCAGTCTTTCGAGAGCCGTTCTTGCCCTTGATGAATTGGACGCACATTCCGTTCGGTGACCTGCAGGCGCTCAAAATGACGTTGGAGTGCAATGATTTTTCCGGCAATCGCGTAGCCGCTTTTGTGTTGGAACCGATTCAAGGGGAAGGTGGTATCAACGTGGCACCACCCGGTTATCTGAAAGCGGCTCGAGAGCTGTGCGATCGCTTCGGTGCCATGCTTATCTTCGATGAAGTTCAATCAGGTATGGGACGCACTGGCAAGATGTTCTATTGCGAGTACGATGAAGTGACACCGGATCTGATGGCATTAGGCAAAGGCTTCGGCGGTGGTGTCATGCCGATCGGCGCTTGTGTGGGAACCGCCAAAGTATGGGAAAAATATATCGAGAATCCCTTTCTCCACACCACCACATTCGGCGGCAATCCGCTGGCGTGCGCTGCAGCTATTGCCACCATCTCAGTCCTTCTGGAAGAAAACCTCTTGGAGAAGGCCAGAGAGAAAGGTGATTTTTTATTGCTTAAACTCAATGCGCTCGCTAAGAAATACCCGGACATCATGAAATGCGCTCGTGGTGTAGGGTTGATGCTGGGAATGGAGTTCTCCGACAATGAGCTCGGATACTCAGTCGCGAAAGAGTTGTTCTCTCGGAATGTGCTGATATCGGGAACCTATATCAATGCGCGAGTTCTCAGAGTAGAGCCACCACTGGTGATTACACAAGCTCAATTGGAGTTATTCTTAGAAGCCCTTGAGGCGTCGATTATCGCTGTTTCAAAAAATCAAAAAGAGAAAAAATCTCTTGTTGGATGCTCTTAGACGCGAGTCTCAGTAAGAAATCGAGATTGGAACAGAAAGATTGAGAACGGCAGTTAATGTGACTCTCCATGCGGTCTGATTTTTACGATCTCGACAGAACAAGGAGCGTGGGCAAGTACCCCTTCTGAAACACTACCCAGTAAGAACTTGGTAATTCCCTTACGACCATGCGAACCAAGCACGATGAGGTCCGCCGGCCAATCACTCGCGGTTTCTAAAATCTGGTCTTTGATAAAACCCTCTTTGACAGCGAAGGATACCTGCTCGTCTCCAAATTTCTCTTTCAACGAATCCGCAGTTTCAGCAACAAGTCGTTGCGCGCCGTCAAATAGCTCTTTCTGCGCTTCCGTAGCTAACGGCACAAATGTGGCATGCAGTCCGGCATATTCCGGATGCAACGGCTCCACTACGGTCAGCACCAGCACGTGTGATTCTGGAGGCCATGGACGTCTTCGTACCTCGAAGACTGCTGCGTGCGAGAAACTCGATCCATCTATGGCAAGAAGTATGTTCATCTAATAGGTGGTAATCGTCAACGAAGTTACAAACGTAAATTTGACTGAACTGGGCGCATGCCGCAGTTTTCGCGCTCATCATGATACTACGCGAACAGGGTTTGTCTTCATTCCCCGACAAATTCACTTGACGATACTTTGCCCATCACCTAGGATGGGCTCCATACGGTACATCCGGCTTCGGCCCAACTCATATATAGAAATTAAATGCGTAATTTTGGATTTTTCTTTTGGTTTACAGAGGTTCGCCTGGGGTGATTTGAATCACGTTTGTTTACCCGAGGTGGACCGCATGCAAGAAAAGCAGCGGTCCTTTTGTTTTAAGAGAATCCAAAAAGGTTGAGAGTAATGATAGGTCATCGTCAAACAGCAAAAGAGCAAGCGGGTCTCGAAGCCCGGCTCGCGGCTGCGCCTGCGATTGATAATCAGGTTGAGCTCGATACGCTACTAAACGGTTCCTTTTGGTTTTTCGTATTTACCCGCCCCGAGCGGTAATCGAGGTTCGCAGTAGCGACCAAGATGACCGGCTCGGGGTGACTACGAAGCCGGTCTTTTTACATGCTCGTTTAAATACGGAGAACCAAAAAAATGTCTAACGAACTCAAAGCCAGTCTGGGTGAAAACAAAGAGCGCACGGTGGTGCAGCTCGGAAAAGGCGTGACTTGCGGCGGCAAAGAGCTGCTCATCGTGGGCGGACCCTGTACTGTCGAAAGCAAGGAGCAGATGGAGCTTGTCGGTAAAACTCTCGGAGGGCAAGGCGTGAGCGCCATCCGAGGCGGTGTCTACAAGCCCCGCACTTCGCCGTACTCCTTCCAGGGTATGGGTGAAGAAGGTCTCGAAATCCTCTCGGAGACTTCAGAAAAGTACGGCATGCCTGTCATCACTGAAGTTATGTCGGAAAAACAAGCTGATATCGCGGTAAAGACCGCAGATGTTCTGCAAATCGGCAGCCGCAATATGCAGAACTTCGAATTGCTGAAGCATGTCGGCACGCTGAACAAGCCAGTTATCCTCAAGCGCGGTCTGTCCGCAACGCTGGAAGAGCTGGTGCTGGCGGCGGAGTACATCATGGCGGGCGGAAATCATAATGTGATTCTTTGTGAGCGTGGCATCCGAAGCTACGACAATGCGACGCGTAACGTCCTCGATCTCGGCGGAGTAGTCGCGCTGCGCCAGATGACCCATCTGCCGATTATCGTGGATCCGTCTCATGCTTGTGGTCGTCGCGAACTCGTCGCTGACCTCGCCAGAGCCGCCGTGGCTTGTGGAGCCGATGGACTTATGATCGAATGCCATCCTCAACCGGAAAAGTCTGTCTCCGACGCCCGCCAGGCAATTTCACTGCAAGACATGATCGACATCGTTAAGAGCGTAGAGCCTATCGCTGCCGCTGTCGGCCGCACCGTACTTATTGGCAATCGTGAAGAGCGAGCTGCTGTCTGCGCCGAGTCTGACGCTGCAGCCACGACATCCGCTAGCACACCTGCGCCGACCGTCGGCAATTCCAACACTGCGCATACGCCTGGCGCGCATGCTATAGACCACCCTGCCGCAGCGAAATCTCGTTCGCGCTCCACTGGCTATGATTCCCTTATTGCAGAGCTCAACTCGGTTCGGCGCGAAATCGACAAGACCGACGCGCAAATTGCCCGCCTTCTGCAAGAGCGCCTGGCGTATGCTCTCAAAGTCGGAGACCTTAAGCAGGAAATGAAAGCCCCCGCTCGTGATGTCGCGCGAGAAAGAGAAGTGATCGAGCGAATCAGCTCCCATTGCGCCGATCCACAGATGGCAGCACGAATCAGTTCTATTTACGACCGAATCATCGAAGCCAGCCGTCAACTCCAGGTCGAACGCGCGCTGCCATCGAGAGTAGCATGAGGACACGTGTGCGCAGACCCAAGCACTTGATAAGAGTGTCGACATCGAGCAAGATTTTCGATGGACCAGTTTCGCGGCTTCAGTCTTATTCAAGACGGCAAATCTGCTGTTTAATCTACGACTACATCATTGAAGCCAGTCGCCAGTTCGAGGTACAGCGGACGCTCCCAGAGAGTGTTGTATGAGCTCTTGGAAAGCGTGAAGCTTTTGCGACGCCACGTACATGTTCTGGATTTCTGTTTTCGACTCTCCTTTACCTGAGAGCCTGTCAGAAGGCGGTCTTGAACGGTAATGATTAGATGGTCTAGCGTTGCCAGCCCGATCGAAAGAGGTTCGCGCCTCGGCAGAAACAGTGACCGGATACGTGGAGGTCTCCCTTGGATGCCAATGCAGCCAAGTACAGGCTCAAAAGTCACCGAGATGGGTGTTTGATATGCAATGCATGTCGCTGCTATTGCTAAAACATTGGCAACTGATTGCATATTAATGTGTAAAATTTCAATTTGGACGATCTAAGTAAAACGAGTCGCAGTACACTATTTGCAACTGATCGAAACCCCCTCTCAGAGGTCCTATATGTCATTCCTCGTGGGTCTGGCCGTTATCGTTGTCGCTACAGTCGCGGCAGGATGGATTAATGACAATACGTCATTCGGGGGACAACTCGAAGAGTAGCGACACCCAGTCGCACTGAGACAGAAGTCGAATTTTTCAAAGTGAACATTTCGACAGTAGATTCGTAGAATTTACCGGATGCTTCGACCTTCAGGTCGGGAGGCTTTTCGACCGTGGAATGCAGGCGCAGACAACTTCAATTGGTTCAAACTCGCTTCATCTCCTGAAGAACCGCATTTGTACAGGCTCCGTCACGGTGGGAAATCCATCGATACTTCGTGCAATTCAAAGATGTAGTCCTTAACTCGCTCTCCAGCGATGATGAGCCGGAGTTACCGCTATCGCTCGGTTATCGGGCTGGTGCCAAATTTCGTGGCGAGCAGACCGCCGCTGCCGAGGATTGCAATTAACACAGCCACTCGAATGCCGATGAGCGGCATCAATCCGATTCCCGGAATTTGAACAATCAGAGCGATCACTAAGCTACCCAGCAAGATTCTGGCGAACTCGGTCACGCGCGGATGATTTCCGAAATATTCGATTTTGCACAGTCCAGACTTTGTGCAGAGTCGTTCGCCAATCAAGGAGACTCCAATGGAGAGCCCAGCTATTAGTCCGGCTTCGAGCATTGCTATTAGCACCGCTGATAGTGGCTGTGTGATGACGAGATTGTCGAGAACGCGCACCGCAATCAGTATCGTCACACCGGTAAGGATGGACCTCCCGATACAGCGCCAGAACTGTTGCCTGCAGCACTCCTGAGCCACCGCGACGTACCGGGAGAAAAATGCTGCTCCAATCAGACCGGCGAAGGCGCAAAACAAGAATGTCGGGACGAAACGCTTCCTCTCGGCCGCCCAGCGACGAAAGACCATCACCGGTGCTCGTCGATTCGAGGAGTTGATCAACAAAGCATGTCTGACGAATGGAGGCAAATTCTCGGTCAGCTTCCGAACTCGCTGCAAGTCTTGCTCATCGCCCGTATTGCGATCGAGCTGTGAGTCGACCCTTTCGGTTATCGTTGTGGTCTCATTCGTTTCTTGAGCAATTGCAGGCAGTAAGCTCCAGCCCTCGATTAGCATGGTCGACAAGAATAGCAATACCATGATTGGTATCAGTTTAGGCCATTTACTTTTAACCCTTGCCAGTCGCTTGTTCATTGTTGTCCAGTTGTTTTACCCAAATAATAGCAACGAGTGACGGATGACGTCGCCCCTACACATAGAAGAGTTGGCGACAAATACGCGCATGCAAAGAGCGTGATTGACTCCGCCTGCTCGGACTTGCCCGGCATAGGGGCGACGTCATTCGTCCACTTCGTGTTTACAGATACGTATGTGTGCATCATACGGTCTGTCTCTCAGACTCGGAATCGGAGATCAAGAGCTTGATACCAATCATGGTGGCTAGCCCGATGATCCACGAGCCGATTCCCCATACCGATTCAGCTGCATCGATTACAAGAACGGTCGCCACGAACACAGTCAGGACGACTGAATAGACGAGCCATCTGAGATGTTGCGGTCGAGCTCGATCGATTGCCGCAACTTCCGAAAGTATATTCTGCGTCAGCCGCTCTGACACGTCAAATTGTGGTAGCGACCTCGCCATCGTAATCATATCGGTTGACTGTTGATGCCAATCCTGGCAGGAAATGCACGCTTGCATATGATCCGCGACGCTCTCGCCGTCGGTCTCCATAGCGTTCCACACAGAAGATTCCTCCTCGATGCAGTCGCTTAGTAGCCCACGTATTGCTGTGCATTTTCTTGCATTTATATCGTCCACCTTAATCACCACCCGTTGATGCCTGTACAGCTAACCGTCCTGTCAGCAACTTTCGTAGATTCTCTCGCGCTCTGAATAAGAGCGACTTGACCGAGCTTACTGATAGCTCGCTGATTTCTGCGATCTCTTCGTAAGGAAGATCATGTTGGTATCTAAGGACAAATGCTTCGCGTTGCTTTAGCGGTAGCGCTCCAAGCGCTTCGAACAACATGTGTTGCGATACCCGCCACTCTACTTCTTGTTCGACGTCTTCGACCGACACCGGCTCAGCTTGTGGATTTACTTCGAGCAGCTCGTCCAGAGATTGTTGGTGTTTGTTATCTCTAATTGAGTTGAGGCTTAGATTGGTGGCAATCTTGAGCAGCCATGGTTTGAAACTCTTTTGGGTATCGAAGCTAGGAAGCGCTTTGTAAGCCTTGAGGAACGTGTCTTGCGTGAGGTCGGACGCAGTATCATGATTCCTGAGCATCTGATAGGTGACGTTATAAACTAGCTTTTGATAACGTCGTAACAGAAGCTCGAACGCCTTGTTGTCACCTGCGCGAGACCGTCGCACTAGCTCAGCATCGGCGAGTGCAGTTAAATCTTGTGCATTGTTCAGTTTATCTTTCACTAGACTCGCGAACCACATGGGAGTCAGTTGGTACTGAGGCGACAAAAAGCCACTTCCTAGCATATATACCTCGCTGAGAGATGCGGACTCTTATTCGGGTTTCATGATGCCAAGGCGAGGATTGCCTGTCAAAAAACCTTTGACGCGGTTGGCGACAATCTGCCTTTGGTCCTTTGACAGAACTGCCCTCGCCTTGAGGATGGTGCTGAGACGTTTATCTTGGATCTGGTCTCGCAGAGTCCTAATCTCCTGCACCTTTTTAGTTATCGCTTCATCAGAAGCGTTGTCGTCGGCCAGTAAATCCGACAGATCAAGCAGGTGCTCTTTAATTTGTCCTCGAATCGGCCTCGCGTCATCAAGCTGCTTTGATAGCAGGCTCGATAACTGGCTTTTCTGATCTTCGCTCGCGTCGATCAGATTGAAGAACCGTTTCTTAAAATGGTTGGATAGCGCCTGTTCAAGCTCCGGATCAACCAGCGCTTGTGAAATGGACTTTCCGGCCCATGCCGGTAGCAGTTGTGAGGCTGCGAAGCCCGAGGCTGTTAAAAGCGTCACTATTAAAATTGGTGTGGCAGCCTTCTTAATGGATTTCATAAAACTTTCCGCTCCTTGTCGGCTTGATTTGAATAACTCCGCCAACTCTCTTCGCAACTCAATACACCGCTCAAAACGAAAAGTTGCGCCCTACGTGCTAACATTTTTTATCAAGAGAATGGAGAGATAGAGGGCGATATGACCGACGACAAAATTGTGAAGTCGAAAGACGACTGGAAGAAGCAGCTAACCGACCAGCAGTATCACGTCACTCGCGAAAAAGGTACGGAGCGCGCCTTCACAGGCGAGTTCTGGGACAAAAAGGAAAAGGGGCGTTACCTGTGCGTATGTTGCGAAAGCGAGCTCTTTCATTCGGACACGAAGTATGATTCCGGATCGGGTTGGCCCAGCTATTACAAACCCGTAGATGAAGCTGCTGTCGAGACCGAGGTCGATTCGAGTCTTTTCATGAAGCGGGTCGAGGTGCATTGCTCTCGTTGCGATGCGCATCTTGGCCATGTATTCGAGGATGGTCCGAAGCCGACCGGTTTGCGCTATTGCATCAACTCAGCATCCTTGAAGTTTCAACAAGACTGACTCGCTAGACTCTGATGGACGAATATATTCCGAGGATTCGAGCCTTGCTTGCGGTTTCTCGAATGGCAGTCCAGATGTTCTGTGTTTGTTGGTTGGAGGTGAGCTCCAGCTCCAGGATGTAACGATATTGCCAGATGCGCTCTGGGATCACGAGCGGAATAATGTTGGAAACTCTGGCATTGTATCTGCCGATCGTTGCTGCAACGAAGGCGGAAAACTCGACAGTCTCTGGATCGAGCTCCACGCAACAAGTGAGCTTGGGACGTGGCGGGAAGAACCTTGCTATCGCTTCCATTGCGACATGCACTGGTGCGACGATGCCGAAGCGAGTTTCGTTGTGGGCGAAATCTTCAATGTTCTTTGCGAGAATGGACAACCCTGTCACTTTCGCGGCGGCCTCTCCGGCTATAGCCACCATTGTCGGGTCGTTTGTCTCCTTTACATGAAATGCGGCACCGCTAGTATCCCAGTAAGCATGGCTTTCGGCCCAGTTGAGCTCAGTCAGGAATTTTGTGCATTGCTTGAGCGCCACTGGATGCGATAGCACCACTTTGATGTTACGAGGATCGGTGCCTGGCAGTCCTATGAGCTGATGATGGATAGGCACGAATACATCGGCAATCATCGATACTTGAAACACGAGACTGAGTTCCCACGCCGGTGTGATTGAGCCGACAGAGGAGTTGGCTAGCGGTATCACGCCGAACTGGCAGGAGCCGTTTGCCACCTTCTCGTATACGTCTTGAAAGGTGCGTGAAGAGGAAAAGGTAATCGCTACATCCTTGGCCGCCTCGGGCGAAGTTGGCAGTCCCAGCTCCTCTCCGCGCTTCGCCAGGAATACGCGTGCCGCCACGTGACTGTAGGCACCAGGTGCTCCCTGGAATGCGATGGAAAGCTCGGACGAAGCCCTGGGCTTCGATGTCGCGTCTGGCGCGTTCATAACATCAGGTTACTGGAAAGAATCCACAAGGTGACGATATCGTATCTAGTAGCAGAAATTAGGTTCATGTTGTCAAAGCAGTTTGCCTAGATCGGCCAGTGGGAAGGCGACCTCATAATCGACGACGCCAAGGCGGGTCTGTGGCAGAACCAATTTGATGTTGTCGCCGTGGCGTTTTTTGTCTTGAGCCATGGCTTGAATTAGCTGTTCTTTGTTGAGTCCTTTGGGCAGCTCATGAGGCAACT
This sequence comes from uncultured Candidatus Obscuribacterales bacterium, assembly GCA_964418155.1. Taxonomy (GTDB): domain Bacteria; phylum Cyanobacteriota; class Vampirovibrionia; order Obscuribacterales; family Obscuribacteraceae; genus JADYXR01. Next base: position 110,912 of record CAYQKX010000017.1, on the reverse strand, counting down.
CTGCACGGAAGAGAATATCTTTGACTCGCTCCGCGGCGGCCTTGTCAATGCGCTTCTGTTGCACGCTGAGTTTTGTGGTTTGTGTAATGCCGATGCCAACTGCTTCTCCATGGCTGAGCTTGAATTCACCGACCTTCTCGAGTGCATGGCCGAGTGTGTGTCCAAGGTTGAGAATCCTTCTCAAATTGGCTTCTCGTGGATCACGTGCCACTATAAAGAGTTTCATCTTTATGCAGCTTGTGATTAAGCCGGAGATGCCTGGATCATCGATATCGAACCCGTCATTGATGATTTTTTCAAGCACATCGAGCAGCGGTGTCGGTCCCATCTCATAGTCGGAATTCTTAGCGACAGTTTCTTCGATTAACGCGTATTTGAGAATCTCGCCGATCGCCCCAATAATCTGTTTGCGCGGCATCGTGGATAGCATTTCCTGGTCAGCAATCACTGCTTTCGGGAAGAAATAGGTGCCCGCTAGGTTCTTCCCTGCCGGTAAATTGATTGCCGTCTTTCCTCCAATCGCCGCGTCGACCTGAGCCAGCAAAGTAGTCGGGACGATCACGAGGTTGAGACCGCGAAGATAGGTCGATGCAGCGAAGCCGGCTAGATCCGAGACGGAACCGCCGCCCAGAGCGATGACTGTATCGTGCCTGTCGAAGCCGCGCTCCTGAAGATGCTCCCAAATTCTGAGGAGCCAGTCCGTCGTCTTGCATGCCTCTCCATCGGGAACTTCGAGCGTAGTGACCTTGAAGTCTTCGCTCGGCAAGTTTTCCAGCACGTCACGGAGCCAGTGTACAGCGGTGCTCGCCTGGCAGAGCACGAGTACGCGCTTACCGGCGCTCAGCTGCGCGAGTGTGCCGGACAGCTTGTGGCGCGCTCCGGCACCGACAGCGACCCGCGTACGCACATCGAGAGCAGTGTTCCACAGCATCGTGATGACCGGGCCCGTGTGTTTGGCTTTGTGACGCATGATGTTGGTTGCTCCTTCGCCTGATGGACTTCAATACGCGTCTTGGTTGCTGAGTCAACCAGGTCTGGCGATAATTAAACGTGCTTTAGAGTATCCAGTTGCTTATCCATAACTCTAGGCTTCTATGCCCAGGCTTAAGTAATGTTTCTCACCTGATGGCGAAAAGGCTTGCGATTATTGTCTGTCCGGACTCAGTTGCGTTTTGCACGATCGCGCAACGATGTCCGATAAATGTCATGTGCGCGTGCGACATCCTCGATGGAGTCTCCGGCGAACTTATCGAGAAATGCATCCGCGAGGATAATTGACACCATTGCTCGACAAACTACCGAGGCAGCCGCTATCGCGCAGACGTCGGAGCGCTCGTAGTCTGCTTTGTGGGCTCTGAAATCAGGGTAGGAAACGGAGTCGAGTCCCCGAAGCAGGGTCGGAATCGGCTTCATGAACGCTCTTATTACGAGCCGCTCTCCATTGGTCATGCCGCCTTCGAGACCGCCTGCCCGATTCGTGTTGCGCCGAAATGGCAGGTCGCCTTGGCCGGGGTAGAGGGCATCATGGACCTGCGAACCCTTCATTGTTGCAGCATTCATGCCGTCACCAATTTCCACTGCTTTCATCGCTTGAATGGAGAGTATTGCTTGACCAAGCCTGCCATCCAGCTTCCGATCCCATTGCGTGTAGCTGCCAAGACCTACGGGCAGCCCCTCCGCGAGCACTTCGATGATTCCACCGAGGCTGTCTCCTTCGGTCCAGGTCGATTTGATGTGTTGCTTCATCTCCTCGGTCGTCTCTTCCGAAGCACAGAACAGCTCAGACGAGCTAATAGCGCGCTCCAGCTCATCGAGGTCGGAATCTTGTTTCGACAGGCCGGCGACTGTCCCTACCTGCACCACATGACTGACTAGCTTCACTCCGAAGTGAGCGAGCAGCTGTTGGCACAGGCCACCTGCAGCGACTCTAGCTGCTGTCTCCCGAGCGCTCGCGCGTTCCAGAACGTTGCGTATGTCCGAGTGTCCGTATTTGATTGTACCCGCGAGATCTGCATGACCAGGGCGAAAGTGTTTGATCAGCTTCTTGTTCATCTCTTCGCCGATGGTACTGTCATTAGTATCAATTGGTTCTGTGGACATGACATTGCGCCAGTTTTCCCAATCTCTGTTTTCAATCAACAAAGCGATTGGGGCACCGGTTGTAGTACCGTGCCTGATACCAGCAAGCACCTCAGCTTGATCCTTTTCGATCTTCTGTCGAGCTCCACGCCCATAGCCTTGTTGGCGGCGAAAAAGTTCGTCGTTAATTTTTTCAATATCAATCTCGAGCCCTGCCGGAAAACCTTCCAGCATGGCGACCAGACCTTTGCCGTGTGATTCGCCGCTTGTTAAGAACCGCAACATGTGAGAATCCTGTCCTTGCAAACCAACTGATCTTACAATAATGTCTTGTCTTCGTTCCAAACTATCGTCCCGGATGTAAATTGCTCCGTCACGGACGACAACCGACCACTCCAGATGAGTTCATTGCAAGGCTTCCTAACTGTACCGGGTGACAAATCCATCTCACACCGCGCTCTCATCTTCTCCGCGTTTGCTGAGGGGCGGGTCCAGATCGATAATCTTTCGCCTGCGCATGATGTCAGAAGCACCGCTGACTGTTTGAAGAAACTCGGACTGACCGTTGTCGTGCGGGAAGTTAATGGCATCCCTTCCACGATTGAAATAGAGAGTGGTGGCATTTCTTCATTGAAGGAGCCATCCGCTGTACTCGACGCTGGCAACAGCGGCACGACCATGCGCCTTTTAGCTGGACTGGTTGCCGGCCGTCCATTCGTATCGCGGTTCGACGGTGATGAGTCGTTACGACGGCGCACTATGAAACGGGTTATTCAACCTTTGAGCGAGATGGGTGCGAGAGTCCGAGCCGCCGAAGACATGTATGCGCCGTTCGAGATTACCGGTCACCAATTATACGGAAAGAATTTCTCACTGGCTGTTGCGTCTGCTCAGGTCGAGGCATGTATTCTCCTGGCTGGGCTTCAGGCTCGCGGTGAGACCGTGGTGACCGCACCGTATACGGTGCGCGATCATACGCGCCGCATGATGTCTTTTCTTGCTATTCCATTTCACTCACACGAACGGACTATCGGTGTTTCTTGTCTGACAAAACCGATTTCACCGTATCATGTGACTGTACCGTCCGACATTTCGTCGGCCGCATTTTTCATGGTTGCGGCCGCGCTGACACCCGGCTCCGATCTGACACTCCAGGCTGTAGGCACCAATCCAGGAAGAACGTTGATTGTCGATGTTCTTCGGAGTATGGGGGCAGAGATCGAGATTAGCAACAATCGAGAGCTTTGTGGCGAGCCTGTATCCGATGTCCGGGTCCGTTATCGTGGACCACTATCTGGCGTTTCTCTCAGGAAGGAGGAAATTGCCCGCGGCATTGATGAAATTCCGATTCTTAGTCTGGCAGGTGCGCTCTCGCAAGGCACATTCGAGGTCTCTGGTGCCGAGGAGCTGAGACACAAAGAGAGCGATCGAATCAAAGCTTTGTGTGCCAACCTTTTGCCCGCTGGCGTGGATGTCGTGGAGAGGCCTGATGGTTTCGTCATTACTGGTAAGCGATCCATACCGGGTGGATCTGTCTGGAGTACAAAAGGCGATCATCGTCTGGCCATGACCGGCATGATCGCATCACTTGTATTCGAGCAAGAGGTCGAGATCGACGATCGCGATTGCATGAGCGTCTCATATCCTGGCTTTGCCGCTGATCTGTCTCAGGTGCTGAGTAACTGATTGCGACACACAATCGCACATCTGATCTTGCCGAGTAGACGCGAACTCAGATGGCGTGAGCGAGACCTGACCGACCCGCGCGACTGAATAAATACCTGGCAAGTGTCAAATTGATTGGCCAGTGCAGATTAGAATGTCGATTTTGTCGAATCATACCGTCGTCCAAGTGGTATAGAAAGATTTGGAGGCATGGTAGTTTGGTAGATATTTCCGACCTGCGCAGTCTGGAATCGCGCTACGAGATTAAGAAAAAGGTAGGCGAAGGCGGCATGGCCGCTGTTTTCAGTGCGCAGGATCGCATACTCGATCGAGTCGTCGCAATCAAAGTCTTGAGCGGATACGCAGATGACGGCTCGTTGATTCGCTTTCAGCGCGAAGCCCGAGCGTTGAGCGAACTTCGACATCGCAATTTCGTGGAAGTATATGACTTCGGTGTGTTGGCGAATTCCAACAATGCATTTCTAGTAATGGAGCTTGTCCAAGGTGTTTCGCTTTCCGAGTTGTTGCGAGGCAGAGAGACGTTATCGACCTCCGAAGTCATTGCTCTAGGAATCGGTATAACAACTGCTATGCAACACGCGCACGAACGCGGACTTGTTCATCGTGACTTGAAGCCAAGTAACATTATCATTCTAAACAGCGATAACCTGGAAGAGCTTAAGATCCTCGATTTCGGTATTTCCAAATTCGATGACGAACGCAGTCAGGGGCTTACTGCATTGGGATGTTTCGTCGGAACGCCGCTCTACATGAGTCCGGAGCAGGCTACGAACTCCGCCGATGTGACCAACAAAACCGATCTATACTCACTCGGCTGCATCCTGTACGAGTGCGTAGCAGGCACACCGCCGTTTGTCGGTAAGAGTCCAGCAGAAACAATCGCACTTCACCTGTCCGTGCGCCCGGAACCGCTCACCGCATCTGGTGGCAAAGATTCTCTCGAAGCTCGAATGTACAAGGTTATTCTAGGGTTGCTGGAAAAAGAACCGGCTTATCGTTATGGTTCTATGGAGCGGCTTAAGGAGGCTCTTCTTGATTGGCAGGAAGAAGACTGCGAAAGAGAGATTCCGGCCGCCGATACGATTAGACCTGAAAAATTCAATCTCAAGAAATTGACACCTATATTTATCGTGGCGGTAATCGTTCTCATTCCTGCTGCACTCATTGCTGCTTTCACCATCAAATCCAGTAATCCAGAGACTCTTTTGGTCGTTCCGGCGAAAGAAGTGTCTCACGAAAAAATCTTGGAGCACGAAAACAATGAGTATGCAATGTATATTCTCGGAATCAAGAAAGGGAAGTCTAAAGAGAACGAGCACGAGATTGAATTACTGGATTGGTACCAGACTCATAGCCCGGACGATTTCACTGATGGCAAGAGCCCTTTAGGAGCTACTTTCGATGAGCGGAAGCGGTGTCTCTCCATCGAATTTGACGCGCCTGTCGATATCTGGACCAAAATTGGCCGACTCAATCTAACTGGTTTGCGTTTGAGAAGTGAAAAGTCAATCACTTCGTTAGCGATCGATGAGATTGCGAAGATACAGAACCTTGAATGTCTTGTCTTGAAGAAGCAAGGCACAATGACGAAGGCTGAGCTGAAAAAAATTACGCAGCTTAGGAACCTGAAGGTGATCGATTTTCGCGAGTATAAATTACCAGGCGAGAGCGCACCGACTATTGCAGCTGCGTGGCCAGAGCTGCGGGCGCTGATACTGAGTGGCACGAAGCTTCGTGGTTCCGACGATATTGCTGCCCAATTGTCTAAATTGAAAAAGCTGAGAGCTCTGGGGGTTCAAGAACTGGAGTTGACTGACTCTGATTTGAAACAACTGAGTACCCTCGAATCGCTTGAGAGGTTGGAGATTGAGGGAAACAGCGGGATTACAAAGAAAGGACTTAACGAGCTGGTTGGCATGAAAAAACTTGCCACCATCTCGCTGGACCTGGCAGTCCCCATCACTAGCCGCGAACGGGTAGCGTTTAATGCGAATAGAGAAATACTCGGACTGAAGCCGATCAAATTCGACGGACAATCACCTGATGAAATTCAGAGCAATATGTCAAGGTCGAAGGACGATTGGAAAAAAATGTTCGACGAGCAAAATATCGATGACTTGGTCGGCAGGTAGTTGCACCTGCATTCGCCATGAATTTCAAAGTCAACTGATGGTGATCGCGCAGAGTAGTGTGTAACTGTTGGCTACTGACTTTTGGCTGATCAGTTATTTGTATTCTTGTCGTTCTTGTTAGCCTCGTCGGATTGCGCTTTCAAGGTAAGCACTTCCTTATCGACCTGCTTGAGAATAGTGTCGATTGCATCAAGCTGTTTCTTGATGCGTGCTAGATCTGCTCGCTTTTCTGGCAACGTTCCGTTTTCCAGATTGGATTGATTAACGAGGTCCATAATTTCGAGTCTGCGTTCCGATCTCACCAGTTCGAGAGCCGCGTTCAGTTGTTCCATCGCGCGGTCTACGGTCGCGGTCAAGGGTGATGCCAGTCCCGGATTGATGTTTTTGAGCTCGATGTTGACCATGCTTCCCGGCAATTGAATCGTTCTAGAAGAAAGTTCTACCGCCATTAATCCGGTCAACGATCTTCCCAGGCTCTCGGTTCTTTCGAGGGCGCCCTCAATCTTCGCTTTGGTCTTTGTCAGGTCATTGCGCGAAATCAAAGAATCCAAGGACTCGCCCTGCGGAGAGTCCAACACGAGCAAATTATTCATGGTGCATCGTCGAATCTCGGCTTCGCGAACCTGGCTCTCGATGAACTCCGCGTTGCTGAGCGAAGCAAATCGAAAGGATGAGCCTCGAAGACTGGTGCTCGTGATGGTGCTGCCATCAAGATTGGTGCCTACAAAAGATGTGGAGAGACCGACGTCGTCGACCAGTCTAGCATGGCGCATGTTAGCGTAATCGAAGTTGGCACCTTTAAGATCGCTGTGTTCAATGGTCGTACCTCGAAGGTCGGCGCTTGCCAAATCTGCGTCCTGAAGCTTAGCACCACTTATGGTGAGTCCACTCAGGTCAAAACGGCGAAGATTGGCACCACGTAAATCAATATTTTGTAAAATGGCTAGTAGCAAGGTTCTTGCCGGTGTCGTTCCTTCTGGTGCGGTGAATAGAACTGTTCCGTCCAATTTTAGAATGGTGTTTTTCTTTGAATAAGAATTGCTTGCTGGATTGAGTTGCAATGTCATGTCCGAGATGCGCTTATCCAGTCGATTGATGACCACTACTTCTTCTGATGGCGACCACTTAGGCTCTGCCAAATTGCGCTGACTTGTTACGGTATCAATGTCTTTCAAGAATGCGTCGACCTGTCCGAACATGACGATATCTTTCGATAAAGCGAAGTCCTTGAGGTTTTGGGCGTCGTCACGAATAGTTGCCAATCTCGATTCGAAAGTTGACCCCGCCGGAATAGCATCGATCGGCTCGCTTCGTACGGCGGGCTCCTGGTCTATGTTGGTCACTATTGTTCTGCTCGCCGAATTGTACTGACCGAATGCCAGTATAAGCGCGATTGATATCACGACACTGATAGCGAGCGCGATTATATAAAGCCTTAGAGTCGTCGACAATCCGAACCAAATTGCCGATACCGCAGCGCTCACCGTATCTGGTATTATCTTGGTTCCTTCATGCTCTTTGTATGATAGCTTCTTTCGGAAAGCTCGTCGGACAGGCTTTCTCGCCTTGATTGTTTCCAAATCTTCCCTAAGATCGGAGATCGATTGATACCGGTCTTCTGGATCTTTCTCCAGGCAGCGCATGATTAAGTCTTCTAGTGCTCGCGTCAGTCCGATTTCGGGAAATCGGCTGTGTAAGCTGCGAGGTCGCTTGCTTACGTGCTTGTACATCAACATCGTATTCTGTTTTGCACTGAACGGTGGCAAACCAGAAAGGCACTGATACATCAAGCATCCTAGAGAGTATATGTCAGAGCGCTGATCGATCTTAACACCCCGACATTGCTCGGGGCTCATGTATGTGGCATCACCGTACTCGTATCCATGCTCGGTAAAATATCGAGTTTCACGGCTAGGATCCGGCAAGACTTTGCTGACGCCGCAGTCGGCTATCTTGAGTTTGTGATTTTCGCTAATGTCTCCGTTGATTCTGATGTTGCTTGGTTTGAGATCTCGATGGAGAATCCCAAGATAATGAGCATGGATCAAACCGTCGCATATCTGTATGAAAAGATCGATGGCGACGCTTTCCTGAAGGTTGCCTTCAGTGCTGAGAATGTCACTTAGTCGTTCGCCCTCAAAAAAGTCAGTGACGATGTATGGAACCTGGTCGTCTGTAACTCCGGCATCGTAGGTGGTTATTACATTAGGATGGTCAAGCTCTTTTGCATTTTCTGCTTCATTCAAAAACCGTTGGTTATGTCTCTTTGTGAAACTGAGAGTCGGCGTGATTATCTTCAAGGCAAAGACGCCATCAAGACCTTCGCGCATGACTTTATAGACATGACCGGATATACCCTGTCCAACGAACTCGATGATTACATATGAATCTATGATTGAACCAACTAGAGTCTCAGGTCGAGTCCGAGCTATCACCCCCGCAGGCAACAATTTTTTTGTCGTACTGCCTTCTCTCAAGGCCACAGCTCTATCGTAATCATTGTCGAAATCGTTAACGCTATCGTCGGTCGACTTATTCGATAGATGAGCAGTATTCTGTCCGTCACTCGAACTCACTGCGCAGGTGCAGTACATTCCTTTGAACAACCACGCGCTGATATTGCCAGAGCTCCCTTTTGTGAGTGGCTTTTCGCACTCAGAGCAGGTCTCTTTCAGAGTTACTTTCGTCTCTTCTTTGGTTGCTTCAGGCTTTATCGAAGGTTCCAATCGTTACCCTCTTCGACTACCGGACCTAACCTTATCTTCCCAGATTCATTGTATACGTCCTGGGTCGTGAAGTCTCTTACTGGTCCTTTGGTCCTTTAGCCGCTTAGCGCCCTTTTCTCGTCGTGGGGCGCTTTGCTGCCGGCTTCGACTTGCTGGATGCGCTTTTGCTTTTCGCCGCTTTCGGCTTTTCGGCAGCTTTTTTCTTTGCGGGCGCTTTCGTCCGAGCGGAAGACTTCTTGGCTGTCTTGGCGCCGTTAGCGTTAGTACCGCTCTTTGCTAGTTTTGATAGAATTTTTTCCTTCTGTACCAGAGAGAAGTCTGCGAGTCCGACGCGATTAGGAATTGTTTTGATGTACGTTGCGGTTGACTTGTAGCCTCCTGGCTCACGTTGCCCGAAATCGCTTTGTTTTACTTCGAGAATGTCAATTGGTTCCTTACAATAGATAGAGAAATGGCAAGCGGCTTCGAGCGCTACTCTTGTCAGTTCATGACCATCGTCGATGAGTTCATAAAGCGCATAGAGCGTTCCCTGCGAATAATCGGACCCGGCACCTTTAGCTGCGTAGTGGTCGTACTCATGAACACTCAGGTTGTTGGAGATACCATAAATGCTGTGTGGCGTGACAAGCAGAAAAACATTGTAGATGCCGGCGTAAGTTTCTTTTCCCGTGTCGACGAGGGTGTAAGTCTTCTTCATCTCGTTGTACATGTCCAGGAAAAATTGAAAGACTTGAGCGCGATTCTTGAATTCGGACTCCATCATCTTGTGGTTGTGCTCGTACAGGTGCTCGATGATGTTATCCAGAAGCGTGTATCCGCTTGTCGCAAGATAAGCGTGCTTGAGCTTGATGATTTTGGAGGCGTTGACCAGGTCAGTGGTGTATTCGCTGCCGAAAGTTGTGATTCTGTCGGCTCCCATCCATATCCTGCCGTTCTTTTTGACTGCCACAAGGATTGTCATCTAATTCCCCCTGCCCTGTTTCCTAAAGTGCTGTCCAGTTGAAGCTTGCCCGCTGAGCGCGTATTTAAATCTCTCTAGTGGAACAACATGATCTAGTCGTCGTCCGCTTAGAATATGTTACGCCCCTTCGAGGATAAATTGGCTGACGCTATGAGTTGTGTAACTTGGTTTGATAAATTTCGAGGGTTGCAGCCTGACTGCTTGCAATATTCTTTAATCCTTGGTGTTGCGGTGACGCTTCTTGGCGTCCCGCAATCGGCATCGGCTCAAGGTGGTGAGAGTCAGCCCTATGTACCGCCAGAGGTCTCCATTCCGCAGACCGCGATGCCGGTTGGTTTCAGTCAAGGTGCCCGAAGGTCGGCGCCGTCTGGAACTCAAGATGAGTCGCGCGCGCAGGCTGTCGCGACCTGGTTTCGAAGATATGACGATGTGCGCAGGAAGGCGCAGATGAATGAAAGCGAGAGAGCCAAAGCCGACAAATTGATGTCCAAAGCGTTTTCGATGTTCATCCCCGGCGAAGAAAAAAATCAAGCGCAGAAGCTGTTGACCAGCCTTGTCGCGCGTTATTCGGCCGCTTCTGACGCGATGAAGCAGCTGCCGCTCTATCCAGAGACAGATAGGCTCCATCGTGGATATTATCAGTACTTCAGTACTGCTCGACAATTGTTCAGCGATTACTTGACCGTTCAGGCAAATCCGCTCGCTCAGGATGCTACCGGCAACCCGGTGGCGGCAGGATTGTTGAATCGGAAGCAGAGTCTGGAAGCGCTCGATCAGGCCAACAAAGCTCTTGATGCGCAGCTCCGCTCTCAGTGGAACCTACCGGCATACGAGTACAAGTGACGCACTAAATACGATACCAGCTTTCTGAATTCTTCCTCAAAGCGGAATGTCGACTTTCAATTCATAGAGTCTGAATAGCGTTTTGACGTCTCTGGGGGAGATGCGCGAATTCTCGTCGGTCACGGTATACATCAAGTCGCTTTTCTCGGGGCTGTGTCCCAGAATACCGAGCGCATGGCCCAGTTCGTGAGTAACGATGTTTTTCAGAAGAATGAATCGAAAATCCGGAGTCTTGGCATCGATCAAATCGACGTTGACTTCGATGACTTGAGCAGGAACTGTGTATTTCGGCCCCATTCTCGGGATATATAGCGGTACGGGAATCGAACCAACAGGAACGACTGTGACTTTTCCATTCGGGTGCTTCGTCCACTTCGTGACTGTATGTGCGCCCAGCGCGCAGTTATCGCTGTCTGTCGACATTCCCAATCGTTTCCAAACAACACGAATTCTGGCGAGTTTAGGCGAGTCCACTTGCACAAAACGGACGAGCCCGTTGCTTCTTCTCTCCCAAGACTCGAATCCTTCGACGCAAGCGCGCGTGTAGCTCGTACTCGGGTAAGGCGTGATGTAGACAGGGATTGGCATTGTTTTGAAACGCAAAACCTTTTTCTGAGTGGCATCCAAAATGTCCGCCAGATAGTCCAGCTCTTTGACGGGTTCGATTGGCTCGACCCGGAAAAACAATGGCATTTTCGTATTTATAGGCGGCAGATCATTGGAAAGTGCCAGAATTCGTCTCTCGATTGCGCTCTTCGCAACGGGCTTGGCTTGTGCCTCTTTGGAGCTCTCTTCAATTTGCTCTTCAGCTCGAGTCGTGACCAACTTGGCCCGAACGTGACCGAGTCTTTCGACAAGCGAACCGTTTTTCACTTCACCGAGGACCTTCAGTTCCAGTGCAGCCAAGCGCTGGTTATAGGAGTCGTTGACGCCTCCAATCAAGCCAGCCTCCTTTTCGAGATCTGCGAAAACAGATTGCAACGAACCTTCGTCAGGTGAACTCTCGCTTCCGGACGAATCCGGTATGGTGGCGTTGCCATCCGGTCCTTCGGCGCCGGAATCGGCAGCCGATCGGTTAGGCTCTTCGACAGGTTGTGCGGAAGACTTCGGTGACCCTGGAGCATCGTGCGTGTCGCCAGGTGTTATTGACTGGTTGTCGGCTGCAATACCTGAAGGCGACGCGTTATTGCTCGCCTTCAAACCCGGCTCTTTTGCCGCCGCTCCTGATAGCGTTGACATTGCCACGGCGACAACCAGAACTCGCCATCTAAGAGCTTCCTTGTGAGTGGCGCTTTGATAGTCGAATGCCCTCGATGAGCCGGAGCTCTTGCGAATGTTTGCTGCGATGATTTTGTGGGTTTTCTGAGTAAACAATATGATAAATCGAAAGGCGCTGTCTCACACTGGACATTGTAAACCGTCGAGACAGAAGTCTGAAATCCTATCGCAACTCGGTTATCACCGAGTTGAGGAACTCAATCAGCTTAAAAAGAACATGATCGTAGACTCGTACAAGCTCACGAGACTCACAGAAGAACTCGGCACCGGTTCGCTCGTCGAAGCTCAAACTGAAGAGCGCATCCATCGGCTGATCCATCTCATCGAGTTGGAGCTCGATCTGCTGAATGCCGATGTTACAGAAGATCTGTCTCTGTGCGAGCTCAGGCTCCATCACCGAAACCAGGCGTCCGGTTCGATCGATTCGCCCCCAGACGCCGTCGAGAAATCGGTAACTGGGAACTTCCAGACTTGGGCGGCGCCGAGACTCCGAAATCCAGGAAAGAAAGAGATTTAGCCCCACGTGATTGTCGTGGAGAGCGTCCAGATCGTCCTGCCGGTAGCCGAGTAGCTCTCTGTTGAGCCAGATCAGCCTCTCTTCGGGCAGCTTCTGTCGCAAACACTGCAACGCCAAGAGTAATCCGTCCGACAGCTTCATCTCTCTGTCTTTAACCTGATCGCGTATGCTCTCAAGCTTTTTTAGAAGCATGACTCACCCTTGAGTTACTCTCTCCACTATAGCCAACGCAGTCGAATCTGTGCTTTAAATTGCCGGGTTGCCAAATCATTTTAATCAACACCTACTACGTTGTGTGGAGGCTGCTATGCAGGTTAATTGAGTGCATCGATTGTGATACCAAGTTGGGCGGCAAATCGGAGTGCCACCAGGTGCACTACCAGGATCGATTGGTGTAAGGACGGAGTACACTAAATCCGGTAGCACACATCGCGGAAATGTATGCTCGCATCAGGGCACTGTGGTTGTAAGCCAGACTACTTTTTGCCGAATTTTTATGCACAGTGGATATAGAAGAAAGTGTTTTCCAATTTACAAAACTTATGATAGGGTAGGTGTAGGCAAAAGGCAGTATTGGTCTGAGGAAAGAATGCTAAGTTGATCGGCGGAAAGAGAAAATGACACTGCCTACGCGACTACAAGAATTAGCGGAGAATCGCTACAGCCAACAGGAGTTTTTACGAACTCTGTTCGAGTTGGCGCTGGAGGAGCAGTGGTCTGATCTGCAGCATATGATTCAGCATGACATGGCCAAGGCAATCATCGCCGACTACTCGTATGAAGAGGGAAAGGGTTACCTCAACCAGGACATTTATTACAGTTGTTGGGAAGATGTAATAGAGATTGGCTGGGCTCGATTCTGCGAGCACACAGGCTTGTCTCGTGACACGGTCAACATGCATTTGCGGCAGCTCAGAGAAGCGATCTAAGCATCAACAATAAGCGGTCTGAACATTAACACAAAGAGGCCTGGGCGTTAACACGAAGAGGTCGAGCGTTGACCACAAAGCGGTCTAGTGCACTACCAAATCCCTGCGTTGCTACCATTTATTGTGTTTTGCAGATCCAGATAAGATGGCGAAGGCTCTTTCGCAATTGCGGCTACTCTTGTTGGGGCTGTTGTTGGCGCGCACGGAGTTCTGAATATCGCACTACGAGCGCCATGCCCCCGGGAAATCTTCCTTTTCGAGATGATTGGTGCGCTGATTCCGAGCATAGTGACCAAACACCAGGATTATCGGCTGTAAACTCGACGTCCACTCGATCAGATGGGTTGAGCGTCAGCGTGTCGCGAAAAACGTGTGGCTCGAGGCGGTCGCCACCGTTCACCGCTACAACTTCCATCCTGTGACCGCCTAGTTGCAACGGGACAATTTCCTGTCCGGCGTTGATCAGTCTGAGCTTCACTCTCTCCCCCTTGCGCAGCTCGATGGCTGGTACTGTCGGGGCGGGCTTGCCGTTGATCAAATAATCGGTCTCCACATCTGGTGGCGTAGCACCATCAGTCCATGCGACGGCTCTGAAATTGCTTTTCTGTTGATCTCCTTCCGCCGACTCCTCTGGAGTGGCAGCCTTCACCTTCGCTTGACCTGCTTTCAGCGGAGTTACTTTGCCGGCAACATTGGCTGGTACTGCCTGTGGTGATTTCCGCAACTCTGAAAAAATCAGTGTTACATCTTTGTCGTAAGGGCGCGATTTGAGTCTTGGCTGTACGACAATTGGACCATACAGTCCGAGCTGTTTTTGATTCGGATGAATTAACTGCGGGTGATACCAGAACGTACCAGGTTGGCGTGCTACAAACTGAAAGACGAATGTCTGGCCCGGTTCGACAAGACCTTGACCACTTCTTGGAATGCCACCCACTGTATGAGGTACGACGATGCCGTGGAATTGCAGGCTCGTCGATACCTTCATCTGATTGTGCAGAACTATTTTTGCGAGTTCGCCTTCTTGAATGACTATCGGAGGTCCGGGTATCTTGCCGTTGTAACTCAGGCAATGAACGTTGGAACCGCTGTAGGTGTCCCAGCCGGTTTCACGAGCGAAAAGGTGGAACTCCTTGGCATTTGCCTGATTGGCCATCTTCTTGGTCAGGTCGCTGAGCTCACCGAGAGCACCAGAGATGTTGCCCTTGATGTCGTTGAGCTCGTTCTGCATGTCTTTCAGCTCTTCCTTCTCTTTGACCTGCTCTTCGGCCAGGCTATCTGCCTCTTCCATGTCGGCCAATGCCGTCATTGGAGAGATAGTCATCGAGACGAGGAGCACGGCCAGTGCGGATTTCAATGTGCGACAAATCGGATCAGCTTTTCCGGTTATTGTGAAGAGCGATTGCCTTAACGAATGCGATGCGCTAAATTGCTGGGACAACTTGCTTTTCAAATCTCACCTCTGATGCTTGTTGACACTGGCGATTGAACAATTCAAGGTTTTCGAACCAAGATCGTCGGCTGGAGCTTCGTGCTTTCTTGCGAACTACGAGCCATTTTGGCTATTTTTTTTGATTATTGCGGTGGAGCATTTTGCGTGCGTTACAATGCGCGACGCCACGCTGCCGACAAGCGCATGTTCGACAAACTTATGTCCGCCAGCACCGGTGATGATCAATTGTGCATTGGCATGATCGGCATACCTCATCAACTCCCAGGAAGCCTCTCCTTGCACTAGGCGTGGTTCTGCATTTTCGATACCAGCGTCTTTGAGGATCTTCAGTGCCGCGGCCAAAATGGTCTCTCCCTCCATCTCCATGTTCTTTTGAACGGAGACGGCTACCTCCGCTGGTGAGAACATCGATACTAGAGGCGGTACTGATACTGCATGTAGTACCGTGACCTTGACCTTTCGTTCTGCCAATTTGAGTTGAGCGGACCCTATCTTGAGGGCATTGTCGGATTCTTCCGATCCATCGACGCCGAAGATGACATGGGTGAGCTCGTCATGACCGCGGTGGTCTCGTAGCAAAAGCACTGTACCTGTCGTGAGCTTGACCACTGAGCTAGATGTTGAACCCAAGAAAAAACGTTCGATGTTGGAATGCTGTGCAGGCGCGACCACTGTGACCGCCATACCATCGTCTTTGGCTACGGTGGCAATCATATGTTCAGGTGAGCCGGAGACTACCTCGGCAGTCACTCTGGCGCCGGCCTCGGTCAATCTGGTTTTAAGCGGCTCGAGAACCTCGCCCGCCTTTTTGTCGATCTGGTGAGCCCAGTCCTCAGGAAAATCGGCCATGGAGGACAGGACTCGTTCGTACGACGGCAATATTTCTTTGACGAAGAGCAGTTTTATATCCGATCCTTTGAGTGGCAAAATCCAACTGACATGCTCCGTGAGATCGTCATGGGGATGAGCAATGTCAATAGGTATCAAAACTTTCATGTTATTTCCTGAATGTGGGGATGGCGTGGTGAGTGTCAACAACGGCTCTAATTTCGGCTTTATTTTAGCGCGTTGAAAGATGCTCGTTGCCATACGCTCACTCAAAGATCGTTAAACAGGTAAACTTGCGGTCAATATCAAAGCCGCAATTGTCCGGTGCGCCGGGTAATATAGTGCTTCGGCTTGATACTGCGCCTGGATGAGCGAGAAGGTGCAATCGGCCAGTTTTGAGGTCAGGCGAATGTTTGAGCCGTTTCTTCTGGAATGGAAATTTGCGCGCGGCTTGAGTCTGGACTTACTCTCGACGCTTTCCAAGGACGATCTGTCGTTCTCCCCTGGCTTTGGAATGGGACCGTTCTGGAAGCAGTTTCGTCACATCGGCAGAGTTCAGGAAGACTACGTCTCTGCTGTTTTGACCGGAAAAGTTAGTTTTGGCAGTAAATCAACGCATTCGAAAAGTCGTCTCACCCAGGACGATGTCAGAACTCATCTCTTTTCATGCGACGAGGAGATGTTAAGGGTGCTTTCTATGACCGATTCTGAAACTCCGATCGACTGGTTCGGCGAATCGGTGAGGGCGCAGGAGCACATGTGGCGACTGGTCGGACATGAAACTTTTCATCACGGTCAATGGGTCATATACATGCGAGGACTTGATAAGAAGTTCCCTCCCAGTTGGTCAGCCTGGGGTTTTTAGGGCGCTGCTTCGTTGTAGAATAATGCTTTTCTTTCTTGCCGGAAGGCATCAAGTTCGTATGGAGACGGATAAGTGATCGAGCGCTATACAAGACCGGAAATGGGAGCGATCTGGACGGATGAAGCCAGGTTTCAGAACTGGCTGGAAGTGGAGATAGCGGTCGTTGAGGCCCAGGTACAGTTAGGCAGTGTTCCGGCCGAGGCACTTCGCGAGATAAGAGAAAAAGCCAGGTTCGATGTTAATCGAATCAAGGAGATCGAGCTGGAGGTCAAGCACGACGTTATTGCATTTCTCACAAATGTCAATGAAAACGTCGGTGATGCGGGACGATATATTCATCGTGGTATGACGAGTTCTGACGTTATCGATACAGCACTTGCTTTGAACATGCGCAGAGCTGGACTGATGATTCAAGTCGGTCTCAATCGCCTGCACGACGCAATCTTGTTGCAGGCTCGCAAGCACAAACGTACGATCACGGTTGGCAGGTCTCATGGCATTCACGCCGAGCCTACGACTTTCGGATTCAAATTAGCCGTTTGGCTGGAAGAAGTGCGGCGCCACCAGATACGGTTGCAGCAGGCAATCGACATGATTTCGGTAGGTAAGTTCAGCGGTGCCGTAGGCACGTTTTCGAACATAACACCTGAGCTCGAAGAGCTGGCATGTAAGTTGTTGAATCTGGCCCCGGCTCCGATATCGACTCAAATCATTCAACGCGATCGTCATGCACAGTATCTTTTTACGCTTGCTCTCATCGGAAGCAGTCTCGATAAATTCGCTACCGAGATTCGTCATTTACAACGCACTGATGTACTAGAAGCGGAAGAACCCTTCACCATAGGACAAAAGGGCAGCTCCGCCATGCCTCATAAGCGCAATCCGGTAGGTTCCGAGAACATCTCCGGGTTAGCTCGCATTTTGCGGGGCAATGCTCTGGCCGCGTTAGAAAATATTCCGCTATGGCACGAAAGGGACATCAGCCACAGTTCTGTAGAGCGAGTAATTTTGCCTGATTCGACCATATTGATCGATTACATGTTGCATCGATTTGCCGGCATCATAGAGGATCTGGTCGTCTACCCTGACAACATGCTCCGCAATATGGATGTTTTTGGTGGTGTCATCTTCTCGCAAGCTGTTCTATTAAAACTGGTCGAAAAGGGATTGACCAGAGAAGAGTCCTACAAGCTTGTTCAATCCAATGCACACGCTGCTTGGAATCAAAACGGTTCTAGCTTCAAAGAGAATTTGCTAAAGGATGAGAAGGTGATGTCTCTACTCACCAGGGATGAGGTTATTGCCTGTTTGAATCCAGAAACCTATTTGCAAAACGTCGAACTAGTATTCAACAGATTGGGTGTGTAGTAATGGCGATTAATCCGGACGTAAAACTAGCTGGGGTCCTGATTCCGGTATTTGCACTCAGAAGAGACGGCGATCTTGGAATCGGCGACACTATGGCCATGATAGGCGCGATCGATTTTTGCGCGCGTAACTCAATCACAGTGCTGCAAACGCTTCCGATCAATGAAACCAGCGGTGACAACAGCCCCTACAATGCTATAAGTTCAGTCTCATTAGAACCATCTTTGTTGACTATGATACCGGAGATGGTGCCCGGCTTGAAGGCGGAGTTTGTTGACGAGGAGCGCTCGGCGGCTGGTATCGAATCCGGTGCCGCGCGTATCGAATACGACAAGGTGCGAGCGCTTAAGTTACGTCTGCTCCGCCGTGCATTTGAAAGCTTCCATAAATCAAGTGGACGCGAGCTCGAAGAGTTCAAAGCGTTCAAGGAGCAGCATGGAGAGTGGCTCACGCCGTATTCGCTATTTCGAACAATAATGGATGAGCGTGGCGGCAACCCCTGTTGGACTATGTGGGACGAGAATTTACGGACTGTTGAAGGTGCGGAGAAATGGCTTGCCGCGCATGAATCCGGTCTGCAATTGCGTGATGCACGCGACTTCTGGTCTTACATTCAATGGGTGGCGTACAGGCAATGGGGCGCGGTCAAAAAACATGCCGACCAGTGCGGTGTTCGCTTGATGGGTGATATTCCATTTGGTGTCAGTCGTTATAGCGCTGACGTCTGGTCGAATCCGCAACTTTTCGATCTCGACTGGTCGGGAGGTGCCCCACCTGAGCCCGAATTCGCTGCAGACCCCTTTACGAAAAAGTGGGGGCAGAACTGGGGGATTCCAATTTACGACTGGGAAGCTAACGAAAAGGAAGAGTTTCGATGGTGGAAGCAGCGTGTGCGACGACTGCTCGATCATTTTCATGATTACAGAATCGACCATGTGCTGGGCTTCTTTAGAGTTTATGGCTTTCCCTGGATACCGGAGAGAAATAACGAATTTCTCGAACTCGCGGAAGATGAAGCCGAGGAGCTTACTGGGGGACTTCTGCCTCAATTCCTCCCGCGGTCAGACGAGCTGGAGGAGGATGCAGAGCAGAATTGCCAGGAAGGAAGCAAAATCCTAAAGGTCCTCAGTGATACCGCTGGTGATTGCAAAATTGTAGCCGAGGATCTTGGAATCATTATTCCGGATTATCTGAGACCAGCGATTCATGAGATGGGAATGGCGGGTTTTGCAATTCCGATTTTTGAAAGAATTGAAGAAACCCGTGAGTTCAAACCGATGAGCGAGCTGCATCCATTGTCACTGGCTACCTATGCCACTCATGACCATCAGCCGATCGCAGCCTACTATCAAGGGTTGGTAGAATGGTGGCACGGTGAGGATGGCCGCGAAGGCTGGCTTGAGGTTCAGCGACTGATGCGATTGCTCGGACTAGACGAAGAAGAGCCGCCGAATGAGTTCAATGACGGTCTTCATGCCGCTTTTGTTGAAAAACTTTTTGAGAGCCCTTGTTGGCTCGCAGTTTTCATGATTACCGATCTCCTGGCAACGACTGAGCGATTCAATCAGCCCGGCACCTCCGGTGAGGCTTGCTGGACTGAGCGCCTGGCGATGAAACTGAGCGACTTTGAGGCGGATCCGATCTTCGGTGCAAGAATCAAGCGATTCAAAGAAGGCATACGCAATACCTGTCGCGTATCGACAAGGTCCAAAGTGTTCACCGGCGGCTAAAGATTTCAGGGACAACCAAAGCGGGTTCGGTTTAAATCCCCTGCAAAAAGCAGGTTCTTGGCACAACTGCGAGAGGATAGTGTCGCTAGGTACGGGCTCAACGCCCGTGGGTGCTCGGTTTTGGGCGGGTCAGAATTGTTGAAAGTGCGCTCTGCGCCACCTCTGGGCTTTATTGCCTGACTAGCGTTTTAATCAAACTTGTGGCGGTATGATCATTTCACACACCACCAAATTCAAAACTTTGTTATAGTGCTTTGTTAGTTTTGAAGGTTACGAGGGTTTCAGCGGTAGATGCTTCCGGCATTCTTGATTAGAGCAGCTGTGGATTACGTCCGGCACAGCGATGACTTGAAAGATTCGAACCCATATTCACGCTGCGAAGAGATTCTCAATGTGGCAAGCCAGCTCTGGGTGGAGAAAATCGGTCGAGTCGACCGCTCCCTTATCGAAGTAGCTGCCGTTACTGCCTACTGGGAAGAGTTTTTCCACGCTGAAGATCCGCTCCACGATGAAAGAGAGTGGCGAGAAGGCTTAGCCAAGCGCTCCTCGAACTATGACTCTTTCGAAGAGTGGCAGGAGTGGTTCAAAAAGAGCTATGCGCAGGTCTACCAGGACAACAATATCTGGACGAGCGTACTGATGACCTCTTGGGCGCATACCCACCAGTATCAGCTCATGTACAACGACCGCGAATGGGACTTCCGTCCGTCCAAGTCTTATGTGCCGACATCGCAGATGTGGCGTCTCGAAAACCACATCTCGACTGTATCTCAGGTCCTCGGAGATTGCTGGCGTGACGAGCTCAGGGCTTATGCCGACAGCGGATTCAAGGTCGAAGAGGAATCTATGCACTACCTGGGACGCATCGAGTGTCTGGGATTCGACGTTCACAAGCATATAGTTCATTGGCCGGTACGCGCCAATCAAGAGTCCGAGCTGGTTGATGTCGGCGAGATGGTGGCTGATATAGTCCTACCGGTCGGGGATAGTTGGTATCGTCATCCGGACAATGTCATTTTTGCTCATGACCATGTCGATGTGACCGCGCTGATTAACCGCGCCAAGTACGTATTCGGCAGCAAGCGTCGCATAATGGAGCTCCGTGTCGATAACCAGCCGCAGAGAGCCCGCCAACAAGCATCTGCCGAGGGATGGCTCGTCCCGGACGAAACTGAGAACCAGGAAGTGATCGAAATCAATATGCCGCTTCAGGATAGCTTCATCAGGTAGTCCGAGAGATTTGCTTGCGCTGGCCAACCTTGAGATGTAGTTTTGGCCTGGCGTCAGTCAAACTTCGACTTTGACGAGTTACTTCCAGTGCCCGATAATCTCGACCCAGGTTCTTGGATAATTATCAGAAGTTACTTTTTGTTTTTCAATGCTTACGATAACGTGCTCTTTCTCCGATACTTGAATAGTCGGCGTAATCAATTCAGCAGATGCCGCTCCCATTGGCCTTAACAGGCTTTTTAAGGCCTCCAACTCGGCTTCGCATTGATTGGTGGATTTAAGACACAGAAGCCGACCTCCCACCTTGAGCAAGGGCATGGCTAGCTCGCTCACAAGACCAAGATGTCCGACGGCGCGTGACGTGACTACGTCGAAAGTGGCTCTTCTGGCGCCTCTTGCTTCTTCTTCTGCTCGGCCGGTAATGACGGAGACCCTGTCCTGGAGCTTGAGTTCGTCGACCATCATTTGGAGAAATCGGGTCTTTTTGGCTACGGAGTCCAGTAGGACAACATCGTAGTTTTCCAGTGCGATTGCCAGGATCAGCCCGGGAAGACCTCCGCCACTGCCGATGTCGAGCAGATTTCGGTGCGCTACCCAGTCGCTTGTCGGACCTTCTGCACTGCCGCCCGTGAGGATATCGGCGACCGCCAGGCAGTCCAGTACGTGCCGCTTAACGACATTGACAGGGTCTGCATTAGACACTAAGTTAACTTTTTGATTATAGGAATGAAGGGCTTCCAGGTACTTCTGAAAGCGTTCAATCATGGTTCCAGTAAGTGTAAATGAAAAGGCCTTGGACTCTTCCTCGAGAATCTTTATGGCTTCGGATGAGTTCAATGTGATCCTCGTCTTTCAGATAAAACATGCGCGACAACGACTATATTTTGCCTATTTATATATTCGTTTTCAAAAAGGTGTTAATGTCTAATGAAAAATGTCAATAAAGTTGGTGATGAGGAGATGGCACGTCCTCACTGCTTAGCAACTGACCAAATCCACCTACATGAGTCCACGTGCGTTTCAGACAATCATTGTAGCCTCCATGGGCTCCAAGGACAGGCTTGAATTAGAAAGCAAGGTTCTTGCAGCCGCGTTGAAGCAGAGTCACGCACGAGGCGACACCTCGGGAGTTAGTTTAGCTCACCGTCAGATCTTCATGCTCTTGCGGGCTCAGCAGGCAGAAAGCGGCGATTCGGCGCTCTCTGCTGCCAGGGGAAGCTCCGATGCGTCGACCACCGTGACCGACCTGCCGGCTCAAGCTCAAACGCAGCCGGAAGAGGACGTGATGCCTCCGAATCAGGAGCCGGAGGCCGAGGAAGTCGAAGAGGATGATGCCAAGGGCAGGAAGCGTAAGCGCGTCATGCCTAATATCGTCTGGACCGAAGAAGAGGAGGCGCCCGGCGACTCTAATGAGGACGCGGACGCCGTCGAGCACTCTGTCGAGACCGCTAGCGAGTCGGGCGACATCCGTACGGCTCCGGAAGAGGTCGTGGAGCAGCCCTCGCATACAGACTTGGGCACTGCGTCTATCGATATGGCGCCGGACAACCAGGAGATTACGAGATTTGACCTGAGCTTGCTCACTACTGGGAGCCCGTTTGCTGAGGAATACGATGGTGAGAAGCCCACATTTGATGCTTATGGCATCCTCAACGTCGACCAGATAGCCAGTTTCGAAGAGATTCACCGTGCCTTTCTCTTTCTAGCCCGCCGGACGCTCTTGCAGCTTAAGAAGGCCAAGCGCAAGCAGCGTCGGCCGCTACTGGATGACTTGCAGAATCTCTGGATAGCCCACGATATCTTGAGCGATCCGGTGACGCGAACCGATTTCGATTTCCGCATTCTGGGGTTGAGAGGCGCTCCAGATGTGATGATTCATACTGCACCTGAAGACAAAGAGGAGTCATCGATTACGACGAGAACCCCTCTTCGTATCGGGGAATTGATGCAGTGCGCAGGATTGTTGGAGCAAACCGAGCTTGAAATCGCCGCCGACATGCACAAAGCAATGCCTGAGATGCTGTTTGGCGCCTTCCTGGTCAAGCAAGGGTTTATTTCAGAGGAAGACCTGACCCAGGTGCTCGTCGGTCAGAGGTTGTTGAAAAACGGAAGCATGACCGTCGGTCACTATCAGCTTTGTATGAAACGCTGGCGAGAGGACCAGACGCCGATCGAAACTACGGCAGTCTCTGAAGGGCTCGTAACTCAGTCTGAGATGGAGCGCATCTCCATGAGCGGTATTCAGGACACTCCAGGGTCACAGCCGCGTATCAACGCCGAGGAAGCTGCAAAACGCAATCTCAGTGTCGGTCATGCAGTGCCACTCTGGAAAGATCAGCTTGATTGGTCGGAACCAGAGGTGGTGGCACGTAAAGAAGAAGACGTTGACGACTATGAGCGACGCCCGATCGAGTCTTCGCTCGATATTGAGGGCATAACGGACACCGCACCCAAAGATGGCACCAAGAAGTCTTTGCGTCGTTTGATGGAAGGTATTCAATCACAGGAGCAAACTGACGACTCGCCAAAAGCCCTGAAGAGGGTCCTTACAGGCACCGCTGACTCTCCTCCGGTAACGCTTCCCTCGCCTCCACCTGAAGATCGTGAGACGGCGAAGCGTGGGCAATCTGAGACGCTACCACTTCCAACCAAGCCCGCCATCATAAGAGCAAGTGGGCCTGCACCCGCAATGTTTCTCAACTGGCCTCCCACTAATCACAATCTGGTGCCATTGCCAGTAGTGGCACCGTCGGTGTTGTCTCGATCCGACGTGGGCTCGCCGTCAGAAGTATCATCACCGTCCGATTTGTCATTGCAAGCTGAAGAGGTGCCACCGTCTGAGGTCACTTCGCAGTCGGAGGCAAGGGAACAATCCGACGCCGAATCCGAAGCGTCGACGCAGTCTGCTGTATTAGAGCAGTCCGTACTGTCTCCGACTCCTGATGCTGTTGAACCACAAGCGGAAACGAGCGAAGAATCGAATGTCGTCGACGATATTGTTGGCGACAGCGTTGCAACCGAGATCGAAGAGACCGCTGCCATAGCGGTAATTGAGGAGACCGTTCTAGCAGAGCCGTCTGGTTCTGCCGACTTTGGGGAAGTCGATTACGATGATGAGGACGAGTCTGTCAGTGAAATCGACTACCTGGACTATGCGGGAGTCGCAAGTGAAATCGAAAAAATGGCGCAAGAGGGTGACCAGAAAGAAGAGGCTGGTCCTCTGGATTTCAGTGCAGAGAGCACCACTGATAGTGGCGAAAACCAATCGGAACTTTTGAAGGTGCTTGACGAGGCGTTCGATGGAATACTCGTTAGAGAGCCGCGAGATAAGGCGATCACGCAGGATAACCTCCAGGCACCCGATGGCTACGAGACCGGTGAAACTGCTGCTTATGATGGTCTGGACGACGAGTCTTTAATGACAGACGTAGAAGAGTCCCTGGAGGTAGAAAGTTCAGAAGTCGAGTCAGAATCAACACCTGGTACGGGTAGCGAGTGTTACCAGGATGAGTCATCTGATACGCTCAGCTTCGAAAACGACGAAGGTGGCGACATTTACGACGACGAAGACGACGTCGCCATCGACGAGGTGGACCAGGAAGGAACAATAGAGCTTCCCTCCGAACGAGTCAAGGAAATTTTGATGGCGAGCTCGATGCCTGAGCCGGTAGCGAAAAAGGGCTCCCGCTATGAGTCTCGGATCCAAGAGATTCAATCGATGTCCGAAGAAGAAGCGACAATAGAGTTAGAAGCGGCCCTTGCTGCGATGCAGGTCGACATCCTCTCCGATAGGTCTTCGAGCATCCAGGAGCAAGAACCGGACGACGAAGTTGAATCGTCCGGGACGGATACCGCTACAGACATATCTTCGCTTAAAGGCACGATCTCAATGGACATGCCGGTTATCAACATGACTGAAGGCGGGCAGCTCATGGACGGGGATATCGATGATGCTCGAGAACCGACAGGTGAATCGGATGATGATGATTCGACCGACAGAGAGATACTGGATCCTGAGCCGGGTAAGCGAGGCATAGAGGATACCACCGATGAAATCGAGTCGATCAAACCAGGCGAGGTCATGCTGGCAAATGACGAATCGAATCCAGCGCCTGGAAGCGAAGATTCCTATCAGCATCAGCGGCTGAAGTCCGGAGAGTGGCAAATCGTGTATAAGCTGGAGGGATCAATCGCCGATATGTTTTTAGGCGATGAATCAGATGCAGAGTCGACGCAACAGATGAGACCGCGTCTTACTGAAATTAACACTGTCATCCCCTCATCGATTCGAAAGGTTGCCGGCGAAAGCACCAAAGGTGGTGGCGGTCAAGATGAAAACAAGTATGATGAAGAAGACGAGCAAGATGATTATGAGATGTACGAGGATGATACCACTAGTGGTACTAAGTCTGGCGACCAACCCATCATCAAGCCGGTGAGCAATAACCTATATCCGAACTCCGATTCGGACAAGAATAAAGCGGATTGAGCGCGCCGCGTTAACTCGGAATGTTAGACTCTTGCGAACGCCTATGATGAAGTCTGATCAATCTCAGTACGAATGAAAGTTGATCGCAGATAATTCTTACGACCTTCTGATCCCCAGGTTGATATGCAGCGTTGCTGGGCGGCACAACCACCAGTAAGCCCAGTCTTCCGCCTTGAACATCGATCGGCTGAGTAATGGAGTTGGACGGATAGTACGGTTGCTTTGAAGCTTTGGTCTTTAGTGGCGGGAGGCCAAGCTGAAGACTCAGTGTTCCTACATAAGTTATGAGAGCCGACTCGGAAACATGCTTGGCACAATCGGTATAGACCGATGAATGTAGACCCTCGTTAGCGATTATCGCGCATGCTTCATAGTCCAAAATTGACGACAAGAGTTGAAAAAGTTTGTCGGCAAGAATATGCAAATCAAGAGTCTCTTCGCTCAGTTTTCTAACTTCATCCACGATCGTGGCTTCGAAGAGCAGGCGTTCTAGAAGCTGATTTAATCTGGCATTGATCTCTTGTGTGGTGGGAGCCAGAGAAGGTTCGCCTACAAGACGAAGCTTCGGCTCACTCTGTACGGTGTCAAGAAGCTCGCGCACAGCCTTGAGCAAACTTGGATAGCCGGGCTCTTTTGGAATGAAGCGATCGGCACCGGATTTCATCCCCCAGAAGCGATCGACGGACCCGTCAAGTTTTGTGAGCAGAATGACTGGCGTGGTCGATAGCTCGGGATCGCTTTTGACCAGGCGACAGAGTTGATAGCCGTTGATACCCGCCATAACTACGTCTGAGATGATCAGATCCGGAATCTCGTTATAGGCTCTGACAAGCCCTTCTGATGCGCTTCTAGACGACAAAATAGTGTAACCTGATGATTCAAGCATGGTTCGCAGCGTGATTAGCTGCGTGGGGCTATCTTCGACTAGTAAGAGTCGTTGAGACATGATTAAACGATTGCAGTGTTCGAGTTAGTTGCTTCACTATGGATTCTTACACAGAAAACAGAAGAATTACGGGTTAGATGCAAAGATCTCAGCAATATTTTTCCATTCAGTGCAATTAGAGCTTCCCAAGCGTATCCAGATTTGATCCAAAAGTCCAGCAAAACGGATTCGGTTTTGGAATTTTTTCATGCGCCACCAGTGAAGTCATCAGTGGCGGAGCGCTGCTGGCGGGTGTTTGGATAGCTGATGCCGAGATCTCGACAGGTACTGTGTCTGGGCTTGTCTCGTTGGAGGAAAAGCCTCTATGGTGCGCGATCACAAGGAGCCCTTGCCGCGCACCATCTATGGTGTCGGATACGTGTGACCACAACGGGCAACGTTTATCTCATCAAGAATCGACAGCTAGAAGTAGTCTATTTATGGATGCGCGAAGCGAACGAAGAAGCCATCACCATTATTGATAGGTAAAAACAAATATAGCGATCTCGATGATTGGCCAATCGTCTTTGGCCGAATTGATTTGAGCGTTTCCGGTCGCGCCAGGTGTTCAGCCAAAAACTGCTTGCCGGAATTGGTTTTCACATAACTTTCAACTCGGCTCAATATACTAAGTTTTGTCTAAGGGGCTTTCCCGAGTTTCGAAGATGTAGAGCCATTCTTCAATTCCTGAGGATTCGACCGGCTTAGGTTTGCTGACCTCGCGACTCCGTGAATCTGCTCATGGAGACAGCAACGAGCCGGTCGGTGCGTGAGACTGGCGAAAACAAAGTTACTAATCTGGAGCTAGAATGCCTTCAGACGTCGATAATAAACCAACAGATCTACCACAAGTTCAGACCGACCTGAACAAAGTTGCCTCCGCGTTGTTCTTCAATGACGCTTATGGGATCCCCACCGATACATTCAAGAAAACAGACGTAAACAAGGATAAGCCTGAGAAGGGACCGAAAACCGGCGACGGTCCTGCTTCTGGTAACGTGCCCGCGACTGGTGAAATAACTGCGACTGGTGACGTTCCACCGCCTGGTGATGCTTCTGTACCTGGTACGACTCCCGCCCCTGGTAAACCGCCGACACCTGGTGATGCTCCCGGTCGAAAACAGGCTTCGTCGGCTGATCTACAAAAGCAGCTCGACAATGCCGTTCTAAATACATTAGCGCTCTACGCGACCGCAGCACTTACCTTCTTGTCGCCAGGCCCGAAGGGTGACTCGACGCCTTCCGGACCTCAAGGACCGGTGAAACCTGGGGGACCAGCCGCGAACAGAGGTATCACTCCTCCTGTCGGTAAGCCGGGCGGCGATGACGGACCGACCACCAATATGCAGGGAGGCGATCCAATGTCTCCTGCTCCAGGAGACAAACCGGTCGGTAAGGCGGAGAAACGGTCAGAACCAGCTACCAAAGCAGGTTCTGATGGCAAAAGCCTGACTACTTCGACTACCGTCAATGGCGTAGGCCAAGTTGATTTCGCGGCCACGCGTGGCAAGGACAATCGAGTTGATTCCCTTGAAATGAAGATTGGTGCCGACACACATAAGCTTATCAAAGGCGCCGATGGTAATTGGAAGTTCCAGTCCGCTTCTGGGCAAAAAACTGGCGACGAGAAGGCTCTAAAAACGCTGGAAACACTTGGTATCAAGCCTGATGGCGACGGCAAGTTTGGCGGTCAACTGGATGTTACTTCGGATGGCAATCTCAGGTACCAGAACTCCGATAGCCCCGATAAGCAGGTAACCTACCTCGGGCAGAACGGCACAACCGCAAGGTATGACTACGGCAACTACACAAGAACCATTACCGACAAGGGTGGTGGTCAGAAATCTTTCGACGCTTGGAATGGAAAAGAATTTGTTCCTGTCGAAGGTGGTATCAAGACGACGACGAATCAAGACGGCTCGGTTACCTCATCAGTCAATCTGAAGGGCGGAGCCAACTCGAAGATTGAAAGAACCACGCATCCGGGTAATCCGACTACTGGTAATGGAAAAAGGGACGAGCTCACAGTAACTAAGCGAACCACGGATGGTACCGCCGGCGAAGCAAGTCAGTTTAACTGGTTGGAAGGAACGAAGACCGTCGGCGGAAAAACCAAATATCTGGATGGCACCACCGGTAATTACAGAGACGGTAAGAAGGAAGGAAACAAAGTTACATTTACTGAAGCCGATCCCGCAAGTAAAGCCACATCTGTGACAAGAGACTCCAAGGCCGGGACAGTCACTTACAAAGGCGACAAGGGTTACGAGGTAACAAAGAATAGCAATACCGATCAAGTCATTTCGAGCACAACCAGTGGAGGAAAGATTACTCTAGGCTACGACGCCAGCAGCGGCAAAGGCAGTGGCTCAGTCAATAAAATTAATATCAATGGTAATGGCTTCACTCGCGTCGGACCAAATCGTGATGGCACCAGTCTCGAGATGGCCGAAGGTAAAAGGACGCTCGGCGACTTCAATCCGAAAACGAGTGATCTGAATACTTACCGGAACGATAAAACTGGCGAGACTGTGAGAATGAGCGTCGCAGTCGGTCAAGACGGTACAGTGAAGGTCGCTCGAGAAGGTCGACGAGGCGATGAGAAAGCTGCCACGCAAGAGTTCAGACCGCAGGGCGAACGATCATTTTCGAATCCAAAAGATCTTGCGAAGGCAAATGCGGAACTCAGGGTAACGAAGGATGCGACGGGCGCGCCTACGGAGTATACCCACGCCAACGCGAATCTGAAGCTGTCAAAATCGGATGATGGCTCGTGGAAGGCAGAAGCTCTTGACGGCAAAAAGCCGTTTAACAAACCGACTGAGTTCCAAAAGAATGTTTACACAAGCAATAATCTTGATGCATCACAGAAACTTCGGTTGGTTGAGAATTCCAAGAAAATCGACGGAATGACGAATTTTTCTGCCGAACAAAAGAAGGAAGTCTACAAGCAGGCCGACAGGCTGCTAAATGGTCGACAAGACTCTGCGATACCGGCGAACGAAAAAGCTGCACTGGCAGATCAACTGCTTTGGCACGTGACCAACCCTGGTCGAAACGACCAGGGTTTTAACAACACATGCAACACCACGGTGCTGCGAAGCCTGGCTCTGAAAGACAAACCCGAGGTTGTTGCAAAACTGGCGGCCGATGTTGCCAACGATGGACAGTTCAAGACTTCAGCCGGAATGGATATAAAGGTCGCTGGAGACTCGGTGCGAGCGCGTCCAGGTAGCCCTGAGTCCACCTTCCCTCCGGCTGATGGCGCGCGCTCTGCATTAGGCAAGCTATGGGATGTCTCGACGATTAATTCCGTGTATCAGAGTGAATCAAATGGAGCGCACAGGTATGAAGAGCACACTCCTAAGCAGCGCGACGACACCGGTGGTCGACAGATTTTCACCGACAAGGATGGCAAAGAATACGTTCTCTATTCGAGAGCCAAGGATGGAGGAGGAGAAAAACCAAACGACAATCCCGGTATGAGTTCTACCAAGATTGCAGATGCCTGGAAGCAGCTTACTGGAGAACCACTCACGGGAAAATTCCTCAGTCACGCGAATCGCGGAATGTCTCATCCCGACATTGTTGGCGGAAAATTTAAGAGTCCTGATGAGCTCCACCAGCACTTGGTGAAAAATAATAGGGAGGGAGGAAAGCCAGTCGTAGTCCAAGGTAACACCGGCAAACTCGATCAAATTGCCAGAAACTTAGATCAACCGACACGAGGCGGAGAGCATGTTTGGGTAGTATCGAACTATGACGCCAATACAAAAACTGCAACCATACAGAACTCGTGGGGCAAGACTAACGACATCAAGATGTCTTTGAACGATCTGTATACCGCGATGGAGACAAAATCGCACAATCCTCTTAGCGATAGGACTCAGTTCTTGAAACCTTATAACGGTTCAGGTTCAGACAGAACGCGCAAACTAAACGGCTAAGCCGTGGCGTAGATCATCGTAGCCTCGAAGTCATTGATTATGCCGCGGGAGGGAGGTTGTCTGGACTCCACATCGCCGGTCTGCATTATGGTCACATTAGGGGAAGCGTCGAGGTTGTTCGAATCCTGTCTTGAAGCGTCTGCCGCGAAAAATAGCTTGTCGAGAGCGTCGGCGATGTCCTCGATGTTAAGCGAGCTGGACGAATCGTCCGGCGATACATTTATTGAGCCCAAGTCGTCCCCGTAAAACAGTAAGTCCAGGGCCGCATCGTTGTGAGCCAATTCGCTGCTAGCGAGCGAAGAAACGTGGCTTACGTCGAATCGAGAAGCTGTTTTAACTGGTCGTACTTCTTTCGTCAGCATGTCGCTCAAATTGGTCGCAGTCGTATCGCTTTCAGTGCCGATATCCAAGTGGGCATGGATAGGATTCAGCCGGTGTGCTTGCACCGTCTGTGGTGTAGCACTACTTATATTAGCACCGCTTGGTAATTTTGATGCGCGCACTGCAAAATCTGCATCAGTAGGCTCTCTGCATTCGCCTCCCTTTGCGAGTCCGGCGAAATCTAAGGAATATCTCACCGATGCTAGCGCCAGGAAATGCAATGCGGTCATGACAACAGATCCACTCTCGTCGGCGCCGCGAAAGCATGCCATCAGCATAACGATCGTATCGGAAAACATACTCCAACTGCACACGGAAATAACCCCTTCGATCTATGAAGAGATAGAAACAGATGATGTCGTAAACTGACTAGCCTTAGTGTGGCACCTGCGCTCCTGCAGGGAGCAGGTAGTGCGGATACACGTTTTGCAACGCGCACAACACATTCGATGACGCGGTGTCAACAGAGTTTGTTCCTCTGGAGAATCCGCGTTTATCGAAACGTCGGCCGCACTAAGTCGAAGAAAAGTTGATCGCGACGACTATCTAACTGTTTGAAACACCCTAGGTGTACTCAAAAGTGCTGTCGCCACTGATTCGGCAAATCCTAACGTGATGTCCTGTTTCGTCAAGTCCTGATACCGTTTTCTAAAGCGTTCGGTCAGCGCTGGCGAACCAGTTTTCGATGCAATAACAAATCCGAGCGCAAACTCATCCGGCAGTGATGATTTCCTTCTCAAAACGAGTTTCAGGTTTGCATCCGCTAAGGACAAGTCGCCTATTGAAACGTAATACGATGTCACCAGATTGCCCGGAATCGGCGAACTCGGGTGTAGTTGTCCTGCAGCGCGGGCCTGTTTGAGCCCGGTGCTCGCCTCGTCTTGCATTATCAGGATCTGAGCAACTGCGTAACGCGCCAGAAATTGGTTCGGATCGAGATCGAGTGACTGGGTTAGGAAGGGCAGTGCTTTGTTCCACTCCAGAAGCAGCCAGTGGCTAAGACCGATACCAGACAGGGCTCTGGCACCACGTGGTCGAATTTTCGTCGCTTTTTCAAAGCTGGCTTTTGCTGAGGCGTAGGAGCCTGACATCATCTCAATCGTCGCTACGTCACACCACTCTCCATACGAATCTATCGAAGAGGGATTCACTTGACTTAGATACGATTTCGCCTTTTTCAGATCTGCGCAATGCAGGTATAGCCTCGCTGCGAATAGATTGTCTATCGGATCGCCGAAGCGCTTCAGGACATTTGCAGAAAGATTTGTTTGCCAAATTGAGGGACCTCTCGTGTCGTCACCTTCTAGCACAGGGAGGTAGTACACGTCTGTGAGGAAATGATTGGCGCTCACCTGACGGCGAACAAACGCAAGGACTTCCTCTGGATTAATTCTGTTGGGTGCGTCTGACCATCTAGGCTTGAAGTGCTCCATGCCTAGGACACTGCCGATGGTGGCGTCGATGCTTGTTTCCACTGACGACATCTCGCGTGCGAATTGCCCTTCGATAATCATGTTGTCATCTGTATTTAAGTAGTTTTCTGGATAGGATTCGAGATGTCTATTGAGCTGTTCCGGGTAGGCGATTGCATTGCTGTACAAGTCGATTGCGTTTTCTATTCCGATTTTTTGAAACGCCTGATTTACGTCATTCGATGACATACATCGAGCGGTTTCGTCCAGTTTCTGCATAGTGCTGACGGAGTTGCCCTCTGAGCCATCAATACTTTTTCGATCGCGTCCGGTTAGTATTACTTCGCCTGCGCGTCGAGGTCTCCAGACTGTGGTATCGGGAAAGACCTGTTGAAATGTTCTCAACAAGCTTGCAAATTGCTGCGGTGTCAGAGAATACAAAGGCAACCATTGGCAGAACAGTCCACCTGTCTTCAGTCTCGATTTCGCTGTTTCGTAGAATTCGAGCGTGTAGAGATCCGAGGCTCCGCTCATCCAGGGTTCTGCTGCTTGCGAGATTACGAAGTCATAGGTTTCGCTTGTTCTGCACAGATAGTTGCGTGCATCCCAAGTTAGCTTGCGAATACGTGGGCTGTCAGTGCGATCGTCTTTCCGTGAAAAGAGCCGGCTGGCAGTCCAGACGCCTTCTTCGATGTCGATAGCGGTCACTTTCGCCACCCGCGAAGACCGCAGTACGGAAGCGCAGGTGGTGCCGCTTCCGTACCCGATTACCAGACCTTCCAGACTTTCGTTGAAGTTAAGGACAGTCGGCAACAGCCCTAGCAAAGATTGTGTTGGATAGTCGCTTGTCGGCGAAGGTAGATTGCTCTCGATTGGAATCGATGTTTCCACTTTGCCGTTATTTTTCAACGAAAGCGTGTTGTTGCCAGGATTTCTAACGACAGAAACGCTGCTATTGGCGCCCTCCTGATACAGAAGCACTTGTTCGCCTGCTTGCCTGCTCGCATCGCTTCGCAGGCAGAGAATATCTACAATTGTTTTTGGATCCAAGTTTGCCAGGTCATGATTTGATACATAAGCTATACCGCTAGACATCAAATTGATGTTCCAACTGGGGCGAAGCACTACGAGCACAACCGATATCACCATTATCAGAGCGACATGCCGAGCCCGCATGAACGCAGTATTCTTGTCCAGGCGATCGAGCAAAGTCAAAAATGCGACAATTGAGGTTAATCCGTAGATCCCAGCCACGAGCATGGTACTGCTTTCAATACCACTGCTGAAGATCCTGGACATACTAGGCAACGCGATCAGTCCGCCGAGGAAAGCGCCGACAACGCAGCCGATCAAGTTAATTGAGTAGAGTATGGCGGTATGATGCGATATTCGACTGGACTGTGGTCTGGTATCATCCTTCGTTACATCTTTTGCTCCACTAAGAAGCATTAGTGGAAAAGTAGTACCGATGAGCGTCGCCGGTAACAAGAGCAGAAAGGAGGCACTGACAATCATAGATAGTGAATCAGCTGCGAAGCCTGGCTCGAGTACCGTGAACAGCGTTTTCTTGACGTTCAGGTGGAGTTCCGGTGCAATCTGGTATTGATACAGGTTCAGTACCAAGGTCATTGACGTAAGCGCGAGAATAAAAGGTATCGCCGCCAGTCCGTGCTGAACTTTCTTTGCCATCGAAGTCGCTATCCATGCGCCCAGTGCCAGCCCGCCGATAAAAATAGACAGAACCAGGCTCAGGGCGAACGTGGATGAGCCGAACAAGAACAGCAGGTAACGTGTCCAGATCATCTCCATGAAAAATGACAAGGCACCTGATGAGAACGCAACAGTCGAGTAGACATCAAGATTGGCAGAAGGCGCTTCCTTTCTCAGCGGTTCTGTCTGGCGTCTGGACCTACTTGTCGAGATGAATAAAAGTGCGGCAGATAGTGCATTTCCGCAGCTTGCTATCAGGATGGTCGCCGAGACGCCGTATGCCGGCAGCAAGAATAGACCGGCGCAGAGAGAACCGAAGACCGCACCGGTCGTGTTGATAGCGTAAAGTTTGCCCAAGGAGCTCTCTTGAGTATTGGCGGTGCGAGCTATGAATTCCGCTACTACGGGGAGTGTCGCTCCCATTAGGGTTGTTGGAAAGATTACCAGTCCGAAGGCATATATGGCTCCAGTACCGGACAATGTGATGATATCGCCAGCGGTGGCGTTTAGGGATCCCGTGAGGGAGTTCAAGAATTCAGTCCGGCAGAGCCCAATCGAGATAATCGCGTAGACTCCAATAGAGATTTCAATAAGGGTGAGAACCTGCAGCATGTTTTTCTGACTTCGTGCCAATCGCAAACCAAGACCGCCCCCGATCGCCAACCCGGTCATGTAGGCACAGACTATGAGCGAAGTAGCTTCAGTCGATGCTCCGACCAGTCGAATCAGCACGCGATGCCAGACTATTTCATAAGCCAGGGCGGTAAATCCGGAGAGAAAAAATGCAGCTCCAACTATCGTAGTCAAAGCCTGCTGTTTTTTCGCCACATTGCCGCCAAGAAATGACTCGATTATTGCGGGAATTGAGTCGTCCACCGGGTCGTCTTTTTCCGTCTTGCTAAATTCTTCCGAATCCGACATGGGTTTTTGAGCTATCTATATCCCAGATGGAGCTGAGTATGCTACCTTGAAAGCTGAACTCCATTATGGCATGACGCGCGAAGCTATTCTCTGTATATACTCGCGTGTTCCAGGCTACACTTGTGATTATCAAATCAATCACTCTGCATAATTTCATGAGCTATGCCGATGCGCATGTAGATTTGCGCTCCGTTTCTGTTGCCTGCTTATCGGGACAGAATGGCGCCGGAAAATCGGCGCTTCTTGACGCCATCACCTGGGCGCTATGGGAGGAGGGGCGTTCTTCCTCCGATGAGCTCGTCCGACTTGGCGAGAAAGAGATGTGGGTCGACCTTGTCTTCGACTACGAAGGACGGAGCTATCGGGTTCGCCGCTCGCGGTTGAAGAGGTCGGGACGCGGCGGGCAGAGAGGCACCTCGAAGGGGACCCTGGACTTTCAGGTGCTTGCCCCTATTCGCTCCCTTGCCTCTTCGCGAAAGCAGACCGAGTCCGTCGGCGCGCGAGCCCGGCGCAACTCGGAGGAAGAGATCTCGCACCTCAGGTCTACACCGGCTGGTGCAGGAGCAATCGCTTCTCATCCAGAATTGGATGAGTCGGACGAATCCACCGTTTCTTTCGGTCACTGGCGGACACTGACCGGCTCCAGTATGCGCATTACACAGCAAGCGATTTGCGACTTATTGAAAATGGATCACGACACTTTCGTCAACAGCGCGTATCTGCGTCAGGGGAAGGCGGATGAGTTCACGACCAGGGCTCCTTCAGAAAGGAAACAAGTCCTTTCTGAAATTCTCGGGCTCTCTTATTTCGATCGTTTGCAGGAGGCTTGTCGACTAAAAGCCCGCGACGCAAAGACGCAGATAGAGCTTATTCAAAACAGTCTTTTGGTACTGCCGGATCTGGAAGAACAGAAAGAGCAGCTCTTGCATTCTCTGGAGTCCAAGAAAGGTGAGCTTGGAAGATGTGAGATAGAGCTTCGGAGCTTGGAAGAAAGCACTGCGCATTTGAGGGATTCGGTACAAAAGCACCATTTGATGAAGCAGCGCAAGGAGCAAGCCGAGAATCAGTTGGCAGAGATGAAGCGTGATGTCCAAGCCTTTCTGATGCAACAAATCGAGCTTAACAACCGGCTCACAGAACTCAACGGACTGATTGAGCAGTCGACTGTCATCAAGGAGAAGTTTTCATCCTTCGAGAGCACCAAACTCGACATTGAAAAGTTGGATCAGAAATCTCTGGAAGCACAGTCCTTAACTGAAGATAAGCTTCGACTGCAGTCGCAATTGGCCACGATAAGAAGCCGATTAGAAGTAGAGTTGGAACATCTGCGCATGGGTACTTCCAAGCTTCGTCAGCGTGCCGACGTCCTGCTCGATGATACCAGAGACAGTGACAAGGTTACGCAAGCATTTTTGGACTTCAAGAAGTTGCTTGCAGATGAAGCGATCCTTGCTCACCGTCAGGATGCCTACACGCGTCTTTCGGAAAGGAGTATTGAGCTTCAATCTCTGGTCGCTGAGGAGAAGATCAGACTAGAGGCTGAGCTTGGCCAAAAGGAGCTGGCGTTAACGGATCTCGATGAGATGCTCACATCCGAGGCCCTATTAGCGGAGCAAAAGGCGATGCTCGAGGATGAGGTCAAGCAGCTCGACAGAGTCGAGTCCGAATTCGAACTAATAGAAGAAAAAGGTATCATGCTTAAGTCCGAGATTGAGGGAGTGGAGGCGAAAGTCGAGGAGATCAAGCGTAGGCAGGATGAGTATCGAGAAAAAATTCGAGAGTTGACCGAGCACCGCCACGAGAGCCTCTGTCCGTTATGCTCAGCGCCAATCGTGGATCGACTGGCGGTAATCTCGAAGTATAATCTGGAGATTGACGAACTGAGTCAAGCGATCACGCGTCTGTATAACTCGCGGCAAGATCTCGAAGACGAGCGCAACGAGCTGCGTATGAAGTATATGCATCTTAAGCGAGAGCTGGCCGGACGAAAAGAACTGGATAAGCGTATCGGTCAATTCAACGAGAAGCAGGATTCCATCGGAAGAGCCAGAGCTCTCAGAGTAAAACTTTTCAACGAGATTCGCATGCTTGGGCAGCGAGTGGACGACATGGATTTTGCGCATATCGAGCGTGAAAGTCTAATCAATGTGAAAGCCGAGATTCATAAGCTCGACTTCGATCCAGCCATATATGCCAGTTTGCAATCTCAGATTCGGGCTCGCCGGCATATTGAATCGAAGCATGTTCAACTTAAAAAGGACCTGGTCGAACTTGATAGGATTCAAAAAGAGTTGCCGATCGGAGAGGAAAAAGAGCGAAATTTGGAAGAGGAGCTGGTCTCCGAAAGCTACGGTGTCGAACTCAGGGATTCTCTCAAAGAGGTTAAGAGCAAAATTGACGCTCTCAACTACGATCGCGATCAGCATCAAGTATTGAAGACGCAGCTGGCAGACCTGTTGCCATATGTAGAGCAGGTAAAAGTCTTGCAGAGAGCGCTTGAACAATTGCCCCAGCTCGAACAGTCACTCCGACAGGTAAATGCGAGTTTGGACTCCAAACAGGTCAAGCTGCCTGAGTTGGAAAGGGAGATAAGAGAGCTGCAAGGAGCGATCGAAGACACCGCCGACGGTGAACACAAGCTTGCGGACATGCAAGAAACTCTTGGTCGCTTGAGGTCACAGTCGCAACTTATGGCCCGCGAAGTTGCCGTGACCGAGAGTCGCAAGGAGCAGCTCGATACCACTTTGAGTGGCCTGGCGGAGAAGCAGACGGTACTCTCGGCGCTTATTGATGAGCGCGAGGATCATCTTTTTCTGGCGGAGTCTTTCGGAAAGAAAGGAATTCAGGCTGTCATAATCGAGAATGCAGTTCCTGAAATCGAAACCGAGGCCAATCGTATCCTTGCTCGATTGAGCGACAACAAAATGCATATTGCACTGGTTACGCAGCAGAAGACCAAAGCTGGCAGTGTTTTTGAAACTCTGGAAATCTTAATCGGCGATGAGATTGGCACTCGCAACTACGAGCTGTACAGCGGCGGCGAAGCATTCAAAGTCAATTTCGCGATTCGCATTTCACTCTCCCGACTGCTGGCGCGGCGCGCCGGTGCACGGCTGGAGACACTCATTATCGATGAGGGCTTCGGAACGCAGGACGATCAGAGCAGGGAGCGGTTAGTGAGGTCGATAAAAGGCATTCAGTCTGACTTCAAGAAGATACTTGTAATCACCCATATCTCTGATGTTCGCGAGATGTTCCCTGTGCAGATACAAGTGCAGAAGGAATCTGGCGTGTCGAGACTGGAAGTAGTCTGTTAGTCGCTAGGAAAAACATACAGAAGTCCGACTAGCACAGGGCTGAAGAGCACTTCGTAATCTGCTTTTCAACGAGACGAAGGTGTTGGTTTATTGGCAGAAATTAAAACGAAGTTTGAACGGCTAACGGAACATGCCTCACTGAATCAGGATCATAAACAGCCTCAAGGAGCCATTGAACACGTCCGCCACTCATTCACGATGGAAGCTCAGCCATACGAGGTCAGAGCAAAGCGTTTTGAACAGGTGGTGTATTGTCGGCCTGGATTAGCTGGGCGCGTTTTTAAACAAACAGTCTGAGCAGCACGAATGCGGCTCAGACCGTCGATCCACTTTCCGTCGACAATTGGAAATCTTAGAACATCTTCTTGAGGAAGTGATATCCGCCACCAACTGCGGTGCCTATAGCAGTCGCCTTGACCATAGTGCTGCCACGTCTGCTGGAGGATGCACCGAGTCCGAAGCCGACAGCGGCTCCAGTCGCAAGGTCTTTAGCCAGCGGATGCCTGCGCATCGTCCGGCTCGAGCGGATTAATCCGACACCAGCACCGGTACCAGCACCGATGGCAGCGCCGCGCAACACACCTCTTCCGGAGACGAGACCAGTGACTGCTCCTGCACCCGCTCCGACGCCGGCACCAATTGCCGCGGATTTCACTTTGGGGTGTCGTTGCCAGTATGTGCGTCTGTCTTGAACGACGACTGTGCGATAGATCGGTCTAGGCTGAATCGGGCGGGCTGCCGGTCTTCGGTAGTCGTAGTAGCCAGCCTGTGACCTCAGTGGTGGTACTGGCTGGACCACCATAGAGTTCTGGTTGATTGAGCCGGTTAAAGTCGTAGCTTGACCGAACGCCGCTGGTGTAGCCGATGACATGGTTACCGCTATCAATGCGACCGGTAACAGTTGCTTTCCAAAATTCATTGTCCACCTCTTGTGTGCCGGGCACTGAGTCTGTGCTGTGAATGTCATCTGATGCATGTAGTCCTAATCTTGCGACGACGACCGAAGTTCGAGGTTCCCAGATGAAAGTTGCTTTATTAAAATTCAGCTCCATCTTTATCACTTTCGGGCACTTTTTGCTGAAGGTTCTGTCTACTTATATAGCGCTTCTCACTACTTTCGAGGACCCTTCACATGACTCAAGCGTCAGGACGGCATGCATCGATTGCTCCGATACGTGCGATGAAGGAAATTGGAATACATGAAAGGCAGGCGTCAGCTCCTGAATCTAGCTTCTCGAGTAAGCGCGCCTATACTAAGGGTGAACTCTCATGAAAACTCAGTACCTTAAGATCGCAATCGCGGTTGGGATGACAACTGGTATCCTCTCTGCCTGCGCCGGTAGCCCTTCTTCTCAGACTGAGCACTTGAGAGTCAGTGCCCTTGGCGACATCGAAAAGGGCGATTACAAGAAAGCTGTCGAAGACCTCAACAAGGCATTAGCAAAGGACAAAGAGAGTCCGGATGCGGCAGATGCGCTTGCTCGAGATTACATGCTGCTCGGCGAAGTGATGAAAGCAGACAACAAATTTATCGAGGCGGAAGATTTTTTCGAGAAGTCAATTGAAACTCAGAGAAAGTTGATGCAACCTGCACTCGTAAATCTGTCTGCCAGTCTGAATGAGCTTGGAGACACACTTACAGACAGAGGCCAGTTGGGTGCCGCCGAACCGATTTTGCTACAAGCAAGAGAAGTCAGGAAGGAAAATCTGCCTGGCGATTCGCTCGAGTTGGCGCAGAGCAAACTCAGTTTGGGCAAGCTTTATCTTCAGGCAGGTGCGCACCCTGAAGCGGAAAAGGAATTGAAACAGGCGCTCGCTACATTCGAGAAGAAGCTGGAAAAAAATGATAAACACATCGCCGATGCGCGCACGAACCTGGGCTCTCTTTACTTCGCTGAGGGTAAGCTTGACCAGTCAGAGCCGCTTCTTAAGTGGGCACTAGAGATTTACAAGGAAAAAAATCCCAAGAGCAATGACACCGCCAATGCTCTCAACAATCTGGGCGAATTGGCCCGGGCGAAGAGCCGCGGCTTCGAAGCAGAGCCGCTCTATAGAGAAGCGATTCAAATCTATGAGAGTAATGGCCAGGTCAGCTCTCGTTACGCCACCGTTCTCAATAATCTGGCCGTCCTTTATCATTCACAAAAGAAATATGCACAGGCCGAGCCACTCTACAAGAAGGCTATGGATGCATATGAAACATCAATTGGTAAGGACAGTATTGAACTCGCCAATACCCTCAATAATTATGCTGCCCTGCAAAATGCGCTTGGACGGCGATCCGATGCCATTCGGTTGAGCCAGAGAGCCAACCGGATTATTGGCGCCAGCGGCTAAAATTTGTTTTACTTCTCCTAATTTCCGATTAAATCGGATGAATACCTTAGAGCGCGCCGTTACATTGTTCGGACCTGGTTGCGTTGGCATCCTGGTCACCATCATCAGCTCGTTTTGAACACTTCAGCGCCTGTTGAGCCCCTCTAGGAATTCTTGAATGAAACAGCCTCCTCGCGGTCCTGGCATCCCGGAAGCAGCTACCTGGGACAGTAAAGAAGATATCTGGCAGCTCGGAGAGTATAAGGGACAAGGAAAGAAGCGGGCTCCTGTGGGCGAGTGGCGCTACTGGTCCGATGCGGGCCAACTTGTCTGCATAGCCAATTTCGACGACCAGGGACGGCAGCACGGGTTGGTCGAGCGCTTTCACCCTGACGGTTCGCTGGCGAGCCGCGGCGAGTGGAAGAGTGGAAATCGGCATGGACACTTCATGTTCATCCGCGGAAGCGGTGACTCTAGTGAGAGCTACCCGGGCGGGTACGATACCTGGCGTTTCGAATTCGATAGTTTTACGAATTGGGATGAGAAGAATGTGCACTGGTATCTCGAGGACGGAACCGAGTGTACGGCAGATGGCAGACCGCTTGATATTGCTTATGATCTGGACGACGTGATTTCCTCTGCCAATCCCCAGAGTTTTCTTGACCACGATGCCAATGTCGTCAGCGTCCGCTTCGACCAAAGCGATGAACTCAAAGAACTACTGAGGGATCCATTCGAGCTCGAGGAGCTGTGGGGATCGAGCAACAATCAAATCGATCGTCTAATAGCTTATGTGGTTGAAGGCGACCAATTCACTAAATCTGATTCGAGAAGAAAGTTCGAAGCCAACTCCTGGGAGGCGTTGATTGCTCACAAGTGGGGTAATCGCTACGAAGAGCTCGGCGCCCTTTTTATGGGGGCTGTGCAAATCGGCTATTTGGGTGATTCGGATTCGGTCTATGCGACTGTATTCGGTGATGAAAATGGGAAGCATCAACCTGGTGCGGTGTTCTTATGGTCGCATGATACATACTGCATAGATGAAATTTTGTCGTTGGATTTGGACAGTTTCGCCTACCGCGTGGCTGTGTCCCAAGCATACTACGCGCAGAGATTATCGCCTGGCGCCACGAAGAAAGCCTGGATGAAGCTGGCAGATAAGGTCTGTGTCGGTTGGGAATGTTCTTCAGGGCTTTCTCTGTTAACCGAGCGGGAGGATGACACCGAGGCTGGTGACAGTGAAGAGTTGGTGGATCAAGAGCGATTCAAAATAGAGCTTGATCCGAGCAATGAGATTCGTGGTGCCTATTGGCGGGCGGCCTGGATTATTCACTTGCTTGACTCCGATAAGGAGCGCAACTGGGATTATGTAAGAGAAAACTTCAGTCCAGGATGGAATCGGCAATACGATGAAGCGTTGTTCAAAAAAAAATTAGAGCTTGGCAAAGATGCGCCGCAACTTGCTATCTATCTTCTCTGGCGTTTTTTCTTTTTCGATCAACAGGAGCGCTTGAAGACCTGTTTGAATCAGTATCGACAGCACCGTGCTGCCCTGGTGCGTGAGCTCGTTGATCTGATCGAGAGGATCGAGGGGGGAAGCCTGAAATCGATTGGTGGTATCGACGATATTCTCGATGTGCGTCGTAGATTCCTCGAGTTGGACCTCTCTCCAGAACGAGAAAGTGAAAGACGAATAGAGGCATCGGAAGCCGCGCACAGAGAGGCTGATCGCCTTGCCAATGTTCTTGAAGAAGCGCTGTCTGATGCAAAACAAGGTGCAAACGAAATTATCGACCGAGCCTGGGCATCAGTTCAAGACGCTGGTGCGATGAAAGAGATCGAGAAGGCGGCCCGAACTATCGCTGACCACGAATTGGAATGGCGGGCGTTCGATTGGGTGCGAGGAAGAGGATTCGATCGTGCTGGTCAATCGTTGGGCAACGAAGCAAAAGAGGTTGGTGCCTGGCTTGGCACGCGTGATACCCGCTTGATTCAGCCGTTTATTTACTCCGGTATGTACACCGCCTGCGGTGAATCTACCGCGCTTTTGCTTGAAGGCTTGGGGCGAACTAAAGGCGCTCTTGACCAGCGGCTTATCGCTGCCTGTCTGTCGACTCTGGATTGTGTCGAAGAGTATCACCACAAGCGGGAGCTGGCTGTCAAAGTTTTGGGTTGGATGGAGGCGCTTTCGACAACCTCACGTCTGTGCGATTTGATTGATGAATATCTGAAAGTGGTGGCAAGCTTATCCGGTTACGACGCGGCCCTCGCCGCCATTCCATATGATGAACTGTTGCTGACTATTGGGCGAACTCTAAACAAATTTGCGATAGTGTACAGTGGTGGCAACTCAGAAGGTAAGGCTGGCGTGGACCGTGCTCGAGTGGTGCGATCGCTCAGGCAGTTACTTGAGCGTTCGCTTAGAGACTATCGCTGGGACATAGCTGCTGCATGTCTCGACGCTTTGGTTTCATGGGGTGATCGCAATGTCCTGCCTTATGTGAGTGCACTGTTGAGAGCCAACGATTCGCCGGCGTTTGCTTCCGCGCTTCGTGCCATCGAGGTCGTGGCCGCACATATGGACGTTGAAGAACGCAAATCTTTTACGATTCTCGAATTTCGAAAC
This sequence comes from uncultured Candidatus Obscuribacterales bacterium, assembly GCA_964418155.1. GTDB lineage: Bacteria > Cyanobacteriota > Vampirovibrionia > Obscuribacterales > Obscuribacteraceae > JADYXR01. The sequence goes on along the minus strand of CAYQKX010000017.1, from coordinate 68,243 downwards.
CCATCAGACCATACCAATGAGACAACTTTGCTATTTCATCGCGCCGCAATCGCATTGAATCGGGTCGAGCCTGAACTGGTCGAAGCCGTTTCGATAAGCGAGGCATTGACTGAAGCTCGCGAACTCAGCAACTACGGTGACGGCTGGAAAGAGTGGCGCATCACCGAGTGCCAAACTATTGGCGCTTTTGAAGAACTCGATCTCGATAGCATTGCCCATTACCTCAAATCTACGGACTATGGTCTGCGTCAAGCTGCCGAAAAAGCTTTCCAGAAGCGCGGTGTGAAGCCCCCGAGCACTCGTACTCTATCGTGGGTCGATGTCTGGTCGGCCACCGACAATAAGGGTAAAGGAGAGGCTGCCCACGCCCTCTGCGAGTTGCTGAATAATCCGACCGTCGTCGATCGGTCTGCCATATCAGCCTGGCTTTGGGAAAACCCGTCCGAGCTGTCTGCCGGGGTTATCGCCCAACTGGTTCAACATGAATTGCAACATTTTACGCCGCCAGAAAGCGGAGAGCATCTATCTTCCGATTTGGAGTGGCTCCTCCGAGCGTTAGCCAGGCATGCCGCGTTCCCTCCTGCCTTAGAGACAATTGAGCGCTGTTTGGAATTTCAAGATGATGCCGTATCGGGAGCCGTCATTAGTGAAGTTGATTCGCTTCCGCTTTCTTGCAGCAAGCAGCTGGTGGCGATCGCTCGTGAGGATAGCGGTTGGAGACGTCACCTTATCGATCAATGGACTGCTAAGCACAGCATCAAAAAGCGATAGAGGCAACAACTCTTTCAGCGTCGTTCGGGCTATTGCTATGCGATTGTGCGATCGATAGGCGAAACTGGTCTAGACACCGCTTGGTATGCGAAAAGTCGACTGAAACCTACGAGGTGCTAATATTACCTCCGAAAGGATGATGCATCCCGGTGTCCGCAGTGACGAGGTGGAGTATGTCGATTCGGCAAAATAGTTCTTTTGTGCTTCTATCAGGTCTGTTGATGGCGATGTTGAATGCGGCTTCGCCAGGATTGGCAGCTGGCAGCCCCCTCGCCGGGCAGGAGAAGCGTGAGGCGAGCGCAATGTCGAACTCCAATATAAAACTGCCTGGCAATCTTATTAAAGTACCGATGTCGCGTCAGGCGACGGACTACACTTGCGGAGTGGCCGCATTGCAATCGGTCTTGGCATATTATGGCGACGAGCAGCGCGAAGACGCGCTCGCCAAAGAGCTCAGGTCTGGTCCGAAGCATGGTACTGCGTATCAGGAGATTATGCGGGTCGCGCAGAAGAAAGGATTTTCCGTCGAGGTTTTTACTGATATCTCGATGGACGATTTGAAGAAGCTCATCGATCTGGGCAAACCTGTAATCTGTTTGATACAAGCATGGCCTGAGAAGAAAGTGGATTATGTAAACGACTGGGATGATGGCCACTACGTCGTTGCCATCGGTTACGACGAAAACAATATTTTTTTTATGGATCCCTCGACTCTGGGCAATTACACTTTCATTCCAATAAGAGAGTTCCTCGAGCGGTGGCACGATACCGATTTGAAAGAACGACTGGTCCACTTCGCGATGGTGGTCGAGAAGTCCAAACCAAAGTATGACCCCGAAGCTTGTGTGAAAATGGAATGAAAACTGCACATCACCTCAATTTAAGCACGGATAAGATTGACGGAGCCAAGATCGCTCTTTTGCCTGGCGACCCTTTTCGCGTTCCGCTTATCGCGCAACATCTGGATTCGTCTGCGGAGGTCGCGCATCAGAGAGAATTCTGCTCGTACCTCGGATCGCTTGATGGTGCGAGCGTTCTCGTCACATCGACTGGTTGCGGCGGTCCATCGCTTTCTGTTTGCGTGGAAGAGCTCGCGCAGCTCGGAGTCGATACATTCATTCGAGTTGGAAGCACCGGCGCGATTCAGGAGTTTGTCGATGTGACCGACGTAGTTATATCCAATGCGGCTGTCCGCCTGGATGGAGCAAGTCGCAGCTTCGCGCCAATTGAATTTCCGGCGGTCTCGGATCTAATTGTCACAAATGCCCTGGTCGAGTCTGCGACCAGTCTGAGTGTTCGTCATCACGTCGGGATAACCGCGTCGACCGACACTTTCTACCAGGGACAGGAGCGCTACGATTCGTTCTCCGGACATGTACCTGTGCATCTGCGTGGAAGCTTGAAAGAGTGGCAGCAAATCAACGTACTGAATTTCGAAATGGAAGCCGCTACCTTATTCACCATGTGTGCTGCGATGGGTTTGAGAGCAGGTACCGTATGCGGTGTTGTTGCCAATCGAACTGCTAGCGAGAGAGTCGTATCGAAAGAGGCTTTTGTTACCGGTGAGCAGAACGCCATAAAGACTGCTGTAGGCGCAGCTCGTCTGCTCCTTATCCGTCCGGCCGCTCAACGAAAGACGATGAGAGCGGTTTAGCTTGCAATTGCATCAATTCGCACAGAACTACGGGCGGTGTCGGACTAACTGGCTATTGTCCGAGAGAATTGATACTACTAGTAGTGTGTAATTCGATCTTAGCGAGCAGCGTACGTGTACGCTCGCCCACGCGTGGATGGCGGATCGACGCATGGATTCTGGAGTAGTCCATTAGTGCCCATCGTCCACGGACCGGGCTCGGTCATCGGATAGTCCACTGCTTTCGGCCCGCTTCCGACCGGAATCTCATATCCAGAGACCGTCGTCGTCAGCTCTTGTTGGCTTGGCACGAGCGGAACGCCTTCAGGAGAAGTATTGTACACATAGTAAGTAGTATTGGAAGATTGGTACTTTGGCGCGCGAGGTGGCCCAGATGGTGTCGGATTTGCTGCCCTTTGCGCGGCTTGCTGTTCTGCAATGACATCCGCCGGAGTCAACCATCGTGAGGGTACAGGCGCGGCCTGTTGTTGCTCCGCCAGAGGCTTGCTCTCTTGTGCAGAGGCTGCCCCAGCAGCTGGCGATTGAGGCCTTTCTGCTATCAGCTTCTTCTCTGCAGCAATGTGAGGCTGCGTATTCGAAGCTGATGGATGTGTTGATTTCTGGGTTCGATTTTCGGTGTGCATGACCACGAATGTGAGTGCGACGCCGATAGTAAGTCCGATCGCCAGAAACTGGGCTCCTCGAAAAGTATGTGCTCTCATATATGACAAGGACCTGAATTGAAATTGGGTTTCCTCATTGTATGTAATCCCTTGCGGATCTGCCGGCTATAAGTGGGAAAAATACGATGAAGGATAGCTCACCTTGCGCTGTAGATCTTGTGAATCATCCCCAGGAGCTCTCTGGCACTGGTGTAGGCGCCGCGATCCAGGATGTTGTTATTGAAGTTGCAGTGTAACTATATCGACATCAATTTGTGTTTTGCAGAGCGTATTATTGCAATATCAAAATTGCCTTAGCTCTGTGCAGGAGCCCTTCTTCGAACTACCTCAGCTTCAATCTCGCTCTCCGATATTCCGTTGATCTCCATCGGTCCTTTGCATAATTCCCTCCATGGCGCTCCGACCAGAGCCTGTTTTACCACCACTTCGAGCACCGCCTGTCTCAGCGATTCGAGTGAGGCGGGGCTGCCGTGCAGCATTTCTTCTCTGAGAAGTTGAGCATTGTCTGCTGGATCGAAGGACTTCTGATACGGCTTCTCGTATCGAGCGAGATTTTCCAGATGTACTTTGCCGAGCGGGTCTTTCTCTGGTGTCGCGCTCATCAATTGTTTCGTCAGTTGAGCGGCCTGATCGGTTTTTCCAGCGCGATAAATAACCTCGCAATAATGGGTCAATATTTCGCGGTAGTCGGGTGAGGTCTTGTCGCACTTGCCTTCTGTGGCTGATACCCAACGCTCCATTGTCGAAAGTGCTTCGTTATATCGTCCTTGCATCATCAAGCTGTAAGACATGCTATCGCAAAGTTTTCCGGCATAAAGAGTTTCAATTCCCATGCGCTTTTCGACCATTTCCAACGTTTTTTCGAAAAGCTTCACGGCAATCGGGTACTGCGCGTGGAGAGCGACATGTCTTCCCAGTGTGATCATGCCGTCGACAATTTCTTCCAACGAATCTTCCGAATTATTTGCGTCCTCGATGACTTTTGTGTACAGCCATTCGAAGGTCGCGTCGGTTCTGAGCTTCTGATGAAAGACTTGCTCGATTTTTTTCAGATCGTCTTGCCAGGACATCGCGTTTTCCCCTGTTCAATGTTGCCAGATAATTGTTCCCTCAAAGAGCACGATTAACTCTTCGATTTCATTTGAAATCAACCTATTTTCCATCTGAATCCGTACACGGGGTAAAGCATGGCGAAAGACCAGATATAAACGAACACGTTGAAAATCAGGAGCGCCTTAATCAACCTTGGACCCCAGGTTGGGCCTAGTTTTTCCAAACCAAGTACCATGGCGGCCATGAACGGGATCTCCGAAGTGAAGAGATAACGGCCTTGCGGCCCTCCGACGTTGCCTATCGATGCCCAGATTATTAGTGCCAGGTTGGTAACGAGGCATACTGCCTGTATAAGCCAGATCGCATGACCGGTCAGGCTTTTTCGATCGGCGAAAAGCCCTTTGACGAGGGCAAAGTTTGATTTTATCATCGTGGGAATTGGTCGTAACGCGCCTGCGGCCGCTGCAATCAGAAAGCCCAGGTACGTCCAATACAGCGGCTTCGGTAAGGGACGAGTCATATAGCCGAACATTCCCCAGTAGCTGAAAAACATCATGCGCCACCAGCGGTGATCGAATGCGATTTTCAACGGGCTGACATAGTAAGCTTGCGGTTTGTTGTATAAATGAGCCCAGCGAGTTCTCATTGTTGTCGTGCCGGTTGCGTCTCCGTCGTACATCTGATAGTTGCGCCAGAACCAGGGTACGGCAATAGCTGCTGCCAGACAAAGCGCGCTTAGTGTGCATGAGAGCAGTTGCTTGACCGAGTTATTGTTGACGAACCAGGCCGCCAGAAAACCAATAGCCACCGCTGGTAATACTGCATAGCCGGAATACTTAGTTAGTGCCAACCAGCCGCACAAAGCGCCAATCAGGATGGATAGCCGAAGACTGAGACCGTTTTTGACTAAAACGGTAGCCAGGCACAGTAAAAGTGCAGACAGCGTGGATGATGTAACATCATTATTCGTGTAACAATGCACAAGAACGAGCTGCGGATGAAAGGTGACGAGCAGAGGCAGCGCCAGCGCGGACAGTCGGGACTGGGGGAAGAGTTCGCGACCCAACCACCAGGCGCAATAGGTGGTTGCAGGTGCCAGTACGAGGCTGCCCAGTCTGGGTGCCATCGACGGATCGAAGATTGTTTGCATCGACCAGAGGCTCAATATATGAGGGATGTATCCAAATGGTGGCAGCGGCGCATACACCGATAGTTGTCCACCGGACAGAAGGTCATGACGCGTTGGAAGCGAAAGATTGTTGGCAAGATACGTAACGATATAAACATGGGTGTTTTCATCAGGAGCTTCATGCATGGGGATCATGAACATCCACGGCAAGCGCACTAGTATGGTGCTGAGCAGCAGGAAGTAAAGCTCTTTCGGGTGTTTCATGCCAGCCAGTCTATCTGTCATCTATTTCTTGAGATAGGGCCGATTCTTAAGAAAAGAACAGTTGTTGCGTGCCATGATTTATCATCGAGTATGTCTAGCGGGGAGTCTTATGACGCCTGATATCAAGAATCTCGAGAGCGCCTATGATTGCCTGACTCTTGAGCTGTCATTGATTGAAGAAATTCTCTGCAATGTACCTCAATCAGATAAGCGTGGCGAAGTTTTGGCTCGCTGGCTTGATGTAATTGGTACCTTTCTGATAGCCGACTTCGGACAGATTTGGGCTTATCAACCGACGGAGAGCCCGCCGCTCAAATGTCTTCCTGGCGTGTGTTTTGGCAAGGACGAGGCGCCGGCACTGCGCGAAGCCAGCCTTGCTGCTCGCTACGACACTTTTAAGAGTCTGCCCGGCGAGGCAATGCAGACGGGGCAGGTCTTTGCAGTCGCCAATCTTCTCGATCGCACCGACTTGCCAAGGTGGGATGCGATGAAAAGTGGTCAGGTTGAGTCGGCGGTGCTTTTGCCGGTGAGTCAGTCTGCCAATTTGCCTTCGTATGTGTTTGAGTTTTTTCACAAACATCCGAGAACAGTAGAGCCGTTCAAGATCGAGGCGCTCAATAAATTGTCAGGAATTTTGTCCAGACTATTGACGGTGACAGGCTCCAGTGACGAGCAGTCGTTCGCGGACAGCGAATATCGAATCTTGCTCGATGCAGTGCCGGCAATGGTCTGGTACAAAGACAGGCACAATCGGATAATGGCATGCAACTGCCACGCGGCAGAAGCGACCGGATTGCCCGTCGACCAAATTGTCGGGCGGCGCACTGAGGAGATCTACCCTCGAGATGCGGCCAAGTATTATCAAGACGATCTCGAAGTCATAAAAAGTGGAAAGTCCAAGCGTCGAATTGTAGAGGAGCTCAGGGGGAAAAACGGCGAGCGTATTTGGGTTTCTACAGATAAAGTACCGTATGTGAAGAACGGCAAAGTCGAAGGAATCATCGTATTCTCGACAGACATAAGCGATCTCAAGCACGCCGAGGAAGAACTGTTAAAAATCAAGGTCGAACTAGAATCGAAAGTCGAAGAACACACTTTGGAGTTGGCGGGCGCCAATGTCTTCTTTACCCTTTCTCGAGAGTTACTTTGTATTGCCGATACGAAAGGCTATTTCACTCGTCTCAATCCGGTATGGAGTGAGCGGCTTGGTTATTCGCTCGAGGAGCTTTGCTCGAGACCATATTTAGAGTTCGTACACGAGGATGACAGGGAAAGAACGGCAGGGATTGCCTCGCAGCTTAGCGAGCACGGTTATGTACGAGACTTTGAAAATCGCTATGTGGCCAAGGACGGACAAGCGCGATGGTTGCGTTGGAGTGCCACTGTATTTGGTGACAGTATTTATGCCGTCGCGTATGACATAACTGATCGTAAAAATGCCGAGCAAGAGATCATCGAGATCAACGCGCGTTTTACGCAGATAGGCAAGCACGTGCCTGGAATGATCTATCAATTCCTGGTAGAGACCAATGGTAAAATGAGCTTCCCATACGTCAGTGAGGGTTGCAAGGATCTTCTCGGCTACGAGCCTCACGAGATTCAGGCTGATAGCTCGCTCGCATTCGGCACTGTCCATCCCGACGATCTCGATTTGATGTACGCAGCCATCAAGACATCGTGTGACACCATGTCTGTTTTTCGCTTCGAAGGTCGGTTTGCAACGCCTGATGGACTGCGCTATATGCGCGCTTCCTCTAGCCCCGAGCGTCTCCATAACGGTGATATTCTATTTAACGGACTGTTCATGGACGTTTCCGATCTCAAGGGTGCGCAGGAGGAGATCAAAAAGCTCAATTTCGATTTGGAAGAGCGATTCCGAAGCTTAACCATCGTCAATCAAGAGCTCGAGAGCATGGCGCAGAAGCTCGAGCTAGCCTACGAGAAAGCGCTTGACGCCTCGAAGCTCAAATCCGAGTTCGTCGCCAACATTTCGCACGAGTTGAGGACCCCGTTGAGCGCCGTGATCGGTATGTGCGATCTCCTATTGGAGACGAGCCTTAATGCCGAGCAGACTGATTATGCCACCACGACTCGAGACTCGGCCCGCGCCCTTCTTACCATTATCAACGATATTCTCGACTTCTCTAAAATCGAAGCGGACAAGATTGAACTCGAGATGATCGACTTCGAACTTTTTACGATCGTTGAAAGTAGTGTAGAGCTGTTTCTCAAAGAGGTGGCGGCCAAGAAGCTTTCGCTGGTTACGCATATCGACCCGGCGTTGCCGCGGTTGGTCACAGGGGATCCTGTTCGCATCAGGCAGATTCTTATCAACCTCGTCAGCAATGCCGTGAAATTCACTGATGAAGGTGAGATCGTCGTACGTGTGATCGCGTCTAATCGAGATGGCTCCACCTTGTGGCATGATGGCGTAGGAGCGCTGGAATATGCTAGATTCGAAGTCAGCGACACGGGCGTCGGAATTCCTGTCTCGGTGCGACAACGGCTCTTCACTCCATTTGTCCAGGCCGATGGATCGACCACGCGAAAGTATGGCGGCACCGGGCTAGGCTTGTCGATCTGCAAACGGTTGGCTGATCTCATGGAAGGTGAGATAGGGCTCGTCAGTACGCAGGGGCAGGGCTCATCGTTCTGGTTCACCCTGCGGTTGCCCCCCGCTCACGGCGTGATCGAGATCAAGTCATGCGAACTGCCAGTGAGGACTGACTTCGCGATTTATCTCGTTGGAGGCTCTGCTAGCACGAAAGCTCTCGTGACGTCGTATCTCGAAGCCGAAAAGCTGCAGGTGCGAACTGCCACCAGCATTGGTGGCATGCTCTACGGTCTGGACAAGACTTCCGGAGAAGGACTTACTGTTCGGGCCGTGCTGATAGACGCAGGGCAGCTCGAGGTGGATCCCTTGAGCCTCATCGATGCCGTGCGTCGCGACTCCCGATTTAAAAGCATCAACGTGATTTTTATGGTCGATGGTCACCAGCGTGACTTAGCTGAGCTTGCTTACGAGCGAGGCGCGGACCTCTGTCTGTTCAAACCGATTCGCAGAGTGGATCTATTGTCAGCTGCTTTGTGGAAGCGAAAAGATTCCGGCTTTCCGACTGATTCTCAGGAGGTTGTTGTGCAGCGCTCGCTGGCTCGCCGAAAGGTCTCTGAGCCCTTGCGAATCCTTGTCGTGGAAGATAATTCGCTTATGCGTAATCTGACGGTCAAACAGCTGGACAAGTTCGGCCTCGTTGCAGATGTGGCTGCCAATGGCGCCGAAGCGGTCGAAATGGCATTTGCCAACGAATACTCTCTGTTATTGATGGATTGCCAGATGCCAGTGATGGACGGCTTCGAGGCGACTCTGGAGATAAGAAAACGCGAATCGCTGAAAGGTGGGCACGTGCCGATTGTTGCCATGACCGCCTATGCCATGTCTGGGGACCGAGAGCAATGTATAGCCGCCGGAATGGACGACTATCTGAGCAAACCGGTGACGATGGATCAGCTCGAGCGCATGCTCGAAAAGTGGCTGCAGGATGTCACGCCTCCGGCATTGCAGATTGCCGGTGCTCCACCTCGAAAACCGAAGGATGGGAAGACGAAAGGCACTAACCCGGACCTCAAGAACGACGCTCACGGTGATCTTGATGAGTCAGAGGATGTCGATACACCAATAGATATCCGATTGGTAACAAGGCACTATGGAGACGGTAGTCTACATGAGATTCTTGCTAGTTTCGCCGAAGAGTTGCAAGAATTGGTACCGGCAATCGCGCTCGAAGTCAAGCGGGGTGATACCGATACTGTGGCGAAATTGGCGCACCAACTCAAGGGGTTGGTATCGGTATTATCCGCCAATGAAATGAGTGAAACTGCTGTTCGTTTGGAACAGGCGTGCCGCAACGGGAAAGTCAAAGAGATCGAGGCACAAACTGAAAAGCTGGTGAATTCTAAGAATGAGTTGATCAGTTTTATAAACAATTTCTTGCTGAGTGAATAGGCTCTTTAAGCCGTCTATAATTGGGTCGATAACAGGCGCTTGCCGAGGTCCCCTGAGTGTTCAAAATAGTCTTGTCAATACTGGCTCTGACACTATTGAGCGTTCCGATTGGAGCGTGGTGGTTAGCTCAAGCCAGCTTGCCCAGAGTCGATGGTATTGCTGTTGTACATACGCTGCAGAAAGAAGCGTCGATAGTATCTGACGATCTCGGCGTGCCGTTCATTACAGCGTCGTCACAACCCGATCTGTATCGAGCGCAGGGCTACTGGACCGCTTCGCAACGACTCTTCCAGATGGATATGATGCGGCGGTTGGCGCGTGGCGAACTTTCCGAAGTATTCGGTAAGGACTCGCTGTCCCAAGATGGCCTCATGCGCCAGATTGGATTCACTCGTGTGGCGAAAGAGGAGCTCAAGTTGCTTTCCGCCGATGCGAAGAAGGCACTCGAAGCCTACTGTCAGGGGGTTAATGAAGGAATCTCCGACCTGGGAGGGCGCCGTCCGATTGAATTCTTGATTCTGGGCTACTTTCCGCGCAACTGGACCCCGGAAGATTCACTGGTCGTGATGAAGTATCAGCAGTATATCCAGGAGGAGTCCTGGAGTCTCGACGATCTCAGGCAACGAGTCCTTGACAAGGCGGGGGCGGAAGTCGCTTCTCGATTGTTCGAAGAGAGCTTTCCTTCTCCGCCGGCCAAAACAGTCGGAATCAATGGACCTAACCTGGGTTCTTCAATCATCATGCCGGAGTTGCCTGCACTGGTGCGGAAGAATGTTCAAACCAAACCAGGCTTTGGCAGCAACGGTTGGGTCGTCACCGGCAGTGGTACCGATACTGGTGGCAGTCTTCTAGCGCTCGATCGTCACTCTCAGCTTGTCGAGCCTAATATTTGGTACGCGTGTACCCTGTCCACCGCGGACTTCAAGGTGGCAGGCATTACGATGCCTGGAGTGCCTGGCATCATGTATGGACGAAATGCCAACATTGCCTGGGGGGCGACTGCATACAATGCGGACACGCAAGATCTTTTTATTGAACAGTTCTCCCCGCAATTTCCTAACAAATATAAAACGCCTGATGGTTGGGCCGCTGCTCGCGAAGTGCTCGAAGAAATTCCGTGTAAAGCCACTTTCAATACCAACATGCTGCAGCACAAGGTCATGGTGACCCGGCACGGTCCAGTGTTGATCAATAGCGAAGGCTCGACCAATGCCGTGGTGCTTGCCTGGAGCGGTAATGACATAGCGACGCCTCAACTGGAGACGTTTTATCGACTCAATCGGGCTAATGACTGGCAGCAATTCCGAGATGTTCTGAAAGGTTACAAAGGCTCTCCACAAACATTCCTCTATGCCGACAAGAAGGGAAATGGCGGCCTGCAGCTCGCGGGCAACGTTCCAGAACGTAAAGAATCCGAACTCACGAAGAAGCTCAAGGCGAGCTTGCTCTTACCTGGTTGGACTGGCAGCTACGATTGGACCGGTCGTATGGATTTTGCCGGCATGCCTAGCAACTTCAACCCTAAAGAAGGTTTTGTCGTCGCGAATTACACCAACCTGCCTGGCTACGAAACTCCTGTGACACCATATCCGGTGCAACGCCTCAACTCTCTGTTGACCTCCTACAAACAATCCAACAGGCGGCCTGGTTTGCCGGATATGGCGGATCTGCAGGGTGACGAGTATGCGCCTCTGGCAGCGCTCATGAAAGAGACGTTGCAAAAGCACATCAATAAGCAGGAAGTTAACGATCAATATCAATTGTCCGCGCTCCAGGTCTTAGATCAATGGGACGGATTTTTGAGAAAACAGAGTGCGTCGGCTGCGATCTACGAATCGATGGTTAGGACGGTTGGTCGACGGGTGTTGATGGCGAAGATGGGTATTCCGTTGACTAATGAATATCTGAAACGCTGGCCTCGTTGGACCGTGCAAGTCGAGCACTGTCTGTCCGGCAAGAGTAACGATTGGTTGCCGCCGGAAGAGAGGAAGTTCGATACATTCGTCGTTACATCCTTCTCTCAGGCTCTCAGGGACTTGCGTTTGAAGGATGCGGGACAAGAGCCTGATATGTCGAAAATGTCTTGGGAGAACTTTCACAAAGTAACGTTCCGTCACATGCTCTTCGATGCCGCTCCCAACCTCGAGAATGCCCTGGCGCGCTTTGTTGAGGTCGGTCCTGAAGGTGTTGGCGGCGACCAGGACACAATCAATTCGTTGAATGTGGACAGCTCTGGCGACCCTGGTAAATTCGAGTGTACGCTTGGTCCAACGGAGCGTCTTCTCATCGATATGTCGGACTCTGATAAGTTTTACGAAACTCAACCATTAGGACAATCCGGACATATGCTGTCGCCGAATCGCTGCGATCAGTTAAAATTATGGCTGCAGGTGAAGCCATTGCCTGTACCGTTTTCGGATGAGCAATCCGATAGACAGCAACGCCATAAGATTATCCTGACTCCACAGGAGTCATCCTGATCTCTAGATCGTCTGCGGCTAGCTTCTACCATTAGCTCTGCATGAATGCATCACAAGAGGGGAAGTCCATGGCCAAAGCAGAAACGCAAGCTACCAAGTCGACCGACATCGAGGTCACGACGAAGCGAGTGCTGGTTGCAGACCAGATCAGCGACCGCGGTCTGGAGATACTGGCTGAGCGACTCGATGTAACCTACGATCCGAAGATCACCGCAGAGAAGCTGCTGGAGACGATCGGCGAGTACGATGCTTTGCTGGTGAGGAGTCGAACCAATGTCACGAGTGACGTAATCGAGCGCGGCACCAAGCTCAAAGTCATTGGTCGCGCCGGAGTCGGCGTAGACAATATCGATGTTAAATCGGCGACGGAGCAGGGCGTGCTCGTAGTCAACTCTCCGGAAGGCAACACAGCGAGCGCGGCCGAACATACACTGGCATTGATGTTCTCCCTCGCACGCAACGTACCTGCGGCGGATGCCTCAATGAAGGCTGGGCAGTGGGAGCGCAGTCAGTTTATGGGCGTCGAACTTTTCAATAAAGTTCTCGGCGTAATCGGCCTGGGTAAAATTGGCGGTCGAGTAGCGGCAGCTGCACTGGCACTCGGTATGAAGGTTCTTGTCTACGATCCCTTTATCAGCGAAGAGCGTGCCAAACAGCTAAATCTGGTGTCGGTTCCGCTCGAAGAGATCTGGATGAGGGCCGACTTCATCACCATTCATACGCCGAAGAATGCTCAGACCACTAATTTGATCAACGGCACCGTACTCTCGCGAATCAAGCCTGGAGTGCGAATAGTCAATGCCTCTCGCGGCGGCATCATTGATGAGGCTGCGCTTGCGCGTGCGATTAAGGATGGTCGAGTAGCCGGAGCGGCGCTCGATGTCTTCGACGATGAGCCTCCAAAGGACTCAGCGCTGCTGGAGCTCGGCAGCAAAGTCGTGCTCACTCCGCACCTTGGCGCGTCGACTGTCGAAGCACAGTTCAACGTGGCAATCGATCTGGCTGAGCAGATTCGCGACTATCTGACGGAGGGTATGGCTCGCAGTCCGGTCAATCTGCCATTCATGCGTCCTGATATCTTGAAGAGCCTCGGTAAATATCTGGCGTTGGCTGAAGCCATGGGCGCCATTGCTGGTGAACTCGCGAAAGAAAATGTCAGAGAGTTTGAATTGATTGCTTACGGTGGTCTCGCCAACAAGGCGACAGAACCACTGGTAGTGGCTGCCCTGAAGGGAATGTTCATGGGTAAAATCGAAGCGGTGACCTTCGTCAATGCTCAAATCGTAGCGCGTAACCACGGTGTACAGGTCCGAGAGAGTCGGCTTCCCGAGTCCAACGAGTATCAGGAAGGTCTGTCGATACTTGTCTCCACGGATAGTGGCACGACGTCAATCTCGGGAACCATCCTTGCTCAGCATGACCCGATTATCACTAAGATCAACGAGCATCCGATCAACTTGACGCCAGCCAAATACATGCTGTTCACGATGCATAAGGATCAACCCGGAATGATCGCCAAAGTCGCCACCGTGCTTGGTGAGCAGGACATCAACATAAGCACGATGAGCGTTGGCAGAGTCGGCATTCGAAAGGACGCAGTTATGGTTTTGACGATGGATGAACCACTCGGTCCAGAAGTGGTCAAAATACTCATGGATCAATCCGGGATACACACTGCACGTTTCGTGTCGTTGGAATCCATGTCGATGTCGTTGTCGTAATGAGATCGCGGTCGCGACTGTTAGCTCTGGTTCTTGCGGGAAGCTGCATGGCATCTTCTGCTCCAGTCGCGGCCCAATTGAGTGAATCGGAGCTTCTGCCGACATTGGCGCCGTTCAAACTCAAGAATGCGGATACCAACCGGCTGCTGAAGCCGAAGGAAAAGCAGACGCTTGAGGATCTGTTCAGGCGCTCCGATCTGAGAGTCACTAACGCCCAGCCGATCGATCTCGGTCCGGTAAAAATCCCCGGATTACCTGACAAAGGGCTTGATCAACTGGCGATGAACTACTTCGTCGTCGTCAGTGGGACACCGTACAAAAAAATGTCGGATGTCTACACTGAAAACAGGCTGGAAGGCAAGCCTAACTTTATCACCGTCGATAGTATCGTCCACCCCTACTTCGGGTTTACGAATGGAGTGCTGGCGGAGGCGGTAGAAACCCGCCTGGCTGTCGATCTAAAGGTCCTACTCAAAGCGATGCTGGTTAGCTCCATCGCCGACTATCGAAGGACCGACGACGACGAAATTAAAGATGATATCCAGAGAAATCTAGCTTATTTGTGCGTAGCGTTGAAGCTGCTCGATCCGTCTGGTGCACTTCCAGATATTGGTGGTGCATCAGAGCTGGTGGCACAGGACTATGACCTGATCATGAAAGGACAAAAGGGTCGGTCGCAGATCTTCAGTCGGGAAGAGGATTTCTCTACTTTCAAGCCATGGGGATGGATGTCACAGCGCGAGAGGACGAGACGTTTTTATCGTGCGTATCAATGGCTTTCGCGCATGCAGTTTGCGCTCAGCAATACAGGCAGTAACACCATGGATGGTGGTGGTAACAGCTTCAGAAAGGCTGTTTTGCTGTACCGCAGCTTGATTTTGGCGAACACGGGAAAAGAGCCGGCTGTAAATCGATGGAACAGAATCGCTACTGTCGTGGCTTTGAGCGGTTTTGATAGTAATGCAAAAAGGAAGACGATCTTACCAATTGAGCTTCAATCTGTTTTGAAAACCTCTGAGAGTGATCTAGATCGTTTGCTCAGTGCGCTATCGCAGCCTTTCTTACGAACCAAGCTTCTGCTCTCGGTGCGCAACCAGCGCCCGGTCGAGTTGAATGCAAAATCAGTGTTCGAGATGGGGTCTGGCGGTGGTACTGCCGGAGATGACGTCGTCTTTCGCATGTTTCCGCTGGCTGATCCTCCTGAGCTGGTTTGGTTGCGAGAGTCTGCGCATGATTACAAAGAGCCGGCCGAAGGTCCGCCGCGGGTGCCTCTTGGTCTTCTGTCCCTACATGCTCATGGAGCACAGCAAGCGACCAATGTCCTGCATGAGCAACTCGATACACTTGATACTGGTCTGGCTCAAACTGTGCCGAGGCTGGAAAGACTCGTAAAGGTAGTCGCTCCACAAGATGCGCAGGCCGACCGGCATTGGGCAATACTTTCGCGCCTTTGTCGTCCATATCCTGATTCCGTGCAGATTGGTTTGCGTTCTGAACTGTGGCTGACCAAGGAGTTGGAAACCACGCTTGCCGCCTGGATCGATAGTTACTCGGCTCTATCTATGATTCCGAAGGAGACCGATCCTACACTGGCTCAAGCTGCAGGCTCTGCCGCAAGTGCTGCGGCTGCCTCGGTTGCAGCCAGTAATGCAGCTGTAACCTCATCGCCGACTTCTTCTTCTTCTTCTTCTTCTTCTTCTTCTTCGAAGACCGTGCAGGGTGCAGCCGGTGCAACTGTGGATTATAAGAACGCTGATTCGGGCGGTTCCATTTCAGCTGCCCCCGCTACCGCCAGTGATACTGCACGGACCAGAGCTGCGGCCACCAATGTTAGGCCTGCCCGATTTCACTATCTGGATCCGCGGCTTGACGTGTACATGCTGCTGCAAGAGGATTGCCAGAGCTTTGTTTATCAGATGGAGCAACTTGGCTGCCTGCCGGAGCGATACAAAGGCAGGTCTCAAGATTTCTTGCGCCTATTCAAGCGATTACAATCAATCGCAGAGCTCGAAGTGAAGAACGAGCCGTTGTCGATGAACGACTTTAGCCTGCTCGCTAATATAGATAAGGTACTGGCTCCGGTTGATTGTCCGATGTCAGCATATATCTATTTGGATACTTCAATGATCTTATCCTCCTCGCAATCCAGCGAAGTGGGCAAGGTTCAAGAAGTCTGCAACGCTGGGTCTACGTCGGGAGTTACGGATGCTCCAAGAGATGCTAACTCGAGCCATGCAGAGGCTACGCTTCAGTCGAAAACAAAATCAGGCGCAACACGCCAATCAGTCATTCCAGGCAAGTCCACGGAAACCTTGACAGGCTCGGCGAAAGACGGTGTTCCCGCAACCCGCACGGGAGCAACTATGGGTATAGGAAGAGCTGGAAAGATATACATCATATGTAATACCAGTAAAGGGCCGATACTTACCAGAGGTGGTTGCTACTCGTACTATGAAATTCAAGGCGGACCTGCTAAAGATGAGCACTGGGAGCGGAAGTTAGAGTTTGGATTGCTGACGCCACCTCATTGGACAAGGAAATTCAATATCGCCCAGGATGAAACAAATGGCACCAAGATCAATGTAATCGAAGACGTGTCGCAGAGCGGATCTTCGAAGAAAAAACTTTGATATTGTAGGACTTCGAACTTAATACCTTGTTATTTTGTTTTATTACGCGTGGATTAGATCCTGATAAGCCACTGCTGGCCTCATTCTCGTCAGTACGTGTGAATATTCCCACTTGCGCCAGAACGCTGATGTAATACCATCTTCATAGACTTTTGCAGCTGCCGAACCGTCCCCCTAATCCTGGGCCCGCTTTGTCGTAAATGGTTTATTCTCCGCCGATCAATGACAAAAAGTCACAGATTCCGCTCGCCGACACGGTGGCGCATTTGGTGACTAGTGATATTGATGCCGGCGCGACACGATTGCAGCCGCCGAAGATTCGCTCTGTTCATGGACGAAAATTGTCCAATGAAAAGCGTCGCAAAGCGCCTGCTGCAAAACCACCGGGTCCGATAACGGTATGGGAAACACCATACAATCGCCCAATCTTCGAAACACCTGAGAACGTTCAGTACACGCGACTGGCGCTCCAGTATCTGCAGCAAGGGCGAATCGAAGACGCTGAGCGGCTTTATAAGCAAGCGCTCGTGGTGGCAGAACGTACATTCTCCGAAACCGATTCCGTGGTTTTCCGGGCAATCGAAGATTTGGCTGGATTTTACTTTGCACATGAGCGCTATCAACAAGCAGAGCCGCTTGTCTCTCGGTTACTGAAGCATCGCATAGATAACCTGCCCTGCGACGATTGGCTTTTGATCCGCACTGTCGACCAGTTGGCCGAGATTTATGAGAAGTGTGGTGAACCGCTCAATGCTCAGGCGCTCTACAAGCTGCTTCTGGCTCGGCAAGAAGATATCGTCGGAAGAAAATCACTCGTCTGCGCATTCACCCTGAGTCGACTCGCCGAAAGTTATCTGCGACAGGACCGACTGCAAGCTGCCGAATCCCTGATGATTACGATGCTCGAGATTCAGGAAGGCGCGCATGGTCGGTGCTCTATCGAGATCAGCACCACCCTGCAAGAGCTCGCAACCATTTATCATAAGCTCGGTCGCATCGACAAAGCCGCTGAAATGCTGGAGCGCTTGCTTCATGTCCTCGAGACAATTCATGGAGATTGTGGACTTTCGGTCGCCAGTTGTCTCCTGCGGCTAGCGGATCTTCTCGCTGAAGTCGGCATGACATTCGAAGCAGAGCCGTTGTACAGGCGTGCACAGGAAATTTACCGGATAAGTTACGGCGACTCGACTGCAGCTCATTCTGTTTTCAAAAGAAAACTGGAGCGGGTAGGCAAGAATCAGATTTCGAAAGCTTCGAAAGACAAACCACGAAATCAGGAGGATTGTTCTCGCTTCCCGGCATTGCGGCTTAACCTTGATGATATGTTGCCTTCGAAGCTCGGTACAGGGCAAGTAAATCGTTGTCTCGGTCATGGCGTGAGCGCTGAATCTACGACTGTGCAACCTCTGATGAAAGCCGCACCGGTGAAGACTACGACGATAAGTGGTTCAGATCCGCTTCTCGACTCGCTGTTCGTCGTATACGCCGATTCAGTAGACGTGTCGATTTCGACATCTGAGTGGTGTCTTACTGATGAACTCGTGAAGACAGAACACCCGACTATTGCGATATCTCAAGGCATCAACCAATTGCATGGTCAGGACGATGCCGCTGCGCCGCCCCAGTGGCATCAGGTCGGCTCAGAGTCATACAATGTCAATCCGGGCCGTGGCATCGAGACACTTAAATTACCTGCTCTGCAGCCTGAGTGGCCGCTCGTTCAGCGTGTTGAGCAGAAAAAGGCAAATTCGGACTGGACTTCTTTAATCGATTTCGAGTCTCCCTTAGAACCGTCGTTTTTTTCAGCGCCTGACCCGCAGTTACTATCGAGATTGCAGCCGGACTGGTCGCTTGTTCGTCGACCTGAAGAGTTCGACGCTGACTCAGATTGGACTAACTCTATCGACTTCGACACTCCGTTGTCGGGAGCGGTTGTTGCCGCGCCGGAGCCGCAGGTCTTCGCCGCGCTCACAGGAGATTCAATTGAGGTCCACGTACCTAGGCATGAGGACCGGATGTCCGACCAGCCGCTGCCGTGGAACCAGGCTGGCATCAAGGCTCCGAATGCGTCTGCACAGCATCTGCCGTTCGAGTTCAGCTCTCCACCGCCGTTGGCGCACGCGCCTGAGGTGCCGTTATCGTGGGACCAAGTTATCTCCAGCGCGACCGGTCCTGATGTTGAAGACGATTGGGTTGAGATACCGCCGCCGGTATCAATTGCGCCTTCGCCCGTCCGACCACTGTGGCACGAAACTGAGTTTACCTCCATGAATGCAGTTGTTCCACTCGAGACTTTCTTTGCCGCGCACCAACTCTCAGAGTCCGTGATCGATTCACCGATGTGGCACCAGGCGGAATTCAGATCTGCCAACGAAGTCGTGAGGAAAGAGACATTCGAGATGGCCGCGCCTCGACCGTTGGAGCATGTGCCTGATACTCCGATGTGGCATAAAATTGATACGGAATCCGCAAATACGTTTCCCGTCAACAGGGCCTTTGAATCGGCTGCGCCTCGACCAGGTGAGCCTGTGGCTGATGCGCCGTTGTGGTATCAAACTGATACAGAATCCGCGAATGCACTCCCGGCCGATACGACGGTTGAACTATCTGCGGCTCGACCCTTAGAGCATGCGCCTGCCCAGCCGCTTTGGCATCAGACTGAGTTTACCTCGGTGAATGCGAACTTTCCGATCGAGACCTTCGAAAAGTCACCGGCCGCGCTCGATCATGTGCCGAACCAGGCACTCTGGCATCAGACCGAATTTACTTCGGTAAATGCGGTTGTTCCGTTCGAGTCCTTCCAAATGTCGCCGGCGCTCGAGCATGTGCCGAACCAGGCACTCTGGCACCAATCCGAGTTAACGTCGCTGGAAGCGACTGTTCCGAGCGAAGAGTTAGTAGCGTCGCATCAACCATCAGCGGCCGCACCTGAACAGCCTTTGTGGCACCCGACCGAACTTTGGTTCGACGAATCAGACTCCGCAATTGAGCCCAATGAATTGTCGTCTCCGCGACCGCTGCCTCCGACGGCGCGGCCGACCTCGCTTTCTGTAGTATTGGCTAATACCTTCGATTTTCAGATTCCTCGACAATTGGAGCCACCATCGGTACTGCCTTCACCATGGCATCAGGTGGGGTCTGAATTGACCGACTTGGATTCTAATCGTGCCTTCGAGACTCTCAAACTGTCAGCTCTCCCATCCTCCGACGTGGTGCCTGATCCGTCCTTGCCAGTTGCTTCGCCAGTCATAACTGCAATTAGTCGTCCGCATAAAACCGATCCAAGCTCCTCGGCGCAGCTCCATGCGCTCGCGCCGCCTTTGCAGCAGGCCTATGCGGCAACATATTCTCGGCAGGCGGAGCGCACTCTGGAGATAGCTCCACCCGCAGTGCTACAGGCTTCGTTTGAAGACCCGACAGCTCCGAAGGGGGAGAAGACCGCGGAAATGGTGCCTCCTGTGGCACCGCCCTGGACCAGCCAAAACTACATAACCGGACTGCTGGGGAGCATTGTAGAACCTTCTGAAGAAGCGGAAATTGACACCATCGAGTTCGCGGAAACAAGAGAAGGGATTGTCGAGGCGCTTAGAGGCATGAGCGTGACGATGTTGGAAACATCCGGAAATATCGCCACTCCAGTCGATGTTTCACCGCCAGTGGTGCAATCTCAAGATCCAGATACATACTTCCAGGCTCTTATCGATGAGATTGCCGGGTCTCCTCCGGAACCGTTGCAGAAAGTCACTAGAGGCGATCTGATAAATACCGGTACGGATATGCCGAAGCCTGCGTCGATGAAGACAACCACTCGAATGCCTTCTCTCGACCTGCGTCAGACCCCACTAATACTGCGACCACCAGGCACCAATTTCGGTGGCGAGCGAGATCGCGCAGAGTATGGCACCGGTGAGGGTGATTTTGCTGTTTCGGATGTGATTGGACAAAATGTAAATCAAGCTCTTACAGAGGGAGTAGGCACCGTCGAATATCCTGTCTCCGTCGCGAGCGCAACAGGTCCTCAACGCCCTTATGTCTCGAAGACAACACAGCAACTCGATAGGCTCTCGGCTAACAACCACGCTCAGGCTGTGGCTCAGCGGAATCCACTCGCGAGCCGCTTAGGAGCTAAAGTCACCAATTCTAATATCTCACCAGGACTAGCTGCACCAGAATCTTTGGCCAGTGCTCTTGGTGCAAAAACTGCAAGCGACCAATCAACTGGTGACGAGTCGTCGAGAACCAAGACGAATGTGAGCGCGCTGTCCAAGGTAAAGGCAGCCATCACCTCCAAGATGCCAGCAATGGATCGTGACCGGCAGACACCAGTGCAGCAGCGGGAGACCGTTAAGGAAAGCGTCTTGATGCCTCAAGTCCCGCCCTCAGCGCAATCAGCTCCGCCACCTAAGAAGCGGTCGAAAGCTCAGACAATACAGCCAGTCTCCGCTCCTCATCGCGCTCGATACTGATTCGAGTCCTTTCTTTCGAGTGTTTGCCGGTACGAGTAGGCATATCATAATAATGTGAACGTGTAGACCATGGCATTCGCCGGGCGTTCTTTATTATGAGTCAGCATTTTAATCGACCAAATTCGTTTTACCTTTAGCCGATGATTTTGCAATTTGGCGAATTCAGTTTGTTTAGCATCACGATGATAGCGATAGTAGCAATAAAATGACGAGTCCGAATCATTAACTAAATTATCGATGTATCTTTAGTACCACTTCCTGGCAAGCCGACAGCGCTTGCGTCCTTGGGCGAGTATCGAGCTGCGGAACTTCCTTTTTATCTTTTGCACACTTGTAACAACTGCACCCTATAATCCGACTCTCGCAACTCATTGTCATTGCGAGTTCAGAGTTTATAAAATCGCTTTTCACTTTTCGCTCGCACGTTTGCGGGGGAAGTTTTCTGAGGTGCAGATATTATGTCGGACAAACCAACCAACGTAGCAACGCAACCCGAGCCCATCCAGCTCAACTCGATTGAAGTTCTTGGTCACCTTGCGCCGAGTCAAACCGCGAGTTATCTCACCTGGGGCAATGATGCCATCATCTTGCCTCAACCAGGTGCCAAGATGAATCTTTCAAATGCTGTTTACATAACGACCTGTTCTGACGGGAGTATGCGTCTGTTTACTGAGCCTGGAAAAAAGGTTGACGTGCGTGTCAATGGAAAAAAGACCACACTTGATGGTACCAAATATGGTTCTGAGTATGTAACGGTCTCCACTTCAGATCGCATACGCATAGGAGCTCAGGAGCATGAACTGGTAAGCCGCAGTTTTTCCGGTGCGGAGGCGCTGAGAGCAATGGATGCGGCTGGGGTGGCACAAGAAAGATACCAGAATGGAGAAAAAGGCGTACCCGTTGAGTTCAGTCCATTAGTAGTTGACGCGTCCATAAGGGCTGCAAAATCGGAGTACTTTAGTGACTCATCGGCGACTGGCAAAATAGGCGAAAATGGTCAAATTGAAATCCGCTTCACCGGTGAGCTTGGGCGAAATTCCATTCAGCTTTCCGGTAACAAGATTGAGTTAACGGACATCCAGTTAACCGTAAAAGATGGAAAGCTGATTATAGCTTCTGCTAAAAGCACACATGGTAGGCATCTGACCCCTGTAGAGGTCTTGGAAGCCGGCGCCAGATTGAAACCGCTTTTGGACAGACTCGATAAGTCCAAAATTGATCCGGACGGCTGTGCTAGAGCCATTCGGCACGCTCTGACCGAGCAGCGCAACTTTGATTCCGCACTCAGTAACGCCTTCGGAAATCGGACAAACACCATCGCTGTAAACGATCGCAGTACCTTGAGACCTACAGGTATAGAGCGACCAACTCGCGCCGCTTTCGTTCGAGCAGAAAGCGACGAGATAAAGTGCAATGAGAAATGGAATAGCTTGAAGAGCTTAACTCCTGAGGAACTAAAAGACCTTAAGGATGCTCGGCAAATTACTTGCGAGGAAACTTGGGACCGTCACTGGACCTCGGGAACTGCGGACGCTTCAGATCTAGATAAAGCCATTCAAGATGCCGATGAAAACATCAAGAATTTGAAGGAAGAGATTCGGGATACCGACAGTGCAAGGGAGCGCTTGGTTCGCAATCAACAAGTCGAAGTTGAGTTGCATGTCGTGAATACGATGCGTAACATCCAGAAGGCCATGAACAAACAGGTGCTTTCTGAAAAGCCGGGACTCCTCCAGTACGCTGTTGGACAGAGAAATTCGCTCATTGAGCCTGGTTCTGCCCTCGTGCTGGATAGTCGCGGTAATGTCTCCGTGAAACCGAATATCGACGGATTCGATAGATTCACTGCAGACCGGGTTGCAAGAGATAACATAGACAAACTCAGCAAGATTGAGGAATTTAAGGTGCTTCCGCCCGGCGTTCGCGGAGAATTTCGCGATATTCTAAAGTCCGCTGGAAAAGCCTGTTCACTGAGTAATGGGAATGCAGAAGTAGCACCCGAACAGTTCGCAAAAATTGAAGACTACCTGAATAAAAATCTTGAAGTAAGAAGGATTAACGACAAAATCGTCTGGGTTAAGAAAGGAAGCACCGCTGAGGGCGTTCGAATATCGCTCGGATCCGAGTCGATGACAGAGAGACTGGCCAGAGTTTCCAATCCGTTCGATGCGAAAGTGCAGGGCCTCGGAGAGTTTAAGCCGAACAGTGCCGAGTCAATTGCGGTAGAAAATGCATCGAAACAATCGGCGGTAGAGCATGCCAGGCAGCTTGCGGAGCTGCGCACGAGCGGCAAAATTGCGGTGGCTCTCCACGAGAGTGGAGTTGAGAAAGCGCAGGAGATCGCTGAGCGACTTACTTCGGAAAAAGCGGATGTACGCAGTAAAGCTTGGGAAGAGTTGGCAAGGCAGGGTAAAGCAAAAGCAATAGAACGAGACATCAAGAATCGAGCCGGACTCGGAGCGTGGGCGATTGTACTTCATCGAGTAATTACTCCTGGTGGCACAGCCGGTACCATCGCCGTGGGATCCGTTCCGTGGGGAAAATAGCACTGCTGATGGTGCGTTAATCTAGATCAGTTTGTTGAATGGGGGATTGGGTATTGCCGCTGGGAGGTTTTACCGTGGAGTCGACTGCTTTAATTGAACAAAACGGAAGCGACGATGCTGGCTCTAACCGAGTCAATGACGAGGCTAATCGATTGCTGAGCGCGCCGGGCATAAAACAGTTTGTGGATCTGGCAAAGCCTATAACAGCAATTCTCGAGCCACTATTCATCGTTGATGCGAGCCAGGCTAAACCGGACAAAGTCGATTCTCGATTGGTGCAGTTGCAAGAAGAACTCATCGGTTACGCTCAAACCCTTTTCCCTGACGAAGGTCAAAGGACTGAGTTTCTGAAAAAACTTAACGTGGAAAGGGATGCAGGTATGTTTGGTGATACTACCAAAGGTGCCTATAAAGCCCTGGTCAACCATTTTGAGAAAGCACTTCTGCCACAGATCTTTTCTGCTCACAATAACCTTGGGCTTGCATTGCCAGCCGGCTTGGATTTCAAAGTACGCGGAAAAGATGGCTCGTCGCCAATGAGTTCGGCTGCATTTCTAGAGTCTGTGCAGAAAGGCAGAGGCGATCTGGGGATTGATGTCACCACACTCGATCACCATGTAAAGCTTGTTCGCGTCTTAACCTGGACCATCGAGCATCGGAAAAAATTGGAAATCGTGTTGGTTGACCGATTGGAAGAACGGTTGCAACAAGACTTCACTTCTGGTCTGCAAGAAGGACACTTTCCTCTTACCTGGGCCAGAGGGACTCTGGATAAGCGCTCTTGGTCTGATGCATTTAGTCAGGCGAATTCGACTTACGATTCCTTATCTGGTCTTATTGATGTAGCCGCGAAGTTGGAAAAAAAGATTCCGGGGTTTAAATCTGAGTTCTTGCATAATCCGCCCCCTGGGCTAACGATTAAACGTGACAGCGACGGCACGATCGAAAGAGTTTCCTTCGGACCCTTGCTGATCGACGATCTCGAACTCAGTGCAGAACGAAACAAGTCTAAGCTCGACACTATTCGAGCTTGGTACGCGAAGCTCCACAAGGAGATTGGCCCGGTCCACCTCGAGGCAATCAAAAAGACGGAAGACATTCCCGGCTATGGCAAAATTCCGGTCAAAGGGTTTTTGAACCTGGATACGAAAGAGTTCCGCTTGGATGAGGAGCCAAGCTCCGGCAATTGGAAAAAATTCGACCTTCTGCGGCTTGATATTTCGGTTCGAGAAGAGCGTGACGGAGCCGGAAAGCTAACCAAAGTTACTATAACTCCAGAGTGCAAATTCAGAAAGATTCATCCTGTTCTAGGCTATCTGAATGCTTACGGTGAGACGATCTATGAATGTTCGGGTAAGACCGTTGATTATGCTCCGAATGATTGGGTAATGGTTCAGCTTGGTCCGAACCAGGTTGAAATGAAACGCGCCCGCGATGTAAGCGGTTGGCTATTGAGGCAGGAGTTGAATCAGATTAGTTCTGACGCGGTGAGTGCTGGAATGGATGGTGCTCTGGTGGTTAGCGGTGGGCTTGGACTTCGGGCCGCATTCAAGGCCGGTCACCTTGCTTCGAAAGGCTTGATTAAGGCCGAAGCTAAAGATATCACCGCTGCTCTGACGAGGAGCAAACTTTCTTCTGGTTTCCAGATCGTTTTAGGTGCAACTGGCATTTTCACCAATGCTGGTGCTTCGAATCTACATCCGTTGGTTCCATTTGCAATGGGAGTACGCGCCGATTACTTCTTTGTGCATGCCGGTTATTCAGTTGCCAATGCACTCAGACTTCCGGCTGCTGCCGGCGCCTTTGTCGAGGCAATTTCTCCAACGAGCGCAAAGGCCATTGAGCGTATTGTCACCAGCATTAAAGGAACGGAGGCGGTAGTAAAAACCCTTGCGCTGGCGCGCAAAGCGGCGTTCGAAAAGCTGGGTGTTACGGCACGAACGGCAGATGTACTCGCTCGCGGCACGTTCTGGATAACCGAAAAGGCTTTTGTTTCTATGGCGTCACACGAGATTGCCTTTTCGCACTCTAATGGTTTGCTCACGAATGATGAGAAGATGCGCTTCAAACAGCTGAAACCAAGGGACCTTAGCCAATTTGCCCAGATGTTTTCTCAGGTAAGTGATGGAAGAGTCGAGACAGCGAATCTAAAAAATTACGCAGCACTCCTCGGTGTGCAAAATGCTGATTCGATGATCAAGAAGACCTTAGAATTGAGCCGACCTGAGGCCGACAAAGCTGAGCGCGATCGGTTTCGCAATGAACTGATGGATCAAGTGCGGTATAGCCGGGAGCGGGTTAACAGTTTGCAGGACAAGCGTAAAAACTCGTTTGCTCAGTTCGAGTTGGAATCTATGGCTGAAGCAGGACAGCATCTAGATCCCAAAATGAGGTTGTTTGCTGGACTTTGTATGTTTATGCTTGCCGAGCGTAACTCAGATGGCTCAATTCCGGCGACACTATCGCAACGTGACCTGAGAGTTGGACCGTTCCGCCAGGAAATTGGCAGCACGGAATTTGGGTCGGTAATCTACGATACAGTTGCTGAATACGATATAAAACAATCTGTCAGTGTTGCCGAAATTACTGAGCTTTTGGAGCGGGATCTGTGGAATAGTCCGGATCAAAAAACGAAAATAGTCAAAGCTAAAGCGATGGTAGACGCAGGAGTTTTTCCTGCAAACACGCTTGCCGACATGTATTTGCAATTTATCAATGGCACTGAATTTGGTGTGAATGAAGACGATCGTATCAAAGCCACGACGGAACTGATTAATCTGGTAGGCAGGATGAAAGGTGCCGAGGCTTTGATCGGAAATCCGCTTGGTTACTGCGGGTTAACCGCGGGACTGCGCGCTGAAGACATTGTTGAGAAGCTGCACAGCACTGCCATGAGTATGCCGGATTCTCGATTGAAATCGACTATTTTGTTTGGCCTATCCGGCGCAAAGCATATCGTGTCTTCCGACGAGGTCGACTTAAAGCGTTTCGCCGATGTGTTTTTGAGCGAAAAACCCGGTCTGACGATGCCGGAGTTTGTTGCGATGCTGCGTGCTGATGCATCAGTAAAGATTCCGCCTCTTGCAGAAGATTCTCGAGATAACGATGTCCTCGCTAGACAATGGGAGCGAAAGCTCTATGCAGGTAGGCTCCTGTTGCAATTCGATCCGAATAGTAAGCAACAGAAGGAAGACAGTGCGAAAATCTTTGTCGAGTGCGCGACTTCGCGAGTCCCATCCGTTCAAGTAGATGCGTGGCAGAGCTTCCTTCAACCCTCGAGAGGAAAGCAAACTTTGCTGGAGACCCTGGAAGAGGAATATCCACAAAAAGCCTGGCGATCTCGTGTGGCCGATATCTGCGACAAGGTGATGATTTCACTCGAGTCGGGACCACGTGAAAAACTTGAACGCTTGCGCGCGGCCTGGAAGTTGATTGAAATTAGTACTCCTTTCTTCACAGATCTTGCGGAGCGGTCACGCGTGAAGTCGTTTCAACAAATTGGGCTGGAATCTGCTTTGCATAACCACTTCTCTGTACTGTCTCGATGTCTAAATCCGGAAACAAATCCTTTGGAAATTCGAGCTGCTGCAATCAATGCGATTGGCAAGTTTGGATACAACAGCGCTCAACATGTACAAACTCTTCTAGTGCACGTTAACTCTCGGGTAGAGCCTTCGGGTGTTGTGCGGCTGGCTGCAGCTAAGGCGCTCTCTGGTAGTCCGCTGACTGAATCGGACAAAGGCAAGCTGTTAGGTCCCCTCGTTGCGACTGAGCCAGATCCCGCAGTTAGAGAGGTGCTCTGCCGCTTCTATCAGCCCGGTGGCACTATTCTCGACGATGGTTCTGACAAGTCGAAACAAGATCGAGAGAATATCACGGTGAGCCAGGAACGGCTGATGTATGACGATAGAGCCGTCAAGGCATATCTGCGAGAGCGTATGCCCCTGCTGTTGTCGGAGAAGAAGACGACCATTCTTGATTTTTTTGATCCATCGGCTGTCGAGGTCGAGGTTGTCACCTTTTTTGGACAACTGCCGCAGAAATGTACTCTGCAAAGAGCTTGGCAGTGGTGCCTCCAAGATCAAGATCGAGCTGGGAATTTGCTCCGTTTCGAGATGGTTGCTCAAACAGAGGCGCTGAAAGCCTATCTTGCCGGGACAGATGTTTTAAGGGATCTTGCCAGATCAGGCAACAAGACGGAGAGAACTATCTTAACGGGACAGGGCGACTTTCGCTTCACAGAAAGCGAGGCTGCTATGTGTTCGTTGTTTATGCTTCTGCGGGGTGAATCGCAGACGACATCGCCCTTCTATGAGCATCGTGAGGGGCTCGAAAAAGGGAAAGCAGGAACCAAACATGTACCGATCGCTGGCGCCGTTGCAAAGGAACGTGAGCGATTGAGAAGTGATAACGAATACACCATCTACATGCGCGAACGTGCAGGAGTGAAACCACCAGCGGTGTTGCAGGACATTCGAACAGATCCATGGCCGCAGGTGCAAAAGCGCTTGTCCAACAATATTCTTCAACTGGTTAAGGATGGTCCGGACAATCTCAACTTCACGCTTCTGGTCAACAACATTTTTGATACCATTTTGCCGTCCACTAACGTAGTCAATCCATCGGCGATCGATGACGAAAGCGGTGTAACCATGGTGCGGGCACTCGAGACTATTTTGAGCCGACCTGGTGCCAGTCCTGAGGTTCAACGATTGGTTCTCGAGAAGCTCTCTGACTTTGTTCGCACCGGAGCTGCGATTAAGAATCGTCCTCTAACCACATTGTCCTTGTTGAATCTCGTCGATCGCTATTCTCGAGAGATTCTTGATCCAAACGGTGAAGCTCTGGCGAAGCTTAGAAATGGACTTCGCGTGAGGAGTGGCTCTGACCTGGTGGAGCCGTTGGTACGTCTTAAAGCTAATGAACTGTATGAACGCAGCTACAACAGTGTTGTACATATCTGCAACACCCGTCCCTACGTTCAGCTCACCACGCAAGAACGGCTAAAGCACCTCCCGGAGCCAAAGGAGATTGCCCAAATCAAGCGAGGCTACAAGCCTCAACCTGGTGAAAGCACCGACCTTAAAGTTAGGGAGATCTGTGAGCGTCTATTCAACGCTTCACAAGCTGGGCCGCTACCTTCCAATGCATCGAAAGAGTGGTCAAAGGCGCTTTCGGAGTTGTTAAACGACGGCATAGACGACAGAGTAAAGTTGGCAGCTTGTCTGGCTTCGATTTTCACAAGGACAGGCTCGGACGATGATCTGAAAGTCACTTTGCGAGGACTCGCTCTCAATTCTGAATTTGCCTCGGTCCGCCGCGAAGCGTTGAGAGCCATGAAGGGATCTGGTATCCCTGATGGTGCGCTGGAATCGCATACACGAAGCCTGGTTGAGACTCTCTCAAAGACAGTGGAAAAACCCGACACCGACTACGCTCAGCTAAATCAAAAACAGCTAATTGAACAGACCAATCGACGACTCAATGAGCTAGTCGCTTCGGGCGATCCCAGGTCTAAGGACTTACGGAAGGCAATTCATCGATATGGCGAAGCACTGACAGTGGTGGTGAAGCAGACTGACAAATCGACGGGAGAGGGAAAAATTCTTGCTCGCGAAGCGATCGAGAACTCACTAACATGTTTTGGTGTTTCCAAGCAAGATCTCGATCGTTTGGCAGATCGTATGCATTCATATGACTCTGAAATCGAGGGGCGTAAAGACGAAGTTGACGAACTGGTCAAAAGGTTGACTGTCAGCCATTCTGACACCAACCAACTTCCGAGTTTACTTGTCGCGCTGGATCAATATGTCGGGTTCAACATTGGTGAGATGAAAACTCAACTTAATCCATCGAATCGGGCTGCGGATGGAGCTGAGAAAGGCTCTGTACCTTCAATAAAATTCCGATCGACATTCATGGCGATCGTTTTAGAAAAGCATCTGCATCAGCAATACTATTCTTCTGGGTCAGTGGAAAGCGTGATTGGTTGCACCAACTTAGCTAGGTCGATGCAGGCTTTGGCCGACCTCAAGATAACCAGCAGAGAGCTGCCACGCCGATTTGCTCAGGTCGAAGAAGCTTTGCGTCTCTTAGAGCTGGAGTTGAGCGAACGACGTGTGTTCAATCAACGTTATCCGAACAATTGGTTTGGAGCGAAAGCCGAAAGAGATCTGATTGTTCATCAAGCCGATTATGCGCTCAACAATGTTCATCAGATGCTAACTTCTGGCTGCAGTCCAGGCGATATGCAGATCAAACGCATGCTCGAGATCGCAGAAAATAGAATCTCGGAGCATCCTCAGGCTGATTCGTCTGAAGCGCAGTTCTTGCGTGTGAAGAAGCTGTATGTCGAAATGCCTTTGCTCACCCCGGACAAAAGGTCTGAGGCAATCGGGACCATAGTATCTAATAGTTTCAAATACGTGCAATCAGTGGAACACTCACAGGGTGTAGGTTCCCAATCTTACGAGCGGTCGCTTGCGAACATGAATGTGTTTCTAAACAGGATTGCTCCAGAGAAAGCCGAGTCTTTCTACAAGGAAAAACTCAAGCAGTTGCCCCAAGATGACATTGAAATTCGCAAGATCATAATTCGGCAACATGCCTCTCTTTTGTCGAGCCTCAAGAGGCAAGATGAGGCGAACCTTTTGCTATCGCAGATCAAGGAACCATAGGATGCTGGGTTAGTGAAGGCGTTTGTGCACCCTCTCGCGCGGATCGCTCATCAAGTAGGAGGCGAAACGCCTGCAAGTATACGAGTCTGTGAAGCCGTGCGAAAGGCCTATGAGTATTCCAGTCCTTAAAGCCTTTGCGAAACGTCTGTAAGTGAGGCGCCGTGCGAAGGCCTCGAAGCATGCAACGGACTCGGTGAAGATCGCTAATCTAATCTAATCTTCGCTCTCGGATGGTTCCGGAGTTACAGCACCATGCGTGCTGATGGCTTTCTTAATAGCTGGATCCGAGGGATTGAGTTCGGCCGCCTTTTTCAACAGCTCTT
This sequence comes from uncultured Candidatus Obscuribacterales bacterium, assembly GCA_964418155.1. Lineage (GTDB taxonomy): Bacteria > Cyanobacteriota > Vampirovibrionia > Obscuribacterales > Obscuribacteraceae > JADYXR01. The sequence continues at coordinate 37,864 of CAYQKX010000017.1, read as the reverse complement.
CGCTTTCCTTTTGTTTGTTCTCATGAGCGTAGACCATAGCTTGGTGGTACTTCGCATTTGCACTTTGGGGATTGACCTTACCGGCTTCTTGGAACTCTTTCAAGGCATTTGCCCAGTCATCCTGGTCCTGATATGCCAGCCCCAGGGCGATATGACCGGATTCGAAGTCCGGGACCTCTTCGACAAGTGGCTTCAAAGCGGAGATAAGAGCGGCTCCGGTGTTATGCATGGCGCCGGCGAATCGAGCCGGATATCCTTTTGGCAATGGGCGAGCTTCGCTGTTCACCGATAGGCTCACCAGGTCGCTGTGCATGCGCGCGGGTTGCCCCGTGACTTCACCGAGCGGCACATCATCGAAGGTTCTGCGGTCTGCTGCGGGGATGGTGCCTTCGACTTTAACCTGTCCTGACGAAATCACTTTAGTCTCTTTGCCATCGATCGAATAGGTAAACACTGGATTCGAGATATCGAAGGCGTTGGCGTTCTTGATTTCAACTGATACGACCGCTTTTCCACCGACCACCTTGGGCGCTTTCAAATTGACAGCGACATTGCGTTTGAACTGATTAGTCTCAAAATTGCTGAAATAACTGAAAACCTGCATGCCACCGAATGCGACACCAACAAGGAGCAATATTCCAAAGCCGATGAAAAAACCGCGGGCGGTACCGGATTTGGCGTTCTCCTTGGCTTGCCGATCCATGAAGTCAGTGTGTATGTGTTCTTTTGGCATAACAGCTCCGAAGTTGAGTCACAAAATTCTATCTAAATGGCCGATTATGAACAATCATCTATAGCAAACATAAAACGTATGTTGTTACTCGAACTAGGCGCGACTATTCTTCCGGGTCCTCTTCTACAGCTTCTACTTCTGGCTTCTCCTGCGGTTTTTCTTTTGGCGGTGGCGGGAAGCGAGGTGTCATTGAAGCCTTGTAACGGTCAAGATAATCCAATCGCAGCTGACCATCGGGATCCTGGTAGTACTGTTGCAAGATCTGGTCGAAGCGCCAACCGTGATTGGCGAATGCATTGGCTCCGTGCTGGCTGAGACCGCGAGCGCCGTTGCCTGGTCCACGATACGTGAACATCCAGCCGCTGCCCTCCTCGTGAACATCGAGAATTCCAGCCGTGGCAAGACCGATCATCTTCGCGAGAGCTACGCCGTAGACTTCCCGCGTTTTCTTTCCTCCGATTACCTGTACGCTGCGCGCGTTTCCATTGACGTCCCATTGCTTGACTGCGACGCCCTGAATTTCTGGTACTCCGGTTACACTCTCTAACTTGGTTGTCGGAACGTGCTTTTTGCGAATGTTCAGGTTCTCCATGGCGTCGCCGACGGTGGCACGATAAAATCCAGGTTTTACCCTGCCAGAGTCCTTGAGAACGATTCCGCGAGTCATGGCGACAGCCCGGAACGTCGAAGGTGCCTCTCGCGCGAGACCCTTATATGCCTGATCTCGCACATCGGGGACCAGATCGAAGCCTTGCGATTTCATCCACTTCGATCCCGTTCCCATATGGGCCCAGGCGTAGCTTCTAGCTGCAATAGCCTGTGCTTTCAAGGCTTCCAGGTGCCAACTTGCGGGCATCTCCGCAGGTACTACTCCGAGGAGGTATTCCTCCAGATCTAGCAAGTTGATGACGTTGATACTATTGCCGAAGCTGACTATTTCTAGACAACCTCGCCACCACTTATCGCAAAAAACTCGGTAGTCAGGACTCGAGACGATCGTTCGCTTGTCAGGTGGAAGCGGAAAGCTTCGACCTGTTGCCATCTCTCGAATTTCGTGAGGTGTAATCAGGTACATAGTGCTCGGTTTCAGCGCAAAAACCGGACGACCGTCGACGAAAACAGCTCCAGGAGCCCAGATCGCAAACTTTGCATGTGGTTCTTTCCGGACAATCCCCACGCGTACGCCATAAACCATGAGCGGGTAGGGATTGAAAAAGGGCATTTGCCCAGGTATGCCTGGATGGACCGCCGGTTTTGCGCTTTTTTCGACTTTTGCCTGAGCTGCGTCGGCTGTTGGCAACAACAAAGCGCACGCGAGGATTAGAGCTATTCGCCTGGAAAATTTCGGCTTCAGGGCTAAGTACATCAGGTTTTAACTCAATCCTTGCAGTATTAACGTTGAAATCTCGTTAGCCTGCAATTATGCTCAGATTCGACTAGACTTATGTAAGTTTTAAACCAGGCGAAGTCTAATTAACTAGCTCCCCTTGTCGATAATACTATGAAGATTACTAGTTAGCTTTTTAGAAACATATGAAAAAGATACTCATCGTCGATGACGAGGTGGACATTGCCAATTCCATTCAGTATGTGTTGAGCCAAGAGGGCTTCAACACAAGCCTCGCGCATGATGGCCTGAGGGCCATGGAGATGTACGAGAAAGACAAGCCCGACCTTGTCATTCTAGATCTCATGATGCCTGGAATAGATGGTTACGAATTGTGCCGTCGCGTGCGCGCGCTGGACAAAAAGACACCGATACTCATGCTCACAGCCAGGACTTCGGAGATCGACACTGTGGTCGGTCTCGAGTTGGGCGCCAATGATTACATAGCCAAACCTGTGCGGTTGAGAGAACTGGTCGCTCGGGTCAAGGCCCATTTGCGCGAGGCTCCGGATGCGCAGCGCCAGGTGACAGGCATCAGGCTGGGCGAGCTGCACATCGACGTCGACAGTCGTACTGTGCGGGTCTTGGACAAGGAAATCGATCTGACTTTCAAGGAGTTCGAGCTGCTATTGGCAATGGCGAGACAGCCTAACAGAGTTTTTTCTCGAGACCAGCTATTTTCCCAGGTCTGGGGATCTGACTTTCTTGGGGAAAGCAGGACTGTTGATGTCCATATTCGCTACCTGCGCGAGAAGTTAGAGGACAATCCAAGTCAGCCCAAGCATATTCTCACCGTCAGAGGTGTTGGGTACAGGCTGGTCTGGGAGTAAACTTGCAAGTCTCCATTCCTGGAGACTTACTGGCAGTCGCAGTTCGATCTTTTGGTCTATCTGGTTGCGCTGCTTCGGCTCGCGGCGGGGTGGTTGCGTTCCGACGGCCTGCTCCTGTCTTCCAAGCCGTAAATCTGTGCCAAAAAAACTCCATAAATCGTCGAGAGTACGCTAGGGGCTCCTCTCAGCATCATTACATCCTTCAAAATTGGCGCTAACAGGCATCCAGGCAAGAGGGGGGGGGTTGTCATGGTGGGAATTACCCCACCCGGACTTCCCCCGGCACAGTCTCATGCGTACATTTCCCAGTGACAGTCTGCCGGCGAAATCCTAAACTCAAAAGTACGGTGTAAATGGCGGTTTGCACTGCGACCAATCGCGTTCCGATCGCGTATGGAAGAGGCTGAAGGAAGCAATGAAAGTATCAGCAGTTCTGGTGGGAGTTAATGTAGCGGCTACTTTGTCCGTTGCTGCTCAACATCCAGCATTTGCACAGGATGGGCGCGCATCATCCACGGCTGATTTCTTGAAATCGAGCCTGGTGGAGACCACTTCCCAGGAGCCGGTGCAATTGGTCGCCGGTCCGGCGCAGCCCCTCGGTCAAGGTCGTAAAGTTTCCATGTCTGACCCGCGTTCTGTGGCTACTCGCAAGGCTCTGAGCGCGAAGGGCGTGAAGTTGAGACCATTCCTTGCCAACCGAAAACTGCCTAGCAAGGCTGAAATGGACGTCGCGCTCTCTCCTCAAACTGCTGCGATGGACTACAGCAACCAGGCAACTACCCTCGATGGCGGTGTCTCCGAGTATTCGCCGTATTACAGCTCCGTGGACAGTTATGATCCGGCGTCCATGTCGCCGCGCGGCAAGTTCGCCGTGAAGTCACATGAGCGGCGCGCTGAATCGCAGCGTCTGAAGACTGCTGCTCGAGTAGCCAGCACTTATACTCGGCCGATTGCACCGCGAGCGGTACCAGGCAGCATGCCAGCGATCCCAGGCAGAGTCGGCTTTCCTTGTGCTGAGACCCCGTTGCAATCGATGCCGATGATGGCCCATCCGCAACAGCACCAGCAACAGTTTAACCACCCTAATTTCAATCAGCAGCAGCGCTTCAACCAACCACTAAATTTCGCGCAGCAGCCTCAACAGTTCAACTCGGCCCCCACCATGGGACCGACGCAAAGTGATGAGCCGATGCCTCCGCAGCGCCTCTCTCCGCAAGAACAGCTCGAGATGAACAAGCTCGTCGAGACCGCTTGCCTGCAAAACGGCGTCAATCCTAACGCTGTAGGACCTGCCGCTAATGATCTCTATGCCAGAATCGGCCCACCGCCGTTCCCGCTGAGCCTGATTCCTGGAGACGCTATGAAGGGCTTCATCAAAGGCGCTCGCAATCGGAAGAGTGCGATTCCAGGTCAAGCCCCGATGTCATTCAGCAACGACCATACTTCGGCAAATCTGCCTGCCGGCGGTTTCCGCAGCTATCTGCGCACTTCAGCTTCCGGTTACACCAACTTCTCGCGCATGCCATCGGCATACCCGCAAAACATTCAACCAATCTCTCAAACTGGCTTAAATCCAGGCAAAGCACATCCGAATCACGGCGTGAAAAAGAATAATGCCGGATTTCCTGCTGTGAAGAACGAAGCCATGACCTATCCACCGTACAAAGGTCCGATGAATTACGGTTCTTAGCTGTTAACCTGATCTGATAAAAAACTCGACTTTGACAACCGGTTCGGCAACGAGAATCGCTTGGGATTGGATTGGGATTGAATTGCATTGCGGTTTGATTGGGATTGAGTAGCGCAGTTGCGTTTCGGCGATTTGGGTTTAAACTCAATTGAGTAAAGCCTGCTCCCTATTGACGAGTCGGGAAATGCGGCAAAGTCGGGCTACCTTGACTTCGGGTCAAGCTCGGTCAGGTCCATTGGGCTGGGCAATGTGACGCAAAATCGCAATCTGTCTAAAAAAACCGAGTTCCGGATAAATACGAGCGGTAGATTCAATTCTCGCATATCATCATAGTGCGCTGTTGCGAGGTCGTCATGGGCAGTAAGTCCAGCAACCCAACCGAAAAACTGAAGGACATGGACCGACATGGCGAGTCGGCAAGCCAGTACTTGCAGAGCGGGAATCTAGAGAAAGCATGCGAGGAGTATCAAAAGGCGGTGGACCTTGGCCGCAGCTTGATGCGACCATTTAATCTGTCCGTGTATCTGCTCTACCTTGCAGTCACGAAGGTGGAGTTGAAGCAGCTCGAAGAAGCTGAAGCGTTGCTGATTGAGAGCATTGAAACTGCGGCGCTCCACAATGCTGATAACGTGATGGGGCAGGCTAAGCTCGTTTTGGGAGAGTTGCTCCGAGAGATGGGCAAGATCGATCAAGCGATGAAGCAGTTGCACGATGCCTGTGATCTTGCGACCATCGTGAAAGACCCTGCGATTTCGGAGTTCGCCTATCGTGATCTGGGTCGGTTGTACCTCAGTCGAGGCTGGGCGGAGCTTGCCTGTGCTTGTTTTACAGACGCTCTCCACCAGAGGGAGGAAACTCTCGACAAGGCGGCCCTCAATGGGAGTCTGGGGCTCTGCATGGCAGAGCTCGGAAAATTTGATCTGGCGATTGTCTATTACCGAACCGCATATCTGGAGGCGGAGTTCGACGGCGATGTACAGACCATGAGCGTTTGCAAAGGGTCGGAAGGCAACGCGTTGTTCGAGATCGGCTCATTTAGCGATGCGCTTGCCCGATATGAGCAAGCACTCGCTCTATCGGAGAAGGCTGAAGACACGCGACATCAGGGTATCTGGCTTGGCAACATGGGCACGACATGGTTGAAGCTTGGAGACGCCGACAAGGCTGCCGAGTTTTGCCTTCGCGCGGCCGAGATTGCCAAAGCCAATGAAGATGCCCAATCCCAGGCTTCGCATCTTGATAGCGTTGGTGATTGCTACTTTGAGAAAGGAGATCTGACCAAGGCTCGGGAGTATTACTCGACTGCATTGGAGCTAAGTGACCAGGTTGAAGACCGGCTTGGTAAGCGCATTTACCTGGCGAATCTTGGAAAGCTGAGTGAGCGCACTGGACAGTTGCAACCGGCGTTCGAGTACTTGGCTCGGGCGGCGGATTTGTTCGATGAGCAGCGCGCCACCATAAAAACAGACGATTTAAAAACCAGTTTTGCCAACCGCGGTGAGGACCTGTACAAAAACGTTGTTCGTGTCTCCCTTGCTCTCGGCAAGCGCATTGAGGCTCTGGAGTACGTGGGGCGTGCGAAGTCTCGAGCTCTGGTTGACCTGTTGAGCAATTCACCGATCGACATCAGTCATCTCTCCGGTAGCGATGATGAGGCTTTGATGCGACTTATCGTGAAGGAGCGCGAGCTGCGAGGTCAGATCGATCGCTTGGAGCGCATCTGGCAAGGTCCTTCGTTCGGTGACTCTGGTCACCGCGGCGGCGCCATGACTGCGGAAGATGCTCATCGAGTCTACAGCGAATGGCGCGAGGTTGTTAGCCAGCTCAGGAGGCGGCATCCTAATTATGCCGAGTTGGTCTCATCAAGTACTCTAGGCTTCAATGAGATCAAGTCGCTCTGGACGCAGCACGGCACGATGCTTCGCGAAGACACTGTGATTATCGAGTATTTTTGGACGGACGAATTTTTGGTGGCAGCATCGGTGGCGAGCTCGCAGAAAGAGCCGGTGGTGCACATGTTGTCCAACCGAGAGCAACGCGATTCGCTCGCGATAGATTTAGAAACGTTCTTAGAAATGTCTTCTACTGAAGGCTGGGAAGTACCAATCTCACTCTGTCGGCGTTTGTATGATGCCTTGCTAAAACCGGTCATAGAGGGCGTAAACCAAGCGATCGGTCGGCTTGTAATCATTCCGCACGGCAGTTTGTTCCACCTGCCCTTCGCGGCGCTGCATGACGGAGAATCATATCTCTGCGAAAAATTTTCCTTTAGTTATTTGCCGTCAATCAGTTTAATACCAGTGTTGTCGAAGGATGCTGGATCGCAGGAAGAATCAATGTCTCGATATCTCATCTCGGCGATTAGCGATTACTCCGCTACGCGTCTCGATGGCGTCGTGTTCAGTTCGTCGCTGCGATCTGCAGCTGGATTGGATGACTTGTCTTACACGATGGAAGAGGCTCGCAATATTCTGGAGGTCGGCAACAAAGCCGCTCATGATTCGCGATTGATTACCAACGAGGAGGTGAAGGAGAACTTTTCGACTCTCTTCGGTCAGTATCCTGTCGTTCATTTTGCTGGACATGCGGTGTTCAGCGCTGAGGAGCCGATGTCATCGGGTCTGGTGCTCGCAGATGGAACCGTCCTCACAGCAGCATCTATTCTCGAGCGGAGCTCTCTGAGGACTGAATGCGGACGCCTGCTTGTGCTGTCTGCGTGCCAGACCGGGGTGAATCTAGTCACTCCGGGTGGTGAGATCCTTGGTTTGGCAAGGGCGTTAATGTATGCCGGAATGCCCAACCTCGTGCTCAGTCTCTGGGAGGTAGCGGATCGATCGACCTCCGATCTGATGCAAGACTTTCACAATGCCTGGCAGGCCGGCAAGGTCTCAATCGCAGACGCCCTGCGAACCGCACAAAGGCGCGCTCTGGCAAACGGACAACCGATTCACGCCTGGGCACCGTTTATCCATTTCGGAATTGATTAGCGGCGCGCTCTAGTGTCGCCGGCGGTGGCGCTTCGATTTTGTCTTGACTGAGTCATCGCTTACGTTTTCCAGATTCGCATCGTCGAGCTCGTAAATCAGCGGGGTGAGCGGATGGTGCCGACTTTGGAAATCCTTGCGAACTTGCTCTACAAACTTTTCCTTGTGCGAGAAGTCAGGTGACCAGCCAATTAGAAAGTCTCGATTGGGAATGGCGACATAACATGGATCACCCAGATCCTTTTGCAAACGTTTTCTTATATCCGGCAGCAGGATTCGCGCCGCCGCGTATCCGTCCGTGACCGATATGGTGATGTATTTGCCGCGGGATTCGCGGCCACCAGCTTCAACCACTTCCAACTTTAAATCCTGCGATGCGCGGTCAAGATTGTCGTAGGCGCACTTACTGAGCTGGTCGACATCTATTTTCCAGGCTTTCAGGTGGTCGTGAGTCACGTACTGAAAGGTGTTCTCCGAGTCGATGACGAATCCCTCGAGCAACTTACGAGAGAATGGCAAAGACCTCGCGACCAGCAGCTTTTTGGTTTTTTTCAAGTATGTGGAAGGAAATATCTGTGGTCTCAGTCGCGTCTTGACGTCATCCCATGGTATCGGTGGTGATGTCGCTTTTGAAGGATTGATCTCCGAGATGCTCTTTAGAAATCTTCTGATCTCTTCGTCTTCCTTGCCTCGTTCTGAGTCTTCCTTGACGACCTTATACAGGTTTTCAAGCGAAAGCTTGCCACCGGCGCATGTGAACAGAAGTGGCTTGTCTGACAGCTTCAAATTGAGGGTTGGAAACTCTCGAGTAGCTATGGTCAGGGCTCGTTGACTGAACGTCTCCGGGTCCATCCCAGGCTGGTGGGACGCAGCCGGTTCGGTCTCGGATGGCTCGACTTGAGCAAATGCGGGCGTCGAAAAGAGGTCGAACGAAACTGTGATAAGGCTCATGAGAACTGCAATGAGCCTGGCTCTCCGAGTACTTTTGTGGTGATGTTGTCTGGTGATTCCGGATGTAGATCTGCGTGACATTCTGCTTATTGCTGCGACTAGCAGTGTAATAAACCAAACATTCTAATCTAGATCCGCAGTTAATGCATCATTGCGCTAACTTTTGAATGCTTTTCGTGAAGTCTTTCGTCCTGATCCTACGGACCTTCCGGTTTGCCATCATCCGGAGCTGCTGCCGGGGCCTTCCCCGGGCCACTCTTGTCGCCTAATAGGGCGACGAGCTTCTTTCTCTGGTCTGGCGTAAGAACTTTTCTGACCTTGAGTAGCAGTTTCATGCGCTCGGTCGCCATTTCGGCGATAACTTTGTTGATCTCTTCCTGCTTTGCCAAAACGTCTTCTTCGACTGGGTCCGGTTGTAGCTGCAAATCGGAAAGCTCTTTGTACTTTGCGAATGCTGTCTTCGCTCTGACGCGTTGGGCATCTTCGAAGTCTTTTGCCAGTTTTCTTATCTGCTCTTCCTGGTCACCATTGATGCCCGCCATACGGTACAGGGCTAGAGGGTCAGTCATCCTCGGGTCTTCTCCCGCGTCGCCCTGACCAAATGCGATTCCTGCACTGCCGACGAGGAGCAGTGTGGACAGGCAAAGGGCGAATAATTTGTTGGTTTTCATCTGATTTCCTCAAACAATCCTGCTCAATTACTATAACGTCTTGACACCTGATTTGTTCCGAAACGCTATTTAGTGACACGATTTCAAACGTAATTCAGATTGTGGTAACCTACGCTCGAAGCGCTCTGGTGGAAGGCTTATCTGCGAGGGTTTCATCGACTCGGAGTGCTGTGCGCGATTGGACGGCGATAGTCGCGACTGGTGGAGTTGTATTCGGCGGGACAATGATCGACATGACTGGCTCTGAAGATCAAATCATTCCAAAGCGATTGGATCGAGCTCTCAACGGGCTGGTCAAGGCCGGAATCATCAGCGAGGGTCAACTTGCCATTCTTATTAATCAGGCTCAGAGAGAGTCGAATTTGCCCGATTCGCCTTCGACATCTTGGATCGATTTGCTCTGGGACCGCGTTACGATTCTGCGAGCGCAGGCCGAGTCGAGGACTTCTGCTACGGATGCGGGTCGAAAAGCGCGGCGAAGAAATCATCGTACTGGTAAATAAAACAAACGAGGAGGCAGTGGCACCATGAGCGATACCAGCACATTGACTAAAGGTATTGAAATCATCGAACTGAAGAGTTGCTCTCCGCAACGCCTCGACGAGGTGGCGCGCATACTTCATGAGAGCTTCAAAGACGATTGGCCGGATGCCTGGCCGACCATTGAAGCTGCGGCTGCGGAAGTAACTGAGTGCGTGAGCGACGATCGAATCGGTTACGTCGCGCTTGGCACCGATGGTAGTGTCGTTGGCTGGGTCGGAGCGATTCGGGCGTATAGCGGCCGAGTGTGGGAATTGCATCCGCTCTGTGTCGAAGCTAACAGCCGTCGCACTGGCATAGGTCGAGCACTGATGGACCGGCTCGCGCAGCAGGTTTGCGATCTGAAGGGGTTGACCATCTACTTGGGCACTGATGACCAAAACGACATGACGAGCCTCTCTGGTCAGGATCTATATGTAGACACGTGGGAGCAGCTTTCTAAGATCAAGAATAACGGGCGACATCCGTTTTCCTTCTATGAAAAGCTGGGATTCAAGATCGTAGGTGTCGTGCCAGATGCCAACGGTTACGGCAAGCCGGATATTATGATGGCCAAGCGAGTAGGTTGCGTTTAAGAGCCTCAACCGTTCAACCTGCCTTTCAGATGTAATCTCGGTTTTCTTGGCATGATAGGATGTGATAGCGGCACTGCTGGCGGTGCAATATGGTGCCAAGAGCAAACATGAGAAAACGATGAATACATGCATTTGCGAAGGTCTGTTTTTGTTCGACATTAATTCAGAAATCTCGTTACTAAATCTTTTTTTGTGCGAAGGTCCTATTGGCAACCTTTGTTCATTTACATGAAACCCTGACCCCTGGCGCTCCGAGAAGATCTCATATTAAACCTGACCGGAATCGCTAGATTTTGATTGCCTTGTCGAATCGGCAAGCATATACTGGGCTTGGCGATCGGGGAATTGGGATGTCCATGAGCCATTTGGACTCAATCGATTTCGCTCCTTTAGCGGGGCAATATACTGTTCCACTGAGACAACAGTCGGCAGCATCTAGAGCCGTTGTGCCTCCTCACAAGGAAAGTCTTCTCGGGAGTAGCGCCGGGCACATCGCCATCATCGGTGCCGGCAACGCGGCTCGGTCGCTGGCTTGCGTGCTTGGAAATCGCGGGTACTCTCCGCATTTACTCGTTCGCAATCCCGAAAAATTGCAAGCCTTGTCGCAGCGCGGCTCAATAAAGAGCTCCGGCAAGCTTGAAGGTGATTTTAGCATCGTTGAAGTCAGCAATGATTTTGCCTGCGTCTTATCTAATTGCGCGACTGTGTTTGTCGCTACTACTACCGATGCATACAGCGAGATCGCTGGACGTCTGGCGCCTCACCTGACTGAGCACCACGAAGTAGTTCTTTTCTCGAGCAAGTTCGCTGGCGTTGTAGAGTTCAAGCATGCGCTTGGTGCTCGCCGTCATCATCCAGCCATCATGGAGACCGACTCACTGTTTGCGAGCCGTATTCAAGATGATGACTCTATATGGATACGCGGTATCAAGCAGTGGACTCTGTATTCCTCATATAACAAAAGTAAGACTTCAACTAACGCGTCTATCATTCGGCGTTTTTTCCCTGGCTTGACTGAAGCTGAGAATGTAGTCCAGCGAGGTCTCACCGATTTCGGTGCGTTGGCGCATCCGATCACGATGATTGCGAATATGAATAATGTCGATCGCAACAGCGGATTCCTTTTCTACTATGAAGGTTTCACCAACCAGACAGTCGTGCTTTTGGAGCGGCTGGAAGAAGAGTTCGGCAGCCTTGCCAGAGCCTATGGGACCTCGATTATTCCGATGAAAGAACTTCTTAACAGATACTACGGCTGCGACACCACAGGCGATCTACTTCAGGCGATGCGGACGGTTCCTAACTATAGCTTTAGCAAAGCGCCGGGTACGTTGCGTCATCGTTTTATCGAAGAGGACGTAGCATCATCGCTGGTGCCCATGCAGCAATTGGCGCACAAAGCCGGAATTGATACACCGATGATGGATTCGATTGTAAATCTTTCTTCTATACTTCTTGGCAGAGAATTTGCAAAAGATGGAAGAACGTTAGCAAAATTGGGATGGGATAACTTAAGTCACAAAGAGATAATGAAAGCGATTTATGAATAGGTCAGAGATGTCTTCGAAATCAGAGACATCAGTGAACAACGAAATTCGGAGTGGCGGTACGGATCGAATAACAGCAAGCGATGCGGTTGAGCGGGCGCCTGGTGCTAAGTTAACCAATTCGAAGCTCTTCTCTTCTTTATGTGTAATTGTGGCGATTCTCGCGGCGTCGGTAGAGCCGATCGTCGTGAAGCTTGGTTACGAGCAAAATCTTCTGCCTCTGCATCTATTGGTTGTTAAGACTGTCGTCGGTGCGTTGTTGATACTGCCCCTCACACGCACTTTCAGATGGGTCGGGTTCAAAAACCTGGCGCACATATCGCTTTTAGCGATGCTCTTGCTTTCTACCAGCGCCCTCGGGATTTTCGCATTGAAGCAGATCTCCGCGGTTTTAGCTATTACTATCATTACGACGACACCGGCATTTGTTGCGATTTGCAATCAGGCCCTCGGTCGCGATGAGTTGACGCCGAAGTTCTGGCTTGGATTTTTCCTGTGCTTTAGTGGTGTCATTTTAGGTTTGGAATGGCACAACCTCAATATGAATCTTGCTGGGTTCATTCTGATTTTTGGTGCCGTTGTTACGTCGACGACCTATCGAGTTACGATGGAGGCGGCTGCGAAGAAGTATTCCCCGGCGCTGATCTCGACCTACCTTTTCTTCGTCAATGGACTATTGGTATCACTCTTCGTACTTCCCTTCGCAGGCACCATTCCGGATGCGGCATGGAAGATCGGCGGCTGGATGGGATTTGCATCTGCCTGCGCTAATGTAGCTTTTCTATATGCACTAAACTTGCTGGGATCGACGCGCATTTCGATAATCAATATTTTGCAGCGACCCGCTATTATCGTGGCGGCGGCATTCATCTTGAAGGAGCCTCTCACGATGTTCCAGGGCGCTGGTGTGTTGCTTGTTCTTGTCGGAGTGCAGCTCGCGCAGGTAAAGCGAAAAGTAAAGCTCCCAGCGCAGAAGAGTGCGGGCTAACCTCCGCTATTTCCCTCACATTTATTATTTTGCCCGGTAAAAATTGCGGGAATTCTTCGATTGCGTTTTTGCGTTGTCTACCGCATGTCTTCATTTGAATGCTTCTCTCGACACCGACATGGTCGCTTTCTTCAAGGCTATAACCCCAAACGCAGCGAGGCGGTAGCCAGTGAAATACCCCCCAAAAGTGCCACACTAAAGTGTGATGACGGTGTCATTGCCGGATGCAATGATAGGATTATCTTTATCCCACAAAACTTACTTTTGTCATTGTTGAAAGCGAGAACCGTCGGCGCAAAATAAAAGGAAAGTTGACGAGAGAATCGTCTGTGCTCGAATGCAGGAAGGAATATTGTAAGTACGTTCCTGCGCTACAAAGCGTAGGAATATTGAAGTGTCGCACGCCGTCCTGCTTGAGCAGCATAGCTATATGAGCGACCCTTCGACTATCAGAGTGGTAGTAACCACAACCGAGTACGACTATGAGCAAATCTATATCATCATCACAACCTTCGGTTCTTCGGGAGGTCGGGCGCATGAGGTTCTCTAACGAGAAAGTGTCGGCCGAGGCGCTGCTAATCCTTATGCAAACACTTCCGGTCATGGTCTGCATTGAAGACCGATTTGGCAGAGCGGCTTACTGTAACTCGAAGTGGCACCAATACACGGGGTGGGAAATAGGAGAGGAGCGACTCGTCTCTGATCTTATACATCCTGATGATGTCGACAACATAATTGCCACTTCGGATAATTTTGAATGCAGACTTCTATCGGCCAATGGCGATTTCCAATGGTACTCGGTGCAGATTCAACGAGTAACAGAACATGTTTCCGACTCAGTGGCGTCGATGTGGGTCTGTACGCGTATCGAAGAGAGCAGGAGAAAATCTATCGAGTTAGCTGGACGCGTCGAGGCAAGGGAACTGGAGCTCGAGCACATAAGTCTAGGGCTATCTGCAATTAAAGACTACTCGATTTGCTTGCTTTCCGCGGACGGTTTTATCCGTAGCTGGAATGAGGGTGCTTCAGATCTGACTGGATACCTACCGTCTGAAATTATCGGCAAGCATTTTTCTGCAATGTACACTGCTGAGGCCATCGCGCAGGGTCTTCCAGAACACAATCTGGCTCAGGCTGCGAAAGAGGGAAAGCTCGAGATCGAAGCGTTGCGCGTCAAGAAAGACGGGCAAACTTACTTTGCAGATATAGTAATAACGCCGGTTTACAAAGATGGAATATTGACCGGGTTCAGTAAGGTCACTCGCGATATCACCGAGCGAAAACGGGCTGAACAAGAGCTTCTAGATCAAAAGACTTTCTTTGAAGCAATACTGAGAGAGATGCGTGATGGTGTCATTGTGGCTGATCATGAGGGTAAAGTCGTCTATACCAATGTTGCCGCCCTTCGCGCCAATCCAAAGCTGGCGGGTCCTATTCCAGCAGATTCTTGGTCAGAAACGCTCGGTCTGTACCAATCCGACATGAAGACACCTTATGAGTTAACAGACCTGCCGTTGTCCCGCGCCCTAGCGGGAAAGACAACATCGGAAGTGGAGATATTCTTGAAACCCGGCGATGCCGACGGCAGATGGGTTGAGGCGAATGGTGCTCCTCTGCAAGTGAATGCTCAACAATGTGGAGTGGTGGTGTTTCACGACATTACTAACCGTAAAAACTATGAGCAGCGACTCGAAGCTGTTACAGCCAAACTTGATGCATCTAATAAGGAACTGCAGAACTTCGCCTCGATAGCCGCACATGACCTGCAAGAACCGCTGAGGACGATGGGAGGCTATTTGGATCTGTTTAAATCCATGTATGAAGACCGGTTAGACGTAAAGGGAAATAGTTATATCTCGGTTGCCATCGAGATCACAGATCGAATGATTGCTCTGATAAGAGATCTTTTGGTTTATTCAAAAATCGATTCGGAGATGTCGGACTCATCTTTTGCCACCGATGCCTCCAAAGCTGTAGGCGAGGCTATGCAAGATTTGCACCAGTGCATAATCGATTCCAATGCAGTAGTAGAAGTGGGCGATCTTCCTGCAGTTTCAATCAATCCAACTCAGCTCGTAATGGTCTTCAAAAATCTAATTGGCAATGCTATCAAGTTTGCCGGACCTGAACACCCGAGAATTCAGGTTTCAGCAGCCACAAGCAATGGCCAGATTGTCATAAGCGTCTCCGATAATGGAATCGGGATCGATATGTCTCAAAACCATCGCATCTTTGAATTAATGAAGCGCCTGCATGTACAGGATGAATATCCGGGCAGCGGAATAGGACTCGCCTTATGCCGGAAAATCATCGAACGTCATGGCGGGCGTATATGGGTTGAGTCGGTGATAGGCAAAGGCGCTACGTTTCACTTCTCAGTACCGGCAACTCACCCGGATGGGTGAAATGACAACTTCCGGGAAGAAAATCCCCTTTGAGTGTGATGCCTTGATCACTTGCCTGAGGTATACTACCTTCAAGGTAAGTCTTTAAGTGCGAAGCTGGCCGTTGTTCTTTTTGGGGAGTCTAGTTCCAGTTTTGCTCGGAGTCATTTTCGGTAGCATTCTTCGTTTTACTTTTCGTTGGTATCCAGAGAACTTTCTCAAGTGGAATCCCGGAAACATGTGAAACGTTCTGTTTTGTATTGAATAAACTACGGCTGATATGGATTCGCGACAGATTTCAGTCTTACTAGTCGAAGACAATCGCTTCGAAGCGGAGTTTCTCAAGGAGATTTTTTCGCTTGCTACGGAGATTACCTGGAATTGTAAGCATGTATCCACCCTCAAGGATTGTAGAAAACAGTTAGCCACGTTTCGTCCCGATATCATAGTCCTAGACATGTATCTGCCTGATAGTCAGGGACTCGATACTGTGAGCGCGGTGACGGAAATAGCAGAGAGCGTTCCTGTGCTGGTTCTTACTGGTCAAGATGATACGCCGATTGGATTGGAGGCTGTACGGCGGGGCGCTTCGGAATATCTGGTGAAGCGTGCGTTTGATCGTCATACATTGTCGCGCATCGTGCAGTATGCTATAGCCCGCAACGAACACGTTAAGCGCGCTAGCTGCTTGTATCGGTGCGCTCAAGCTATTAATGCAAGTGATACCACTGATGATGCGATTTCCACCACACTGGATGTGCTTTGCAGCGAATTAGGTTGGGACTTTGGTTGTTACTGGACCTACTCAGAGGCAACTTCCGAGTTTCTGATAACTCAGTCTGGAGTGTTAAGATGCGGCAATGATGAGCTTATAGTCGGCTTGGGCAACTCGAAATACGCGTCCTTGAGCGATCATCCCTTTAATGCCATTGCTGCTGGTGGCAGTCACATGATCTCTGATCTTGGTAACGCTCGCCAGGACATGCGCATCGATCAAGCTATTTCATATGGTATGTCATCAGCCGTAGCGATTGCTGTGACTGCTGATGATACCGTCCTCGGAATTTTAGAACTCTATAGTGCGAAGAGGCACGAAGCCGACGATCAATTGTTACGGCATCTCGAGTCGATCGCTCTTCAATTGGCGAATGCGATTTTAAAAGAACGAGCTGAAAACGCATTGGTGGCACAAGATTGGCAATTTCGGCAATTAACCAGCTCTATTCAGGATGTGTTCTGGATTTGCAGCAGTGATTTACAGTCAATCTCGTACCTGAGTCCAGCATTCGAAAAGTTGTTTGGGATTAGTAAAGAGCTGGCAATTGAGCATCCTCGCTGGTTGTTTCGCCACATTCACTCTGATCATAGAAGGCGACTCCGTGAAGCGCTGAAGCTTGCTTCCGAGGACGGGAGACGGCTCAGCGTAGAATGCGCTATCAACGCGAGAGATGGGAGTCAGCGATGGATCTGGATTCAATCGTTCGACTTTCCGCAGCACGGAAAAGACAAACAGCAGATTTGCGGTACTGTTCAAGACATCACCGATCGAAAATTAGCTCAGCGATTATTCGAGCAGGCGTTCGAGACCGAAAAGACCATTGTTGATTCCATTTTGCGACACTCACCGTATGGGATCGCTCGGCTCGACAAGTGGCTTTCCATTCTAAGTGTCAACGATGAGTTTTTGAAAATAGTCGAGACCCCGGTACTGCCGATCTTTCACAAATTGATGGATGTCGTCCGCTTTTTGGACTTCGCAGAGGTCGAGGACGCAATGGCGAACAGGGAGACCTTCAGATTGCATCGTGCGACAATGAAGTTGCCGGGCGATGCTGAACTTAATAAGTATATTAATGTAGCAATCTGGCCTGTAGTGGATCAGAGTGATACCCTCAGCGGTGCTATCGCGATGTTGGTCGACGACTCTGCTCAGGTGCTACTAGAGCAACAACAGGCGGAGCTAATTGCCACCGTCGCGCATGATATCAAAAATCCGCTCATCGGTGCAGAGAGAGTCATTCAGATGCTATGCGCTGAGCTCGCTTCGATTCCCCAGGATTCGCAAGACGCATTGGGCTCCTTGCTTTCGAGCATGCAGCACCTGATAAGGATCGTGCAAAATCTTGTCGGTGCATACAGACATGGAGCTGGTGCCGAGCCTTTGGACTCAGAGCCACTAGAATCAACCGTGCTTCTTTTGAAATGCCTGCACCAGCTCCAAGCGCTTGCACGGAGTAATGAGGTGCAGCTGATAGACAATGTGCCTACGAATCTTCCATCGATTTTAGGCGATGAACTGGCAATTGGTCGGGTAGTGATGAATGTCTTACATAACGCGATTAAATTCACACCGTCAGGCGGAGTCGTCGTTTTGTCGGCAAGGCATGTCGGTGATCAGCTGCACATGGAAATTGTGGATAGCGGTGTAGGCATGGAAGAAAGGGAGCAGACGCATTTGTTCACTAGATTCAAGCAGGGCGCGAGTGGTCAAAAGCACCGGGGCGGTAGCGGTTTGGGTTTATACATTTCAAAACAAATCATTAC
Organism: uncultured Candidatus Obscuribacterales bacterium; assembly: GCA_964418155.1. Taxonomy (GTDB): domain Bacteria; phylum Cyanobacteriota; class Vampirovibrionia; order Obscuribacterales; family Obscuribacteraceae; genus JADYXR01. The sequence goes on along the minus strand of CAYQKX010000017.1, from coordinate 20,040 downwards.
CGCGCACAATGGCGAGATTTCGTTAGAGAGTAAATTGGGCTGCGGTACTAAGGTTAGTATCAAGCTGCCGCTCGCAGCAGCAGAAATAGAAAAGGTGCTACAAACATGATTACAGAAGAGACGCCTGAGCCAGTTGTTACGCTGCTCGTAGTTGATGACCATGAGATTGTCAGGCTGGGATTGAAAGCGTCTTTTAGATCGTTGCCGAGATATTCGATAGTAGCCGAGGCGGTCAACGGAGTTGCGGCTGTAGAGAAAAGTCTTGAATATCGACCCGATGTAGTGCTTATGGACATCAGGATGCCTCAGCTGAATGGTATCGAGGCAACTAAGGCAATTAAGTCGAAGGGCTGTCAGAGCAAGATACTGATTCTGACATCCAACGATCAACCCGACGACATTTTCGCTTCGCTGTCTGCTGGTGCCGACGGTTATTGCATGAAGGATTTACCGATCGAATCGCTTTGTCTTGCTATAGATTCGGTTTATAAAGGCGCCTGCTGGTTGGACAGCCAGATTGCACGATTGGTTCTTGATAGCAGTAGCCCGAGACCGGAAAAAGCAACTGAGCCAAAGGCCGATTCCCCGAAAGCCTCGACGCTTCTGACTGCCAGGGAGCTCAATGTTCTTCAAATGGTTGTAGAAGGTCGCTCAAATCTGGAGATTGGCGAAGTTCTCAATGTAAGTCTCGACACGGTGAAGAGCCACATGACGCATATATTGAATAAACTGGCTGTATCAGATCGAACGCAGGCGGCTGTTAAGGCGCTCCGCGAAGGCATTGTCAGTTAGGGGCGCTGTCGCACTAAGATAAGGCTTGGTCTGTTGCTCTAGATGCATCACGGAAGGATTGCCAGCGAACGATCGTGCCGCGTGTTCCGGCGTGATTTTCTAGTTTCGGTTGAAACAACCGAAGCCGTTGAGTCTCGCTTCTGCAGTGCTTTGTAGCAACTGTTTAACTGTGTTTTACGACCAAACGGCGAGTTGCATCACAGACGCTTGTCGTCGATTGCACTACATAAGAGATATCAGAAATCTTGCGATTAGCTGCGCTGGATATGCCGGCAGCTGAGAGTCAAAGTGTGATGAAGATCACTCTCAGGTGTAATGCAGTCACCAGGGTGAGTTGTCTACCTGAGAGACTTCTGTTTGGTGCTACAGATGGTGATTGATGTGAACATACTCGAAATGTTGCAATTTATTATTCGGGGTTTTCCATATACCCGTTCGTGTGAGAACAACTGAGACTTCGATACCACACCGTGGAGCGATGTCGGCGCCGAAGGGTTCGCGCAATAATCGAACCAATTGGCGACCTTCCCGATATCAAATTTCAATTGGCTTGTTACAGGTCTTTCTGTTGCACGAAGTTGTCTGCGCCTCTGTAGACCCTTAGTGCAAGCGCTTCTGCACGATTTCCCTGGCTTGAGGTAGCAGTATGAACACGCAACCAAATAATCTTGATGATTCACTTCGCAGTGACCGATCCTTACAACAGCATGAGATGATTCCACGTCGTTCCTTTGGTTTCATGCTGGCCGCTTCACTCCTGCTGACTGCTACTGAGAGCGCTCAAGCTAACGAGAATGATGGCGCGCGCTCGCAACCGGATTCGAGACGAATTGAAATCTTCACCGCACGTGATCAACGTAGAATGGACAGGGCTGACGGTGGTCGGCCTAACCCGGTTACTGATCGGCGCCCGCTCAGTCCAAGTGGTGGCTCCAGTGGTGGCGCATTCCGAATTCCAGAGAGTCGAAAGGAACTTCGAACCGGAGCGATTGATAACAATCCGCAGATGACACTCCAATCCGCGAATGCTTCGGAAAAGAAAGCAAAGAGCACGCGAAACACGGGTAGAGGTTCTCAGAGAGAGCCTAAGGTCAAGCATCCAAGGAAAGATACGCAGGTTGGTGCTGACGGGCTACCTGTAGTACTCAGTCACGGTTTTCTCATGGATTTGATGTCGTCAACGACGAGTGTGACTCTCGGTGACAAATTGTTGGCGACCGTAGGCTCTGTTGAAATTCTCGTAGGCGGAGTGCTGAAGGAATTGGTGGCTGGTTCGAAAGTGACACCGGCAGAATACGTGGCGGTGAAGCAATTGCTCGGTTCTGGTAAGCAATCCATACTTCTAGATAAGAGTGGGCGCGCCATTGGCGGAGTCCTGGACCTTTCAGATCTGGCAGGCGCCAAAGGGAAAACCAAAATTGACGAACTGCTGATCGCAGACGGTATCACAGCTTATTCTGATTGCGCTCGCAATGCCCTCGTCAAGCTCAAAGGCGACGTCAACAATTATGGCGATCTGATTTTTTACAGCTCTAAGGACTCTGGAAAGACTGGACAGATAAGTGCAGAAAATGTGACCAACCAACCAGGGGCACTAATAGGCACCGCGGAAGGTGCCGGTCTAAGTCTCGACCTGGTAATCGATGCCGCTCAGAAGTTTGAAAACTTCGGAACAGTACTAAGTTCTGGAAATCTCCTTGTCACAGCTGGAGATAGCTTGACCAACGGGAATGGTGCAAAGTTATCCGGAATCAAAGACGTCGATCTCACCTCACCGGTTCTAAACAACAAAGGCCTGGTCTCGGCCTTGACTGGGGCGGTGAATCTGAATTCTCCCACCGATCTTTTGGTCAACAACAGCGGTGGTGTCGTTCAAGCTCTAAACGGCGATATTAATGTCAGAGACAAGTCATTTCATGATGTCCTTAACACCAGCATTATTGGCGGCATCCTGGGCGCAAAAGATATCAATCTTAACTCTGGTGGTGGTCTAACCAACGTTGATGTTGATGATCTTGTCGGTACGGTCAATTCATTTGGTGAAGCCGTACACATCCTTTCGCGCGGCTCCGACCTCGTACTCGGCGAGCAATGTCTCGTTGGTGATCCGACATACTTCAATGCCGGAAATATCGCACTGACCGGAAATATTAATGTCGGTGAAAAACTGGCTATTCTTGCAGGCGGCAATATAACTTCGACGGCTGGAGTAACTCAGATCGTCGCTAGAACTGCTGCAAACAAAGGTGAAGACATAGCGATAGTGGCTGGTGCTATGTTGACACCATCAGTAGGGGCACCCTCTACTGGCTCAATTCCGCCTGGAACTCCCATTGGAGCTGCAGATTCGGTGAGAGTTACCGGTGCGTCGCTGACCGGGGGAAGTATTGATTTTTCAGCTAGCTCGGGGCTGCAAATCCAAGCGGATTCCACTTCGGGTAATCAGGCCGGCGGCAACGTATCTCTGCTCGCTTTTGAGAACCTTCTTGGCGCTGGAGGCGATGTCAGGCTCGCTTCGAATTCTGTCGTCAATACTAGTGGTAGTGGCACCGCAGCCAATGGATCCATACTCGCCGCCGGAAGAGGCGCGATTACATTGGGATCGCTTTTGTGCGATGGAGGCACGCAAACGGTCGGTGGAGCCATAACGGTAAATACCGTCCAGCCTGACTTTAACGGTGGTACCGGTGGAGGTGTCCAGTTCTCCTCTACCGGCGCCATTGTTAATGGTGGCTCATTCAGCGCTACCACCTTGCCTGATATGCTTGGCAACACAAGCCTCACCGTTGGCAATGGGACGGGTCAGCAAATCTCCACGCATGGCGATGTTACGCTCATGAGTGGTGGGGATGTCACCGTTAACTTAGGAACTACTGGCGGTATCAAGACCAATGGGGGAGACACAGTTATCTCTTCCCTCGGGTCAATCAATGTTACGGCGGGAGCCGGAATTGATACTCGAGCCGTCGGCGGTGGTGGTGATGTCACTATGACTGCAGGGACAATATTGGGACTAGCCGGTGTGAATGCCGCTGGCGTGAATGTCAACACGAGTGCCATAACTTCCGGAGGAGCCGGCGATGTGTCTGTAACATCTGGTGGACTGCTCGGCTCCACAGTGGCTGTCGGCAATGTAACTGCTAACGGTGCCGGTGGTGGCGTTGGCGGTGATGTCTCGGTGACGGCCGGAGACTCGGTGACTGTCGGCGCGATCACTTCGACTGGCGCTCAGGGAGGGCAGGTCGACGTGCACACAGGTCCGGTGATAGGCAATCTTAATTTGTTGGGCGATATAACTGCCGGACAAGTCCTGCTTGATTGTCCTTTATTGGCCACCATAACAACGCCGCTGGCGGGGATTATCGTTACTGCAGATGGGTTTGATTTTACAGGACTACTGAATGCCGGATCTGGTACCGTTTGCCTTAGACCGCTCACCGACGGTACTCCGATCGATATTGGCGGAGTTGGTGGTCTTCTCAACCTCGATCTCCTCGAGTTAGGTAACATACAATGTGGTGTGTTGCAGATTGGCGATCGGCTTTTGGGCGGTGGCCTTACGGTATCCGGTCTCCTCAACCTTTCGCTTGGTGGTCCCGGCAGTTATGACCTTGACCTGAGAAATCTTGGAGACGTTCTTGTATCAGCGCCGACAGTAAATCTTGGCGCTCGCAACCTGACCATTGACGCTGGTGGGCTCGTCACTACTTCCTTGTTGTTGAGTACCGCCGGTGATATCTCAGTTGATGCCGGTGCTGGTATCAATCTAGGACCGGTGACCGCACCTCTATCAGATCTCAACCTTGTATCAAACACGGGGGCAATCAATCTCAATGCCCTTGTCACAACCAATAGTTTGACGGCACACGGACCGGTCGTGAATGTTTTGAACGCGGTAAATTGTGTTGGAAGTGTAGACCTTGTGACGGATGTTTTGCACAATGTTGGACCGATTACCGGCAACGCGATCAATATTCAAAGTCTCACATCCGGATTGTTGTTAGACAGCACCGGGGCCCTGACCGGGACCCTATCTGCTCTGACAATCAACGTTACAGCCTTGACAGGCAATCTTGCATTTCTCGGGGACCACGTCTTCAATGGCGTAACCAACCTGGTCGCGGCGCTTCCGACTCAATCGTTAATCGTCAACCTTGGTTCGATCGTTACCGGTCTGAATTTGCTCAATGTCACTACGCCGTTGATCAATCTGCAAGGCATTCTTCAGGGAAGCCCCCTGGTGATTAACACGAACGGCGCAGGAACTATCGCAAACAGCCAGGGCGATGTGAATCTTACTGGAAATATGATTTTTCATGGTAAGGATCTTGCCATTATCGCATCCGGAAGTATCAATGCTGGAACTGCGACGCTTATCGATCTTTCTGATGCCTCGAATGGTGGCAACTTCGTTGCGCTCGCAGGGTACAACTTTACACCGGGAACCTCTGGTCAGGTAGGGCCTATAACAGATCGTATAACAGTCAGCGGTCCCTCGACCGGTGGTGGCAGCATCAACTTCGGTGCTTTGACTATCGACACCTCAAGCGATACCGGCACCGCCGGCAAAGTAACGCTTGTCGCAAATGGTGGCAGTACCAATACTGGTATCGTTACCGTTAACAATATTGATGCCTCCGGTGGTGCCGCTGCGAATGGCAACGATGTCGTCATAATCGGTGAAGGTGGCGTCAATATACCGGGATGGATTCAGACGCATGGAACTCCGGTGTCCGGCAATGTCCTTATGGCTGTGGCCCAGCCGGTAATCAACGGCGGGAGTCTCGTGATTGAGAATGGTACTCTCTCTGGTGCAACCATAGGAGTTGGTTCTGCCACTGCTGGTAATATCACTACTCATATTATTGATGCCGGCAACGGCGATGTGTCGATGCTCGGTGCGCTTAACGCGGGTAACACGATCGCTGCCGGTTCTTCGATCGTGGCGGATGTGCTCGACGTAACTACTGGTGCTGGTACTGCTAACTTTGCCAACACTGAGGCTAATGCAATTCGCACTGCTGGTGGTGGACAAGTTACAGTCAACGAGGCTGATGGTGTAACTCTATTGAGCCAAGGAACCAACAGTCTGACCGTGAATGCCGGTCAGTCAGGCACCGGTGATCTGACGACATCGGCCGACTTCTCATTGGCTAATCTCAATCTCCATAACGACGGCGGAGACATTGTGATAAACAATGCCGTGTCTGCTACAAGCAGCGCCGTATTGAATGCATCCGGCAACGTGCTCTCGCCTGGTGGATCTCTCACGTCACCGGATGTTTCGCTCGTTTCTGGCGGCTCCATCGGTACGAATGCTAACAGTGGTCGGTTCAATGTAAATACCACCAAGTTGACACTTGTGCAGGCTGGAACTGACGCCTTCGTCAACAACACCAATAGCGGCCCGTTAACCATAGTCTCCGGGCATGCCGCAGGCACGCTGGATGTTCTGACCGTCGGTAATCTTGTCAGTTCCGCAGACTTCAATGGAGCCAACCTGGCATTTCGATCTGCTGGATTGCTTGATCTTTCAGGTGACCTGAATGGAACCCAAAGTATTCTTCTCCAGAGCGGACCCAACCTGACTAACTCGCAAGTTAGTGGTGCGGTCACCACCCCAATATTGACTCTGATTTCCATGAATGGGAACGTTGGTGTCGATTCGAATAATCGCTTCCTTGCTCAAAGTGGCGTACAGCAAGTTGCTGCGCAGGCGATGAACGGCTCAATCTTTCTCGATGGAGCGCAAGGCTTCAACCTAGGCACTTGTTCTGCCAAGGACTTGATTGACATCTTGGCTCACGGACCGATGACGGTAGGCGGAAATGTAACAACTGCCAATGGTTCTATCAAGATAGAGACAACACAGGGACTTTTGCAAACCGGCACCGGCGTTGTGGTCACCGCCAATGAAGGCAACATCGATATGATCGTGTCTGATACGAACAAGCGTAATAAGAGGTCTTCTCGAATTGTGTTTGGTGCTGGAAGCACTGTTCAGGCTCTCGCGTCTGCAGCCGGTCTGGGCAACTTGAACATTCGAGTCGGCGCCGTGCAGCCAGCGAAGGAAGGTCCTACTCCTAGGAAGAATGTGACGGTCACCACTAGTGGTGGCGGACAGATTTTCTGGGGCTCCAAGGGTAGAATCAAGTTCAATGCTCCCAACAATTCGTTGACCGCGAAGGGCGCCAACATTACCTTCACGAAGATCAACTCGAAGAGCATCCAATTTAAAGGCGGAGTAACTCTGATCGCAGATCCTCCCGTAGCGGATTCGATTGCTACTAGCACTGATGCCGCCAAGTCTACGCAAGCCTTGACGAATTCAGACCTACCTTCGAGTGCTGGTGCTCAACCGCAATCGATCCTTCGTGACAACCTGGTTACTTCGACACATTCGGACCAACGTCCTCAAGCGAATATCCTCTCGTCCATGCTGTCGCGAACCGCGCTGCCTACGGATCTTGTCGGTGTGCCGTGTCTCGACTGCACCGCGAGTGGAGTGATGACAGCAACAGGCACTGCTGAAGGTGCAGCAACTGCTCAGATTTCCAATGATCTTGCTGAAGACGACTCGTACATCGAGGGTACTGCTTCCCCGACAATGCAGATTGATAGCACTATATGCGGTGCTACAGCGAGAGCATGGGCTCCAACTTCCGCGATTGCAGACGAACAGAAATGCATGTTGCTTTCCCGTGGGCGGACGCTCTTCACGCCAGAGAGAGACATGGAAGTCGTGACACCGTTCGGCAAACTAGCTATCGATGCCGATTCCGTGGTGCTAGTCTCGCTATCCAGTAATGGCCTCGCCATTTACAACCTGCACGATGAGTCGAAAAAATCAGTTAGATTTACTTCGGCAAATCATACGATCGCGCTTGCACCGTCACAGCATATAACGTTGTCGACTCATCAACACAGAGAGTTTGGACATGCCAACCACATTCCATCGATCTCTCACAAATCACTAACGACTCACTGTCTGTCCAACGGATACAAGCTCTATCAATCACAGTTCTCGATAACATCCGCATTTGATGGCGTTCGTCCTGTCAGCGAACTGCTCAAATCTGAAAATTCCGAGGCTGTTAAGCTTTCCCGACGTCTGTTAAAAACATGCGTTGTGGTCGAGACCCTAGCCAGGTCGCAAGAACCTTATCGGTATTTCTACAAGCCAGTGCTCGCAGTTGTCGCGAAGAACTGAGAGCCACTGATATCGGCAGGCAGATGGGCGAGCACTCGTGGCTCGCTCATCTGCGTTGTAGCATGTATTTCACTTGCGGCGAATCGACTAGATGCAGCTATTTCTAACTAGTCGACTATCGACAGCTAGTCTCACGAATAGACAATTCGCAGCTATTTCTAACGATCGACTACCGGCAGCTATTTCGCGGCTGCGTTGAGAAGTATTGGTTGTAGCGCTGTAAAGTGTACCGTCGCGAAGTTGTCGCTGAAGTCTATTTTCGAAACCGAGCCGACTGGTATTGAGAGGCGCCAGAAGTTGATCAGTGGCATTCCCAGCGCTCCCACGAGTATGCAGCGGATCACGCCGGCGTGAGTGACCAAACCTATCTGTTTACCCTCGTGAGTTTTGATTACTTGCTTCAGATTCAAATGAATTCTGTGGTACAGGTCGGTTATCGATTCTCCGCCCGGCGGTGCATTCTCTATTGGGTTGGCGCTCCAGGTTTTGTAAACGTTTGGTTCTTTTTCTTTCAAATCTACATAGGTGCGTCCTTCCCAGTCACCGACGCTCCATTCGTTAAAGCCGTCTATAGGTTGGGCTTCCATGCCGACAGATTGTTCGATGATCTGAGCCGTTGAACGAACGCGTTTTGCCGTGCTGCACAGCAGCAGGTCGGGTTTGTTGTTGGCGAGCCAGGTGCCTAGCGCCTGTGCTTGCGCACGGCCGTTGGCGGTAATCTCGACATTCGGGTCGTTATACAATTTGCCTTTTTCGGTCTCTTCCGTGTGACCATGTCGCAGCAGATAGATTGTTGTGACGGTTTCCAGCGGATGAAGCGGTTCGCTCACTAGTTGTTGTCTCCATCGACGGTGCAAGCTTCGGGGCTCAGTAGAGCCTCGGCGCATGCAGGCTTTTTTAACCCGTAGACGCCCACGATGTCCAGCAGCTTTTCGACTTGAGACACGTGAAGAGGTTTAACCCCTCCTAAAAGGTGAGCAACCATCATTGTTTCGGCGTGATGCTCGAGAGTTTCTAACTTGTAATAAGCTTCCCAGATATCTTTGCCAAGAGCGAGTGCCCCATGATGGTCCATTACAAGAGCATCATGTTTGGTGACGAGGTCGGCGATACTGTTGGAAACTTCGTCGGTACTTGGTGTCGCATATGGTGCCACAGGTATCTGACCAAGTGTACATACGACTTCCGGCAAAACGCATTTCGCCAGACTCTTACCAGCCACGGTGAAACCAACCGCCACCGTCGGGTGAGCGTGCACAATTGCTTTCACATCGGGGCGCTGTTTGTACGCGGTGAGATGCATTGCAAGCTCCGTAGACGGGCGACGCCCACTGTCGTCCACCGTTTTGCCGTCGAAGTCAGTGAGAACTAGCTCATCTGGCTCGAGCCGACCTTTGCAGCTGCTTGCCGGCGTCGTCAAAATCAGGTTATCAGCCATGCGAATGCTGAAGTTACCTTCGGTCCCGCAGATGTAACGACGTTGGTAGCAGAGTTTTGCAACTTCTACCAAATCTTTTCTGAACTTTACTTCAGCTTCTGAATTCGCCACGCCAATGTCTCCGATATATTTCTAACGAAAGGTGAACAAACCTTTATGCATGTCACTTGTATATATGGATTGGGGTTTCCCGTCTTCTGGCTGGTCGAGCTGTGACATTCGACCTTCCTTGATTTGTCAAGTATGTTGTAGAATCCCAGAGTTCCTCTGAACGGTATGTTCATCAGGTCGTCCGTGCTCTTTGCAAGACTCCTGGTTTTTATTCTCAACAGTAAAACAGATTTGCCTGATGAAGTACCAGTCTTAGTGTTGACTATGACTGGATGGAAACAACAAGGAAGAGATCCCAATGCGTTGCCCTAACTGTACCCAGCGAAATTCTGTTGCTTCCCGCAACTGTAAGTTTTGCGGACAAAAGTTCAAGAACAAGGGTCCCCAGATTCCCCTAAAAGCCGTGGCGGCCGTCGGCGTAGCTGGTATCGTTGTCTGTGCCGCGTCGGCGCTCGGGTCCGTATTCACCCGTCCAGATCCAAAGCTCAGACCTGTCGCTGAGCGCATGGCTGCTGGTCCAAAGTCCGCTGAAGATGCCCAACTCATGCGAGTGCAATTGGATACCGCGGTTCTAAAATATCTAGAGCAATTTGGTAACATTTCATCGCCGGATCTTCTAACTAAGCTACAGTCCGAGCTACCTTCGAGCGCTTTCGAAGTGTTGGTCTTCGACTTGCCCAATAACATCAAACTGGTCGAAGTCGACTGTGTTTTGCAGCCTTCGGACTACCTGATCGTGCCCTCCAAGGAGGGCCACAAGGTCTCGAGATTGGCTGGGCTAGGCGTCTTCGATGCTTCGCGCTTGCTCGATGCTGCACCAGAACAATTGCTCGTCTTGCTCGGGCACACGACCGGAGATGGTCCACGCCAGCCTCAATTGAAAGCTCTCGCGATACTGCCTAGCGGCGAGGTCAGCGATCGAACCGACAAAGTTCTACCTGTGATAAAGGGATCGGGTTCGGCGAATTTCATTGGCACCACCAATGATATCAAGGTCGATCGAATGCTCGTCTCCGCCGCCAAGGATCAGAAGCTGTTTTGCGGAAGTATTCCTTTCAAGGATGAGCAATTCATCACAAACTTGACGTGGAAAAATGGACGATACACCGGCGGTGGTTCGCTCGGAACAGGTGAGTTCGGCGCTCTATATGCGGTGGCATCAAGTCTCGTCGATCCAACTGATGCGGATGACTACAAGCAGTATTTATCAGTTGATGTGCGAGATGGTATTAAGGGTTTAGAAGAAAAGCCTGTTGTCGCCCCTGGTAATTTCAAGATCGGCAAGGCGAGCAAGGAAACATCGAAGCGTCGCAGGAAAAGTGATTCTGACACCAGTAAAACGTACATACTCGTATCTGGTAAACGTGCTTTCGAAGTCTCACTCGCCAAGTCCGGACGCTGGTCTGCGACCGGATTCAAGGAAACAAGCGCTCCGGCTCAGATTGCAGAAGCAGCACCGGAAGCTAGCACCGCTGCCGCGCAGCCAAGCGAGGAAGTTTCCAAACACGAGTCTATCGAAAAGGCCGATTCAAAGATCGTCGTGAAAAGCACTGACGAAACCACGAAGTTGGCAAGCGCCGATTTGAAGCGAGAGCGTCGTGAGCGCGAAGCCAAGCGAGAAGCAGAACTCGAAGCGCGCAGAGCGGAAGAGCGCGAAGAGCGCATTGCGGCAGACACGCGCGAGAAGACGGAGAAAGCCGAGCGGATTGCTGCGGAAAAGCGCGAGAAGTCGGAGAGAGCCGAGCGAATTGCTGAGGAGAAGCGCGAGAGGACGGAGAAAGCCGAGCGAATTGCTGCGGAGAAGCGCGAGAAGTCGGAGAAAGCCGAGCGAATTGCATCTGAGAAGCGAGAAAAGAGCGAACGCTCCAGCAGTCGCAGAGAGCGCGAATCGTCCGGTGGAGCCGGCACTATCGTGACAGAGACCTCGTCGCGTGTGACCATGCGCTCCGGACCTGGTCGCAGAAACAAAACTATCTTTGATGTCTCCCGTGGCGAGCCGGTCCGCATACTGGGCGAAGAAAATGGCTGGTACAAGATATCGGTCAATGGCAGAGAGGGCTGGATTTACAGTAGCTACGTAAACAAAGGCAAACTAAGTAAGTCGACAGAAGTAGCAAGTAAAGAGAAGTCAGAGAAATCCACTTCTTCGAAACGCTCCGATAAACGCGAGCGCGAGCAGACTACCGTGGCGAGCGTTACAAAAAGCAAAAGCTCCAAAAACCGCACGCAGATTTCAAGTTCTAAGTCCCACGGCGGCGTAGCCATCCACCACGACGAGCCTGACTTTGTTCCATAAAAAACGTCCGTGTGCTATATTTGATGGCCGGGACGTGGCGCAGCTTGGTAGCGCGGTTGCTTTGGGAGCAATAGGTCGCAGGTTCAAATCCTGTCGTCCCGATAGTTTCAAAATTGAAGATGGATTTTGTAGAGGCCATGTAGAGAAGTGGACTCAAATTAATTCCAGTTCTTTCAAGTCTTCTAGTTAGCTACTATTTGGCGAGTTGCCACCGCATTTAGTGAATGCAGGCAAATCGAGATGCAAGCAAGTAGCGAATTTATTCTGGCAAATTTGCCCTGCCTGGGTACCGACAAAACCGACAAAAATATTCAATGAATGTTGAATTGATATGCGTTAAATCGAATCGCGTCCATTTGTTGGTCTTGACCACTTGTTAAGCAAGAGAAGAGCTAGAGAAGCGTGAAAAGAGGTTGTATGAAGCCTGGACCTAACCAAGATAACGGACAAAAAGCGGCTTCTATTGAGAAATAAGCGTTCTACGCGAGTAGAGATCAAATCACTGGACAGGTAGCTGAATAGGAGGAGCGACTCAGCATGAAAATCGAATCGGATTGGTTCGAAAGCTAAAGCCCAAAACAGAGAAGGATCACGCCGCAAAACTTCAGCGGTGCTTAGGCGACTGGCCCGACCTGGATATGAATGCGATTTCGAAGGACATGATCGAGCACAGGCACAGAGAGTTAAGCAAGAATCCGATCCAGGCTAACAGCGTATTCCGCTTAGTGCGTACTTTGTACAATTTTGCTCTATACAAATAAGAGGACGAGACCGGACAGCCGATCATTTGGAGGAACCCTGTAAAGCGGCTTACTGAGCTGCGTGCTTGGAACAAGGAACGCGCTCGGTCAGGACACATCCCTTTGTCGTCTAATGGAATGGTGCTGGCATGTTCTCACGTTTGACAATTCTACGATGAGAGACTTCTTCTGGTTTTGATGCTGACTGGACTTCGACTGACGGAGGCTCAAAAATTGACATGGAAAGATGTCGACTTTGATGCAAAAGTTCTTACTGTTCGTGATACCAAAAATGGTACCGACCATTCCTTGCCACTAAACGCTCTCCTTTTGAGAATCCCTCCAGAATCGAAAACATCAAGCTTCTGGCAATTTTGTATTTCGCGGACGGAGAAGCCGCGATTGTCTGATTTGTCCGTAAAGAGTGTAGCTGAGCTAGTCTCGAAGTCTGGTGTTGCATTTGCTCCGCACGATCTCCGACGGACATTCGTCCTGCTGACAGAGGAATCTGGAATCGATGTGGTAGTCAGGAAACGGCTTTTAAATCATAGCTCGCAGGACGTCACAGAGAAGCATTATGCCGTCAGGAATCCAGAGCGACTGAGACCGGCTATGAATGCGATCGATCAAAAAGTTCGCGAGTTAATAGGACCATTGGCGGACCTATTTGGAGAGGACGTTGATCCATCCGACCACCGCCTGCTTGCTCTATCCCCAATCTCGCGCGCTTTGGTGCCTTCACAGTCCTACCCTTCGACCAACAGTGAACTTCGTAGTGAGCCCGTCAATTCTCTTGGCCAGCTGTTCATCGGCGCACAACAGATTCTTATCGAGGCGAAGATAATCCAAGTCCTCATCAAATCAGGTTCCGGCACCAAGAAGGACTTCTATAGCAAGATCGGTGCTGGATTTGCGGTGCACAAAAACGAGATGGAAAGGATTCTTGGTGAGATGATTGAGCGCAGGATTATCTGGCGATATCGGCAGGAGGGGCACTGGCGCTATGAGATAGCGGAGGTGGTCTAAAACCTCCTGCGAATCCTAGATTGACGATATTGCAGCTTAGAACGGTTTCTTCACCGATCAGTTTAATCTTGTTTTCAAATGTCAGTGGGGCGAACTCTGTATGGATACGCATCCAGTATAATCGTTCGATTGAACGCGGAGTCCTTAACCCTCCTCCCAAGCGGGAGCTCGTCTTATGTCTAGAGACGCTACAAGCGATCGCGCAATTCGGCTGTTTCAATTTCTACGAGAATTGACTTTACTGCGTACTCAAACAGTCCGTACGTTGGACAAGTATGAGAAAGTTCTGTGGTTTAACGATGTGCCGGATGACGCGGATTGCTTTAGCGTGTACCGCACCGAGGCAGAGGACCGATCCGAAGTCTGGCTTGAGATCAAGCAACCACAAGTGCCTCCACCTCCGCGATTGCCGAGTTCTCTCGTCCCATGGATTGATCCCGAACAGCTAGCTGACGCTTCGCTAGAGTCACCAAGTCTAAGGAACGTAGCGGTTATTGAAAAACCCATTGCGAGCGGAGTAAATCCGAGATTTTCACCGTCGAATGCAAACAGTGCTGATCCTTCTTCTCCTGTAATGGACGCAGACCTGAGCCAGAAAAAGAAAGGGCGCGGTGCTTGGGGCAGAGTTCGAGTGGAAACAGAGGTGATCAAACTAACTGATTCACCTGGAATCGAGTCGCTATGGCTTAAATATTTGGAAGATGAATGGAAGCCATGGGCACAAAAAGCCAGACCATTTGCCCCAGCGCAACGCCTATATGATCAGCTCTTCGAGATTCACCACACTCTTCAAAAACTGGCGGAAAATTTTGAGCTGTTGCTTGGTGTGGGATGCCTCTCTTGGAAAACTTCAAAGCAACCCGTCACTCGGCACATTTTGACTGCCCGTGCAAGCATTCACTTCGACGCGAGTAGAGGCGTTTTTACTGTGGGCGCTCCAATCGAAGGCGTTGGTTTTTTGCTCGAACAGGACATGCTTGAGTTGTCTGAGCGTCCGCCGGCACAACAGCGACGAGAAATAGATGGACTTTTGGCCGAGCTAGCAAAAGATTTTTGGAACGAAATAAAGACATCTGAGCTGCTCGAATCATTTGTCCACGCTATCTCTTCGAGGGGCGCCTTTTCAACCTCGCTGAAGCGCCCGCCGCAACCAGACATTGAACCGATAGTAAATCTAGCGCCTGCAATCATTTTGAGACAGCGTACCGACTTACATTTCGTTCGTTTGTTCGAAGAAATAGTTGGTCAAATTGAGGACGGTCAAGAAATCCCGCTCGGTGTCGAGAGACTAGTCAACATTCTCGATGATGAGACAACCCCTTCCACGCATAGTGAAAAGCGAGATGAAGAGCTTGAGGATGAAGAGATTTATTTCCCGTTGCCAGCTAATCCTGATCAGCGTGAGATAGCCCAGCGATTGAGAACGCGTCAGGGGATTCTTGTGCAAGGTCCACCCGGCACTGGTAAATCACACACGATTGTCAATTTAGTGTGTCATCTTCTGGCATCAGGAAAGCGGATTCTCGTAACCAGCCATACGCCAAGGGCGCTCAATGTTTTGCGGGATAAGTTTCCGACTGACCTGCAAGCTCTTTGCGTATCGGTAGTCGGAGATGATTCTTCTGAGTCGAGAAAGGCACTGGAAGATTCAGTCGCTGGAATCACCGCTAAGCATAACAGTTGGAGCCAGAGTCAAAACATGGCGCTGATTTATGAGTTGCGTGAACAACTGGATAATCTCCGGCGGGGCGAGCAGTGGACCTTGAATGCTTTGAGAAGCATCAAAGAGAAGGATACATACAATCATATTGCTAAATTCTCGAAGTACTCTGGAACGGCTCAGTCGATAGCCAAACAGTTGAACCAGACCCAGCATTTGAGCTGGCTTCAAGCATCTCCTGGTGAATCAGACGAACCACCGCTCACCAATGATGAGGCGGGAAGGCTATTGAGGCTGCTCCGAGCCTATGACGATGAAAAAGAACGCGAGATTAGTAAGGAGACGCTCTCCGAACAGGATTTATTGAGTCCCAAAGATCTTACGGAGATTGGCGCGAGGATCAAGGCCGCCACGAGTTCGGCACAACAAGTTGCGGCAATGAAAGATCATGAGTGTTACGATGCGGCTACGAAGTTATCCAGTGAGGACCGATCACGGCTTGTACGAGCTCTTGACGAACTACTTGCTTTGTTTTATCAGATTGCAAAGCGACCAGAGGAGTTTGCAAAAATAGTCGCTCGTGAAGTCATTGGCGATCATGATCGAAAGTGGCGGGAACTCTTGACCATTAGTAAAGAACTTCTTGCCGGGCTGAAAGACAGTTATCGAGAGATCGCGCAGAAGACCGTAATCGGTCTCGAGAAGCGAGACTTCCATACAGTGAAGACCCAGGCGAGTAATCTCCGCGACCACTTTTGGAGAGGCGGGAAAGCTGGATTTGGACCATTTAGGGCGAAGATTGTAAAGGAGGGTCTATACCTAATCAACGAGGTGCGTATAGATGGAGAGTTGTGTGATACCACTTCAGCTCTAGAGAAACTGATTGAATACCTGGAATTGGAATTGATTGTACAGTCACTAAAGAAAAATTGGGCAGGCGTTTGCGACAATGTGCCGACCTCCCCAATTGCCGCAATTGCGACCTTCCAGGATTTTTGCGAGCCGATTGACGATGCATTGCGACTCTATGATCGCATGATATCTTTGCGAGAAGAGCTAAGCCAGTTTCCTTCACTGATCGCGCCGAAGTGGGAGGATATTGAATCGATCAAGACCTTCAGAAACGTGATCGCGGCCGGAGCAGCAGAAGAGGAAATTCTCACTTGCAAGCGGCTCCTTCAGGAGTATGAGACTAAACTTCGTGCGGTTTCCACTAGCCCTAAAGCGCATCCTTTCGCTCTGGAACTTCTAGAATCTTTGACTTGTCTTGACGAAGAACGGTATCACGCCACCTATCACAAAAACGTTAAGCTTCTTGCCAGCAAGCAGGCATTGCGGGATCGGGACAACTTATTGCGCAGGTTAGAGGAAGCGTGTCCGGTTATGGCGAACCAGCTCTCGAAAACGTTCAGCGAATCAAAGTGGGAAGAGCGATGCACGCAGTTCGTTGATGCATGGAGATGGAATCAGGCAATAAGATGGATTAGTGAACTTAGCAATCCTCAGACATTCAAAAGACACTCATTGGATCTTGAGAAGTCGCAATCAGAAATTCGGGACACATTGCGTAACTTGGCAGGGGCCAAGGCATGGGACCACACCTTCAGAAGGTTGACTGAGATTCAGCGGCAACACCTAGTGTCGTGGTCAATGGCTGTAAGGAGAGTCGGAAAAGGAAAAGGGAAGTATGCAGAGAAGCATAGACGCGATGCTCGTTTCCACATGGATCAGTGTAGAGGAGCGATTCCTGCCTGGATTATGCCAATCCATAAAGTTGTCGAAACCGTTCGCCCTGGTCGTGATGCCTTTGACGTAATTATTGTGGACGAAGCAAGTCAATCAGGACCAGAAGCACTCTTTCTCCTGTACCTCGGAAAGCAGCTTGTGGTCGTAGGCGATGATAAACAGATTAGTCCAGACACTGTCGGACTCGATCGATCAGACGTCGATGCTTTACGAGATCAATTCCTGAAAGATATTCCGCATAGTGATGCGATCGGAATCGAGCATAGTTTCTTCGATCAGGCAAAGATACGTTATCGAGGAAAAATTCGACTCAAAGAACACTTTCGTTGCATGCCGGAAATTATTCAGTTTTCAAATAACCTCTGTTATTCAAGCGATCCATTAATTCCGCTAAGGCAGTATGGAGGTGGTCGAATAACTCCGGTCGTAAAAACGACATACGTCTCTGAAGGTTACGTCGATGATAAGTCGACTAGGCCAGTGAATATTCCGGAGGCTGAAGCAATTCTGCACGAAATAAGCAAAATCTGCCACGACCCTGCATATAGTGGCAAATCGATCGGCGTGATCAGCCTACTAAACACATCTGGGCAAGCGAAGTATATTGACAATGAGCTCCGAAATTCGGACAAATACATCTCGAAAACTGAATATGAGGATCGTCAAATCAGAGTTGGCGACGCTTACGAATTTCAGGGTGACGAGCGCGACATCATTTTTCTCTCGATGGTGTCTGCTCCCGTAGAAGGTGGACGAGTTTACGCAATGACCGCCGACAAGGACGAGCGAAGATTCAATGTTGCAGTTAGTAGAGCTCGAGATCAGCTTCTTCTCTTTCATTCGGTCACCTTGAGTGACTTAAATACAAAGTGTATCCGGCACCGCTTACTCTCATACTGTCTGAATCCACATGTCGCGACATCCGCAGTCGCTGGTATCGAACTGACGGAACTAAAGCGTCTTCTGCGAGACGGCTATCAGTTACAAACCGCACCGCCGAAGCCTTTCGATAGTTGGTTCGAGGTGGATGTCTTCATCAGAATTGCCGAGCGAGGTTATCGAGTGCTGCCACAAGTCGAATCGAACGGCTTCGTAATTGATTTGATTGTTGAAGGAATACGAGGCCGGCTAGCAGTTGAATGTGACGGTGATATGTGGCACGGACCTGACAAGTATGATGCCGATATGGCTCGACAGCGCGATCTGGAACGATGTGGAATGCAATTCTGGCGCGTCCGTGGCAGCGCGTTCTACTATAATCCAGACGATGCCTTAGAAGATCTGTGGAGCCTGCTTGAAAAAATGGAGATTTTTCCAGTCCTTCATGATAAAAATGAAAAAAACACCAACTCCTCAGCCTTGGAAAATCAGCTTTACTTCGGCGATCCTTCCGATTTGCTTGTTGCCGAGGAATCAGAATAAAGTTGATCATTCGATGTCCCATTGAAACAAAAACAGGGAGTCGAGAGGGCAAATCAAACCGCATCTTTTGAAGTCCAACTGCAAGATTGGTCGGCACAGTCGCGAAAGTCAGTTGGTCGGAGATCCAGTCCGGTCAATTTTGACGTTGGTCGTGCTCTTTTTGAAGTGCTGATAAGAATCTTTTCCGTGACCGTTCTTGCACACTCCACAACTCCCACCCCGAACGGCACAGTGTTTGCAGTAACCACATGTGGTGCAGGCTGTGCACGGATCACTCCCCAGACATTTTTTCGCTTGGACGGGTTCACAAATGAGGAGCGCCAAGATAACGCTCAAACTGCACATTAATATTCTCATTCCCGCCTCCTCGATTGGTACAGCATGTGATCATCAACATGTTCGTTCTTGCAAAGCTACTCAGAGAGTTCACAGGTCGCCAGGCCGGAATACCCCTCCGCTGAGCAATATAACTTTTGGGGAGCGGTCATCATTATCGACATGGTGCCCTTTTTCCCTTGATAAGGCTTGAAGTCTGAACTGGCAAATTGAGTACTGCACGAAACTAGCCCTTCCCGATTCTTGAATGATACCGAATATGATTTGCCTTGGCTCATAGCCAATTCCAGCGGCTCAGGTGAACCATACATTTGAAGCCGAAGAACCATTGATCCATCGCGCCAATAAGTGATGGCGCGAGCCGCTACACTTCGCTCTCGAACTGCAACTGGTGGCCAAGTCCGCTGTTTAGCCAAATCATCAAGACGCTTGGATACCGCGATTGCCTCTACTATTCGTGCCTGGTCCTCCTGTTCTTTTTTTATCGCATCCAGTCGCTGTTCAAGAGCTTCCCTAAGATCGCCAATCCTCGCTTGATGAGCTGACTCAGCTGTCGCCTCCCGAAAGCATAGCATTTTGTCTTGGAAATCAAAGAAGCTCAGAATGCCAGCTGCCGCAGTCATCGAGAATACGATTGCCGATACGATGAGAGCGAAGCGTTTCTTTGTGGCGGCTTCCTGCGTTGTTCCTGGCGATGGTCCACCAAATACAACGTACAGGACCGCGCATGCAATAAAAACAAGCAATACCTGAAGCACCAGTCTTGAGACGTCAATGGACGAACCTGGTACTGGTGGCGCCCAAATGAGCCCATACGTTGTCACTTTGATTATCGGTATCTTCCATGGTGGCACCAGTGCAAGTGCGAAGCAGATCAGCAAGCCGGAAACCACAAGGTATCGTTGCTCGATGTTCATGCACTATTTCCCCTTTGCAATGTTTCTGGATTTCGGACCTTTTCGCAGAAGGTTTTGCTCCATCTTTGTAAAGTAACCTGCATCCATCATGTTGCCGGCTCGCTTTGAAGCGACAGCTGCCTTGTGCGCATACGGAATCAGCGCCGGATTATTCATGCCAATGATGTCAGCTTTCGCTTTGAACTGTTGATTTGCCTGGTCCTGTGCTTCTTCCACAATCGCCTTCAGATTTTCTCATAGATAGCCCAGGTTCCCTTTCGTTCTAGGTAAGTTTCGCGAGTAGCTTTTCCGCCATACCGTCTTTGAATAAATCGCAGATCTTAGATTTAGATCGCGGTGGCTATCT
>CAYQKX010000016.1:0-149325 GCA_964418155.1 uncultured Candidatus Obscuribacterales bacterium | reverse complement strand
CTCGTCTGGCTGTACATGGAAATTCTCAGACTTATCTCCAAAGCACGGAAGTAGAAGAGGTCAGCAAGCCAGAGCGCTATACGAAGTGGATGAGGCATAAATATATTGCTTAGTGCGCATCACTTCAATCGACTTATGGACCATCTGGTGCGGAATCCTTGCCATTGAGCAGGCTTGCTATTGGGTAATCTGAGCTTCTGCATACAAGATTCCTGACTTTGAAATCTCGCTGTTTAAAACAGCTGAGGCAAATATAGCTCGGCTAAGTCGCTAGTACTCGGGAGGAATTTGAAATTTCAGAAGAGCGAATAATCACTGTGATTCATCAAAAGGGACAAATTCTGTGCACTGGACAGTTTAAATCACACAGTCTGCCCGGAATTAATTGGTCGTGCGAAGCTTCCGAAGGGATCGCAACGAGAGAATTTCCCCTCGATATCGAGCGATTCGAGTTCTTGTGGGAAAGCATCTTTGAACTTGAGATTTTCACGTCCTCGCCAAGACAGCGTGATTTTGTATGTGAGTTTCCAACCAAATCATATTTAGTTGGCGCTACCGTCGACGATACCGAGAGCGGTGCGAATGATTCAGCACTGACCACGGTGTATCGCGTCGACGTACACGCTGAGAAAGACAAGGATTTTTGGTCATGGCTCGAAGCTCTCAACTGTCCCTGGCAAGATTGGTCTGAGGCTGATCTGCGTCCGCTCGAGTATTCAATGTTTCAAATTTCCCCTAGCTAAGAAGAGCTTCTAATCTCGCGTGGTCTTCGAGTTTTGCCGAAACAAAGGCAACCTTGGAGTTAACGGGGTCGCGTATCGAGCCCTTGAAGAACAGGAATGGCAAACCGTCGACTCCATCACTGCCGAGCGTCATTTTGCGCTAAATGCTCCAGACGATCGATGGGAAGAAACACCAACTGATACTTAGGCATCAGCACAATGCATCGTAGTCGAGCAAGGTTATGTAGGGGATTGCTTTTTGATCTTGCCCGCCATCGATAGTATGAAAGCGGCCCAAAAACCTATCGTTTCCCCCCTTCTACAGGTGACACGTCTATCGTATCGTGACAGCACTTACTACCGTACGATCTTTGATGAGGACCAGCCGCGCCATAAAGCGCAGTTGGACGAAGGTGCTAACTATGGAAACGTTCAATCCCTGCTCGAAACCGGAGAAGCGCGATCTCCAGGCGGAAGCGAACTCGCTGGTTATTCCGAGCCCATGCTCAGTCAATTGGCTGACAATGGATGGAGATGACACAGTACGATTCTGCGGGCAATGTAAGAAAAACGTCCACAACCTCACGAACATGAGTCCCGATGAATTAGCCGAAACTCTCGAGCGACAACGCAACGAATCTCTTTGCGTCTTCATGTATCGCCGTGATGACGGAACGGTCGCATTGGATAACTGCCCGAGTGCTCTAAGACCGGTGCGCAATCGCATACGTGCTTATGCGGCCGCGACGCTGGTGATACTGATATGGTCGCTACCGCCGGCAGCACTAGCCCAGGTAGCGGGCAACCCCGATGTGACTGCGATCCAGGGCGTGAATACCCCGGGCACCAGCAATTTTGGCTACAACGCGATGGAAAACATGCTTTGCCTCATAACGGGATCCGTTACTGCCATTGCATTCGTGTTGGGTCTGTTTGCACCATACAACAAGAAAGCGAAAAATTTACGGAAGCAGGCTGTTTTGGAATGGTTGGCGCTTTCCCTAATTCCGATTCTCACTTTTTGGGTTGGATCCTGGATCATCGACAGTATTAAGTACGCGGGTGGAGTCACATTCAGTTAAGCCTTTTAGATTGACGACGTCTTTCAATTGAGCCCTACAAAGCGGATACACGTCCAATCATGGCAGAACGGATATCAGAGCTCGCCGACATTGCTTGCTCTTTTGGTTGAAACCAACAAAGATCTATGCAAAACTCGGACAGTATGAGATCAGCTTGCAGCTACACAATGGCAAACAACATCAAGCCGAAGTTTGGAACTGGCAACACCGATAGCGCTTCAGCATCCTTCATGCTGGGCAAACATCAGTTAGCTGAGAAAGATCGCCCAACGGCAAGAAAGTTTACTCGCAAATGAAGCATTTTCAGCGCAACCGCTCATTCAGACGGCGAGGGCAGCCAGACCTACGATGAGCAAGTCAGAGAGAAGCTATGAAAATAAACACAATAACCCAATCAGCATCTTTAGCAATCCTATGCTTATTGCTGCCATTTCTACCGGGATGCAATTCATCTACTTCAAGCCTCACTGACGTCAACGCCAAGCAGGAGCGCGTACTCTCTTACGAAGACGAGCCCGGTTACGAAGCGGCTTTTGGAAAGCCCAATGATGTGCCGGATACTGGAGAAAACCTCACGGGTTATCAGCAAGAAATTATTCAAGCGCAAACTCAACATCTGCGGAAGGTCGAGGTACTCACGAACGCGCAGGTCTGTCGTTTACTGCCGACCGACAATAACGGTCTTAGGCACCAAAAGTTTCTGATAAGGCTAATAAACGGAACAACGGTGTTAGTCGCGAACGACATCACGATGGGACAAGAAGTGCCCTGCAATGAGGGCGACATTCTTGAAATTAAAGGGGAGTATATTTGGACGAGACGCGGCGGCGTTCTACATTGGACGCACCACAGCGACACTGGCGAGCACCCAGGGGGCTGGATCCGTCTGGGATCACAAACATACCAGTAGCGAGTTTAAACACAAGGTCACGCAAGAAAGTGATGAAAGTAACCAGCAAATTGTTCTTCCTCTCAATCATTGGTTCGACTTCGGCATTTCTATTATCCATAGCAAGCTGCCAACCAATGTGGTCGCAGGACCAGCAGCAACAGTTCACTCCAGATTCCACACAACGAGCGCCCTTAGAGGGCAGCGTCGACTTGAATTCGATGCAGGGTGACGCCCAGAACACTGTTTTGGAAGGCGGCGCTGGCAATTGGGGTGGACAACTCAATGGACAACAAGGATCAGTGGATCAGTCGCAGCCGCAAAACATGGAGAGTGGCGCCACCAATAATGGTGCCCTGACAGGAGGTGTTTCCGAAGATGCGGCTGAAGGACCGGAGCTCTCGATCGAATGGGATCGCTGGCGCAATACGCTCATGCAAACAATTCAGTCTGGTGTAATCGCAAATATCAATGTACACAACGAAGCAAACTTCGTCTGGGATCCGCGCACGCAGATGATGCAAAGCCGCTATCCAAACGGAACTTCCGTATGGTACTACGTCGACGTGCTTCCCAATCGCAAGATCATCAACATTAGATTTACACAGAGTTCGCAGTATCCAACTTACAATCAAGCTGTTTTTCAAGCAATCAATAGCTTGCAGGGAAACAAAATTCTGCAGTATCCTCGAGGTTCGAAGCGTCGCATAGTGGCACAGGAAGGCAGTGTCAGCACGTCACCGCAGAGTAGTTTTACAAATTACAACTTCGGCGATGTAGAAAGAGCACGTTGAGCACGCACTCCACGTCAAGCTCAAACAACCGCCCAGCAGGATTATCGATTTGCCCGATCTGCTCTCGAGAAAACTGCGAGAGCTCATTCTCAATCCCGTGTCTCAATTTTGCGTGATGTGTTGCTCTATACGATTGACGACACCTCGATCAAATTTTCAAGCTGCAGATCTAGATCTATGCATCCAAACAAAGGTCCCAGCCATTGTTACATTCTCGCACTCAAGTAAACCTTGCCGCCTATCCAGACTGCCATCAATCACGATGGTCCCCTTCTTGGAAGATGAACGTATGTGGTTCTCCATCAGTGGTGTATCCGCGAAACATGCCTTCCGTGTTATATTGCATGCTGAAGTTCCCCTCTCGATCGAGAACGATCACGCCGCCTTCGCCACCGCGCTTTTTAATCACGTCGTGAATCAGCTCAAACGAAGCCTTTTCGATTGGTTCGTTTCTATACTTCACACGGGCAGCAATGTCGCTCGCCACATTGTATCGAATAAACCATTCACCATCACCGGTGCACGAAACGGCACAACTTTCATTATCCGCATATGTTCCAGCGCCGATCACCGGGGTGTCGCCAATCCTGCCCCAACGTTTTCCGGTCAATCCACCTGTGGATGTCGCAGCGGCTAAATTGCCGTGTGCATCGAGCGCTACCGCACCAACTGTTCCATAGCGATGATCGATAGGCAGTGTTGTGTCGCCTGCACTCTTATCGCGTTCGAATAAGCTGGTGGCGAGATTGTTTTGATTGTCACCCAGACTGCTTTTCTTCGCATCGTTCTTACGGACTTTGTCTTTGCCATCATCTGCACGACGTTCTTTCTCGAGAAACTCTTGCAGCTTGTCCCACTGCAATTTCGTGTAGAAGTAAGACGGTTCCACAATCTCAAGCTTCTGGTCGCGAGCGAATTGATTCGCACCTTCGCCGATGAACATAACATGTTTCGACTTGCGCATAACAGCATGTGCCGCCGATATCGGATTTTTGACCACCGTCACTCCGGCGACAGAACCAACTTCGTGTGTGGCACCATCCATGATGGCAGCGTCAAGGCTGTTATGCCCTTCATAATCGAAGACTGCGCCCGCACCAGCGTTGAATTGCTTGGAGTCTTCCATACTCCGCACAGCAGCTTCCACGGCGTCAACTGCAGAGCCGCCACGCGCGAGAATCGCATAACCGGTGG
This sequence comes from uncultured Candidatus Obscuribacterales bacterium, assembly GCA_964418155.1. Lineage (GTDB taxonomy): Bacteria > Cyanobacteriota > Vampirovibrionia > Obscuribacterales > Obscuribacteraceae > JADYXR01. The sequence goes on along the minus strand of CAYQKX010000016.1, from coordinate 144,644 downwards.
TAAGAGCTTTTCCAAGCGCATCGCGATAGGGCTTCTCATCTTCGGGCTTCACCTCGGCTCGCTCCACCCCGCATCCAGCGTGGATTACTAACACCGGTTTCGTCGGCTCAGCCCACGCGCGCGGCGCACATACTAATGCAAGAGTAGAACCAATGGCAATACCAAGCGAAAAGTAAGTAGTTGCCAGACACCGCCTCATGAGTTGTCTCCTTCTGCTGACCAGGGAATGCTAGCAGATTTTCGAGTTCATGGGGGTCTGGTGTATATCCATCGACCTAAATATAGTGCAGGTCTCGGCTACTGCTTCTTTTCCTCCTTGGTTTCTTCAACAAGCTCAGTCATCTCCTTCGCTTTCTCTTCGTTTTTCTTCTCTTCGGTAGTGTGCGCCCGCTCTTTTTTGGCCCCGTCCGGATGGAGATAATCAACTTCCTTTTCTTGTTCTTGCTTGTCCATAAATCGGAATCCACTCCATGAATCTGACGTCGAATCGCCATTCCTATCATTCTTTATCAGCTTGACGTTCAATATCTATCTAGCATGTTCTCTTCGTCGCACACCCGAGTGGGTTTAGTAGTTGAGATAACTTAGTCTTGATGCACAACTGGGTTCTCCTCAACCGATTTGAAAGCCCCCAGAAAGCCGCGGAACATTGTTTGCGCGCTGGCGTCAAACATTCACATAGAGCCGCTCAGCAGCGGTTCAAAAAAAAGGAAAACTGGTAGTTCAATGAATTACGCGATGGAATCAACGAAACCACAGGCGGTACCATTGCGTTGGAGGAGAAGATGAATTCGATTAAGAAAGGGTTTGTAGCCATGGCAGTGCTGGCGACCACGTTGGCGGGTGGATTGACGCAATCCGCAGAAGCTCAGAATTACGTCAATCCATACGGATACAATGCAAACTTTGTGAATCCTAATTACAATCCCTACAACGGTGGTTTTTACCGTCGTCCGAGTATTCTCAAGCCGGCATTGATTGGTGCAGCCATCGGCGGAGCAGGTGGTCTTGGCGTAAGTCTGCTTAGTGGCAGAGACAAACACATTGTGCGTAACGTCGGTATCGGCGCTGGTGTCGGAGCAGGTGTAGGAGCTGGCGTCGGTCTAATCAGACGACATAACTACAACAAAAACTTCAACAACTTCGGATACTACTATTAAGGAAATCCGCTGTTGTCACAAAGTAATTTCTCAAAGGCAATTCTGCGTCCGGGTCACTCTGATGACAGAATTGCCATATAGAGAATGATTTCGAGATCAGGCGCGCGCCTTTCCAGCGGCGTACCGATAGTTAGATGCGAGTGTAAGGGCTTGCCTCAACAATAATCATCGGTTTAACTGCAATCTGTTCGTTGAACTTTCCGGCGTTCAGCGCAGGTCCATCGAATAACCCCACTCAATGTTTTTTTGTTCACTAGTCGAATGCTCAATTAGCGTCGATCTGGCTGGTGCTTAAGGCAAGCCTCATAAAAGATTACTAATTTCAAGTAAGCAAACAGCAAATGCCCCAAGCCCTGATGCGGCCAGGGCTACTTCTGGACGGCATGAGAATCACAATATGTACGCATCCAGCGAGTCGGATAAAATCACATAACTTGGTTCCCAATCCTTCGCATATACTCCTGCCCAGTTGTCGGTCAAACGCGCCGACCGCCTTGCCTAATGAGTTCAAACCTACAGACGAAATCACCAACTGCACCACCCGGAGAATCGCTGAGCGGGTCAGTTGAGCGCGTCACATTTCATAGCGAAGAAAGTGGCTTTTGCGTTCTTCGGGTTAAAGTTCGCGGACATCAGGACTTTGTAACGGTCACCGGAAGCGCGGCATCCATCACACCTGGCGAGTACATCGATTGCCATGGCAATTGGTTTAACGACAAGAATTACGGACTCCAATTCAAATCTCATCGCCTGACAGTTGTGCAGCCAAGCACGCTAGAAGGCATCGAGAAGTACCTTGGCTCTGGAATGATCAAGGGCGTCGGCCCTCACTTCGCAAAGAAGCTTGTACAAGCATTCGGTGAGCAAGTCTTCGATGTTATCGAAGCGACACCGGAAAGAATGCTCGAACTGCCTGGCATAGGTCAGAAGCGCAAAGAGCGCGTCGTTAGTGCATGGGCAGAGCAAAAAGTCATCAGAGAGATTATGGTCTTTCTGCAATCATACGGAGTTGGAACTTCGAGAGCGGTTCGTATTTATCGAACCTACGGCAATGAGGCTATTGCAAAAGTCTCGGAGAATCCATACAGACTGGCTCTGGATATTCACGGAATTGGATTCAAGACAGCCGATACCATTGCGCAAAAGCTTGGCATCCCGAAGGATTCACTGATTCGCGCGCAAGCCGGTGTTCGGCACGCTTTGCAAGAGTTGTCCGGCGAAGGGCATTGCGCGGCAGAACGCGACAAGCTGGTGGAAACATCGTCCAAGCTACTTGAAATTTCTGACGAGCTCTCGAGCACCGCAATTGATACCGAAGTCAAAGAAGGAAATCTTGTTGAAGAAACGATTGATGATCGACACATTCTTTATCTTACGGCATTGCACAAAGCAGAGCTCGGCGTGGCTGCGAGCCTTGTTCGTCTGCTCCAGGGCGAGGCTCCATGGGGAGCAGTAGATGTCGAAAAAGCGATCCCATGGGTTGAAGCCAAGGCAGACATACAACTTTCCGAATCACAGAAGACAGCGGTTGATCTTGCGCTGAAAAACAAGTTGCTTGTGATAACCGGCGGTCCAGGTGTCGGAAAGACAACGCTAGTCAATAGCATTCTGCGCATAATCGCCGCCAAACAAGCGGAGATCCTTCTATGCGCCCCTACCGGACGAGCCGCCAAGCGCCTTTCGGAATCGACTGGTCTTGAAGCAAAGACTATCCACCGCCTCCTTGAGTTCGATCCCAAAGCGTTTGGATTCAAACGCAACAGAGAAAATCCACTAGCCGCCGACATCATCGTTGTCGACGAAGCTTCAATGATCGATATTGTCTTGATGAACCAACTGCTCAAGGCAATTCCAGACACGGCAGCTTTGCTGCTAGTCGGCGACGTTGATCAACTTCCTTCAGTCGGTCCCGGCGCAGTTCTGTCCGACGTAATATCTTCAGAGACGATACCAGTCGTCAGATTGACGGAGATCTTCCGCCAGGCGGCAACGTCCAAGATTATTGTTAACGCGCATAGAATCAACCATGGACAAATGCCAGTTAAGGCTGAGAAGACTGAGGAGCTCTCAGACTTCTATTTCGTGCCGGCAGAAACACCGGAAGAGATCAGCGATAAGGTATTGCAGATAGTCTGCGAGCGCATTCCACAACGATTCGGACTCGACGCCATAAAAGATGTCCAGGTACTGACGCCGATGAATCGCGGTGGACTCGGAAGTCGTTCTTTAAATGTCGAGCTGCAGAAGCGCTTGAATGCGAATAGCGGACCGCAGGTAACGAAGTTTGGGTGGAGCTATGGTGCCGGCGATAAGGTTCTTCAAACGGTAAACAACTACGATAAAGAAGTATTCAACGGCGACATAGGCACCATATCCAGTATTGATTTGGAAGAATCAGAACTCCTCATCGATTTTGAGGGTCGCGAAGTCAAATATGATGTGAATGAATTGGATGAGATCACGCTCGCCTATGCAGCCTCTATCCATAAGTCGCAGGGCTCCGAATACCCTGCTGTTGTAATTCCGCTCGCAATGCAGCATTTCATGATGTTAGAGCGCAACCTGCTGTACACAGGAGTGACTAGAGGAAAAAAATTAGTGGTCGTAGTCGGACAGCCCAAGGCACTGGCGATGGCAGTGAAGAACAAGCGCTCAGCACGACGGCTCACGGCACTAGCCCACCGCCTAAGGCATCATTCGCAAACAACCGCAGATGATGGCTACTCTCAATTTGATTCGCACAGTGATTCAGCAACGATTGACCAGTCTTCGACAAACCATCGGGAGGACAGAAAACATAGCCAAACGCACCACTAAATCTAACCTAGTATAACTGCCAAAGAAATCGACTCGTCCAACTTATTGAATCTCGCACTGCGTGTCGCAGAATATAGAGTTATCGTCTTCGTGTCATGATGACATACAATATAGGCAAACAGCCATCACCGCGAGAAAGATGCAAATCGCGCCATCGGGCTCGGAACCAAAAGTTGGTTTATCGCCTGAGTGCAGAAGCACTGCTGTCGCGAAAGTTTCCAGCCTACGATCAGAATCGTGGCTACCACAACGAAGATTGCACCATTTCTGGATGAATCTTGATCATCCTTTTCCTCTTTGGTAGTCTCCTGATATGAGACGACCGTTGCCCAATCAGCAACGATATCAAATATGGTGCGCTGATTTGTTTTTGGTTTTAAACAATCGTCATCGCGAAGAGAACTTTACTTGTGCAACAATATGATTTTCCGTTGCTCGGCAGATCATAAGGCCAACCTTCCTAGGTGGTCTCTATATACAAGGCGGTTCAAATGTCACAGCGTTTAGACTATTCAGCAATCGCCCCTGACGGGGTTAAACTATTGGGAGACTTGCACGGTTATGTTGCGCATTCTGGACTGCGATTCGGAGTGCTCCACCTCGTCTACCTGCGTGTTTCGCAAATAAATGGCTGCGCCGTTTGCATTGACTTACACACGCGTGATCTGCTTAAAAGCGGGATCCCTCAAGAGAAGATTACTCTGCTGCCGGTATGGCGCGAGGCGACCGAGTTGTTTTCCGAGCAAGAACGTGCTGCACTGGCGTGGTGCGAGACGGTGACTAATGTTTCGCAGACAGCGGTTCCGGATGCGGAGTACGAGGCAGTCAAGCCGCATTTTTCGGAGAAACAGCTCGTGGATCTCACAATCGCAATCGGCCTGATCAATGCGTACAATCGGATGGCGATTAGCTTTCGGGCGACACCGGCGGCAGTACAAGAGAAGATCGGAAGTGCGAAAACATAAACATCAAACGTCTTGGGTTGCTATCAAAGCATCGTAGCAGGCTTTGCGCTGGTCATGATCACCAATGTGAATGGTCCCGAATGTTTTGATTCATAACCCAAAGGTCGATCGTCCACGGCTGGTGCCAATCGTGCTTCCCATCAGCTTTCCAACACAGGATCGTACTCCTCCGCAGTCATGCCAAAACTCCAGGCCACTCCCTCTTTGGCAGTGTTAATCTCTGGTGGCACAAGCAAATGATAGACCTTGAAGGTCCCATCTGGTTCTGGAGTTTTGTTGATCACTTCCACGATATTGACGACTTCTCTGCCATCTAAAATTTTTCGAAAGAGGATGCCGAATTCGTCCTCAGCTACTTTTCTCGCTTCGCTATCGCTGATGAAGCTGGATAAACCGTAGCGGTTAATCATAACCCGGCGAATTTCTGCGTTGCGTTCTGCGAGAATATCAGCGAAGGAAAATTGACGAGTCGCAATTTCTTGAGATACACGTATACCGTTTAACGACCAGAATCCATTCCACATGTCACTGAAGCGCATTGCCATTCCGTCCTCGTTATGGAGACGATGCCGATCATCGAGATGCACCTCGAAAGGATTATCGATAGCGATGCAGATACCTTCAAAAGGCCACCACCAACCACCAGCTTTCACTGTCTCGATTAGTGGCTGCGCCTTTGGAATAGGAGCCAGACCAAGAACATCCCGAGCTTGCAACTTGGCGCATGTTAAGGCATCGCCCAACGGATTGAAACATCCCAATGATTCTAGCCCAGCGATTCGACTTAAGAAGCGGTCAACTTCAGCGCGCTCCAGCTCAGACTTCTCGAGGTAATTCGGTCCGAACAGATCCCATCGATCTGTCTGCCCTTTATAGCGCCGCCAGAAATCAAGCCAATCTTCTCCGGAAAATCGCTCAATGATATCATGAAATACTCCGTGAAAAATCCTAGCAGCATCTTCGAGCATTTCAGCAGAAGCAGGGTTGCGCCATGAATCGTGATCGAGTACGGTGAAAGACGCAATCGGTGTCCGAGGTGGAAACATTGTAAATGGCGCAGGCGCCGGCGCTCCAGATACAATTCGGTTCCACTCAAAATATGGAATGTCGTCATCCATAGAAAGTTGCAAGAACGTTCTCCAAATAGTAAGTGCAACGCTCTCTGGTGCTTCAGTCTCTGTATAAAGGGTGGGAAACTGCGACTTTAATAGTACTTTGTATTCATCTTCCAACTTCACACTGTAATTGCGCTGACGGTTCCTACGACGTGCGTGGATCAGTCCCGTACCACAGAAAGAATGCGGCAAAAGCGGACTATTCAGAACGGGGCCTTGCTGACCCTTCCACCGACCAAACGCCCCAGTCATACTAAAATGAACTTGCGGATCAGAAATGAAGGAGCATATGGCAGCACAGCACTTAGCGTCCAGAAGAGAGTCGACCCACATAACGTGCGGCGCTTGCAAATCATGCGCTTCATACACTCTGGCAATTGCGCTTTCGAGACGCTCTCGGTCGGCAGGAGCGCTGCTAGTTGCGTACCTCCAATACTCCCGACATAAATCCCGTAATTCTGGCTGGTGTTGCTCCAGCAACTCTTTATTGTCCATAGATTCACCGCAGAGGGGACATTACAATCATAGACTGAGCAGGTTTTACTCGGTGGTGTAGCAAACAAATAGTAAAGTGATCTGTCCAGGATACAGAGATTGCTCAAACGCGCAGCCTCCGGGTCCCCGGCGTCTCACCGGCACAAAGCATGTTCAAGTGCCTTTTAGTTCGAGATGATTCGAAACCTCTGGCTGGAATTTACGCGGACCAGCTATCTTCGAGCGCCGAGTTTGCTTTCCGGAACCAACGCCAAACAGTTCATTAACTGTTTGCTGAGACTATTGTTTGAAACTGAATGCTAGACACCAAGATTTATGGCAGAAAACCCCTGGTAGTTTCCGACAAACTTATCTATTTCAACCGAATGCTTTAGCTCCCGTCGCCACGGATTAGAACCTGCCTCTTAAGGTATTGCTCACACATGTTTGTTATATTAGGCGTTGAAAATGCCTTTGCCTCAGTGATTATTTGGCACCGCCGAGCGAGCCCAACAAAAGGTTTGTATGTTGAAAAAACCTACTTTGACCTCGACGATAGTAGCGATTCTTGTCGCATTGTTATCATGTGCGTGCCAACCGATTGCGCAAAAGTCAGTGGATGCTGGTCCTGTCTCAGTCTACGATCGCGTCATGAAGTCCGGCAAGATTCGATGCGGTTACATCGTTGATCCGCCTGGATGTCGAAAAGACCCTAACACGAAAAAACTTTCCGGCATCGGTGTCGAGACGATCGAATTATTGGGGAAGAATCTAGGACTCAAGATTGAATGGGCTGAGGAACTCGACTGGGGAACCATGGTTCAAGGACTGGAAACAGGGCGGTACGACATCGTTGCGACGCCCATCTGGCCCAATTCCGCACGAGTTCGCGTTGCCGATTTCACGCGACCTTTGTACTTCAGTCCCGTCTTTGCCTACGCCAAGAAGGGCAGCCCCTTGTTGAGGCTGTCCAAGCTTGATCTGCTCAATTCGCCGAAATACACCATAGCCTCTATCGACGGCGCGACGCCCGAAGTCATAGCGAGAGAGGACTTCCCCGACGCCAAATTGCTATCACTACCTCAACAATGCGAGATATCGCAGTTGGTGCTAACAGTGTCCACCGGAAAGGCGGATGCTACGTTCGTCGAGCCAGCCGTGGTCTCGTTGTATGAGAAGCAAAATCCTGGCATCATCGAGCGAATTCCAAGCGCGACGCCTGTACGCGTGTTTCCAGATTGCTGGGCAATTCAACGCGGACAAATGGAGTTCAAGTCAATGATCAACAATGCGCTCGACCAGCTAATCAACAGCGGAACGTTGGATCGGATTGTAGCGAAACACGAGCCAGCCCCAGAGACATTGTTCAGAGTGTCGCTTCCGTATCGAAATTCGCAGTAGGACTTGCAAACAACTAGAGAAGGTGGAAGGGCAACCAGAGAGTCGCCTCGGTTCGAATTCCGAGTAAACCAGATGCATATTCCAAAGTCAGGCGGAGCAAGGCTCCTTCTGAAGTAGCAATACTTTCAAAAATAATGGTTGATAAAACATCGAACTTGGTCACTTTTTCGTCGAAAAGAAAGCGCATACTCCTATCATCAAAGTTTTCAAAACTGAGCTGTGGCTGATTCTGAATCATTCATCAGCTCCAGTCGTTGCTACACCAAGAGCTGCTTACACCCCGAACTCACTTGGTTCGGAATTTTTGCAACTTCTTAACAGTTCATCGATATCGTAAGCACGAAAGTAATGGGGGTTCGATTATGAACAGTGTAAGACAAGAATTTGGCGGGGACGGTACACACAACGTTGAGAACGGAAAGCCTAACCTCGATGGACTCTCGCTACTAAGTGAGCCACTACTAGTAGTACCACCTTTATCCAATCTCAAGCTCCACGATGTCGAGATTTTGGTCAGTAATCCTATCTCGGACGATGTTGAGAGAAATGCGTACGGGAGACCCGTGTATACAAAAACCAACCCAGCAAGAGAACTGATTTCGTTGGTCGAAGAGTTCGATGGCGAGTCCGGTTTTTGTGCCGCACATCAAATGAAAGAACATTATTCTATTCCTAACGCAAAAAAACAACTCGCGCTAATGGAGAAAACTAGCCAGAAACTCGCCGCTCTTAAGGAACACGAACCAAGGATCATCAAAGAGAGAAAAGAAATAGTGGCGCTACTAGAGGATATTACGAAAGGGGAAAAACGAACTGAAGTTAGCCTCTCATCCAGCGGCAAGCCCTCAAGGGTTATCGACAAAGTATCAAAAAATGGTGTCACTCTACTAACGCTGGATTCGAAGGATCTTGATGTGAAAACTGCGTGGATTCAATCTGCGGATGGGTACCAGGAAGTACCAATAAAAGTTGATCCTGAGAAAAATCAGGCAACAATTGCAGTCCAAGAAACTAACGGCAAAGTCGCAGACAAGATTATCCTGACCTCTTTATCCCAAGAACAAACTAATAGAAAAATACACATTCAAGAAGTTATCAAACAAATTGACGAATCAATGGATCGCTCAATGCGAGCTGATGCGTTAGTAAATTTGTATCGCGGCTTGCTGCATCTAGCCGATCACAAAGACTTTGCCGCGGCAAAAAGTAGCTTCGAACAAGCACTGAAAAGGGATCCTTCACTCGATCAAGATTTAAAGGACCTAAAGTTGAAACACCCAGATGCATTATCTCTCAGCGCTCTTATACACCTCTGTGGCAACTCAGAGGTCGCCGCCCCAATTTGGACTAGCAATGGTCCAAAGATCATCGCCGCAATCGCGGACCTACGGCTTCGAAAATCTAGCACAAAGTAGTTTCAACCTCTTGTGCCGCCCATGCGAGCGCCAAATACTGGCTTGATTGATCTAGAACCGAAATCAAGTGCCTGCCAAATTCACGTATTCGGAAAAGCCATTAAATCTGGTATCGCTGCAATTCCAAAACAGAAGCAATTGCACAAGCACACAATACCCGTCACAGAATCTCCGAAATTCCTAATCGTGACACCACAAGGGAATCGCTCGGGCGATAAACACGTTCTCGCGGTACGAGGAGCTGTGACAGTGAACGCACATTCGAACGCTGCGCCGCAACAAAATCAGAGAACAGAATAAGGATGCCCCTGGTTAATAGTGCCGAACGTGGGGCGATTTGATTCGCACATTACGAACGACTCCAGGGACATAAAGGAAGCATAGCGCATAATCGAATAGAACGCTATGTCCTCGAAAAACAATTCGGAATGTCTAATAGTTGTCACTCTGCAAAAGCTTTTGTACTTCTGCGGCTTCGGTTCGTTGATTGTTCGCTTCGTAGGCGTTGCGTAGATTTTCAAGGATTTGCAATCGCAATTCCATCGGCATCCCTCGGTTCATCAACTCTTGCCCACGACTCAGAAATCTAATTGCCTCAGCGAATTTCTCCTTTCTAAGGGCAACGCGACCAGCTTTGTTGGCGGACCGACAAATACTTTGTCGGATGCTCTCGTCGCTCGGTCTATATTTGAAAGCATCGTTATAGAACGAAAATGCTTGATCGAACATATTAAAACGCTCAAGGTCTTTCGCGGCTTTAATCTGAGAATCGACGTTGGTAACAAGGTATCGAATCGTGTCTTCGTCCTTCTTGATTCGCGCAGAAGAAGAAGCAATGTTCGTTTTCGCAGCATCGATTTTCGGCTTGGCGATTGCAGTCTTCGCAATTCGCGCCGCGTCTTTTTGTGTCGCAACTACAATGTCCTGTATGGCGCTTACGTCATCGGAAGCCAGCGTTTCTAGCAACGGATGATATACCTCAAAGTGCATAATCGTTTTTTCATTTGGCAAATGGTCCAAGCCAAGCGCGTGTCCGATTTCGTGCAGCGCTACATTTCGCAAGAACTTCACCCGATATCCGGCTCCCTCTGGAGGAGCGTCTTTGCTACCAATAGTCAAAATCCTTATGCGTGCATGGACAATCGAGAATGAGCTCTCGCAGGTCTTAAAGCATGTTCCAACGACATCCTTGGCTTTGATACCTAACTTGTCCGGGTGATCTACCCACTCACAAGTAATGTCCGCTTTTGCCGCGTTATCGACAAAGACAAACTTGATAGTTTCTTTCAATGTCGTTTGCCAAATCTGAAAAGAGGATAACAACGATTTTCGATCACCTATTACGTAGCCAGGGATTTTTGCGCAATTCGCATCAGTAGGGATAAAGACTTTTAGCGGATATCGATTTGCACGCCAGCGAGAATGCTTTTCGAGCTGTTCCTCTTTCGCTTCTGCAAGCGCCTCGTCCAGTGTTTTCTGATTCTCCGAAACCGAAATCTTTTCTCGCGCTATACGCCCCAAAATCTCTTGAAACTCCTCCTGCGATAGCTCTCGCGGCTCAGGCACGTCGTAGGTGCGCTTGGGTGGATTGATTTTTTGATCAAGCGCCCCAATTCTCGATTTTACTTGGGTCATCGTATGATAAGAAGGACAGGTCCTCGCTACAGAGCGAAGTGATTCTAAGCCAGAGCGAGAATCACCCATTCGAGTTTGAATCAAAGCTTGAAGAACGCGGACATCACAATTATCGGCCGACAGAGCCGGACTTTTCGCGAAGATTGCAGACAAACCTTTTGCGAGGTATTGAGCATCTTCCCTCGATTCAAGCAGGGGGTCTGATGAAGCATTTCGCATGCAGTACATTAGCCACCGATCGGCCTCGTCTAGACGCCCATGTCGCACGCGTTCGAATGCGCGCTGCAACACCTGCCACGTAAGTTTCGAATCCTTCTGCGCGGTTGTTTCCTCCATGAACACTGAACCGCCACTGAAGCGGAGATCGTCAGCGAGCACGGAAGATTTGTCGAATTCCAATAGAATCAACATGCACAAGAGCGTGATCGCCCCGATGATTCTCTTCCGATTCTTGAATAAATTGAAACGCATTCACCTACCGAGTACTTAACCGCCGGCCCGTTGCCAATTCAATCGTTTCAGCAGACATCGAGCCAACAACCGCACGCATCGAGAACTTCGATCATACGTGACAGCGACACGCACGGTCAATAAAACTTGCTCTTTGGCGAAGCCAGCCACGCTAGAAACGGGCGCCGTGATCATGGTTCCGTTTCATATCAAATCCGGAGTCAAGATACGAGTCGACACACGTACGAGAGACTACGTAACGAAGCTAAGCTAACTCACCGCAAAAAAGTGACCCGTGGCTTCGCGACATCTCCAGAACGTGGCGTCGGTTTTAAGCTGGCTCCGAGGAGCGCATTCACGATTGTAGCGGTACCCAAACCGATCGCGGCGGCTCCCAAACAACCTATCAGTCGCCCTTCCACTCTCTTCGCGGCTGCCTTGCCGCGACCATCCTCAGGCGGCGCGGAAACTTGTCGCATCATATCGAATATGGTGCTTCTACAGCACATCTTTTCGTCTAGAGTCATTCGCTCGTATTTTTCGGCGAGTTGATTCCAACGATCTTTATCTTCTTTACCAGTAGCCCGGTTTGCCTCACTTCTGAAGAATTTTGCAGGTTCATCCAATCCCGTTTCGCGTTCGAGACGGTCGATGTGTCGGTCTAAATCTTGCCGAGAAATTCGGTGAACAATTCCACCGGGCAACTTAACTTCTACGATGACCTCCTTCGCAAGCGCCTCAGCCGGTCGAACAATAGTCGGTCCTTCCTTAGATTGATGCGACTCGAACGGAGATGTTTGGATTCTCATTTCGGCATCACCTGTAGTGACAGGCGGCGAACTCTTCGAAATCAATTTAGCTTGATCTTGTTTGCCTTCCTTCGTTGAATCAACAGTTTTTTCTTGCTCTTGCCGCGATTCTTCTTTACGCTTCGGCACTGAAGTTTGGCTGGGGTTTGCTTGGATGACTGCGCGGAGTGCTTCGGCAATCAAATCCTGCGCCATGAGGTCATACAGCAGCGCTCTTCGCACAGGATCGCTCTCTGCTTTCTCGATCGGTTTCACGTACTTGATGTATACTTCCGGCGCGATGTGCCCGACGACAATCGAATGAAAATTAGTTGGATTGAACTGAACCTGACATCTAGCGCTATGCGCGTTGCCCCAGCCGTCGAGCAACCTTATCTTCTCTTCCGCTAACGCTTCCTTAATCTGTCCACCGACAAGCGGAAGGTTGTACATCCGTCTAAGCTCTAGTTCGCGATCGTTAACTGGTGGCTTCGAGACGAGGTGTGAGATATTCAGAACAACGATCGGACCATTGTGTTTCTGGATGGAAAAAAAAGATGCATTATGTAACTGAACTCCCATAGATGCCATCAAGTCGCTTGCCGACGCTGGTGTCGTTGCTGCTGTCCAGCAATAAATGTGATCAATGCTTCCTCGGACCTGGTTGCTCGTCTTGTTGTCCATGATAAAGTCAAAATTGCTAGCGCCACATCCATGAAACCCTAATCGCGGCATCTCGCCGCCTTTCTCCTCAAAAAATTTGAGCAAGGATTTCCTGTTTTGCTCAACGATGACTTTAAGTCCGTCAGCTGAGACAGTAGCTAGATCTGCTGGGCGTGCTAGTGTCACGACCTCAGCGCGACCCTTGTCACCATTGAATGGAGTTGAGTCTTTGTCTGAGATGAAAAACAAAGACTCTCTCATCGGTGGACTGTTCGCAGTTAGTCGAAATACCTCGTCCATTGCTGGTCCGAGATGTAAATACAAATCAACTGGCGACTCATTATTTATTCGATCGAGTGTCATTTTCTACCTGCGAATCGGAAATAGGCGCTTAGACTGGCTCAACGATGTCGTCCAAAATATTCTAGGCAAATCTTGTTACGGGGGTGCAAAGCCCCCTGGAGTCGGGGTCCTAAACCTGCAACTGGCGAAGATTTAGGACGGATATCGGCTGAATTAAGAAAGCCGCTATCTGGGTATAGTGAAATTTTGCGGGAAAATTCCTCTATGACCGATGGCAGAACCAAACCAGAAGTAATCGATCGTTCTAAAGATGATGACGACGATCAGCTCGACATCTTCGAGCCGCTGAGTGTCGAATTCGAACCGAAGAGCACGAAGGTCGAGTGTACAGAGTTCAAAATCCTTCTGGGGACCACAGAGGCACAGACCGACAAAGGAATTATTGATAAAGAGTTTCTGGACTCTATGTTGGAAACCTCTGCAGCTAATCGGCTAATTAATGGGCTTGAAGGTCAAGATAAAACGTATTGGCGAAATTTTCAGATTGCGCTAACCGATGCTGCCAGCAACCCGCAACTCTATTCGAAACTTCTTCAAGGTCGAAACAAACACTTTCCGGAGATTGCACGACATTTAGAAGACGCAGCTGAGCGGTTCGCCAGCGCTGAATCGAAAGTGCCGGATTACGATCGAAAACAGTTTTTCAGACAAATCGAGAAGAAGTTTGGACCGGACGCTGCCCGAAGAACACGCGAGTACTTTCAGGCAAGCGAGCAAATCGATGATCAGACGCCAATGCTCAACATCGGCTCACAAAGAAACACTCTTCAACCGATATTATTTTCAGACGATCCTGCATCCGCACGCCGTCCGAAACTCGCAGTGCCTGGCACCCCCACTATGGATCTCAGAACGCCACGTCTCCACTTCAACAGCAACAGTGATAAATTGAAGTTAGATTTGACACGAACTGCCCCTTGGAATAACGGCATGGATAGACCGACTCCAACAGAGCTTTCAATCGACGGAGCTAGCCGTCTGACACCCTCTGACCTTTGGAAAACCGGCGCGAGTAGACCAACACCGACAGATCTTTCGCAGAATGGAGCTAGCCCTTCACCGTCTGAATTATGGAGGAACGGCACCAACAGATGGACATCGCCGAATCAAAACATTTTTTCGCGTGACAGCCACGGCTTCTTGAATCAACCTGATTCCGCCTCCACCCTCAGTCTTGAATCGCTTTCGAGACCTCGGAACAGTTTTCCATCTCTCTTTTCACGGTCAGAGCAAACACCTGATCAACTGAAAGTTGAGCACTACGACAGTCACTACAAACGACTCGCCCAGGAAGAGCTAAAAAAACTCAATCATCCTGGTCCCAAAGAAGCAGCTCCAATGCGGGCCGATCGATTCGTAGAAATTATGAGTAAGGTGATCCCGGAAAATATTCTGCGGGCAGATGTCGGCAAATTCTTGAGTAACCCTCGCTCGAGCGAACAGAGTAAATACAAGTTTTTCGAACACCTGGAAAGACTGATTCCAAGCCGTGGAGCTCCTACCTTCGCAGCTCCGGAAGATCGATTGGTTGTAGCTCTTCAATTGCTCAGCCAAGCAGCCAACATCAAGAACGTAGATCAAGGTGGTTTTGGAATCTGCGCTCTAAGCGCAATCGAAAAGCGCTTGTTGGCACGAGACCCAGATATCCTGGCAGGTTTGATTGCCGATGGGGCGATTCATGGAACGGCGACAACGCGCACATTGAGAACAATCAAATTAGAGAAGGACTGGCTAAAATACGACAATGAGAATGCAGACGGTTATCCGCCCGCCGAAAACATTCGGTCGCTCGCCAGTCAATACGCCGCAATGGTGCTAGGAAATGTCAGATATCAAATCTACAACGAAAAGAATGGCACCGACATTCACTATGGTCACAAGGACGGAAAAGACCTGGTATTCGACTGTTCGGTCAATCCACCGGCCCCGCTTTACGAAAACAACTTGACTGGTGGGCTCGATCTGGAAAAGAGTTATCGATTTGATGATGGCAGAATCATGGTCGATGACAAACTCAAGCCGTTAGAAAAGCCATCTGCAAACGATCCTTCTGTCGACGCCTCAGACTTGCTAGATACCTACGAGGCAGTAGTGGGCAGTTCTGCCAATGGGCTTGCTTTGATGAGTTACAGCGAGGCACGTCGACCAGGAGATTACTCACTTTCGGGATGGCGAGATTGGTGGTATCAAACCGAAAAAGTCAAAGATGACAGATTAATGGTCTTTCGAAATGAGCCTCAACTTGGTGAACATCTCAAACTTGCAAAACAACGAGACAATTACCCTCTGATTCTTTTGACTCCGCACCATGCCGCCAATGTCGACAACTACAATGCCGAGACTAAGCAAGCAGACTATGACAATCATTGGGGTCGGAAGAACGATTTCTTCGGAGACAATGCTCTGCCGCTTTCGGAGCTGATCAAAATCGCGACCACCGACACACACGCATCGGAAAAACCTCTAGATACAAAGCGGATGATGGAGCTGCTCGTCCAGGTGCGAAAAGAATACGATGATTGGTGCACCGCTAATGGTGTTAAGCCTGAGACTCGCTATCCATCTGATGCCGAGTATGCCGAATGGAAAAAGAATCAAGAGCACCATAAATAGTATCGCATCTCGTGATAGCCAACAGAACATGCAGCAGTTAGCGAAAGTTGCAGGCGAGAGACAAATCGTCATGGCGAGACTTGTTCGATCGGCGTCAGCGCAATAGACTTATTCGATCGGAGCGAGAAGCTCATTGTCTAATCGCCATTTGATTACGGCCGGATCAAACTGCGCCAGCAGAACGCCACCGGCAGTCGTACGAGATCACATCCTGGTGTTAACGAGCCAATTCCCGCGATGGTTCGGAGTTCTGATACACCGCCAGGCGAGGATGGGGCATCGTTACGAAGTCTTCGGAAGAAGCATCCAGATGTGCCAGAATGGCTGTAGTCTTCAGTAGATTGCTGGACATCCGCTTTGCTGTTTTCGCTTTTGATGCAAAACAACGATTGATCGGAGTAATCTTTCGGAATGCCGTCGGCAGCGAAAACTCCGAGGTGAATACACTGGCACCATCCGCGAGTTGAGATCTTCGAATACCTCTGTACTCAAACGATTCCACAGGGTTGACCAGGCAAAAGTCTTTGGCGTCGGCTGTAGAGATGGAGAGATGCTGGGCGGGGCGAAGCCGCACCACATTCGAAGAGCTGTTGTCGATCCACGACACGGCGTTTTGACGGATATCGTGCAAGTTGAAAATACTCATCGATTGATTGTCGAAAACAACGAATACGACTGAGCCCTGTTTGATTGAGAGCGACCCATGAGGCGTCGTTAAAGAGAGGTCATGGGTGGGAGTAAACACCACCGCTCCTTTGCCGCCAATAGACATTGCCTCATCAGAGAGAGCAGCCTGCAATCGTCCTTCGGAAGCTTCGTGTAGCTGGGCGATCCAGCTGGCGTTTTTCTGTCCATCAATATGGACAGCATCAACGCCATCAGATTCAACTTGACTGCGCGGCAAAAGCTGCGATTCGTCAGCCGAGATAACACTATCAAATTTCGAACTAGACGATGGAGAGCTCAAACCTTTGACAGACGACAAGGCTACTCGCGAATTCGCCGAAGAAGTCAGAGAGGCAAGTACATCATTAGAATTCTGCCCGCCAAACAGCCGAGCCTGGCTCGTCTCCAGGAGAGTCGTTCGAAGGTCCGGAATTACCGTCACCATTTCAGGCAATGAGAACGTCGATGACATTGAGGATTTGATCACAGATTGTGAATCCATTCCAATTCCTCGAGCAAATGCTGCTGCGTCGAGAGAGTGTGGCATCTCACTGGATCTCAAGTCTTCAGAGAGCACAGTCATCGGAATCGACATAGGCTCGGCAAGCGAAACAGCCGACGCCGGTGGATCAGCTGTAATCGTGACATCACCGTCTAGAGTGATACCAGCGTTGGCACCACCATTGATATATACATTTTTACCGAGCCCGCTAAGGTTGTTGACCGGACCGTTAGCAGTCAGACTGTTGAGATCTGCGAAAACCTGTCCTCCGAGAGTCGCCACCACGAAGATGTTGCCGGTGGTTCCTGGTGTCACTGCGCTGACTGGAGGTGGTGGTGCCGAGCCGATGAAGATACTGACGTCGCCGCCGCCTATACCTGAAGTGAGTACGTTGGAACCACTGCCTAGCAGAATTGAGCTGTCCTTCTTGCTTTGACCTTGAATCGTTATGCTGGCAGTTCCTGCTGGTCCACCTGAATCAGCACTGAGCGTAGCGCCCGCGTTTAGCTGCACGAGCCCGGAAGCCGAAGTAATCGAGAGTGAACCTTCGGTAACTGCTATATCGTTGAGAGTGAGGTCGCCATTGGTCGCTAACTTGAAGTTACCGCTGGCAGACGAGTCCAGCAACAGCAAAGGACCGCCAGCCTTTGAGACGAGATTGGCGGTGCCTGAAGAGGCTACCTGAAGCTGCGGAGATTCAATAGTGAGCTCATCGCTATCAGAACCGATAGAACCACCGCCTGAGGTGCTGAGCGACACCGAATTTGAAGCACTTATTCTCTTGCTGCTCAGAATGTTTCCGCTCAAAGTTTTAAGAACGATATCACTAGTGGTGGTGGAATTGCCTAATGCTTTGTTCAACACTATGTCGCCGGCATTAGTGGAAGTGTCTAACAAAATGGAGGTTGCCGAAAACACTCCGGACGACGCGAGAATCGTCGAGTCGGAGGTCATTGTGAATGAAGTGGGCGAGCTAGCTTTCTTCAGCGACACCGGATCAGTACTGACGTTGTATATATTGACCGCTCCGGAGGAAAACAACTGAAGGTTATGAGTTGCTACTCTGAGTGCGGTTGCGCTCGTGGCACCAGCACCGATACTGCCTGTACCACCACGAATGTCGACATGCTCGGCACTGATTGCATCGGTGCCACCGGCGTTTACGTCGACAATATTACCGGTCGAGAAATTATTGACGTTAACAACTCCCTTCTCCGGATCTGACGCCGTGATAGAGCCACCAATGTTGATGTCACCGTCGCTTGTCTCGAGAGTGACGGAGGAAACTGCTGATATATCGTCGGTAGTGAAAATCGTGCCCTCAGTTGAAAGCATAAATGTTTTTCCAACGGTTGCACCATTTATAGTTATGGGGTTGGTGCCAAAATTATGCAATTTAACCGAGCCGAGAGACGCGATCTGAAGGTTGGAAGTATTCAGGTCACCATTGATGGTCTTATCTTCTGCCGAAAGAGTTACCGAAGGTCCGGTGAGCAGCCGTGTGGAGAGCCGACCTTCACCACCAACCGAAAGGATAATCGTCCCCAATGCGGTTATCGCGTTTTTGACGACGATATCACCTTTAGTGGCACCCACCGTCGACACCGTGAAATTCGTCACTCCGGTCGGAAAGTCCTGATGCACCGTAACACCGCCCTGACCGTTCGACGCAGAAAAGGATCCAGGAGTTGAACCGAATACAGAAACTTGACCACGAACGCCGTTTTTGGCTTGAATCAGTCCAATTTCGAGATCCTTCAGGCTGTTGGAACCGAGAATAATGGAACCACCGACACCCGTTCCGTTGGCTGCACCAATCAGATCTCCCAGCACTAAAAGATTTCCTGAAGCACTAAGCCCGGCTCGCAATGCAAAACTAGCACCGTCGCCGTTCGAGTCGGTTGGACCGGCAATCAACACGGATGGAGCAACAGTCAAATTGCCACCATTTTCAATGATTACAGCACCACCATCAGCACCACTTACGTCTACTTGGAATGTGCTTGAATCAACAGTGAGATCTGCAGAACTATTCAGTGTGTAGGAGAATGAGCCTCCCTTACCGGCAGAGCCGGAGGCATCTACAGTCAGCGTCGATCCAGATCCAAGATTGATTACGGCACCTTCCAGCACCACTCCGCCACCATTACCGAAAGCATCTTCCTGGACCGTCACCAACGCGGTCGGAAGGTTGACGGTTCCGACGCCCGACCTCAGACTGAGCTCATGCACAACCGGCAGCGCCGAAGAAAAGGAGATAGAGCTTGCTGCGCCATCCGTCCTCAACGAGGCCACGCTAGCAGTGATTGCTCCGACGACCACGTTGCCATCGAACGCACTTACCGAGAAGCTGCCACTGTCAATAGTGCCACACAGAACATTGACACCATCATGAGTGACCGTTCCGGACTGAATGTCGACAGTACCAAAATTGGTGCTCGAGGCTGCACTTGTGTCCACATTACCAACGGTGACGCCGTGTGCTTTGACGATTAGATCGCCAGACAAGCCTGCTCCACCGGAGGTTTTGACTGAGCCTAAGGTCACGCTTCCGTTGGCATAGACTTCGACCTTTCCACCGCTCAGTGATCCAGAAGTATCTATGGTGACCTCATGACCGGCGGAGTTGAAGTCTACAGAACCTGTTGTGTTGCTAACAGGATCCAATAAATAAATAGGATCCTCGGTGCCGAGAGTGACTTCGTCAAAACTGTGACCAGCAATCAGGATCAAGTTACCGCCGTGTCCGGCTGATTCCAATCGAATAGTCGTTTGAGAGCCAGTGTTGACGATACTGCCGGCTGACAGGAGCGCCAGGTGGCCGCTGGCAATATTTATATCGAGTCCATTTAGATCGAGGTTGCCGACGCTGGAAGCGATTGTGCTCGACTCCGCACCATTTATCGAAACCGTGGTGCCGGGATTGGTGCCCTCATGTTGATTGATGATACCGTTCTGGAGCAGGTGCTCCGTGTTGATGCTAACGGCCGTATTGTTCGTCGGAAGATTGATGACAGAACCTTGAGAGATCGTCATCGACGCGCCATCACTAACCGCGTTGAATACGACGGCATTACCCTGTCCCGCGTCGATCGTTTGCGTGCCTCTAACCTCTAGATCGTTGGCACCGATCGTGGAAAAACTGATCGATCCAGGGCCGCCACCGACACGACTAATAGTGCCGGTACCGGTCAAATCAAAATCGCTAGAACTTGAGACAGCCACACCGCCGGTCGAGTGAAGAGCACTAATCACTCCATTGTTTGCAAGTTCGGGAGTATTGATCGCAATATCATTGGCCGTGATCATACCGGCATTAGAGAGAAGGCGAGCGTTGCTCATGCTTGATGATGACGTGAACTTGTTCGTTATACTCGATAGAGTAAATGAGTTGACCGTGGAGGTCCCGTTGGCTGTGTAGAGTCCGAAAAAGCCCTCACTCGATCCAGCCGTCGTCGGTACCTGAGCGGCCGGCACTGTTTGCCAGGGCTGATCGTAGGCCTGAAAAATAACAGTCGGAATGTTACTGGAGGCAGAAAAGGTCTTCATTGCCTCGAAGTACCATTTAGCTAGCGTTGTGTCTGCAAGCAACGGAGCCGTAGACAACGGGGGCGCACGAAGCCCTTGCGTAGGCCAACCGGTCTCTCCAAGGCGCACAGGGATCGTGATATTTTGCGCCTGAAAATCATTGCGGAGCGCATTAAGAGTGCTGTTCATGCTGTTGGTGACAGCGGTAGTGAAAGCCGCCTGATCATTCGGATTAGTGGAAAACGAGGTCGGAAGACTACCGTCGAAGTAAGCATACATATTCACATATATGTGGCTCTCGAGAGAGTTAAGCATGGTCTTCAAAGAGCCTTGCAGAGGATTGGCATTGTTGTTGACGCCAGCAACCACATCCCATCTCTGCCTTGTCGTAATGGGCAGGGTCGAAGCGGAAAACATCGTGGAAGAACCCGAGGAGATTGGCGTGCTATCTCGCAGCGCCTTTGCCTGCGTAATCAGTGTATTGAGCTGATTAAGCGAGTTAGGACCAACAATCGATTCATTCAAAAGAATGATCTCCTTTACTGTCCCGGGATACAACTGAGCCTGGTTCAAAATGTACTGCACTTCTTGCATCGTGTCGGCGATTACGAATCCATCTCCATTCACACCCTGCTGAAAAACACCAGCTGAAATTCCCAGTCCTACAGCGTTCGCGGCTTGAATGTTGAACTTGTTAGATCCAGCGGTGGCAGCGGTCGGACCATAGAATTGCCCGGCAAAGTAGAATGACCCTTGCGAATATGTGGCGACGTCCGTATAGCCGTCATTCTTGAGCTGCTGCATCAACTGAGTCACAGTGCCGAGACTGTAGCCATCAAATTGAGTGGTCTGGTTACCGTTGACGAAAGACCCGACGTAAGGTTGAAAACCAAGACCGATGATACCGCCATTAGCACCAACTCCCATGGACAAAGCGCTATCAGAGTTGAGGTGCACTCCTGATTGGACGAAGGTTCCAGCCGCAGCAGTACTAGTCGTGACGGGTCCACCCATCAAGTTTAGCGTCGACATACCCGTATTGAGGAAGTTCGTGAACACCAGATCATGCCCGAACGTAGGCTCGATGTCGATCACACCGCCGGTGGTTCTAATTGCAGCAGCACCATTATCTGGCGATGCAATGGTGAGAGAATGTAACCCACCACCGGAGCTCACGGTTATCTCTGATGCCATGGTCGCGTGAATCTCCGCCCCATCTCCGAGAAAATTGAGTAGCGGTGCACCAACATTGAAATCAGCTCCGTCATTGACTGTCAGCACTGCGCCTGCTGCAATGGAAACTTCACCTCCATCTTCCTCAGAGGTGGCTGTCACAACTCCATTGGCACCCGGGTGAAATGTCAGAGACGATGCGAAGGCGAGGGTATGGTCATCGTTGGCATCAAGATTGATCTGTCCAGCGCCTCCGCCGGTCAGCGAAAAGGACCCACCGCCGTCGATGGTCAAATCATTCTGGCTCTCAACGGAAATCTGTCCATCCAATTTGCCGGAGCTGATGTTACCCAGGGCATGCAGAGTCGAGGTTGAAACATCAATGTCGCCGCCGGCAATTATGGAACCGACCGTCACTTCTGGAGCTTCTAAAGTGACGTTGCCAGCACTGGAGATGTCACCACAAGAAATACTAGAACCAGCCGAGACCGACACACCACCTAGCATAGAGTTAGATGAGTTGTTCGTGAGGTTACCGACGGAAATTTTGCCATTAGCGGAAATCGTTGCTGCGGTAATCGATCCACCGATGACTTGACCGAGCGAGTTGAACGTCACCGGCGTGCCATTACTCCCAGTCGGCTTGACCGTGGCGATGTTAATACTGCCGGCTACCCCGTTTCCAGGTCCAGCATTGGCTACAACGTCGCCAAGCTCAATCGTGATCTCGGCAGCGGCGGGATCGGCGCCAGCATATACAGTGACATCGCCGGCGCTGCCATCACTCGCAGTCGAACTCGTTTGAATGGTCGACGAGGTGTTAAGACGCACAAATCCACCAACATTGCCGTTGGCGACCGCAGCTAAAACAACATTTCCCCCATCTATCGAGGCGGAGCCAGTATCAATTATGGTGGCAACGTTGCTAGCGCTCAAATCAATGCTTCCGCCAGCGCCCGCGCCTGGAGTAAAATCGACCGTCGCAGATCCGGATGCTATCGGAGCTCCCGGAACCGTTGATGTTTCAGGACCAAAACTTACACTGACTGCTGCACCGGCAACCATGTACACATCAAATCCGTTCGCTACAATCTGCGCAGTACTGTCGGCGGTGATGTCGCCATTAGCGAGAAATGCAACAGCCTCGCCGAAGCTGTTGACACCTTGAATCTGAATGCCACCAGTCGTGTTAGCAAATGTTGGATCTCCAGTGATGCAATTGTCACCAATCTTGAGTAGCTCGGTGGACGCATAAAAGTGTTCAATACCAGCTCTGGTGTTTAAACTTCCGACAACTTGACCGACAGATCCATCGATGCTTCCTGCACCCGAGTAGATATTGAGTTTCTGCGAGAGGTAATCGCCACCCTGAATAACAACATTCGCATCACCACCGTACGCGGCCGATCGTACATTAATGTCGCCGGCATTCGCTTCGAACACCCCTTGCTCTGCCTGCACGATGACATTGGCGCTATCAGAGGGAGAGATCAGATTGATACTCCCTCGAGAGGAGGATATTAGACCCTGATTGGAAAAACTGCCCGTTCCAGAAGACAGTGTCACACTCTCGCGAGCTTCGATGCTCGGATTTTGCTGCATCTCATTCGAATCAGTCAAAGCACCATTTCCGATACTATCGCCCGCATCAAGGACAAGAAAACCATCGCTGGAGATGGCACCTGAATTTGCAATTCGCTCGTCTGCTTTCACTGTCAACGTCAGTGAGCTGCCGCCTAAATGCAGCTCCGCATCACCGGTTCTGCCTTCTTCTGCCGAGATCGATCCACCCGCCCCGTTAATCAAGTTTTTTCCTGACAGCGTGATTTTCTTATTTCTCTCGCCGACAGACACTGCGTTGATAGAACCATAGTTAGTCAAATCGCCGCCGATCTGAATACGCTCGTTTTGCTCGATGTAGTCAATCGCAGTCACGCCCTGAGCGATGACCAGATCATCGACCCGTCGTGGGGCCGATTCTGCCAAGCTGAAGCTGCCACCGCACGCACCGCCTTGCGCATTCAGGACGAGACTTTGAACTCCATCATTCGCGACTTGTGTAACTGCCAGATATTCAGCCGCAGTGGCTTTATCACCCGCGCGAAATGTGCGTGTTTCACCACCTACCGTAATTTCAATTGAATCAGCAGCACCGAAAAGTTTTTTGCCAAGGACTACTGCCGATTCCGTCGACGTGAGATCTAGGTCAATCTGCTTCTGTGTGGCACCACCATCCGGCACGCCCAAAGTGATTCTCGGCACATTCTGCCCGTGGATGGCTAGCGCTCCATTCTCAGAAGCATGCTTCCGTGTCTCTTTATTCGGTGAGGTGGAAGAGCTTGTCGGCTGCTGCTCTACCTGAAGTCTAGACGCGAACCGTTGCTCAGCCTTAGGAGTGCGAAAAACCTGCTCCCGCCGTAATGCCCTCTCCTGCCTCGCGTTCTGCCGCAATGAAGTATCAGAATTGGCAAATCGTCCACGCCCTTTAACTGCATCAGCAATGGCGAATGATGCGCGAGAGACACTCGAAAGCGGATCCAGCCTCCTGGCCGAGCGCGCCCCAGTATCGTCTTGACGCGCGTAGGCTGGCTGCCACTTATCCGCGGATATCAGACAGAACAACGACGTAAGCAGGACTGTTCGGCCAATCGGTTTAATCAAAGGTCGTTTCATGAGATTCTCCGCCAGAAGCGTGTTACCGGATGCGCTTAAATCGCAGCCCCGGACAAGTGCCCAGCGAAAGACGAGTGCTGCGAAGGTTCAAATTGTACAAGAAAGACCCGCCAGTAATGCGATTGCAGAAGGCGGGTAAAAGAGTCCGATATCCGACACCAAGAGCCCAAGCGCTTCGTCGAAAACATCCAGACTAATCGTTAGCCAGATTTAAGGCAATCGCCCAAGGCTTCCTACAGAACCTGAATCCATTTGCAAATCTAGGTGGAACAAAGTCGCTACAATCAAGTGATTGAAAAATGGACAAGGGAGAAGTCTCCGTGATACAGCAGCTCTGGACTGAACCGGAAGGGAAATGATGAAACAGGTAGGAAGCATCATATTCTTTGTCACGTGCTTAACCGGGTTTTGTATGAGCGCGCACTCGAATGAAACAGTCAAACCGCCGCTGGTTTTAGAAGCAAGTCTCGATCAAACAAGCATCGATCTGGACACAGAATTGCGCCCACACGTAAGCCTCATCAATGCTTCCGAAAAACCCGTGAAAGTCGAGTATCTACGAGGCTCGGCCGTCGTACCGGAAATCTGGGATCGGTCGAACAACACTAGATGCCTCAACGCGCCAACATTTGTTTTTTCGCAAATCTGCGCCAGAGAAGAGACCTTGTTGGCTCCAAAGGCCTCGCTGACGCTGAATTCGCTTCCTATTTATTTTGGGAAGAAATCACCTCCGGATTCAAAGGTCAACTATACACGCGCTTTTTGGGCGACACTTCCGGGCAGTTTCGCACTCAAATACTCGGTCAACCTGAGAGATTTCCTCCCGGGAACAGCTGGAGAGCTGCACGCACCGAACATCAACATTACGATATCCGATCCTTCGAAGAAGCTCCTTGGTCAACTCTTCTTCGAACCAGGAAAAGGCTACTACGTCGCCATGGGCACCAAAGGAGGCAAAGGCACGGCATGGTTGCTTCCTAGCGAAAACAAGCTTCTGGTGCGCCAATTGGACAAACTTGTCGGCTCACAAATCAGCGTGCAAGGACGGCTCCAGCGAATGGATCCTCACAGCCGAGGGACTGTACCGCCAGGCGAGCTGTACATGACGGGCCTCAAAATTCTCGATCAGACGAACAATCAAAAGCCCGCATGTTTGCTCACTCTCAGTAAAGCCGGCAAGTTCTATGGCCCCACAACAAGCAAGTCCGGTCCGAGCTCAGTGCAGAAGGCCTATGTTGATGCAACGGGTCGCGTGGCGTCTTTTGAAACTGACGATTTAAATTGGCTCCTGCAGCATGGCACACCTGCCGGACGTCTTTACGGCGCCATACTGCTCTGGCAAACAGGTCGAATTGGACCTAATTTGTCTTATGAGAAACTGATTAATGACGATAGCGAAGTTGAGTACCAGAGCGGCTGCGAAGTCTCGAAGGCAAGCGTGAAAGGGATTGCTCAAAGTCTTATGGATTCTGGAAAATTTATGGACTTCCAAACGGGGAGTCAATTCTGCAAATTGAAAGCTCCATTGAAATAATCGGCTACACGGAAGATGCTTCTTGAGAAAAGATTTTGCTCGGGTTGAGAGCAAATGTCAATTATTGAATGACTTCGTGTTCTATGAGAACCGGCGCGAGTGTGTTTTTCAAACAGAATGCAACAGCATTAGAAAGGGCATTCACCGCTCGCGAAGGTGGCTGAACTTGGTTCAGACGGCGATTATTATGGTGATATTAAGAACTAAGGTTTGCTGAGAAGCCGGTTGTAAAGTGGACCAGAGTTTCACTTCTAGGCGTTAAGGTGGCATGAACGATACCTGTTCCGAATGGAAAAAATTGGCTGCCGAAGTCGGCGGAGAACTCAACGAAGCGGCCGCCGCGCCTTCCATCTGGGCGGCTAACGGCGCTCCGCAAATACGCGTTGCTTACAAGGAATGGAACATCGTATTTACATATGTCCTAGGCAAAGTTCCGTACCAGGAGTTGAGCGTTGAGTGTTTTGGAAACTCGACCGGTTTTAGTTTTAAACTTTTATCCAAGAAAGCGCTAGAATCGCAAGCCAGAGAGATGGCGCGAGTTGGACGGCTTCAAGGTAAGCAGTCCATTGGAGATCGCGAGCTTGATGAAAAATTCAAACTCTATTCTGAAAATTTTCCACAAGCCCAAGCGTTTTTACAGCGGAATGCAATTCGCGATGGTTTGAGCAATCTCAATAAACAACTTGAGAATCAGGAGCGTTCGGAGGTTCGGTTTTACAACCCCTCAACACAGGGCAGAACCGAATTGCTTATATTTAGACTTTTTAGTGCTGTTCCTGCTCGCACAACAATCAAGGCGATCATTCAGTTTATGAAAACGGCCTTAGACGAATTGGTTGCAAGCGGCATGATTAGCCCGACAGCAAGTTCTATCACTTCTGCGCACCTGCTGATTGATCCGGCTACGGAATCCAAATTTCAGTTTGACCAGGGTGAAAAACTTATTGTTCGTGCTAATCCAAGCAAGCGCGGATTGGTGAAGGATGCGCTTAGAACGACGCTGCCTCTTGCTTTGGTGGTAGCACTTATTATGTATCTGCTTCACACTCCATTCTTGATCTGTTCTGTAATCTTCGCTCTTTTCGTCGGCATTCCGGTCGGCGTGCACCAATCGCGCAGTAGCAAAATTGTCTATATCATCACGAACCAGCGAATTTTTCTGATTGATCATGGACTCTCGAAATTTGCCCCCAGAGTTACTGAAGTGCCGCTCCGTGATTGTAGGATGCTGCGCGTCAGCTCTTCGAATCCCGGACACACAATCAAACTGGCTTGCAGTAGTGTAAATTCAAACTTTCAGGATGCAAATTCTGCCACCACGGTGGGAGACAAGTTTGTTTTTCTTGCATGCAAGGATGACAGCTGCTTGAATCAGATTCAGACGCTCCCACTTCTTCATGAAGAATCACCTTTATGCTCTGAAGCATCGTGCATCTCGAGGTAACACTAGGAATTGGCTCGCATCAGCAATGATGTAAGACCCAAGCCCCTCAGAAGCCGTGGGAAATCGAGGCGGCTATCATTTAGCGAAAAGTGATCGACGCAAAACTCAAAAAAACTGAGGGGTTCCCCCGGACAGGATTTTCACAAATGATGTTTTGAGCATGAATGCGCCTTCAAGCGATTCCGCGCTTCAGAGAGCTCCAGGTCGAGCTCTTCAGAGAAGGAATACAATCCCAATCGTAATGATGTGGGAGGAAATCGTGCTCTAGCGAATACGCTATCAACTGGAACAAACATACCTACCGATCCTGCCCACAGCACCGCTTAAACTTCAGACCACTTCTGCACGGACACAGTTGGTTAGCCGTTATCTTAGGCCCTCTGCTTGGCGGTGTCTTCAGCATCAGTTTTACCAACTCACCGAATGGACTGTCGGTCAACTTAGCGAACGCTTCCCTCTGAAGGCGCTTCTGCTCAACATTCAACTCCAGCTTATATTCTTGAGCTTCCTCTGCTCGCCCTTGTCTTTCACACAACTCTGCCAGCTGATTATTAAAGCGCTCTCGATCTCTACTCTCCTTATCCGAACCTTCAGGGTCTTTGACGAAGGAAAGCCCTCTCTTCAGTATAGCCTCGGCATATTCCAGCTCTGCGAGGGTTTTGGCCTCCTGACTGCGCGCCAGAGTAATCCATCCTTCTGCCCATTGAGGGTGAATCTCCAACCAATCGGTCAACAGGCCGGTAGCCCTCTCGCTACCGCCAATTTCGAAGTACGCTTGCGTTAACAACCGTCGAATGCAATCGATTGTCTCGCCTCTCTGTTCGTCGGGCGCAAAAGTCTCGATATACTCTTCGCAGACCTCGATTGCAGCCCTGGCAATGAAATCGTCATCTCTCCCCAGGCTCACAAGGAACTCTAACGACAGCTCCAGCCATGCAAGTATCTCGTCAAACTGCGGATACCGTCGACGAAAATCCGCTTCCGTCTCAAACTCACACCGACAGAGGAACCTGAGAACACTCGGCCAAATCTTGAGAAAATACCGACAAGCTGTCTTTCCCATCCCTTGTTGGCATCGAAAGTCATCGAAGATATTCATTTTTGCGGAAACACATTCGAATACGCTCGAATCCGGAAACCATCTCATCCACAACTCCCAGACCGCAGTGAATACCCATTCCGCCTCGATGCTGTCCTGCATCTCCTCCGGTACATACTTTTCGGTCAACGGCGTAGATATCTCTTCAACGCTTTTAATATCGCGCCCCAACGCTTCCAAGGTAGGTTTGTCTAGATGAATTCCAACCTTGACTAACTTATTCAACAGAGCTCTGTCAGTCATTTTATCGACGTCCTGCATGTAAGGACGCTCCATATCCTTAACAGCCATCGCCTTCAAAGAGCTTAAGACATCTTGTCGCATAGTTGTACCCCCATGAGAACAGTATTCGCACGAAGCAGCATGTATAGCGACTCTACACCGCCACCACCAATCGCCCATCAATTTCGGTTTAATACTAATCGTCCGAAAACCAGCTGTCCATGCCGCTGCTGGCGACAAGACACTCGATATCAGCAAGGGCTTTTCAAAATCATGTCTACTTTCGACTTCAATTCTTTAGCAAGATTGAATGAGGATAAAACAGTGCCACCACTCGCACTCTCATTCGCTGCTGACTGTTGGCTCGCGAAGAGCTTCAACATCTGTCAAGAAAGCCGCCGGGTTTGCGCATGGTGAACCGGTGATCAGCCAGGTTGAGGTACGGCGCGTTCAGAGAACACAACCGAGTTAAGAGAGCAGAGCCGGGTTTCGAGATCACATCCGGTCTGGAGAACACAGCCAGTGTGGAGAACAATGCCTCTCCGGGCACACTGTCGTGTCCAGGAAGACCGCAGCCGACTTTCGTCACCACAAGCTTCCTTCACAAGCAGCCGGTCTCTATCGTGCGAGTGCGAGTGCGATTCCTAGATGATACCGAGTAAGATACCACGTCCTTTGTCGGACGCACCCTTGAAAAATGCGCGAATCTCCTGAAAATATTCCAGTAACTCTTCAAAGTCTTCGCCGGAAAGTCGATCGCCATACACATAAATATCTTTGCCTGAGAAGTTAGCCGCGCGCGCTTTCTTGTTGAACTCGTCGTCGCCTAGCCGATCCAGAGCAGTCGAGGTCTGCACCACTTTAAAAGGATCCAAATAGCGTGGATTACCGTAACCCAAGTTTTCACCAACCTCGGTACCACCAAGCACAACGTTATGCAACAGACCGCTGCCCTTCCATGGATCGCCGCAGAGAATAAAATGAATCGCCTGCCAGCTTTTTTCAATTTGAAGAGTGGGACGATTTTTCTGTTTCGTTGCACTCGTCGAAGCGCCCTTCATAAAAGCTGGGATTGGTCCTAACATTTTCTCCATCTTCCTCAAGTCGGCATCCTTGATACCCAACTGACGAAACATCTCCTGCGGGTTGATGCCGCCCATGCTTCCGCCCATCAACATCTCGCCAGCAGCTTGCCGATTCTTGAGGACCTGGTCCATGTCCTCAACATCGAGTTGCACGTAGTAGGCACGCATTCCCATAGCAAAATCCTCGCACTTAACGACTCTTTATTCCCACCGCCTGGAGGTGTTTAACTCCCTCCTCATACATGCACGGACCTGACAGGCGCCCACAGATATCTGATGCCTATCGATCAGCTTGTAAAAATCCTCAAATACTGTTGATGTGAGGTTGATTTCGACGCTAAGTCGGTTATGATCGAAGAATAAAGCATATATCGATCAGATCGCGCCGCGAGCGGTTCTAGTCGTGCACACTGACGAAGGGACAATTCAAGGACCGGATACCAAGAGTTAGCAGAGGGTCGCTCAATTGCCTGCAGCAACGATTTCCCTAACTAGTTATGAAATCTCGCTGAGTCCGTCCGGACGATTGCTTCTGGCGGAAATCGAATCGGAAGTCTCCAGCAAACCAGATAGTTGGATAAAAAAACTCTCCGTGGCATTCAACCTTAATCAGAATGCCGGTCTATTTGCACTGGGTGCTTCAAGACCAACCAATCCGGTATCACCTTCGATATCATACTGGCGCGAGTTCGCCTGTCGATTTCTCACCGAGCTGTGCCAGACGAATGACTCAACCGAGGCTGAGTCATTCGCCACTGAAACACCCGCGCTGCCTGATCTGCAGACAATGGTATTAAATGCGCCACCTATGCGCGGCGCAGAATATTTGAGTGCAGATCTTCTCTCGAAACTGTGGAGCGGGCTCGACGAATGGGTGCAACAAGAGGTCGAGTCTAGCCACGAGAGCTTGAGCAATTGGCTGAAGGAACACGCTCCGCAGTGGCACCACGTCGGTCGAGTGTGTTTTCACCTGGCCGAAAACACTCGAAATAATGACTTTCCATTCGCCTTCCTAGCGACCTATGCTCCGCGGATTTCAGAGGGAGGACGGGTCCAATACCAGCCGCTCAACAAAGCCCTCACGGAGTATGCTGGAGAGCGCAACAAAAAAGCACTGATCAATCTGCTCTCCCCTGTACATTTAGCCTCCGAGAAGAGCGATTTAGTGCGGGAACTGCTGGAAACAAGCGATCTTTTTCATCCGCTTATGTGGACCCCGCCTGAGGCTCACCGTTTCCTAAAAGAGGTCCCTAAGCTCGAAGAAAGCGGGCTTCTGGTGCGCCTCCCAGATTGGTGGCGAAAAAGAGCGAAGCCTCGCATTGCAGTTACCATAGGTGAGAAAAAACAGAATTCGCTTGGACTCGATGCCATGCTTGATTTCAAGGCGGAACTGTTATTGGGTGATGCAAAACTTTCGCACGACGAGATGCAACAGATCTTAAGTGCCAATGATGGTCTTATCTTTTTGAAGGGTCAGTGGGTAGAAGTTGATAGCGAGCGACTTTCTGAGGCACTAGCTCATTGGAAACAAATCGAACAGTCCGCCGACAATGGTATTTCTTTCATCGAAGGAATGCGTCTGTTGGCAGGCGCATCAGCGGATCTCGGCACCAGTAACTCGCTCGAAGAATCGGATGAGCAGTGGGCTTTCGTGAATGCCGGAGACTGGCTTTCCGAAATTCTTCATGGACTGCGCGATCCTGGCCGCCTGATGAAACAAAAGGTGAACAACGGTTTGCGCGGCAACTTGCGCCCTTATCAACAAACCGGCCATGATTGGTTGTCGTTGCTCTCAAGCCTTGGTCTCGGCGCCTGCCTGGCCGACGATATGGGATTGGGAAAAACCATCCAAGTTTTATCGCTGTTGCTTTCCATCAAGGCGACAAACAAACAGCCGCATAAACCATCTCTATTAGTTTTACCGGCTTCGTTGCTCGCAAATTGGAAGTCTGAAATGCAACGATTTGCACCAACGTTGTCAGCTCGTTTTATCCATGCATCAGAAATCAGTGAAGTTGAATTGGCGACAATTTCGGAAGACCCGACCGACGCACTAGCAAAAACAGATGTCGTATTCACAACTTACGGTATGCTCCTTCGGCAAAATTGGTTGCTCGATGTCCATTGGCGATTGGTGGTATTAGACGAAGCCCAAGCTATAAAGAATCCTGGCACGCATCAGACGAGGACAGTGAAAAAACTGATAGGTGAATCGCGCATCGCACTCACCGGAACACCAGTCGAGAACCGACTTTCAGACCTATGGTCACTCTTTGATTTTCTTTCTCCCGGTCTTTTGGGCTCGTCTGCCAAGTTCAAAGCATTCGTAAAAAGTTTAGACGAACGAGAAAACAACCGCTATGCACCTTTACGAAACCTTGTTGGTCCCTACATCTTACGGCGACTGAAATCAGACAAATCAATTATTGAAGACCTCCCTGACAAAATCGAGATGAAGGTATTTTGTGCTCTCACAAAGCATCAAACTGCCCTCTACTCGAAGTCGGTAGAAGAGCTGGCTCGCACTCTCAAAGAAGTCGACGGAATGAAACGTCGCGGGCTGGTGCTCGCATTCCTTCTCCGGTTCAAGCAGATTTGCAACCACCCGAGCCAATTTTTGTCTGACGGTCGATATGATCCGCTCCACAGCGGAAAGTTTGAGCGACTTAAATCAATATGTGAGGAGATTGCGTCCAGGCAAGAGAAGGTGCTTGTGTTCAGCCAATTTCGAGAAATAACAGAGCCAATCTCCGCATTCTTGACTGACGTTTTTAATCAACCAGGATTGGTGCTACATGGTGGCACTCCAGTTGCGAAGCGTCGGGGAATCGTGGAGAGGTTTCAGCAGGAAGATGGTCCGCCCTTCGCAGTCCTTACCGTCAAGGCTGGTGGGACGGGATTGAACTTAACAGCGGCATCACACGTGGTGCACTTTGATCGCTGGTGGAATCCTGCAGTAGAGAATCAAGCCACTGATCGAGCATACCGAATAGGCCAGCACCGCAATGTGCTTGTTCATAAATTTATTTGCCGCGGAACCATCGAAGATAAGATCGACGCAATGATCACGGAGAAAAGCGAGCTGGCCGAAGGTATATTGACTGGCGGAGCTGAGAGTATTTTGACAGAGATGAGTGATAAAGAGTTGCTTGATATCGTTAGCCTCGATATTGAGCGCGTGTTAGCAGGAGAAGCGTAATGGGATGGGGATGGGGTTTTCAACCATATGTCAGTGTTGCGGAGCGCCGAGCTAAAGCGAAGCGCAAAGTGGATGAACTTCGGAAAAGAGGAATCCATACCGATAACGTCGTAATCTCTGGTCAAAAGATTGCCTCGACTTTCTGGGGCCAGGGCTGGTGCAAACACATCGAAGGGTCCAGTGATTATGCGAATCGTTTGCCTCGCGGTCGCAGCTATGTGCGTCAAGGTTCTGTTGTACACCTAGAGATTGCTGCCGGCAAAGTGAAGGCAATGGTTAACGGGTCCGATCTTTATGACGTGGTGATCAAAATCAAACCATTGGCGACAGAAAAATGGAAAGCGGTAAAGGACCGATGCGTAGGGAAAATCTCCTCACTCCTGGAACTACTTCAAGGTAGGCTATCGACAAGCGTTATGGAAGTAGTCACAAACAGGGACGCTGGGCTGTTTCCTCTCCCTAAAGAAATAACCTTTAACTGTAGTTGTCCGGATCATGCAGTGGTGTGTAAGCACGTCGCTGCTGCTCTCTACGGTGTTGGAGCGCGGCTTGATGAACGACCAGAGTTGCTTTTCCAATTGAGAGGAGTCGATCACCTTGAACTGATCGAAGCTGACAGCGTTGTAGCAGCAGCTACAACCAGCAAGAGTAGCAGTAAGCATCTCGCCGAAAGCGAACTCGAGGATTTATTCGGAATCGAGATAGCACCAGAATCACCAAAGAACCATAGACCTGTAAGAGTGAGAGAAACAACAATAGTGTCAGAGCCGAAAAAGCCCAACACAAACTTGTCGATCAGGAAAGGAGCAGCTCCTATCGTGTCAAAACCGTCGCGAAAAGAGAACTCGGCGAAAGGCAAAACGCAGAAGATACCCGCGCAACGCACATCCGAACTCGACTGGGTGAACTCTCATTCTTCGAAGACATCAGCGGTTTCTAAGCCAGCGGTAACGCGACCAAAGAAAACAGCGCATAGAGATTCTACGCAAGACCTTCCTGATACCAGACTTTTGAGATCGATCATTTCAATCTTGCCAACATCATCATCAGATTCATTACCTGAGAAAGCGCCTGCAAAACCTAAAAATCCGAAACCATCGAAGCTGAAAAAACCTGATACTAAATTGTTGAAATCAGTGATCTCGCTGATGGATGACTTCGCTCCGACAGGCGAGTACGTTCGCGAGCTGCGCGCTCGTTTGAACCTGTCTCAATCCGAGCTAGCCACGCTTATTGGTGCGAGTACGGCTTCCGTCAGAACATGGGAAAAAGAGACTGGTCGCCTCAACCTTCAACAAAAAACAGCTAGCGCTTTATCTGCCGTTAACAAATTGACCAAGAAGCAGGCACTCAAGCGACTCTCTAGCGTATAGCAATAAGCGACCAGAGGGGTATTTACTTACCCGCCTCAAGCTCACGAATTCGCGTCTCGATCTCTTTCTGCAAATCCGGTTGCACATCCTTAGTCTTTAAAACTTCTAACGTCGCCTTGAGTGACGCCTTCTCATTTTGAATCTGCTTTGTCACGACACCTATCAGATTGCTTTGCAGTTGTGGTGCTCCGGTATTGGTGAGGATATCCTCGATCATCGCGGCAACTTCTTTCGGATTGTCTTTGTAAGCGTCGATGTACATGGCAATCGAGGAATCTCTCGACTTTGGGCCTAAATCCAGCAGAAGTTTTCTGACTGACTTACGCGAATTGGCGTCGCCTTTGAATTCTAGAAATTGATTCTGTAGAGCCGCATCTGCACCCTTTTCGTTAGCAATTTTTTTCCAGCTATCGAGTAAGTTATTCGAACCTCGCGCATCATGAGTAACATCCTCGAAAGCCTGCTTCAACTTGACTCTCCGCTCCCGGTCGGATTGTTTGCCAAAACCAGCTTCAATCGCTTTCTTCAATAACTCATCGGCTTGCTTTTGAAGGTCGCGATCGCCGTCTCGTAAGACCTTACCGGCTGCGCGAAATGCTAACTCCTCTACCCATGGCAAGCCTGTTTCCAACAGACTCTTCGCCATATACAGTTGCACCTCCGGTGGTGCGACCTCGATGAACTTCTTGATCGCGATATGTCGCTTTTGCGTTTGCGCAATCGAGGTTCCCATCATCACAGCAAATAGCGCTGGATTGTCAGCCTCGAACGTTGCCCCCTTCTCCAACCGAACATCTACAAGCTGAGACGCCATCTCTAGGTAGCCATTCTCGAGGTTATCGGGGCAGCGCTCGATGTAATCCTTGCCATGCACGGCGAAGAAATCTTGTAGATTCGCCATTTGCATTGGCTTTTGGAGACCAACTACCAGCTTTTGATGAGCCTTCCGCACATCAATGTCGCTCGAAGCTGACGCTCGTGTTGCGGCCTGACGCAAGCCATCTTCCGTGGATAGACGAACATCGAAGCCATTCGGTAGGTATTGCCGCAGCTTGAGCTTCATGTTGCTATGGTCAATCTTGTTTAAGCGATCGATGATTTCGTCAAATTTGAATGGTTTTAAACATGGTGCATTGACGCCCAATGCATTAGATGTTTCAAGATAGACACCGGCAAGAACAGCATATTCGTCGGTGGATAGGTCCTGATTACTCTTACCTACAACCTGCACCACAAGTTCAGTCCAGACCTCCATGCGCTCTTTATCAATTTCCTTGTACGGCTTTACGATTTTGTCGATAACCTTTTCGTACACCGGCGTCTTGACAATGATGCCATCATTCTTTTTCGCCTGCACTTCGTTTAGCACGAGCGAAGCAAACTCTACGGCAACATCTCCTCGAACGATCGGATTTCCTCTAGGATCTCTATTGAGTTCCTTCAAGGCACGCTCGACTCCATCAGAACTTGGTGGCGGCGGCATGACATTTCCAGTCAGCTTTTTCACATAACCTTGCTGTGCAATTTTCGCACCGAAAGTAAAGTCCTTCGGATCAAATTCATAGCACTCCAGGTGGTACCGTAGTTGTTTGGTGCGCTCGTCGACTGTCTCCATCGGCAGGCGTTTCGAATAAGGAATCGCATGCAGCATACACTTAAGAACGAGCTCTCGCTTCTGTGTCGCAATCGACAGAAGCATCACTTTTGCATCCTTACTCCCTTCTGACGCAAGATCAGCGAGTGAGATTATTAGCTTCTCTTCGACCTTAGCCAACGAGTCTTTGTCCATAAACGGTAAGTCTGCAAATCGATTGGCATCACCATCTGGATGAATAAAACTCATCAGGTACTTCGCGGCGGTCAGTCGAGCTTCCGGTGAATGTTTTGCATGCAGTCCGTCATCAGCCTGGGATAGCCGTGCGACCATTTCGAGGGACTCTTTCTTCTGTTGAGCCGACGGCTTCAAATAGTCTTTCGCGTCACCAGACAGAAGTCGTTTTGCAAATTCAAACTTCTCAACTCGGTTGACACCAAATTTCATGGTACCGAATATAGTCTCGGTATAAGTGGTATCAAACGATCCCTTGGCGGTACTCTCAATGGTGGCTCTCAGCAATGTGTCATCTCTGGTCTCTTCGATTTGCAGACGCAAGCCAAACTTCTTGATCGTGAGAAGACGATTATCAGGAAGCTTTATCTGTGTATGCCCATCGGGCATAATTTTGTAGAGTACGTCGCGAGCTTTTGTTGAGATATTCGAATGCTCACCGTCCTTGCGGGCATCGAAAATGAGGTCAGCAAAAGCCAACGCGCAAACTTCTTCGCCGTCGAGGACCCCAGCAACCAGGAGGCGCTCAGCATCTTTCCTATAACCTTCTTCCTTCCCTTCAACCATGAGCTCGATGCAGGTTTTGTACGCATTCAATTTGTCCTGCGGCGTGAAGCCTGTGTGTTCAGGTTGAAGGATAACCATCGCAGCGGCCAACCTGATCATCTCCGCACCGTTCATGGTGACCTTTTTGGGTTGTAGATCAGCTTTTAATCCGCCAGGTGTGAAGGTGGTGGCATCGTATGTTATGTTGGAGCCTTTTGCACCAAGAGCCAGTCGAATACTGCTTAGTCGCGGGTCATTATCCTTGATAGCACTGCCCTTAGTGCATTCGAATATCGTATCGACGATTTCCTGACAACTACCGGTGGTGCTAAACGATCTCAATATCCGGTCTGCCAACAACGG
This sequence comes from uncultured Candidatus Obscuribacterales bacterium, assembly GCA_964418155.1. Taxonomy (GTDB): domain Bacteria; phylum Cyanobacteriota; class Vampirovibrionia; order Obscuribacterales; family Obscuribacteraceae; genus JADYXR01. The sequence goes on along the minus strand of CAYQKX010000016.1, from coordinate 107,550 downwards.
AAGCTCGGTCAATTTGCAATTAGACGAGGCAGCGTACCTTTCTTTGACACTGTCCCGAATCTTGTATAACAAAGCCTGAGCCTGTGAAATAGCAGGATTAGTCGGATCATTGAGACCAACGAATATGTCCAGACTTTCGGTGGTAGCCTTTGACCGATACTTATCCATTTGGCGAAGAATCTCGAGTTGCACTGTATGCCTGGCCTGTGGTTTTGACCCGGTATACTCGATCTGATTCGCATCGTGGTAGAGCAAGTGAGCAAGATAGTCAGCATGCTCCTGCCTAATGAGCGGATTCTTGGTACCGTTTTTCTCCACATACTTATCGAGATATATGAGTAACTCTTGTCGGAATGCTGGGTCTGTATCGGCATCGTTGATAAGCAGTTTAACTCGGTCGACCGTCTTAGCCGACGTCGCATTATCGTTATCAGCATCCAACGCTCGCCTGAGCACCTCAGATGCTCGAGCCTTGACTGCACTTTTCTGTGAGTCGGGGATCCACTTTATCTCTTTTTGCTCGTGAAGCTGCGACAATAACAGGAATAATGCTTGCTCAGCCGACTCGCGCTCGGTAGGATTTCGGTCCAAAGCCTTCTTGAAAAGCGTGTCTTCCAGATGCTTCATTCTCGCCGGATTATAAATCGTTCTCTTCTCAATCCTGTTAACGGTGTCATAGACAGGGTCCCCAGTCTTAGTCATGTGCCTGGATTTGACCTGCGTCGGAACCGTCACCTCGACAACCGTCGTCTCAGGCAGTCCTTCGTATCCTTTTGAGATGGCGTCGAGCTGCGCGACACCGAGCTTCTCCCAGTTCGCCTTGTCCGTCCCTCGCAGTCGCTGAGACGCACTCATTACTCTGAGTCTATAGTCAGCGTCGCGCACAGGGAAGGACTGGGCCAGTCGATAAGTGTCAACCATAGCGCGAATCGCCGGATCCGTCTCGAGCTCTCTGCACGCATCTGCAACTTGCTTGAAGCTGAAGTTGTCCAGCTTCATCAGCGCTCTCAAGGATTCGAGGCGAACCGCCGCGCTGTCTTCCATCGGCGGAGTCTTTGCATTTGGTCCGGGCATCGCGATCATTTTCAATGTCGCAATTGATTTGGGCGAGACAATGTTACACTCAGCGAGTGCCTTTATTGCCTCTGTTCTGATGCTTTGATTCTGGGATCGAAACAGATTCTGACCCATCGCATATGGTGCACTTGGCGCGATCAGTTTTAAAATTTCGGCTTCCAATTTTGCTTTCTGTGCATCGCCAAAAAAATGGGCTTTGCGCAACAGCTGGATCTTCATTAGGTCAACACCAGGATACTCCGCCAGAGAAAGGACTTTGAGCAAGCCTTCTTGCTCGGCCGGACTCATAGCAGCGATGTCATCCTTCTGAAGGCGAACAATCGCCTCGGCAGAAGTCATAATGTGTTCAACCTTGAGGTCCTTGCCCGCGACAATTTTTGCTGTATTGATTTCGACTATCTTCAACAGCGCTTTGGCACGCACCTCAGGAGTGGTCAGTCCACCTAGATCTGCTAAATCTAAGAGTGCGACGGTTGATTCGAGCCTATCAACGGATTCAGTCGATTCTATGCTCAGCTTCTTGAACTCACTCAACTGGAACCTGGCGAATTCGGTGGGCCACTTCTCATATAGTTTCGTCACCTGATCGAACTCCTCATTGATCGATCCATTTTTTGGAAAACTCAATATGGTGAGTGATTTAGCTGCCATAACGCGCACATTCTCACTTTGCGATTTATCTCCGGCAAGGTCAGTCAGAAATCGGCGAAGGTCTTGCGGGCTACGTCCAGCCGAAGCGGTCAGGTAAGCAATCCGATTTGGACTGTCCAGCTTGGGAAATACAGTTTGCTCGAACTCTGTTAACCCACCAATCAGGCGCGCCAAATTCTCAGTAGCGCGAATCTTAAGGATCTCGTCCGCCTTAGGATCTTTAATGACACCACGCATGATGCCGACCATATGAAAAGCATCTCGATCAGGAGCATTCAGCCTAAGCAGCATCTCCGATGCCATAAAGCGCACCGATGCATCTGAGCTCACGACCAATTTATCGAGATGCTTGATTGGATTATATGGTTCAAACAGAATCAAACTGGTATCAACAGGTACTTTCTTTTGCGCCCTGGAAATACATTCGTCTACTTCTTTCGCATCAGCAGACAGTCCATGTATCGCCATTATGGCACTGAAGCGTTCTGCGGGTGTAATCAGATAGTCGCGGTCGTTGGCTTTTTTCGCCATCTTAACGATGAATTCTTCCCTCTTCATCGCTTGCTCAGTTTTCCAGACTTTCTCACCTGCATCACTCAAGCCTTCCGGCATTCTAGCGAAGAGTATTTCGTCCAGTTGCTTACTGATACTTTCAACAACTTTCTTTTCCGTAGCAGTATGAGTGGTCTTACAGATGGTGTCTAAACTGTCTTTCGCCGAAGATATGCGGGCAAATCGCTGCTCGATAGTACCGGCGATCGGTTCAAACACAGATAACTTTGGCACTGTATCCGTCGCTTTATCACCGGATGCAGTGCCGGAAGTGTTACGCCCCATCAAAGCGAAGAAGGCATTTTCGTACAGCGCCAACTGCTTCCTTACTTCGACATTCGGCTTGGTCGGTTTTCCCAGAATCGATTCCTTAAGTGGTGTCGATGCGAACGTTCGATCTGGCTTGGATACAGGCGACAGTTCGGGAGAAGCTTCTTTGCGTTTTACATATTTGTGAACAAATTCGTTACCGAGAATACCGAGGAAAGCAACCTCAGACGTTGCCATCGCACCTTTGTAGATCTTGTTCTTTTCCGGCAACTCATTGAGTTTAACAAGCGGCCCGCGAATCACCTGAGTAAAGCGCCATTCAGAACTTGCCATATTTGCCATCGCGGTGGTGCGCCAAACTGCAGGCGCAGCCTTTGTGAAACTATGTCGCAATCCGTTGGCAACGTCGGTGATAATTAGAGCGGACCGAACCTTATGGGCAGCCGGTCCCCAATCCGATGTCATCACCTTTGAGTTGTTCATAAAATAGCCGCTAGCCCCAAGCAAGCCTCGACCGACACCAGTAAGAACGGCTCTAAGTCCAGCTTTTCCGGCGTACATAGCAAGGGCAGCGCCACCAAAGCCTCCGGTCAACATGGCAAACTCAACCATGGCAGTAACTGTTTTCTCGGCCCAGTAGAGCACCTGTTGGTATGTCTTCATCTCCTCAGCTTCAGCAACCGGAATGCACCGAAGTTTGCCGTGGCTCATAATCGGAATCATCGCTCCGGGGTCCAGACCCTTCAACTCAGTCACCTTTGCAGGGCAAACAGCGGGAGAAAGCAAATCTAGATAGTTGTACCAATCAGAGTATCGCGGCTCGCTCTTAATCGTCAGATTGAATTTTCCACTCACCTTCTCAACATCGAAGTTGCCGCTGAGTAAATTGAACTCAATTAGCCCTGGTCCAGGTTTATCAAAAATCTCTTTGAAGCGCCCTTTGTTGGGGCCGTCTAAATGAATACCGGCAAAACCCTTGAGCGGTATATCACCATAGTAAGCCTGCTCGGTGATATCCTTCATTTGCCTTGCCAGACGCATTTGTTCTTCGTCGAATTTCAGACCATCAGTTGTCTTCCATTTCTTGAAGTCTTCAAGGAGTTTGATCGTATTCTCGTCGGTCATATTGGCGCTCTTCGGCCAGGAAAAGCTTATGCGAGTGCTGCCATCACTTTGTTTGATCTCCTTGATCCCAGGCGGATAACTCAGGTCGTTATTGCGATATTTCCTAGTTAGGTACATCGCGCCACCATACTCACGAATCTCGTCGCAGATAGCGATGAATTGAAGCAGATTGTTACGCTTTGCCTCGGGAGAACTACACTCTTCCAACATCCAGTTGGGGTAACCGCCCTGCTCGATCATCGCTGGTATCACTTTCGTTAAATCGCGATTGATCATAAGCTGATTGTGTGTTTGAGCAATCCCAACGCACCAATCGTTAGTTGCTCTCAGTCGCTTTAACGTCTCCGCATTCGGCATCTTGTCGAAACTGAGATTGAGCTTGATGTCTTTCTTCAGTGCATGATTCATCCCAATCGCAGGAACAAATTCGCCATTCTGATCTTTCGGAGCCGACAGCGGGCCGCCGGGCGGCCATGGCAACTTCCACCCTTCCAACATCTCGAGGGCCTCGGGAATTTGATACTTCTCAATCCAGACGGCGAGCCGCTCGAATGAGAACTTCGTATTGGGCATCCTCTCCCAAACATCTTTGAGTTCTTTGTCGGTAAGGTCGCTTTCCGATTTGTTCTGCGTTTTTAGACCAGCTAATCTCTGAATGAGAAAATCTCTCTCAGACGACAACTGTTTTTTGAGCAGATCTAAATTTTCCTTGAGATTTTTGTTGTACGCCTCGAGGCGAACCTTGAGGACGTCCTCCGGCAGTTCAATAAGGGTCTTCTTGCCGAACTCTTTTTCAATCTGTTCTAAAAATCTTTGCTCGTAGTCTTGTTCAAAAACCGAAAGCAAAAGCTCCTCAAACTTTACCTGACCGTCGAGCATTGCGCTGAGGGTAGGACGCTCCTGCAGCAGCACTTCGTCATTCATTTTGATCTTTCGATCGGTGGCTCTAAAAACTGGTGCAAAACTTTCGTCGAATTCGAGATTACCCTCGATAGTCATGGGTTCTCCAGCACCCGCGATTATCGCATTCCACTTTCCGTCTGCCATTCGGGTAAAGTGAGTGAGCGTGTTGCCAACCCGGTACGAGACTTGATTGAATACATCAGGATTTTTCTCGTCACGAACAACGTGCACAACTCTATCGTGCGGACTGTCCAAAAATATCTTTCCAACCAATCTGTCATCTACAAAAAACTGCTGTTGTCTATTCGGTTCAATCGCAATCTGTTTGCGTCGTATGTTGCCACCATCTGACTCAGATGCCGAGATCATTATTCTTCCGGCAGCATCGACGACAATAGTTTCATCTTTGTCGGAAAACAGCGTGAGAACACCGTCTTTGTCTACAGTCGGCGCAGACTTGAGCAACTTGGTACCGGTCGCAGTTGGAGTGGTAATCTCGAGGCGCAATTGCTTAGTGGCATCGTCTCTAACAACTTTGAGATAGGTCCTCCCGTTCTCGTCTTGGAAAGCGAGAGTATCGAAAGCATCGCCCTTGTAAGTCATGGTGCACTGCGACTTGCTGCCGTACATCAACGACTGCGGCTGCGACAAATCTTTGCGATCGCCGAGTTGCACTTTGAGCCCGTTATTAAACACCACATACTTGTCGTCAGTGGTGGCAATTTCGGATTTCGTAGGCTTAGCCGATAGTTTATCGCCAGGCTTTGCAAGCCCGTCTTTCACCTTGGAAGCCTCGTCCTCAACTTTTACAGGTTTGCCTTCAGACTTGTCCGGCGCGCCCTCGACTTTTACAGGTCCGTCTCCAACCTTGTCCGCCTCGCTTTCAGCCTTAGCAGCTGCCCCAACCAGTTCGGTCGGAGTGGTGTCATCGGCGGCTGTACTAATAAGCAGAACAAACGGAAGGAGCGACTCAGCCGAACTTAGCGGTTGCGAATTCTGATCCGGTTTTGACTCGTCTTTTTGCTTGTTAGCATCCTTGTCGGCCTGCCAAGCCTTAACGGTTTCCTCCAAACAACTGAACAACCGATTCGAGACAGGCGCAGCAGATGACGGACTATCAAAAATCTCTTGCATTGAACCCCCCGGCCATGCCAACGAATCACGGTCTTAGATCGAAAGACCGGTTCGCACTTCATATAATGGATAAATGTCCTAAACTCTCAGCATGAGCACTTTAAGCGCTTTTTGTTACGATATTGCTAAGACGCCAAAATTCACAAAATTCCAGTACTCCGCCTTACACAGACGGCTTTTACGTTAACGACTGAACACCACTGAGATACTGAAGGCAACGACCGGAAGACAGCAGGGACTCCTCTATTTCTCCTGCAGTGCCAGGTTGAGCGCAGCATCCAGCAGGATCAAGACTCCAGTAGCTCTGCCCATATTCTTCTGGAAGCCACCGCCAGAGCCCTTGCCTTTTTCAAGCGCGACTTTAGGACCCTCCTTGGCTGTACCAGCAGACCGGTCGACCGGCTTCGTATCGCTGGTTGGTGCTAACGGATCCTTGTTCTTACCATCCAATACGCTCGCCGGCCCCGGATGGAACGCAGTTGGCGCCGGCTTGTCCATACCGGCAAAGGGTCTGGGTCCTTCTGTTCCGCCCGGCGCCAGGCCCGGCGCTCCCTTCGCATCAGCGAACATCGGTCCGTTCGAAAATGCCTGAGCCTCGAGACTAATAATCGCATCAACGAACTTGGGTCCATTAATAGGATCGAGAGCAGCGAGCTTGGTCTTCAAACTACGCAGCGTCTCTTTTTCAGCTGGATCAATTGTCGTAAGGAGCTGACTGTCGACTAACGTCTGGAAGATCTTGATCTGCATGTTCTTCGGATTTACTTTTCCGAGAACCTTTGCCGCTACCGCTTTTTCCTTTGCGTCCAAAGGTGTCGCCGCGACGAAGACTTCTTTGGGTGTAGAACTCTTGTCTGTTGGAGCCCCTTTCGACTCAGCAACGGCAACTAGTTTAATACCGAGGTCGCTATCGGATATCAACTTGTTGCCTTTCAAAAAGTCCACGAAATCGGAATTAACTCTCGCCTCAGCAGGCAGCATCTGCACCAATTCCAGTGCAAACTCTCTAGCTTTTGTTCGATCACCTGCCAACATCGCTTTATGTAACTGTTGTTGTTTGGTGTTAAACCGAATGAACTCTACTAGCTCTCTAAAGTCGGCTTGCATCTGGTTTCTATCTACACTATCTAATCGTCCCTCCTTCAACAATTGACCGATCCGTTTCGCTCTTGCAGCCGCATCAATTTTTCGCGCAGAGATCTCGAATGACGAAAAAGCGTACTCACCGCGGGCATTAGTATTAGTGGCAACGTGGTCTATGGTGGCAGTCGATAAAAGTTTGCGAAGCATCGGATTGTCGCGCATTGTGCGCTCAGTCGCCTCGAAGGTTCGCGGATCGATATCCAACGACGCTGTTCGATCTACGCCGAAGGGGTCCTTCAGATCAGGTGCTGGTGCCGCGTCAAATTCTTTGATGACCTTATCTATGAAAAGATCAGAGACTTCAATTCCCTTTCCAGCGCGTCCATCTTTCTCAGTAAGTGCCTTTACTCTGGCCTTGATCTCGACATAGCTCGCTTTGTCTCTGGCATTCTTATTTCCGGCCTTCTCCATATCGGCTATCGCCACGCGGACTAAGCTTGCACCTGCAGTATTGTGACGCCACACTTCAAAGCTCGCTTTGAGTGAATCAACGTACTTTTGGGCGGCTGGAGACAATTTGCAGTTGTCCGCGACACGCACGATCCTTTTGAAGTTCTGCACTTCGGCGTCTGCATGTTTCCGAAGATTCTCCTCACTACCGAATTCAGCGATCAATCGGTCGGTCGCCTTGAATTCAGTCACCTTAGAAGAATCTAGCAGCCCCTCACCAACCATCTCCTTAAGCATCTTAGTCTCTACATACTTTCGGAAATCGGCTTTAGCATCGGGATTCTTAAAGTCGTGCCGAGTCGCGGTTCCAGAATCAGTGAGGATAGTTTTAGACAGATCGTATCCTGCCAAACAGCTATCCATCATCGCCATCCGGAATCCCAAAGGTTCGGTTTTTGCAGCAGCAACAATTTGCAGCCACTGCATTCGGTGTACCAACTCATGAATTACTGTGTTAACTGGGAACTCTCCAAATACATTAAGCCGAATACGATCCCGCTCTAGAGAATATGCACCAGTTCGACCAAGCTCCATGCTCTCAAAAACTATCTGGTCAGAAGTGATCATTTCCTCTGGCAAGCCAAGCAATTTGGCGTGCTGCTTTAATGCAGGCATCATCATCTCGACTGCCTTTTTGGCCTTCGCCGCCTGCTCATGTGGCTTTAGCGAATCCCACTTCGGATTGTTGAGAAACACACATACATCCCAATTCAGTTTGCCAAGCATATTCGCGCGGAATGCCGAAGGAAGCTTTGTATAGTCAGCCACGGACAACATATCTGCACCGAGCTTTGTCGGATCAGTCCCCTCTAGTGAGGATGGCTTGTCTGTTGCCGCCGGTTTAATCTTATACGCTTCTCGAAACACAAGAACCCGAGAATCGCCCATCGCAGCCTCGACTTCCACGATATTCGCCTTGTACTCGGCAAGGTCCAGGCTCATGATTTCATTTTTGCGCTTTGGTGCCATGTCGTGAAGAGTGTCTCCCACCGCTTTGGCCAACTCCTTTGCCTCTACAGAGTCGATGCCCAAAGCCTCCAATTTCTGGAGATCGGCTTCGAGACCTCCCGGAAGTTTGTCCAACACAAGAAGTCGTTTTGCTGCGCTGACCAGATCGGTCTTTGCCAGACAGGAAGATAAGGGACTTCCTTTTTCCCACGAAGAATTGAAGGTGTCCAGGAGAGCGGCATTCTGCTTGGCTTGGGTCTTTTCAGCATTCCTCTTCAGAACCGCATCTCCAATTATCAATGCGCGCTGATGTTGCTCCGGTGTCAGATTCTCACCATCTCGGACCTTCGCAACCTCGAGCAGAAAATCTGTGTCAAGGACTCCGCCAACCCTCTTCACCCATTCGGCCTTAGCGTCCACAATCTGATCGGGACTGATAGTCTTGCCAACTTTCAGGTGGTCCAGGATGTCTCGGACGACTGTGGTGCCTTGTTCCATATGGAGAGTCTCATGGAGGATGGCCCGCACAAGTAGATCCGATGGTGATGTACCCGACAACAGCAGATCCGTCCGAATGTAAATTGATCTTTCTCCAAACCTGTGTTGACCGACTGCAGCTCTTCCTTCGAACGGATCGATTTTGATAGTTGGCTCAGGGAGACCACTCGCATGACAGAACTCCTTCAATGCTTTTTCGAGAATCATTCTCCGCGCTTCAACGCATTTATGGAGCTCCAATCGAAGGTCCACCTCCTTCGAGAGGCATTTGTATAGTTCTTCGTACTCCTTCTTAGATTCGGGCAGACCCTCGAGGAGCTTATCCACGGCCTCTTTGTTGTACAAGTCCTTCTCGACTTTAGAACGAAGATCCTTATCTTCGATTCTGGAGAGAAATTGATTTTTCTCTTCGACGTTTCGCCCTTTCAAAGCCTTAAAATCCTCGAACAGTTTTTCGGGGGTCTTCGTACCATCTGTCCAGTTGATGTCCCCTAATTGCTTCGTCCCAACTCGCAGTCGGTCTCCGATAAGCAGCTCCGATACCGCCGTTGTTTTACCATCGGTCGGTTGGGTTTGAGTTGTCCACAACTGATCCAGTATGGGCTTCAGCTTCGCAGCATGCTCGGGGCTTGCTTTCATATACTCGTAGATCTTTCTCTCGTAGCCAGTTGGGCGGACCTCGAGAAGAAAGTCGCATGCGCGACTTCTCACCGCTTCTGGTAGCGCGACCGCAAATTTTGTCGACAGGGGTTTCAATTCGATGGCTGCAGCCGCCAAGTCGGCTTTCGCTTTGGAAGTTGGAGGTAGCTCCTTCCAGGTTGTTTCGAAGAATTTTTCTCGTTCTCTCGGAGAAAGAAGTTTCAGAAAGGCTGCGGCATCTGCGTTGCCAGTCGAAATTAACGTCGGGAAGAATTGAGACTTCATATGCTCAGACATAATCTGATCGAATGCTGGTCGATCAAGCACAGATAGCTGCACTATAGCGGGTATTACAGCAGCACTTTGACCTTTGGCGATTTCTTTGAGCTCTTTAATCAGATCGATATTCGGTGACTTCATTTCAGCCAGCTTCTCAATGCAAGCTTTCGCCTCTTCCAGAGATTTCGTAAGGCGAGCCTGCTCAAGAAGCTCCACGGGATTATCGCTCAGGAAAGTCGTTGTCTTGACGGGCCGGAGGGCTGGAAGCGCCTCCGCGACGAACGAAACTGTTGCTTTTTCTCCGAACGCCAGGCTGTCCGGATTCGATAAAACATGCTTACACATTGCTCTTGTAGACTCAGAATTGAGATCCCCGTACAAAGTCCCCCGAGCAACTAGTGATGCGGCAGTGAACCCTCGCGCACTCACATCCAAGGCAGCGACGCGATAAACATTCGCATAGATTTTTGACACCACATCAATACAACCGTCAGTGGTGCCCAACATTTTTTCAGGAATTCGGATTTCAAAAACAATTTTGCCGGCGCGTTGGTCGACTTCGAGACTGGTGTGTTTAAAATCACCGACCTTCACTTCAATGTCTTTGACAGAACCTGGCAGTTCTACACCATCCGGCAACTGTGCTTTCAACAGTTTTGTCACCACTTCACTGAGCTCTTTAGACTTTTGCGCGGGAGTTAGATCGGCAAATCCCGGCTTGGAAGTCACTTCAAGTATCTTCCTCGATATCTCACGACAATTGTGATTGCCAGCCAACTGCATTGCGAGTTCGTACGAATGAAGAAAATCGCGCTCGTATCGTCCTCCAACATTAGCACTCAAGTCAATCTTACGCGTCCCTTCCCAGGCTTCCTGTTCAATCCCACACGCAAAGTAGCTGTCTGACCGCAGTGCATTCACTTCGAAAAGTCGTTTGGCGAGATGCTGCCTTACCAGCTCACGAGCCTTGTCTTCCGACCAACCGTCCATCTTTCCGGTTGCTACTTTATCAAAGAGCTCAACGATTTCTTTAGGCGGGTTTTCACCCAGAATAAGGTTATACGCCTTCGATCCAGCAATCTTCTTACAGAAGGAATCAACACGAACGGCCTCGTCGACTGGATGACCAATATCAGCCAGATACTCCGTGAGAACAGTGTGTTGGTACCTGGTCTCATTAGTTACATCAGTTGCAGACTCCAGCACACGATATCGCTTCTCCAAACAATCTTTCAGCGCATCACTGGCATCCTTAGAATTAAAAGTATACGGCACCTCTCCTTCTCTGAGATTCTTGAACTTCTCCATGATCTTGGCGACTTCGGGCGAAGGCTCTATGCCGAAGAGCTCCTTAAACCTTTCGGGACTGTCGGCAAATCGTTTGTAAGCATTGGCAGTATTGATAGTTTTTTCAGCCGGTGCCAATTCGCCACGCGGTCTAAGAGACTTATCCAGTGATAACAAGAGCTGAAAGTCCCGATCGCATCTTTTGACAGTAAGATGTCTGATCCAGTCTCGAACCTGAACATTCATCAAATTATCGACTCGTTGAGACTCGCTCTTGGTCAGAGGTACTCCAGCTCTCAATGTTAAGACTCGCCTGGCAAAATCTGCATCTAGCGACTTGCCGGGAGATTCGTATGCCTTCTGGAGTGCCTCCACATCTTTATCGGTAAAGCTCTTTCCGATCTTCAAGTCGTCTGCGAGGCGTCGGATCATCAGTGTGTCTTGCTCTAAGTGAGTCATCTCATGAATCATGAGTCGCGTGCGCTCGTTAAGCGCATCGCTTCCCTTGTAGTATTTTGTTTCTGGCTTCATGACGATAACGCCCTTGCCTGGTTTATATGCGGCCATGGCGTTTTCGAAAACGGAAAATTCAACTGTGGGCGTAGGAATGTTGAGATACTTCGCGACCTGGTCGTATACAGGTGATCCAGGTGGGTGCGAGTTAATCAGGCTACGAACCGTATCGGCAACTCGTAAATCCAACAGACTATTGGTGGTGCTGGTTTGCTTCTCGAATTGCGTAGGACTGCTGAGAATTATTTCGCTCGTTGGAATAAGCTTGTCTTTTTGGAGAACGAAAACCTGCTTGTCCTTACCTACAAAGTAGTCGGTACCTCTAACATGCAATCGCTTGAACTCACCATACTTACCAGCCTTTGGATCGAAACCTTCGGGGACCTGAATGCCGGACAGGCCCTTCCAATCCTTGCGTGCCGATGGATCTCGCAGAACCATCAAGTCGGTTCCTGGCATTTTGCCCTTTACCTCGACGGATCGCTCACTAATGCCCACGCCGTTAAAATCTTTGAGCACCACCGATTTCGGTGCGCCTTCCACGGGAGTCGGTCCGAATTCAGCACGAATAGCGCGATTTGCTAGATAAATATTACGCTGGCGGCGAAGCATCAAGAATGTCGATCCAAGTAGAAATGCAGCCAATCCGATATCCGTCGCCAGATCCGAAGTATACTTTCGCACTTCCTCGTCCCGTTGCGGAGCACCATATACAGTAGCTACATCGAACTTGTCTTTGAACGATGGCTCCGCTTTAGCTTTATCGACAGGTTTTCCCGCAGCCGCTGCATTGGCTTTCTCTACTGCAGCCAGGTGTGCAACGAATGCGCCGCGCAGCGAATCTTTGAACTCCTTATTGGTCAACAAAGAAGAGTCCCGCTCTAACCAGTGTTCGAGAGTACCCTTAGCTTCCTTCGACAAATCAACTCGACCGGTAGCAAGTTTTGCCAGGGCCACGTTGACTTCAATACTCTTTAGAATTTGAGTCTCGTCGTATGCCTCGAGTTCAGCCTCATAAAGGCTTTTCCGCTTCTCTTTGAGCAGCTCGATGTCACCATGATTGTTAACTGCTGCAGAAGCGAGCTTCTGGCTGAGGCTTAAACCTTCGACAAACAATTGCAGACGTCTATTCTCAAAACCAGGCTGCGCCTTCTTCGCCGCATCGAGTGCGTCGGTAAAAAGCGGTAGCGCTTTTTCAAAACTGTCTTTCCACAAAACGTCATTGGCCTGAACCATGATCGCACGAGAGTTAGTTGAACTTACACCAATATTTTCCTTCTGCAATTGATCTGCTTTCAAACCACTTTGCCAGGGAGGCAGCTTTAGATCCCTACGCATGGTAGTCATCTGCATGTACGCCTTAATTACGGCCTCAGTGAAATCAGGATCTACCTGAACAGCAGGATTCTGCCGGACAATGTCCAGCAACTCAATCTCACCCTGAGCAACTGCCTTGTCATCACCACTGGCGATGCGAAGGCAAGCAATCTTTACCTTCGCGGCGATAGGATTTTCGATTGTGCCTTGTTCTAGAGCAGCATCTTTTTCTACTCTCTCCACGTCTAGTTGAAGTAGATTAAGACGCACGTAAAGCTTCTTCAAATCAACTTCTTCGAGTTTGTTTTTCTTACCCACATCGATAGCAGCCTCGGCCTGCAAGACCTTTTCCAAGTCTTGCAGATACTGCCTATTGCAAGCACGAAGGCCGACTTTCGCTTTCTGTGCTCCCGCATCAAGCGGACCTAAAGTATTCTGGATCCCTTCGATTAAAGCCGCTATTTTTTGTTGATTCCGCTGCGTGTCACCGGTAGCTGGCGCATCAGCTCTGGTGGTAAGAGCAGGTTTAGCATCCCCCTTCGAATCACTTGGGGGCGGATCGGAATTCTTCGCAACGTCTTTCTTGGCTTCAGGTGCATCGCCAGTCTTAGACTCTGCCTTTTGCACATCGTCTTTCTTTTTCTCCGGCTCGTCACCATTCTTAGACGCTGCCTTCTTAGCTTCGTCATTCTTACTCTCAGGTGCATCGCCGGCCTTCGACTTCTCCGAATCAGCATCTGTTTTTGTACTAATCAAAAATTGAGGTGGTGAGGGCTCCTTTTCGTTTTTAGGGGCATCCCAATCCGAAAAGAGTCGCACGACATCCGGCACTCCATTACTCTGAGACCGGCCGCCAACAAACAGATCACTCTGCCCCCACTCAACCATTTTTTCAGTCCTCACAAATAGAAACGCCACAAAGGCGCGACAATGAAATCTCGAGTAGCTCGAGACACCCCCAGTTGTCGATTGTGAGATTCTAAAGACGCCTTGTTACAGAGTTGCAAAGAAAACGCTAAATCCATGCTCTGTTTGCATTTTTCGGGTCAAAGCTTTGAAAAGGCAGGTGTTCTGTCAACTCCTGTCGAGGTCGCTTACACCAACGGGTCAGAGTCGAAGATCGCCTTCGACAACCATTAGCAATCGCGTATGTTTTTCCAAAACCTCTGTCGCCATCGATAAGGTGCCAACGGCTCAGGAATATGTGCCGGTGATTCGAACGCGACACTAATGATCCAGAGTTGAAAGGACACAGCTATCGCAAATTGAAGCCGTTGTTGATATCCAGTACAGCACCGGTGTAGTGCTTGCTTTGGTCAGAAAGCAGAAACCAAACAGAATCTGCGATATCTTCTGGCATTACAGCTACTTTCAATAACTCGTGACGCCGAAAGACCTCCATCCTCTCCTTGCTGACGCTCTTCAGAAGCTCGGTCTCTACCAGAGTCGGTGCCACAGCGTTGACGCGAATATGCGGCGCCAATGCCATGGCAGACGTCTTTGTCAGCCCTAATACTCCAGATTTCGAGATTCCGTAAATCGCATCTGAACTGCCTATCTGTCCGGCAATCGATGCGATGTTGACGACCACTCCGGAACGTTGCTCCGGCAAAAGGCGTTTGCCAAATTGCTGGGTCATGTAAATTGGACCCAACAAATTCACCGACAATACTGCATCGATGTCTTGCTGCGAATAGTCGAGAAAAGACACTCCCGGAAAGATTCCTGCATTATTGACGAGCCCGTACAGAGAGACTTTCTCGTCTGCGATCCAATCGAAAAATGACTCAATCTGACTAAGCTGAGTCACATCCAGACTACGCGTCCTGAGCGCATTCGACTGGCACTCTGCATGCAACTCTTCCAGGCGAGCTTCATTCTTATCTGTGGCTATTACTTGCCAGCCTTCTCGGAGGACCCGGAGCGCAATCGCCTTTCCGATACCCTGTGCCGCACCAGTAATAATCACACTTCGAGAGATTTCGGTTGATTCCACACACTGATCCATCAGAACAATAGCTACAACTCAGCGCGCAATTTCATGCCGCAACGGAGCGAATTATACCATTTATGAGAGTGCCACCAAGAGTGGCTCATGCGAATCACCCATCAGCCAATTGGCAATTGCATCAGCATGTCATTGTCGTCATCGACTACGAGCAGCTTTGCCAATTCTTCCCTGACCAAGTCAATTACGGGGAATCTATCCCATTGTGTTCCCGAAAACGACCACAGAGCAAACATCTATGGGGTAGTATATGATAATGTTGCTCATTTGAAAACTGGAATCAAAGCGTTGCTGCAAAAACTTCGGCTGAGACAAAAAGGATTGTTGCTGGTCGCACTCCCAACGCTGTTGGTACTGGTGTTGATTTCGATACCACTTCATTTTGCTTCCGAAGCAGACCAAGTTGTTCGTGAAGAGAAGCGACTTCGTGAGCTACTCTTCGAATATAATCGCCTGTTCAACAATTCGCTAAATCTGCTGATACAGGTCGAGGGAATGGCGCACAACGTGCAGGTGGGCACTTCGCTTTCTTCCAGAGACATGGCTAGTTTGCGTGGTTACTATGACGAAATCAAAGAGAATCAAGAACGATTAGTGAATCTCTCGGAAAATATGTCGGTAGAACGAGACGCGCTGAAAAAACTAAATCGTTCTATGACCGATTATCAGCGCAATGTCGAGTCCTCTCTGATGACAGGCTCATTTGCGGTGTTCAGAGGTCCGGAGGATGTACAAAACTTTCTAGACTTGGTAGCTAAAGTCAGAATAATAACAGAGCAAGCAGACGAACGTAGCCGGTCGCAACAAGAGCGAACCCGCGACGAGATTGGAGGATGGCTGTGGTTCGGTCTGACACTGGATTTGGTGATGGCAGTAGTCTTCCTAGCATACCTCAATAGGGACCTGAAAGCTCGTGTTGAGCACGCCAAGTCAAATACGATTAGAATTGCAGCTAACGAAGCTCACTTACCACCACTCACCGGAGCGGACGAAATCAGTCAATTCGATCGGGCAATCTGCGAGATGTCCGACCAATTGCGAATTTTAGATGAAAACAAACATCAGTTTTTCGCAATGATAACTCATGATTTTAGAACGCCACTGTCCGCAGTGACTCTAAATCTGGAACTGTTACTCCTTAAGTATCTTCCCCTTGATACCGAACTTGATGCGAAGTCAAAAGAGGCACTTGCCAAATACTTGCATGGAATGCTGAGTTCCGCAGAACTGCTGAATTCGCGAGTGAATCGATTACTTGAATTCGAAACGCTCACATCTGGAAATCGCGTACTCGAATTTTCGAACAGCTCATCGGACAAATTGCTCGAAAAAGCAGTCGAAGAGAATGCGGAACTAATCGGACGCACAAAAGTGGATGTCGAGGTCGTGCGGGCGGGCGATGATGCAATAGTCTACGTCGATTCAGATAATACGATCGCGGCGCTTAACGCCGTTGTCAGCTATGCAATTAATCAGGCAAACTCGGCGGGTAAGAACAAGTTTCGCATTATATCTAGACTAGAGAAGTCCACCCATGAAGTGAAGATTTTGGTACCGTGTTTTGAAACGCCAAGCAGGGCAACCCAAGAAATCTTTGACCACCCCGACTCCAGCGAGTATCCAGCAGACATGCGCGCAGACGAGTTGCCGCTGCTGCTTGCCAAGATCCGGCTGCGACAGGTTAACGCTGCAATCGTATGGAGCAACACAAGTAGCTTCGATCAACTCGAGGTTGCACTTCCACTCTCCGCGAATGAAGTCCTCCCCTCGGAGGCGACTCAATGAGGATAAAAGGAACTCTCTTCGGCAAAGGTTTGCTACTTGTTTTATGTCCTCTCCTGCTTGGTGCGCTGTTCAGCGCTTGCCTGCTCTTCTCTCTCAATCAATCGTCCAACGCCATCAGAGAGGAATCGCGCCTATTGTCAGTGATCACCTACTTGAGCAGACTGTTCGAATTTTCCACAAAATCAGCAATTTTGGCAAACGAGATTTCCACAGACACAAGAGCCGGCAAGGAACCGTCACCGGAGACCGAACGAACTCTCTACGAGGTTCTCGATTCGTACGGAGACACAAAGAAACGAATCGCAGCGTTCTGGAAGAATCGAGAAGCAGACTATCCGTATTGGACGGCGGTAGACGAAGCTACTCGACATGGAGTCGAACTTATGAAAATAAGGATCGAGCCAGGAGCTCGTGGACTGGACATTCTCAATCAACGCGATGACTGCGCCAAAGCGCTTGCAGGTGCAGTTCGTCAGTTGAGCGATGTGCTCGAGAAAGAAGCAAAACGTGCCCGCGAGAATCGCATGCGAGAATCTCATTTAGTAATTTTTGGGCTTGCCGTCTCCTTGATGTCAGTGTTAGTCATAACCGGCTTTATCATGGTGATCGTCGGATTTAGTATCTTGAAGCGCGCCGAGCAACTAGTAGGAAACGTCTCTAGATTCTCCTCCGGACAAGAGATGTTACCGCAACTCGCGGCGACCGACGAAATTGCGGATCTCGACTCCGCGCTTCGAGCGACGGCCCGAAGACTACAACAAGCCAGGGAGGGCGAGCGCCTTTACTTCGAAATCGTCTGCGATGGAATGCGGCAGCCGCTGCTTCAGCTCAGCACAGAAATCGAACGACTTCCACAAGTTGCAGGAATGAAACAGTATCAAAAGCAGCTTCACATCCTCAATGTCAACCTGAAGCACCTGATCGACCTACAAAGCGATTTAGAACTCACAAGACAGATGCGCTCAGTAAATGGCATGGAGCTATCGCTAGAAACGTGCTTGATACCAGAGTTGCTCGTAAAGATCGATACGACCGTTCGGCCAGTCGCCACAGATAAAAACATAGTTTTGGAAATCAAAAACCATTGTGGGGATCTGAAACGTGTTCTGGATGAATCGAACATTACTCGTTTGCTTGTCAATCTACTGACCAATGCAATTAAGTTCTCACCAGATGGCGCCAAGGTCATTTTGCGGGTTTCTGGAGATGATAAAACGACTCTGTTCGAAGTGATCGATTTTGGACGGGGTATAGCGCCGGAAAAGCTAAGCACCATTTTTGATGCCTACACTCAGACATCGAAAGACGACGCGGTTGGTAACAAGGGTTTTGGACTTGGACTTGTGGTGTGCAAACAAATTGCCGAAGCTCACGGTGGTCGCATTGAAGTTGAAAGCAACATCGACAAGGGAAGTACATTTCGCGTGTTCTTATGATTTACGCGACTTTGTTGCCGTGGCAACAACTTCCACTCACAAGCAAAACGTCCACAGCGCATCGATTGCTTTACCATTGAGAAGAAGCATTTGCTTTTCCAGATTAATAGATTTCGTCCAGGAGAGAATAACTCCTGATGCTAATCAGGGGAAATCCTACTATGCGGATTTACCATTCTAATCTAAGCTAGCACTTACCGTGACCGCAACATCGCTTTTGCACTTCCTTTGCTTGTACACGTTTATTGACCATTTGCGGCGCTGGATAGGCAGTTACTCCGACAGCGCCGGTTACTAAGATTTTCGACAGACAAGCCAACAGCTGATGAAGCTGCGGAGCTATTCGTGCCAGCACGCGTCCAATCGCCGTAAGATCCTTACCGCAAGCGTTGACCTCATACCTGTATACATCAGCCGCTACCGAAACAAGGAATCCGTTGTATGAGCAAGAAGATCTGTTTGCTGATTTTGGCACTACTCATGGTGACCACATCCAAAGCTTTTGCGTTTTTCTACGTGGCATCTGGCATGCAAAGACTCGGTCCATCGCTCAAGAATGCGCGAGTTGTGTATGGCACGGTGCAAAAAGTGACAACAACTTCTAGCAACTTCTCAACATACTCTGAAATCGGTCCAGGGATGATGGCTAATGTGCACGTCGAAAAGGTACTCACCGATCAGCGCGGGAAAGACGGTAGTTACAAAAAGACCAAATTTCAGCCGATGGAACCCGCCGACATACCGATATCGTGTCACGCAAGTTTGCAGGACTGGCCATCGAACCTCGTGCCGGTTGTTGAAGGAAAACACTGCATACTGGTCTGCGGACCGGCCGGGGAAATCAGAACAGCATTGCCAGCTGGAGATGCGCTGGAAGCGGCCACTGTTGCCGGTGACGAAGCAAGTGCACGCCGAGTACTGGAATCCGAGCTTTCCAGGCAGATTGCCACGGAGAAAAACATCGAGAACCTCCGCAACCTGATTGCCCAATTCGCTGATGTCGCCATTACTGCTGGTGCTAAAGACACACTGACGCCCTTCCTGAAATCCAATGACTCGAAATTGCGAAGAGCAGCATTAGCAGGGCTCACGTACATTACAGAAGATCCTGCCTATGTGTCGCAAGCGACTGCAGACTTGAGCGCCTGGTTCAAAGGAAATAATGACACGAACTATCCAGAGGTCGCAGATGTTTTCAACTACTACTTCTTCTTGCAGCTCAACGATGCTTTCCCGACGGACTCTCGCAAAGCAGCGAGCTTCCTGCCACTTTATCGAGTCATTCTGGATAGCACCAACGACTATGATCACGGCTTAGATCCAATTGCCCGTCTTGGCACCAAAGATGATATCGCCAGACTATACCGTTACCGCAAAGGTGAAGTCCGCTATCGACAAACCGCCGTACAAGGTCTTTCTCGTATTCTGCAGTTAGGCTTTCCCAACTATGGGGAGTCTGACTACCTCAAAAATGAGGCTGAATATCAACGCTGGATCGAGCGGATAGTTAACGCAAAAAAGGCTCCAGTTTTGCTCCCCAACGATCCACGGATGGATCGGTTTGCAAATTGCTACTTCAGCTACAACGACTGGTGTTATACAGAACATCCCGACATGGCTCAAACTCCGGCTGACGTAGTGGCAAGACTCATGGCACGAGAGAGTACAGCGACCATTCCAATCAAGTATCAGCTGAAAGGTCGAGAGATGAATCGACACTACTGCAGAGCTCAAGCAGAATTCAACAAAGGTTGTCTCTACGAAAACGCGGCACTGAATGCAAAGTCAATTTTGAAAGACAATTCGCTCTACGCAAAACTGCATAATGAAGCTATGACTGCCGCGAAAGTTGCTTTAGGCGAAGTGCTTGTATTCAGTAAACAGCAAGGGAACGGCTACTCAGATCCCAATCTAGCAAAATGCCACGCCCTGCTGGGCAACGATGCCGAAGCGATTCGAGCGTCCAAAGACAATCCATATGTCTCCAGCGTCATAACACTTCTGTTCATCGAAGGTAGATTTGACGCCGCGAAGTCACTTATGCAATCATTCGACAAACATGTCGATCCGAGCGATTGGGGTACGCAAATGCTGGCAACGCATAAAATCATGTTGGCGCACATCGCCCAGACAAAGCATGATGACGCGGAATATCAGTCCAACAAGAATCAAGCGGTTCAGCTCTTGAAAAAAGTACCAGCTAAAAAATTGGCGTCATTGTGCGAAGATTTGCGGCGGATGAATATCGATCCTTCTGCCTTCATCAGGTCATAGGAGACCCACCAATGCAACCCGCTGCTACAGATTCGCTCACCGTCGAGGTTTACTCCGATATAATCTGTCCGTGGTGCTACATCGGCAAGCGCCGATTCACCGAAGCGTTGACGCTCGCCAACTTGTCCGACGACGATGTGCGCGTTATATGGAGGCCATTTGACCTGAATCCGACGATGCCACCCAACGGCATGGATAGAAGGGATTACCGCATCAAGAAGTTTGGAAGCTGGGAATACTCACAGCGACTGGATCAACAAGTCAAAGACGCTGGAGAACTGGTCGGGCTTCAATTTAACTTCGAACGAATGCAACGAGCTCCCAACACCAGGAAAGCGCACCTGCTATTGGAATTTGCAATCACAGTTGAGAATCAGAATGCACTGGCTGAAGCGCTTTTCAAAGCTTATTTCTCTGATGGACTCGATATCGGCGATGGGCCCACTTTGGTTAAAATCGCGGAAAGCATCGGGATAAAGAGAACGAAAGCCGAGGAAATTCTCATGGATCCAGCTCTCGAGCAAAGGCTGATGCAAGATTTTGACAGAGCTCGATCACTCGGAGTTCAAAGCGTACCGACATTTGTGATTAACAACACCATGATGCCGGCTGGTGCACAAGACCCTTATACTATCGCCGATGCGCTGCGAACAGGCCTGCCAGTTTAACTATACCAATCCAATTTCAAGAATTTCGAAAGATCGCTCGAATAAACTTTGGATATTCGACGGCTTGAGGAAAAGCCTAAGAATTGACAGCGACCAGATCCTCGAAAGTCTTACTCTGTCAGCCTTCATAGACTTCGTATTTCTCTCATTGCCAGAAGTCTGCTAAAAGCTATCCTTTAATAGCTTGGGGTTCAGCAGAGTCGGCACTTTGATGGAAATTCTACTGAATGAAAAAGTTGATTTACACTCTCGCAGGGCTGTTTTTCTTTCTCACAACAGGCTTTGCAGCTGCCATTGCCGCCCCTCAAAAGGAACTAAATCTCCTCTGTTGGGTTAGCTATGAAGAACGGCATATGTTGGAACCGTTCGAAAAGAAGTACAACGTCAAAGTGAAGTACAAGACTTTCGTCAGCGACGATCAAATGTACGCACTTCTGGCAAGCTCGAAAAACAAGTACGATGTTGTGACCCTCGGACCAGAGTATGTCGAGAAGCTGCACAAAATCGGTCGGCTAGCACCACTCGACCCTGCCGATTATAACTTCAAGGACTATATAAAGCCATTTAAGAAGTTTCCTCTCTGTTGGTACGAGGGGAAACTTTTCGCGATTATCGACGGCTATGGAGCCAATGCGATTCTCTACAACACCAATCATCTGACCGCGAAAGACGTCGAGTCGTACGAAATTATGTGGTCACCGAAACTCAAGGGCAAGGTCGGCATTTGGGATTGGTATCTGCCAACCATGGGAACACTGAGCAGCGCGATGGGCAACAACGCCAATCCAACCAATATAGATAACCAGAAGTATCAGGCACTGGAGAACAAGCTGATGAAGCTGCGTCCACAGGTTGCTGCGATCTTCGGAAGTCCGTCGGAATTGACCACCGCCGTTGCCAATGACCAGGTCTGGGCCGTGCCCGGCTGCGGTGAATGGGTTGCAGCTATAGTCAGAGAACAGGGCAAACCGGTTGATTGGACGATTCCAAAAGCAGGTGGTCAGATGTGGATCGAGGCGCTCTCGATTCCTAAAGATGCGCCTCATCCGGACGTCGCCAAACTCTATGTTCAGTGGATGCAGACACCGGAAGCACAGAAAGAGAAGAGTATGTGTAAAGCATACAACTGCAACGTTCCCAACATCAAAGCCTACGACCTCATGACCAAAGCTCACAGAGATGCATTGAAGGTCCACAACGAAGCTGAAGCTATTCAAATGATCAACAAGCTTGCGATTCGTCGTTTGCCCAGCCAACAGCCTGAGACGAAGTGGCAAGATACCTGGCAAAAGTTCAAGGCGGCAAAATGAAGATTAGACCTCAGCCGCTCGCACTTCTCCATCCGATCTGGCAATTTGGATTTTATGTGATCCCGGTTCTGATGTTGGTAATCGTAAGCTTCTGGGTGCTCACAGACTTTCAGCCGGCTCCCGCATTCGATCTGAAAAACTACAAAGAGTTATTGACCAACACCGTTTATCAACAAGGTCTGTTCGCGTCGCTTCAGGTCGCCATTGTTGCCGCAATGTTCTCAGTCCTGCTGGCATTCCCAATGGCATATGCAATCACATTTGCTGTCGGAGATAAGCTTCGAAAGGTTCTGATATTCGGACTACTGTGGCCATTCTTCTCCAACTATGTGACTCGTATGTTTTCTGTGCAGCTTCTGTTCATGGAAAATGGTGCTCTCAATCAACTGCTGTTGAAAACCGGTCTGAGCAAAGAGCCTCTGAAATTACTGTACTCTGACTTCGCAGTACTTGTCGGACTACTTTCAATTTTGGTGCCCGTTTCCGCCATGATCATATGCTTGAGTTTAACAAAGCTCGATCGCAGACTGCTCGACGCTGCCACCAATCTTGGTGCCAGCAGATTTCAATCATTCGCACGCATTTCGCTACCGTTTGCACTTCCAGGCGTACTCGGTGCATTCATGTACAGCTTTATAGTAGCGATTGGCGACTTCGTCTGTCCTCGAATTCTCGGCGGCAACCAGGTCTATACCCTCAGCATCTTGATCGAAGATCGGATGAAGATCAATGACTGGCCTATGGCCGCAACCCTGGGAGTCGAGATAATAGTGGCATCGCTACTCATAATGCTGTTTGTCCTTTTCTGCTTCACTCGAACACCAATCGCGATGTTCGCTCAGAGAAAGGTTGTAAAACTTGAAAATTGACTCCACGATAATTCTTCGAATCTATCTCACGTCAGCTATTTTGCTACTGGCTACACCTGTCATGTGTATGATGTGGCTGTCGTTCGACGCCAATCAACTGCCAACCATTCCAATCCAGAACTATTCATTACACTGGTACCAAGTGGTAGCCGAAAACCCGGATATAAGCGAAGGGTTGATAACGAGCACCATCGTTGGTGTCTCAGTCTCGGTACTGTCCACGATTCTTGGACTAATAAGTTCATATTGGCTCTGTCGCAGATTGTCAATTCGAACATCTACACTGTACGTGTCCGCGGTCAGTCTGCCGTGCTTTGCACCACTGCTGTTAGCCGGTATGGCGATGGTGATGTACTTTCAAACAATCCAGTTGGCAGGCAACATTTTTGCGATCATAGCAGCACATACCTGCTACTGCTCACCTTTTGCGTTGTCGATCATTCGGATGTCGTACGAGCGGCTCAATCCGGATTTAGAATTAGCAGCTCGCAACCTTGGCGCCGGCAATGCCCGCACAATCTTCACGATCATCGTCCCACAGTTATGGCCCGCTCTTGCAGCAGCAGCAATGTTGAGCTTCCTCGTGTCATGGGATGAATTCATCATGTCATGGTTCGTCGGAGGGTTTACGAAAACATTGCCGATGGTGCTGTACGACATGATCGGCTCGTCATATAGCCCCACTGTCAATGCCGTCGGTACAATCGTGACGCTGGTGAGCGGCGTCGTTCTACTGTCAGTATTTATGCTCTTAAGAAAGTCTCGAGTAATTCAGGAGGTTCATTAGCAATGACCGCGTCAGAAATTTTGTTGGATGTAAGATCGTTGAGCAAGTGTTTCGACGGGTTCAAAGCATTGGATTCGATGTCTCTCACAGTGAAGCGCGGCGAGTTCGTCTGCTTACTTGGTCGCAACGGCAGTGGGAAATCGACATTTCTAAAGATACTGTCAGGGACCGAGTCAAAGTCGACGGGTCAAATCATGTATCGAGGCCAGCCATTGATTCCAGCGACGGAAAGACAGAAAGAGCTCGTCATGGTGTGGCAGTCTCTAGCCTTGTTTCCGCATATGAATGTAGCAGACAATGTCGGCTTCGGCTTATCGATTAGGAAGGTTTCGAAAAAAGAGATCGCAACAAGAGTCGAAGAGACACTAAACAAAGTGGGTCTCAGCGGATACGGTTGCAGAAAAATTCACGAACTCAGCGGTGGAGAACAACAACGGGTCGCATTAGCAAGAGCGCTTGTTCTTCGTCCGGCGGTCTTGCTCTTGGACGAGCCTTTCGGTGCAATCGATATTCAGTTACGCAGTCAGTTGCAGGCCTTGCTTCGCGATATTCACCGGAATGATGGACTGACCATCATAATGGTCACACACGATATTCCGGAGGCGCTTGCTCTCGCCAACAGAATTGTGCTTCTCGATCACGGACGAGTTCAACAGGTAGGAACTGCCGACGACTTGATGCACCGACCATGCACAGCAAAGGTAGCAGGCTTCATGGGACAGAAAAATGTTTTCTCTGGCACCATATCTAGCATCACCAATGATATCATTACAGTGAGCACTACAGCTGGTGAATTTCGGTGCAAAAAGGCATCATGGATTGAACATGTCTATCAAATCGGCCAGGAAGTCGCATGTACAATCGATGCCGCAAGGATGTCGCTTGGCGCCGATCGCGAAAATCAGCTCAAGGTTGAAGTGGAATCACGCTTTATACTCGGAGCATTGACAATAATTCGAGCAAACGCATTTGGAATCGGCAGCCTCAGGTGTGAGGTTTACAATGCTGACTCACACGTCGGTGTCACAGAGGACAGCATGACGATGAGCTGGAGCACAATCGATGCGTTCGCGTTACCGCTGGAACTGTCGGAGACTGTAAGTGCCAAAGAGGTCGGATTCAAGCCTGTCGAGGCAACAGAACTAGCGATGGCCGCAGCTGGTTGACGCCGTTGCGCTGACGACTGCCACTACAGCCAGTGACCAGTACCAACACAAGTTAGAGCGAACGTAAGTAAGACACGTGCGTGGCGTTAACGCCGATCGTTCAATCCAACAACAATATGCAATACAGTTTAAAAAAATCTTAACTCGGACCCTGTTTGACAGTGGTGATAATGACGTTGGTGTTGGTCAACTAATCTCGCTCCGAGGCCACCGCTTTTCCACTGTGGTCCACGCCTTTTGCTTTGCGATGATGGCTCTTCTTGCCCGCATGAGCATTCGAATTTGACGTAGCCGCATCGATTTGAGACCTAATCGCGGGGGCAACAGGCGGAGACTTCGTTGGGATACCAGCCGTAGCTGTCCGATGGAAAGTCTTCATAACCGCCTCGGCTCTCGCCCGCGCATATGCTTGTCGCCCATCAAAACTGCGGAAAGCAATCATTGCACCATTGTTAGTGGCAATGTAATCAAACCCGTAAAACTTAATTGGTCCGCAAGTCGCAGTCCATTCATTGATGGTAAAGGTCAGTCCATCAAACTCCTGTTTTCTCGAATCTACTCTGGAGATATTCGATAATAACTCCGGATGTGACCATTCATACCGCGCACTGCCGACATCATTGCTGGAGGCATGCTCTTGAGCGACCATAAAAGTGAGTTCATACATCCCCAACACAATGTCTCTGCCGCGCCATTTATCCAACTTTCCGTGTTCTCCTGACAGCGACAAAAACTTGCTCGTCCAGTCAGGAGGATTAAGCTGGTATCCATAGAGATCTTGAACAGGTCCGAGGGTAACGAATTGAGACAGAGGAGAAACCGATCCGGACACATCAATCAATCGTAATACTGCAGGCTTGCCAGGACTGACAAAATCAGGCACCGTCAATGGTGCAATCACACCAGGAATGGATACCAGTAGACACAATATGGATAAGATAGGTTGCTTTTTACCGAGCAACAACGTCACAACAGCGCCGAAAGCAGCTACCGGAGCGACATATACGCTGCCGAAAAGCGGTGCGAACCCGGCAGCAAGTGACAGTATCGCAACTACAAAACCACTACGGTTGTAACCAAGATCGGCTTTGGTAGAGTCCAATTCAGGTTCTGTCAGAAGGTTTCTTTGATTTGCACAACGAATCCGAATTGTTTGTTTCAACATCTCATGATCAAGCAACCAGCCCGAGAAGAAAAAACACCCTTGCGAAGTCCGGACGTAACTGGAAAGTTTCATAGGGCGAATCGAACGCCAATCATAGTCGTAACACGCAAGTGGCGATCGAAGCTTGACACGCTGATCGCTAACATCATAATCAAGACAGAGAAACATGCACAAGAATAGAAATGTCGACACTGATAGCACCGCAAAACCCCAACCGAGATAGGGAATTTCATTGGCAATCCAGGCAAAGATGCCCAATGTTATTGGTAGAGCCACAATAGTTTGGCACTGAAGAATACGGTACATCGACTGGCGCAAAGATGGCGTCGTGATGTTCGCTCGTATCTGATCGAATAGTTGCTCTGTTTTGTCGAGCGTGGCAGGGAGTCGATAAGGCTCACCACGCTTGCATCGCAAAATGAATTGTGTGTGACCATGCGAACCGGCTTGTTTTCCAATTGAATCCATCTCATTCCACGGCGCAAAAATCTGCTCTGCCAAGGTGTGGAGAGTAACTCCGTCTCGCCGGAGTTCGGCACGCCAAACAAGACACTTTTGAAAGACATGAGCTTCGCAGAGAAGGATTCCAACAATTAAAGCGAACAACGCAACCGCAATGACGGCAATCCAAGTCAATCCGGCGTCATGTGTAGGAATAGTTAGAAATGGAAAGGTAATTCCCAGAAACCCGAACACCACGGCAAACGTCTTGCAACCATTGGCCAACGTGGCAATCTGCGCACGGGGTATCTCAAAAACTCGATTTTCGCTTACCATCAAAACCTATGATACAACCCCAGAACAGGTTATTCCAGTATGTACAGGTTACAGACTAGTATCCTGGTGACGGTGACTTGTCTATACTAGTCATTGATCCGAATTGACCTTCCATCGTCTCACAACTGCGCTGTTCCGGTTTCGACAGCATCACCTTGGTGCCACCGACAATGACCATTGAAATTGAAACAACCTCATTCGGTACACTCAATGAAGGCAGTCACGCTGAGCTGTTCACGTTGAAAAATTCTCGGGGCTTGGTTGTAAAAATAACTAATTATGGTGGCATAGTCACAGAGATTCACGCGCCTGATTCCAGCGATGTATCAGCCAACGTTGCTCTCGGTTTTCCAACACTAGATGGATATATCAATAATCATCCATACTTCGGCGCGATAATAGGGAGATATGCAAATCGAATTGCTGGCGGCTCCTTCGTGCTTGACGGTAAGAGATACAAACTGTTCAAAAACAATGGTGCCAATACTCTGCACGGTGGAAAGCACGGCTTTGACCAACGCGTCTGGCAGGCCACGCCATCAAAAGAATCGAACTTCGCCGCACTCACATTGACCTATACAAGCAAAGATTTAGATGAAGGATTTCCGGGCAATTTGGACTGCAAGATTGTCTATTCCCTCAATCTTCACAACGAGCTGCGCATAGATTACGAAGCGACAACCGACAAACCGACACCTGTGAATCTGACCAACCACAGCTATTTCAATCTATCCGGCGCCGGAGCAGGAGACATTTTGAACCATGAGGTACAAATTGCCGCAGACCGGTACACACCTGTCGACAAGTCTCTCATTCCGACAGGCGAACTAAAACCTGTCGACAATACCCCTTACGACTTTCGCGTGTCGACTCGTATAGGAGCCAGAATAAATGATACCAGTGGTGGTTATGATCACAACTTTGTTTTAAACAAGCAAAATGGTGATTTGCAAATCGCAGCTAAGGTCACAGACCCTGCCTCTGGACGCATACTCGAAGTGCACACGACTGAACCTGGTGTCCAATTTTACTCCGGAACTTTTCTGGATGGAACCATTCGCGGTAACGGTGGCTCATATAAAAAGCACTATGGTTTTGCACTGGAAGCACAGCATTTTCCAGATTCAGTCAATCAAGCCAATTTCCCCAGTTCAATTTTGCGCCCTGGAGAAGTTTATACGCAAACAACCATCTACAAGTTCAGTGTGCTGAGGAAACATTGACGAGTATTACTTTCCTAGAAATAAGCTCTAGAATGCCTATTCTACGGGCGGTTGCCAAAGATTAAATGCCGATTTGAAACTCTCGTAACCTTTGGCCGCTTGAATTGTCCTGGGGGAACGACGGGGGTTTAAATATGAGAGATTACCCAGGGCAGCAGTCCAGGAACAACGACGCACAGCCAGATTGTGACACACCATGCCTGATGGTCTCAGCTACGGCCGATCAGGTCAACTCAATCACAGATGAATTAAAGTCATCGGTGTCGACGTCAACGGCCAAGAGCCTGCCTCAGCTCGATATTTTGACAGGCGACTCCACAGATGGTGCTCCCGCTCCGAGCGACCTGGCGACGGTCTCTACCGACGGCGTTCTTCCAGACATAGGATTCATCGACTTCTCCGTTGATAGCGGATGGAAGGACGAAGAGAAGAAGCAGAATATAACTAACTCTGACACAAGCAACAGCCAAGATCTGAGCGCCAACCTCAAAGATAATGAATTCATATCTGCCGGCTCACCTGGAGACCATGGTAAGGTCGGTGCCAATGTGACACACTCCGACGATAAGACTGGAAAGCAGTCGGTAGACCTTAATCCTGCAAATCCTGCGCCCAATTCCGTTGTTGCGAACTTTGAGCGAACCGGCGAGAGAATTGTGCCAGTAGCCCTTGAGCATTATCCAAACAGTACGAGGTGGCTGCTCGCCCAGGGCTTGCCTCAAATTGGCGAGTATTTTGACGCACTCGACAGCAGTGCTGCAGCTCAAGCGCTTTCAGCTCTGCAACAAGATGCAGCTCGAGATCCGAAACTTCAGCAGCAGTTTAGGGTATTATCTCTACTGGACGCAGAATTGAGAACGCATGAGGCGGCCTGGTTCTTACAATTTGGTGGCAAGACGGTGCCTGCTGATACCCTCAAACAGCACCTATCCGAGGGAGTGACAGATCTTCTCCGATTGGCGCCTCCGGATTTCGCGCAGAAGATTAAGAGCAGAACCCCAAAGGAAGTTGACGAATATCTGAAAACGATCGCAGACCCAGTCGCTCGTGAAGCCGCAGAAACCCTTGCTAAGTACGCGAAGTCCGGAACATTAGCAGATCATCTTCCCGACGCTAAGAGCACGATAGACGCAGCACACAAGATCGAGAACCATGAGTCTCACAAGGCGGCCGCGGATTTCCTCAAAAATCCTTATGATGCACCCGCACGGTCCAGAGCAATAAACACTTTGAAGGATGTCGATCGTGTCGGCAAAACAAATTCGCTCTCCGAGGAGGTTCGAGATTTGGAAGCGCTGGATCTCGCTCTGAAATACATCAAGAGCGGCGATTCTAAAGAAGCACAGACAAACGCCATCGAGCTAATCACGGCAGCCGAAGACGGAAATGAGTTTGCCAAACGAATCCTCGTGAAGATGGCGGGTAAGCATGATTTCAAAGAGATGATCGAAAAAGCGCGCGCCGGAGACCGAGACATGCTTGCGAGCATGAAGCAGACCTGGAGCCCGGAGGAGGCGCTCGGAGAATTGCGCGCTAAGGATGGACACCGCGAGCTAGCAAGAAATCCGACTCCAGAAAAGTTAGAAGAATTGCTGAAGCAACTCTCAAAAGACTGCACCACTGCAGGAGTCGATTTAAAACGCTTTTTAGCTGTCGAACAGGCTCTTCGCGAGCTTGAGCAGCCTGACACCTCTACAAAGGCGCTTAAGCATCTGCAATGCGAAGCACTCGAGGATAACCCACACGCGCGAGCCGCACTTTCCATCATCCTTTCGGAGGATCGAAACCTGGTTGGTAGAGACAAGATGTACGTACCAGACCTAGCAGAACATACTGTTCAACAACGCAATGAAATAAAAAAACAAGCTGTCGAAACATTAACTACTTTGCTGGAGAAGGGCGAGTCGCTCTCAGAGAGTGAATTTACCGCGATGGCTACAGCACTGTCGTCTAGAGCTCTCTATGCTACTGGTGGGAAAGCATTGCGCGAGTCAATCGAAGCAACTGTTGATCGGGCATGCAATCAACCCAGCGACCAATTAGATCCAGCATCTGTTTTCAAAAACGCAACACAAACTGAAACAGCGTTGTCTGGAATATTTAGAGCCATAACTACAGGTGGTGCCAATCAGAAGGCAGCAGGGCAACTCTATCTCCGCGCCGCAGGGAGCGTTAATAACAAATTCGCAATACACGATGGACAAACAGCAGGACGCGAATTTGGAAAGCAGATCGATGGGCTTTGTGGCAGCCGAAATAACTCCGATGCAACAATCACAATTCTTGCGGGACTAACCAAAGGAGTCGGAGAGCAGAATACTTCCGATAACGCAAATCCAGAGCACAAACGCATCCATCCGGACTCGAAAATAAAATCACTTGATCATGGGGCCCTGTCTTACAAAGCATCAGAGGCATTAATAAAAGCAGCTTCGAAAGATCCCAAAATTCGCGATGCCGTAATGGCAACGCTATCTACTGATACCGCCGGTAAAGACTCATCAACTCTTGACGAGAAAACCTTAGCGGCTACCGCCGTTCTGAGCATCAACGACATTCCAGACTATGTTCATAAGTCACTGCAAAGAAGCGTATTGGAAGAGAAAACAGATCCGATGGGTGCAGTCGATGCCATGCTCAAGCTTGGCAAGGCTGTTTCGGATCAGGATGCAGATCGAGTGGTTCAAATCCTGCTCGAAACTGGTCACAAGGATCCACAGAAGGCGGCCGCGCAACTGCTGAGAATGGCAGATACGGCAGAATCTACATATGTGAAGTCAGTCGCGGTGCTGGCCCTCGGGGCCAAGAACTGGCAAGGGGCGAACCTAGAAGTTAAAGGCTCCGAGGAATTTATGCGACTTCTGCGGATTAAAGAAGCCAACAAAGATAATCCGACGATCGAACTAGCTGTTGCGAAGTTGACTCACGGTGCAGGACAGCCGCTATCTATAGCGGCAACGTTAAAGGAGAAGGGCTGTCAACTCGACGATCAAGCTCTCCATGCCCTGGTGGATAAAGCCAGTCAGAAATATTCGACAGAGCAGATGCAGCGAATCATTCATCAGATGGTCATGTACAATGCACTTCCCGAGACCCTGCGCTCGGAGTTTAGCGGATCTCCCGAAAAGCTCGACGAGGGACAGACAATATCTCTCGGAGGACGGCACATCGATGCGACAACTGTCAATTCCTCGGAACATTTGCGAGTCCTTTTGCTCGGCGGCAAAGATTTGCAATTGGCCGAATCCGTCCCAGTACTAAAAGCGATGCGCGATTTAAGCGCAGACGCTGTCAATAAATTACCACTAGATTTTGCTGCGAAATTGCGAGGTGGAAAGGTCGCTCCTGGAGAAGCGATTCCGGTGAGCGTTCTTGCAAATTGCGGCATTTCACAGGAAGAGCTCTCCCATCTCAAAGCAGAACAACGACAGCTACTCGAGGGCGTACTCGTATTCGCTCCAGTGTCGCAATCGGTACCAGATTTATCCAACAAGGCAATTCCGGCGAGTGAGTTCAATCTGCTGACAGACGCCGTTAGGGCCAAACTCAACGATGGAAAAACCGATCTGCTGCAAAATGGTGCATCAATGTCCTTATCAGGAAAGACATTGGACGCAGATACCGTCAATCTCCTTCCGCCAAAGTTGCGTCAGTATCTGACTGGCTCGCAAGCACCACTTCAACAAGGACGAGTGCTTGTGGACCTGAGCACCATTAAGATTGATGCCAAGCTGTTTAACGATTTGACACCAGGTCAGAGACAAGGTCTCACCAGCACCTCACAAAGAATCGATTCACTCTCGTTACTGGGGCAGATGGCCAATCATACACTGGACGCAAAGGACTCCCGTATCGCATTCCTCGCTTCGCCGGATTTCGAGAAAAAGATAGTCGCAGCCCGAGATGCCGCAGTCAAGAAGCAAGAATCACTGGAGCTCGATCTCGGAAATCTCGTCTACAGCAAAGACAAAAAGCTCTCTGAACTTGCCCGACATACTACTGACGGAATGAGCACCTGGGAGTCGATTACAAGTATCGGCCACGACCTCGAAAAGTCAGTTTGGACAGGCTTGCCAACTGTCCTCACAGACGATTCCCAGTTCGAAAAGACCCAGCGCGATCTGGTTAAAGCAATTGGCTTCACAGAGACTGCGCTTTCTTCAGATGTCCTGGACATGCAAAGAACAGTGGCTCGCCTTAAAGGACTCGACGTTGCGACAAAGGCGTTCGAGTACTCGACGGCCAATGCTAAGGGTGAGCGCAATCAAGCGGACGAATGTGCACTTAATACCTCACTGCACTACGGTCTGGGTGGTATCAACAACTCGTCTGAAATGAAGACCGGACTTCTTGCTACCGGTGAGGGAATCAACGCCGGCGTTTTTTCGAGGAGAGGTCTACCCGGTGAAAAAGTCTTTGAGACGTTGCTCCAAAAAGACTACTCAACAGATCCAACCGGCAGTGCGGCAACAGTCGATGCCCTTGATTTGCTCTCCGCACTTCGACCGACAGAACACCTATCCAAGCGTAACGACACATCTGTGATACGAAACGTAGCACTTCAACAGATCGATTCGACGCCTGCTTTTGTAAAACTACGTGACTTGAACCAACGAGTATTCGCCGATCTTTCCGTCCTTCAAAAAGAAATCGAAGCTGGTGTCAACGGCGATAAATGCGAGGATTTTTTCAAAGACACGCAACAACGCGCGGCTCGAATCAAAGAAGCACTGAAATCTCTCGATCAAAAGGACTTCGACCAGTTACGCGAGTTAAGAGACTCAATTCAAGATGGCCTGGGAGTAAAACAAGATCAGCCTGGCTCAATCACAGATGCAGAATCGCGAAAAGCTCTGAAGGACAGAGCCACAGCAATCAATTCGATTCTCGAAAATCTGGATCGGGAGCAGCCTCGATATAAAGCGGATTCGGAACACAAATTGCAGTTGCAGAAGGATATCGCGAGTCTGCAACAGCGAGTAGAGCGTCCTGTTTCGGCAGAACAATTTCACGCCGATCAGCGACTCAAAGAGAGCAAACTGTCCGAGTTGCGACAAATCAATCAGTCCGAACGAGACGGCAACGGCAGAGGTAGACTTGATCGCGTCTTGTCAGAATTGGCCAAGCCGGAGTGGAAGGTAAATGATTGGGCTGATTGGGTCAAACACGACGGCGTAGTGATGGCTGCCTCTATAGGCAGTGCATGCGCTGCAGTTGCATTAGCAACAGCGGTCGTGGTGGCATCCGGTGGCACGGCATTACCTCTAGTCGCCACAGCGGCCGCGTTGTCTGCAGGTGGCATGATCGGCAGTCAGGCAGCTCTTGAAGCACAGCATGGTCTCGGAATGAGAAGTCACGGATCTGAGATTGGCGATCATCTGAGGGGTGAGAGGAAGGTAAACACTGACGGCACCTTGCGAGATTCAAACATTGTCACTGATGTAGCCGGCAAATACCTCTGGGAATTTTCCGAAGGCACCGTCCTTAATGCCGCCGGAATCTATGGGGGCGAGGTGCTGGGTGAGATACTGCAACCATTCGTAAATCGAGCGCTGATCACCGCCGGAATCAGCCTCGGCAAAGCGGAAGAACAGGCGGTGGTCGAAGCGGTAAAACGTAGCGTGGCAGAAAAATTCCTCACTACAGCTGGGCAGACTTTCAGCGAGCATCTCACCAGTATGAGTCTGTTTTCTATAGCATCCGAATCGACAAAGGCTGTCGCGAAGGTAGCAATTGAGAATGCAGGTGTGAGGCTTAGCACGGAGCAGGAAAAAGCACTTGATCTAGCAATCGTCATCGGTCTTGGCGGGCTGCTTGCAGCAGCGCGCCCAATGAAGAAAGAGTTCTCCACGCTCGAGCTTAAGCACTCTGAGCTAAAGCAAATGGGTGGCATTGATTCCGTCGCGCGAGAGCTGGAGCTAAAGGGCCTGATTGTTACTCGAACCCCGCAAGGTAACCTTTCAGCTACACATCCTGACGGAAGGATTTTAGAGATTCGTGCGATTCCTGATTCAAATAAGCTGCTCCCGGCTGCAGACAAATCGCAAGCACCGATGCTCGCTAAGCCACGCATCATGGAGTATATCCAGGCTAATCCGGCGGCACCAAGTGATTCCGTTGACAAATCAATCTTTGAAAGTCCAAGGACGATGCCTTTCCCTCCAGATCCGATCAAAACGAATGATTTCATTTTGAGATCGTTTGGCCGATCAGACCTCGCAAAACTAATACAGTTGCGAGACACCGTCCAGTCCGGCGAGCAAACCCTCCTGCGCGAAGATATCCCAGAATCCACAAAAAGGGAGATAAGAGAGACTGTGCGTGTAGCAAATACGAGATTGTCCATGCTTCCTCTCGACGGGCCAACCGAAGCGATTGTCTCGAAGCTCGAAAAGCAGTATCGCCCCGTGCTGGATGCTATCCGAGATTTTGCAGTACTCAAGGCAGATGTGGATTCGCGGGAAGCTATCGTAGAGAAGATAAAAAAGACCAGAGATCCGTCAGAGGCAGAGCTACTTCGAGAAGTTGCAGAAAAGAAAGAAATTGACCTTCAAAGAAAGTTTATGGAGACTGAAATACAGCTCCTACGTGCCGCCAAAGACGTAGAAAAATCGGAGCAATTTCAGGTTCTTAAACTTGCATACGCAGAAGTTACAAATACATTTTCGCCTGGCACATACAAATTTCGCGGTATAGAGCCTGGATCCGAACATCTCGACGGAATGACCTTAATCATTGATGATGTTCCGGTTTCACAGAAATTTGTGTCCGACACTGTAGCATCGCTTATTGAATTAGGTCATAGACCCAACCAACTAAAGTTAAGACAGTTTGATTCAAGCGCCTATGGTCACTTCGATCCCCCGATCTGCGAAATAATGATAAGCGCTGATGGCGGTGATTTCAGAGTCGTCGCTCATGAGAGTGGACATCTTTACTCGCATCAATTCGTCAATAAATTGCCAGCAGAAACGCAAAATGTCTTGCGTGACTCGCACCGAAAGGCTATTGCCGGTGCAGGAGATCGGATGGCTGATGTTACCCTTGGTGCCGCCCGAGATACAACCAATCCGTTAGTCAAACAGAGCATGGCACAGGATTTGGTGGCTAAGGCCTTAGCCGACCCGAAATCGGTAAGGTCCGCCAGTGATGAGCACGGACAGCGCGCTCGCTATTTCATCTGCGACTCCGAAGTCTTCGCAGAGATGTCGGCCTTCCACGCTGAAAAACAGCGGCTTGTTAAGAATGGCGAGAATCCTACTTACCGGCAGCTGGTCGATCGATTGCGTGCCTGCAGTGCGGATAGAGCTCGTATCCTCGATACACCAGAGTTCGAGCAGCACTACAATCTTCTAGAAAAATTGGTTTTCGATCCGAGAGTTGAAGCGCAAAAGGCGTTCAAAACGCATCAAGACAAATATGGTCTCCAAGAAACGAATGCTCTGCAGAAAGGATTGCAAAACTGCCCTACCTTCTGCGACGAATTAGAGCTCGTAGAGGCTGCTACGGGAAAAGCTTGGGAACGCCTCAGAGGCACAATTGTCGACCAGCTTTTTGCAAAAGCCCAGAAGCTCAATCTCGGCTCCATGGACACAGGAACATTCGATCCTGCCACGAAAGCGAGGTACGACGAATATTGCCGACTGAAAGACACAAGTTATGACCCGGCTCAAGACAAAAGTCTGTCCAACGAAGCACGGGCTCGTTTAGTAGATCTGCTCGACACGGTCCGAGACATCCAGGACATTGCGGCCGACAAAATCGAACATCGCTTCGATCAAATTTGCAAAAAGAACGAATTAAAGCTATCGAGCCCACCTGCTAAAGAGGGTCTCGAGATTGAACTGAACATGCGGAGTACTCCGACACAATCCCCGACAATCGACCTGAATGAGGGACCTAGATCGCGCGACCAGATAGAAAAGAAAACGCGCAACACTGATGATAATCGCCTCCACGAAAGACGGCTTCGTCTCGCAGATCAGGAGGAAATATTGAGAAGAACATTGGACAGGGACTTTACCGATGAAGAGCAGGTTGTAATCAAAGAACTGCGTGACGGCGGCAAAATCAAAGACTTAGCTGTAATGCTCCTGATGACTAGAGAACAGAACGACTTCAGCGCAAAGGAAATCGAATCCGTTGCAGATCAGATCAGAAAGATAAAGATGAAGGCACGTGCGGCAGGAATTCTCGACTAATGTCCCGGCGGCCGCACATCAAGGTGTCGGCTGACAACCACACTTCCCTCGATCTGGTGTAACTGACAGACACCTCACCAATCAAACCACACCGACTGTACTAGATTAAGAGATTCAGTTGAAAAACGCCTGGGGACCACTAAATGTGGAAGATCGTTAATACACAAATGTGTAGCTATCTTACTAGTTCCGAACGACTTTCGGTCGAATCATTCGAGGCTCAATTCAGGCAATACTAGTGACTATGTCCGATCTGACCAAAGCTGAGAAATACCCTGTCATCGAGCCGACGACGATGGCTACTGCGGAAGACGCAAGCTTTGTCTATCGGTCAGCATTCATTGCAGGGACCATAATCTGGTTGATTGTTTCAAGCATGGCGGACGTTGCAGCTTGGTGGCAAATTGCTGCAGTGTTCGCCTTGGGAGTTCTTCAGTTGATACTGATTGTAGGTAAACACACCGATCGAACAACACTCGAACTCAAAGCAAAGGGACTGAGTATCAATATCAATCACAGTGCGCTGACGCCTGTTGTA
Source organism: uncultured Candidatus Obscuribacterales bacterium (assembly GCA_964418155.1). Lineage (GTDB taxonomy): Bacteria > Cyanobacteriota > Vampirovibrionia > Obscuribacterales > Obscuribacteraceae > JADYXR01. The sequence continues at coordinate 70,557 of CAYQKX010000016.1, read as the reverse complement.
CCCTGGGATTGGCTCGCCAAAGTCGAAATCAGGCAACGAAAGATCAGCATCATCCCCAATTATGTCTACTTCGAGTTCAAAGACAAATCACATGTTTTAATTCTGTGGGAAGATGTCCGCGATACCATCGATTCAACTACCCTCATCTCGTGTGTTCGCACATGGGCACCACATGCCACGGTCAAAGGGGATGTGAAGTTGACCAAGTCGGAATCAATTGCTACCTACACAGAACTCTGGATCAAAGACATGAGTCTAGCGAAATCGGAGCGGCGGCTTAGACAAGATCAAACAATTGCGGAAGGAACAGTTCTAAGCGACAGTTACACTGTCGAACGAATCTTGAGTGGAGGTGGGCAAGGCACAGCCTATCTCGCCTCGGTTCTGCCACAAACAGGATTGCCAGATATGCCCTCGCAGGTAGTGCTCAAAGAATTTATCCTTCCTGCAAACGATCGAGGACTGAAAAAAGCGACGGACAATCTCATCAAGGAAGTCTCGATTTTAAGACGCATTTCGCATCCCATGATCATTAGATTGTACGATTTCTTCATCGAAGACATGCGTGGCTATTTCGTAATCGAATACATTGATGGCGATACACTGCGCCAGCTTGTTGCGAGGAGCGGTCCCATCAATGAGGCTATAGCAGCGAAAATTGGCGCCTCGCTGTGTGAGACTCTTTCGTACTTGCACCAGCTCGCCCCACCTATCATCCACGGTGACGTAACTCCGGACAACATCATGATCGACAAGTCTGGTAGCGTAAGACTAATGGACTTCGATGCATCGCAAGAGTTAACCCGCAACAAGACCAACACGGTTGTCGGCAAACATTCCTATATGTCGCCCGAACAGTTTAAAGGTGAGCTCGGGGAGTCCAGCGATTTATACGCGCTGGGGTGCACACTTCACTTTATGCTCACGGGACTAGACCCAGAACCAATAACCGAATCTCGTCCTTCGCACCATTCCAAATCGGTCAGCAAGGCGATGGATAGCATTATTTCGACAGCGACAAAATTCAATCGGACAGAAAGATATTCCAACCTCGGCAAGATGAGGGCACAACTTGAACGCCTCCAATAAAGCCGAAGCAACACAGCTCCCAGCGGTACCATCCAACCACAGCGGTGTCTTCCGTATCGCTCACAATACGCCGATTTACGGCGCCCACCTGGTGACGTTGAAGATATTTTGGCCAGTAGTTCTGGTCGCGATATACTTTATATGCAAGAACTTGCCGCAGCTGTCTCCATTTAGCACGGTCGCATGCGTCGTAGCCTTGCTCTATGTCGCAGGCTACCTTTTCTTGATGTCATGCTTGATCAAAAAGGACTTTATACTTCGCCAAAGCGATATAACTCTTCCCGCTATCTATTGGGGTGCCAGCAAACTCAGATGGAGTTGGTCGCAACTCATTAAAGTAACCTTCTCTCGAAGCTCTGCGCGTATGCCTGTTGCAGATCAGCTCGTGCTCACATTCCTGGACTCGGACTTCAAAGGGCAACTTGTAAATATACACATCAAACTAAAAAACATCGATCAGCTTGATCTGAAAAAACTAATCTACGCGATAGTCACCAATGCTTCGCATGCGGAGATTGAACCGTCACTAGACAAAGTGGCACTCGAATTTTCCACCGTATCCGGTATCAAGCATCTCAACTTTCACAGCTTTACCAATCTTTGGGATGAAGAGTTTTCAACACGGTATTCACCCACACTATTCGTCCCGCTGGCACCAGAAGCCGAGCTGCGCGGCGGAGCGATAAAGGTGACAGAACTTGTCGCATGTGGTGGCTCGGCAGCAATTTATTCCGCGACAGCAACGAACGGCAAACAAATTATCGTTAAGGAAGCCGTAATCCCCAAGAACTCATCAGAATCACTGAAAGCTAAGGCAATCGAACTGTTTAACCGCGAGGCTCTTTTTCTTAGCAAATTGAATCATCCGAACATTGCGAAAGTGCTGGATCACTTCGTTGAGAACGACCACCACTATGAAGTGATTGAATTCATAGATGGTCTTGATTTGCGCCGTTTCGTAAAAGAAAGGGGGCCGCAACCCGAGGATTTCGTCCTTAACTGGGCCCAGCAAATTTGCGAAATTCTGATATATCTGCACTCTCAAGATCCACCAATAATTCACCGAGATCTTACTCCCGACAATCTAGTCTTGAGAGTAGATGGCCAGCTGGTTTTAATTGACTTCGGCGCGGCCAATGCCTTCGTAGGCACAGCCACGGGTACAATGGTTGGGAAGCAATCATATATGCCACCAGAGCAACTTCGAGGCAAATCGGTACCTCAAAGCGACATTTATGCTCTAGGTTGCACTTGCTACTTTCTACTTACCGGTCGAGACCCTGTTCCTCTCGAAGTCTCGCAGGTCGACAAAGGTTCAAAACTCAGCTTGAATCTAAATCCCTTTCTCGCAAAATGCACCGCCATCGATGTCAGCGATCGATACGTTTCGTCTCGTGAGCTGCTAGATGACATTCGCCGAATCCGCCTACTGCGACAGGTCGACGCTGAGTAAGAATAGAATGGTTCAAATGCCTTGACTACTGCTCTTCTATTGAAATCAAACCTTGTTCCGCAATAATATACGGTATCGGTATCATAAGCTTCGTAATCAGTTAAATAGCGAAAAGCCAATCAGCAACGGAAGATCGGTAATGACACGTTTTCAAAGAAATTACACCGCAGTTTCTATTTCAATCCTGCTCCTCATATCTTTTGCACTCGGCCAACATCCGGCGAACGCAGACCAACTGCCGCCGTTTGCTAAGACATCAGGTCAAGCAACTGGTCCTCAACTTCCAAGCAACCTCGTAGTTGTCGACCCGGAGAAGAGCTCTGAGCAGATAACGATTCCATTAGGCGATTGTTGGATCTGGGCGGCCCCCAAGGGAAATCGTGAGTACCGGTCGTGGTCTTGGAGAAGATATGATACGGTCTTTGAGGTTTTCGTCTATCCTCAAACTCGACGCGCGCCTGAAATGATTTTGCTCCTTCCGCTTGATTTGCAGAATACGTAGCTTGAGATAACGAGTCGCAGAAGCGAGGTTGCAACTAGTGGTGTCACGTTTTGATCTTGTACTCCTGAATTGATCGCCACGTCACTCATTGACTATTTCCACCCGCGCGGTGTGGATTTAGTGAAGGCGACTCGCCCTCTGGAGCCATTGCGCAGAAGTGTAATGCCGCATGTTCCGCCATGTGTCCTCCCCGAAAATTGCCTCACAACGTCGGCAACGGAACGATTGTGCGCGAGTGATAGAGATACTACTTGACCTGGTATTAATTCTGGTACGATAGTATTGAAGCGTTTTTCCAGACCTGTCTAGTTTTTAAGCCAATCTGGGCAAATGCACTCGGAGAGATGACGGAGGTCGTTTCGATAGTGAAAAAGTTAGTGTTTTTCATTTCATTCTTCGCGATGTTGCTGGTTGGATGTCTGGTTGCATTTGTCGCCAACAACATGATGCAAGCGCCTCCCAAGGAGGTCCCGGCCAATTTGACCGCGGAAAAATACTACGAGCTCGGAAAGCGATACAAGATTGCCGGATGGACTGAACAGGGCCGGAAATCCCTCAGGATGGCTATGGAACTGAGCCCGGACGGCGTCGGAAAGAAGGCCGAGAGTTACCTCAACGCCTACCTTCCAGTTAACGAGGTATCGCAGGAAGCCATCACAAAGAACATCATGGGCGTCAATCTGATAATGGTGTACAAAGACGGCGCTATCAATACGTTCAATGAATTGATCAGAGATTATCCGGGTTTTGAATGGCCTTATGGAAACCTTGGTTCTGTCTATGTTAAGGATGGCAAGATCGCCGAAGGCAAGGCGCTGTTGAAAAAGGCGCTGGAGATCAACCCGCACTATGTTAATGCCTGGCTACATCTAGCTGAGGCCAATCTTCGTGATAAAGACGAAGCCGCCGCCCGTGAATGTGTGGCAAAGGCTTTGGCTCAAGATCCGGATTGCGAAAGCCCTGTTCTAATTGATTATCCGAACGTCGTCAGTCTCATCAACGACCAGAAGAAGCAAAAATAGGCCTGAGTATCGATCAGTCAAGCTTGATGCAATTGTCCGAAATTTGATCGAGTTTGATGGACAGGTAGAATCCCGAATAAACCCAGAACTGGATTCGATCTGTCCAGGGAATCATTACCTTGTGCAGTCTTTTGTAGTCGAGCGGGTCGCAATAGACGGCTGTCGCTCCAGGCTGTGGATTGCTTGAGACAACAAATTTTTCACCGGCTTTGAGGATCCGATCATACCCGCCCGTGTATGGTGCATTCCATGACGTCATTGCGATCACAGGGATATTTGTTAGGGTTTCGTAGCGCTCTCCTTTTAGCAAAATAGGTTTTCCTCGATAAACCAATGTAGATTTGTCAGTCTACCAGCGCCGAATGCTGCAACTCTGGCATCAGTGCGATCGCATTGTACTAGTGTATCAAACGTCTAGATCAGCGGTTTTGATGCCGTGACTAGAGAGTAGTAGGCACCAGCCTCGGTGACTTCAGGATTGACGAACCCCACTGTTTCAAGCATTGCGAATAGCTCTGATCTAGTGAATTGTTGCGCAGTATGATTGATGAACATCAGGAGGGAGAACAGCACTGGGATAAGTGGTCCCGTTTTGTCCTCGTCCATGATCATCTCTTGCAAGACAATTTTGCCACCAGGGGCAGTGGCTTGATATGCCTTTTGAATCAAGGACATTCCTACAGAGGGTGGCCAATCGTGCAGAATGTTGCTCAGAAAAACGACACCGTGACCCATTGGCCAATGATCGGTGAAGAAGCTTCCCTTGTGCATATGATAGTTGGGTGCCTTTGCCGCTTTGAGATACTCATCGGCAAGCGTGCACACAGCCGGTAGTTCAAAAAGAGTGTACTTGCATTGTAAGCCGGCTTCTGCCAGCGCTACGCCGAGTGCCCCGGAGCCTCCGCCTACATCTATAACCGAGTTTGCCGTAGCGAACAGCTTGTTGCTCACGATTTTTCTCATAGTCGGGAGGATTAGACAGTGCATTCTCGGAATGAACTCACGAGCGGCTTGCTCCGTGACGGCGCCCTCTTCCCACATCTCCGAAAACGTGTTGCCATCAGATGCGATGTGACAACCGCCTTTCTTGATTGAGTCGACAATTTTGCGTGCATTTTCACCGGCTTGCAGAGGTTTAAAAATGGCACCCCAACCGGTTTCGCTTGCTGACGTCAAAAATTTATTTCCGTACTGTGTATTGCTATAAGCGTCTTTTGTTTTACTCAAAAAACCTAAGCAGACCAGCAAATCGCATAGCGTTGCGACGCCAAGTCCGTTGACATTCAGCTTTCGCGCTATATCGTCGGCGGTTGCTGGCTTATGATGCAAAATATCGGCGATGCCGAGCTCGTCTGCGGCTATCAAAGACGGAAATAGCCACTGACCAAGCCAGAGGTCGTACATGAGCCTGTCATCGAGTCCGTGCGTGTTGCTGAGTTGAGTAATTGATTGTGCTGATGTTTTCATTGTGGTTTATAAAATAGCAATAGGTACTGCAGCGTGGAAACCTGCTTGGAATTTCGCGTAGTGGGAAGTAAGAGGCCATTCCCCCTATCATAGATGAAACGGATCTGCGTAGCGTCACAAGTATACAGTTGGATGCTGACAAAGGCTGTTTTCCAGGCGATCAAATTGCATAATTCTATCCGTCGGGGTGCGGCTCACCGAGGATTCAGCCGTTGTTTGCGGTGATAGAACGAGAGTTTGCCGAGGGGAAACCTTAAATCTTGCGATCCTCGGCGAAATGTAATGTAGGAACTGTTTTTTCTCGAAAATGTCACAAGTTTGAAAACTTTGGACCATACAATCAAGTTGAGGGATGTGGGGTCCTTTCGACTTGGCAACGGCGGCATTCATTGTTGACGAAGAACATCGAGGCACCCTTTCTATGAACACCGAACCGAACGACCTTACTATTGGAGATCTGCTCAAGAGATTTGACCTAATCACGCCGTATCAATTGAGCCGAGGCTCTTCGGTGTCGGAGTGCACCGGTTTGCCGATAGGCAAGGCCCTGGTTGTAACCGGCAATCTGCCAGACCGTATCTTGCTTGCTGTAGTCGAGGCGCAGTCGCTGCTTCGCGATGATGCCATCAATCTGGAGCAGGCGGCTCAGGCGATGAATATTGTGCGATGGCGCGAGCGAACCTTTGCTGAGGCGCTAAGCGCCCTTCGAATTGATGTGAAGCAAGGTCAGCGCAACAGACTCGGCGAAATGCTGGTGGAGTCTGGAATGCTCAGCAATGACCAACTGGATTTCGGTCTGACGGTGTCAGAATCGAGCGGTCTGCCTCTTGGTCAGGTGCTTGTTCTACTGAATCGTATCTCGGAAGGCTTGCTCCGTCTGGCTCTTGCCCTTCAGCGCGAGCTGCGAGCACATACAATGCTTCGAGAACAAGCTATCAGACGACTTAAAATCGGTATGTCAGAATCAGAGACGCTCGATAAGATCGGCATTATCCCGCCGCATAAAGTCAGAATAGGAAGCATTCTTGCTGCAGCCGGGCTTGTATCGACCAATGATCTTTCTTGTGCGGTTCGCTCTGCCGGCAAGACGAAACAGCTCCTCGGGCAATATCTGGTCAGATACAATGTTGTATCTGCGGAGTTGCTTAACCTATCGCTTCATCTGCAGTCGCTCATCTGGCAAGGTCGAATCAAGTATGAGACGGCGGTCAATCTGCTGAAAAATGCGAGCAAGCACACCACTCCGACAGTCAGCGCACAATCTACCAAAGAGCCGCTCATGTTGGATAGAAACACCCCTTGCACTTTCTACAAATTCTTGCGGATTAGCGGCTACATTAATGATGAAAAGGTAGAACAGATTGTGTCCGCGGTCGCCAAAGACAAGAAATTGGAAGACCTCGTCTATCCCGATGATTTTGACCGCGACAGTACGCGGACGCCACCATTGCGAGAAGATGTGATCAAATCGATGGAGGATCCGGCGGTGTTGAGATACGCGCTCAACATCATCAGCCCGGTTGATCAGCGATTGGTCAACACGGCCTTGATTCTGTTCACTCTATCGGCAACGCACTCAATCAGCCTGGCCCAGGCTCTCGTGAGCTTTGGCGTCAAATGGAACAATCGTTCGTTCGACCTTCTCGCCACGGCTTAGAACGAAGCCAAGCTTGCTCGGTGCCGGCGGTCCCTGTGGCCGCAGCTGTTCCGACAGTTTCTACATACCGTTTATCACTTCTTGGCGGCTGAAATTCGTCGGCGAGGTTCAGGTAGTCGAGTATCGTCGTCTGATTTCTATATTGCGACGAATCGTCGGGACGTCATCGATTCGCTGGACGGCATGTGCCTTCCGGGCACTTCGTTGACGAGGGTGGCTCTTCAATGCGGTACAATTTGGCAGAATCGCTCTGACACGTGTCGAGTTACTGACTTTGCCTATCCCGCAAGGAAGTGACATGTCAAATCCAGACAATACGAAATCTGACTCTCACATGCCTGATGTTGAAGACGGGTTTGTGAAAACGTTGAATAACACAGGATACATGACCGCCGGTCTCGATCGGTTTTCTCAGGCATTCGTAGATTTCGCGGCGCGCGCACCGATTCGTGTTATGGATGTTGGTGCCGCATATGGTGTCGCTACTCTTGCTGCCCTCAAATGTGGTGCCACTGTTCTAGCCAATGACATTGATGAAAGGCATCTGAACATTCTCTATGATCGCGTGCCAGCGTCTGAGCGCTCTCGGTTAGAGTTACTTTGTGGTCAGTTTCCGAACATTGAAGTAAAAGCGGAATCGCTGGCGGGAGCACTAATCTGTAGAGTCATGCATTTTTTTGATGGTGCTGAAATCGAGTTATCTGCGAAAAAGGCGCACGAGTGGACGGTGTCCGGCGGAAAGGTGTTTGTTATTTGTGAAACACCATTCGTTGGAACTCTAACCGCATTTGCTGATGAATACGCACGCCGAAAGAAGCAAGGAGATCCATGGCCCGGTCTCATCCGGGATATGCATTCTTTAACACCGCGTGCGAGTGGGCTGCCAAAGCTCGGCAACTGGCTCGATAAGGATGTTTTGACAAGAGTGTTTAGTGAGGCTGGTTTTGCGATTGATGAATGTGAGTACTTTGCGCGACCCGAGTTTCCCGATTGGTTGCAACTCGATGGCAAAGAGAGCGTCGGTCTGATCGCGACCAAGAATCGAGCGCGGTAAAAAGAGTTGGTATCGTATTCGATGAAGCCAGTATTTGTAGCACCGGTCTTGTCTGTATTCTTCCTCGAGGCTTGGTGTGACCTATACAATTCTCTACAGCGACGTAAGGCGTGGACTTCCGACGGTGTCTCGACGATGATGCAATTGCTGGTCGCGCGAGTTGGCAGTTCGTCTCAGTAGTTGATTCTGACTATCGCGTTGGATCTTCATCTGATACGATTATTGATCGCGGGAATCAAATTTTGGTCCAATATGGGGAGCAATCTTATGAGGTGGTCATTAGCGATCGCTCTGTCCGTTGCTATTCTCGGGTTCATTCCCTTGATGGGTCTTCCTGGTGCTGTCGTTTTGACGTTGGGAGAGTTCTCCGCAGGCCTCCTTGGTTTTCATCTTCTATGCTTGAAGGGTGATCGGGCATGGCCAGCGGCGATCTTGGCTACTTGGACTTGGCCGATTTTCATCCCGATCGCTTACTTTCTTGTTTTCAAAGTCACGAAGACCTCCTCGAAGTCGGTGCAGTGGATTATGTTTTTCCTATTCTTGTACGCGGGCGTTCTCCTTGTTACCGCTGGAATTGAGTGGATGGCGCGGTCTGGGGCTTGAGCCGTCTGCCACAGGCGATTCACGTCTTCTACTAGGTGCCGATTTGTCCTCACATTTTGGCTATGTGCTAAACCATTCAAAATGTTCTCAATGATGTTTGAACACAATATGTGAGTAGAATGTTGTGTTCGATCGTTGAGAGGGGTTCAGTATGGAAATCGCCGCATTCGTATTTTTCTTGGGTGTAATCCTTGTCACCGTTAAGGCGATGTTTCGTATCTGCTCAGAATGGGAGCGCAAGGTAGTTCTCCGGCTGGGGCGTTTTGCGGGGGTGCGTGGTCCAGGCATTTTCTGGTTGATACCGTATTTGGAGACCACTCCATATACTATCGATATGCGCACGGTGACTACGCAGGTGTCTGCGGAGCAGAGTTTGACCAAAGATAATGTTCCGGTCAACGTTGATACCATTGTTTATTGGCGTGTAATGGATCCGAAATTGGCGGCGCTGGAAGTGGCTGATTACGGCGCCGCCGTCATTGGCGCCGCCCAGACTGCACTCCGTGACATCATCGGTCAGAAAAATTTGAATGAGGTGCTTGGGGATCGATCAGGTCTCGACTTTGCGTTGACTGAAGTGCTGGATCGCCAGACGGAACCTTGGGGAGTGAAAGTCACCTCTGTCCAAATGCGAGATATAAAAATTCCGGACGTATTGCAGCACGCCATGAGTCTTGTCGCCCAGGCGGACAGAGAGGTGCAGGCGCGGAAGATGCTCGGGCAGAGCGAAGTAACTATTGCAGAGCAATTTGCTCTGGCGAGTAAGATGTACAACGATAATCCAATGGCACTGCAACTTCGAGGCATGAACATGCTCTATGAGGTAATGAAGGCTGGTGGAACATCTACGATCATCGTACCTGCGCATGCTGTTGAAAGTATGAGCTTTGGCGCGATGTCTTCTTTCGCTGCGATGGCTAAGTCTTATGGAGAAGGTGGACCGCAGTAGATCCTAAAAGATGCGAAGGATGTTCTCACTAATCGACGCCGAGCTGATTTGCTTCGTTTAGTTATCCACGCTGGGCATCCCACCACAATAAATCAGATCTAGATTTGTGAGCGCTGCCATCAGACCGCCGTAGCTCAGCTCTGTGAGAGGATGGCGTGCGGTTGTGTAAGAGCACCATGCTACTGTTTTTTCGGAATCGAGAGAACAGAATCGTTCGCTCCTCTTACAGTCAAGTAGGCAAGACATCGATTGAAAGTTCGCTTGCCCTGCTACTCGCGCCATGTCGTTCGGCTTGGGGGTATCTGTGATGCGCATTGGTAAATAGACAATTCGATTATTGTCGATGCCCGAGGCTCGTACGTGCTGCGCCGCAGAAATTGCGGGCTCGAGTTGGCTGTTTGCAACGAGAAAATTGATACCACTGCGAATGCCATTCTCTTCGAGTTGTGACACTTGCTTGATCACTCGATTGACTTCCTCTCGGTCTCCTGGAAAATGAATTGAGATGTGGACTTTATCTGGCTTTGCGTTGGAAATATCGTTCAAATACTGATCGAGGAGCAATCCATTGGTCGTGAAGGAGCGAAATATCTTTCCCTTCAAAGAATCTAGTACCTCAAATAAATGAGGGTATTGGAGTGGCTCTCCACCACCGAATGAGACTGCATTTATGCCATTGTTAGCGCAGTCCGTCACGAATTGAATAACCTCCTCTGTCTGCCAAAGCTGCGTTCCGCCAGGCAAACTCGCGTTATAGCAGAAGGAGCAAGCTTTCGCGCAGCGGTTCAACAATTCAATTGAAATTCGGTCAATTTTCATCGGGCGGTGTGATTCTATTCATCAATTAGATTGGTAATTATGCTGACCTTTCCCTATTTCTTCAAGTTGGCCAATCTTGTGACCACTAAAGTAACAACTGTTTGCCGTTCACCCTATGTTATCGAAACGAGGTCAGGGGACTGCTGGCTGTGCCAGGCGCGATTGCGCTATTGTGGGTCTAGAGACCATACTGCTTTTCCAGCGAGCGCTTCTTCTCGAGAATGCGCTGTTCGTCAGCGCTCATTGGACCGACGAAGCGAATGCCCATTTGGTAAATCACCAAGTATAATGCGAACGCAATCGCGAAGATTATGAAAAGAGGATTTATCGCCGAACAATCTTTAAATGGATGCATTGTTCGTCTCTTTCGGTACCAAACCGCTCTCATGAGAAGGAGCCGTTCATCGATAAAAGGGATGCGGAGCGCCGGCGTCTCGCCTGCACAGAGCCTGTTCTCCAAAAAATGGCTTCAAGATATATGAGAGATCTTCTACGTGGATGTTGTGAAGAGCTGAGCGTGAGATTGTGGTGACCCATCCGAACAAAAGTAGGATAAAGTAGGTGGCTGAGCAAGTTGATCAGGACAACGAAATGCAACAGCTACCGATGCCGCAATCTGACTATCCAGCCGCACACAGCATGGACTGTGAGTGGTTCGCGGTTGATGAGAATGGTTTTGTCGCGGTGATGAGTTCGGGTGAAGATGGTCCGATCCCTGTCGAGTTCGAATTATTTAGAACGAAGCGGGACTACGATGCTTTCCAATTCATGGAAGAAGTTGAAAAAAGCATCGGCAAGAAAGCTTTGTCGGACCAGTTCGACACACCTTTACCGGCTTCAATCGGGCTATATCATTACGAGCACGCCTTCGACGTGGACACGGATGACGAGCAGTCTTGGGTCACTATGACGCCGTACGAACGAGTCGGCGTGCCTGAGGAGCCGCTGCACGTTTCGCAACTCCCGGAAGAGCTCGCAAAGAAGGCGCAGATAGTTGCATTCAACAATGTATCATTCAGCAATCTTGAGAAAATGCAGCCCATCGGAAAGCCAGACATTAAGTGTGTATTCTGGGGCGATGGGGACTACTACAAGTTTTATCTGGATGAACAATTGCAGTCTCATCCGATGACAGAAAGCATGGTAGCCTCCGCTACTGATCTTGCATTCGAACTTTTTTCAAAGAAAACGGACGGGCGACCATGGTGGAAGCGGCTGTTCGGACTGGAGTGAGTGCCGACTTGTACAAAGGACCGCCTGTGGGCATAGATCTCGATGGTCTGCTAGGAGATAGGTACCGCGTCATCAGTCGAATCAATCTGAGAATAATGTCAAGTGTCATTCTCGGCTAAAGTATATTGTTTGACTGAGAGCATAGGAGTTAACATGAGACCTCTTCTCGTTGCGTGCCTTCTAGTCCTGGCGATTCTGACCTCGGGTACTAGTGCCTTTGCGGCGGACAAGTACGTCTTTATCCTGAAGTGGATTGGCAATCCGTACTGGCAAGCTATCAAAGAAGGCATCACGGACGGTGCCAAGGACGCGGGTGTGACAGTAACGATTTTGTCGCCCAACAACGACCAGGCGAAAGAAGAGCACCTCAATCTCAACGACGCGGCCATCTCTCAGAAGCCTGCTGTTATCGTGCTTGGTGCTGCCACCACTGCGATCGGATTGCAGTGTTTTAGAAAGGCTCAAAAGCAAGGCATTCGAGTTGCTGACATTGACGCCACTGTATCGGTTGAAGAGGCAAAAAAATCTGGTGTAGATCTTTCTTTTACCATCGGAGCAGACAACATCGGGATCGGAAAGAAGTCCGCTCAATTCGTGGCAAGCACTGTCAAAGGTGGTGCTCCCAAAGTACTGATTCTTGAAGGTGTGATCGGCAGTCCACCCAGCACCGACAGAGTCGCTGGGTTCAAGGCCGAGTTAGCAAAAGTCTTGCCTCAAGCAACGATAGTTGCGTCAACCTCCGCGGAGTGGGACCGCTTGCGAGCACTTACTATCACTACTGATACGCTCACAAAGAATCCGGATCTGAAGGTAGTCTTTGCTGCTAACGATGTGATGGCACTCGGCGCGGTTGAAGCTATCAGAGCAGCGGGAAAAACCAACCAGGTTGTAGTTGTCGGTGTGGACGGAGTGCCCGACGCGCGAAAAGCAATTCTTGCCGGCAAAATGACAGCCTCGATTACGCAGCTACCTTATCTGATTGGCAAGCGCTCCGTGCAGCTTGCCGTCGAGTCTGCAAAAGGAGGCAAGACTGGGCGAACTGAACGAGCACCATTATTGATTCTTACAAAAGATGTATTGGAAGCTAAAAAGGATCCTCTATTGAAAAATGTTCGTTAGCATCGTTACTAAGTTTCGAATGGTGAAAAAGTGGTTGCACGCACTTTCTGTGTTTGCGATTTTGTCTTTAGTGACGACGCAAAGCGCATGCGCTTCTGACAAATACATATTCATATTGCCTTCGCTGGCCAATCCATACTGGCAGACTGTCAATCAGGGTATCGAGGATGGTGGCAGAGCGACGGGTGTGCAATGCGCAGTTCTCTCCACTGTCAGCGATCAAGCAAAGGAAGAGGCGCTAAATCTTTGTCAGACAGCTATTTCACAGAAGCCTCCAATTATCATATTGTGCAGCACTACAAATTCAATTGGGTTGCAATGTCTTCGCGAGGCTCAACGGAGTGGTATCAAGGTTGGTGTATTGGATGTCGAGATTACCGTCGAGGAGGCCAGGAAGGCCGGAGTAAATCTATCATTCTCAATTGGTACCAATAATCTCGAGATTGGCGCCCGGGCCGCGCAGTTCGTCGCGGAAAATGTCAAAAATCAATCTCCCAAAGTGAGCGTGCTGGAGGGAGTGGTTGGCAATACCAACAGTACTCAACGTGTAGAGGGCTTCAAGCAAGGGCTCGCTAAGAAGCTTCCTAAAGCCAAGATTGTCAGTTCAATCTCGGCCGAATGGGACAGACTAAAAGGTTTGAACATTACACAAGACACACTTACGCGAAATCCGGATCTAGACGTTGTATTTGCTGCTAACGACATGATGGCACTTGGAGCAGTGGAAGCGATTCGCTCAACTTCTTCGAAAAAGAAAGACATATTAGTTGTTGGAGTCGACGGAGTGCCTGATGCTCGGAAGGCGATAATGTCTGGACGAATGACAGCCACGGTGGCGCAGCTGCCTTATTTGATCGGCAAGCGCTCGGTCGAACTCGCGAAGCTGAGTGTTCAAGGCAAATGCGCCGCGAAGACAGAGAAAGTGCCGCTAATTGTTCTAACAAAGAAAGTGCTGGAGTCAAAAACCGATCCTCTTTTAAATTATGTTCGCTAAGAAGCTCCTAGCCGATGTCAACTTAACGTCTTTGCTCCAGTGTCTGGTGTTCTTGCTTTTGATGAGCGTTGTTTTCGCCTTAAATTCACCAGTCTTTGGTACAGCGGTCAATATTGTCAACATTCTGACTGCCGGATCAGTTATTGGTCTGATGGCTGTGGGCGCGACCTTCGTAATAGCAAGCGGCTCCATCGATCTCTCAACGGCTGCCACTATGGGCTTGTCGAGTGTCGTATGTGCCTGGATGGTTCAGAACATGCAAATTAGCGGTCCAGTGCCACTTCTGGTTGCTACTACAGTTGGTGCGGCTTGCGGTCTGTTGACCGGTCTGCTGATCAACATAACGAAGGCTCCCAGCTTTATCATTACACTAGGCATGATGAGTATTTATCGAGCTGTTGCATTCATTCTAACCAATGGCATTCCAATCTATGGTTTGGACGAGAAAATTACGAGCATTGCAGAGGCTCAGTTTGTTGGACTATCGTTTCCCGCTTTATTGATGTTGGCAGGCATGGTTGTTGGTTACCTCATCTTGAGTAAAACCAAATTTGGTGCCCATACCTTACTGCTCGGTGATAGTCAGTTTGCCTGTGAGGCTATGGGTGTTCAAGTTTTGAAGTTGCGGCTTGCTATCTTTACTCTAGCGGGCTGTTTTTCTGGACTGGCAGGATACATTTTCATGACGCGCACCAGTTCTGGTGACCCTACCGCAGGAATGAATTACGAGTTGATCGCAATTACTGCCGTCGTCCTTGGTGGCGCCAATCTTTTCGGCGGGCGAGCGACAATCCCCGGGACCCTTGCTGGAATCCTGTGTCTCGTAGTCCTTCAGAACGGGCTCAATCTCATGGCAATCAGCACCTTTTATCAAACTCTGTTCGTTGGCTTAGTGCTTGTTCTGGCATCATTCCTGCGGAGGCTTGGTCCGGAGCGATGAGCGAATTAGTGCTTCAATCGGTAGTCAAAATGTTCGGAGCCACAACCGTGTTGCATGGTATCAGCACACAGTTTCGTCCGGGCACTGTGACTGCGATTGTCGGCGATAACGGTGCGGGCAAATCAACGCTTTGTAAGACAATCGCTGGAGTCTATCATCCTGATCGCGGTGACATCACCCTTGGTGAACTCAAGCTCACTCATTTGGGACCGCATGAGACACGGTTGGCCGGTATCGAAATGATCTATCAGGATCTGGCGTTGGCAAAACAACATGATGTTGTAAGTAACTTGTTTCTCGGTCGAGAGAAGACGCGTTTCTTCGGGTGGCTAGATCAAATGAAAATGATCGAGGAAAGCCGCGCTGTTTTGGAAACGATGGGTATCAACGTTCCCAATCTGAAGCTACCTGTTGGTGTGCTATCGGGGGGGCAACAGCAAGCGGTAGCCATTGCCAGAGCCCTGCTATTTGCCCCGAAAGTCTTGATCATGGATGAGCCAACTGCCGCACTGGCTGCTCGCGAAATCGAACATACTCTAGAACTGATCAAGAAGTTGAGAGAGCGTGGACTGATAGTCATTTTGATCAGCCATCGTCTTAACGATGTGTTTGCGGTTAGCGACCGTATCATCGCAATGCGCAGCGGTCAGATTGTCGCGGATAAGTTAATAGAGGAAACTTCCATGCAGGATGTTGTAGCGCAGATTATGATCGCCTGATTGGATAAGGCCGAGCCAATCTAATCCTTCCTCTCAGTTGATGGGTTGCTCCTGCATTCCGCCAGGCGAAGGTCGAACATGAATTGGCTGGTATGCATTCGACGCCAATCAATGGTTGTCCTGAAGTCGGACGAGATGTTTATCAATCAATTTCGCAAATGATTGTTTGTGAGCGCCAAGGAGCGCGACTGACGGGTTGCCTGTGAAAGTCGTCTAGCCGTCCTCAAAGTTCAGGTTTACCGGTTTTGCGTGCTCCGACAAGATATGCTTAATGTCGGTCGATTCTACATCCTCTGCCACCTCATCTAGTGCTACGTTCGTGAACCAGGTCTTGCCTGCTCCGCTCATCAGCACGCCGAAGGCTATTTTTTCGCTCTCTTCAGGAACATCAAGTACGCATTCATAGTAATTCCAATCCGTAGTGTCTTTGATCGGATTATTCTGCATGTTGTCGAAGCCCAGGATGTCACCATCTGGTCCATCAATGCGCATCCAGAGAGCGGCCCAATCCACAGAGTCGGTCTTGATTTTGGCACTCAGGCGCACCCGCTTGCCGACATATGATTTTGCCTCCACCTGTTGCATGAGGGTGCCAAAGCCCTTTGTCTTTGCATTGAGCGCCTCTATCAACGCGCACCTCGAACCATCCATCATCTCTTTCGGATCGACACACATTTTGAATCTGTCGGGATGACTCCCGGCGGGGAACCAGCCTTTTGGACTTCCGCCAGCGCTGGCCTTGGCTTCTTGATCGTCAAAAGAGAGGTTCACCGGCGAAGAATTCACTAGCTTCTTTGGGCTCGCTGGGGCTGTTTTTTGTTTCTTTTTAGTCCCCAACGATCCGTGCTGACCTGTTGTTGCAGTCTCGGGCGGCACTTCCTCTAGTTTGAATTCCTTGAACCAAACAGTGCCGGGTCCATCGAGTGTGCCTCCCAGATAGATGTTGTCGCTACCTTCAGGGATGTCGATGATGCATTCGTAACCTGTCCAATCAGACGATCCTGTGATCTTACGATCCTCCATGTAGTCATAGCAAACCGAAAGCTTGCGACCGGAATCAGCTCGGTAAAAGAGGGAGGCCGATCCGGCGGAGTCTGTTTTCACCTGTGCGGATAGCTTCATGCGTTTTCCCACATATTTGTCTGCAAGGACTGCTTGCAAGAGTGCACCGTGGGCGCCATCACTGCACTTGATAAAAGCTGCAGCTGAATTGTCTGTCTTGGACTCTTCCACACCGATAGTTGTCTCTCCGCCGTCCCTAATCTGTTTGAACCAACCGGTGGGAGTTTCGCTAATCGATGCGTCTTTGTTGTCAGAGCGAACACCATCGGAAAAGTCCATATTGATAGGCTGATCGTTTTGATACCGAATGCCACACGATCTGTTCAAATCTCCCGTGGTTTTTACATCTTTGGAAACTGTCTCTAATTCAAAATCGTCAAACCATACGCTACCCGTTCCGGACAGCAGAACGCCAAACGATATGTTGGTGCTTTTTTCTGGGACGTCAAGGATAATTTCGTGTTTTGTCCACTCGGTGTTACCGTCGATCGGTCTATCCTGCATGTTGTCGAATCCGATTACTTCCTTGCCTGCGTCGATGCGCATCCAGACTCCTGCCCAGTCCGCAACGTCTTCGGATTTTATGTAGGCGGACAACCTGATTCGCTTTCCAATGTAACCGTCTGGGCTGACCGATTGCATTAGAGTGCCAAATCCGTTGACCGATTTTGTGGAGCGAATGTGCGCACATCTTGTTCCCGAATGTTTTGTGTCTTCGGAAAGCCCCATCTCATAGCAATTTGGGTGACTTCCTGCGACCATCCAGCCTTTCGGCACACCTGGTGATTTGGATGTTGGTGACATTTGAGGGCTCCGTGAAGTATTAGTGACTGTCTGCGGTTGCTCCGCGATGGCGCTTGAGGTACATGTGCTGCAGAGAAAAATTGAAATTATTAGAGCGTGTGAATTCATGACAATGTGGCTGTAGAGGCGAACGAACTATTGCCGACCAGGCGTAACATGCTCTCCATGCCTCTAGAGAGTCGCAATTTTATCAATTTTAGTCGATTTTTTCAGACTGCTCAAAGCCCCCGTCTGATCATTGAACGCTGTCTGAACTTTCCGATTAGTCGCGTAGCCCTATGTCGGGTTCCTGCGAGTCTACCGGGTCCTTGGCTTCTTTTAAATTGGCACCGGTCGCCTAGCGAGCTGTGCCAAAATCCTGTGGTTTGGCGTTCCAGTCGCTGATATTTGCCAGCTTCGAGCGTAGCTGCTTCAACGCTGGTCCCAGTGGGTTGGTTGGTGCGCCTGTTTCATCGGCACCGCCGTTGAACATTAGAGCAAAGTTGACACCGTTTGGCAAATGTTCAATCTGCGTATGCACACCTGGTTTACCACCATTCTTTGTGTAAAAAAAACCTTTCGGCGATGATTTCACAGAATCGAGTCCTAAGCCATAGTGTGAGCCATTGGGTCTATTCACCATTGGTGATGGCAATGGTGCTAGCATCGCCTGATATGAGGCATCTGAGATTGGCGATTGACATCGCGAGCCGTCGAGTGCAGTCATGAACATGACCATATCAACCGAGGAGGCCAACCAGTTGCCAAAACCTGCCTGCAATGGAACAGGACGAATACCAGGCGGCAACTGCCTCGGCGGACGGCCCTCATATCGGGCGGCTTCACCGGGCAAGTATTGCCGATGCTCATCTTTCATATCGGTAATTCCAATTCCAGCAAGCACTCCTTTCATGTACTCACCATAGCGCTGTCCAGAAGCGCATTCGATCACATATTTGATGATGTTCCAATCACCATTGGCATACTTTGCATCAGTGCCGGGCGTGTAATCGAGTGGTGTGGCAAGCAAAACTGTAATCGCTTCCGAGAACGGTAGTTGCTGATTGGGAGCCATCTGCCTCAGGCGCCGGCTGGCGCGCATGTAGCCACCATCGTCGTTCCACCCCGCGGAATGATGTAACAATTGTCGAATGGTTATTTGATACATCCGAGGATCAGGATTATTCGGAAGCTGGGGGCGGCCAATAACGTCGTAAAGTGACGAATCCAGGTTCAACTTCCCGGCATCAACGAGAGTCAAGACACCGAGCGTGGACACCGTCTTAGTTGTGCTGGCAAGATTGAATAGAGTCTGTGGCGTTACGGATTCTCCCGTCTGCAGATTGGCCACGCCAAACCCTTTTGCATAAACAAGCTTGCCGTCTTTTGCCACCGCAAGCGATGCTCCGGGGACAGCGAATTGATACATGACAGATTGGATGATTCCATTCAATTGGTCGAGCGATGCTGGTTGTTGAGTTTGCTGCTGATCGAATCCTTCGAAGTTGCCGTCGACTGGTGGCGGCGCGCTCTCGTTATCTGGTGCATCACTATCGACTGGTGCATCGCTATCGATTTGTGCGTTGACCGTATTGGGCGAGAGCCACAGTGCGGTTAGCGTAATGAAGCAACTGACTAATGCTTTAAACCAAAATTTATTGACCAAAAACCTGACCATGACACCACTCTTTCAGCAAACCCGAACATTGTTCAAGATAATCGTGCTGAGCTTCGCGCCTCGAACAACTCGAGGAATCGCGGATGCACCAGTGTGTTCTCCTTCTCGACGTGAATCGCGAGATCTTCTTGTACAGACTTTATCTTGCTGATGACCTGCTCTGTTTGTTCCTTATTAGGTAACGTTGCAATCATCTGACTGAGCGTTGTGAGGGCGTTGCCGCATCCGTCGTGCTCGACTTCCATCTCGTGAAGACGCTCGAGGAGATTCATTTCGGTCACAGGTGCAACATCCTCTGATTCCAGTGCAATGCCGGTCGGGAAAAGCAAGGTCTCTTCGTCTTTGAGATGCGTCTCGATTTTCGACCTCACCTTCTTGTAGAGCTTTTGGGCTTCGATAATTGAATCAGACGGAGAGCAATCATCCGCTAGTGCTTCAAGAAGCTCGGAAATTTTCGGGAGCTCCTTTCTCAAAAAACTGTGGTGATTGGCGACAATCTCTTCAACGATTTCTTTGAAACTTGGTTGCATACTTCACCAACAAAAAGGCTCATCCATCGAATGAGCCAATCTCCAACTTGCTTTGCAAGCGATAGTATACCCGAATCAAAGTGTTCTAAGGTTCAACCGGTTTTCTGCCTACTATTTGCAAAAAGAGCCCTGCTGATTGATTCACACCCGAAGTCACGTGTTCCATTATCTCTTCGAGTTGACACGTGCGTTCAGGCTTTGCAGCTTCACAGCCCTCTGAATGTGCATCGGTCTTTGAAGACTCAGTGGTCGGTGGATTCGCACTGCTCTCTGCATATGTAGCGGACGGTGGAAATTCATACGCCCTTGAATGCTGAGCGGCTGGTCAATTTTGATATCCAGATCGAAGGTCCGTCGTTTCTGAGGCGCAGCCTGTCTTTCTGGAAGATCCTGCGGGCAGACATTTACTCTTCCAGCGAGTCCGAATTTTTTCATCAATGAAATAAGAGCCCAGGAGGCGTCGAATTCCCACTTTGTCAGGCCAGTTTTCGCAGATCCGGGATACATATGGTGATTGTTGTGCCAACCTTCTCCCATAGCAAGAAGCGCTACCCACCACACGTTTACCGAGTCGTCGTTGTTTGCGAAATTCTTGTATCCGAGCTTGGGAATATGGCAGACCACGTTAAGCATTAGTGGTATCTGAAGAACCGCTATGGCAGCCATTAGGCTTGCAAGTGCCGCTACCCAGCCAAAGCACAAAAGTATTACGATCCTGATCGAGATGTTTAACCCATAAGACAAGGCGTGGGCTCTATGCCACTTTCCATTTTGTTCCAAGAACTGGTACACCGGATCTTTTATCAGGTCCTTTGCTTGCACATCGGGATTGATATGCTCCGGATAAGTCTCGTGCATGAGCCATCCGAGGTGTGCGTTCTTCAATCCGTATCTTGGTGAATGAGGATCTAGAGGCGTGTCCACATGGCGATGGTGCGCACGATGAACTGTCGCCCACCAGATTGGCGATCCCTCGAATGACAGGTAGCCACCAAGGACGAGCAAATACTCGATCCATTTGGGACACTCAAAAGACCTATGTGACAGCAAGCGGTGATATCCAACCGTAGTGCCGAGCCCATGCCATATGTAGAACAGTAGAAAGAGAATAATAAACTCAGCCATCACAAAACCTCCAATTTTGGCGTGACAACCTGACTGCCGGACGATTCAGTCCGCAGAACGGAACACCACAGGCGACACTACGCGCCCCAATTGCTACACAATACAGGAGTGATACTCCCGCTTCTAGTCTTTTATTTTGAGTGGGGCTGCCCTCTACAGCCTCCGATACTTACCGATACAAAGCTGATTCGGGTCGTCCACGCCGGATGTCCTGACTGAGTTCATCCTGGCTGACGTATTTGTCGACCCATTGTTCAGTCATCAAGGATTCGAACAGTTCTTCGAGAGTTTCGGGCACCTCGGCGACCTGTAAGACCCGCCTGTTATCGCTGTCCGGTGTCGTGTACTGATTCCAGGCCAGGCGGTCAATTTCCATTCCTTTCCGATTGTAGTAGCTGAGCAATGCCAGACCTACTTCTTTGGAAACAGTGGCTTTGTCCTTTACTTGCCAATCTCGAAGGATTGTTCTGCCTATTCCAATTAAGTAATAGGCGCGCTCCTTCTCATATTTGGGCTCATCGATGAAGAATGCCCAGGTTGTCTCGTCAACATTGTCGAGATAGGGCTCTGTGCGGATTTGGAACAACCTGCCTGAGGCCGATGTCACCGATACCGGTCCAAAGCCGGAGTTCATCAAATGAATCTCGAGAACCCGCAGAATATGCGCGTTGAAGCTTACTGCCTTCTTGTCAGCCTGGAGCTGGAGCCGCTTCCGATATTCGTCGGGGATGCGAATGCTTATATTTGTTGTCTTTTCGCCCATTTGTATTCACGCGATTACAATTTGTACTTAACCCACTATACCATAGATTTTCAAGTAGGCAATATTCGTCACCAGGTTTGAAACAATGATCGTTTTTGTAACGAATAATCCATTCTGTTTCGCCACGTGAAGATTTGAATTGCATGGTAAAAGTTGTAATGTCACCGTTGTGAGGGTGGATGTGACAACCCTTTTGGATAAAATGGCAATAAAGTTGCCAATTATTCAGGCACCCATGGCTGGAGTGTCTACGCCTGAGATGGCAGCGGCGGTTTCTAACGCCGGTGGGCTGGGCTCGATTGGTGTTGGTGCTGTAACTGCCACTGCCGCGCGCGAAATGATTCGCGCAACTCGAGCGCTCACCAGACACTCGATCAATGTCAATGTTTTCTGCCACCGCCCCGCGATTGCAAATGCTGTAAAAGAGTCGGCCTGGCTAGCATATCTGGCACCTCATTTCGAAAGGTTCAACGCGCAGCCTCCAATCGAGCTGCAAGAGATCTACCAAAGTTTCGTCGACGACGACCCGATGATGGATATGCTGATAGAAGTCCGCCCTGAAGTTGTAAGCTTCCATTTCGGAATGCCATCACAAGCGAAAGTCGATCGTCTGAAAGAAGCTGGTATCGTGGTGATCGCTACCGCCACCAGTTTGCATGAAGCAGAGTTGTTGGAAATCGCGGGCATTGATGCGATTGTTGCGCAGGGTTATGAAGCTGGTGGCCATCGTGGGACTTTTGACCCCTCGCAAACTGATGACCGCCTCGGCACGGTGGCACTAGTAGGTTTATTAGTGAATAACTTGAATACTCCGATAATCGGGGCAGGCGGTATCATGGACGGTGCCGATATTGTAGCCTGCCTAAGACTTGGAGCTGATGCGGTCCAACTTGGTACAGCATTTATCGACTGTCCAGAATCTTCTGCGGACAACTTCTACAGAAGCGCGCTGCATTCGAAAGCGGCGTCGAATACGGTCATGACGCGAGCAATTTCTGGTCGTCCGGCGCGATGTCTTGCCAATCTGTTCACGAAAATTGGAGATGAATCCGACCAATCTGCGATTCCGGATTACCCGATTGCGTATCACGCTGGTAAATCATTGAATGCAGCAGCGAAAGTTGCGGGAGAGGGTGGCTACGGCGCCCAATGGGCTGGACAGGGTGCGCCACGCGCCCGTAGCATGCCCGCAGCAGAGTTGGTGGCACAATTGGAATCTGAGATGGAAACGGCTAAGAAAACTTGCAAATCTCAGTGAACGTGGAAGATCATCATGACCGGTTTCATTCCTAGTCGCCAATCCAGCAGTCCGCTTCAATTTCTACAAACCAATCCGGCGATAGCAGTCCTTTGACGACGACAAAAGTGCTCGCTGGTCGAATCTTGCCGAACACCTCACCATGCGCCTTTCCAACTTGTTCCCAGACAGCGGCATCGGTGATGTACACTCTTGTGCGTACCACGTTGTCCAGTGTGCCACCACCGTCCTGGATAGCATTTTTGATTATGTTCAAACATCTGATAGTTTGACCATAGGGGTCACCAGGACACGCGGTGCTACCGTCCGGTGAAATGGGTGCTGTTCCCGAAACAGCAATCAAGTTGCCGATGCGAACTGCACGCGAATAACCTATAGGCACCTCGAATGGAGAACCTGATGTGATCAACTGTTTTTTCATTCAAAGCTCCCTATTCAAGACTGGCTCCAACTGCGCAGATATATTAGCACTCTGAGTTCACACGTAGTTTCCCTACTGCAGGCACGAAATTGTCACATTTGCAGAGTTCAATGGTGTGAGCGGGAACGAGTAAGCATTTACTTTGGAGGGTAGCTTGATGACACCAGTAGAATTACCACCAGCAAAAGATAGCAGTGGACCATCCCAACCTAGCGACGGGTTGGATCAATTCCGACAGGCTCTTAGTATCAAAGATTTCAAGTCAATCGATAAGGATCAATCGGACTCTTTGACGCTGAATGAGTTGACCGATGCATCCAAAGACAAAAGTTTTTCTCAAGAGAAAGTCGAAGCAATAAATGGGTTGGCCAATCATCTGAAGAATGGGCCGAAACTCAAGTTGACATTCGGTGATCTTGATATTCCGATCCAACCTATTATTGATTCGTGGTTTAAGGGAGAACATCCCGGCACTGGTGGTGGTGGCGGTGGGTCCGACAAAGATCTGGATATGAGTAAAGACGATCCGTTAGCTAAACAAGCCGAAAAGGCCGAAAAAGTAGATAAAGCAGATAAAGCAGAAAGTGTAGAAAGACCAAAACTCACTGAAGAAGAGCTTCGAACCAGACTAGGCGAGCTTGGCGACAAAGTTGGAAAGTCCATGGCTCCAAAGCATGCAGGTGATCAAGGACGAACATATGGTCGCATGCTGAACAATTACTTCAACATCCAGGGGATGTGGGACGTTTCCAAAGCGCTACCAGGTGACCCAATGGCCAACATGGAAGCTGCGATGAATAGCGCGCTCAAGGATTCTGGTCACAGCGTGAAGCTTCACAAAACAGATGAGGTTGGCACACCAAAACACCATTGGATGAGCGTAGTCGATGGATACATGACCATTGATCCTCCTTCAAAGCCAACTTCAAAGCTGGCTGAGAAGACCGGAAGCGGTGTCATCGGTCTAACGGGCCACTAAGCCACACTCTGCTCGAGCCTCGATTGCGCCTGTTGAAGTGACAATTCATTCGACGGGCGCAGCTCGCTTGGGAAAATGTGACTCTTCGTGTTGCGACGCTAACTTCTCAGTTAGAAATAAAAGCAATTGGGGAGGTGCGCGTTGTATTCACTTCCCCTCCATTTGAGATCTTGTCCTCAAATGCTCCGCAAAGATCTTATCGGAAGGCGCTAGTCGAAGGTCTGAAAGTTGCTCCTCTGAAGCCCATAGCAAAGCGCTGTGCTCATTGAGCTTGGGGTCACCTTTCACGTCGACATGAACAAAACAAATTCTATACCCGCTTGATTCATCGTCCACAGTAAGTTCAACTGGTCCGGTTGTTGCAACTTCGAGATTGAGCTCTTCATGCAACTCTCGAGTGGCCGTGTCGTGAAACTGTTCTCCGGGTTCCATCTTTCCGCCAGGAAATTCCCATAGTCCACCATGATGCTTATGTGCTGGTCTCTGGCAGACGAGATACTTTTCCTGTTTATTGATTACGGCAGCTAGTACTTTTTTGTGCATGGAGTTCCGAAAAGTGGGATGTCGCCATGATTTTACCATTGCTGCGATTCTGGTTTCTCTGGTTAAACAGCTTCGATTAAACTTGGCACGGAGCAGTTGTTTCAGTAATTATTGGATTGCTAACCTAATTCGCTTCTTTGTTTTGCGAAACAGTCCTTCCAGTAAGCATTGTATCCCGATAGTCACGCACTAAATCAGGCGTGGTTGGTCGCGCGCTTTGGGTGGACAAGTGAGATAGAACAGACAGTGTTCGAACTGTGTGACCCTACTACATGCCACGCGAAATCGCAGCTATGCTTTTGAAATTGCCGGATCAGTCTTATCGCCGAGTAGTTTTTTTGCCGAAAACCCTGATACTAAAGGACGAGGACATAACTATGACCGTTAGCCAAACCACCGCCCAAAGCGACACAGCGTGGACTTTTGATGAGGTCCTGGAGCACCTGGAAGCAAACCCGAACGATACGTGCCTTCAGTATCTGGCTATGGTACTGTCGGCTCGAGTTAGCAAACGTGGCGCCACCTCGAAGGAAAGCATTGACGCCGTGAGGTCCCGGCTGGCGCGAAGCGTATCGCTGGAGCGCGGCTCCGCGGATTTGTTTTCGATTTTTGGAGGCGCGGCAGCGGTGCAAGAAAGCCTGCAGCTAGACGCACTTTCTCAGAGCTCGGTTACACAAAAGGCAACGAGCTCTGCGCGAGCAACGGAGTCCATCGACCAATTAAGCGGACCGACGATTCAATCACACCCCTGGTCCGAGATGCTCAAAGGCAGGCACCCGAACGTGTCCCGGCTTTCGAAGCTGGTACCCGCCGATTTCTATGTCATCGAAAGTAGGTCCGCGAGAAAACTGTTGGAGGCCCTTTCTGCAGGTTCGTCATGGCAAGACTATCTGATTAATCAGATCGGAAAACAGTCTATTGAGCAAAACGTTGTAGAACAGATTCAGAAGCAACTACTTATAGATGCAGAACGATTAGAGCTTTTGACAAGCGAACACATTGACGAAATCTGCCTCGCTGGAAGCGATCTTTATCTAGCAGACGGCAGTGATGTCAGCTTGATGGTGGCATCATCTAAATCTATCATTCATGAGCTTTTCCGCGGGATTGCCAGTAAGGTCGCTGCCTTTGGAGACGGTCTTACCTGTGATTACTTCGACTACCGAGGAATTGACTGTGTCGCAATCACTACAGACGATCGAAAAATCTGCACGTATGCGGCTAACCCTTTCGAGGATATTCATCTGAGAAGTAACTCTCGTGCGGCATTACAGCGAATTC
This sequence comes from uncultured Candidatus Obscuribacterales bacterium, assembly GCA_964418155.1. Classification (GTDB taxonomy): domain Bacteria; phylum Cyanobacteriota; class Vampirovibrionia; order Obscuribacterales; family Obscuribacteraceae; genus JADYXR01. The sequence goes on along the minus strand of CAYQKX010000016.1, from coordinate 44,514 downwards.
TAGATGCTACTGTATTTGGTGCTCCATCTCTAGGTTCGAGCGATGAATTCCTCTTCGTGCGCACTTTAATGCCATACGAGGAAAAGACCGTCGATGACGATATCGATGTTTTCATCTACTTTTCAGATGCATTCATTCGTAACCTTGTTGGGCCTCGGACGAGAATCGCGCAGCGGCGACGAAAGATTTGTCACTGTTTTCTCAAAATGATCGACAGCTCCATACTTCTCTATGGCTCGCAAGAGTGTAAGATTCCGACGTCTCTAGAAGAGTTACGGATGAGGGAATGTATAACAATCACTGAATCTGAGATGGCTTGCCCAGAAGGTGGGACCTATTCGCTTGCCGATGATAGGAATCCTCTACCTCACGGCATATGCTCTGTCCATGGAGATGTATTCTTTTTGAAACCGATTCTCGAAACTCAAGTTCAAACGATAACCACTGAAGAGTCTGAAGCCTACACGACTTTTGTGAAATCTTACAATCAGTATTGGCGGACTTACTTCGACCCAATTGGATTCCGGATCACGATGAAAGACCGCGAGTATCGGGCGCAGACTATTGTGTTGCCTTTAATTGGAAATACGGTTTATAGCGGACTATCGATGGCGCTTGCCGGACCTGCTGAGATACTCAAGAGTCCTGCCGTGGATCTTAACACCATTTTCGGTACCACCATCAAACTGAACAGCCAATCCTTAAAGCCAATGGCCGGCATATTTGGATCAATGTTCGAGCAATCGCTGGCGACGGAATTCGATACCACAATCTCTCAGCTGCTCAGTGAGGGACTTGGCAATCAAGTGAGCTTCCAGGTGCTTGATGCGCATCCGACGTTTAGCTTGGATATCGCTATGTTGTTTGGAATGGCACTGGCCGCAACTTCGGGGCAGACGAACCGAGGGGCCGTTGGCACGCCTGTGTGGCTTGCAGCGCTGGCCACTTCTCTACAGATGCCGGTATATGCGACGATTGACGTCAAGGATATCGATGTCGTAGACGGTTACCTCAATGGACTTTCAAAGCTATTTCGAAAGGCCCGAACCATGCTTCCGGTTCCACTCGAGTACTCCAGGGCCGAAATGGACGAAAGTAGAATCGTCCACATACTCTCGTCAAGTCTGGGTCCACTCCGGTTGCGACTTTGCATCGAACGAATTGGACAGCGCTTATGCATCTCTACTCAACCGCATGTTCTCGACCTTCTTCACTGCGAGACTCTAAATTCCGAAAAAGAGTGCACCTTACCTATTGAGTTACATCGTCGGGCTCACGCACTGTTGAGCTTAGCTCCGTCGAATTGGGACAAGGTGCGGGAAGAAACCTGCCTGACTTGGCGTGAACGTAATCGCGAAGCTTGCCATAAGAATCTTGGATATCTTACCGTGTATGCACGAGCTCTCGACGGTGTCAGGAAGGACTCGGTTATGGCCGGGGATCTCAGCGAGGCTGTGAGAAAGAATGGTAATCGTCTGTGTCCTGAAAGAGGAATTTATACCTTCAATTCAGCATCTCGATGCGTAGAGTGCGACATTCACGGAACGATACAGCAACCCAAACAAGCCGGCCATAATGCTCAAGACGAATCGATACCGCTCTTCCAGGTAGACCGTGCACAAGCTATCCTCACTTTTATTGAAGACGGTCTTCACGGTGAAGTCGTGCTGCGATTGAAGTAGCGAGCCTGCGACGTAAAGTCCTATCGATGCTCCAGGTAAGCGTCCAGCTTGTCGAACGAGCCGGTCCATCCCATCGTCATGCCGCCTCGGGCAGCAACGAAAGTGGCAAGTTCTTCTGCTGTCGTGTCGCCGTGGCACTCCCAGGTGATGGTCACGCGGGTCTGATCCGGTCCTTCTGGCGTAAGCTGCACCGTCGTCAGCATGGTGGCGGGCCAGGTTGGGGCTAGCGGATGGCGACTCAGATTCTCTTGCTCATCGCAAAATTGTTGCGTATAGACGATGCGATGGGGCTTCTCAATCTCGAGGTAGTGCGCTCGCCCAAACATGTTGAGACCGTTACCGAACATACGGTATAGACTGTTGCCACCAGCTTTGATATCACATCTGATGAATTCCATCTCGCAACCTGTTGGAGGCAGCCACTTTGCAAAATGTTCGGGGTCGGTCCACATCTCGAATACTGTCTCGATCGGCGCATCAAAGGAGCGATTGATGACAAATGTCTCTTTGCCTCCAGCTTCTTTCTCCAGGTATTCTGCGAGTCGATCCCATGTCGCGTTGCCGCCTGCTTCCTTGACGAACTTCTTGATCTCAGTTGCTTTCTCAGGTGTCGGAAGCGTCATGGTCATCTCCATCTTGGTCTTCCCGCGCACTTCGGAAAACAAGACGGTAACTCGGAAGAGCGGCTCCTGCTCATCATTGCCACCATGATCGTATACTAGCTTTGCGCATTCCTCTACTTCGAGATACTTTGTCTTATTGGGGTAATCTACTCCATCCGGCCCATGCATCGTATAGTGCCAGTGACCGCCTGGTCGCAAGTCCTTGCTGTGAGTTGTAATTGTAAAACCGCGTGGACCCCACCACTGTGCGGCTTGCTCAGGGTCGGTCCAGGCATCCCAAACTGCTCGCACAGGCGCGTCATAAACTCTCGAGATCTGGATTTCGTTGGTTTTATTTTTTACGACCATGTTTTTTTCCTTCTTTATTCTTCTTCTCAGTAACACTACGAAGGTAGACTTCCAACCTGTCGAAGCTCTCCTCCCAATAGACGCGATAATCTTCCATCCAGTCCGCAGCCGCCTTCAAGCCATCTCCATTGATTCGGCAGGGCCGCCACTGAGCATCTTTGCTTTTGGTGACCAAGCCGGCTTTCTCGAGAACCTTTATATGCTTGGTAACTGCTGGTAAACTCATGTCATTGAGAAAGGGCTTGGCTAGCTCGGATACGCTAGCTTCACCCTTAGACAACTGCGCCAACATGGCTCGCCGTGTCGGATCCGCCAGAGCCGCAAATGTCTGACTGAGACTATCTTGCATCATATTTTACCAAGTGGTTAATTAACGTTATGGTTAACTATAAGGCACGAGAAGGATTTCTGTCAACACGAGCTCGGACCTCTTCAGCACGATTCGGAGGTGATTTCACAACAAACATCGCACATTGCATAGATACCTTTCTGTCGAATTCGGCTTAGTCCAGGAAATTCGCTTCAATAAGGAGAGAACGCCGATTTCGAACCAGACAATCAGACTGAGCTAATCGCGTATATTCGAAACAGCCTCACAATTCGGGCTCCGCTGATAGCCTACTTCAAACCCGCAGCACGATCAGACTGAGTTAATCGCGTATGTTCAAAACAGCATCACAATCGGGCTGCGCACTGATAGCCGATTTTCAAAACCGCATCACAATCGAACCGAGCTAATCGCCGACATCCTGTGGCGCCTCGTCAATGTTTTCAACTTGAGAAGCATTGCCAAAAGCCATTCTTGCTGCGACTTTCGCAATTTCATATACAGGAGGCTTTCTCAAATTGCAAAGCGCGATAACCGCAGATTGTGTTTCCGGCAAAATAATGATTGTGGATGCTACGCCCTGTGTGCCACCGTTCATCTGCACCGAGAATTCTCCGCCGAAGTTAGGATTGCGCCCTGCTGACCAACCGAACGCCCATTTTGATGGAGCGCCCGTGCTGAGTGGCGGTCTGCTTTTCCACAGAGTCTCATATCCCGCGGGGCTCAGAAGTTTTCCAGACATTAGCCCGAAGACATACTTCGTGAGATCATCCGTCGTGCTTGCAAGCATGCCTGCCGCTGTCGAGACTGCCGGATTCTTGTAGGCGATAGGACGTAGAGGACCCTGCCCGCCGTTGTCACCATACCCTTGAGCCACGCGTCCGGTAGGCTGCAGCAACACTGTGGTGGCACTGCTGTTCATACCCAACGGACCGAATATGGTCTCCCTCACTACTTCGAAATAAGGACGTCCTGTAACTTTTGCGATAACCGAACCGAGTAACCGATAGCTAAAGTTTGAATATAGAAATTGTGAGCCCGGTTGCGACGCAAGCGGCGTATTCATCAGAATAGGCATCTGATCCTGCCAGAGAACCTCTTGCGAGAGCTGCTTGGGGACGCCAGCCGTCATCGAAGCCAACTGTCTGATTGTGAGCGATTGATACGGGGGAGTCAGACCTTCCAGGTACTTGCTCAGCGGATCCTCAAGCCCGATAAGACCTCTATCAACAAGAGACAGTAAAGTGAGCGCGGTAAAGGTTTTTGTTAAGGAGGCTAAACCAAATACGGTATCATTCGTGGCTGGAATTTGTTTATCCACATCAGCGAAACCATATGGCTTTTGAAACACGACTTGACCATTTTTGATCACGACCAGACAGTAAGCAGGAATTCCTAATGCAGCCATTCGCTGATTGACCATTCCATCGATTTGGTTGAGTCTCAACGAGATGTCACCGGCAGCGACACCACCTGTGGTACCTTGCGGCATAACTTGCGAATTCACCGGTCGATCTGGTGCTTGCGCATATACTGGAGTCGTGCCTGCTTGAAGCAATGCCAATAACGCAACCGCTACTCGTTTTGCATTCATTTATTAGACTCCGGAGTATTTGACGAAGCTGAGTCCTCGACAAACCAGTTAACGTCAAACCCAGAGCCAAAACCAGCATCTTTGGCTCCTAACTCTGGTCTGTATGGGTTTTGGTAGATGTATATCAGGAATATGTTCATCGAGAGAAAAATGGCTACACATGCCGTCATCAGCGTCTGCGCAAGAACACTTTCGACGAAAAAGAAATAAGTGAAGAGCACCAGCATGATACCGCCCACAATGAGGACGCACCACAGCACGGATGACAGTCCGCCTCGAGATGCCACCATCCTATATTTCCTTGCGTTAGCCAGCTCCTCGAGATCATCGAGTAGCTTCGCATAGCATTCGGTTTCGCGATCGCCTTCAGGGTGATAGCCGGTAGTGGCTCTCCAGATATTGCGGTAAGCGGGTACGGTCGCTTCTTGTGCAGAGCCTTCTTCGACTTTCGACCAGTTCTGTCCAACCGCGGCAATTGCGTATTGGTGAACATCCTCTCGAATTTTTTGCCTGGTCGGTTCTTTGAAAGTAGAAGCAAGGTGGTAGATATTTGACAGCATATTGGCTTCACTTACCGCCATCTGACTGGCTGTATCGATCTTGCCCTGCGAATTGACAACAATCAGTCCAATCAGGATAGCGTAAAGAGTCCCAATGATCGCCGACAAGATACCAGCAACTTCGTGACATGCCTCCAGTGATTCCCTGGGCACAAACTTGCGCACCAACAGCATTCCCGCGACAGAACAGACGGTGCTGCCACCGACAATAAGTAAACTATCGGCAAGCGTGCTCATCGTTAATTATTCTCTGTCAACTGTGATTCCATGTACGGCAACATCTTACCAAATGCACTAAAGCCTCGTCCTGCCCGTTGGGGATACAAGGTGCGACTGCGGAGCAATTAGTCAGAAGTTTGTTGCGATTGGACGTGTCGCTTGACTATGGTGAATGGGATTGCCACAGCGGGATGATGCGAAGCAACCAAAAGTTCCAAAGCCATTTTGCAGGTTTGAAGAAAACATGGCTAGAAGTCGAGCAGCAGAAGCGAATCGATTGATATCGATGCGACCATGGCAAGAAAGAAATCATTGAAGTCGCAAACCTGCAGATTTGCATCCTGGTAGTCAAAGTTGCTGAACTCAACATTCTGAGCTCCACTTGATTGAATAATTTCGAGGAACGAGTCCATATCAGTTGTATGGGAAATGAAATTCAAATAGAACAAAACAGCTTTGGCATGCGGCGGTTCGATTGGACCCACGCAGAAGAGCATTTGCAATAGCTGAGATGAGGTAATCGAGGCACCGGTCGAGGACCAGATTCTCTTCGGCGGTTTGCTGCTCTCGAAGAACGTTGGGTCGTCTCGCATTTGATTAATTGGTCCACCGTCAATTTCAAAATCTTCGAGATATCGAAGCATCATGTTGAGCGGTGCGGAGTCTTCTTCTCGCGGCAACCTCGACAGAAGCCATTCTTCAGTTGACGTGAGTATTGGGTACGCAATCGTGCCGAAACAACTAAATGGTTGCTTCAGAAGATTTACTGGGCACTCTGTGCAGTGATCTTTGAGCGAGAAAAGAGGTTCTGACTCATCCAGCAGTGTCTGTACCGAGACCTCTTGTGATTGTGTCTGTCCGCCTGGAGTGTACAGAACGCGACTAATCGTGAGCTCTGACGGCGGAAGTGGGTTGCCATCCTCCTTCGCAATCTCGATGATGGCATGCGCATGTCCGCGATTCTTAATCTGACGGATGAAATTCTCGTTGGGATACTCATCCCTCACGGGACACTCAAAATGAACTAGGTACTCAATACTCATAAAACCCCCGAGGCATTCTAGTAATGCGTTGACTTACTCTAGCAGCTCGGCACTCCTAGATCTTGTTCAAACCGGATGTGAAGGGAATTAATGTAGTCTCTTGGCTTGTGCCCGCGACTGGGAGCTGTAACTTATTTCCGATGACGGACGCAATCTATCGGCTTATCGATATTGGGTAACTGAATCTCGGTGCATTACTAAAAAAGTAGCACCATATACGATACTGCAAACACTGTTGCCGTTTGATTTCGCAAACGAATGCAGCAACACCATTAATTACAGTCTCAGCATTGAAGCGTTTATCCTGTACCGCCTATCGTTTCGAATATAATGAGGATAAACCATGTTCGAGTCCTAATCTATGTCTAAAAAGCCAAAGAAAGTTCGAAAGAACAAACCAGCGCACTCATCGCCCTCTACTTATGACGCGAAACCTGACGACGATGATATCGCATCGAAAGACTCTGTATCCGAGGACGACGAGAACACGTCGAAAGACTCTGTATCCGAGGACGACGAGAACACGTCGAAAGACTCAGCATCTGAAGTCGACGTGGTGGCTTTGAAAGACTCTGTCTCTGAAGTCTACAGGATCGCTTCGAACGAAACTATTGCTGGGGACGAAGAAGATAACTCAAAAACCTCTATGAGTGAGGATCGAAATGATTCCTCCAAGGATGCGACCGCTCCTTGAAGAGACCATTCGCGAACAGAATAAGTCAAAGGATCCATCGGAGTGAGGTGTTCTAGATAATCGCCTGCGATTAATGGGTAAAACATTCATATACTCCGTCTGTTCTGAGGCTGTTTCGAAACTGCGGTGCCTGCAGTTAACTCCCGAGTGCTCCTACAAAGTGCACTGTAAGCTCTCGACCTTCATGTCAGTGAAACAGAACGCCGTTTGAATACAGTAAAGAATTCTTGCCGCGCGTGCGTGCAGTACTTGTGGAGAAATTAGCTCGAATGCGGATTAAAGCCCGGGAATGTACCGTCCTTCATTTCGGAGAGAACGTTTAAGCTAATTCCGCAAATCGCCATCGCCCATACGGATTGTAGAAGAAATCATCCGGTTCATAAGTTGTGCACTCTTCCCATCGTACGCGAAGTCGAGGCCAATCTTCATTGGGGCGAAATGTATCACCAGATTTGAAACCACCGATGGTGCACTCAATCATGAGATACAAGCTGAACACAAAAAATAGCAGTACAGCGGCATTTTCGTCGGGCAGATCCTCGGTAGCAATCTTCTCCAGAAGCGAGCGCGAGACAATCACGTCTGGATAACCGAGTAGATGCATTCCGCATGAATACAAGTCTGTGTCTGAACTAATTGGAAACTTTACGTATGTGCGAAAAAGTGATTCCCAGAACTCTGGTGTATCGGCGGGCTCTTCTCCTGATTTCTCGCAGAGATCCATCCAACGCTGTGCCGAATGCGCGATACCAGAGCTCTCGCATTTTACTGCAATAGCTCCTGCTTCCTCAATCAAGCGCCTACCAATCTGAAGAAAAACATGACTGGCTACGGGACCCTGCGCTGACGGAAAATTTCTGCTCAGAACATAAATTACTCGAGTGTGCTCACCGATTTTTTCAAGGTCATCGTCGTCGAGAGACGAAAAAACACCATAGTCGCTAACTGCAAAAGCGGTGACCATGCGCTCATCATGCTCTTGTACCTCAAACTCGATATTTGCCTCTTGAAGTATGAAGGTGGCTCGCCTTTCGAACTCCTCATCGCCAACCAGGCATAATATTATTTTCGGTAAACAACCATCCCCGGTTACTTCTACGCGCAGGCGATGCCAGTCTGCCCAGCAGTTCTCAGGCTCGACATCGCAGTATCCCCTGCTCTCATCCATACCGGCAGCAGCTTCGGGCGCCACCATCATACAGACCGCATTATCGCGAACGCTGATGACCTCGTCTTCTGTCAGTGGCTTTCCTTTGACCTCTTCGGCCTGAGCTAGTAGCATCGCCAGAGAAGGCGAAAAGACTGGAATCAACTGTTCATCGTTTTCTGGCATACAGCAAGCACCTTTATCTGTTTGAGATTTGTTTCCACATTGGCGCGAGACCTTCGGCTCCACCACGAATTCTTGCGATCGCGGCTTCGGCTTCAAGGCGCACTTCAAAGGCCTCATCAATCAATGCCGCCTCCAAAAATGGTAGTGCGGTTTCGTCGCCCATATCAAAGAGAAATCGAGCCGCCCTCCAACGAACGAGTTTGTTAGCATCCGACAAAGCTTGACACATTGCAGAATGAGCAGCAAAGTCGCCAATGTCTGAGAGCGCGTCCCCCGCGGTGCGCCTCACTCCGACGGACGAATCTTCCAGTAGCGCGTTGCAGAGGGGTTGGACCGCGCGTGATTCGCCACTCGCTCCCAGCGCCGCTGCTGAAAGTCTGCGAACTTGCGGATGCGCATCGGATAGTGCTCGTTGGAGCAAATCAAAGCTACCCTGCAACCGACTCAGCTCAGTCACCGCCGCCAGTCTACGACTCCAGTCTGACTCAGTCAACCATTCACCGGCAACCTCGACAGTCAGCTCACGTGAAGGCTTCTGTCCGAGCGCTTGTGCCACCACATCTGCCAGCGCCGCCTGATCAAACATCCCTTCGAATTCCTCTTTGAGCTCGTTGGCTACCTCTTCGCGTCGTCCGTACCGTCTGCCGTGATCTGCCCAGTATCGCTCTGCAAGGAAGTCCAGTCCAGTCTCGTCTTGTATGTGCATTGCAGCCTCGGTAAAGCGCGCACCAAGAGCGGCACGGCTTTCGCCTTCCGAATCGGTTACTTTGATTTGAATCGGCACACCCCGAAAAGTTTGCACCAGCACGTTCACCTGACCTTCCGTTTCTGCGTCTTTTCGCTGTTGGTCAATGGAAGAGGTAGCAACGATTTCTTGTCCTAATACAATTGCTGTCGCACTCTCCAAAATTGGTTTCCAATCTGCACGTGGATCCTTATTCAAGGTGATGAAGTCCGCGCACAAAAACAGGCTCTGCAAGCCGCTTATCTGTAATAACTCCTTCTGCCAGCTCGCAGCATCAGCGCAATTCTCTTTTGTTAGCGTTACAGCGGAGCCGAGCTGTTGGTCAAGGTTGAGCTTCATGCTATTTGGATTTGGAGTTGTTTCGACTGATTTCAACTTCATATGTGTTTCGTTTAAAAACAAAAGAGGTATGGTCAAGATCCAGCTTTAGTCAATACCGCATTCACTCTTGTATAGAGCTCCGTCAGCCCAGGTTGTAGATCCTTCATGGCAGGATCGTTTTTCAGGCTTTCCAGTTTAACTAACGTTTCTTGCTGAACTCCAGGGGCCAAGCGGGTGACAATGGTTGGGAATGTCTCTTTCATGTAGTCAACAAGCCTTATAAGCTCACTTGTTTTATAGCTCTGGCGCTCCGAGAGTGATTGGACAGTCCCCGCTACCACGGTCGCAAGACCAGACTTCATGCGATCTAATCCCTGCATTCTGGTTTCATACGTCGGATCATCTTTCTTAATGGTGACGGTGAGTTCATCTACAAGCTCCAGCAACACAACCACCGTTCGAAGCTGCAAACCCATCAACTCAATGATTTCATCAGCCCCGATTTTGTTATTGATAAAACCAAACAGATAGACTTTTAGTGTTTCACCGCCACCATTCATGAAATTGAGCGCCTGGCCCAGCCGCGCATCTAACGGCAGTGTCCGGCTCTTCAACATGTTGAGATTTTCCGGTGATGTTATTCGTTTAAAAAACTCACCAGATTGCTTGCTCTGATACCGAGGCAGCTTTTCGTAGCTGTCTTCTGCGATTTCAGCAAGCTTCTTGCTTGCTGTCACCATATCGGTCGCGCTCCACTCCCGGTCGTGCGCGGGCATTCCAAGTTGTATGTACTCCTTGGAAGTGAGAGAGCGATCCGCCGCAACGGTCGACGAAATCGGAGTATCCGTCGCTGTGCCAGCAGGCTCGGCGGCGAAGGACGTAGGCACGCATGACCAGAGAGTTATAGTCAGTGATAGGACTATTGTAGGGAGGCTGGTGACTCGTTGATTGCGCATTTAGAGATCTTCATGAAAGTAATCGTAGATATACTATCACGACAGTCTAATTATTTTAGATGTATTTGACCGAAGGACAAAGGCATCGACCCGTTGTCACTAGCCACCATATTAAGTACCAATAAGATCTTTTGCAGTTCAAAGAAGTCGTTCGAAAACCACTTCATCTTGATACCATGAAGGAAATTCTATCTCCATCGAGTGGCGAATCGTCCGCTTTTCGATTGAGAAGTTATTGTCGGTACCTTGTTCAGCGATTGTGCTGACGCAAGGTGTAAACGGCGACGTCGAACTCGATACTAGAAGCTAAGAGCTCGCTTGAAACGTGATCGTAGATCAGCCACCACGTGTGCCGCGCTTGGCTGTGGCTCTGGGTGCCCGGCCACGGACGCTGCGCTGTAGATTGAGGAGGTTAAGTTAAAGAAGAATGGATGAAAGCCGAATGCAAGCATCTCGTTGTAAGCTCTACTGGCTGTCCATCCTTGTTCTCTAATTCTATACATTGCCACCATTGTTCCCGCGCGATCTTGTCCCTGGTGACAGTGAACGAAAACTGGCTGATTCTCTGGATTTTTCACGATGGATAAAAACTTATCGACATGTGATTGCGGGAGAGTCTTAAAATGACTCATAGGCATGTGGTAGAAGTTAAGCCCTAACTCCTTTGCCTGCGCCTTTTCCAGCTCAACCTCTTTGCCGTCTGCCATAAGGTTGATAACGGTTTTTGCTCCTGCGGTTTTTAGCTCTGCAAATGCACCGGGTCGCGGAAGTCCGCCACGCCAGAGCTCGTTGGAGACTATAGCGAAATTGGGGATGTATGTGAGGAGATTTCCTGTCGAAGGAGTTGTCTGCATTTCTGTTTGATGCTCTGGAAAAATGTCCTGATCTGGAGCCGTTCTTGGGACCAGGTCCTGCGCATTACCAGGTAAAGCTGTCGCGAAACTGACGTTCAATAATAGGGCAAACGCCATTGCCCATGCGAAATTTCTTGCCACAAGCTTCCCCTCGGCAAACCCACCACTATTTCTGAGTGTACTGACGTTCTCTTATAATGGCTGTTCCCGAGCGCATTTGTTTAGACATGTGAATATCTTCCTGTTTCGAGACAATCACGTGGTCTCTTTCGGTTCAGGGATAGGCCTAGAAGCGCTATTTAAGTTCCCTTCGTTTGCCCCAGCAACGATTTCCGTCCTTGCCATTCTTCTCGCGGGTGGAGTAGCCGACCATCGACATTCCGTCGGAGGCCAGGGTCAAGGTGTCATACCATTCCGAATGCCAGTGGATTTTCACTACATCGGGACCCGTCATGGTCCAGGTGCCGTAAGTGTTACCATCCTTAGTGCTCACTGTGCGATTTACGGTGAAAGTTACATCGTCGGTGTTGTGCCACTGCCAGGTACCAATTGGGCTGGTTTTCACCTTGGCCAGGGCGGCTGCGCGCTTGTCTCTTTGTTGATCTATCGCAGAAGACCCGGACTCGACTACAAAACCGCAGGGTAAAGATAGAGGATTCTTGAATGTCAGTGTTGCTTGATTCCTCTTCGAATCGGTCGCGACCGCCTCCATGTCTTGCTTCGGCGCTAAATCACCGGCGAAGACAACAACATAAGGCTTGTCCGCCGTCAGCGAAAAGGGACCGCCGTATTTAGTATCAGGATGAATGTCGGCCGCAAGTAATCACCTGGACCCGCAATCGCATCGTGTTCAAAGAGGAACTGACGCAAATCAGTCCCTCCTCGATCCTTAAAACTCATTAAATCTGCCCTGGTACACTAGGATGCCAGGTGTAAATCGCCGATGCCAGAATTTCAATGCGGCTGATGTCAATGACAACCGGCTCTTGAATCGTTTGGCTTTGGTTATCAACAGCCAGCAGACCCTCGTGAGATTTCACGACAGCTCACATCCATACACTGGCGATTTCGCACGCTACAAACCCGCACCATCCGTAAGAGGGTGATAGGTTTGTGCCTACTTGATTCCCGAGCTCTCGCGAACTCGAACACAACAACGCTGGCATTGTGACACTTTCCTCTTTCCAAGACAATCGTAAGAGTGGGTGATTTTCTTTTTGAAAAAAACATGGTAACGGATTCTCGAATTGCAGAAAGTGTTCAACGAACCATTTCCGCTCCGCCAATCTGCAGGGCGATGCCGTGCGTAGATCCGAACTATTGGTAGAAGTAACTTAGTCTAACTCCCAGGGCGCTCGACATTCCAACGGGTGAGCATTGTCGAGCGGTTGACACTAGAGGTTGAAATTAATAGCAAGATTCGGATAGGCGCACCACGCAACACTCTTCAGAATGGCAAGGTGCGGCTCTTGGGAGATATCCATGAATACAACCACGTTAGCGAAGACTGGCTACACGTTAGATCCGGGCGACTGGGATGAGTTTAGAACTCTGGGACATCAGATGATCGATGACATGGTTAGTCATTTCTCGACGCTCGACGAACGACCGGCGTGGCAAGAGATGCCGATGAATGTCAAAGAATCATTATTCGAACCATTGCCAAGACGCGCTCAGGGTGCCGAGAAAGCATACAGCGATTTTCGAACGAAGGTCCTCCCGTATCCGAACGGCAATCTCCATCCGCGCTATTGGGGTTGGGTCCAGGGGACAGGGACACCACTGGCAATGCTGTCCGAGATGCTTGCCGCTGGGTTAAATCCACATATGGCAGGATTCAATCAGGCACCATCGGTAGTGGAACATCAAGTGATTGATTGGCTTCGCCAACTCATGCGAATGCCTGACGGTTCCAGCGGCTTGCTGGTGAGTGGTGGAATGATGGCCAACATTCTCGGACTCGCCGTCGCCCGTCACGTAAAGTCTGGTTTCGACGTACGGGAGCAGGGATTACAACAAAGTCAACAATTGATGACAGTCTATGCATCGTCGGAGACACATAGTTGGCTTAAAAAGGGCTGCCAATTCCTTGGACTAGGAAATCGAGCGATACGAACAGTTGCCACCAACGATAACTATCAACTAGACACAACTGAGCTGCGAAAGATGATTATTCAGGATCTGCTAGATGGTCACAGGCCGATCGCCGTTATTGCCACCGCCGGCACCGTCAATACTGGTGCCATTGATCCACTTGATACGATAGCCACCATATGCAGAGAGTATGGACTATGGTTGCATATCGATGGCGCATTTGGTGCCTTCGCACAAATCACAAAACACGCAAACCTAGTTAAAGGGCTGGAGTTGGCAGACTCACTAGGATTCGATCTGCACAAATGGATGTACATGCCGTTCGAGATTGCTTGCGTACTCGTAAGAGACGAGGGGGCACACAAGGACGCATTCTCCATGAACGCCAGCTACATCTCCGAAACTACAAGAGGCGTGATAGCGGGTGGACTACCGTTTGCAGATAGAGGGCTGGAATTGACGCGCAATTTCAAGGCGCTAAAGGTTTGGATGTCGCTCAAGGCGCATGGAGTTGATGCATTTTCAAAACTAATCGAGCAAAATATAGATCAAGCAAAGTATCTCGAAGAGCTTATTTTGAAGGATAATCGCCTCGAGCTTCTGGCGCCAGTCTCGCTAAATGTTGTTTGTTTTCGATACCGAGCAGAGATGGGTGAGGACGCATTGAACCAACTAAATCAGGAGCTATTACTCCGTCTTCAGGAATCGGGAATTGCGGTTCTTTCAGGAACAACGCTCAAGAATCGATATGCTCTCCGGGCGGCTATCGTCAACCATCGAAGCAAACACAGCGATTTCGATAAGCTCGTGCGAACTGTTCGACAAATTGGTGGCAGCTTGATCAATGATGAAAGATTTGTTCGGTGAGGCAATTATCTCAAAGCTTTATCGTGCATCTTGCGCCCTATTCATGCGCAAAGAAAAGACGTTGCAGAATCAGCTTCGTCGAGGCGGGCAATGCAGGCGCGGTCCAGGTTGTTTGAAACGGCTTCAATGACTAGATCCATGAAGATTATCATGAATAGATACGCTCGATGATGTTACTGAGCTGCAAGATGACTTCGGATAGTATCTCAATTGAACGAACTGCATTTTCATCCGTCAGGTAATTCCAACCATTTTCTTCCGGCTGAAACCAGAGTTGCTCTAACGAAATCTTCTGACTCTCAACCATCTGCCCGTCTGTTTTGGTCACAGTAAACTGCACTAGATATCGAAGCTGCCCCATCGACTTTGGAGTAAACTCAACCCAAATTGTTGTGTGCCGACCATTCAACTTCCCGCTGTAGACTCGATTGCCACCAGGAAGATTTTCCTGACTGAAATTTTCAGAGAACAGCTTCGGTATTACGAGATCAGCTTGTTTCCTTAGCTCATTAGCCTTCGCGGCCACAACTTCTACTGCTGCGGGGAGCATCTCTCGTCGAATCTGAGACTGCGATGCGGAGACATCAATTGCGGAGCTAGTTATGCTGCTATATCGGGGCAATTTTTTGAAGTAATAAACCTCGCGGAAATAAGGACCAAGACCCTGATGTTTCTGCCAATTTTCAGAAACATAGTTCTGAGGAATGTCTTCGACCAAAAGAAAGTTGGAACAAAAGAACGCCAAACCCTCTATAAGAAGCTGCTTCTGCGCATCATCAAGCGTACCGAAAAAATCCAACAGGTGGAATACACTTGTACGAGGAATTTGCTTGAGCAGCGGAAATCCTGCAGCAGCCTCCGCGGCAAAACTCGATCGGAGCACCTCTCGTGCTCGGTGATGGATCTCTGATGGAGCCTCATCTTCTGCAACTCGGAGTTTCATTTCCGCAGCTTTCTCCAATGCGCCAGGCCAGTTCGCATCGGCGGCATGCTGATACCACTTGAGAGCGTCTCGCCAGCTCTGCGATGTGCCAATACCATACTCATTCATCTCCGCAAGAGCCATTTTTGCCTCGGGAAACTTCCATGCGCTTGAGCAGTGAGAATACGCCTTGGACAGATCTTTCTCAACTCCAATTCCATCCTTGTAGCAGAGGTACAAATTCCAAGAATTTATTCGAGCAATGTCGTCACTTTTCCTGTATGTCGCACTTACATTTCCCCGGCGATCGGCCTCGGAAAAACACTCAAACGCCTTTGAAAGGTCTTTCGCCACTCCATCTCCATTTTTGTATGCCAGACCTAAGTTTGTGAGAGCATCAGACCATCCTCGTTTTGCACCCTTTTGAAAATACTTGAAGGCCTCATCATGATTTCCTTCTTCGCGCAAAAGTTCGCCCATCCAGTTCATCGATATGATATCGCCGCTATCTGCACCCTTTCGCAGCCAGTGGCGCCGCTCGTCTTCGTTCGGTTCAATGCCTCTGGCTCCCTTCGTGTAAATCTGCAGCAGTTCTTCGCAAGCATTAAGTTGCCCCTGAGACCCGGCCTCTTTGAACCAGGAGACCGCATCAGACATCCGACCTGCTTTCCGCTCCAGACAGCCAAGCTCATACTGCGCATCTGCATGGCCATTTTTTGCGGCTCTGAGAAACCATTCGCGCGATGATTCGCATTCGTGATAGACGCCTAGTTGAAACTCGGCCTCGGAGCTTCCAAGCTCCGCAGCTCGGAGATAGAGGGACTCGGCAAGGTCATAGTTCTTCTTGACGCCCCGACCTCTAATGTACATTACGGCGAGTTCCAGCATAGCTTTGACGTCACCGCCGTCGACGAGCCCTTCGAGTATCTGGACAGCGGCGTTGTAGTCCTTAGTCTTGATCGCGTCGCGCGCAGACTTAATACTATTCATCTTTCCGACCTCAGCGCATAGCTCACTCGAGCAGTCCATCACCGGGCTTCAGCTTACCGAGAGTGTACAAATTCATCTCCCGCACGGGAAGACGGTTATTACTCATCAGACTAGAAAAACGTTGAAAGTATTATCAACGCTACGTTTACGGATATCAAAAGTGTGTTCTCTGATCGCTTGTCAGATCAGAGTTTATAGGTTTCACATGGAGCAAATTGAAGGAAATCGGATATGATGACACGGCAATCATGGAAATAGGTGGTTGCAGCTGGTTCTCTTCATCCCGATCGAGGATTTGAAAATGTTCGATAGATATTACACGACAAAGCAATTGCAACAATTGCAGGAGACAGCCAGCGCTTTCGGAGAAGAAAAAATGCAGGCGTACCAGGATGAGTGGCAGAATCTGATCGACCTGGTTCGTGCGGAGAAGGATAAGGGAGCCGCCCCGGGAGACGAAAGTGTACAACTGCTTGCACAACGATGGAAAGGACTCATCGAAGCTTTCACCGGGGGTGACTCCGGTATCTCTAAATCGCTAAAGCAAATGTACAACGAAGAAGGACCGGACAAAGCTACTTGCGGTGCGCTGGATCAATCGCTGAGCGAGTACATCGGGAAGGCAGTAGCGAATCTCGATCTTTAAATCAAAGGTTCGACAATCGTTCAGGAACAAAACGAAGGCTAAGCAAACGGTTGCGTGAGCTTGCTAGCACAGTTGACATTCTGAGGACGTATCAGTTCTTTTAACGCATACTCGCGGTGCCGTTCTGCTGGAGGTCGATTTCTACAGGCACGTCGAGCATAATGCCGTTGTAATTGACTTTGCGAGTCTGCCCGGAGAGGCCTCCGCTTTGCGCAGCGGAAGCTGATGCAGCTTGGGCGCGGGCTTGCTCTTCGCGTCGACGAGCTTCGGCTTTGGCTTGTTGCTGCTGTGCGTACTGGGTCGCCGCGATGGCAACACCGGTGGCTACACCAGTAGCCAGCGTAGCCGCCGCCTTGCCGTAGACTTGCTTCGTCATTTGCCCCATGCGCTGAACATTGGCCTGATTAGCATTCGTCGTAGCTCTGAGCTGAAATTGCAAGTTGCCTTGCGAAGTGCCCTGCTCAAACGAGTCCATCGCGGAAGATTGTTGTTGACTAAGTTCAGAAGCCGCAGCATCAAGTTCTGCAAACTCATTAGTGTCACCAGCGGTGCCTTCAGGGTTGGTTCCAATCGCACCAGCTCCAGCTGTTGGTGGTGGATTGCGCGTCCATGAATGCCAAGCATCATCATCGGAAAAGTGACCGATTCCATTTTCGTCGATCGCGGACGCTCCGATGGGATGTCCATCTGGAGCAAACTGAACTGGCGCACCTGCAGGCGATTGGCCAGACGTTCCTACTACCTGATCGGGAGCATTCTTGGAAGGCTCGCCGCCAGTCGGCGACGAATTGGCGGCTTCATTCTTAGATGAATTCGGATCATTTTTGTCTTTTGGGTCGGATTGCTTAGCAACGGATTGATCAGCACCAGCATCAGGAGCGCCCTCACCAGGTTGATTCGCAGTCGCATCACCAGAGTGGCTTTCTGGCTGGCCGGGCTGATTGGCTGCCTGGTCCGCGTGACCCGTAGACTGGCTCGTCGTCGCCTGAGCCGCGTCTTGACCTGTAGCATCTTGATTAGGAGCACCACTCGCAGCTGCCTGATTCGCAGGTGGATTGTGCGCATCACTTTGATTCGCAGGAGCTTGATTGGAGGCACCGCCCGGTTGATTGACGCTAGGCTGGTTAACGACAGCATTTTGCTGACTGTTACTAGCATTCGGCTGATTCGAGTTGCTGTAAACTTGACTCGGATTTGCCGAGGTCTGAGAAGGACTTCCAGACTGCGCGGAATTGGAACTCGACGAAACACCGTTGCTACTCGTATTCGCTTGTGAAGCCTGTCCGTCATCGACACGCGGCTTTGGCAGGTTGGCTGGCACAGAACCATTCGACTGGTTAGCGCCTCCACTCGTCGTCCATATCGCCTGCTGGCCACTTCCTACATTTGAAGTTGGTCGATTGATACCAGTTGAAAGCGGAGGGGAATAAACTGGTTGATAGCCTTGTCCAGAAGCTGGAGGCGACACGAAATTGCCGTTAGAAGTTCGCGGAGGTGGCGACGGTTGGCTGATCACTTGTTGCTCTACGAAATCCTTGCTTGGAGTGCGTACCGGGCTCGGCATCGGAACCTTCGGCGGCTGAAAACCAGTCAACGAGTTGACGGCATTGTTGGTGGTATCGAATACGGAACCAGAAAATGAGTTAAACTTCTCTGTGATTTTGCTCATAGCAAACATCCGTTGTTCCCGAGCGGCCTGCGTTAATTTCGACAAGTAAGCATCAAGCTTTGCCCCGACCTCGATGTCGGTAGAATGGGCGAAGTTAGCGATTTGCTGCGTCTTAGTCGCGATGTAGTCTCTCGGTGTCAGGTCAGGAAGCTGATCGACATAAGAGAACAGCTGCGCCGTTATGTCACCATCGACATTCAACTTCTCCAAAATCTTACTGATGGCCGTCTTCGTCTGTGCCTTTGGTCCTGGTCCCACAAAATCCGGAATTTTCATTACGCCGGGTTTTCCACCACAGAGTTTCGGGGCGAGTGGACCGGCGCCCACACTCTGCATTCCCATCGTGCAAGCCTCAAAATACATGCTTTTCACGCTAGCAAGCATGGACTTGCTAGCATTGGTCATAGCCGCATCTTGAATCACTGTTTCTGTGTTCTGGGCGAAGACCGGCTCCGCACAATAAGCAGCAAGAGCGACAGCCAGGAGAGTCTGATTCAGATTTTTCATTTTATAACTACATTACGCCGACTTTGCTGTCACCAAATTTGGTTTCATACATATCTTTGACTTTCTTTCGAAACTGCTCAACGTTCTCACCTCGAACCTCTACAGTGTCGTCGTCAAGCTTCATGAGAAAGCTAATCTGCGCATTCTTACCTTGTGTATAGGCCGGAACAAAAGTCTCATGCAGCTCTTTCTGAAGCTTGTTGAGATCTACAGCGACCGTCGCGGCGGAAGCACCGACAGCACCGAGCAATCCACTTATTGGAACATCCGGGCAGGCAAGCGCAGTGGCAATTGATCCAGCCGTACCAGCGACGGAGAGGACCGCAGACAAGTTGCGACGCCTCTTATTAGCACTGACTTTCCTGGCATAGTTCATCTCCGAATAACGCGCGACTCGGAGCGATTTGGCGAACTCGCCATCAACAATCTTTTCCGATAGAGTGCAAGAATCACCGTAGGATTGAGCGCGTTGCGCTAAAGCAGCATGATCAAGAAAACGAAGCTTTTTGTCGAACTGCATGACAGACTCTTTTTTGGTCTTGCCTAACAGGCAATCAGTAACATCCGGCGTTAAATCATCAAAGTACTCAGCGATAAGCAATGACCTGGTCTGAGCCAGATCTCTTGAATTGAGGGCGGTATCAATGCACTTCCAGTAGGAATCGAATTGTTTGGTGGTAGCAGGGTCCACAGCGCGTTTTCCACCTTCTGCCTCATACTTGAGAGCGCGTGATGCGTATTTATGATCAGAAGACAGCTCAATGAACTTTTGAGTGCTTTCACTACCTTGTTCTGTCTTAAGACGCTTCAATTTGCCACCAGTGCAAATGATGTTGTAGAAATTCTCGATTGTGTAACCAGATGCGCCACCGCCGCCCGTGACTGACTGTCCAGCTATCAAATTTCTCTGTCCACCAGTGGTGGTGGTAATAGATACATGCACTCGAGAATTGTCCCCGAATGTATCAGGTGATCCAAGATGTTTCGACGGATTCTCGATTCGCGCAGGGCTGACTTCCGCGAACAGATCAACCAGCACCACTGGCGGTAGCGGTTTACTCAGAGCAACGGATAACGCCTTTCCATCAGCGTATTGAAGTTTGGTTGGAATCAGAACGATGCTTTTCGGAGGCAATTTCTTTTTCAGATATTCATACAGCTCGCATGCAAGAAAGCTCGATTTCACGACCTGTTCGTTAACGGCGCTCTCCAGCGCGTCAGATGATCTCTTCTTGAAATGCTTCATTCCAATTAAGTTGCGTGAAAACCCATTCTCGTAATCGATTGGAAATTGAATTCCAACCAGCGGGAACGGATAGTCTTGCGGATAGCTGAGGGACATCTCCAGATTTTTCTTGGCTTTACCGACCTTCGCTTTCTGACTCTTCTCATCGGCTTCAACTGCGCCCGATAGAGTGGATTCGGTCGCTTCCTTCTTTTCAGAAGACGAAGATGCAGAATTGGAAATCGGCGTAGCCACCGCAGACGAAGCCGATTCTGTAGAGTTGGCAGACGAAGTTGTTTCGCTGGTCGACTTGGCATCGGTCAGCGATGAGGCTTCCGCTGCCTGCTTGGCGTCTGTCAGCGACATTGACTCGCCTGCTGGTTTGGTATCAGTCAGTGATGATGTTTCCGCTGCCGACTTGGTATCGGTCAGCGACGTGGTTTCCGCTGCGGGCTTGGCATCTGGGGACATTGGCTCGCCTGCTGGTTTGGTATCAGTCAGCGATGATGTTTCCGCTGCTGGCTTCGTATCGGTCAGCGACGTGGTTGCCGCTGCCGGCTTGGCGTCTGTCAGTGACGTTGACTCGCCTGCTGGTTTGGTATCAGTCAGCGATGATGTTTCCGCTGCTGGCTTCGTGTCGGTCAGCGACGTGGTTTCCGCTGCCGGCTTGGCGTCTGTCAGGGACATTGGCTCGCCTGCTGATTTGGTATCAGTCAGCGATGGTGTACCTTTTGACAGCTTTGTGTCCGTCAGCGAGGCTTTTGCATCTGTAGAATCAGTGAGCGATGTCACGGGTGGTATCGACACCACACTTGATGGCGCAGTTGTCAAAGAGACATCCGAACTGATAGCTGAAATACCGCCCTCTGCAAACGCCTCATATCCTTGAGAACCTTGGATTGGAGCTAGTAAAGAGAATGCAATAAGCGTTGAGTAAAAAGCAATGTCTACTCGACGGCGTTGTTTAGTTGTCATATGAGGTCCACGCGAAATCGCCAGTAACGACATAAATAGTAGAGCACCGCAATGCACTCAGCTACCAGGACATCAAGCGCCAGGCGGGCTGCACCTGCCAAGGTTCGCACGCCGAAAGAATTTCGAAGGGACAATACCATCAATTAATTTTCCATAACCGTGACGACACACCCAGACACAAACTCTTCCGCATGCTGAACCGTTTTTTTGCTACCCTAGTCGATATCTTCGTCAACACCCCCCGCACTCAAGGCTGAGTGGAGTCTCAGAACACGATGGCCACTTTGAAAAAATCGATCAGTATCGATGCCGAACAAAAAGTCGTTTGGAATGCAATAGTCAGTTATCGAGATTCGCAGCCTCACAGACGCCGAGTTATCTCCAGCGAAGGAGAACGGACTGTGGTTGAAGAGAGTTTTACCGGTCTTCCGGTGGTAGGTGAATCTCGCCTCTTGTACGAGGAAATCGAGACACCGTTCAATCGTATAGACTTTCGCCTTCTTGAAGGTGAGCACTTGTCTAAGTTTCAAGGAGCCTGGCGACTGACCAGCGATGGCGCCACGAAAACTTCAGTCGAGGTGACAGCAGAATTTGACATCGACCTGCAAGTTCCATTCAAAGACACGATACTGAATCAGCTCGCTGAGATGGACATGTCAAAACGCATTTCGTACATTAAGGACACGGCCGAAGCCGGCCAATAGCTAAACAACAACATTCAGCTAAAACTACAACAACGAATAGTCGGATAACAGGCCGAGGTATCCAGAACCTCAGCTCAAAATACTGATCGTGAAGGGACGCTATTCATTTTGATGACTCCCAAGGGGGACTGCCCAGCGCTTCTCTGAACTGAAGTGGCAGAGGAGCATCACTCACTCCCTCATCACCATAAAGCAGCTCCGGTTTTTCAATGACAAAAGGATCAAGCGTTGTCGTTGGGAGCATCTTTATTTTCGGCTCCAACAAACCGGTCTTACTTATTTCGCCGGGCACCACCTGCTCCTGGCTGGTACTAGATGCAGTATCAGGTGGTCCATATCGAACCTCACCATTACTGTTCTCTCCAACAACCACCCACCCGGGAGGAATAGTCGAGCCAGACTTAACGATGCCATCTTTTTTGCCACCCACAGAATGGGCGTCCTTGCGATCAGCTGCGCCCGTCTCAGAGAAAGTTACGTTACCCTTCAGGTTTCCCTTTTCGCCAGAAGATAGCGCTGATCGCTCCGTCCACCTAACGCCACCACCCGAGCGCTGTTCAGAGTGATCATTGACACCGGATACTGCGCCACCAGCAGCGTTCGACATCGAACCACCGGTACGTGCGCCCGTGCCACCACGAATGTGTGACTTCGCGTCCACTTCCGCACCACTATCTGCAGAAGGCTTGTTCAAATCGTAAGCGCCAACAGCAACACCTTCGCCGGAACGAAACGCCTGCGACGAGGAACGGCTTAACGGACCATTGTCGTCAGCAAATGCAGGTGCACAAAGTAAGAATGCGCTGCCAACGATCAGCAAAAGAGTGTTTTTCATATTAGTAAATTGAGGTCGAATCAGGTGGCTAAAAGGTCGAAAATCCCACGGTAAAACAACCTCGCCCCATTGTCAAGATGCAATACCCTGTGTTTTTATTCGGGTGATAACGACTCAGCGGGCAATCAAACCTGGTTCTTTTTCGAACCAATGAACGATTTTTTCCGGATCGACCTTGAAATTTCACGTGGCGGGCGTCGAGATACTGCAGGAAAGAATTAGCTTGAACGGCGCACCTGGAGTTGGAGTTGCTCTTAGACTAGCAATTGACTGTTTTCGACTCTCTCTCCAAAAAACTTCTGCGGGATAATCGATCGACGAATTTCTAATGCCCCTTGATTTTGCTTGTGGCAGCTCCGGCTTCGCCACCCACTTCTGCGTCTTTCAAAAGTTTTTTCAACTCAGGCAGAGCCGACTTCGCGTCGGGCCCAATTGCACCTAAGGCATTGATTGCAGCTATCTTCACGCTAGTATTTTTATCAGCTAAGAGCGCGCACAATGCCGGGACGGCGGACCCAGCCTCCGGTCCGAGACCGGCGAGCGACTTAGCAGCAGCCAGTCGAGCGGAATCAATCTCGTCGGAGAGAAGCTCTGTGAGTTCCGCGACTTCGCTCTGCGGAGCAGGAATGGTCTCCAACCCACAGGCGGCCGCAGTCCGTAAATCTTTGTCGCCATTCCTGATGCTGTCGACCAGCGCCGGGACTGCGCTTGCCGCTCCTGCCCCAAAATCTCCAAGAGCGCGTGCAGCCAGCTGTTTTACGACAGGTTCCTGGTCATGCTGAAGCGCGTTGATAAGCGCAGGAACGGCTTGCTCCGGCATTTTGCCGATGTCGCCAAGTGCACTTGCTGCATAGGTTCGCTCATATCCGCCCTCGTCACTTTGCAAGAAAGTGATCAAAGCCGGAACTGCAGCACTCGCCGCAGGTCCGATGTTGCCCAGCGCATGAGCAACCTCCCCTCTCACCTGCATGGACTCATCGCTCTGGAGGACTTCAATTAATGCCGGAATCGCATTAACTGCAGCAGGACCCATCTCCGTGAGGTGGAATGCGGCCGACTTGCGCTCGTACTTGTCGAGACTACCGAGCTGCTTTAAGGCGGCTTGAACATCAGCCTCTCGATAATCACCAGCCAATGCACTAGCGGTACTGAGCACGCTGAGTGATAACGCCAATAGAGCCGCTAGGGCCCCGTTTCCGGACGTCGAAATTCTAGACATAAAAAATGCTCCCTGGCAAACCTAGCTTGTTGACCAGCGACTTGTCGTATTTAGGACGCCTTTTGACAACGAAAATACCAAGAACCGAATTTATACAAGAGAGGAGTTGTGTTGATCTAGATTCATAAGAAAAGCAAATAATATTCTGGTGATACCACTCAAAGTAAATGACCAGGAGTGGCCTAACAACTCAGCTACCACAGCAACAAATTCTTGACGAACAGTCAAGTCTTCAGCTATAGTTTGAATACTTTCGAGACCCACGCATTTTGCAAAGGAGGGCTTATGGAAATTGTAATTCTCGATTCCGGGCGCAATACAGTCACGCGTCGCCGCTCTCCTGATGCGGCTCGCTAAGACAACTTTGAAGTGCTGCTGCGCATAAAGCAAATATTGCGTCCTTAACTTGCATGTAGTTTTTTTTTGCAATTTAGGAACGATGATAATGATAAAACCTTGTTTTGCTGCGCTTGTTGAAGCGCCGTCTATCTGCGCTCGTGTTAACGCACAGGATAGAAATTCTTACGTTGTCGAACACAATGAGGGAGAACTCAGAGCTCAATTATCAGGCTCGCTTCGCTTCGAAGCACCTGACCAGATGGCTCTTCCCGTGGTCGGTGACTATGTATCACTTAAGTTGAACGACAATCTGGCAATCATTGAGGAGGTATTGCCGAGACGTAATTTATTCGCCCGACGTGCCATTGACGGCGGCCATTCACTGCAACCAATAGCAGCCAACCTGGATACGCTGTTCATCACGATCGCCGTAGATCGCGATTTCAATATTCGGCGTCTCGAACGTTATGTAGTGGCTGCCACCGCATTCGGTGTTCCGTTCGCCATTGCATTGACTAAAATCGATCTAGTCACCGCAATCGATTCATTCCTCGAGGAGGTACGAAATTCAATGGCAGATGTTGCAATCCTGACGCTATCGGCTCGCAATGGAGGAGGACTCGACTCGCTTCGACCATTCCTCGGACCGGATCGCACCATTGCCTTCGTCGGATCAAGCGGGGTGGGTAAGTCTACTCTGATCAACGCGCTCGTCGGCAGCAAAATACTTGCGGTTAACGAGGTGCGCGAACATGACAGGCGAGGACAGCACACGACTACGAGACGGCAGCTCCTTAAGCTACCTGACGGGACATCGATTATTGATACCCCAGGAATGCGGGAGTTCGCTCTTGCAGATGCGTCCGGCGGTATTGACGCTACCTTCGACGATGTATCGACGATAGCTGCCCAGTGTCGATTTCACGACTGCCGCCATGATACAGAACCTGGATGCGCAGTTCGAGAAACTGTTGACGAGGCACGGATAGCGAGCTGGAGGAAATTGCAACGCGAAGCAGCTTTCGAAGCCCGGAAAACAGATCGCCGCGCTGCCTCCGAAGAAAGAGACAAGTGGAAAGCCATTCATAAGGCCAACCACCGCCGAGTCAAGGAGGGCTACTAGATTTGACTTAGACGCGTTCCCTCCTTGCAAGTTACGCAGAAGTAACGCAACTTGCAATACAGTGCAATCAGTTCCTAGCAAATGCATCCACTTAGCCGCTCTGCAAACTTATCTAGCGCCACAAAGTCCGTGCCGAAATAGCATGGACTTTGTAGCTGAAAGGATTCAGCCAATCCTCATGACTAACCTCACGAGCTCAGACATTGATTGATAAACGGACAGTTACGAGGTATATTTTGCGGTGGAAAAGCTCAGTGAGATCGGTCCGGTGGCGAAGATTTTAATTATTGAGGACGATCTGGTGCTAACCGCCACCATATCTGAGTTCCTTGTATCGGAAGGCCATAAAGTAGAGAGTGTCACCAATGGTGGCGACGGCTTGCAACTTCTAAAATATAGCGGTTTTGATCTAGCGCTTATCGACTGGCAGCTTCCAGAGATGACTGGAATTGAAATCTGCCATCAATTCCGTCAAGCCGGCGGCCAGACACCGATTCTGATGATGACCCAAAAATCGGCTTTTGTCGAAAAGGCCGAAGGGCTCGACTCTGGTGCTGATGATTATTTGGCAAAACCATTTTCGCTTATCGAGTTCGGAGCAAGAATAAGAGCACTCCTGCGACGCTCCTCCGTGTTTACCTCCACAGCCGTCGCTGTAGGCAAAGTCAGATTAGACTATCAAAATTGCATTTTGAACATTGGAGATCGCGTAGTTAAGCTGGTCCCACGAGAGTTTGATGTACTAGAATTTCTATTTCGCAATCGCCACAATTTTGTTACTTCGGAAAAGATTATTTCTCACGTATGGGACTCCGATGCATCGGTAACAAGTGAAGCGCTTCGTACCTGCATAAATCGCATACGAAGAAAGGTGGACTTAAAAAACGAGTCGTCGATTATCGACTCGTCTAGAGGGCTTGGATACCGCATCTCGGAGATTTATTTGCAAGCCTCCGAGCCGGGAGAGTAATCCATGAAGCTATGGCAACAGGGTCTGGTGCTCCTTGGAGTGCCTCTGATTTGCCAGGTTGTGTTTGCAGGTCTCCTGATGCAGAGCCTCTTGAAGCTCGAGAATGCGGCTCGCGAGCAGGTCAAAGCAAAGGATATCGTAACGAGCTGCCAGAGCGTCAACACACTCGCGGCGAGATACTTAATCTTTTCCGCAGGCAATCGATTCTTGCTTCATGACGAGATGGTTGTATCGAAAGAACAACTGTTAAAAGAGATTACCGCCAACCTAAATCTGATTAGCAACTTGACCCACGATTCCGATGACGCGATTTTCGCCAATTACACAAAACACGTGAAGGAATTCCTGATCTTCGGCAACTATGCGAGCCCGAAACTGTACGATGAGCGACCGACTGTAGCGCTCGCGAGATTTCTCGACGAACGGGAATACATGGAAGAAGCTATGCTTCTAGTAGCTAAAATCCTCAAAGACGAAGACCGGATCAAGGCAAAACTCGGACCAATCGCCAGCGAACTAGAGCCACAATCGGCGTCCCGACGCCAATCCACGATAACGCTCATCAGCCTTGGTGTTCTTGCCAATCTTTTCGTAATCGCCGGTCTTGCATTGTGGCTTGGTAGGCGCACCTTGCGACGCTTGAGTCTGCTTATGAACAACATCCATTTATTCGGCAAGGGACAAGAAACACTGAGTGACATTGGTGGCACAGACGAACTCGCAGAGCTCGACAAAACGTTTCGAGACATGGCAGAAGCTCGTCGATCTGCCGAGGAGTTCAAGAACACGCTCATGGAGATGGTGGCGCATGACTTACGCTCACCATTAGCTTCAAATAGCCTCACATTGTCGATGATACTCAGAGAGGACGCATCATCTCTTAGCGGCCAAAATCTTCGGCGAATCCGGCGGCTAGATTCAGAAATGCATAGACTAGCAAAACTTGCAGACGGTCTGCTCGATGTCGGAACTCTTCAAAGTGGACGACTGAAGCTGCATCAAGAAAATCATCAGTTTGACAAACTTGTGACAGCTGCAGTTCATGCAGTAAGAGGAATGGCCGACGTTCGCGATATCAGATTCGATACCGAATATGATATTAATCAACAGATTCACTGTGATGACGAGCGAATCATCCAGGTCTTGATCAACCTTCTTTCTAATGCCATTAAGTTTTCACCCCAAGAATCATCTATTATCATTCGAGCCACGGAGATTCCGAGCAGACGAGTAGTCAGAATATCAATAGAGGACAGCGGTCCAGGAATTGATCCAGATCAAAAGGCAAATCTATTCAACCGATTCTCACAATTGGATCAGCCGATGGAGTTAAAACGAACTGGACGTGGCTTAGGTTTGTTCATCACGGAATTACTGGTAAGAACGCACAACGGAACGGTCGACTGCGAGACCATCGAAGGTGGGGGCACTCGATTTTGGTTCGAATTGCCTCACTCACAGGAAAGCGGAATTCCCATCAAGAGCGCAGATACCAACTAATGAAGGTCGCACTTGCTCTTACCTGTGTTATGGTACTACAAATAGTGCCCGCCGCTCAGGCCGCAGGCACGGACTGGATGACATCAAGCCAGAAGGGTTATATTTTTTATCAAGGCGGAAAACTTCCCGAAGCATTGCAACTGTATCAATCCGCACTGTCTCAATTCGACACCGCCTCAACGGACGAATTGTCACGAACAGACTTGCTCCTGGTCATCGCCGAAATTCATACCCAGCTTCACCATGTTGATGAGTCGGCAATGATACTAAATCAGGTGCAGCCCATTGTATTCAAAAAGAAGTACGACAACAAAATGGTGCAAGCCAGGTATTACAGACGACTACGAACATTAAGGATTGCATCCAAAGATTGGAGTGCAGCAGCTGAAGCACAGAGACGGATTACGGAAATTGTTTCCCTCAATTTCGGGCCGAACTCGGAGAGGGCACTGAGTGAAGTGTCTGATCTAGAACTAGACATGCTAAAGTCCGGAAATCTTGTGGATGCCATGAGCGCAGCTAAGAGACTGGACGATGCAATTCCTCTAGTCAGGGGCAAATCCACCATAAATAACTGCAAAGAAGGTCTCAGGCAGTTTTTTAACGGATTGACTTGCGCACTATCCATCCTGGCGGGAAAAGGCAAGTACAACGAAATAACGCCGATTGTATCGCGATACGAAAAGTTCAAAACAGCTCCACATGAGAGAGCAGCCTCATTGATTGCAGTCGGCAATGCCATAAGCTCGACGAATGGTAATTTACAGCTTCGCATAATGGAGCAGTTAGCACAAATATTGAAGGACACGCCGGACCTATCCGCGGCGGAAAAACTCGCCTACTGCGAGGCGCTCTACAGGCCGGCGCTTCCGAGTATGTATGCCAAAAACATCTCCATCGGGGTGCGAAATTCTTTAGGCAAAGCGGACACGTTAAGTTCAGCGCTCGGATTCGCCAACCGACAAGACACGCTGCGATTCGTGCAAATTCGGGCGATGTATTGCTGGGCGATAGCGGCAACAGGAGATGCGAAGCTTGCCAGAGAAAAGTGGAGCGAGTTAGAGAGTCGCTTCGGTGGAAGCAATGATCAGCACATACTTGTTCCGATTATGCAATCCGGAATTGAGATCGCCGCTCTCAGCAAGAATAATGGCGAGACAGAAGCAGGTTACGAAATAGATAGACTCGTCCGTGACATGAAGAGAAGAGCCTGCAAATAGCGCCAATCTCTTCTACTTGATCTTCTCCAGTCGGAAAACAAATTTCTGCGTAGCTGTCATCCTGTAGCCATCGAATTCGATATCAAAAACTTCCGGTATCGGCACACCGCCTCTGGTACCATCGTATTTGTCGAGCGCGTTAAAGCAATCTGTCACCCAATAAAATACCTTTGATTTGTGCTCGTCAGGAACAGCGCCCAACATATGCGCGACCTTCCATTGATTTGTTAGCGAATCACGATAGGGTCCTGGATTTTTCGGATCAAACCGCCTGCGAGGAGAAGGTTTTCCCGCCTCTGCATACAACCAGCCTTCATAAACACCCTCACAAGGAACAGGCGCGGAGATCTTATGCCCAAGCGGAAACTCATTGTCGACGAGTTTAACCTGAATTTCATTGCCGCTTCTATGACGAAGCGGTCCATAAGAGCCGCCAATGCAATCGACAAATGGAAAAATCCGAGACATCTCGGAATCGCTATTCATTTTCGACACGGATATCTTTCTATCAATCAGACAATCGTGAATGATCTGCAGATCCGACAGCTTGAGATGAGTGTATGGATGAATCGCATTATCTGCATCCTGAACGGTCCACTGCCTCTCGGCTGCCCACTGCATTGCATGCTTCACAGAGCGATTCTTGCGCCATTCGCCATCAACCTCGACAATGGCACCGATATTGAGCATGCCCAGCATCAGGCAAATCGCTTCTTCTCTTTCGAACTTCGCATGAACACGAGCTGGAGGCGATAGAGTAAAGATTAGCTTCCCATCTCGTGATTCGAACTCGCAGCAAAGCAAATCACTTTCAATTTTACTTTCATATACCCAACCGGCGAGACACAAAGCAGCGTACTCAATCACTGTTCCAGCCGAAAATTTGGAGTCAATCAACAAGCGGTTCACTTGCAAAAGCCTCCAGCGACGTCTATCGAAATTGTAATAGATTCAGCCGATCGAGAAACAGCAAACCTATCGCACATCGATTGATTGCGCGAAATACTAACTTCCTTGAAGTTCCGAAGAGCTTCGATGACCATGTCGAGCGGACCTTTGGACCGACAAATATGACTGAGGTTAAGAGTCTAGCATTTAATGGATCTTGGATGAATTAAACAACCATGAGACTTCGTCAAGCTGAATACGACAAGGATTGTCACAAGCGCCAAGTGGCAGTTGGATGAGGCATGCCCGAACCGCCGATCGCAGAATCCGCGTAACGATTTGGTTCTCAATACCGTACAATTATTGCCCCTAGGTATCAGGTTGGATCATGGGTAAACAAACTAGTCTAACCGTCGAGTTAGAGCGGGAGTACACGGCGACGCCTGGCGCTTTGTTTTCTCGCATAGAGGACGGCACGGTATTTAAGCTTACCGGTGCAAAACAAGTTTCATTCCAATTTTCGGAAGATGGCAAATTTCACCTGGATTTCGGTGAGCGCGCAGGACGTCACTGCTTCATCCAAGGGCAGTTCAGACGCATTGTGTACAACGAGCTGGTAAGCTGCGTTTGGAGTGTCGAAGGATTTCGCAACGAGGATGACAAAGATACTATCCTCACGCTCTCAATCAAAGATCTTGGCGGCTGCACCAAGCTGCACTTAAAACACGAGATCATTCGAACACAAGAATCTGCCGATGGAAAACACCATGGTTGGAGCGAAGTTCTGAATGACCTGGAAGCATGCTTGAGCGATTAGTTGAGTTTGTGCGATGACCAGGGTTAGGAGATACGATTATGTTCGCAGGAAAAACAGCGTTAGTGACAGGTGCCTCTTCCGGGATCGGTGAAGCGACCGCATTGGCATTGGCAGAGGCTGGCGCGGACGTCGCGCTCAATTACCTCCTCTATCCTGATTCGGCTCAAAGAATTTTGGAGAAAATCGAAGCGTCAGGTCGAAAGGTCCGAAAGTATGAAGTAGATGTTTCCGAACTCTTTAGAGTCGAAGGAATGGTCGACGAAATAGTTGACGATTTCGGTAGAATTGACATGCTTGTTACCTGCGCCGTCTACAGCGATCGAGAGCCGTTTCACAGCGCTGGAATAGAGGGCTTTCGCAAGACTATTGATGTAACTATGTGGGGCGCCTTCAATGCACTCCGGGCGGTGACCAACAAATTGATAGTACAAAAAGCGGGAGGTAGCATCGTGGTGGTAGGGTCACCACATGCGATATCACCTTTTCCCGACGCGATGGCATACAACATGGCCAAAGCCGCTGTAGTCCAGATGGCCAAGACAGCAGCGGTGGAATTAGTAGAGCACGATATTCGCGTCAACGTAGTTCATCCTGGCTGGACCGACACTAAAGGTGAGCGGAAATTCTTCTCTGAAGATCAGCTTTTCGAGGGAGGGAAGAGTATTCCTGCAGGACGACTGGCGAGATCGGAAGAAATTGCCAGGGCAATTCTATTCTTATTGTCCAACGAATCTGAATACATAAATGGAACCGAGTTGGTCATTGATGGTGGCTTCTCGCTTCCATGGAACAAAAGCCGCGTCAGTCAGCAAAAATAGTCCCGCAAGCAGGAAGCACAAGAATGAAAGCGCTAGAACTAACCGCAGAACCAATACTCAAAGCCAATGCCCTTCTCGGCGAAGGGTCGATATGGAATCAAGAAAAGGGGCTTCTTCATTGGGTTGATATCGATGGTTTCAAAATACATACCTACGATCCTCGCACCGGCGAAGACACTTCTATTCCGACTGGTGCCCACGTAGGTACTGTCGTCAATAGAACCCGAGGCGGGTTTGTCGCCTCACTGCCAGGCAAATTTGTTGCCTTTACTGAGGCAGGTGAAATGAGCGTCCTCGCCACCACCGAGGAAGATAAGCAAATCCGGATGAACGACGGGAAGTGCGACCCGGCAGGTCGTTTTTGGTGCGGCTCCATGCACTTCGAGTACACAGAAGGTGCCGGTAGCCTCTACATGATGGATACCAATCTGAACGTGCAGCGGAAACTAGACAACATTACAATCTCCAACGGCATTGTTTGGAACAGCGACGCCACCATCATGTACTACATTGATACCGGTACTGGTCATATTGATGCCTTCGATTTCGACCTGGCAACCGGCGAGATTCAAAACCGGCGAATCGTGTACAAGCATGAGCAAAAAGGTTATCTCGATGGCATGACGATTGACACCGATGACAATCTCTACGTGGCAACCTGGGAAGGCAATGCCGTGTACAAAATTGACCCGAGAAAGGGTGTGGTTCTTGCCGTTATTCGAGTACCAGGCGCCGAAAGAGTGACTTCCTGCGCCTTTGGTGGTGACCAACTTACTGATCTTTATATAACATCAGCCTCGGTCGGAACCAATCCCCAGGCGGAGCCAAACGCCGGCTCTCTATTCCGCGTACGTATAGACGAGGCAACAGGATTACCGGCTTACAAGTTCGCCGGTTGAACCTCTGGACGAAAATACCAAGTCGTCACAATTCGAGTTTATTCTCTTTGGCATAAAGGAAACGCGCCTCTTACCAGTAAATCAGGCTCAGCAAGTTTGACCCAGAGACGCAGCATTGAGGCGATGTTCAATCCGAATCGTTTACACGCGCTGGGATGTTTTTGTTTTGGAGGACGGTACTATGGGCGTGCAACAACTGCGATTTAATGACAGCGGAAGCGACAAATTCGAATCACAATTGTTCTCGGATCCAACGTTCATTAGCAGTCACGAGGGGCCGACGAGCTTGCCCAAGGCTCAAGAAGATAGCGGTATAAGGTTTCTGGCAACGGAATAGGCAAAGAGCGCTCGGTTATAACACGAGCGCTCTTTGCAGATTCGAAAAATTAGATCCCAATTCACAGGGAATCAACCCACCAAATGTTCACTCACAACAGTTTTTCTTTCCCGAAAGAAAAACTGAGTAAGTCTGGATCGATTACTTGCAATTAGCGGCTTCTTGAGCAGGAGCACAGGCTGACTTCATGCGCTCCGATATCTCGTCCGGCGTGAGATCTTCTTTGTGTGTGGCGAGACTCCATGGTTGTCCAAACGGATCCAGAACTCGACCATATCTATCGCCCCAGAACATATCTTGTGGTGGCCTCACAGCTTCAGCACCTGCGTCAACGGCCCGCTGAAAAGCCTTATCCACGTCTTCAACAAAAACATGCATGGTGGCATGCGCATTCTTCAACGTTGATGGGCTGGCACCACATTCATGCTCGGGAAACTCATCGCACAAGAACAAGAGAGAATCACCGATCTTTACGCAGGCGTGCATCAAGCGGCCGTCAGGCATCGGCACGCGCGCCAGCTCTTCAGCGCCAAACGCTTTTTTGTAAAACTCAATAGCTTTGGCAGCATTCTTTATGATCAAATGAGGGGTGATTGTGTGATGACCTGGGGGAATTGGTTGTGTTGCTTTTGTCATGATTTTCCATCTCCTACTTTCCGTGGTTGATTACTTAATTAGTTGCGTCCGGCGATCTTGGATTTGAGGCGCTCTTCCAGCTTCCTCAATTCAGGCGTCATTTCTTCGCCAAAATCTTCTGCTTCGAAGATCTTACGAATCTCGATGTCTGACTCACCTTCATGAGGACTTGGGCATCTCTTGACCCACTCGAGAGCCTCTTCCATTGACTCGACCTGCCAGATCCAATAGCCAGCGATCAGTTCTTTGGTCTCCGCGAAAGGTCCGTCAATGACGGTACGCTCCTTACCGCTAAAGCGAACGCGATAACCTCTGGAACTCGGATGCAAGCCCTCTCCGGCTAGCATAACTCCGGCATTGACTAGCTGCTCATTGAACTTGCCCATTTCACTGAGAAGTTGCTCATTCGGCATAACGCCAGCTTCTGAGGCATCATTGGCCTTTACTATAACCATCACTCTCATCGTACTCTCCTTGGTTTAATTTGCGGTTTGACTTATTCTTACTGATTGGGTCGGAAGATTCTCCAGTTCGAAAACTGGACGAATTTCGACAGTACCCTTTTTCGCTGGAGGAAGTCGACTTGCAATTGCAATCGCGTCGTCGAGATTTTTAACATCGATTATGTAGTAGCCGCCAAGCTGTTCTGTCGTCTCGGCAAAAGGACCGTCTGTTATGACCTTTTTCCCTTCGCGAATGCGCAAGCTGGTGGCACTAGTCACCGAATGTAGTGGCGAAGCTCCGAGAAACTGTCCTTTGGCCTCGAGCTCATGGCAAATCTCGGTTGACTCTGCCATACACTCCATGCGTTCGCCTTCGGTCCACAGTTTCTCGTCGCTATAGATAAGCAGCATGTATTTCATAAAAACTCCTCAGGCTATTTGACCTGCATGGCTTCTATTCGAGCCTCGCACATCTTCATGAACTCTTCGTCAGCAGGGCGAATCTCAAACGGTCCAAATTTGACGCCTGGATGTTTCGACATCAATGCTATCGCCTGGTTGAGATCTCTGGCTTCCAACAACAAGATACCGCCGAGCTGCTCTTTGCTTTCGGCGAACGGACCATCTGTAATATCGACCTTTCCGCCGCGAAAACGCAGCGTGACAGCATTAGAAGCAGTTTGTAATGCTTCGCCGCCGGCAAAATGCCCGCCGCGCCTCAGCTCATCATCGTACGCCAGACACTCTTCCACCAGCGCGGACAATTCCTCCTGGGACATCGTCTGCATTTTTGACTCATCGGCGTAACCAAGACATATGAATTTCATTTTTCCCTCCTTGCAAGTTGCGAAATTTTACCGTCTCATCTGTTAGTCGATTGGAGATTCCCGAGATCGACATTCCGAATATGAGAGTTTACTCAGACAACTCCAACAGCCTTTTTTGCAGAAAAGCCCGCTCAGGCTCTTGCTTTGCAAGTACAAGAGCGTTCTCGTATGCCGCTCTTGCCTCGGTCTTTCGACCAAGCCGACGATTTAGATCGGCGCGGGCGGCATGCGCCAGATGATAGTCCGCCAACATTCCTCGTTCGAGAATCGCATCTACTAATAGCAAACCGGACTCAGGACCTTCGCTCATCGCAACCGCCACCGCTCGGTTTAACTCAATCACCGGTGAGGGCTCGATTTGCAGCAATATGTCATAAAGACCGACGATCCGTGACCACTCAGTCTCTTCGGCAGTCGCCGCGCTTGCATGGACTGCGGAAATCGCCGCTTGAATTGTGTAAGCACCATACGGCGGAGCAGCCAGGGCCTGTTGCACAAGAACCTTACCACGCGCGATCAATTGCGAGTCCCAAAGGGTTCTATCCTGAGCCTCAAGTAGAATAAGCTCGCCGGAAGAGGAAGTCCTGGCTACCCGCCTTGATTCGTGCAGAAGCATCAGAGCAAGCAAACCCATGACCTCAGCGTCAGCGATCAAATCACGTAAGACTTCACCGAGGTGAATCGCTTTCGAAGACAGATCAGCACGAGTAACACTGGGACCTTGCGACGCAGAATATCCTTCGTTGAATACCAGATAGATTACGGACAAAACAGAATCGAGACGCTCCTCTAGATGCTCCGCGGCAGGTACCTCATATGGAATTTTCGCATCGCGAATTTTCGCCTTTGCACGAACGATTCTTTGGGCAATCGTAACCGGCGTAGAGAGAAAAGCACTCGCTATCTCCTCAGTAGTTAGCCCACAGAGCTCTCTTAGCGTCAGCGCGATCTGTGCATTCGGAGAGAGCGCCGGGTGACAGCAGGTAAAGACGAGGCGAAGGAGGTCATCCTTGAAGGTCTGTTCATCAATATCTTCCAGCTCTGTAAAGTTGGGAGCAAGGTCGTCACCATGAAGAGCAATTGTTTTATCGAAGCGCGCCCGGCGCCGCATCATATCAATAGCTTTGAAGCGAGCCGTCGAAACCAGCCAGGCACGAGGATTCGCAGGGATACCATCACGCTGCCACTGTTTCACAGCCGTCGCGAAAGCTTCTTGCATGACCTCTTCCGCCAGATCGAAGTCTCCAAGTAGTCGAACCAAAGTTGCATACACACGGCGCGAATCGTCGCGATACAGGTCATTGACTGTGATTCGCAGCTTGTCCTTTTGCTCGTCTTCTTGCACTTGCACGTTTATATTCCGATAACAGATAGACAGCCCGACGACCGCACTTTTGAAAACGCGCCGAGTCCCAATTCTTGAGTTACTATAATTTACTCGGTCAGGAAGCGCGAAAAGGTAAAGATGCAGCTGTCTGAAAATCTTCATAACCTGCTGAAACTTCACGACGATAAGCGTATTGCCGTCGTCGGGACGACTTGCATAGGGAAAAGCACTCTCTTGTTCAATATTCCAAACGCTGTAGATATGGACGAAATACTCTTCCCCTTACTTACAGAGGAAGAGATTAGAGAGGTATGTCAAACTCCCTGGACAGAAGAAATTGGCAATACTATGAATAAACTCGCTAGAGACCGCATCAAGATAATGGCAGGTACTCCCGTGTTCGGCACGGTCGTCCTGGACTGCGATCAAGTCGTTCTGTTGAACATTAGCGATAAACTTTTGAAAGAACGCTGCGCATCGCGACGTGTGTCATTTGTTGATGCAAAAGAGATGCAGGAAAAGATTATGCACGAGATTGAAAGGTCTGGTCTGCCTGTCATCGACTTCCACCTCGGCTAGAGTGTCGAGCCGGACGGCGCAATCGCCTTACCGATATCATTTTTTCGTAACTTCCAGATCTCACCATCAAGTAGAAAATGATGAAGATTGACGAACGAGTATATGATCGCGTTGCCGAATTGGAAAGTAGCCAATTTGAGAAAACTGATGAGGTAAGGAATACCGATAAACAGCAAGAGTCCACCGGTGATCAGAAGACCGTAGTACTTCCAGAACTGTCCGGTTTTGAAAAACTGATTCGCGGATTTGGCTGAAAGCTTTCCTTCGCCGGATTCTTCTTTAAACCGCACATAGGTGGTGATTAGTAAATACTGTAAACAATGCAATGTCGGTACAAGAAGCAGAAAGAGTTCGAGCCGCATGCCAACGGTGAACCAGATCAGCTGAGCGAGCACGATTATGTGCACCACCAGTGGTACCTTTTCAGAAATACTTCGCTGATAAACCGTCATAGCAATATAGACGACGCACCCTATCGCAACTCCAAAGTAAGCTAACAAATATGACCAGAATGGATAATGGAACATCGGCATCTCGATGCCGAGAAAGCTGTTGCGATGAACCATTAGCTCGTCACCGATGATGTACAGAATCGCCGAAGAATAGATTGGCAGCCCCAGACAGACTCGAAAGAATTTATTGACATCGATGCCCGCTCTGCGACAAAAGATGAGTGAAATTCCGTACGACTGACCGGCGTAGTGATATGCCACTGTTAGGAAATACGCTTTGCAATACCACCCGCCCAACGCCGATGGAAAAACAAACGTCGCGGCAAGCAGTGCGAGCATGATCGCAGGCAACCAGATAGCCACGATCGGGTGCCGCTTTACCTCACCCATACTGCGATATGCACGGTGGTAAGTGGCAGTGTAGTGCGGATAATTGATCAACCAGGTGCATACGATGACGGCTTGAACGACATTGGGATGTATCTTGAGGAAAGGGCTGGCTCGGTCGACAGCAACGCATACTCCGTACAGAAAGATGGAGATTCCACCAAGGACGAAGATATCACCGAGCTGGGAGAACATGGCGATCTTCTCCCGCTTTGGCAAAATGGCGTTGGACACGGTCATCGTTAAATTTCACCTCTTCCAAACATTTTACCCGCATTGGCAGGCTGCCACGCTGGACAGAACGGCGGGTGGTTTTTCATCTTGTCAGAAAGGGTATAAAAACGTCAGAATGACAATGAATTCCTAGCACGTCAAGAATTCCTACAGGTCTGGCAGAACCCAGCTATGGTCAACGATAATTTTAACAAATTCGATGCGCCGAACAACGACAGCGACCAGGTATCTGCACTGTTGTCCGCCGATGTCGATCACAAATCGCTATCTAAGCCAACTACAAAGACAGAAGATAATTGCAGCTTCTTAGATTTTAACGATTCTATTGACGGCGACACGTCAAATTATCAAACAGCATCAAGTCAAAGCGACACTAGTTATGGTGCCAATGGTGACTACAGCGGCGCGGACAAAGACGAAGAGAAGAAGGACCGCACGCCTGAAAAGACGCCCAAGGATGAAGGTCCCGCTCCAACAAAGAAAGAAGGTGAGGTCCCAGCAAAAGTGCCGGCGCTCGGTGCGGACAACAAACCCAGCACTGCCGGCGATGGCAAGTTATTGCCAGAGCGCCTCACTGAAGAAGAAGCAAAAAATCCCGACCTGAGACAGTTTAGTCGCGCAACGCTCGAAGCTGCCAGGAAGGAAATCAACGACCTGGCAACCGATCCGAAGAAAGCTGTGATAGGAGCAGCTAAGGTTAACAGGGTAATCGCATTCGGAGAAAAACACGTCACCCCCAATCCACATCGCGAATTCGGCGCGAGTATCATGGCTGACCTGCAAGCGTCCGGTGTTACACATCTAGCAATTGAGGTCCCGGTCACCTCGAAAGACGCAATTGACAAATTTTGGGAGACCGGAAAGATCGACAAAAAGGATCTGCCAAAAGACCTGCAGCATGACGATTTCATCAAATTGATTACAGCCGCACGAGATGCCGGTATCAGGCCCGTGCCCGTAGATAGAGCAAGACCAGACCTGGAAAGAGAGATTAACAAAATTCCTTTAGGCGGCGCACAGGATGGCGAACGGATGAAGCTCGAAGACGAGCTCGCCAGACTGGGTGGCTCGAGGGACAACCATATGGCCAAGAGTATCAAGTCGCTCCTCGATGCCGACAAGAACAATAAAGTAGCATTCTGGGTAGGTAGCGACCACCTAGCTGATCCGGAAGGTAAGGGGCAAAGTGACATGGCGGTAGAGCAGCTTCGAGAAAAGTACGGTTTCTCTGTGGCGGCTTTCGCTGACGAAGGAAGTTATTACCCTGACAGCACGGTCGTGAAGCTAACAAAGGGTCTCACCAAGGATGTGGCAATCCCCATGGAGAAAGCTAAGAATCTGGGAGGATTGACAATCTCCGGAAGTAATCCCGATTTTGCGCGCGATCATTACAAGAACTATCAAAACTTGATTATATATGCGCAAAGACCCACGAAGTAAACTGGCGAATCCACAATCCGATACTACCGACAGTGCTTCGATGCTCGGATTATGGAAAGCGAAACAATACATGTTCCGCCAGCAAGGACAGTGAACGCACAACGCGAGCGTGCCAAGATGGTATATGCAACATAAACGCGGGAGCGCTGTGATTCGGTCGTTTCAGGCGATGGAAAAGCAATCGCAATGAATCAGGTCGGCATCAGCGCCAAAGTAAGAGCTACGGCGATGAGTGGCTCAACTTTTTAGGAACTTGAAAATCGCCACAGCACTTAATGCATCGGAGATGGTCATGGCATAGGTTTGGTGTGTCGACGCCACCACCATGTGGTTATGTTTCTCAGCACCCATCGCAGAACGGTTGCATTCCGCACTTTTAATTAGCCACCAGTTGTGATATCACGACCATGCACTACTCTAATAACTCATGCCTGCTTTCAACATGTTGGAAGCCACTCTGCGAAAAACCCTTCATTTAGTGCTGGTGTGCTGTGTTAACCGATTCCGGCTCTAGTAGGCATTCTCAGAACACAGCATGAAGAAAAGCTAAGGTGACATCGACCTATTCTATCGCCCCAGGTCTTCATCCCAAGATTCCTCAACTATTACGAAGCGCTTCGCATAATATTGCCAGCCGCCGCCTCGGGGGACTATATTTCTCTTATAAGCGTTTTCCTGGTGCGGGTAACAAGAAGCCCACTGCCAAAGGAGTGTGCATTGATTAAGTCAACAG
This sequence comes from uncultured Candidatus Obscuribacterales bacterium, assembly GCA_964418155.1. Lineage (GTDB taxonomy): Bacteria > Cyanobacteriota > Vampirovibrionia > Obscuribacterales > Obscuribacteraceae > JADYXR01. The sequence goes on along the minus strand of CAYQKX010000016.1, from coordinate 4,592 downwards.
AACCTGAAATAGCCGTTTCTATTGTGGTCGTGGCAGTGGGAGTCGCGATCATAGGCGGCATGTTTTTGCTCGGTGCGTTGTTCGATATGCAAGCCCCAAAGCAGCAACCTTACTACGGTTCGCACGGTACAATCGCACCAGATACAGTGCGTTTTCTGACCTGAAGCGGCTTTTCTCCCTAATTTTCACAGACTACTGATAGCAGATCAAAGTTGTTGCTCCATGCAAAAACTGCTCCTGCGGGTTTCCCGACGTTCAGGCGGTATGGTAATGTGAGTATAGGACCGGAGATACTGCATGTCCAATCAACAACAGCCCAAGCAGGAGTCTGAGCAGATCGTCAAAGTGCTCAACGCCCTTCAGAGTGCTGCCAACGGAATGCCACCACAGAATGGACGACCATCTGAGTCCCTGACACAGCAGGCACGAATGCGCGCTGAAAGCGCGCCGAATCCTGAGCCACCGACTCCGGCGTGCGAGAAAAAAAACTGCAGGTCCTCTTTCACAACCCTACTATGCCGATTGAAAGAGCTGATTTCGCGTCTGTTTCATAGGAAAGGCTGAGAATTTTAGACGAACAGCCATATACAACCTTACGCCGGGTGGTCATAGAGACAAGCCGGCGTTCTGTGGCGGCGCTTCCATCTCTATCATCAAGCAATTCATCCAATCGCAAAAAAAAAACGCCAGCCTGACTGCCCTACACAGCAGCACCTTGTCTCCCGACCTGAAGGGCGAGCCTTGACGGTGCATTGGATAAAACTACGCCACAATCAGCGCGCGCTAACGCTTTCGACGCTTTTCTAGGTCTCGTAGACCGAATTCGAACTCCATAGTGCCACCAATCGCGAGATTTTGCCATTCAGACGTGGCTGTCCGAATTTCATCACAAATCCCAGACACAATCGTTGGGTTCCACTCAATTTCAGCAACACCGGGCGGGTGCCAGGCGTCGGCCAGGATAGCGCGTGATTCGCGCCAATTATGGTCTATCTTTCGAGAAGCAATCTCAAACAATGCTGCAACCAGCACCTCAGCTTGCGTAGCCAACTGTTCGTCGTCTTTCATCGCCAGCTTCGAACGTGTATCTGCATGTGGACGCTGCCGCCCTTCGACCACTTCCATACCGCCGAATATGGCGCCACGAGCAACTTTTCCCCAAAAGCCGGACGGAAGGTTCAATGCTCTTTCTACGATCAAATGGACTATGTCGTGTGGCAAAACCTTGGGACGATCGTGACCAGGAACAGACAGAACCATCCCGTCATCCCGGACAACAACAGAACTGTATGTTCTCTCGCCAACCTTTTTGAACGATACTTTCATTGCACATTGTCTCAACAAGACTGTAGCATGACACTATAGCCCCGATTCTCAGTGTAATCCAGTGTGCGTTAACCCTTTTTGACTCGGTCCTTTTTATGAATCAATTTCTTGAACTTGAACTCGCCTTTGCCGTCTTTCGATAAAGTCATCTTCAAGAGCCAAACATCGTTGGATACGGGGTCAATTGCGCAAATTTTTTCTCCGTCAGTGAGCAAAAGAACGGTCCTCTTGCTAGAGGCTAACCCCGGCAGGTCAACATTGATGTTATGCAGTTTTCCATTGATCCTGACCTTTATAAGTGGACTGAAATAGTCGTCCGAAGCGTTGACAGCTGCAGGCGCACCATAGGCCAGGAGCGGAACCCAGCGATTATCGGCATTGGTGGAATTGGACCCGAGCTCAGCCGTCTCGAGACAAGACATCTCGGTAAAACACTGATGAACAGAGTCTTTGACGAATTTTTTCTCGACATCGACGACAGCCTTCCGACCAGATAGCCGGGTTCCGTCATCATCAACCTTGCCTTGCAGAGTGACGTTCTGATCGACGTTGACAGCACCAACGAGCTTCCTGGGTGCCATAGCCATTTGCGGTGTCTGCTTGGTCAAAGAGATATTACCGAGCTGCTCAATTGAAGCCTCGAGATAAGGACTCTTCGGATCGTATTTCTTGAAAAGCTGTATAGCAGCCTGGTACAGTCGACAAGCATCTGTTTTTTGACCCAACATTCGACGGCATTGAGCCTCGGCATAGCGCGCCTCAGCGCAATAGCGCTCATATCCGCGGTCGAACTGATCGCCGGCTCGCTTGAATAAATCCGCTGCCTGAACGAACTTATTACCTTCCAGATAGATTAGCCCTTGCCGGTAGTCTTTCGAAGCACGCACTGCGGCTCCGGCGTCCAACTCGGTCATCTCCGCCGTCCCCTCCAGAATCCGTCCTCCGGCATCCTTCGCGGGCGCAAGACCAGACGGCTCAACCTTAGGCTCAGAATTCGCTGCAGACGCCGAGGCCTCATGTTTGTTTAAAGCAGTCTCTCCTTTCGATTGCAAGTCAGACTCGTCGGAATTTGAGTCGATGTCCCTCTTCTCACCGGGTCTTACGTTGGTTGTTTCTCCTGCCGAACTGCCAATACCAACAGCCAATGTGCCATCCGCCGGCTTACTCGAGTCTGTCGAAAATGCAGGCATTGAAAAAATCGCCAATATTGCGGCAGCCAGCAAAATGCTGCCAGTCGAGCCCGATTGGCGATGTTGTCCTACTAAATTGCGGTTTTCCAAGGTTGTCCAGGCTTTAATGTAATAGAGACAATCAATTTATACCCATTTAGACATCTTCGAATTCGTCTGTACAAATAATGCCAAAAAACCACATTACTTCGCACGAATACAGCACCAGCATAGTCAGACATTCGGCCCTCACTCTCCCGCCAATAAGCTGAGGACATCTTGATCTCTATCGGTTTTCAATGGATAGAAAGTCCACTACAAGTGTGGTATATGAGTCTCTATCCTCCGCTGACCTATCACTTGCCTAGCCTAGAAATGATTAGCCAATCAACATCATGAGTCTAGATGAAATACACGCCCTCTTGACACAGCCCGATTCCGAAGAGCTTGCCGGAAAGCTCAGGGACTGGGCAGACAGTACTCGCAGTGCTATCAAAAGAGGAGATCTCTTACTCGGCATTCTGACACCGGATGTAGTATCAAAGATTCCGATTGCATACGAGAAGGCTGCGGCATGCGGCGATCAATCTTCACTTCTCAGACTGGCCTGGTGGTATGCCAGTCCGGACTACGGAGACAATGACATTGCACAGGCAGAGGCGGTTCTCGAGAAAGCAATAGAGGAAAGAGTCGCAGGAGCCCAAATAGAACTGGTCAAAATCGTTTGGTTTTTCAAACGAGACGCCGCCGGACAAGACCAACAACGACGAACTTTTCAGTTACTTTCCAACCTGTGTAAACAGGCGGATGAAGGTGGAGAAGCCCATTACTACCTGGGTCTATTGATGAACCATGGATTTGGCACCAAGGCGTCTCCAAAGAGCGCCCTAGCGTCGCACCAGGCGGCAGTCGAGCTAGGCAACGTCGACGCGATGTTCGAACTCTCTCTCTACTACGCACAGGGAGTAGCGGGCAAACAGGACAAAGCAGCTTCACTGAAGATGTGTCAGGCGGCAGCGGAGGCTGGACATCCGAGAGCGATGTACAACCTGGGTGCCTATCATGCCAGTGGGCAACTTGTTCCGAAAGACATCGCGAGGGCGATTGAGTGGTATGAGAAAGCGTCCGCCAAAGGCAATCCATCGGCATTGGTTGGTCTTGCCGCAATTTATGGAACCGGCGACGGAATAGAGAAAGACCTTGCCTACGCAGAACAATGCCTGGTTCAAGCGGAAAATTTGGGTTTAGACGTAACCCGCGTTCGCGAGCACCTCAAGCTGTAGGGTCGAAACAGCACAATTACACTTTGGCACAAAACCTATAATCATTTTTCGAATCCATACTGCGTGTCGATAGCGTGTAGACGAGCTGTCATAGCCGCTCTAGGCGAACCGGCAAGCATTCGCGATTGATGAATTTACTCAACGCGAGAGGTGATCTCATGACTAACTCACAATTCGTGAGCATAATCTCATCAACGTACGAATGCCGTCTTCCGTCCCCTTTCTACGTGGTAATACAACATATGGTAGAACAAGGCTCTGCGGTCAGAGACGACCGTTTTACTGCTTCTGAGCAGCAACCCGATTTTCCAGATTTATCAACAGTTTTTGACCGAAGCCTGAGCGAACTCAATCCGACCCCGTCGCAAGGTGATCAGGAGTCGGCCAAGCGCACGTTGGGTGATCTTACTATTGTCGATGACCTCGAGATTTTACAGAAAGCTGGAGAAGAGTTCCTGATACTCGAGGACTCCGGACCCGCTGCCGGTGCGAAAAAAGGATTAGACGGCAGTTCACCACAGGTAGTGCCTGATGCTGGCGTCACGCCGAAAGACGGTCTCCGTCCAGAGGTCGATCCGGCAGATTCTCCAAAACCGACGGGACCGGCTCCGCTCCTGGAAACATTTCCACCTGTGTCGCCAGAAGTACCAGGAGAATCGCCACGACCGGCAGTTCCCCCAAGATCCGCACCTCCAGTACAATCCGAGCTCGCCGATCCTCCAGCGCCAGAAACACCCGCACCGGTAGTACCAGAAGAGACAAAACCCGCAGTGCCCCCGAGATCTGGACCTCCGCTTCCGTCAGAGCTCGCTGA
>CAYQKX010000015.1:136638-153226 GCA_964418155.1 uncultured Candidatus Obscuribacterales bacterium | reverse complement strand
TTAGCCCATGCCTTCAGCGGCTCCTTCATTTTCAACTAAATAACTGACAAGCCCCTTCCTCAAAACCTCAGAGGTTCTTGCTTCAAGAAGCGGTCAAGCTCAGCGCAATGGAATGACAGTTCGCACCAATGCGAATAAGAGCAGTCCCGGTGTCGTGTATGCACGCACGATTGCAAGATTTGTTCTGAAACCAATCCTCAGTTCGAAAGGACCGTCACATGTCTGACCTTCAAAAGTCTATGCGGCGCTGGTCGATTATCCTCTTCCTTCTGTCGCTCGCCATCGGGTCCACGTTACTGTTGGTGCTGCCAGGGTAACAACAAGAGCAAGCGCTCATCTCAACCCGATATCCCGGAGGGCACGCCGCAGGAGGTCGTCGGTAGGTACGCCGAGCGCTACAGGCAGGCCGAGGGCCGAAGGACTACGAAGAATCCTTCCACGCCGTGATTCTGGCGTCCAAGAGGTAAAGGGCAAGCCGGCTAAGGAGTCGAGCAGCCGCGGTGCGGTGCAAAGGCAGGCGGACGTCGCCCCGTCTGCCTTTGGTTTCCGTGCGAACGAATCCGCCTGTAGGCATGGCTCGTTCCAACTTATGTAGGCGTTCAATCGTGGACGTTCTAAGACCGTCTCGGTGAAGACGATTGCCGGAACATGCGTCGAAACAAGTTTCCAAAACCAGCTCCCAGTGCAAATCGTCACGTCCAGCACTAACCCAATACCAACTTATTTGTCCAATACTAAAAAGAGTAGTAAGGCTTGCGGTTAGCGACCAAACGGCTGACCATCAGCCGTTTGTGAGGATTTGCATCGTCAACTCGAGACGTTACTTCAGCTTTGCCTGGCTGTCGCTCGCGATGAACAGTGAGGTGGCTGCTCCAAAGAGGAGCAGCCGTTCTTTGACCTCCTCTAGTTAGTGCTAGTGACTTAGACCCATTTCGCTATTTTGCGGTAGCGTCGCTATTTGCTGAGAAATCGGTGATAGTCTACCTGCTCTGAACGTCTGCTTGAGGGCCGTTGGAGACACGTCTACTCGTGCCTTCTGGGCGACTCGTCGAATGAAGTATTCAACGCCGGGAGGGCTCATGCGTCGTCCGGCTTTGTTGACGAATAGCGCATTCTGGGTTGGGTCTGAGCAAAGCGCTCGCTGGGAGATCCATTCATTAAGTGCGGCCGAAGTTAGAGGGTCGAGATTCATCCATCCTTGATCTTTTCTTACGGCACCACGATTGGTGTCGTAATCGGACATGTTCAGCTCTGAAAGTCTGGTCACGCTCATGCCGGTGTTGTAGATTAGAAGTCCGATGGCCTGGGCTTTGGTGCCGCCAAATGCGAGGGCAGCTTCGCTGAACTTTTGCTGCTCGTGGGGCGTGAGCATTTTCTGAGTTTTTGTTACTGTTTGCCGGTTGAGTCTAAGAAAGAGCCCTCGAAAGCGCCCGTAGCTCTCGAGGGCAACCGCCGCTGCATTAAGAGATGCGGCGGGGGCACCATCGTTGGTCAGAAAGTCGATGTATTTGTTAGCCTGCACTGACAGAGTCTCAGACTGGTATTCAAATGTAGCCCCGGAGACGCCTTGTTTGTATCTCAGAAAATGTTTAACTCTGACCCTGTACGCGAGAATCGACCTGGGTGCCAGACCCTGCGTTGTGAGCCATTGCGTGTAGGCTTCTAGTTCCACTGGATTATAGTTTTTGTCTTTCATGTTCGAAGTTCTCGTGCGGTTTATATCGATCGTTCGAAGATATTAAGGTGACTACATAACGACGAAATAACCGGGGACGATCTCGCTCGATTGGCTTCAATAGTGCTTTTGTATTGGCTGTGCTGGAACTCGAGGAGGTCATCAGATGATGATCGTGGTGTGGTGTGGTGTAGGCAGGAAGACTTCGTCACGTAGCTTTTTTGCAAAGCCACTAGGCGACACTGTTCAACACTTCTTCCAAAAAAGTTCGGCTTGATGGTAATGGGATAGCAGCGGGATGGGGCCCGCTGCTATCCCTATGATGCGGCTGAAAAGACTTCTTCGTGATTGTAGGTTTAGATAATTAGCGGGAAGACCCGCTGCTCAATCCATGATGATGAATGAAAGTATGCGTGTTGTCAGGTTTGGAGGAGCAGCGGGAGATGCCCGCTGTTTATCCCCATGATGCGACAAGAAAGAAACGGATTTCTATTCTCAGCGTGATCACTTCAGATTGAAGTGTGTCGTTTCGAATGTCTTCAAGATGACAAGGAAGTGTGAACAAATAGTGCTTTTGTGATGTAGGAGAGTCATTGATTCAGAGCCAGTACCCGAAAGCGAGTAACGAGCGAGTAGGCAGTTGTTGTTGTACTGAGGAAAAAGACGTCTTCTCTTAACTCCGCAGCACATATCCAGCGCCATGGACGGTCTCTATGTTTGCAGCTGCGGAAGCCTGGGAGAGTTTGGTGCGGAGCCTGGTAATGCAAATTCGCACACTGTTGATAGTGGCGTCAGAAGTACTGCCCCACACTCGGTTGAGTAGCGATTCGGCGCTGAATACGATGCCTGGATTGCGTAGGAACAGCTCCAGGGTTCGCATCTCTGTCTTGGGCAAATCTACTAGAGTTTCACCGACTCTGACTTCGAAGGTATCTGGATCGAACGCAATGTTTTCGTACCTCAAAGAGTCAGATCTGTTCGGAGATACTCGTCGAAGGAGCGCTTTGACTCTCAGGCAGAGCTCTTGGGGATTGAACGGCTTAGTAAGGTAGTCGTCAGAACCCGCTCCGAACCCGATCTGCTTGTCGAGTATCGTATCTCGCCCAGTCAAAATCAATACAGGTGCTTTCCTGCCGCCAGCGCGATAGCCGTTGAGAACGTCTATTCCCGATCGACCTGGGAGCTCCCAATCAAGAATGAGCAGATCGTAGTCCGAGATCTCCAATAACTCGGCTGCTTCTTCGCCGCTTTCGGCAAGTTCCACAGCGTAGAGTTCGCGAGTCAGGCACTGTTCGACCATGCTGGCAAAAATAGGATCGTCTTCGACTACTAAAATGCGTGCCACTAAAGCTAGTGCCCCTTTTCTTGTAGGACCTTGTCCAGCATTTCGTCTGCTCTGCCTCTCTCTTTCTGAGCCCGAGCTTTATCGCCGAGGGATTCGTAAATGTCCGCTCGAGTGTACACTAGTTGGTTGTTACGCGGGTACATCTCGATCAATCGATCGTACTCGACGAGAGCCTCTCGAAAATTTCGAATCCGAACAAGAACCTTAGCTCGAGCCCGTCTAGCCTTCAACTCGAGCTTTGGAGCTAACTGGTAAGCCTTCTTGTAGTCCTTAGCTGCTGCGTCTAAATTGCCGGTCTTTTCCTGGCACTCTGCTCGTTGAAGATATACAAGACCGCTTCCGTTGCTAGCTAACAGCTTATTGTATTCCTGGAGGGCTGCTGTGTAGTTCTGTTGTGATTCGTAGGCTTTTGCCTTTCCACCTACGGTTGCTTTATCGAGTGCTGGTGAGAGTTTGTAGGCTTTGGCGTGGTCTTTATCCGAGTTTGCTTTCTGGCCCAAGAGAAAATAGCAATCTCCTCTGAGCTTGTAACTCTGAGCATCGGTGGGAGAAAGTGCAATGACTCGATTCAGATCGTGAATCGCTTCTTCAGGGCGCTTTTGAGTGATTTTGACGTTGGCCAGGCACCTGAGCGCTGTAGTATCATCAGGCGACAATTTCAGCGCCTCTGAATAGATCGTTTCTGCCTGCGCGAACTTACCACTCTGCGACAATACAAGTCCATACACCAGGCAAGTGTCCCTGCTCTTCTCTAGTCGATAGGCCTTTTCCGCGTCCTTTGCAGCCGCTTCGAGACTTGATAGTGCAATATTGATCTGAGCTCGTCTCATCAAGCATTTTGCGCAATTCGGAGCACTCTCGAGAATTCTGTTCTCCTCGCTCAGCAGTTCGGTATCAGTGGCGGTGCCTTCTCTGACGGTGATCAAATGCGAATGATACTTGTGCTCATTGGGAGATAGTGACACGGCTATCTTTGCTTCCTTGATAGCTTCATCGCGGTTTTGAGCCTGAACGAAGACACTGCGAAATAGGTGATATTCAGGGTTTTTGGGTTCGAGCTCGATGGCCCTGGCGATGTCCTTTAGTGCTGCAGCCGAATGTTTGTAGACGTATTCTCTCTCTGCACGGGCAGCGTAGAGCTCGGACTCCAGCGGATACACCTTTATAGCTTGGTTGAAATCGTCGAGGCAGCCCCGGTTGTTTAGCCACGACAACACATGCCCTCTGACCACGTAAAATCTGCCATTCTTTGGATCGAGCGCGATTGCCTGGTCGAGATACACTTTCGCTTTTTTGTAGTCTTTGCGCGCGATTGCTTCACCGGCTCGTTCGAACAGGCTGGAGGCTTGATTCTGAGCGGCGTCTGCTTCTTCGAGTGCAAATAGAAAGCTTGATTCGAATGCAAGAATCGCCGAAATTAGCAATCGAATAAACATGGATCCTCGCGAGGAAAGCTGATGGGAATATACCATCAGCTTTCATTGATTAAGCAGTGTTCCAGGGTAACTAAAGCAAATGGGCGGAATCTATGGAAGTGTGCGTGGCTCCTTCGGTGCTGAGTTGAGCTTTTCATCTGGACGCGGATTCATTAGATTTGCGTCCGTAGAAGTATTTGACGCAAACTTCGCGAGCTCCTCGGCAGTTGGTTGCGGGACTGGAAGCTTGGAAGCGTCGTTCAATGCGTCTGTGATATCGAGTTTTGGAAGAATGCTCGTGTCGTCTTTCGGTATCGGTTTGTTGAATCCTTCAAGAAGTTTGAAACCTTCAATCTGTGCTTGCGACTGAGTATGCTTATTGTCTTTGATGACCGCATCTGCTGCTATTGCTGCGCCAACTAAGAAGTCTGACATTTCGTGCCCTCCGGATAAAAACAGGTTGGTTCCTGGGGCATTTATATGTCGACTTCATTTCGAAAACATTTCGCTGTTGTGAAACGATTGGTTGTTGATGCGCTGTTGACTGGTCATCTGCTTGCTCGAGCCGCATCTCAACGATCCGCCCGAGCCATACCTGGCAAATTCGATTGTTCCTGGGACCTACGTGAGTAGCCAGGTCCTTGATGAATTCGGCATGATGATTGACGTGTAAGTTCGAGCCGAGAGCGGGTGGTTTTGGATGAACTTCACTGATGCTATTCTCGGCATTCATGTTCGTGAATTCGGGGGAAATCCGAATCTGCTGAATCATGCCTGTTCTGTTTTTTTTGCACTCTGAGTCGCGTTGGGGATGGAGAACCAGAAGCATGCGCCGCCTTCTGCAGGCGTCGTGCAGCCAATCTCACCATGATGTGCGCTGACTAGCATCTTCGAGATGTAGAGACCTAGTCCTGCTCCAGCGCTTTTCGTATCGGACGGTTGTTCGAGTTGGCTGTATTTTTGAAACAGCTGTGCTTGCTGCTCCGCAGGAATTCCCGGTCCCTGGTCCTGGATTTCGAAGCGCGACGCATGCTCGGAGCTTGCAGCGCGAATGATTATGGTCGAGTCTTTCGGAGCGAATTTGATTGAGTTGGCGATCAAATTAACCAGAATTTGCACCACTCTATCTGCGTCGCAAGGAACTGTAATGCCTTCCGCGGCCTCGATCTCGAAACCTATGCCCTTCACGTCCGCGATTCCTCGTACAGCGCTCAAAGTCGGACCGATCACGTCGTCCAGGCTAACGTCGGCAATGCGGAGTTCGACGTTGTCGTGCTCGAGCTTTCCAATCGTTAGTAATGTGTCTGCCATGCGCACCAGTCGTTCGAGATCTGCCGTGACTCTCTTTAGCGAGCGCGATACTGATGACGGTAGCGATGCATTGTCTCTCTCCAAAATCGTGATCAGCGCTATGCTACACGACGATAAAGGTGAGCGCAGGTCATGGCTTACCATGTCCAACATTGTCGCTCGCAACTCTTCTGACTTTGTCCTCGCTTCAGCCATCTCACTGAAGCTCTGTCCCAAGACGGACAGCTCGTCGTTGCCAGGTAGAGCCACTAAAGACTTCGACCCCTCCGAGAATAGTCTGATGTTGTTTAGCAGCACGCCGATGCGCGCTAGTGTCCATTTGCCATAGAAGAAGGTGAGGACTGTCGCAACGATGATACTGCATATGATACCGGCTATGACAATAGTCAAAAGTTGTTGGTTGTTTTCCAAACCTTTGGGTGAAAACTCCTTGGCTATGGGCGAGAAGTGTTTTTGAATCTTATGATCGTCGTTGATCAAATTCCTCATCGCCAACATCACTTCCTCGAACCATTCCCGCTCGTCGATGAATCGAGAAATCGCGACTCTTGGCTCTACGTCTGAGAATTCCGATTCGGCTGCGGATATGACTTCCAACAGTTCTCTCGTATGCTTGCTGAATTGATCGACAATATCCTTCGACTCCTTATCCGGCAAGGATACGGAGTTAAGCTCCTTGAGCTTCTGTGACAGCTCTGTGGCAGCAGCTGTGCGCTGTTCTGCGGTTAGTGCGGGCGGTACGTATCGGCGTGCCAGTTGCACAACCACATATCGATCGACGGTTGATCGAACGTGCTGGCAGGTCGATAAGATCTGCTTGCTGGCGGTCTCTTGACTTGCTGCTGTATTGATGCGCTGAAGACTGGTGATAAGGATTATGGCCAAAGCGATCTGTAGTCCCAGTGGGAGCCCGATCAATATTAATCCTTGCATCCATAGTTTCATCGCGAGCTTATTGTATTGGATTGAGACGCTAAGTGTTGTTCTCTTGACGAAGCATGTTTTGTTCCGACGATTTAACCGGTGGATAAAATTGACTTGCAGGGCTCCGCATATGGTGCCGCAGGCGCTGTGATGTTCGAGTTTCGAAGTGAGCAGATAGGGGCTTTGGGACCGCTGCGGAGGCGGAATACGTATCTAGCCACATAGATGTGTTTTGTGAAAAACCATGAATACTTTGGCGGTTTTTGGTTAACACATTGGTGTGGAGCTGGATGAGGAGAGTCAATGACCTAAATATTTTCGTCGTTGGTCCATCCATTGGTGGATGTAGTTGGCGCGGTCTGTGGCGCTGGTTGTTCGCGTCGATAGCTTAATGTTGTCCGCGAACTGCTTTTCCGCCAGCGCAGTCTTCTTTTGAGCGATGGCTTCTATGGCTACTTCTCGCCGAGCTTGAAGTATGCCGAGTAAGCGAACTATTGGTGCGGTTGAATGGTACGAGTCAAGAAGTGCATCTGCTTTTTCAGGGTGTCCCGTCTTCGCAAGAATAGTCGCTTGCAGGGCCAAGGCTTGCATGTATAGATCGTTATTGTGGCGTTTATCCGGGGGAACAATCTGTTGCGCAATTCGGTATGCCTCCTCGATTTCTTCTAACATTTTTTTATCTGGGACCTGGACTTCGAAGGCTTTGGGTACGTTGTCACCAATCTCGATTTCGGCGATTGTGCGTTTGGCTTCATTGTCTGACCATTTGTTTTTGCGTACTATGGCAACGATTCTCTTGCGAAGCGCTGCTAAGTTGGGCTGTTCGGCGAGAGTCTTAATCATGAGAGTCAGTAGGCGTCTGTCTAAAGGTCTGATTACTTCATATCTATCAATCAACTCGAGTGCGGTGTGCGGGTCTCTTAGGATCGCCTGATGAAAGCAGTCGTGAAACAAACGGTTGTACATTTCGATTTCGCCGTTGATTCGAGCAGTTTGTTGCTCGTGAGGCCTGGGGCCCATAATTCGGTCGCATTCTTGAATGGTGTCGAGAAACAGCTTCCAGTCTTTACCGATTGCGAGACACCGCAAGAGATTAATGCGTTCGTCCATCGCGTCGGTGCAGTCTTCGCCGAGCTCCTTCGAAATGATATCAACTACATTGCGCTGATCTCGAGCGGCTTGCCTGAATAAACCTTGCCGACCATGTAGGTCTTTCAATCGTCTCCAATAGCGTAACTCGAGAAGCTTTCCTCGATAAAGTCGTTCGATTACTGGTCCGATTTGAAGGAGGATTGATTGTGCTTCATCGGTCCTATTCATGATCAACAGTGTGTGAACCATGCACATATCAAGATCGAGAGAGATTGGGTGGGTGGGTGGAAAGGTACATAAACTTCGCGCTCGCTGGTAATGTTGGTAGCCTTTAGCTACGTTGCTTTTGTAGCGGACTGATAAATAAGCCTTGCGACCTTCTGTTTGCCAATCAGCCGTAGCTGCGGCTCCGGCGTGAACTGTTCCGAGCATATTGATCACAGTTAGGAGTGTGGCGAGAGTCACCTCATATGTTTTCACGAATGTCGATCTGTGTTTAAACATCTAAAAGTGTTCGTAAAATCGTCTCGCATGATATCTGGAATGTTACTGTACCCTAGGTGACTCCAGTATTGACAGCTTTGGAGAACATCCGGAACACCATCATCTTTTCTATTCTGGAATTGTGAGTTTGTAACCGAGACCTTTCGATGATTCTAAGAGTGGCGGATGATCCGGGTCTTCAATTTTCTTTCGCAATCGCAGGATGCACATTCGAAGCGCTTCGGTGCTGACATCTGCGTCAGAATCCCAGACATGAGCGATCATGCGCTCGGAGCTAATGTAATTGTTGGCATGGCGGAACAAGAATTCCAATACGTCGAACTCTTTCGGTACGAGCTGGATGCGCTTCCCTCGAATTGTCACCTGGCACTTACCCTGGTCGAGCGAGACAAGACCGGATTGAGAACTGGATTCGAAATACCCGGTCGACCGCCGCAGCAATGCGCGCACCCTCGCCGCAAACTCTCGCATGTCAAAGGGCTTGCTGAGATAGTCATCAGCGCCTGAGTCTAGCCCTTCGGCCTTCTCGACGGAGTGGGATTTGCTAGTCATCATGAGAATTGGCATTCTTCCGCCTCGTTGTCGATATTGTCGACAAATGTCCGTGCCGCTGAGCTCTGGAAGTTGCCAGTCGATGAGCGCCAGGTCGAATCCAGAATAGAGGAGTAGTTGCAACCCGTCAGCCCCATTCTCCGTGCTTTCGGCTCGATGTCCCTCGGTACTGAACCAGTTGACCAGCGCTGCTGCCAGCGCCACATCGTCCTCGATTATAAGAACCTTGGCCAAACACTTTGCTCCAGAGTAACGGTTCAATTTTACCCGCTGCGTGTCGTGTCCAATCTGCGAACCAGTCGTTTGATTAGTTGTCGATTGCGGCGATACGGACGAAGAAGCTCGAGCCGCCTTCTATTGGGCGATATCCGATTGTTCCGTTCTGCGCTTCGATAAGTGATTTGCAGATGTAGAGGCCGAGTCCCGAGCTTTTTACATCTTCTGTGTTTTTCCCCTGGATAAAACGTTCGAACAGCTGGTCACGCAATTCTTCCGGCACGCCGCCGGCCTGGTCTTTTATTTCGACCTCCCATATGCCATCACCAACGGTGGCGCATACATCGATGTTGCCTTTCTTCGGGGAGTATTTGACTGCATTCGAGAGCAGGTTGACGAAGACCTGAATGAGCCTGTCTGAATCAGCTTTGACGTATGCTGTTTCGGGCACGTTGCTTTGGTAAGTGATATGGCGTGCGGCACAGAGACCGGAGACGGCTGCTAACGAGCGTTCGACTACGTCCGACAGACTCACCTTGTCCAGTAGGACGGCGAGCTTGCCGTATTCCATGCGTTCTATATCCAGCAAGCTGTTGAGCAGGTGGAGTAGTCGGTCCAAATCCGATTCCAGAATTCGGGCTTTCCCGCTATATGACGAGGCACTTTCATTGGGCCCGGCGCATGCCACCATCTCCAGAAAGAATTTCTGCGAGGTCAAAGGTGTCTTCAGGTCATGACTGATCATAGCGGCAAACTCGCGACGCAACTCGCTAATTTCCCTCTCTCTGGTGATATCTCGAATAATGCAAAAAAATTGTTTGTCTTCGTGTGACCAGGTTCCTGCGATTCTGGCGATGCACTCTTTGCCTCCGAGCTGCGTCAACCTGGTTTCTAACTCAAGCATGGAACCTATGCTTCGGCACTGCTCAAAGGCTTCTTCGACAACCCATCTTTCCTCCGCAGGTATGAGATTGAGAATACTCATAGCGAGCAGATCGTTGTCGAAACCTCCGAGAACGTCATAACTAGATGAGCTGAGCTGGGTGAAACGCAGCGATTGATCGATTCCGCAGATCAAATCGACCGCATTGTCCAACATGGCGCGCTCTTTGCGGGCCGCCTTTTCAAGCTGCAGAGCCATGTTGTGGAAGGATGCGTCGACGGCGGCAATCTCGTCTGTTCCACTGAGTCTAGGAAGCAACTCTTGATTCCCTGCCAGTCTTTGAGCATTTTGTGCAATCACGTCTAAGCGTCTGACTATCGCGTAATACACGAGAGCCGTAAACAGACTGAAGGCGATGCCTCCGGCGGCGCCTAATGGAAGCAATGCGTCTTGGCGGGCTTGCCACTGTGATTTTGTGTGTTCCAGGTTTTGCAGATCTGTCGTCGCAATCTCTTCGATTGCGCTCAACTCCTTGAGAATACGTCCCATAATCTGGTTGGCGCGACCATTTGTGCCATCGAATTCATCGGGCAGGTTGTCCAGATCTTTCCTTACCGATACCTCCATCGCCCGTCGACCATATCTTATGAGCTTGTGTACTCGCACGACTCCTTTTCTAGCTTCAGAGCCGGGGAGAGTCAATGTTT
Source organism: uncultured Candidatus Obscuribacterales bacterium (assembly GCA_964418155.1). GTDB lineage: Bacteria > Cyanobacteriota > Vampirovibrionia > Obscuribacterales > Obscuribacteraceae > JADYXR01. Next base: position 142,602 of record CAYQKX010000015.1, on the reverse strand, counting down.
CTAACTCCGACACCTCTGTCTCGATGCCGTTGTTGAAATCCAATGCGGCGATGGCGTCTGCGGCCGGCGGCTGGTCTCCGTGTTCGAAGAGGATTGATGCACCATCGTAAAAGAGCCTCATGACACGGTTAACCTTGGACGCGATCGTGACGGCGCGCTTCGATTCTCGAGCAAACTCTTCCGTTTGGTTCCGCACTCCATTGAGGAAGCACAGAACAATCAGCTCGAATGCAATTGGAACAACAATCAGCAAGACGAACAGGTGCTTTATCTTCAGCCGAGAAAGGAGCATGGATCTTTTTCTTGATGGATCTATCAATTCATGCCCTTAAGTTCTCTAGATAAATCAGATGCGTTGACGGATGGAATTCATACATAACATGAACGGCTTTATGCAGTTTCGCAACTGTCACTATTGGTGCTTCTTTTGTGAATTGGACCAGGAAAGTCGTGGACGTCGCGGGGCGTGCCCCCTGAATGAAGTCGCGTCGTGTGCGCGAATTGACCCTGTGTGTGCTTCGTTCTTAACGCACCGCGTCGTCCACAACTACTCCTTTTCGCGTGTTTGCGTTCCCCTTCGGGATTGAACGGTAAGGCGAAGACATTTCCGATTGTTTTCGGCTGCGTTAATTTGATGCACGGTGGAGGGCGGTCGGATTGCGGATGTCGAAACTCCAACGTGAAGCGGTGACGAGAATCTTTGCTTGCGGCAGTCAAAGTGGTGCCTGAGCTGAAACTACGAAGGGCGTTGAAGCGACATAATGTTGAAGAGGCGAGCCTTTCTGCAAAGCGCGGAAATGAGGAAAAGTCGATGAGACGAGATGTTCAACGAAGCGGGAAATGACGAAGAGTCGATCAAACGAGATGCTCAACGAAGGGAGAAATGACGAAAAGCAGAAAAGACGAGTGTTGGGCAAAGCACAGTTCGCGCCTCATGGCCGGTTGGCAAGATACCAATGCGGAAATGACGAAAAGGCTAGAAAACAACAGGAACGGTAGTCCTTAAAGTTGCAAAAGTAGTTGAGTTCGAAACGCTCGGGGCGCTGTGCGCGCCCCGGCGTTTGCTTCGTATCACTGCTAACTCAGTTACATCGTCGCGAACCCTTCTTCTACATCGATTTTCTGCTCGCAAACGGCCGGGTCGAACGGCGGCGGCTCGGGTTGGATGAACGGAGCGACTGCGGCGTCGAACGTTGCCGCATCCAGGCGGACGTACTTCCACTTGATCTCATTGACTGCCCAGTCGCTGAGCGGACTGTCGTCTTCCGGGAGAGACCTTCCGTGAAGGGCGAACAGCGCTGCCACGATGCGCTCGAAAAGCCTGTCGGTCTCTACCATGCCTTCGCTCATCAGCGTCTCAGACTCGGTGTCGTAGCCGATCGCCGTGTGGTGTGCTGCGCACTGATCGCACTGCAGTTGGTGCAGCGCGGCCGCGCTGAATGCGGCTTCCCGAAGAAGCTGCGCTACGCCAACGTCCCCTCCTTCGCCGGTGATCAGCGCTTCCAGCGCCGCCACTTTGTTGAGAGCGTTGGTTCGCGCGCTCGGAACCTGTGCGCGCAGTTCTTCGAGTTTCGCCATCAGAACATCGGGTAGCGAGGTCTGCTGCGGTTCGTCCGGGACCGCCGCTCGCAGCAGTCGGCACTTGATTTGTGCTTGACGATGCTTGAGCGTGTTGTAGAAGCCAGGCACCCGCCGTTCTTCCGGCTGGAGGTTGATCGGTCGGCTCAGCGCCTTCAGGGCGATCTTCTTCGCCCAGGCACCACGGAGGGTGCGCTGTCGTAGCTGTCGTTGAAGCTGTCTCCGCATCGGACCGTTGAGCTTGGCTTCTTGAATCGCCCAGTTCAAGCCGCGCTGAATGACACCGACGTCTTCCGCGGCCAGGGTGATGTCACCGCTGGAGGCGAGGTTCATGGATTCGGCATCTTCACCGCAGTGCTTCCAGAGGCGCACGTTGAGCTGCAGTCCGTCGCGGCGCGCCACCAGAACGTTGTGATGGTGGCTGTTGAGGACCGTGAAGCCCACTGCCGTCAGGTCTTCGCGCACCGCTTGTCGAGCCTTTTCCCAGTCAGAGCCGTAGGATCGGGCCAGGGATACTCCGTCGAACTTCGCCTGCGTCAGAGAGTTGACCACCGAGACGCGGACCGGTGCATTGGCGAACGGGGTTTTCATTTGGAGTACTCGTTTGGTTTGGAAACGGACGCGATGCGGTCGACATTGTGCGATGACTGTGGTCTGAAGCGGGACCGCACCTTTCACGAGGATGGTGCGGTCACTTCGCGCGAGTCACTGCTGTGGGAAGCTTACTCTGCCAGCTTCTCGGCCGCGTCGCAGAGTTCTTCCACTCTCGGGAGAATGACCAGGAAGACCTCCTCGGCCATTATAAGGAGGGCGCGCTCGCTGAGACCTCGGGCCTTCGCCTCGGCTGCCCTCTCCGCGGGCATGCTGAAGGCGAGACCGCTGCCCTTAACCGCTGGTCCCAGCGGTTGGACCTGTCCGAGGTTTGTCATCATCTCGGTAGCCTGCTTTACCAGGAAGGCGGCGGTCAGAGTGTAGGCTTGCTCCTGATCAGGAAGTTGTCCGACGGTGTTGTTCGCGATTCGCGGTTGCAGCTTTCCTGCGAGAACCTCGAGGCGTTTGACGATTTTGTCGCAGCGAGTTTTGACCCTGGTTAATGATGTGCTCGGCATGCTTCGACTCCTTGCTTGGCTGTGTTTGGAGCGCGAAGGGCGTCAGTGCGCCCGTGCGTCCAGGTGTGCTGGATCCGTCTTGAATTCCGTTTGGCCGTGAAGCCAACTTATAGGTTGATGCGCGATAACGGCGAGCGCGCATAGCTGCTGTTGCGGTCGCGGAGTAGTTCACCCGACGAGCAGATGTTCTGCTTCGGTGAGAAGTATCTCGAGCTGCGGCACGAATACGGCGAGAACTTTCTCCATCGAAGCGGCGAGTGCTTCTTCCTTGAGACCATTGGCGATGGCCTGTCTTTTCGCCACTCTGCTCAGCACGTCCATTCCATCGAACGAGGAGAGTAGCCGCGTCGCCGCTCGCACGAAGAATATGGCTGACAGGACTCTCGCCTGGTTGGTGGCGTCGAGGGTCACCAGCAGTTCCTTGTTGTACGGTTCGACCCGGGCGTCAAGTGCGGTCAGGCGCTCGATGCATCGAGCGATTCTGGCTTGGATCTGGGGTCTGGTCGTGTCTGCCATCCGGCAACTCCTTCGAGGAAGTGGACGAGATTTCGCAAGGACCGACGGCTAGCTACAGCTCGTCGGTCCTCACGGGAAAGAGGGCGCCGCAGGCACGCCCTTCTGGAAGTCGCTGACCTCGGGGGGGCTCACGACACGATGTTGGACGGTTGCGTCGGTGCTGGCGCGTCGGTGCGCGGCTTCGTCCACTCCTTCTCGCGCTCCTCCATGCGCCGTTCGATATCAGCGAACTCCCCCCGGATGGCCATGACACCCTCTGCGAGGGTGAGTCGCAGCTCGATGTCCGCGGTTTCGCCTTTGTAGGTGATCTTCTTAACGGCGACGTAGCTCGGGCTACTCTCCTGAATGTAGAGGGAGGGGGTAAGGATTGTTACGTTCGTCGGTGCCACCGCCTGCAGTGCCTCGACAGTGTTGAGGTCTCTGAGATTGTAGACGCCTCGGCCGATGCCGCAGTACATCTTCACCACCCGGTCGGAGTACTGGATGAGACCCAACCTCCCCCAGAACGGCTCGTTCCACCGGATGGCGGTTTCGGGGCTGGACGCCTTCCATCTCAGTTCTTCGTAGTGGAGCCCTTCCATCACGCGACGGACGTTTTTGACTCCCTTCTTGATGATCGCGTCGAACTTGTACGTCACCAGCTCAGCCTCCGCGCAGGCGACGATCGGGAACTCGACCGTTCGCGAGGTTCCGTCCTCGAATACACCGCCGAGGACTTTGACGACGTCGTGTTCTTGAACGAGGTAGGTGACCCCATCTTTGATTACCACCACGGGGAATTCCGGGCTGCTGAAGTCGCGGTCACTGTAGTCGAAGGGCGCGATGACCACGACGTCTCCGACGGCGCCTTGCTTCTCTCCCTGGTGGAACATGTTGCCGGTGGACACGTCGGTCCGGTAGGTCCCGACCGTCTTGAGCCATGGTCGGCTGGGGATCCACCCTTTGCCGCTCCGACCGCTTCTCGAGCGGCTCAGGCGAACCCCGCCGAACTGCTTGTGAAAGTCGTCGCTGCCCGTGTACATATGGATCCGACCCGTTTTTAGGTCGAGGATCGCAGTGGTGGTTCCGCTGCCCCAGGTGAGTGGCATGCTCATGGGTCGCTCCTGATCTTGGAATTTGTTGAATGGGCGCGCCGCCCGGAATAGGATGGCGCGCAGGAAGTAACACTGTTTTGTAGTTCAAGGGGGTTGCCTAGATCACTGTGGTCGTTGCACTTCGCTAGTCGCTGCCGAGCTGCAGGGAGTCGCATTGCATCGCCCTTCCGAGCGTTGCTCCGGAGCAGTTGGACTCACCCTCTCCAGATCACTTCCAGCTCGGTGCTGCGCCCTTCTACTGCTTGGTAGCAGTAGTTGCGACCGAGACACGAACTCCGGTAGTACTCCTCCTCACTCATCAGTGGCTTGTACCCGTTGGATACGAGGAGGTCGTCTACCATGGCGAAGGACGGGCGAGTCGTCTCTGTTCTCCAGCGGACGCGCCCCTGTGTTTCTGCGATCTCCAGCGCCGCCACGAGCAACTGGTGCAGGTCTGGTCGCTCGGTGACGATAGACTCGACGCATTCGTCATCGAGCGGGTGCATCGCATGATCTCTGCCACATCCGAACACGAAGAGTCCACTCGCGAGGTCCTCCGTCGTGACCTTGCCCGATTCAAGGGCGTACAGCGTTCCGGTGAAGGAGCAGAACAGTTTGGCGTTGGAGATAGGCGTAGCCATAGCAGCACCTTTGTGTTAAACGGAGCGGTCATCGTTGAGGATGACCGCTCCGTTGGTCGAACTATCGGAAGAAGTCAGCAGTTTTACATGCAGCAGTCTTTGGAGTGGCGGAGGCCGCCGGTTCACGAGTTATGGTTTTGCATGCACAGTTTTGTAGAACTTGGTTTGCAAGTGCACAGCTTTGATGGAGCACTTTCTTGAATATCAACGCGGAATCAAGTTGCACGGCTTATCCACGCTTGGGATTAGATGATGATGTTTCTCCTTGGTGTTGATTTCGCGCGATCTGCCCAAGCTGCGGGCGCCAGCAGATGGAGTCGCCGTAAAACAGCGTCTGCACCTGCCGTCCCGACAGCCTGAGTCAGACCTTGTACTTGTCGAGCGCCGGGTCTTGACGCCGAGCCGCGTCCAGCACCGCCATCGACTGACGAGCGTCGATGCGGGGGTCGTGTTTGGCCCCAGTCACGCCGAGCTTCTCCGCCGCGTCCGACCTCGGCAGGTCGGGATTGTAGCCCAGCGCACAGAGGACGCTCGACACGTCGATCGGCATGTAGGGCCCGTCGAACTCGGTGGCTCCGGCGGCTTTCATGGCCCAATCGTGAGCCGCCGCGAGGAAGCTGGCTTCGACCGGCCACATGTTGTCTCCAACCACCGCGAAGCGTCCCACGAGTTCCCACGGCTTGCAGCCGTGCACCTGGATGACTGCCTCGCGCACGTTCTTGTAGAGGTTCCAGAAGGTTCGAAGCAGCGCCTCCTGAGTCGGGACGGTGGGGATACCACCCAGGTGTGGCAGGACTTTGTCCGCGACCCACTCGCTGGCTCTGCTGGCACCTTCCACAGACAGGAGCGCGATCTCCCCGTGAATTTTCGAGCCCTGGCGCACGATGACGCCGAAGGCGAAGCCCTCGCCGCGAAGGCTTGTGGATTCCACGTCCACGTGCAGCTCTACCTGGCCGCCCGTGCTCGAGAAGCTGAGGTCCAACATGTCTTTCTCCTTTGCGTGAAGCTTGTGACGGAGGTTTGTCTGCTGAAGTTCGTTCTAAACTC
>CAYQKX010000015.1:0-136538 GCA_964418155.1 uncultured Candidatus Obscuribacterales bacterium | reverse complement strand
GATTACCGTCTTAGCCCGGAGACGGTCGCCCCACCACTTGGCCGCTGCCTTGAGTTCCTCCTTTACTGGACAGTGTTCTCGGATCTCTTGCTCGAGCTTGCTGTACTCGTCTGTGTCCCTCTGCGACACGCTCTGAATGGCTCGGCGTGCCTGAAAGGCACGAGCGCTTCCGATGCCGTGGTTGAGCACAGCGATCCGCAGTACCTCTCTGCTTTGCTCTTCTGCGAGGTAGGGTGAGATTTCTTGGAGGACGACGGCCAGTTTCGAACGAGTCTCTGCCACATCCATATGGTTGAGACCGAGCTTTCTCACCAGGATCTCGAGCGCCTTGCCGTACAGGTTCACCAGAACATGGAGCCACGCGGGTTCCGGTAAGACCGCTCTGCTGCTGACGTCATCCGCGACCTTCAGGTAGCTGTTCGCCAGGCGAAGACTGTCTTTACCGTACATCGACGACACCCACCACAGTGAGTGATGGAGATGTAGGTACCGCACTCCGCGCTGGGTGTCGCGCTTGACTCGCTCTGGGGCATCTAGGGATGCACCCGTCACCAGGCTGAGCGCTCGCCTTTTCAGCTTGCTTGGCTCGCTGAGCGGGTCGTGAAAATCACCATCGCTGACCTCGGAGAGCTGGTGCAGCACGTCGGCAAGTTCGTCCCTCATAACGTGCTCTTGCTCTTCCATCATCCCCTTCGCCTCAAGCAGCAGCGTTCGGCACAGACCTCTGTACTTTTGTTTGTAGCTCTGGCGGATGGTTTCGGCGTGCATCTGGATCGCCCTGGCGGTACACTGGGTACGACCGAGGAGCTGCCGCCGGATTGAAGCGCATCGCCGAAAATTTCGCCGGGCCTGACTGATCTTGTATTCGCAGGTCAACAGCATCCCCTCGGCGAACAGCTTGTCGGCGTCTTCCAGCGTCGACGTGTTCATCGCATCATCCTAGTAATGTTGTGAAATCAAGAGAGCGCACAAGTCAGCATCCAAGATATGGGCTGCGAGCCCTTCCAGTTCGTCATTGCACGAATCCCACGACAAGTTCGTGAGCGTCGGCGCCTTTCATGTCAGAGACCAGTTCCTCGAAGGCACCACGAGTGGTGTTGTTGCAGTTGTTGCAGGCGTGCATTGCAGTCTGTTTAAATAGTAAGGCTCTCCTTGTGCAGGCGGTATTAGGTGATGAATTCAACCTACAGTCGTAGCTGTGAATTAGCAATGTCTAACATTTGCCGTGTTGTCCGCCACAATGCCGCATATCCGGTATTGCTGCGTAATCCAGTCGCGTTGAAATTTACTGTGCACAAGTATCGTTGTTGATCTTTCTAACGAGCAACTGTTGTTGTGCCAGGCATTTTTTCTGACATTGCAGACGGTATCAGGCGAAGATAGTACTCCTGATCTTTGAAGATCGAAAATTGCGCCGGGAATATTGTCTGGGAAAATTCTTGTCGAATGTGACTTTAGCAGCATGTTTTTTGCTTATTCATTCATCTATGTTTTCGCTCCTGATCTCTACAGATAATCGATCGCAATTTTCTCCACATTCATAATTGCGATCCATCCAATTGGCAGAAAAGCTCTTCTACAGCGATCTGTGCAAATCGAGTTTGACTGTTGGCGGAACATTGGGAACAACTGCTACGATAGACCATTGCCGACGCAGCGAAGCTGCCCGAGGAGCTTTCGGATGCTAAATCGGCCTTGCAGAGAGTGCTTGCCCTTTCCGTCAGACGAGAGATGACTCGTCGAAACTACTGACTCGGTTGGCGCGATTGCATATCGTAGATCGCAACATCTGCGATGCGACTGCGATTTTGCATACTGCGTTCGTAGTTCCGGAGCCGTTTGACTATGATCCAGAGTCGGAGTCGCTGTTGCTTCCGTCGAGCAAATAGCCGAGCGATGAGTAGGTCTTTTGGTCGATGGTGCGCATTTTTGCTGCGATTTGATGTTATTGAGCGCCGCTCCTATCATTCCGCCGATGTGGAAGTTATCGACGATATCTCGAATCAGTTGAGGAAGCATCTATAGTTGTAAAGCCAGCCAAAAACAAAGGGTTACTGAGGCTCTGCCTTTCTAGTTTGAGTATTCAAGCAAGTGGGGAGGCTTTGTTTTTGAGGAGTACCACATTTCTTCTCCGCCGCTTGGTGAATTGCCGCTAATTCTGGCGATTCTCGTTGGATTAATAGGCACGGCCAGGTATCATATGTCTAGCCAATATAGGCGGTTTGGCGGTTCCGTGCTTGAAGCGGTTGGGCGGGATGAGAGACTACATTCTTTTGTACATTAACGGTCGTCAGCATAAGGTTGTCGGCGAGAAGGCATTCATGCCGCTGACGGATTATCTCCGTTACGAGCTCGGGTTGTGCGGCACCAAAGTTGTTTGTGCTGAGGGCGATTGCGGCGCGTGCACAGTCATGTTGGGGAGAATGGAGGACGGCGCGCTCGCGTATAAGCCGCTCAATGGCTGCATCCAATACCTATTCCAGTTGGACTGCAGGCACATCGTGACCATTGAAGGGCTCAAGCTCAACGGTCAGTTGAATCCCGTCCAGGAGGCGATGGTTCAGTGTCACGGCGCGCAGTGCGGCTATTGCACGCCTGGGTTCGTCGTCGCTATGTGCGCCATGTTCGACGACGGTGAGTTGAAGAGCGCGTGCCAGATCAAAGACGGTCTGACCGGCAATCTATGTAGGTGTACCGGTTACGAAGCCATTGTGAAGGCTGGTCTTTCCGTCGACCTGTCGGCCTGGCAGTCAATCGACAAATTGTATCCAGACGCAGAGATTGTTAAAAACTTCACGCAGCAGATCGGTGAAACCATTCATCTCAAGGCAGGCGGCAAGGAGGTTTTGGTTCCCTCCTCGGTATCCGAAGCCTGCAAATTCCGATCGGACAATCCCAAAACTGTCATCATATCTGGTGGCACTGATGTTTCTGTTAACATGAACAAGCGCGGGCTGGTGCCAGATTTTGTGATGTCCGTCAGCAATCTTGCGGGGTTGTCGGATATCGTACGGTCGACTGACAGCGAAGGGCGCACGGTACTCGAAGTCGGGGCTCGCGTCACACTGGGAGAGCTTGAAGCGAGCATCAGCGAACTCAACGACGAACTCAAGTACATACTGTGGGTGTTCGGTTCTCCGCAGATTCGGCACGCCGGTACGCTCGCCGGAAATATTGCAAATGCCTCGCCTATTGCTGATACTCCGCCGTTCTTGTTCGCTATGGATGCTGAGATTGAGGTGTCGGGCATCAATGGGACGCGCCGAATCAAGATGGCGCAGTTTTACACCGGGTACAAGAAATTGGCTCTCCAGGCGGACGAACTGATTACGAAGGTCATTGTTCCCCTACCCAAGGCAGACGAGTTGGTCAAGCTCTATAAAGTATCGAGGCGACAACATCTCGACATCTCGGCGTTCACCGCGGCGATTCGGATTACGCTCGATAAAGGTAAAATCAAGTCGGCTGCTGTCGCCTACGGAGGTGTAGCTGCAGTCGTTATGCGGCTTCCGAAGGTAGAGCAATTCCTGGCTGGGAAAGAGTTGACGCTGGACACTTGTCGGCAGGCCGGTCGGCTAGCCAGGCAGGAAGTGGAACCCATCTCAGACGTCAGAGGCAGTCGAGACTATCGGCTCACGCTTGCGGAAAACATATTCATCAAGTTCTACCATGAGACGAAAGAGAGGGAGCTTGTATGTCGGTAATCGGTAAAGACATTCCCCACGATTCCGCTTCTGGTCATGTCTCAGGCGAGTCTATCTACATTGACGACATGCCGCTCATGCGCAATGAATTGTTCGTGGATTTCGTCGGTAGCCCCTACGCGCATGGCAAGCTCAAATCGATAGACCTCACTGCTGCGCGTGAAATACCTGGTGTCGTTGGGCTTTTTACACATGAGGATTTGGCTCACAACCGATTGGGACCGATAATTCAGGATGAACCTCTGCTGGTCGAAGATGAAGCGATGTTCGTCGGTGAGCCTGTTGTTGTAATCGCCGCGGAGACTAAGGCGGCCCTTGCTAAAGCGAAGAAGGCGATCAAGATCGAGATGGACGAGCTCACTCCGACGCTCACCGTCAATGAGGCGCGCGAGCGCCAGCTCTTTCTTGATAGAGAGTATGCCGTCAAATGTGGTGATGTCGAATCGGCGTTCAAATCAGCAAAGCATACGATTGAAGGCACGCTCGTAGTCGGCGGTGCCGATCATTTCTATCTCGAATCGCAGGCGTGTTTGGCTATTCCAGGTGAAAACGATCAGATAGTGGTGCACTCATCAACCCAGGCGCCGAGTGAGATTCAGCATACTGCAGCTCATATCTTGGGATTGCAACAAAATCAAGTCGTCTGCGTTACTAAGCGCATGGGCGGCGGGTTCGGTGGCAAAGAGAGCCAGGCTACACATCCGGGAGTGATGGCGGCGCTGGTGGCACACAAAACCAAACGTCCGGCAAGAATGATTTATATCAAAGACGATGATATGCGCTACACCGGCAAGCGCCATCCGTTTCAAAACGACTACAAAGTAGCCTTTGACGACAATGGCGTTATAACGGCATTGCAGGTGCACTTCTTCGCTGATGGTGGCGCCTACAATGACCTGTCCATCGCGGTGCTAGGACGCGCGATCACTCACGTGGACAATGCCTACTTTGTAGCCAATGCTGAGCTGAAAGGACGAATCTGCAGAACCAATCTCCCTCCCAATACGGCTTTCCGCGGCTTCGGCGGTCCTCAGGGTGTAATAACAATGGAGTGTATCCAGGAAGAGATTGCAGCCTATTTGGGTCTTCCGTCGCTCGATGTGCGGCGCCGCAACGTCTATGGTATCGAGGAGCGCAATACGACTCCGTACGGGCAGATTGTGCGGAATAACAATTTGCCGAAGTTGTTCGATCAGATTGAGAAGACATCGCAATTCCGTGAGCGCCTCAGCAAAGTAGAGGAGTTTAACTCCGGCTCCGAGACCCACCTCAAGGGGATTTCGATTACGGCGATCAAGTTTGGAATTTCATTCACCAACACCATGTTGAATCAGGCCAATGCACTGGTCAACGTCTATCTAGATGGGACCGTGCAAGTGTCCACCGGTGCAACCGAGATGGGGCAGGGGGTCAACACAAACATCAAAATGCTTGTTGCCGACGAGCTCGGAATCGATCCAGGCGATGTCATCGTGATGGCCACATCTACAGAGAAAAATAACAATACGTCGGCGACTGCTGCATCAGCCGCTACCGATCTCAATGGCAGTGCAGCCGTGAATGCCTGTCGCAAAATCAAAAGCAACCTTCGAGAAGTCGCGGCCAGGCATATAGCCTCAACGACTCCCGGCATTGGAGCTTATCCTGATGGGATCAAGTTCGACAATGGTATCGTATATGATGAGCGGCGCCCCGACGCGAAGATGACCTTCAAAGAACTGGTCGGTCTTGCTTACCGCTCCCGTGTAAGCCTTGGCGAGCGTGGGTTTTATGCCACCAAAGGGATAGAGTTTGATTGGTTGGCTGGAAAGGGGTCACCTTTCCTGTACTTTACGATGGGCTGCGCCGTATCGGAAGTGACAATCGACAAATTCACGGGTGATATGAAGGTAGACCGGATCGACATTCTCATGGATGTCGGCAAATCTATCAATCCAGGAATCAATCGCGGCCAGATTGTCGGTGCATTCATTCAAGGCATGGGTTGGCTCACCAACGAAGAGCTGAAGTACACCGATAAGGGCCATCTGCTCAATTATTCTCCGACAACGTACAAGATTCCCAACATTCAAGATTTGCCTGATGCTTTCCACGTCGATGTCATTGATAACTACAATACGCCCAATGTGCGGGGAACCAAGGCTGTGGGCGAACCGCCGTTGCTGCTCGCTATTTCTGTTTGGACGGCTGTGAAGCATGCGCTTTCATTCATTTCCGGCGATGAGTTGCCTTGTCTTTCTGCACCTGCTACGAATGAAGAGATACTTGGGCGGGTCACCTATTACGAAAATCAGGATCAACTGAGCAAAGATGGCCGGGGTGCTACGAGCTGGCGCGGTGAAGGCGCTAACGGTGCGCATTACAGAAGTATCGGTGGTCTGGACATACCGACGATTAAGCACGGTTCGCTACGACCGATTAGCGAATCTGTGGCGGTTGGATACGATGGCGTTGCCGGAAATGGAAACGCGCTGGGCGCGCGGAATGGAAAAAAACAGCGCTCGAGCGGGAGACCGCGACAACCGGCGCAATGATGAAACCGAGATTTTAGTCGTGCATGAGTTCTTCGACAAGCTGCAAGAGTTGTTGACAGGCAATGTGCCGTTCGTATCCGTAACGATCGTCGACTCGATTGGCAGTGTTCCGCAGAATGCGGGCAGCAAAATGTTGGTCACGAATGAGGGGCTTTATTTTGGCACCGTTGGTGGTGGTAAAGTGGAAAAGCGCGCCATTGAAGAAGCCCAGATCTTCTTGCGAACAGGTCGAATAGCTAGTGGAGATTCTTCCAGTGAGACAGATAGCGGGCAGACCGACGAAATTATCCGGGTTGGTGATGCAAAAACAAAGTTCGTCAACTGGAGTCTCAACAAAGACATTGGAATGACTTGTGGAGGTTCGGTCAAACTGTATTTCGAGGTCTTCAACACCAATCTCTGGAATATTGTCGTCTTCGGGGCAGGGCACTGCAGCAATGCCCTTATTGGTTTGCTCGTCAACCTCGATTGTCGCGTGACCTGCTTCGACACGCGCCCGGAATGGCTTGAACGCCTGCCTGAGTCCGCGAAGCTGAAAAAGGCTTATGCTGATGATTTGCCATCGGTCGTGGCTGATCTACCGGACAATGCATTCATAACTCTGATGACCATGGGGCATACGTCGGACAAGCCGATACTGCTGGAAATCTTGCGACAGTGGACGTCGAGAAAATTTCCCTATCTTGGGGTAATTGGTAGCAAAGCTAAGGCCGCGCGTTTAATGCAAGACATAGACGAAGCAGGGTTGCCGTCAGAGTATAAGAAGCTGTTTCGCTGCCCGATTGGACTGGCAATTGGTAATAATCATCCGCAAGAGATTGCGATCAGCATAGTGGCGGAGCTTATCCAGGAGCGCGATAGATTGGCTCCGTAATGGGATGGGGCGGCTCTGATAGAACCGCCCCCGTGGTCGGGTTAAGACTGTGCGATATGGCATTGCGGCAATCCATACAAATATGTTGGTCGATGCATCCATATAAAGAGGACCTTTTGTCCGTATAAATGGATTGGGTCTGCAGTTCTGCGGGGCCTTGTTGGCGCCGTCAGGGAGGTTGGCGTATGAGCCAATTACTGTGATTCGGCTCGTTATGGTGGAGTTGCCACCACTTATGAATCTACAAAAAAATCGATTTAACCTGTCAGATCTGCACAATTTTTTCCCTTTTAATCTGGAAATCTCGGATATCGGTCGGCAAAAGAGTTACCGTGTGCGCATTTCCCGACTTGTTTTACTATCGGTAGGAAATTTTGCCGTGTGATTTTTTTGACATAATTCAAAGGTATTCTAATTGCACTGGAACGAACGCAGACCGCATAAAGCAATCGAAACTCCAGAAGAATTTCCTCCCAGCGTGGTTAAAGTCATTAGCCTGATTTTCACGGAATGTGAAAGCAGGCTAGTGTCCATTTGGGGGTTTTTTGGCAAAGGTCGATGGTTTGTTATCTCCTACATTTACGCCGCTGGCGGAAAGGTTTGCTGAGTCCGCTTCCGTTTCAAGGTCTTGCAAGATTCAGCCGAAAACGCACCGATAACAAAACCTGGGCTTATCGTCTACAGAAGCTCGAATTGCGTATTCCGAAAACTTTGGCTTTTTTCACTCCTTGGCGAAATCAATTGATTTCGTCAAGGGTTCGCAAAGTCAATTCCGACGGAGGTTTACACCTGTCGTAGAGTGTTTTCCGATATCGGGAAACACTCTGAAATTTTGGGTTTGAGGTCCGTCTGGGCGGGGGCTTGACATGCTGTCCGGCGACCTCCAGTGGCGGCGCGTTTGACCAGACCTGGCTTGAACCCTTCTCCGGGCATCTATTGCCAGTGAATTCAACAAACCTGCAACTATTTTCCGGTAGAACTACAAGGCAAAGGAAGTACGAAAGTAAGCGATTGCCAGGTGACCCTCTGGGTGGCCTGGCGCTCGCGTAATTATTGTTGTGTGTCACACGAATGTTATAAACCCTGCTTATTATAGTTGCCAAGAAGGCGATTTTGTTCGAATGGCGGAGGCAGACAGCACTATGAGTACATCAAATGTACCTGAGACTCGCATGAGCACGAGCTTTGTTCCATCGGCACATGGAACACTCACGTTGGAAATGGCACGGAGTATGGAAGTACGAGGACGCGAGCCAATTAGATTCATTGAAAAGCTAGGAGCAGTAGTTGATGGACTGGCAATTCCATTGAGCCTATCGATTGACGATCTTGGCGTAACAGTCATGGACGTGGCAATGAAGCGGGTCGTCGACCTGCCGCCCAATCCTTCATCAGCACCGTGCAACGCTATCCTTCTGGAGAAGCGGTTGGAACAGGCTGATTCTTTGATCTTCCAGCTCGAAGACAACTCTGATCTTTGGAAAAAAGCCGATCTGCTCTTGAAGGACGCCTGGCTCAACAGCTACAAGGCGCAGATTCTGGAAGCAGTATCCGACTTTGGCGACGCCATTCGCAGCTACGAGCGTTCAATCAAGCTTTACGCGCTCGCGCTGAAGGCTGACAAATTGACGGCGCGCTCCAGTCCGCACATCATCTGGTTCTATCACATGCTACGCCGCTATAGCGAGCTGCTTCGCGACGAGCGGCTGGACGAAGAGTATCGGGATCTCCGAAGACTGAGACAGTTGTACGAGCACATGGATGTGATTCGTTCTGAGCGAAGCAAGTGGGAGCTTTCGAATCCTGAGGAACTCGACGATCCATTTGCTTACCCGGAGTTGCTGCTTAAGGTTCTGTGCAGTTAGGCTACTAACTGAGAAGGTTTTGAAACGTACCGACATGATAGTAGGTGCTCCGGCTTCACGTTATCGTGAAGCCGGAGCGCTATTGGGTACTTTCGGGAAGGTCGTTCTCAAAACCGGTCTCCCAGGAGTGCACGGCAAGCCGTTTTGTCCCTTTATCGAAACAAGCGATACCACGTTGAGAGGGGCAAGCCTTCGGGACAACTAAACCGTCCTTGCTGAAAGAAACTCTTCTCTGTCGGCACCACCGAGTTCTGCACTTTGTTCAATAAGCCTATGGTGCGAAGCGAACATCTGACTCTCTGCAAGGAGCCATCGATGCTCTCAAAAGTTTAGCTCAAAAAAACGAATTAATGGTCGAAAGTGACCTGGCCCAACACCTGATCGACTATGAGAAAAAACTACCAGCGATGTCGCCAGAAGAAAAATATCTTTCGATGCGCAACCGTGCGGTGCTTGCCACCGCGGTCGGCGAGACTAGAGTGGGGCGTGGCACTCGTCTACGTTCACAACCAGAACCAAAGTACATCATGCCTAACGCTGGTCTCGACCTGGGCGGTGATGCACTGGCCGTTCTGCAGATGGCGAGGGACTCTTTCAAAACTTCGGCAGAGTGTGCCCAGGGGTTGCTGGGCAGCACCATCAAAGGATCTGTGCTTACGGCTGACGAGATTGCTGCATTGAATCAGAAAGAGTCTGAGGTCGCTGTAGTAATCGGTGAGATCTTGGGAAAACATGAGATCGCTTTAGCCGTCAATGAGTTGGTTGAGTTCAGAAAAACTGGAAAAACATCAAATGGAATCGAATTCAACCAGGATATCCTGTATTACAAGACCTTCGATGCCGTGTTGGGTGAAAAGATCAGGCGCACAGCGCCAGAAGCATTGGAAAGCGAAAATCCCCAACTCAAAGAGGTTGCTGCGAAGTATCTTCGCGATCGGGTTACCGCATCGCTCGCGTTGGGCTCTATACGAGTCGAGATGGAGGACTTCGAGGGTCTCGAATTGCAGTTGAATGGCTGCAACCAAGACAATGAAGGTCCTCACAGCACAATTTCCGACTGCATAGACCTGGCAGAACGACTTGCTCCGAACAATCCGGATCTTCCGGAACTACGACTGCTCACAGCCGACTTGCATCGGCGCTTTGCTCTTGCAAAAGACGCGAGAAAGCTCGACCTTCCGAGTCTCGATAAACAGAAACGGTAGCTTGCAGGAGCATCCGACGATCTGAAATGCATGTTCTGCAGAAGCGCATGTGCCAGTGGGCCGCCACCACAGGCATATAAGTTTTTGCCATCGCCGGGTATAATCGCCACTGAGAGTTTTGCTCAGAGGAAAGGCGCGGGGATGGCAAAAATTCTTGTCGTTGAGGACGACACGAACATGGCTTACATGATTGCCGAAGTCCTCGGCGTCGAGCACCAC
Organism: uncultured Candidatus Obscuribacterales bacterium; assembly: GCA_964418155.1. Taxonomy (GTDB): domain Bacteria; phylum Cyanobacteriota; class Vampirovibrionia; order Obscuribacterales; family Obscuribacteraceae; genus JADYXR01. The sequence goes on along the minus strand of CAYQKX010000015.1, from coordinate 126,137 downwards.
ACTGTAGAGTGCGTTAGCGACGGCCAGGAAGGTCTCGATCGGCTGAAGCTGTACAAATATGACCTCGCCCTTGTCGACTGGAATCTGCCCAACCTCAATGGACCGGAAATGTGCCAGATGTACCGCGATTCAGGCGGTACGATTCCGATTTTGATGCTGACTGGACGTCTAGATGTTAGTGAAAAACAGGTTGGATTGGACTCCGGAGCTGATGACTATTTGACGAAACCTTTCCACCAGGTCGAGCTGACCGCTAGGGTGCGGGCATTGTTGCGGCGAGCTTCGCGCATGATGACGTCCAATGTCTTGCAGGTAAGATATCTCACGTTGGATACGGAATCTTTCAAGGTCTGCCTGGACGATAAAGAAGTTCGCCTCCTGCCGAAGGAGTTCTCTCTTTTGGAATTTCTGATGCGGCACAAGAATCAGGTATTCTCTGTGGACGCCTTGCTGGACCATGTCTGGAAGGCTGAATCCGAGTCGACACCAGACGCGCTCCGGCAGTGCCTGGCTCGACTCAGGAAAAAAATCGATCGCGACGAACAGCCGCCGATAATTAAAACAATTATCGGAAGAGGCTATACGATCGAAGACTGATCGCCTACAGTCCAAGCACCGGATTTAGTTGCATTAGGAATGTTTGTTGCAGATGTCCGACATTGAAAGCAAAGCTGGATATGCTGATAAACAGATGTGGATAGGCGCGCTTGTGGTTGCCGTTGCGCTTCTTTGTTTTTTGTTGTCTTTTTGCTTGAATTTTGCCGGGTTGCGGTACCTACTTACCCGGTCTCTGGTTCTTGCAAGGACTGATGCCGTATCGCGACTACTTCTGTCACATAACTGGATTGAGCATTCTCAAGAGTGCGTCCACAATTGCCTTGTTTGGCGACAACTATATCGTTCTCAGAATGATGGGAGTTTACATACGCATCGTGCTGGCTCTTGTCACCTTCTTCTGGATAGCGCGCCTTTTTCGCGTGAAAGATGCGTGCCTTTCGGTTATTGTGTGTATGCTGGTCGCCTGCGGCGACTGCGCCGAAATGATTGACTCTCCCAACTTCGACGCGATTCTGTTTGCTGTTGGTGCCGGACTGGCTGCAAGTTATTCGATAGACAAAGAGCGACCTAATCAAGTTGTCGCGATTCTCTCAGTACTGGCAGGGGTTTGCGCCGGCATTGCACTATTGTTTAAACAAAACATAGGCGCGGGTGTGGTTGGATTTTTGCCAGTTGCTATCACCATTGGTTACTTCCGACTCAAGATTCCTGGTCGCGTCCGTTACTTTTTGCCTGGATTTATTGCTGGAACGCTTAGCGTAGCTGCGGCTGGACTTGTCTGGATAAACTCTTTTGGGGCACTGAATCAATTCCTTACAGAGGCGCTAATCAAGGCTCCGCAGGCGAAGGGCAATATTCTGCAGCATCAGATCGAGTACCTGGGGTTGTGGTGGGTGCAGGCACTTTCTGCGCTGGTGGCAGCGATAATCTCGGAAAACGCTATCTGGAAGTCGGCGCAGCGGCAAGGTAAGGCGCGCGATGATGGTGACCCGTCGAACTTGATTCCGGTCGGAGTGCTGAGCTTTGGTGGTATCGCTATTGGTGTCGCTCTCGGGCGGCTAGATTTAGTATCGGTCTGCTGGGTTATTCCGAAAACCATTCAGATTACGTTTATCTACTTTGCCTCATTCCTACCAATCGTGTATCTCGTTGGATTAGCGCGACGGGCGAGTCCGTGGTCGGAGCGTGAAGCACAGTTCTTTCTGCTTGCGGCTCTATCAACTGCACTTGCATTCTTTATATCCTTGTCGTCACCAGCTTATGAACCGATGGTAGTGCCTGGTCTGGCCTTTGCCTCGGCGCTGCTGCTAGACACTGCAGGCGGCTTGCTCCGCCGAATTCTCTACGCGATTGCGCTAATTACAATTGCTGCTGTCACCTTCGGCAAAGCAATTACGCCCTTCTTGTTTGGCGGAGTGGGAGAGGGCAGTGTGAGATATGCCGATGTGTCTTCGTCTGTGCCTCGAATGCGAGGATTTACCTTGCCTCGAGAAACAGTGACATTCATTGATACCACTGTGAAAACTATCAATGACAATTGTGGGCCCGACGACTGTATTTTTACGTTTCCTGACTTCTCTCTTCTTTATGGCTTGACCGATCGCAAGTGTGCAACTCGCTCTTCTGGACTCAACATCGACATTACATCTGATGAGTTCGCTGAATCCGAAACCAAGCTATTGATTGATAAGAGACCGGCTGTTCTCATTTTGCAAAAGTTATCTGAAAAAGATTTGATGCAAATGGAGCGCTGGTGGCGACATGGTAAACGAAGTGGATTTCGAAAACTATACGAGACTTGCGAGACGATGTCGAAGCAGTATCGTCACATCAACAGATTTTTGGTTAGCGGTGCCGAGATCAATGTTTATGTGAGAAACAATTAGGTGCTCAACAGTAGATCTTGGCCAGCCGTGCGATTGCCGGAATGATAAATTGGAACTACATGTGATGCTTAAACTAAGGCTCGAGATAGCAATGCATTGATGTGACAAAGTTCACTGGCTAGTGACTTGGCACAAGGAAAGCGATCCTCTGGATCTTTCGCGAGGCATTTCTCGATTACCTGTTGGAGCGGCTCGGAAATGGAGAGTTTTCGCGACACCAGTGCTGACAAGTTTGGAACCGGGTCGCGTAAATGCATCGCCATAGTGTCTGTTGGGCTCGACCCCATAAAGGGTGGCACACCAGTCAATACCTCGAACATCACGCATCCAAGAGAATAGATATCTGTGGACTCGGTTGTGGCGCCGCCTCTTATCTGCTCCGGGCTCATGTAAAGCGGACTGCCAAATATCTCTCCCTGCAGTGTTAGTCGCTCGTCTGCCCCTAAGGGATTCTTGTTCTTCGCCAGGCCGAAGTCGACAATCTTTGGAACCAGTATATTTTCTTCGTTGCACAGAATAATATTGCTAGGTTTGATGTCTCGATGTATGACGCCTGCAGAATGGACATACAGAAGTGCTTCAGCGCACTGCCAGAAAATCGGTACAGCCTCTTTTTCAATAATTGCTCCGCCGCAATCAAGAACATCGGAGAGGTTTGGACCGTCCGCGAATTCCATGACGATACACGCAAACCCTTCGCTATCTATGTGAAAATCATGAACTCCAACGATGGAGCGATGTGAGAGTTTGCTCAATACTGCCGCCTCTCGAACAAACCTTTCTATCGCAAATTGACTGCTGTCATAACTCAACATCTTCACTGCAAAAACTTGTCCACTGTCTTTTTTTCTGGCTTTGAACACCGTCCCCATCCCGCCTTTTCCAAGAACCTGGAGAAATTCATAAGACCTGGACAATGAGTCCTCGCCAATGTCAACAAAATTTGGACTAATGCTCGATAAAGGACTTAGTGCGCATACTTTGCTAAGAATATTTATGATACTGAGTTTAGTATCAATCGTGAGAGCGTTTTCGCTAATTGCCCCATTGACTAATTGGTTTAGTACCTGAGCATCTTTGTTCGTTAGTTTGGAGGTAAATGGTTGCGTGCTTTTCTGATCCGGCATCGCTTGTTTTGACATAAGATATCGAAGAATATTTTCGGCAATTCGACTGTCGATCGCCAGACCGCCACTTGCAGCTGTCTGAATGTGTTGAATCAACATTTTCGCATCGATATCCTTGAGGCAGTATCCGCTGGCTCCAATTGAAAATGCTTCAAACACATCGGCGATTGACTCATTGTTTGTGAGAAAAATTATTTTGGCGTTTTTGTCAAAATTGCGAATCGCACGAGAGGCAGCTAGTCCATCCAAGATTGGCATCTTAATGTCCATAAGGACCACGTCAGTTGGGCTTGAGGTGTACATCTCCACAGCTTGCTTACCATTCTCTGCTTTGCAAACTATTGAAATCTCAGATGTGCTGGATAGTGCTAACTCAATTCCGAGTCGCAATAAAGATTGATCTTCGACTAACATCACATTTAATACCATGAAGTGTTCCTTTTCGGTGTGCAGCCGTGAGAAACCATGTCTCCTAATTGATGCGTAGTCTGACCTAAGCACTTTCCGGTCGAGGCAGACGTATCGTAAATTTCGCTCCATTACCTGGCGGACTGTCACATTCTATGCGACCCCCGAGAAGTTCTACAAACTGTCTCGATATGAAGAGCCCCAGACCCGTACCAATTTCTTTGTCTCGCCCCTCCTTTGTTTGCCAATACCTTAGAAATATTGAGCGACGCTGCAGATCGTTCAAACCTGTGCCAGAGTCCAAAACAGAGATCACTACTTCTTTGTCGCTCTCCTCGCAACCAACCACAACCTTTCCTCCTCTTGGTGAAAACTTGATGGCATTGTCGAGCAAGTTGCTCATGACCCTTTTAACAAGTATCCTATCCGCGGGAATGGAACTAATTGGCTCTCCGATATTCTGCTGCAGATCCAAGTTCTTCTCCGCTATGACAAACGAGAATTCGGAAATGCAATTTCGGAGAAGATCGGGAATGTTCACTTGTTCTATGACAGGTATTATGGCTCCGGCTTCATGTTTATAGATGTCCAGCATATTGCTAATCATTCGTAGCATGCCCTTGTTTGAGTCTATAACAGTCTTTACGGCTTGTCTGTAGTGGTCACTCAACTCCGGTGTTGTGAGCAAATGCTCCAGCACTCGTGTTGTACCTGTGATTGGATTTTTGAGGTCATGCGTTAACGCGGCCACGAAATCTTCCCGTAGCTGCATTACTCTGTGCAATTCCTCGTTGGCGGCTTCGAGCTGTGCTGTTTTGTTGGCCAAAAACTTATTCGATTCGTACAATTCCGTCGTTTTTCGAGAAAGTTCTATTGCAGACACCGCAAGATTGGCCGCGTTTTGTGCGAGCTCCAGCTCTTTGGCTTCAAGCAATGCACTATTCATGATCAATTCACCGGACCGTGCTTCATTTTGCCGAGCTGTTTGCTTCAACGCTGCCTGAGATGAGGCAAGTGCCTTATCGCTCTCGACCAGGCGCAGTTGAACGTCATCGCGCTCTCTGGTTCGCTGCTGTAGCACTCGTTCGAGTATCGCTATTTCAGTTGAGTTTGCAGAATCGTCTAGCACTTAAGGCCTCCTCATTCGCGGAAAGCTGCTTTGTAAAATTCGATTTTAGATGCCGAAAAAGTGCTTCAAAAGAATTGCGATTTGATCTATTTTTTTAGTAACCAGTGGTGTGTGTGATGCTCGGAGCGACCAACTGTGACGGATGATATTAGATCTCAATTGAAGGACCTTGAGGCTGCCCGCGAAAAGCTGGCTGAGCAGATTGAACTATCTTTAAATGCGCTGCAAGAACTGGACAAGAAAATCGCTGAAATCAAGTACGAGTTGGAGGTGGGTTGACTCAGCATAACTAAGTCTAATATACCACTACTCAATCGTTGTACCGCAGGCGATTGGTGGATTTCATGAGATTCCTGAGAGTCGGCCTGGCGTGTTTGTCTCTGTACAGCAGCTATTCTGACTCGATCGAAATCCAAACTCACCCAAACGGGTCATTTATTGTCGAGCAGGCGAGATCAGAGACGCATTCATCTGGAAAGCCACTGTTAGAAAAACATAAATGAAAACAGCTAAGTTGAAATTTATCACAGCGGTGCGCGTGAACTGCAGTAGGCACTCGGCCTCCGCATGGAACTGCAGCGGTGCCCGATAGCTACTCTTTTCCCCTCCGAACCCTGGGGTGCAGGGGGCGTTTGCGAGTAAACATCAGTACAGAATCTTGCCTGCCTATGGAATATCTTTATGACCGTTTATGTGAGGCACAGCGGCTGGTTTGGCGGTAAGTCCGAGAAGGTGGAATTCTTCCCATACTTGAGCCATTTGCCGCTCTGGTCTTATGGTCTTATATGCGGAGTCCTGAGCGGGTTGCTTGGCCTGGTTTGGTACCAGAAGTAGTACTACATTGTCGATGCCAAGGTTTTGTCGTGATTGACCAATTGGGTATTGGGCAGTTGTTTTCGCAGATTTTGAAACATCTGTTCCGTCAGGCCTGGACAAAGAATAAACGTAAGCTTAGTCAGATTCTTGAGTTTTGCGAGTCCGTCGATTTCTTTGTTGGTGACTTTGGTTTCGATGATTCTCAGCTCTTTCAAATGTTTCATCGAAGCTAATTGCGGATAGACGTCGGAATCGATTTGGCACTGCTCGAATCCTACTATCTGTAGGTTTTTGCATTTTTTGAAATTTTCGATATCTTGTTTGCTGATTGTGAATTCGCCTATCTCCAGCTCATCTAGCAATGGTATCATGCAAATGTCGGCGACCGTGTTATGGGTGATCCCGCGCCCGGAGATGCGCAAAGTGTGCAGTTGCTCGAGCTTGATGAGCTTTTCGCCGACCCGCTCTGTGAGGTTGTCTACTTTGCGTATGCTGAGGTCTCGTAGCAATGGAAACTGGCTGAGTGTGTCAATCGCTGAATCATCTACGTACGTATTCGAGAGCTCCAGTCTGACCAAATTAAGATCCTTCAAGACCTCCAATCCGCCGTTACCATTGATCAGGCATTTATTCAGTTTCAACCTACCTCTTAGGATTTTATTGGCTTTACGAGCTGCTTTCATGGGAGCAAAAGCCTCGACCTGCTCCTTTATGCTGACGAGCTCTGCGTTGTTGAGCTCAATTCCCTGGGTCTCCCAGAGCCCGTCTTTGTCAACGAAGATATGCAGCGGAATGACTTCGTAGTTGTTTAACAACATCCCCACTGAATCGCCTTTTGGAGAGTCCAGGGTGATTGCTGTTTTCGGTGTTTTTGGTGCTTCCTGCTTTTCACCTGTAACTGACAGGGAAAGACAGAACACACCGACCAAGATGGCTATCGCGAGGGCGAGAAGAACGTAGGGAGGTTTAGACGAAGGTGATTCGCGATCTTCGGCGGACTTTGATTGATGGTTGCCTACCTCTTCTGCGAGCTCGATCTGTTGTTCCTGCTCTAAAATAGAGCTGCTCATCGGCAGTGCTTTGGGTTTTGGGAAATCGCATGAACAGTGGTTGGATTTGAACAGCCACTGAGTCAGAGTGCCTGTAGTCCGATCGACAATTGTCTTCCCGCAATCAGCGCAAATTGGTGGCAGATCGTCGGGTGCGCTTGCCTGACAGGCGCAGGAGAATATCCAACCGGTGATTGAAGCGTTGGAAACGCTGCTTCTTCTGGGGCGACCGCAGATGCGGCAGATTGATTGATCTACTGCCTTTAGGCTTAGTCGTCCCTTGATTTCAGAAAGAGCTTCTTTGAACTGTGTTGCGGTCGCATAGCGCTGATCTCGGTCTTTTGCCAAAGCCTTAGCGACGACTTCCTGGAGTCCTTCGGGGAGATCTTTGACGAAGGACGAAAGAGGTTTTGGGTTACGGGTGAGTTGCTGTACCATTGTCTCGAAGGAGGTCTCTCCGCTGACTGGTGTTTCACCTGTAATCAATTTGTACAGCATGCAACCGATTGAAAAAATGTCGGAGCGGTGATCGAGCTCCTGCCCTCGGATTTGCTCCGGGCTCATATAGGGCGGAGTGCCGAGCAGCATGTCCGGTTTTGTTACTTTTAAATCCCCATGATCTCCCACTGCCGTGCCGAAGCCGACCAGTCCGAAGTCGATGATTTTTGCTGTCTTTGCATTGTCTGTCCAGTCGATCATTATGTTGGACGGCTTGATGTCGCGATGTACGAGCTGCTTGAGCCTTAGCGCTTCAGCTCCATCGAGCGTCTGAATTACGATTTCGAGAGCGTCGTCCAGATTGAGTCTTCCCTGTTGCTTGATAATCTCGAACAGATTTTTCCCGTTGACGAGTTCTGTTACCAGGTAGGCTCCGGCTTCTGATTCCACTACAAGATCGAAGCAACGCATAATATTTTTGTGGTCGATACTGGCAAGGACACGAGCTTCCCGGACAAAGCGGGTGGCGAAGTCACTATCTTGCAATAACGCTTTGTTGAGGACCTTCAAGGCGACGTTGCGCGCGAGTTGCGAGTCTCGTGCCGAATACACCATCCCCGACCGACCGCATCCCAGAAGCTTGACGATCGTGTATCGCTGGTCGACGATTGTTGATTCGGCTAGCTCTGTTTGCATGCTCTGGAGATATCGATGAATAAAGTGATGACCCAGAATTTCGCATCGCTTTCGACGTCCAGACTCGCAGGGAAGCCGAGGCTCGAGATAATTTCAGCACGCTCGTGCATAATTCGCAAGCCTAGTTTCGTCTGTTGATTGGAAAGTTCGAAGGGCTGCTTCGAGCCGCAACTCACGGTTCTTATCTGTATTTCAGAGCCATGCTGTGCGATTTTTACTTTTATCTCCGAGCCGTCCCCGTGCTTCATAGCGTTGTTGAGGCATTCTTGAACGATCCGGTAAATTTGCAACGACAGCTCGTTGGGCAGCTCGGGTAGATAGTTGTCGCCTTCAAGCCGAATAGTGATACCGCTCCTGGTAGCATTGCGTTGGCACAGCTCAGTGAGCGCATTGCGAAAACCCCAGTCTTCGACTTCGCGTGAGCTCAAGTCATTGCATAAGGTTCTCAATTTTTGCATGGCGGCGAGAAGGTCTGTTTTAACCTCGGCAAGGTCTACATGTTCTGCCTCCAGATCTCTGTACAACAACATCAAGTCACCCAGTACATCATCATGGAGCTCCATCGAGAGCTTGCGATAAATGCGCTCCTGCTCTTGAATCAAAAGCGAACTCAACCTGTTGCGATCCGTTATGAGATCTCGAACAGCGCTGCTCAGGCTGACTTCGCCGACTGACAACTTGAGTTCACCTTTCTCGAAGGACTTGATCTCTCTGAGTAAGTCATTGACCGATGCCAGGACAACCAGGCGAAGCACGGCGTCATCGACTTCCGCATCGTCGAGCTTCCATGCCGGTTTTCCGTCTACAATGCTCTCCTCTAGCTTGAATTTAATTCGGCTTGGATATTCGCTCTCCGGGATCAGAAGTGCCTGTGCAGCCGGCATCAGGTAGATTTCCACTGAGCCGCCCGTCGCTCTGAGCGACAGAGCTCTTTCTGCGTTGGCTAGCAATGCTCGGCGCTCGGAGCTAGTCTTATTGCGACTTTCTTCCGTGTTGTCGGAGCGAATTTGAATCTTGAGCAAATGATCCGTTATGTTGGAATTTGCAAGCTCGGCCGCCTCGCCGAGAAGTTGTTCGATTTTCTCGAACATGGCGATGTGGCTGACGGTGCCTGACTGATTTTTTTGACGAAAGAGATTCTTGAACATGCACTGAGTATATCAGTACGGCTATGGTGTTACCTCTGGCGAACGCTTTCCTCCGCGGAGTTCGCTTTGTAAGTTGTCCATTTTTCCGCGCGCTGCTTTATCGCCCGCTTCGGCTGCTTCTTTGTAGAGATGTAAGGCCTGCTCCTTATCTTGCGCAACGCCGGCACCAAGATAGTATCTTTCGGCGAGATTACTTTTGGCGTACGGGCAACCTAATTCTGCTCCTTTGCGATAGAGCTGAATCGCGTGCTCATCATCTCTTACGACGGCAATTCCTTTTGAGTACATGACGCCGAGGTGGTTCATTGCGTGCGGATGATCTAGCGTTGCTGCTTCATTGAAGAAGCGATATGCGATTTTGGGATCTTTTTCGACGCCTTCGCCATACTCGTATTTACGACCGAGAAGATATTTTGTTTCTCCCAATAATTTCTTGGCCTCTGATTGTCCGCCTGCAGAAGCTCGTTGCAAAAGCGCGTCGGACTTGTCTTGATTCTTTGGGACACCTTCACCTTTGAGATACATATAGCCAAGCAAGTATTCCGCGTCGTGATCACCGGCTTCCACAGCCTTTTTCAGAGGAGCAACAGCTTTTCGCGGATTGCGCGCCTGTGAGATCCCATGAAAATAGTTATTGGCAATTTGATACTGGGCTCTTGGTGAGCCAAGTTGAGCGGCTCGTTTGTACAAAGCGAACGCGTGTGTTGAGTCTTTTTTCACGCCGAGGCCACTTTCGTACATGTAGCCGAGCTTAACCATTGCAGGCGCGTAGTTGAGTTTTACTGATTGCTCGAGCAGTCGGCAGCATTCAACGTAATCCTGTTCTACTCCACGTCCTCGAAAATATAAACCCGATAGAATATCTCGCGCTTCCAAGCTGCCTGATGTTTCTTCGCTTTTAAGGCGCCTGACGGCCGAAGCATAGTCTTTTTTCTTGATTGCCTCGCGTGCCTCATCGAGTGGCGATGTTTGCCCCATCGCGGGACTGCTAAGTGTGCATAGCAACAGCAAGTAGGCGAGAGTTGTTCGTCCAGCCATATGTGCCTCCTGTAAGAATCGGAGCCAACGTGGTGAGAATTGTAGTCGCTCTAGTTAGAAAAACAATAGCAGCGAGACTATGCGCTAGCCATGTTTTCGAAAGTTTACCGATTTCGGGTATCGGCTTCAGTAGTCGTATAAGAGCATCTCCACTGCCGATACTCACATTGTGTTCGATGCATATGAGTGTGGCATGAGCACGATTGTTTCAATTTCTTTGTCAGTCGGTTTTACATAAGGACGAAATCGACGGCTTCGATGGGCGCCGGCAGATCACTTTCTCCGAGTAGCTCTTTCAGATCTATCTCGATTGTCCTGCAGATAGCGGTCATGGGCACATCGTTGAGACTGCCTTCGAAGGGATTCTCACTTGTGTCGCCAACGTGCTCCATCGTGTAGAAGACAAATGATATGAGCACAGAGAATGGGATGGTTAGCCAGGCGCAGTTCTCGTCCAACTTTGCAAATTCGCCGATCAATCCGAATGGCAGAAGGCAAACGAAGATTATGACGAAGAGCTCGCTGAAGAATGCGTATTGACGAGGAAATGGAAAGCTCTTAATGCGCTCGGCTTTTCCCTGTTGCGCGAGCAGGTCTGTGCACATGCGCATCATGTCCGAGTGTTCGTAAGCATCGATACAACCGGCCGCCTTGAAGGATGCCAGTGCCTGCATCTGGCAGAATAGGAGCTCCTTTCCGATGTTTCGCTTGTCGCGTAGATATCCGGCTTCGTCCCTGGAGCAGAATGCTTCGAATAGTTCTTCGCGTTCTTCCTCAAATGGTTTATTCGTAAAACATTCAGTCGCCATTTGAGTGTAAATGTGCGAGTCGTCCCAGACGTTGCGTTTGCGAAGTTGAATGCGCAGAAAATTTACGTAAGCAATCTGGCGATAGACGAAGCTCTTCGCGGATGCTTTACCATCTGTCGTGCGAACAACCGAGATGAGATAACTAGCCAAAGCTCTGCTGTAGTTAGTGAGCTCGCCCCAGATTTTGCGCGCTTCCCAAAGTCGATCGTAAGAAGAGTTATTTTTGAAACCGACATAAAATGCCACGGCTGTTCCAACCGTGGCTATCGGTAAAAACGGTATGGAGAGTGCGCGCAGATGCAAGAAGTGAAAGCACAGAAAAACTGCGGTGCTCAACAATGTTGTCCATGTCACAGGCTTTTTGGCGAAAAAGAATATGATTTCGGAGTCGATGACTCGTTTTACGTACATAGATTGCCGATCCAGAAGGAAAGTGCTAATTGTACGGACTTGGCAAGTGGGGATGAAAGGGGGCGCCACAAACAGGGGATCGAGGAATTGTTTGTCGCGCAAAATCTGAAGCTTGGTCGCTAAAACTCCGCCGCATTCAACACTTATACATAGAAGCTCGTGTTGCCGCATCGGGCTTCATGTGTTTAGTACAATAGCTTGGCCGATACAACTTTCGTATGACAATCAGGGGTAGCCATCAAAAATGGCACTTGCAGGCAGGTATATAGTGAATCAAGACGAAGCATTCCGAGAAGCAACTGACAAGTACCAACGCGCGATCCAGTTGCGAGACTCGTTGAGCTTCATAGAGGCAATTGTGCTTTTCGATGAAGCTGCCGAGATTATCGCACGCATTCCAGTCTCCGTGCCTTTTCAGTTGGCGTTCATTTACGACAAGGCGTTGGCTTACGATTTGTCGGGGCAACATGAACTCGGACGCGAGTTGTTCAAGAGGGCGGCGGAGCTCTACGATCAATTCGCGCTGTCTGATCCTGAGGATCCGTCAGTCGAAGGATTCGAAGGGCTGATTTGGGGAATCAAAGATTATCTTTCTTTGTGGAGTGGACCTGTCAGCAATGACGAGTATCTTTCCTCAATCAATTCTCGACGCTGGAGACAAGAGATGATGCCATTGAAAGTCTTTGTTGATAAGGGAGTTGATAGTGGCTTCGATGATGAGTTGTCCAACATTTTGATTGATGGATTTTCTGCGTGGGGGAGATCGAGCGACCAGTTTTCCTGGACCACCACGCAGCATGCCCAGGATGCTTCGATTATCTTTACCAGGGTTGCTGACTTAGGAAGCTCCGGTGGTCATACTGCTTTCGAAGAGAGTGTTGGAGGCAACGGGGAGCCGCGGTTGAAGTTGGCAACCATTCAGATTTCACTACATAATCGAGATGCTAATGCCTACAACGAGGCCGAGATCAGAGCCTTGCGGTCGCTTGCGATGCACGAAGCCGGACACGCGCTCGGCTTGGATGGGCACTCTCCGCATGCGACTGATCTGATGTACTGGAAATCGCCGTTGCAAGAGCTTTCGCCAAGAGACATCAGGACGTTTCGACTTTTGTATTCTAGTTAGCGGATTCTGCGTTTCCAAAATCGTCCGAATAACAAAGGGAATTTTGGAGTCAATATTTCAGCGTTACGCTAGTTGTAGCGGCTTTTGATTAAGGACAATAGGAATTGCCCTGCTCGAAATCGACGATTCGAACGACATCACCTACTTGCACCACGATCGCATCGGATCAATCATTGCTACCACCAATGATACTGGGGCCGTGATCGATACTTACGCGTATTCTCCGTGGGCCGCCCAAGCCGAGCGGATTGCCTGACGAGTTGGAGAGTATTTTTGCCACCTAGAAACACTTCCCGAACTGTCTTCTAACAAGCAATGAACCCGCTTTTGCACTCTCACAATTGCAGCGCGTTAAGGACTCAGTCAACTCTGATAAGCCCTTTCCACTTGGTAGCGCCAAGAAGGTTTTCTTGACTCGAATTGCAAAAAGAGAGGAAAGAGTTCGCAGTTTTCAGTCGCGCTAGCCTGCGGCCGAACGGTTATCGTTGCAGCAAATTATCAATAATTGGCCAAAGATTCCCGGTACAAACATTCCGATCATTCCGGTAATACCTGCCGGTCCGGTCGTAATTCCCATTTGACGGAAATTTGTGCTTATGAGTGTAGGCCGAGCGAAGCTCGCGCCTGCACTTTCATCTATAATGGAAAAACTGATCGGAGGGTAATCAAATGCCTGGCAATAACTTGTCAAAACTGGTCGAAGCCTATATAAACTATCAGAAACACTCGCTTGATTCGGATTGGTGGGCTTGGTTCGAAGTTGACTCCATGGTTAGGGATGAGCCCGAATCAGCATGGCCTGTTATTATGTCGCTGCTAACTTACGCTGACTCCCAGGAATGTCTTCCTTATATAGCAGCTGGGCCACTCGAAGACTGGATAGTGAAATATGGAGACTCTCGCATCGAATTTTTGACTGGCGAACTAGAGAATAATGCACAGTTACAGGATGCAATCACTCGAGTTTCCTTGCGCGAAAAGTTTCAAACTTCACAACGCTTAGTCGAGCTTCGGCAATCTTACGTGAACAAAAAAATTGGTGTTATGTAGTAGCTTGAGATTATCCGAGCTCGAAATTGCAATCATTGGCCAGATTGAGCCCGAAGTGACCTGCACCATTTTCTTGTACCACGTCAAGCGGAGACTTTGTTGAAGAAACGTGCAAACTCCTTTGGTGTGAGATTACCTAACGAACCATGTGGTCTGGCGCCATTGTAGTCTTGTCGCCAATCTTCGATGATCAGCCTGGCATCACCAATGTCGGTGAACCAGTTTTCGTTCAGGCATTCGTCGCGGAATCTGCCGTTGAATGATTCGCAGATCGCGTTCTCCATCGGTTTACCTGGGCGAAGAAAGCGTTGCAGGAACCGCACCATTGATAGTGGCGCAGCCATGCGTTGGTTCGAGCGTAAGATTTGATTGCAGCGAAGGCTCACACTCGGTGAGCCTTCGACTAACTACAGACCAAGGCTGGCGTGTAGCCGGACTATAGTCGGTTGAGCACTCGTCCAAGTAGGGAAGAAACTCCGTTGCCGTTGCCGTAGAGACCTGCGTTGTATAGTCCGTTGTTGTTCAGTCCGTTGTTGAGCAGTCCGTTGAGACCGTTGAGACCGTTGAGACCATTATTACTGCAGGCGTTGCCATTGTTGAGATAGGCGTTAGCCAGTCCCTGATTCAAGTAGGGATTGTTGACGTTGCTGTAGTAGCCGTTATTGTTATAGAGATTGTTGCCGTTATTTGCTGCATACTGCTGTTGCATCAACTGTCGTGCAGCTTTCCGCTGTTGGTGTTGAAGCTTGCGCGCTTGTTTTGCGGCTTGCTTGTTATAGTTGTTGTTAAAACCGTTATTGAAGCCGAATCCATTGTTGTTATACAAATAATTTTGTGCTGCCGTGGCATTGTAGTATCTGCTGTTGCCGTTGCCATTGAAACCTCGGAGGTTGTTGTTGTCGCACGCCAGTGCCGGAGCGCTCGACGCGACCAGGGTCATTCCAGCAAGCATCGTAGCTACTAGACTGAGAGTTACTTTCTTGATCATGATTCGGGAATCTCCCCTTGTAATTGGACGCTAATAAAGAAGCTAACGAAAACTTTGTTTGGAGCACACTGAGAGTTGTTGACGCTCAAGGATTATTGATGTTCCCGGCGATCACATTGCTTCAATTCCGCTTTCGGTTGTCGACAGCTTTGCCTTGCAGGTAGCTCGCCAGCGGTCTGAACGAATCCGGCAAAGTGCCGTCATCGAAAGTTGCTGCGTACTCTTTCTTGTCGCCCTTTGCAGTAAATTGATAGACGAACATGTCGGCCGCGCCACGAGTTAATCTCTGTTCGCTTTTAAATTTAAGCAATCCACTCGATTCGATCAGCTTTTCGAGCTTCTGCCGCTCCGCGGACTCGAGCTCAGCAAGCCGGACCTCGTAGCGCTTATCCATTCCCATGATGCCGCCGCTCTGAGCAAAGGAAAAGTCAGTGATTTTGTTCATTTTTTTCACGGTCTTGGTCTTGTTGGTGTCTCCTTTGCAATTGTCACTGCCTGCGAAGGCAGGCGAAGAAAGGTTGACCAGTGCCAGTCCGCCAAGGACTAGTATCAATGTTTTTCTCACGACTGCATCCTCTCTGGTGGAAGTAATTTGGAATGACGTGCACAGGCAGTTGATGTTTCTCGTGGCAACGATTTAAAAAGAGCTACGATTGTACTCGTGGTTCCATTTGTAGAGAAATCAATGTGTTGAGCGCTGCCGGAGTTCGAGACACTCTCCGCAACGCGCAGCTACTGGGACTGCCAGCGTCTAGCTCTCCCTGAGCAAGAGCGAACGTATCTATTTTGGGTTTACAATACTCTTCGAAACGCGGAGCCACTGGGACGACCAGCGTCTCGACCGAGCAAGAACAGACGAATATAGTTAAACAACGCGATCCTAAATGGGGATACCCGTTTTTGTTTTCTCAGACCTGTGAACACACTTGTTGCCCCTAACGAAGAACTTCCGTGAGTGGTATCACGGAAGTTTTTGCAAGGATCAAGGAAAATTTTGTCTGGTCAAAAGCGTGCCGGCCCGCTATCCGAAGACGTCGGACCGGCTCACTTCGATCGCTACATTAAGCCATCAATACTGGTTAATTCAGTGCTGTTCCTTAGAACAGGCTTTCTCATTTGTTAGATGAGTGGTTTGGATGGCATAGGAGTACCTCTCACATAGAAACTTCCGAATTATCGGAAACGGGGGGTTTTACATAGTGCCATCATATGCTCTAAGTGAGTGACACGGTAAATACGACTACAGACGAAGCAAAATACTTGTGCGCCAAAGTGGAAAACACCAATAACGAAAGCGAATTTGATGGTAGTCAGCAGCTGGTGCAGGTTTTAAAAAACGCGCGTTGCCGATATCAAAATCGCATATTCTTTCTCAATATCTAACCTTTTCAATTTCCCGATAACCACAGGTGGTGTCAGGGCATTTTGAAAGATCACAATATTCGATTTCAACGCCTGTTGATCTTCAGCGCAAGAGCCCGATTCCACGCGGATATCGCCGAATCGGAATGACCGGAAAGCTCTTCATACAGAGCTTTCTGACAATATAGTCGATAGTTGTTAGGATCTTTTTTCAGAGACTGGTCTATTTCCATGCATACGATATCGTACCGTCTTATCAATCGCGCGAAGTCCAGTCTTCGTTGTCGCAGGTATGCGGATTTCGGTTCGAGCTCTATCGCGCGATTGTAATGCGCGAGCGCTTCCATGGGACGCCCGAGTTGACGATAGAGGTCGCCAAGCAAAGCCTCCGACTTGGACGAGTGATTCTTCACCGCGTTCGCCTGCACCATTTCAATTGCCTCGTTTGGCTTTTTAAGTAAAACCAGTATGCGTGCATGAATGGGAATCAATGCCTCGCCCGGATTCCGTACCTGCTGCAAAACTATCAGGGACTCTTTGAATTTTCGCTGTTGCACAAGGAATGTGCAATACTCCAGAGCTACTTCCGAATTTTGTCCGGAATTTTGAAACGCGTTTTCGTATGCCTGGATCGCATTTTCATAGTCTTGTTGTTTGTGGAATATCATTGCCGCGATCAAGAAAACTAGCCAATCAGGCTTATCTTGGCTTTGGAGCGTGGTAATCAGGTTCTGGCGGTCGCTATCGGACAACGCCTTCAACCATTCAGAAATTGCACCAAACATTTTGTTCTTGACCGCGAACGCGGCACCTTGCTTGATGCATAATTCTAGAGCTTCAACGGTTTTACCTAGACCAGCAAGTAGGTTGACACGGCTCGAGACTGTCTGAGGATCGAGAGCCTCTTCACCTGTCACTGGAAGGCACTTAAGCGCTTCCGCGCGGTGTCCGGAGAGAGTCAATAGATGCATTATGTTGAGGTGATATCTAAGATCCGGAGCGGTATGAGCCAGTCGAAGAGCTACATTTGAGGCGTCAACGTAGCGACCTAACCTGACGTATGCTAGCGCCCGCAGATAATCGGCATGAGCTATGTTCTTTTCGGCACGCTGCTCCAGTGCACTGGCGAAGAGAGCTATCGTTCGCTTGGGAACGCCTCCGAATTTAATGATCTCCCAGTGACCCGCCAGTTCGCATGCGAGAGTTTCGATGATACTTGTTCGGGCAAGAAGCAATTTTGTTGATTTCTCTAGAGCCATAGTGTATCGCTGTTGATGTATGTCTATTTTGACGTCGAGGACATTTCCATAGTCGAACTTCGGATCGATGGCGTAGAGTATGGGCAGCTCTTTTTTTGCCTCGTCATATCTTTCAAGGAAAATTAAATCGGCTATATGATGGGCTATGTAGTCCACTCGTCGCGGCTTGAGCTGCATTGCTCTGCGGAATAGCGGTTCAGCCTCTCTCGGGCGTCTCTGCGCGGTGAGCGAGCATCCTTTGATGACCAGTGCGTCTGTGTCGTCCGGATCGATCTTCAGTACTTCGGACGCGTACGTGTATGATCGCTTGTAGTGTTTTTGGGCGAACTCATCATTCATGTGGTGCTTTAAAGGATTTTTCGAACTCGTGTTCGCCAGAGCCTTCGGGGAAGTTTTTTCGAGCGGCAGGAGAAGGACCAACAATGATGCGGTCAGAGACAGCGAGATACATCCAGGTCTGTTCATTCCTTCCCGTTCCTCGGAAGGCAGAACCAAAATTCGGCTCCTTCCCCGAGCCTGCTATTTACACCAATTGTGCCACCATGCAGTTCTACAAGCGATTTTGCAATGGACAGTCCGAGACCGGTGCTTCCGGAAAATGCCGACCCTGCGCGAGCTTGCTCGAATCGGTCGAAGATATGTGGTATCGCCTGGGGTTCTATACCAGGTCCCTGGTCGGTTACCGATACCTTGACCTCCGATTCGGCTATAACTGCTGATATGTTGACCGAGCTCCGAAGCGGTGCGAATTTGATTGCGTTGCCGAGCAGATTGAGCATTACCTGCAGGACCCGCTGTGGATCGGCGATTATGGTGATGTCTGGCATGTTGACGACCAGCTGAACCTCTTTCGACTCGGCGTAAGATTCGAGCGTCGTGGCCGCTCCAGCGGCTAGCTCCTTCAGATGGCATTGTTCCGGATGAATCTCGAATTTGGCTGCCTGGATTTTTTCCATATCGAGCAGGTTGTTGATCATTTCAATCAATCGGGCGACAGAATCGTGTATGCGCTTTGACTTGGATTCCACCGTATCCGGTGCCATTCGTCCTGAAGTAAGTAATTCTAGAAACAGCATTACTGAAGTGAGCGGCGTACGTAGGTCATGCGAAACCATCGCCATGAATGATTGCTTCAGTCCCTCGACTCTTTTTCTTTCCGAATTGTCGTGAATGACGCCGAAATAGCTATTCTCAGAGTCGGACCAGCAGCCTGAAAACAGCGATGGTATCAGTCGATGTTGGTCAGCGACAAAATCAAATTCGCATTCTGCAACCTCTGACTTTCCGTCTTTTAGCCGCAGCAGATGGGCTCTGAGAGTGGAGCTCGAACTCTCAGCGACGAATTCGAACAGGTCTTTTCCGACCATTGTGGTCGGGTCGTAGCCCCAAACTCGGATGGCGGCTGGACTGATATTTCTGAAGTGAAAATTTTCATCGAGACTGCAGATTACATCAACTGCAAATGTGACAAGCGCTTGCTCACGATTCATTAGCTCTGCCAGGCGGGTATCCATTTCGTGAAAGCTTTTATCGAGTTCTGCAATTTCGTCGTCTCCTTTCATAATCGCGCTTAGCTCCGTGCGATTGGCAAGTCGTCTGGTATTGTCTACCATCACTTTCAATCTTTTTGCGATCGATCGATTTAGTCTTACCGCGGCAGCCAGAGAGACGAATATTGAAATACCGATCCCCATCGCCAGCACTGAGTTAAGCAATGTGCGTTGAGAGTTCTCTCTGCGGTGCATCTCCTTTTGCTTGTGCTCTTCGAGTTTGACAATGCGCATCATCCCTTGTTTGCTGAGCTCGAGCAAATCCGACATTTCCATTACTGGTGCAATCGACACAACATCAGCGACCTCTCCGAACTGCATTCCGGGAGCAAGGAGTTCGCGGCCCAGCTCTCTTAATCTGTTTTGGGTGAGGCGAAGGCGCGAGGCGATCTTTTCTTCTTCGGCATCTCCGTCACAGAGCGCTACGACTTCTTTGATATCTTTTTCCATGTCTCTAGTGCTGGTCTCGATTTCATTGGAGAACTCTGACAGACCTGTAGCTCGATAGTCGATTGTGTTGCGAGCCCAATCGACTGTTTTGCAGAGCATCATTGTGCTCAATGAGACTAGCTTTCTCGAGCGAATCTCTTTTTGAACCTCGTTTTCTAGAGAACGCTCGAGGAAGACCAGTGAAGCGAGCAGGAAGAGCTCGATTACCAGCGGTATGCCGAAGAGGAGAAAAATTCTCTGGGATAATTTCAAACCGGATCTTCTCGTATTGTAGACGGCAAGGGCATCCTGTCGATGGCAGAGTCCAACAAATAAATCTCGAACGGCTCTGCCGTCAATATACCCGTGCGTTATAGCGGTCAATAGCTCGGGTTGGTTCGAATAACCGCCGAGCAGGTCTTGTTGAGACCGATAATATGAGTTTCTTTCCTGACTCCTGGGAATACTCTTGATCTAAAGATGTATTCTATTGTGCGGTTTTAGAGGGAGCTGCCGCCTGAGTCAGAGCCTTGTCCCGACCGGGAATAGTGCAGTCGCGGCGTCAACGAAGGTAGGCGTCGGCTGGGATGCGCGCGTTGTCGCGCTGGTTGCCATTGTTGTGGTCTTGAAAATTACGATCATGACAGTGTTTTCTTCGGACTATGAAAACCAGCTATTTCTCCCGTTCGTGCACTACTACCTTGACCACTTCGGCAATCCCTGGGACCATTTTTACCGCAATGGCACTCACGGTGGCGATGATTTCCCTTACCAGCCGGCGATGTTGTACGTAGTCGCTCTATTTTGCGCGCCTTTGCAGACTCTTGGTTGGGAAAACATTGCGGCTAGAAATTTCTTGTTCAAGCTGCCGACGCTAATCATGGATTGTGCAATTGCCTGTCTCTTGTTGCGCATTTTTCCAGGAAAGTGGCGCCAGGTGTTGTGGTTTTACTTCCTTTCACCGATTGTTCTCTACGCATGCTACATGCATTCGCAGCTCGATTTGATCCCGACTGCGCTTTTGTTTGCTTCGTTTTATTTTTTGAGAACCAATCGATGGCTGCCGGCATTTGTTCTCTACGGATTGGCGCTATCGACCAAGTTGCATGTGCTCGTCGCATTTCCCTTGATCGCCATTTATCTTTACCGCAAAGGGAAGCGGCAGTTGGTGCTCAATTTCGCCATTGTGTCGTTGGCGATTTATGTGTTGATAGTGGCACCGTATTTTAACAGCTCGGGCTTCGAGAATATGGTTCTTGCGAATCCCAAGCAAAGCAAGGTTCTGGAGGTGAATGCCTCGATCGGCGACCTGAAGCTGTCTTTGCCTATTCTCGCCACCCTTATCGTGTTCGGTCGCTTTGCGCTTTATCCAAAGATCAACATCGATCTGCTCGACGCATTTTTGGTTTTGGTCTTCTGCGCGCTCGTAATGTTCATCGTTCCGGCGCCGGGGTGGTATGTCTGGATGGTGCCATTTATCAGTGTTTTTCTCATTAAACATTTTGATCGCAATAAGCACCTGGTGGGACCATTCTTGTGGCTCAATTTCTTTTATCTGGTCTTTTTTGTCTTTTTTCATCGTCCAGAATATGCTGATCTGGTCCTCTGGGATCGTCCAGTGGAAGCCAAAATACTTCAAGACTCATTACGTGGATTTGTCTTTACTCTCCTCGAAGTCGGCTTGCTTAGCAATATCGTGCTTTGTTATCGGGCTGGCGTGAGGAGCAACTCGATCTACAAGCGAGACAGTGCTGTTGTAATCGGAATCGGTGGCGATAGTGGTGCGGGAAAAAGCACATTGCTTGGCGACATCAAGCAGCTTTTGCGCACACGAGTCGTCGAAATCGAAGGCGATGGCGATCATAAATGGGAGCGTGGTGACGAGCACTGGCAGCAGTTTACTCACCTGGATCCGAAAAGCAATTTCTTGCATCGTCAGGCTGATACCATATTGCAGCTCAAGCGCGGGCGCGTGGTGAGGCGTCCGGAGTATGATCACCACACGGGGCAGTTCACCTCTCCGCGGAGAATTGAGCCCAACGAATTCATCATTATGTCTGGTCTGCACACGTTCTATCTCCCGAAGATGCGGAAGCTCATTGACCTCAAAATTTTCATGGACATTGAGCCCGACTTGCATGCTAGCTGGAAAGTCGCTCGCGATAAGGAAGAGCGAGGCTATAGCGAAAAGCAGGTATTGGACCAGATCGAAAAGCGGCGACCAGACTCGTCCAAGTTCATCGCTCCGCAAAAGGGTTTTGCCGATCTGGTAATCCAGTACTTCCGGTACAATTCGGCGCATGATGCTCCAGCGCAGAATGTTGCGTCGGTGGATACCTTGCCGCAGAACGACGAGGGCAAGCTCTCGCTCAAGGTAATGCTCTCCTCGAGTATCAGTCTTGAAAATCTGGTGGAGGCGCTGGAGCGTGCGGAGGTGCCCGTGGCCTGGGACTACAGCGAAGATCTGTCCAGGCAAGAGATTATACTTTACCGTACTGTTGCGCCGGAGCTTCTAACAAGTTTGAGCAATGAGACGATCCCAAACTTGATGGACCTCATTGGAGGTGAGCCGGAGTGGCGCGACGGCTACCGAGGCTTTGTTCAATTGATTGTTCTCACGGCTCTTAGTGAATTGATGCGTGAAAGAGAGGATGTTGATGCCGTTTAAAGGAATTCTACTCGACCTGGATAATACGCTATACGACTACAAGACAGCTCATCAACCGGCTTTACAAGTCGCAGTCGACTGGTTGTCCGAGCACACCGGCGTCGACAAAGAGACCGTGAAGTCAGCGTATAAAGAGGCTCGCGATCAAACTCACGAGCAGCTTCATGGTCAAGGAGCTTCTCATAGCAGGCTGCTTTACTTTCAGCGTGTACTGGAGATCCTCTCTTTGAGCCCCTTCTCCATGGCTCTGCAATCGGAACAGGTCTATTGGAATGAGTTCTTCAAGCATATGCAATTCCGACCTCGAGCGCTTGATTATCTCGATGTGGTTGGCGATCTGCCGATTGCATTGTTGACCGATCTTACCAGCCAGATTCAATTTCAAAAAATCTTGAGCCTTCAGTTGGAAAACAGGTTGGCGGCAGTGGTAACCAGCGAGGAGGCCGGAGCGGAAAAGCCTGATGCCAGGATGTTCTTATTGGCGCTGAAAAAATTAAAATTGACCACCGATGACGTTTGTATGATTGGCGATAACTGGCAACGTGATATCGTCGGTGCGACGGCGCTGGGAATCAAGAGCTACTGGTACATCAACGAATCGGGACCGGCACCTGGAGAGTTGGAGCAGTACAGTTCGATGGTAAACGCTTTTGAGTCGTTTCAGGCACTGATTGAAGTTTTCCGCTAATCTTTCTGGTGGTTGGTATGAAGGGTGATGATAATGGCGACAACGGTTCCCGAAAGAGGAGAGGTTGAGATGGCTTCAGCCGAAAAGGATGAACTCTATCGTCTTTGTGCATATGCAGGAGAACGATTCGATCTCTCGCAGGCGGGAGGTGGCAACGTCTCTTGCTCGTTCGAGGGTGATTCCGGGAGGAGGCTTGCCATCACTGCCTCGGGTTGGGCGCTCAGCGATGTGAAAGATGCAAGTGCTTTGTGCGAACTTGATCACAGTGCCCTCGCCGATGCACTGGAGCTACTGGGCGATGAGATCAAAAAGAAGTCCAAAGGCGATCTCGAGCGCTGGGCGAGCGCGCAAGTTGCCGGCGCTCGCTTCACCTCCGCGATTCGACCGTCCATCGAGACGCTCATGCATGCAGCAGTTGGCGGTGCTTTTATATTGCACACCCACCCTATTGCTGTTAATGGATTGCTCTGTCGTCGTGATTGGCGCGGGACGATCGAGTCATTGTTTCCAGATGCTTTTTGCGTTGGATACACGACACCGGGCGTCAATCTTGCCCATGCGGTGTCTGACGCAATTGCGCAGAAGCGGTGTGGTAGCGGTAAAGAGGCGACCAGCGAGAAAATTATTTTTTTGGAAAACCATGGGCTGATTGTAGCGGCGACCAACGTCGATCGCGTAATAGCACTCACAGACAGTGTTCTCGAAAAAATTGAAAGGCATCTTGGCCTTGATCTCAGCCGGTTTCGAATCACCAACCAGATCACACGCCTGGTCCGTGAAGCGACAGGGCAAAGCGTCTGCAGTTATCTCTGCGAAGATGAGTTGCTCAACGAGATGACACGGAATAAAGTCGAGCTGGTTTTGTCGCGACCAACCTGGCCTGATCAGCTTGTCTACTGCGGGGCTGGCGGTCTACACCTGAAAAATCTTGACGACCATAAAGCGGTGCAAGATTTCATCGCCGAGTACACACATACTCCCCGAATTATCGTGCATGACAACAAGCTTGTTTTTGTCGAGCGCAGTCTAAAGAATTGTCAGCGGATAGAGGACGTGCTGAAAGCCCACGTCATGATGCTGATGAATTCAGCGCCTGAAGATATTCAGTATCTGTCCGACGAAGAGCAACGATATTTGCTAAATTGGGAGGCGGAAAAGGTCAGGCTTGCGATGTAAGACGAGGGCGAAGTTCGGAGAATGCACATAGTTATCCCGATGTCTGGTGTTGGTCGTCGATTTTCGGAAGTCGGATACAAGAATCCCAAACCGCTTATCGAAGTAGACGGGAAGCCGATGATCGAGTATGTCGTCTCGATGTTTCCGTCCGAGAAGAAGTTCACTTTCATTTGCAACAGGGAGCATCTTGCCGCCACCAATCTCGAGTCGGTTTTGCACAACCTGGTCGAAGGGGCGGAGATTGTCTCGATTGAGCCGCACAAGAAAGGTCCGGTTTATGCGGTTAGTCTGATTCTCGATCGAATAGACGACGAAGAAGAAGTGATCGTGAATTACTGCGATTTTTATTCCGACTGGGATTATCAGGACTTTCTGCGAGATACGCGCGAAAGGCAGGCGGAGGGCTGTGTTCCAGCATATCGCGGATTTCACCCACACATGCTCGGCACGGATAACTACGCCTTCATTCGAGATGAAGATAGATGGCTGAAGGCGATTCAAGAGAAGTTGCCATTCAGCGATAACCGCATGGCGGAATATGCTTCCAACGGAACCTATCACTTCAGGCGTGGCAAACATGTCAAGAAATACTTCCCGATGCTGATGGAGAGAGATATTCAGGTCAACGGCGAATTCTACGTAAGCATGATTTACAATCTACTAGTGGAAGACGGACTGCCAGTCTCAGTTTACGAAGTACCTCACATGCTGCAGTGGGGGACGCCGAAAGACATGGAGGAATATCAGGAGTGGTCCAATTATTTTCGCGCCGTTTTAGACAGTCCAAAATCGGCCGGCGAGGATAGTCGAACCACGATACTTGTCCCGATGGCTGGTCGGGGCTCTCGATTTAGTCAGGTCGGGTACGAGACGCCCAAACCGCTCATACCGGTAAGCGGAAAACCGATGGTGGTTCAGGCGACAGACAGTCTGCCACCCGGTCGAGAATATGTATTCGTCGCCCTGCAAGAGCACCTTGATACATCGCCGATTGGGGAAGTGATTGCAGATGCGTACCCCGCCTCGGATGTGGTGGCACTCGATGAAGTGACGGAAGGTCAGGCGTGCACGTGCGCAATTGGACTCGAGCGATCAAGGGCGAATTTGGCGCTCGACAAGCCACTAATAGTCGGTGCTTGCGACAACGGAATGCTCTTCGACCGTGAGCGTTTCCGTCGTCTGGTCGAAGAGGATGGCGTCGACGCGGTTGCATTTAGCTTTCGCAATCATCCTGCCAGCAAGCGAAATCCAAAAATGTACGGTTGGCTTGTTACCGATGGAGACCGTGTAACCGGCGTCTCGGTGAAGGTACCGATTTCTGATAATCCAGGCCGCGACCATGCAATCGTCGGCAGTTTTTACTTCAAAAAAGCTAGCTACCTTCTTGATGGACTTGACCGAATGAAGGAAAAAAATATTCGAGTCAACGGCGAATTTTACGTGGATAGTCTGATTGGTGAGTTGGTATCTCAGGGATTGGATTGCAGAGTGTTTGAGGTTGACTACTATGTATGTTGGGGTACTCCGGATGACTTGAAGGTCTTCGAGTATTGGCAGGAGTTTTTCAACGATTGTCCATGGCACCCTTATAGTTTGGAGAAGGATCCGACTGTCGATGTGGATGGTTTTACTCGTGCGCTCGTGAGCAAACAAAAAATGGAGGTATCGCTGTGAGCAAGCTGGCTGTGGTCATTCCTTGTTACAACGAAGCCAAGAATATTCCTTTGATTCTAGAACGATTTCAATCGCTCGCGCCGCGCGCAGATGTCGAGCTACTGATTCTCGACAATGGATCGAAGGATGATTCGCCGCAAGTAATCGAGCAATTGCTGCCTCATTATTCCTTTGCCAAAACAGCAAGGGTCCCAGTGAATCAGGGTTACGGCTACGGCATCGTCGAAGGTCTGAAGTGTCTCACATCTGATTATGTTGGTTGGACGCATGCCGACATGCAAACCGATCCGAATGATATTCTCCGGGCCCTCGAGATAATCGAATTCAACAACGATCCACTAAATATTTATGTAAAAGGACAGCGTCGCGGGCGTCCTTTGATGGATAACATTTTTACCTGTGGAATGAGTTTTTTCGAGTCGGTTTATCTGCGTGGGCAACTCTGGGACATCAATGCGCAGCCCAATATTTTTCATCGATCTTTCTTTGAAACGTGGAAGAGCCCGCCACATGATTTTTCTCTGGATCTTTATGCCTTGTATATGGCTCAAAACAGGGGTTTGAAGGTGCATCGCTTTGATGTCGAGTTTACGGAGCGCATACACGGCACTTCCAATTGGAACACCAGTCTTGGTGCCAAATGGAAATTCATAAAACGGACGCTGGACTATAGTGTAAAACTCAAGACGAGCCTGAGTAAGGAAATGTGATGGGTGAGATTGGGGCTTTAAGCGAATCTACCTTTATATAAGGATTTCACAATGACACATTACATCGCGCATCGGATCAATACACTTCAGCAATTAGAGGAGGTGCCTCACGATCTGGGAACCGAAATCGATTTACGCGATCGCGGAGAACGATTGATTCTGCAGCATGACCCATTTGTTGACGGTGAAGATGCTGAGCCGTTTTTCGCCAAATATAAGCATGGAACTTTGATTCTCAATATAAAGAGCGAACGTATCGAATATCGCGTGCTCGAGTTAATGAAGAAGTACGGCATTGAGAACTATTTCTTTCTCGATTCATCTTTTCCGATGATCTTCCAATTGAGCAAAATAGGTGAGAAGCGTACAGCAGTGCGATTCTCTGAGTTCGAGTCGGTGGATACGGTCCTTAAGCTCCAAGGTCTTGTTGATTGGATCTGGGTCGATTGTTTCACGGTCTTGCCAATTTCCAAGGAGCTGTATGCCAAGCTCAAGGAATGCGGATTCCGTCTTTGCCTTGTCTCGCCGGAGTTACAGGGACGTCCCGAAGACATACCGCTTTACCGCGATAGGTTGAAGGCGGATGGCATTGAGTTTGATGCAATATGCTGTAAGAAAGCCAATATGCCACTATGGCAAGAGGCTTTTCCCGCTTGAGCGTTGTGCCGTTGATGTAACCGATCAAGGCTAGTTTCATAAAGCGGTCCCGGATTGCATCTTGCTAGTACCGGCTAGATGCTGGTGGTCAGAGTGCTGCGCGATATGACTGTTTGCTGTTCAGTTTGAACGTTAGGTTTGAACGTATAGGTTGGAGCGAACCATTAACGGTATTATCCGAACGACCGAAAGCGCCGCGTCCCACTTTGGCGTCGTTGCGATTGCTGAAGCGGTCCTGGTTCTGCGCGTTATGACTTGTTTGTTTCGAGCTCAGACCTAATAACGGGATGGTCCGAACGAACGATCTCAGCGAGAGCGACCGAATCAGGCTATTAGTATGTTGCGAACGTCGGGGTGTCTCATGCGCCAGACCACGGCTTCGGTAACGAAGTGGTGGAAGCCCTGCAAGGCGAAGACTGCTGCAATACAGATCTGAATTGGCGCCGATAGAAGCGTCAATGCATGTGGCAGAACAACGAACAATAGAATACCGGCAGCGACGATTCCGCAAAAATAAGTGATCGTGTACGGTCTAAGCAACATCGACGAGATCTTCGAAGTTGGCAGGTTTGTCGGCAATCCGCGCTCTTTGAGATGGCAAGCCGTTGCGATAACGAAATTCTGACTGCCATGATAGAAGCCGGACATGATGAGACCAAGTTTCGGCTCTTTGCTCGATACCGTGAGTACGAAAAGAGCGATGACGCTTACGGTGACCAATAGCGCTGGTAGCGGGAATAGCAATTTCTGTTGAACGTACTTGCGGACGACCATGCCTGCGAAAAGAACCACGGCACCGATGAAAGCGAAGACTGATAACTGATACACGAAGGTTGGGAGTGGTCCCCAGAATGGCAGTTTTGCCTCGAAGAGTTCTCGTCCGGAGAACTCTTCGAATGTCAGTGCTCTCGTGATGATCATGCAGGTCAGCAAGCGGAACATCCAGTGCATGATATCTTTTTCGCGTTTGCTCATGGAGTACTTGCGCTTCAGACAGTAGAGCATCGTGACGCCGTAGGCCTGAGCAACGAAGTGTTGAAACAACCAGAAAACATAAATCTTGGCGAGAAGTATCGCGAGCCCGGGCACCAGAACCGCAGGAAACAGCATCGCGGTAAGGAATATTGCGAAGTAACCGAGCTTCTTGCGGACCTGCGGTTGTACATAAGGGCTGGTCGCCACTCTATGCCAGCCAAGAAATGCGTGAGCGTTGGAAAAGATATGAATTGAAATCAGCCAGCTGAGCCAGACGACGGTTCCGGGAGCGTTGTCGAGACTGCTGACAATCCCTAACTTGTCCACGACAATCCAGAAAATCCACATCATGCCGCCGCATGCGAACAAAATGTCCAGCTGCGGGCTGAGAATCCACTCGTAGTTAGCCGTCGCAACCGTCGCTTGGGGCGGGGGCAGGTCTGATTCGAGAGAAGGATTGATAGATTGCATAATAAGTTATCCGGATTTGTCTTTAGCTCTGAAATGGTTGGGCAGGAAGTCTTCCGTCCGTCCTAGGCAACCAGTATTTTGCGAACCTCAGGATGTCTAAGCCGCCATACAACCGATTCAGTAATGAAGTGGTGAAAACCTTGTAGTGCAAAAACGGTGGCAAGAGTTATCTGAAGTGGGACAGACAAAAGAGTAAGTGCTCTTGGTAAGACTACTGCCAGTAGGACACCACCAATCACTATACAAATGCAATATGTAATAGTGTATGGCTTAAAAAGCATGCAATAGATTTTTGATGTCGGTACGTTATCAGGCAGTCCGCGCTCTTTCAGATGGCACGCCAGAGCTACGACAAAGTTTTGGCTGCCGTGATACAAGCCGGTCATAATCAGGCCGACCATCGGTTCTTTGTAGGATAGCGTGACGTAAAACAGTCCGATTATCGAGCTCGTTGCCAACAGTGCAGGCAAAGGAAAAACCAATTTCTCGCGAATATATTTACGAACCACCATTCCTGCAAACAGCAGTATGGAGCCGATGAAGGCGTAGAGCGTGGTCAAGAAAACTGCTTCGGGCAGAGGTCCCCAGAATGGGAGCTTCAGTCCCTCGAAGAATTCGGTATTGCCATACTCGCGATAGGTCAGCCCTCTCGTGATAACGCTGATCGTCAACAAACGGAACATCCAGCGCATGATGGTGCTTTCAGCCTTGCTCATTTTGTAATTGCGCTTGAGGCAATACAGCATGCTGACACCATAGGCTTGCGCGACGAAATGCTGAATTAAACCAAGCATATAGATCTTGACCAGTAAGATTGCCCAGTCGCGATTTAAACAAATAGGAATGGTCATGATGCAAAAAAATAGCCCAAGAAGACCAAGATTCTTCCGCGCCTGTGCGCTCACGTATTTGCTGGTCGCCACCCGGTGCCAACCTAGAAATACGTGATCGTTGGCGAACAGGTGCACTGCGGCGACCCAGCTGACCCAGACAACAGCTCCAGGCGCATTGTCAAGACCGCGCATGATTCCGAGCTGCTCCATCATGAACCAGAGGATCCATGTCATACCGCCGCAAGCAAACAAAATATCGATTGGCGGGCAGAGAATCCACTCGTAATTCGACGTTGCTACCGCTTCCCTTGGAACGGGTGTGAAGCTGCTGGAGTCCAACGGCGGGTTAATGGATTGCATAGCGCAATAGGCCTCAACGCAATTTAGTAAGATGATCCAATCCGTGAGTTTAAGTACTCGTGGTCAATTAAAGGACATATTAGACCTTTTCCACTTATGACTTGTTTTCTAACTCATTGTTGCGACAAGTCACGATGTCAAAACAGAGCCTGGATGCGCATGAAGAGCTTGTTGTGATGCCATTAGCTGCCGGCATCGGCAGCCAGTTTGAGTAAAGACTTGTCAGTCAGTGTTATTGGCTGTTTGAACTGTTTTTTGACCTCCGCCAGTTTTGCACCAACAATGTCTATTTCATCCTCTTGAATGTTGCCGACGGTCAGACCCGCGAGCAGCAGATACTGCAACGACAATGGATCAATTCCTGTAACTCTCGTCATTGTTGCGTCGAGCGCGGCGAGGTCTTTGCTGATTCCAATAACATTCGTGGAAATTGCGGTTCCGTTAATTGGTCCATCGCCTTCCATTGCCACTATGCCATCCACTATTCCGAATATCGGCCTGACCATATGGACGAGGTCGATTATTGAATTGCCGATGCCTTTTCGGTGTAACAGATTTTTCGGCCAACCGTACTTTCTACCTGGTACGACCCCGAAAAGATTTTTCATCGAACACGTTACGCCCACCCAGTGATGGGTTTTCAACTTTGGAACCGAGATGACTGCATCTGCATCGACGATTGTTTTCGGCAGATAGAAATCGTTCAACTTATTGAATCCAGTTATGTTTTTCACCTCGACTATATCGTCGAGATTCAAATCTACGAATGGAATCTTCATGTCGTGCAGGACCTGGCCGATTCCGCTTACATCCAATAAATATTCCGTGTCCCGCATGTGACCGGGTCCTTCAGCGACGGTTATATCTACGGCACCAAGGTGTCTGGCTAGTTCAATTGCTGCTTTTACGACCTTGGCGTTTGTTGTGACTGGGGTTTCTGGATTTCGGTATTCAACTATGTTGGGCTTGATAACGATTTTCTTGCCAGTGAGCGCGGGAAGACTTAACTTCTCTGCATACTCGAAAAGTTTGCCGGCTATTGTGTCGTCATATTCTGCCACCGGGACTAGTGCCACTGTAGAGCGCCCCTGTCGCTTGAGGGCACGCTGCTCCTCTGTAGTTATCGGCGCTGTCGAGTCCGTGTTCGACTGTGCACATCCCAACATGCTTGATGCGGCCGCAGCGGCTGTTACCTTCAGGAAATCGCGTCTTTTCATATTCTGTATTTAAGCGGATTTTCGCCTAGAGTCGCAACTAGTGCCATTGTACTCAGTCCGTCTACCATAACATTGTCCCCGAAACTTCCGTTTGGCTTCTGGCGCTCGAGCAGGAAGGCGAGCTCCTGTTTTGACTCTCTTCCATGAGCGTTGAGCGCCAAGATGGACCAGGCAATGGACATTGATGACGAATTCTGCGAAGCCAATGATTCTAAATAGTCGAGGCCTCTTTTGACGGCCGTCGATTTAGGTAAATCCTGCAGTGCCAGGAGAGCTTCTGCAGTAGTTACTCTGTAAGGAGGCAGGTATGAGCCGAGAGTCTCGTTATTGCCATGGTTCCAGCCGCCGTTCTGGCAGGGATGTTCGAGCAAGAATTTGTTGGCAATTCCTATGACCTTGTCGAAGTAACCGCCAGGTGGAATTCCAGGTACCTTAAGCGCAAGCAAGTTATAGCTGGTCGGTTCGACCCAGTGAAAGCAGGTCTTGTCCCAGGGCCAGCCTCGAGCGTATTGGAGTGCCTGCTCTCCTTTACTGACGAGTATCAGTAAGCGTGCAACTGGTTTGAAAAATTCGACGCGGCTGTCTGATAGGAATTCAAGCGCCTTTCTGAGACTGCTTCGAAGCTCTTCCGATGCCAGCTCTGGATGTTTTTGCAGGATCAATCGCATGGCCAGAAGTGCAGGTCCCGTAGCCCAATTAGAAGGGAGCGCGATGCCTGGTGTGGTCGGAAAGCCTCCATCCGGATTCTGACTTTTCGCAAGAAAGGCCAACACCCCGCTCATCAACTTCGTGTCAGTGGTGTACAGCGCTAATGCGGCCCAGGCCGTCGCTTCCATGGAAGGATCGTGGTCCTTCTTGTATGGCCACCAGCCTGTTGCACCAACCTGCGCGAGATAATCTCTTGCCTTCTCTAGAGCGCCCTCAATCTCGCTTCGAGACACAGATTGTGGGAGGGTGCTCGACATCTACATCAATCTCTCCAGGGTGTATGAATTACTCATTTAGTGTACCGAGATTTTGGTCGAAGCGGCTGCGTTCTTCTCGCCCACAGGGCTCTAAGCGTGGAGCGAAAGATAGCAGAGGGCATCCATTCGGAGCTTGAGACCTTAACTCCCTTTCAGCAAACTTTGCAAGTTTGTCATAATTGGCGCTTCTGCTCTTGGCGACATTGGGTCGGTGAAATAAGATGGAATTATTGGCATAGCTGCGCAATCACTTTACATTCTGTATCCCACCTGCTCACAAAACCTAGCACCGACGCGGTGTCTAGCGAGTTTGTAATGTGTGCGTTTTGAAATGTCAGTTCGTAAAAAACAATTGTCTTCGATATAAAAGCTTGCAATGAGTTTTCAAAAGACTCATCCCCACCGGTAGAGACAGTGATCTACCCTCGAACCTTTGCGCGCTTGTAGCGGGGACACACGGAGGAATAAGTCGAATGTTTCAACAATTTATCAGTGACGAGTCAGGACAAGGTATCACGGAATACGGCGCAATTCTCGCGTTCGTTGCCATTCTAGTAGCATTGGTATTCTCCATTACTCAAGGTGCATTGTCGAATGCTATCTCCGCAGCTTTCGCCGCTGTCGTGAAACAGCTCAACGCATTGTCAGGCGCAGCGAACCTCGCTTCATAGCTGAATTATGTAGGTTGAAGGGAGGGACTGTAATCAGTCCTTCTCTTCTCCTATAAGAAGGAACAGTTTGGTGCGGACAGGAACAGTGTTCGATGTTCGAACATCTGTGATGCGTTGGTGTTGTTTGTAACACACCTGGGTGTTGCGGAAGCATCGATGTGACACATTAGCATCGAGTGTCAAACATGTTGTGTTCATCGGTTTTTTACCGCACCATTTTGTTGCGCCCAGATTTCGGCAAGATCGGTTTTTTTTACGGTCTTGCACCAATATTGCATGACTAACAGTAGTTCACTATCGCGCAACTGTATGACATGTCGTGATTTTAGTGTTGTTCAACGGTACCATCCACGCGAGTCCTTCACGAGATAGATCCTCTGACTGAGAAGGTGACTGGCATCGTTGAATTTGATGCTCCTCAAATCACAGAACTCGGTGCACCATATTTAGTGATTGTCGGAGCAACCGAAATGTTGGTTTTGTTCAGTGAAGCCGTGAAGCTCCCTTGTACTTTGCGTGAGTTTCATCAACGAATCTTTTGAAGTGTAATTGTAGGAAACCAATTTTTTGTTCTACATATAAGTGATCGGATCAACCAGTTCATCGTTACACGATACAGATGGTGTACGCGTTTTCGCGTATAAGATTGGAAGGATTTGCTGGAAGTGACGGTCAAGTTGTGGCAAGTCTTCTCGAATGTTGCAACGTGTAACGAAACTTGTTTTGTATCACCATCTCCAAATCGACCCAGCAGACCCGTTTTCGAGAATCGAAAATTTGCCTCCTAATTTTTCTGTCTTGGTTGTCAACAAAACAGATGGAAGAGCACTAGGCGAGTTTAGGTTCTCCATATAAAATGGGTTTAACGGTATAGCTCCGCTTTCATCTGATGATTTGAATTCAATTCTTGCGGGGATATAAAGAGAACCAACTTACTTCCGGAGGTGATAAGGTCAGATAACTAATCGGTGTTCATGTCGGTTTCGTACAGTGGTATTGTTACTAAAATACATAATTTAGATGACTCCTCGAACCATTCAGCTCTCGATCTGGTGATGGTGGGCTGTGGTTGCTGGGGCATTAGGAGGTAATTCAAATGATTGATCGTTTCATCAAAGATGAATCAGGACAAGGTATCACAGAATACGGCGCTATCTTGGCGTTCGTCGCGATCCTCGTAGCTCTCGTGTTCTCAATCACACAAGGCGCATTGTCGGCTGCTATCTCGAAAGCATTCGCCGCCGTTGTCAAACAGCTCAACGCTTTGTCTGGCGCAGCTAACTTGGCTTCGTAATTAAGACACAATTCAAACAGCTTTACGAGAAGGACCTTCGGGTCCTTCTCTTGCTTTTTATGTGATTACACGCGAAACGCAGTCGCTGTGCGATTCCTGGATCGTTGTCAAAGAATCGAATTTCGGAAAACAATCGATTGGGTTGCAGGACCTTTTCAACTCGAGATTGTCAAAGTGAGTCAGAGAGCCTGATTCGAGTGCTCTTTCCTAAACGGTTATTAGTACTTCGACGGATAAAAAAGGAAAACCTGCTCCTCGCGACGACGGTCGATGTCGAGTCTTCTCCGAAGTGGATGAGCTCAGGAAGCGGCTTTTATGCGAATTGTGAAGATGACTTTCAAGAGGCTTCGGGTCAATGGTGCGGCAATTTCTTGTCGAACCTCACCATCTCCCTCTGAAATCGACTGGCGAGAATGGCATTCCATAAGGCTCTTGCCAGAAATACTTTATCGAGGGTCAGGTTGCTAACAGAAGATTCCGGTACCGTTTGTCAATTTACTTTGAGCACAGGAAAGAAATTTAGTCATTCAGTTTTGATATCTCCAGAAGTGAAGAGTTTTTCGGCGGTCTCGGTTGATGTCAACTCTCGCAAAAGTAGCTATTGATGCGGACTTCCGGCGAACTGGATGGCGGTGATAATTCGAGGTTGCAATCAGCTGACTGTGTCCCAGAATTTTCGGTCATGTGTCTGGTAATTAGAGCATTCTGGTGCGTTTTGCTTAGATTTACCGGATTGTCTATTTTCGTAAAAAGCAGATATCAAGCGGGGTTCTGCGCATGTCAAGCCAGGTCTTTGGCTGTAAGATCCCAGTGTGTCGGAATCTGCGTCCAAGGGTAAAAGATTTTGGGCGCAGGAGAACACGTTGTTGTCCTTGAATCGCCGATGTGCGTTAATAGTAAATGGTTAATCTTTCTCTACTAGAAAGAAATAGGGGGAACCGTAATGAACCCATTACGAGCGTTATTCTTGAGTCTGTCCCGAATGCCTCCAGCACTTATGTTGCTGATCATCATCGGGTTGGCCGTCTTGGTAACAATGATGGTCACCGGTCGTATGTCTCAGCAAGAGCAAGAGTTGGAAGCTAAGAAGAAAGACTTAGAAGCCAAAATGAGCGCCAAAGGAAAGGTCGTGTATGCGATCAAAGATATTCCTGAAGGCCAAACAATTCCGAGTGATGCTCTCGAAGAAAAAGAGATCGAGCAATCGAAGATTCCTCAAGACGCATTGACCTCCGGCTCACTGGCCGCTGGTCGTGTAGCTAAGTATGGTATCTCGCAAGGCCAGATCGTATCCCAACACGATCTCGCGCCCCAAGGAATTTCACTTGGTTTTGAATCCAGACTTCGTGAAGGTATGCGCGCGGTAACATTCGCCGTCGACAACAACTCCGGAGTAGCTGGCTTCGTGACTCCTGAAAGCCGCGTGGATGCTTATGCCATGGTTGGCTCGGGAGCCGAGACAAAGGTTGCGCCAGTTTTGTCTGATGTCGAAGTGATTGCTGTTGGTCAGATGTACCAGAAGCAGCCCGGCGGCACAGCAGCAGTACCTGCTAACTCGGTCACAGTACTGGTATCTCCTGAAGATGCCGGAAAGCTTATCAAGTCAATCAGCGCTTCCAAGCTCTATTTGACACTGCGCAACGAAAAAGACCATACACCGGTCGCTACGGTTGATGTGATTTCGCTCTTCGCGAAAGCACCGGAGAAGCAAGCTGACGATCTGTCCGCTCTGCCTCCTCCGTCGGCACTGCCGCCTCCGCCAGTTCCCGGCGCTCCTGACGGAGAGCTTCCGTCGCTTCCAGGTGGAGGAGATGCAGGTGGAGGACTTGGTGGAGAACTTCCATCAGCAGCGCCACCGCCGCCACCGCTACACGAAATAGAAATTTGGTCTGGCAGCAAGAAAGATGTTCTCTCGGTTCCAAAAAGCTAGAAGTTAAGTAGGAAACGGTGAACAATCGCCTTTTGGTGGGTACAACACTACAAGGGCTGTCGGCAATGGGGGAGAACGCTTAAAGTCATGAAACTAACCACACTTCTTGTCTGTGACGCCGGTTTGGATAAGAGACAAACCATAGAGGATCTGATCCACAGCCAACCGTCGCTTGCTCTGGTAAGCACGGTATCGGGCAGTATGGCTCGAGAGCAGATCGGTAGCTTACACCCGAAGTTGGTGTGGATTGAATTGAGCCCCGCCCCTGTTCGCGGACTCTCACTGCTAGCAGAATTGCGGGAGACCTTCCCACAACTCTACTTCTTCGTGAGTTATGAAGTTCCGGACCCCGAGTTGATCCGCACCGCGTATCGGCTCGGGGCGTCCGACTTCCTGGACGCAGAACGCTGGCGGACAGACCTCCCCGCCGCTGTACAAAGTATTCAACTCAAACACCAGTCCGAGTCGGTATCGACAGCGGCTGGTAAAGTGGTCGCTATCTTCAGCCCCACGGGCGGTATCGGCGCCACAACGATAGTCACCAACCTGGCTGGCTATCTCGGCAAGTACGGTGAGACCTGTATCGTCGACCTCGATCTTCAGTTCGGCATGGTTTCCCACTATCTCAACCTGGAGCCCTCCTTCAGCTTGAGCACCATCGACTTTTCGCACACCAACTTTGATGCCACGTATCTGCGCAACCTGATGACCAGATACGATGACAAATTGAGTATCCTGGCAGCACCTCCGGAGCTTGAGGACATCGGCGATATCTATGCCGCTCAGGTCCAGGAGATCCTGTATACGTCCAAACAGGAATTCCGTTTTACCGTAGTTGACCTCCCGAAGAACCTTCTCGACGAGCGGGCAATTGCGACTCTCGACCTTGCTGACCACGTTCTGGTCATCACGGAATATAACTGGGCAGCGATCCTGAACGCCAGAAAGTGTCTGGACACCTTCAAGGCTCACTACAACCAGGAGAAGTTGTTACTTACAGTGAACAGGTCGGAGTGGCTACCTCAAGACGTATTGTCTGAGTGTCGCGCCAACCTTAACTACCCCGTATTTCATGAAATACCCAACGATACAAAGACCGCCAAGTGGGTCAATAACCAAGGCCAAATTGCACCCGGTCACACAGCGTTGGGCAAATCATTAGATTCCCTGGCTCGCCGACTAGCCGGTGGAGAGCAGCTTCTCATCACGGACCAGAAGAAAGAGAAGAAAGCCGCTTTCAGCCTCCCGGCCATGTTCGGAAAACGTTAGTTACAAGGTGGTGCTAAATGTCCGAAGAGAAGAAGGAGAATTTACCTGCTAGACCATCCTCATCATTGATGGGTCAATTGGTCCGACAACAGCGGGAAGGCGCACAAATCACTCCAGCCCAGCAGAAGCAAACCGGCGTTCAGGGACAAGGTCCCCAAACCGGAGTTGGCGGCAGGCCAGCTGGTCCAGCAGCCGGGCAGAGTGGTGTAGCACGACCTCAAGGTCCCCAGACCGGAGTGGCAGGCGCTCGTGGTCCCGGTGGTCAGGTGGTTCAAGGTGATGGACCGAGCCGGGCTGAGATCGAAAGAATCGATGCCAAAGATGATTACGGCGCCTACCATGAAGAGCCCGTTGATGTCGGTGGCGACTCTGGTAAGTTTTCCGCCAACCAGCAGCTAATCAGAGAAAGAGAAAAGTTCATTATCGACCAGCTCAGACGAGAGCTGGATACTTCCCGTTTGACCAATATTTCCGAAGATACGCAGGCTCAAGTCCGGGCTCGTATCCGAGAAATCGTCAACTCCGACCCCGCTCCGTTAACGATGATGGAGAAGGGCATCCTTCTGCAGAACGTCCTGGATGAAGTCTTCGGATTTGGACCACTGGGACCCCTACTGCGCGACCCGTCCGTCGGCGACATTTGCGTCAACAGCGTTGGCAGCATTTACGTAGAACGACATGGTCGTCTTGAAAAGACTAATGTCGTTTTTGAGAATGACCGGCATTTGAGACAGACGATCGACAAAATTATCCAACCGCTAGGCAGACGTCTCGATGATAACTCGCCGATGGTTGACGCACGTCTTCCTAACGGATCACGTGTTAACGCGACAATTCCGCCAGTCACCATCGACGGTCCAACGATCACAATCCGATGCTTTGGTACGACAATCCTCTCTCTCGGTCAGCTCGTCGAAAAAGGCGCGCTGTCAGTGCAGATGGCGGAAGTTGCAAAAGCATGCGTGAAGGGACGTATTAATTGCATCATCTCTGGTGGTACAGGTTCCGGAAAAACGACAATGCTTAACGCGCTCTCGGCGCACATCAACCCGAGAGAACGAATCATCACAATCGAAGACGCGGCCGAATTGAGACTACAGCACGAGCACTGGGTGCGAATGGAAACACGTCCTCCGAACACTGAAGGTCGTGGTCAAATCACACAGCGCATGCTTGTTATCAACTGCCTCCGTATGCGACCCGACCGAATCATCCTCGGGGAATGCCGAGGAGAAGAAGCGTTCGATATGTTGCAGGCCATGAACACTGGTCACGATGGTTCAATGACCACAATCCACGCCAACAATCCGAGAGACTGCACGAAGCGTCTCGAGAACATGATTCTGATGGGCGGTATGGAAATGCCTCAGAAAGCAGCTCGAGAATTGATCGCATCAGCTATCCAGGTCATCATTCAGATCCGGCGTCTGGAAGACGGTACAAGACGCGTCACGGAAATGGCTGAGATAACAGGGATGGAAGGCGAAATCATCGCTCTCTCCACACTCTTTACGCTGGAGCGTGAAGGTCGAGACCCGAGAGGGTTCTTCAAGTGTCGTCACATCGGTTCCGGACTGCCTCCGAAATTCCTCGAAAAACTCGAGCAGGAAGCTGTTCCGTTCAAACTGGAGTGGTTGCGATAAAACCGTTATATATTATATATATATATAGTGGTAATGGAATTCAGGTAATGCTTCGCTAGTTCGAGGAACGCTACATATGGACGTTGGAATGATGACTTTCCTCTCGGCTCTCACCATAGGGCTGATCGGGATGGCACTCCTCAGAAGCGGACACGCTGATGAGCTCTCGCGTCTGTACAAACACAAAAGAAAAATGGCGGAGAAGAACCAAGAGGATACCGAAGAGGATATCTTCGTTCAGCAGAAGACTGGTTATCTTGCTACTCTGCTCGCGCTCGCCGGATTAGAATCCAAATACGATCAAATGAAGTCGACGTGGATCATGTGTTCGGTCGGTGGTGGTCTGCTGATCGGTGTCTTTATGGCATTCAGCGTCCCAGAACTGGCGATTGTCGGTTTCATTCTCGGGCTCCCGTTAGGAGCAGCTGGCTTTGTTTTCTACCTTTCTCAGGTAGCGAAACGAAGACAAGAGAGAATGACAGAACAGTTGCCTCAGGTATTAGAAACCATGGTAAGCGCGCTGAGAGCTGGTTCTCCAGTTCTCGAATGCTTTAAGGTTATTGCGGACACTTCGCCCGATCCAATCAGGGGCGAGTTCAAGCGTGGACTGATTTCATTGCAACTTGGAAAACCATTCCGCGATACGCTCAAAGAAATGTGCCATCGAATCAAGGCTCCCGACTTCGCGCTTCTGACTCAAGCCGTGTTCATCAGTCAGGAGGTTGGCGGCAACCTTGCCGATGTAGTATCTGTTATTGCAGAAGCTATCCGTGAAAGATTCAAGCTTCGCGACTTCCTCGCTGCGTTGACCTCACAAGGTAAAGCAACAGCCATGTTCATCGGCTGTCTCCCCTACGGGATTACTCTGATCACGTACTGCGCCACGCCTGGGTACATCATTCCGTTCTTGAATCACCCAATTGCTAGAATAATCCTCCTCCTCCTGGTTCTCTGGGAAGCGATTGGATTCTGGATTCTCGTTAAAATGACGACGTTTGAGGTCTAATCCATGAATAACACGATGGTCGCACTGCTCACATTTTGCGTCTGTTTGGCAGCAGGTTTGCTGTTTCTCAGACCGGTGATGGGTATCTATGTTGACTCTTATGCCGTTCGCGTTAGACCTCGAAAAGAGAATGATGAGAGTGCCGCTGAGAAGCCGAAAGATTCGCTCCTGTTGACACTAGCCCGCACACTGGGCGAATTGCTGCTTTCTGTTATGCCGGCTCTAGCCGACAAAAGATCAGTTGAGCTTCTCACACAAGCTAACTACCGTACCCCACAGCATCTTGCTATCTATATCGGTATCCGTGCGATGGTGTCTGGGAGCGTGTTGTTCCTCGGTCTCATGATGGCAGCAAGCAACCCGATCAACTTGATCCTTTCTATTCCAGCTGCAGTTCTCGGATGGCTCATTCCGAACTTCTTCTTGTCTGGACGTGCGAAGAAGAGACAAACGCAGATTACAAGGGAGCTGCCAATCATCATCGACTTGATGATCGTCTGTGCACAGGCCGGTCTCGGTATGCTTCAAGGGATCGATAAGATCTCGAAGGAAGTCGAGAGTTCTTGCCCGATTTTGTCAGTCGAGCTCAAGCAGCTCATCAACGACGTAAAAATATTTGCTAAATCAGTGCCGTTTGCCCTTCGTGAAATGGGCGAACGCTGCGGAGTAGACGAATTGATCAACATGGCTGCTGCCTTGATCGCTGCTGAAGCGAAGGGCGCCGACATAAGCTATCCGTTGCAACAACAGGCTGAAGCGCTGAGAGACCGTCTGAAGAGAAAGAAAGAAGAAGAAGCCGGTAAGGTACCGGTCAAAATGGTACCGGTCATCATGATCTTCATCATGCCTTTGATCCTTGCACCGATGCTGGGGCCAGCCGTAGTTACGATCGTGACGGCGATTGGACCGATCATGCAGAGCAGTAGTATGAGATAGGCGATTAGCCGAATGTCAGTTAAAGACGGTTCTAAGCGGTGTTTTCACTTCGTGAACAAAACCCGTGGCACCAGTATTGCTGATAATGCCACCATTGCAAGTTCATTTTTCTCGCGACTGAAAGGCCTGCTTGGTACCACTGAGTTGAAGACTGGCTCTGGGCTTTTCATCACACCATGTTCGAGCATTCACATGTTCGGAATGAACTATGCTATTGAT
Organism: uncultured Candidatus Obscuribacterales bacterium; assembly: GCA_964418155.1. GTDB lineage: Bacteria > Cyanobacteriota > Vampirovibrionia > Obscuribacterales > Obscuribacteraceae > JADYXR01. The sequence continues at coordinate 85,498 of CAYQKX010000015.1, read as the reverse complement.
GCCATTTTTGTCGACAAGAAGTTAGTTGTGGTAGGCGTACTGCATTCAATTGCTCCTGGAAGAATGTCTCGTGTCTATGGTCGAGCACAATCCTGCCTGGAGCTGCCTGCAGGACGAGCTCTGGAGACCAAAACCGAAGTAGGCGATCAGCTTGAATACACCAGCAATGGTGACGAGTAGCTGAATCAGCTCCAATCATCGTAAGTCTATCCAATCGGGGTGGACGACAGATGCCGTCCCGGTTTCCTTTGGAATCAGCTGAATTGAGCAATCAATTGCATCCCAAGTAAATCGTGAAGAATAAGAATTAGTGCTGGCTCGCGTAAAAATGCGACGATTGGTGTTGTGACAATCTGATAGCATTAGGGAGTTTCAAGTTAGAAACCTGCCTTTTTTTGGAAGGAAATATGTTACACACCATTCAAACCGACAACGCTCCTAAAGCTATTGGTCCGTACTCACAAGCCGTCAAGGCTAATGGATTTGTTTTCGTCTCCGGTCAGATCCCAATCGATCCTTCCACGGGACAACTTATTCAGGGAACCGCATCAGAACTGACTCGGCAGGTCATGCGCAATCTTACTAACATCATCGAGACAGCTGGTTCTTCCCTGGACAACGTAGTGAAAACGACCATTTATCTCAAAGACCTTTCCGATTTTGAAGAGGTCAACGCCGCATATTCAGAGTTCTTTCCGAACCACAAACCCGCTCGCGCGACGGTTGAGGTGGCGAGACTGCCGAAAGATGCGAAGGTCGAGATAGACGCAATCGCGGTTTGTTCATAAATAGAAGTGAATTGACGAATGCTCGCAATCAATCAAATTGTCATCCTTATTGTCACTAGTGTTTGCGCTGTCATAGACATGCGCACCTCGAAAATCTTCAACGTAGTCACCTTCCCGACAGCAGCAATTGGTATCATCGCCAATTTTGTTTTTGGCGGCTGGCAGGCGGGAGTGATGGCGATTGTCGGTTGGTTCCTTGCGTGCTTCGTCATGATCTTTCCCGACCGCAAAAAGAAGATGGCGTTTGGCGATGCAAAACTAATGGCAGCGATCGGTGCATTCATTGGTCCTGGAGGAATGCTGCTGACCTTCTTTTACTTCTCTCTGTGTTATGGTGCGGTAGCGGCCGCGAAGTTCTGTATGTGGTTTCCCTGGAAGCAGTTCTTCACGGTTTTCAAAGTGCTTGGTGTGGAAAACGCTGGGATGGCGCAGAATTCTATTGATACCGCCAATGTGAGTCAGGCTCTCAAGTCGCCGATTCCCCTTGGTCCTATCATTGCAATTGGCATGCTTCTCGGCATGCTGCTTGAGCAGCAAACGCTAGCTTTCCTGGGCTTCAAGACCAGCGAAATCGGCGGCTTCCCGCTTTTCTTGCGGTTCTAAGCGAGCGGCTCAACCTATCTCGATATTGATCGCTTGCAAAAACTCGGCGCAACCCGAACGACAGTCTTCACAGATTTTCGGTTCGACCGGAGCGTTTATCCGCTCACCGTGCGCACGGCAAGCATCAACCGCCACCAAAGACTGCTCGCAGTCAGAATGTTCATTCTGCTACATCGTAGAAAATAACGCCGCTCGAACCAACGCCAGCAAGTGTCTGTCAACCGCTTCGCAGAAATGACAGATTAGCGTGTGGGTTTTAGAATCCCGAAGTATCGTAACCGCCACGATCTCTGCGATTGTCGCGATCGGGTCCTCTATCGGTCGAGTCGGGTGTCAACGGTGTTCTAAACCGGCCGGTGTTGTCGATTTCGCCGATAGGAGCTTGAGGCTCGTCGTTGGTGTTGGTGTCGGGAATGTAGACTTCGCCTGGAGATCTGCCACCAGGGTTGATGCCTACGGTAGGTTGCAGAGCCCAGACGGTGCCGCCGCCGGACGAGCCGGAATTGCTCCATTCTGTTCCCTTACAAAATTCGTCTCCGCCCCATGCTGCAGGCATACGGCTACCGTGACCGGTCGTGAGACCCTGGCGTCTGCCGCCATTGATGCCTCTTTCGATTCTGTGACTGGCGTCAAAGCCGTTGAATGGAGGCTTGCCACTGGCGCCTTCGTCTCCATAAATCTGATTCTTCATGCCGCCGGCTTGATTGACGAAACTATCCAGCCTCGTGTCCGGCAGACCATTTCGTCCACCAGTTGGTCCATAGATTCCAGCCAGACCGCCCAGACCGGTCATTTTGACGAGGGGCAGTTGCTGATTGCGGGTGAAACCATTGCTGCCACCACTCAAAGTCTGGCGGTCGGTTTTATGTGTACTGCTCTTAAACTTACCTTTCACCGCCTGCGAATTAGCATAGCCGGTGCTAGCCAGAGCAGGTGGCGCAATTGTTGCGGCTACTAACGCTAGTAAGGATAGTGTGAGGGCTGTCTTCTTGATCATGTCTCTTACCTTAAGATGGGTAATCCCGGTTTAGTAGTTTGGGTTGTTGTTCTGTTGATCAGGTGCGCTACCTGTTGTTTGCTCAGGCATGGTACCTACACTGGAGGGCGGCAAAAACTGCTGGAGTGCATTAAGCTGTTGGGCTGGATTGGAACCCTGCGTCTCTTCTGATGAAGGGGCAGAGTTGAATCGCCGAAGTTCGTCTGAAGGTTGGCTATCAGTGTCGCCTTCCGGTGCTTCCATTCCGAAGGGATTGACGGAATTGAAGTCCTTGCTAGTGTTGTAGGCCGGATTGTCCGACTTCTGTAGCTTGGGAGCGTAAGCGTGATCGATGTAGCGCTCGAGCTCTTCGGGTGTGACATCGTTGGCTTTGAACGAATCAGGATTCATGTAGGTGTACGCATCTTTGTTATAGAAGCGGTTGGTTGAGTTGACACCAAGAGCGGCACTACTGTTGGCAAACTCACTTTTCAGGAGTTTGTGATGGTAGGTGTGCTCATGAAAGTCTTCGGCTTTCGCGGCAAAGGGATTGGTCGGTCTCTTATGATCCGGTCGATCGATAAAGGACTTGTCGTACCCCCAATAATTGGTGTCCTCTGCTTCCTGCGCCGACACGCGGGCTGGAGAGCCGAGCGAACCGATCAGCAGGCACGCTAGCGCTGTGAGCGTAATTCTGGTTGAACCAATCATCGCCACGATCAGAGCTCCTTACGGATCAACCGTGTTGATATCCACTGATCCAGTTGATGTCGGTTGGAGGAACCAACCTCTGGTGAACAGCGTACTGGCAGTACCTGCGTATGCGCCTGCTCCACCCTGGAAGCCATAGGTGAATCTGCCCGATGGGACACCGGTCTGGTCGAAGCTGTTGGTGCTCAAAATGTTGTTGCGGGTTGTCTCGAATAACCCTTGATTCTGGCGTGGATGAGTGAGTCTAGAATCGCCTTGAAACTTGGTATTGGTTGTTTTCGAATCGCGACCCGACTGCTTGCCGGTGTCTCCTTGCGAGTTGGCGAATGAGCCGCCGGTAACGCCGGACCCTCTGGATTGCGCTCCGCCAGCAGTGTTAAAGGCGGCGGTGTTGTTGTCGGCCGGCAGGCTGAAGCCGAAGCTGCCGCCTGTGTTGCCAGAAGATGCTGCTGTGTTGAACGAACCGGTCGGCCCGTTGCTTCCCATCTGGATGTTGGCTCCGTTGAGGAATTCTTCTGCAAATGCAGCATTGGCACTTGAAAGAACTACTCCGAAAGCGAGAAATACAGACAATGATTTAGTGGCTCGTTTCATATGCAGATTAATACCCAAGCTGGTACAGGACGTTGATAATCGATTTTTTTGTTGAAGTAGTAATGTCGAGCGATTCGCTCTGGACCCGAGGTAAATGAGAAGGGATGAGTCGGGCTTTTATTTGATTAGTGAATAGTACTCATAATAAATAAGCTTGTCAATAGGACTTGGCGCCCGTTTGAGGTTAATTTCTGGGGGCTCCGCGCGTTGATCGATTCTTCGAAAACGTGCTTGGAGAGAGCCGTTTCGACAAGACTTGTTCGGAGTATACATCGCTCTTTATCGTAAGTCCAGGTATAATTCTATTCGTCAAACGAGTCTGCAAGCGCCAATCGGCGTTCACCACGCTATCCGAGTGTTTGAAGATTCTCATTCTCAGCCCATCTCGGGCTTTTGGTACGGCACAATATCTCAAGTTTATGGCATTAATTCTAGGGTTGGAAACGAGCTGCGATGAGACGGCAGCGGCAATAGTCAGGGACGGTCGAACCGTCCTGGCCAGCGAGCTCAATTCGCAGACTGACATTCACAAGAAGTATGGTGGCGTTGTGCCGGAAGTGGCGGCGCGCTATCACCTCGAATCGGTCAACGAGGTCATCGACCTGGCGCTTGATAAGGCTGGCGTCGGCATTCATGAGCTAGATGCAATTGCTTGCACGCAGGGACCTGGTTTGATAGGAACCTTGTTGGTCGGTCTTTCGGCCGCCAAAGCGATTAGCTGGGTGACTCAAAAGCCGCTTCTGGCCGTCGATCACCTGTATGCGCATATCTGCGCTAACTACATCGATACCGATCTGAGTCCGCCCTTCATCTGCCTGCTGGTCAGCGGTGGGCACAGTCAGGTCATACATGTCAAAGCGCATCGAGACTGGTTGATATTGGGTGAAACGCTTGATGATGCTGCCGGAGAAGCCTACGACAAAGTGGCTCGATTATTGGGTCTGGGTTATCCTGGCGGTCCGCAGATCGACAAGGTCGCTCGTGATGGGGATAGCCGAGCGTTCAAATTTCCGGAGGGAGCAGTCAAAGGTTATGACTTTAGCTTCAGTGGGTTAAAAACCGCGGTCCTGCGAACTGTCGAAAAGTTGGACCAACCGCTGCCGGTGAGCGATTTGGCGGCCTCATTCCAGGATGCGGTCAACCGAGTTTTGTTCCGAAAAACCCATCAAGCAGCAAAAGAGCTAGGTGTTTCGAAAATCGTCCTGGCTGGCGGGGTTGCCGCCAACAGCGACCTCCGGAAGCGATTTACGCAGCTATCGGAAGAGAGCGAGATCAAGGTCTTCATGCCGGCCATGAAATACTGCACCGACAATGCAGCCATGGTCGCTTCCTGCGCACACTTCGCCGGCGTCGAGGCGGGTCTGGATTGCATGGCATACTCCAGGCAGCCATAGTCACGCTGGTGTTTTCGCTAGTGCGTCAGGCAAGCGTCTACAAAGCGTGAACAGGTGGCTCGATATGGTCCTCGCGCTAGTGTTTTTGCTAGGGGCGCAAGCCGGTTCGGCCATCGCGACCAGTTTTGACGGCGAGCACTATACAACAAGCTTCGATGCGCTAGCTGGATTACCGGACTGAGTACCGAACATTCCCGGTATGACTGCGTCTGCGGCGTGACTGTCCATACTGGGGCTGATTGAGTGACCGGGAATTATGTGTCCAAAGACACTTACTCAGCCAGTTTAGCGATCATTCTTTCGTCACCTGGTCTATGGCGACTGCCATATTTCTATAGCAATTCCCCTATACTCCGACGTTTCGATGGTCCGCGTTTAAGTAACTCATGTTAGCATGGGCCAGACTGCCGAAATACGCGGTCTATAGTGTAAGGAAACTCGTGATTATCGAGATTCCTGAGCACTAAGGAGAACCCCTATCGATTCACAGGTTGCCCAATATGGTGTTCGATGACAAAGAGCTGACGTGTCGTGATTGCGGAAAATTCTTCGTTTTCTCTGCGGGAGAACAGGAATTTTTCAGCGAAAAAGGGCTGATCAATGAGCCCAAGCGCTGTCCAAACTGCCGAATTCTGATGCGAGTTATGCGTAACGGTGAGGATCCCACAAAAACTGCCGAAGTAAATTGTGCGGAATGTGGCTCACCGACCCGGGTGCCGTTCCAACCCAAAGGCTATCGACCTGTCTATTGCAGCTACTGCTTCCGAACCAAGAAGCTGGATGAAGACAAAGTCGAAGTTGGCGTCGCCGAAGAGGTTGTGGAAATTACAGCCACGGCCTGAACCGAAAATTTCATAATAAATTCGATGCCGCCTCATGGCCCGAGTCAAGCTCTTGTCATGAGGTGGCACGTCATTTCATAGTGTTAAGTGCCGATCGACTCTAATTGGTTTTCCAAATCACCTTCTCTGAAAACCTCGTCTGTCACAGGCGATACTTCGGGTAAAATTGGCTTAGATCAACTTGTTCAGGAGTCCGATTCAGACGTGAATGAGAACACTGCTGGCGGTTCTCAAGCAGTACCTCCACCGCCATCCGACGACCGCCGAAACCGGGCGTCACATGATGTCGAGGAGCAACCGGATGTGGTCTTTGTAGAGCGAAAGATTAGCCAACAAAAGCTGGACTCGCTCAAAGAATTCCTCAAAACTGCGACTGCTGATGACATCGCTACAATTCGCAAGATGTACGGCGAAAGTCTTGAGGTCCTACGGCTGATCGGGCTGGAAATCCACGAGCCTTAAGCTCATATCAGGTTCGGCCGCGACGGTAAGATCATAATTGTTGAGGAGATAAGCTCACATGTGTACAGACTTGGGAAGCCAAGCTAACGTTCGATTCCCGCGTCCCGTATAATATTTTTGTCCTATGGACGGGACATTTGGGCGGGTATAGGATTTGGATATGACAATGAATACAAAAACCGAACCGTGTCCCAGTTGCGGACGACCGACGCCCGAGGGTGAGCGTTGCGTTTATTGCGCGACAGTCACCGACCTGGACCTCAAGAGTCTGCAAAGCGATTATCTGAAAGCTGAGGGCGATCGAGATACAACGATGCCCAAAGCGGTCTCGGTCATCGTTCAGAAGACCGGGCAAAAAATCCCATTGCGCAGCACCAAAGTCAAAATCGGTCGCGATCCGTCTAATCAAGTCGTGATTCCCGATGACACGTTCACGTCCAGGCACCATGCCTGGATCACATATGAAGAGGGCGAGTTCTGGATCGAAGATCTCGGATCGACTAATGGCAGTTTGCTTAACGGACACCCGGTCGTTAAGCGGCAAGTATTGTCTGCTGGCGATAAAATCAGAGTAGGCCACACCGAGCTTACGTTTGAAGTGGAAAATCACTGAGTGTTTGTTGAAGTTATCGGAGGCCTTGTAGGACAGGAAAATGGCTAATCCTGGTGGTGCCAACCGGATCGAGCTAGAGAGCCAGATTCTCTGCGCAGCTTTACGTCAAAGCTGGGCCGATGTCGATAGTGTCGGAATGGTGAAGGCCTGTCAGGAGCTTTACCAGCTTTTCCCGGATTTGTTGCCTGCTCCCAAGAGTGAGCAGGTCGACATGCCCTCCAACTACTATGATCTCCTCGAGATTGCCTGTGACGTCAATCCCAGTATGGTGTTGGCGGCCTATTTCAAAGCAATCAAGCGATTCTTGCGCGAGCATCCTGCTCCGAAAGATTTGAAGGAAGAGTATTACAGGCTGCTCAACGCTGGTTTTATTTTGAGAAAACCAAGGCTGAGGCTCAGTCACGATTTAATTGTCGCCCGGGGTTCTCTCGTAGAAAATCGAGTGATTCCAGAGGATGGCACGCTCGAGATGATCGAGGCACCGGTGGAGGTGGCACCAGAACCACAACCGGTTCAGATGGTCACGACGCAGCCGATGCAAGAAGCAGTTCCGATGTTAATCGATCTGCTCAAGCAAGCGCAGTTCATCGGTCCTGCTGAAGTTCAGGCTTTGAAGAATCAGATGCAGCTCTATCCCGATATTCCGCTTGTTGATCTCGTATTGCAGGCCGGTTATGTTACTGATCCTGAGATGAAGTCTCTGCAGCTTGCCGAGTATCTTCTCACGTCAGGCAAGATTACGATGGGTCAATTCGCAGTCGCCATGTTCGATGAACGCTCGACAGGCATCCGCATGGCTGAATCGCTGCAAGTCAGAGGTTGGCTTTCGACAGAGACGCCGCCACCGAAGTACAACTAGGCTGCACTATGTCTGGTATCAAGAGTTTCCGGCGGTCTAGTCGCGGGTTTTTTGCAATTTGTTTTCCATCTTTTTATCACTCACCGCCTGCTCTTGTAAAAGCGCTTCTCTTGCAGAGTCGAGAAGCTTTTTAGCCTCGAGGTTAGCAGGTCGGAGTGCTTCCACGAATTCGAGATCCTGAACTGCGAATTTGAATTGTTTTTCTTCAAGACACTTTTTTCCAGACTCTAAGTGAACTGAAACAGCGGTTTCCTCCCAATTCGACTTGGGATTGAAAAACAAGTATGCATAGTCACCAGGCTTTGGGAAAGAATCTAATTTCTGTCTGATGCTATCGTCGTCTTTGATCGCAACTGCGGCCCTATACTCAATCAGTGCGGCCGCAAGCTCCCTGCGCTCGATCGCATTTTCGGCGAGTACGACTCTGTTATCGAAGTTCTTCGGATCAAATCCCATGAGTCTAATGAGTCCGCACAAATTCGCATCCGTTGTTTTGTTTTGTTTTGTTTTGCGGGTCGACAAAAAGCGCTTGCTCGCAATATCGAATGGCAGGCATTCGCCTTAGACTGATGCATCTTTCTGTTGTTTTGACATGCGAATGCATTGTTCGAGTTCTTGCTCTGCCGCTTCGAAGTGGTGCTGAGGCATGTTGACCAGCGTTGCCCTTGCATTCTTCAAAATTATCTTTGCGACGATTTAGTTTTTCGGAACCTTCCCTTCCTCTTTGTTTATGACAGACAGTGCCTCTGTGTACTTCTTTTTCTTCGAGTAGATCTCTTCGGTCAAACTAACTACAGTCAGCGCAGTAAATTCTGATCCGGCACCGAATATGGAGTCGCTTAATTCCAGCGATTTTTTATATGCGGTTTTCGATTTCTCGATTTCGCCTGCGTCAGCATACGTTTTTCCCAGGGCTCGATATGCCTGAGCTAACGCAGATCCTTTCAAGGTTTTCAACGAACCTTCGAGTTTTTGTAGGTTGTTCTTTCTGTTCACCTTGAAGTCAAAAGTGAATTCAATGTCGACCTGATATGGTGCATTGCTGGGAAGTTTTGCCACGGGAGAAGAGCGGCGAACGGCTTCGTATGCGGCATGATTGGCGATTATTAGCTCCGAGTTACTAGTCGATGGCAATTCGATATCCGAGATTGTTCCGTCGGCGTAGACTTTGAACTTTGCCGTCAGGCGGTGGTCCTTTTGCGAGACCGGAGGAAGCCATTTGTCTCTGATTCTTTTTTGAAGGTCTGACATGAATGCGCTGAAATCTAAGCACTCGCGTTCAGTAGATTTTTTCAGGGAGACGGGACCGGTTTTGCCTGCGGTAGGAGAGTTCGCTGCTGACGCCGAGTCGATCAGGGCGATCGAATAGATTAGTCCGACAATCAGGCTGAATCTGCCGACCATGAAAGTACCGCTCCAACTACGGCGCCGCCAAAGACTCGTCCCTAACGTAATTCTCAGCTGCAATCACCAGCTTCAGATGTTAATATATTGCAGCATACTTTTGCGAAAAGTGCTTTCACGGCAGCGTGGGCAGTTGGGGGATGAGAGATGTCTTTGGAGCCCGACAGTTGGTGCCTCCCCGGCGATTGGCCGCGACACAAGTTCCGCTCATATGGGCGAATAGTGAAGACTCCCGGCGGCGCAGAGTATAGAAGACTTCTTAACTTTCTTTCTAAAAGCGCATCGCAGGGCGAGCGCATCATATTCGATTCTTCGCCGGTTCCTAACTTCGCTCAGGTGCCGAACATCGTTAATCGGCGTTTGCGTGCGGCGGATTCGGAAGCAACCCAGGATGATTTCGAGCAAAGGCGCAAAGCTCCAATTGTCACCATGTCGCCTGTTCCAGGATTTTCAATTACTTTCGATGAGTTTCTCGATATCGACGAACCCGCGCTCGTCGGTAAGGTGCTCGACTTTACTCCTGTGCATGACGACAGTGCCAAAACAATGTCCTCGACCGAGGCGGCAGTGGCACCGGTTTTGGACCCTCCTCAACTTTCGCACCTCGAGGTCCTTCTAAATGAGTGGTTCAGCCGCGAAGCGGAGGAGCCTTCCATTGAAGAAGCGATCGTCGAAGTCCAGCAGGATCCCAATCAAAAGAGGCGGGAGCGCGCACTGGAGTTGTTGAATCAAATCCGATCCCAGAATGAATCTGTCGCGATGGATGCCGAGCGCCGACAGTTGCTCGAACGCCTGGGTGCTGTGTCATCGTTTCTAGAATTTCGTCCGCGTTCGCCCGCGCAGGAAAAGCAGCCGTCGGCTGCGCCAAGGCGCCGTCGCAAGCGAAGTGACAATCGTCATCAGGGCATACCTCCATCTCTGGTCTTTGCAACCGAGCCGTTAGCGAATGGTTCTCGTCGAGAAGTTTTTCAAAACGGAGCCTCGATTTTGAAAGATGCGGTTGGTCGTGTAGTGATTGTCAAATCGTGTGATGACTCGACAATCAACTTCACTTACGACGACAAGGGAAAGGTCAAATCTTTCGTCCGCTCCGACCGCGACGGGAAGATATATACAACAGGGGTACGGGACAAGCATGGCGTAGTGGTTCGCGACGATCACGGCAGTATTCGCGCGCAGGGCGATTCGATGACGGTTGATTCGGCTGGCTGTGTGAGCATTCGGAAATTCGATGGTCAGTTCTGGAGTCTTGATATGCTGCGCAGCATCCACATTGAGCGGCGCATTCTCGAAGACGTCAGCGGCAATTGGACTAGTCTGACAGCTTTGCTCACATGCGATGGATTCCGCATGGTGACAAGATTTCAGAAGCTCAGCGAAAAACGGCGAGAGAGCTATCGCAAGAATGGTGACTGGCTAGGAGGCGATGAGACCAGTAAGTTCAGGTTTTATGGCAGAGACGGATCGATGATTCAGTTTGACAACAATGAGGATCTTCAGGCTCTACGCCCGTCGCGCATCTGGCCCCGAGGCTCTCGAAGCATAGAGCCTGAATGGATTGGGAAGCGTCAGGGTGGCACGGCCTGGGAATCTGTACACAGTTATATATCTCAGTATTTGTCTGCGTTATAGTGAAAAGCCGCAGCAATTGCTAAGATAGTTGCTTGCATTAGTAAGGGGGACGACCATGACAGAAGTAATCAAGTTCGGCACGGACGGCTGGAGAGCTTTGATCGCCGACCAGTTCACTTTCGCTAATGTCGAGCGAATCGCTTATGCTGTGGGTCTCTACGTAAAAGAAAATTATCATGCCAAAGGCCCCAAGGTCCCTGTTCTGATCGGCTATGACACCCGATTTCTAGCGGACAAGTTCGCTGAGCGCGCCGCTCAAGTGTTGATGGAAATGGGAGTTCCGGTCAAGCTCAGCAGTCGCGATGTCCCCACCCCTTGTATCGCGTGGGCTACGCAGCACGAGCCGACTGCAGGCGCAATACATTTGACGGCGAGTCACAACCCTCCTGAATATTGCGGCATTAAATATATTCCTGAGTATGCTGGACCGGCTACCGATGAAATTTCCTCAAAACTTCTCTCTTACCTGGCTCACACTCCTGAGCATATTCCGTACTCCAGAGACGAGGTGAAGCACTTCGATCCTCAGCCACCATATCTGGCGGCAGTTGGTGAATTCATCAACATGAAAAAGATTGGGTCTGCAGGTCTGAAAGTCGGATATGACGCGCTCTACAGTACGAGTCGTGGTTATCTCGACCACATTCTCAAGCAATGGGGAGTGTCGGTTAAGTCGCTGCACGATTGGCGCGATCCACTTTTCGGTGGTGGCATGCCCGAGCCTAAGAAGCAGTTCCTTCGTTACCTTATCGGTATGGTGAAGACAGAAAAATTGGATGTTGGCCTTGCCACCGACGGTGATGCCGATCGATTCGCAATTATCGACGAGCAAGGCAACTATCTCTCACCCAACCAGCTTCTTTGCTTGTTGACGCGCCACATGGTGCGCAACCGCAAAGAAAAGGGTTCAATAGTTCGAACGGTCGCAACTACACATTTGCTCGACAGAATTGGTGAGATGTACGGATTGCCGATCATAGAAACGCCTGTCGGCTTCAAGTTCATTGGCGAAGAGATGCGCAGAGGCGACATCCTTATTGGTGGTGAAGAATCAGGCGGATTGTCTGTCAAAGGTCACATTCCAGAGAAAGACGGCATCCTGGCCAATCTCCTCGTTATTGAGATGATCGCTTATGAAGAAAAGCCTCTATCTCAGATCTGGGAGGAGCTCCAGGAGGAGGTCGGCATGCGATTCACGTTCCTCAGAGGAGATCTGATGCTGACGATGAGCACTCAGAAGGGGCTGATGGAGCTACTCACACGCGAGCCTCTCAAAGAGATCGGTGGCGAGAAGGTCGTTAAAGTCGGCACCAAGGATGGTTTGAAGCTCTACTTCGATGACTACAACTGGATGCTTATTCGTCCGAGTGGTACGGAGCCGCTCGTCAGGCTCTATTTCGAAGGAACTTCGCAGGAGCGCATCGAGTGCATCGCCAAAGACTTCAATCTTCAAGCTCAAAAGATTATCGACGAACTCGAGAAAAGCGGTAAGTCGAATAAAAGCGAAAGACTAAGCGCCAGCGCAAAGTGAAGATTGTTGAGTCAAACTGTATATATTGACAAGGCTTGGCTGTCCTGTTGATAAACTTCCAGTGAAAACGTAGAGAAAATTTTGATGAGCGACAAAATAAGCGAAAAGATAATCGATCCGAAAAAGGCAAAACACATCAACTTGTTTAAACAACTGTTGATAACTGCCGGAGCGATGCTCGCTATTTTCCAGGTTGGTAGAGCGATTCAAGGCAGTGTTGAGCGGCAGGTCTTCCTGCATAAGCAATCTGCGGCGCTTAAGGTCGGCGAGGCGCAGGCTGAGCAGATCAACAAAGAGCTCAGGGATGGCCTTTCCAACTATCGCTCCTCAGCCGGGATCGAGCGCCTGGCCCGCGAACGCCTCAACTTGGCGGGTTCTGACGAAGTTGTAATCAGAATTGCGAAATAGTGCGCTGCTTGACTAGTAAATGGTTGCCGGAGGCGCGTGCCCGGCTTTCTAATCGTTAAATCGATGCCGGTATAGACTTCTCTCCATTCTAACGATTTGACTCCATTTGCGACAGGCAAGTCGATATGGGCAGGTCTCTGCTGGAGATTCGGGCTCGATTTGTCTTCGGCAGGAAATCCAGAATGGGGCTGACCGGGCGCTGTTTGCTTTTTCCTTCGGACCGCCTAGTCTTTCGGCATTTGTCGACTTTTGAAAGGATTGCGAGGGCATGAAGGCGTCTCTAAATTGATTGTATTAGAAGATGGGTTTGCTGAAATTTGATTTCTACCGCTCGGATTCGCTCAGGTCTTCCCACTTCTGTTTGCAGGGCAGTCTGGAGCAACGCTCAAGCAGTAGACGGGCGAACCGTTCCTTTGACGAAGGCCGTCGAGGATAACGAGGCAGGTGCTAATCGATGACGGTTAACTGCTCTACAAAAATCTAGTCCAGCCTGGGTCACCCTTATGTATTCCCTGCGAGGAATAGCAGAGGCTGCGAATTGATGCCCGGAGGAATTGGACCGATAGGGCTGAAGCTTGCTTAGAACCTACAAGTTATGGAAAAACTGCAAGCAACAAGGCCACCCAAACATCGAGGGTGACCTGTCTCAAGTCCGAAGGTTAGTTAGCTCAGTTGTTAGCGCACAATTGCTCTAGACAGCCAGAATGCTCTGACTGACCGATAAGCAGTGACCATTTTCAGTTTCAATTGTGTGGTCTGGACAACTGGAGCAACCGGTACTGCTGGCGCAGTGGTAGGTCCTAGTATGATAGGTCCACTGGCGAAACTGGAAGTAGCGAAAACGCCAAGTCCCAGTACGCTAGCCAGCAATGCTGATGCGAGAATCCGTTTTTTCATCTAGTATTTTCACCTCCGAACTTCAGGTGTTTTAGCCGGGCTAACCTGATTGTTTTTCATTATCATAGAATGTACCCGGACAGGCACATCTTGACAATATCATAGCACGGTAGATCTAGATTAAAAATAGTAAGAACCCCATTTATGTAGACGCAATTGGAGCTCCCCTTGCAAGATTTTATTCTTGTTACATGTATATCAGTATTTGCCCTCTTGGGCCACGGCGCCGTCACCGTCAAGCCGCTCAGGTGGCTTGTCCGATTCGTTATAGTGGCGACTCTGCTGGGTGAAATCGGCGTGAGTCTGACGAGTCAGTCTTCCATGTCGCCATTCGCCAATGGGGTTCTTGTCGGAACCTGCATTGCGACTGGCGTCATCCTCTTTTATCACGGTCGGAAGCTTCTCTCCATGGTGTTAACTGCGATCGACGGGCTGGTATCTTTGCGCGTTTTGACCGGTCCAATTCGCCATCATATGAAGTTCTTGAAGGCACTGATCGACAAGATTGTTTTTATCCCGACCTCTTATCCGCATCTAGTCGGTATGTTCCTCTACATCACTACGATTAGCTATTTTTTGCAGGCGATGAATCCGGTAAACATGAACTTTCCGGTTATCTCAATTCCAATTCCGGTCCAACTCTCGCAGTTGTTCTCGTACAACGGACTAGGTTTGGTGATGCTGAGCTTCTGTGGCGTGGGGCTCTTCGTCTCGCGTGGATTTAAAGCGGCTTGTAAGCGATTGGGTTGGGAAAAACCCACTCTCGCGCATGTGGGCATCGGACTGCTTCTTGTGGTATTCAGCTTCTGCTATGACCTCGTTTGGGCTCTATACACCCACGGGCTGACAGATCAAGACATCGCTTCGAAGCTCTCCTTCTACAACTCCGGTACGTTCGCCGCTGGATCTGATTTCAGTGCATCCCTGATACTCGCGCTAGCGACGGCAATTTGTGCTGGTGTTGGTGAAGAGACGCTCTGTCGCGGTGCTCTGCAGCCCGCTCTAGGCATAGTGCCTGCTGCGCTATTGCATGGAATCTTGCACGCGCAGTTCGCGCATGCACCAATTCTGGTCATTCAGGTGGCGCTCTGGTCGATAGTATTTGGCATCGTTCGTCGATTTACGAATACGACGACGACAATTATCGGGCATGCGGGATTTAACTTCGTCACTACTTTTCTGTTTGCGTTCAATCCTTGATCTTTGCCATCGAAGCGAATTCGGCAAGACCTAATGCGGCGTACCAACGCTATTTTAGAGTGTTTGCCGATATCGGCAAACACTCTACTAGTTGTGTAGACCCGTGTCGGAGTTGAGTTTGCGACCGCTTGACGAAAGCGATTGAATTCTCCAAGGTGCGCAAAAAGTCGGGCTGAATACATCGCCCGGAGCGGTTTTTGAGACAATGTCAGGAGAGGGCGCCGGGCTGCTTCGTCATGCGAGGCCTTAAGGAGGTTTTCTTAATCTGTTTAGAGTGTTAACCGATATCGGCAAACACTCTAATACCTGTGTAAACCTCTGTCGGGCCTCGCTTTGCGGAGGCTTGACGAACTAAATTGATTTCACCCAAGTGCAATAAAAACGGTTCGATGCATCGGCTGAGATCGATCAGAGTAATGTCAAGCACCGCTCTGCAGGCGGGCTTCACCGCATTGCCAAAAGGAGCGACGCATGGTATTGGCGGCCTTTGCCTGCGGCGCTAGTTCGTACAAATGCCTTGTGAGTCCGAAGTTTTCCTTAATCTCTGATTAATTCGCCTGTTGAGGTTTGAGCACCATCTATGGTGCCAGTCGGGTCGATCCCGCGAATAGCTTCGCTGATCTGTCGTCTGGTGTTGGTGTCGGCCTCAGGTATCATCGCGTTCAAGGCGGGAAGTGCATCTTTTGCCTTTGGTCCAATGGAGCCGAGGGTTCTTATGATGTTGGGAAGCTGATGGCGCTTGCAGGTCGCCAAACGTGCAATGAGCTTCGGCACTGCCGGTGCACCTGCTGGTCCGATGTCGTACATGTAGCCGAAGACGTTGTCGCTCAGGTTGGGGTCGTCCAATAATCGGATGAGTTCCTTCACCACCAGCGGATCACTCGTGTCGATATTCCTCAGGCTGTAGAGGCAGGTGTGCTGAAGTGACTGATCGGTTTCTGTTTGAAGCGCTTCGACAATCTTCGGTAGTGCGGGAGAGGCTGCTTTTCCGTATTGACCAAGCGATTGAACCGCACGCGTCCGGACTTGAAGGTAGTTATCGCTGAGTGCAGCTGTCAGCGCCGGGATGGCCACCGTCGGATTGTCTCTGTAGTTACCTAACGCGCCGGCTGCCTGTGCGCGTACAGCTGGAGAGTCGTCCTTCTTCAGTACTTCTATCAGGGCCGCGGTAGAGATGGTGTGGAGTGCTGGCTTTTCTTCATGAGCCAGACGCGAAAGGGCATCCACAGAAGCTCTCCGCACCGATGATTCTCTGCTGTTCTTGAGGCAATCGATAATCGTTTTCTTTACGTCATCGTTCTTCGGTCCGATGTTGCCCAGTGTCTCCAGCAAGGCTGCTTGGACCTGCGGACTGTCGGCGGCTCTGGTGAAACCGACTAAGGTCTTCAGTGCGTTGGCGGATATGCCGATCTCGCCGTTGCCGTTGGACATCCTCTGCAGTAGTTGTGCGGCATGTAACTTCAATTGAGTGTCGCTGGTGTCCAAAATGTTGATCAGAGCTTCGCAGGCCTCGTTGGGCTTGTCTCTAAGCTGCTGCTCGATCTGGTAAATGTTTGGTGCGTTCGACCCCGTGTACGCCTTCAACATTCGAGTGATTTCATTGACTGAGCTCGGTGAACTGAGACCAGGGACCGCCAGCGCTTGTCCAGCTATGAGAATAGGCGACAGAAGGGCGATGGTCGCGACAACGTTCTTCTTACGCATTGAAAAATCCTCTCGAGTTGCTGTAGATAATGTGCCCTGGGCGGGATTCTTTCTGTGCCCATGGTTCGAGTGTGTCTGACCGGATCGTATACTCTCGATTTTTGTGTGATAAGGGGGTTAGCCCTGGATCGAAAAGATGGTCAATGCTACTCGACGTTTTCGAGATTCTTACCGTCGATTTGAAATAGCTCTACTGTGCCGTCCTGAAAGATGGGCAGCGGTAGGTCTTTCTTCTCTTCAGCGACCGAAAAGGCTTGAACTTCGAGCGGATTGAGGGCATCGCTTCTCTTGAACAGCGATTGTATCTCTTCCGTCTTTTCAATAAATGGTGAGATAATGAATCCACTCTTCATAATCTCGCTTGGCGCGCTGAATGATCGCTTGGAGCCGTCTTTCAAATGTACTGTTAAGGTCGGCGGATAGATACGCCAAAACAACTTTTGCAATGAGCCAAACGGAGTTAGAGGCAAGTTGATCTTCGCGAAAACAATCTTGTTGCCGGTGTCTTTGCTGAGCTCGACCGATTCACCGAGTTTGAGCGGCACACTTAGTAGAGACTTGAGCTCGTATGGTAGTGGTGCGGCACGTTTCTTCACCAGCAAGCCTCCCTTGTGGAGTTCGATTGCTTTATATCTACTGAGAATTTCGGGCCATGATGGTCCATCATAAATCATCGGGTAATAACCGTAGAGATCTTTGAGATCCTGCAAAATAAGATAGTCAGCGGCTTTTCCTGTTTTCAGATGGGTTAGGTTTAAATCGGCGAGCGATTGTCGGTATGCAAGATAGCTTTGAAAAACCGGTCGGGGCCTATAGTCGTACCCGTGTGCGAGCACGACATTACAGAGAGCTGGATAAATGTCTACGGAACCGTTGATTTCAGGGAGTTCATAATCGTTCTTGATCTTACTCATGCGTTTGGCATAGTCGTTCTTGAACTTCGAGCTTCCGGTAAAGCAGTTGATAAGCGCTTCCACTCTGGCATTCAATTGGATAAAGTTGTACAGAATCAGAGATGGATAAAGGAAGTAGTTGGTTTGACTGTTGTAGCGGAGATTGATCGGCAGCGCGACAAACAGTGATATCGCCAAAGTGATACTACATACGGTTCGTGCTAGCCTGCTTCTGTCAAGCTTCCATGCAATTGGAAGCAGTGCCAGTGCGACGAAGCAAAACGCTGATGCAATAGCCTGGTGATCGATAGTTTGGCGAGCATAAGCCGCTTTTATGGTCAAAAAAAAAGCCCGCTTTCGGCAAGAGCTGCGAAGACCGCCTCTCTTCCACCGCGTTTGTAAGCTAGCCTGGTGAAACCGACAAAGATTAGTCCTGCAGCGAGCATCATTGTTGCAAACGGTGCGAGCCAGCCGCTCTCTGAGTAGGTCATCGCTTCGCTGTGACCAGCGGCGACTTCGAGAGAAGTCAAAATGTAGGTGGGCAGCGTATCCAACGGCTGTCCCACAGATAGCCATGCAACTAGCGTGACGGAGAGAAAGACGAGCGGAAGGATTGGCTTAGAACGCTGGATGAGCAGTTGATCTAGTGTGATGAAAAACATCAACCATGCGCCTGCGACAAAATATGTAAACTTGATCACAGCCGCGACTGCGAGAAGCGTTACCAGGATGGTTGATTCGAGCGATGGGAGCTTCCGGTCTTTTTCATCAATCAGGAAAAACTGATTTACCAGCAAAAGAGGCACGGCGAAGAAGTACACATCGCGGAAAAAGCCGTAAATTGCTATGAGACTGAATATCCATGCCAGAGTCCAGGCTCGGTTGGTAAAAAGTCGCTGACCTTGAAGAACCATGACAGTAGCTGTCAGTGCGCAAAAGATAGATTGGAGAATCAGTTTCAAATCAAACAGCGTCGGATAGAATGCCGCGCCATACATGAATCCGAGCGGTCCGAATGTGAAGACGTAATCCTTGCCGCACAGTGCGCCCCGCTGCGCGAGCATATAGAGCATGAGCTCCCAGGAGTCATCTTCTTTTGTCTCGTAGTATGTTGGCGCCCAGGAGAGCGAACGCACGACTGTCAAACAGACGATGAACAAAGCCAGACAAATCCACAGCTCGCGCCTTCGAGACTTATTGGCAGTCGCGCTGGGTGCTGTTTCAGATTTTGATTCCGGCGCCATACTCAGTGTTTGCCTCTAGTTCTGCCATTTAAAACATCCATAGGACGAGCGCCCAATAAAGCATCACGACAGCTCAGCATGTCGCTGTACATTTAACGTAAATATTGATGGACCGTTCCTCCCTTTCGGGTCTAGGATGGGTATAAAGTCTCCATCGGCTCATATTTACTAACGTCATGACCTCTTCTCAAGCTGCGGAATCTGAAAAATCGCTATTCTACTTCCCGTGGATGGCAAGTCCTCAGTTTGACTTGCTCTGGTACTTTTGCCCGATATTCGTAGCTATTTTAGCTACTGTGCTCCTCGACCAGTACAAGTTCCTTGCCGCAGGGCTGATGATGATTTTCATCGTCAATGCATTTGGGGTCGGACCGATGCATCAGGGACCGACCTGGTTTTTCTATTTTGACAAGAAAAATCTCGAATACTGGTCGGCTGATAAAAAGCGCTTTTTTGTTTACTACGTTGGACCCGTTCTGGTGGGTCTCGTCTCCATCGCTTTAGCAGTGCTCGCTCCGTGGTTGAGTTTGGTTGTCACTACGCTTTGGGGCGTACAGCATTTCGTACAGCAGAATTTCGGAATGACGATGCTGTATCACAACAAGGACGGAAATGAGGCGCTTCCGAATCGGAAGCTGCTCCTCCGCAGTCTGTGGACGCCGACGATATTTTTCAATGCGGTTTTCTACCATCGGCTGCTGGTGCCGGGTCCGGTTGATAATTGGACGATAGGTGCGTTTGCGATTCTTGGTCTGGTTGCTCTTGGTGATGTGCTTCGGTATGCGCTGGATATGAAGCGACAGGTGTCGACCAACGGAGTTCGAATCAACGCTCCGGCTCTGATGTTCTGGCTAATCAGCGTTATCTACTACGTGCCCTTCATTTTGCCTGGGCAAAAAATCGAGACTGTTTATCTCATTCCTGGCACCATGCATTGGTTCCAATATATTGGCCTGAATTTGATTTTGGTGAAATATAAATACGACGATCAGGAAAGAAAGCATGATATCCCCTGTGGTGCGTACATGTTGATGACGGCGCTTTGTTTGGGCTCGCTTCTCATCTTCCTTGCGACGCGCGGCTTCCAGCAGGACTTCTCTGTCGAGAGTCTTCCGTTCAGAATCCTGATGGGAATATTTGTTGGACTATCGAACATTCACTACTATCAGGATGCATTCTTCTGGCGCTTCCGCGAGAAGTACCAGCGTGACAGCATCATGCCTTATTTGATGAGTGCGCGTTCGCACTGAGTTCATAATTCTGCGATACAATTGCCAAACTTATAGCGAGCAGTGCCGCGGGAATGAAACTGTCGAATTGTTCGAATGATTTGCTTGAGTCGATGAGACTGGCGCGTCCCTGCGACAAAGACTGGGACAGCATGCCAGGCGACGAGAGAGTGCGATTCTGCTCTGGATGTGCCAAGAGCGTCTATAACATCTCGGATATGACGACTGGTGAAGCGAAGGACTTTCTTCGGGCTCGCGGTGTAACCGAGTGTATGCGCGTATTTCGCAGATCTGATGGCACTGTGATAAACGATGATTGTCCTCGGATTTTTAGGAAGATCCGCAATGGAGCGAGATTCTTCGCGAGGTCTGTTGCGGCTGTCGTAGGACTGATGATGTCGAGTTCCTTTGCGTATGCGCAGACTACGAAATCGACGGAACCTGAAAAGCTCGATGTGGAGTCCCTGCGCAAAAAGCAGTCTGAATCTGGAGTAATAACACCCAATCCAATTCTTCCCTATGTGACTGGCAGCGTCGATTTTGGTGGGTTCCGCGAGGGTATCGAGTTTGGCTACAGGCCGAAGCTCGAGGACTGGGAGGTCGCGACCGCAATAAGGAATCGGAAATTTGGTTTAAAGACTACCAGTGTTCGTGAATTGCTGCTCGATCAGTCTGTATTTGGGCGGCCCGTGAACGACTTAGAAGAAATTTTCCAAGTGTCGGCGAACAGGCAGCAGAACTCCGATCACGCGAGGATCGATTTTGCGCTTTCTCTTTTGGTGCGCGATAAGGCTGAGGACATGACAAAAGCTAGGGAAATTCTGGAAAGCGTCGCAAGAAAATCTCCGCGTGATACCCAGGCGCTTTATTCTCTAGCGGTTCTAGATGAGCTTGAGAATAAAACGGATTCAGCTGCATCGAGATACTGGAACCTCTATCAGATTGACTCTTCTTTCAAGCAGTCCATGGTCAACTTGTTTGACTTGTATTTGCGTGAAGGAAAGAGAGACAAAGCGAAGTCTGTAATTAATGAGCTGTTGAAGACGATGGGACCGTATACGGTTCGCGAGTTGTTGAGCGGGGATCTCAATCGATTGGATAAACGTGACTGGCCGGCGGGGCTCACTCCACCGCCCATAATCGAGCCGGGTTTTCATGGGTATCAGTATTGGTAATCTTGCAATTGTTGAAACAACTTGGGTGACAAATATCAGTGAATGCGAAGTTACTTATTGAGCGGCAGGACGAAGCTCTTCGTTCCCTCCACTGGCTGCCAGCCAGGTTCATTCGGCACTATCCCTGGTGGCGCGCGATAGCTCCAGTCGAGAACGATCGCTTTGACACCGAGAGCGCGGAGTTTCTCGTACAACTCTGCTCTGCGATTCGGGGTGGCTTTGAAAAAGCTGTCTGGATCTACTGATTCGCATACAATGCGTACTTCGGCAAGGCGCGCCCAGTAGAATTCGCCGAACTCTTGCTTCGCTATTCGCGCAACTTTGTCGCCAGGTTGGACGCCTAGTTCTTTTAATTTGTTCGCAGTCACAGAATGAGCATCCGGTGCTGGTGATGGTAGAGACGCGCCTGTCATCTTGCTCACGACTGCACGCAGCTCCGGAAATCCGTAAAAGCAATGCATGAAGCTTTGCCATGTGAAGGAAAGAAGCATAAGAACGGAGAGAATCGACAAGCCCTGTGCCATCCGCTTCGCCGCGTTTTTCGACTTGTATTGAAAACAGAGAATTATTCCCGCAAAGATTGGAGGCACTAGACCGATCAGATACCGTGGCCAGACTGTCACGACTAACAAAACTACGACGTTAAGCCAAGCGCAGATTATGATCGGGGAGAGAGTCTTTATGCGATCTAGTGAAAACGGAAACAATGTTCGCGTAGTTACAACCAGATAAAGCCACAATACGCCGACATAGATGCCGAACGAATAAACCAGCACCATCGCTTTCTCCGCCAACATAGCCCAAAACAACGGCCAGTTGATTTCGATTTTTATCCCTTCGTTCCAATAATGGGGGTTAAACCATGGTGAGTACGTGACACTAAACGGTTTGTCAAACTCATAAACTCTTGGATCTTCGAACAATATTCGCGCAGGGTGCAATGTCTCGCGTGAGCCATGAACCAGGGGAACCGATGGTAAGAGATTCTCCGTTGTACAAAAAATGAGCTGATACTTCCCGGACTCACCAATGGTGGGTCGTCCAAGCGAGATCGAAAGCGGTACTACATACAGTGCCGATAGCAGCGCCAAGGGGACGACGAGGAAGAGCATCGACTTTATGCTTTTAAATCCATAGTCCTTGCCTCGCCACCGCATCAACGCTATGCAAGGAATCGACCAGCTTACGAAAAACGACTTTGTCAGATACGCTAGTCCCATGAAGATTCCGGTAAGCGCAAATCTTCTCTCATTCTTTTGCTGATAAAGACAAGATAGTATCGCGCCGTTGCCGAATACGTAGAGCGCACCTGCCAACAGGTCAGGTGTTCGTTTCGAGACATCGCCTATCACCAGACCCGATACCATCGATACGCAGGTGAAAAAAAGGAATGCCGCATTCTGAGGCAATGGGCTCGTGCCGTCTTTCTGCGAATAATAAATGTGCAATTTCCAAGCACTGCGCCAGAAGTACCAGCAGGCCAAAGCGAAGAGGATGAAACAAAAGTATTGCATTATGCAAAGCAACGACCTCTCCATCTGTATGGCTGGACAGAAAAGTCTTAGCAATGCGAAGAGCATTGGATATAACGGACTCCAATATGGGTTTAGAAATAGAGGATAATTCTGGAGTCGGAATGCGTCTGCTAAATCAAGATAGGAGACCGAGTCCCAGGCAATGTTGTTGGTCCAGGTGACAGTTTGGACGTGTGCCACCAAGAATGAAACAACAGTAAGAAAAATGACGACTGGTACCCCAGTCCGCCTGGTTGATTCATTCTTTTCCATTTGTGCGTTACCAAGCCAGCGCAGACTAGCTAAATGAGCCCGATTATACCATTACTACTTCCCCCAATTAGCTCGTTGGCAAGCGCGGAATCGCGTCGATAGACTTGTTACAATTCTATTTTCGCCTCAACCGGGAATCTAAGGAGCGCATGCCAACGAAAACAGCGGTCATCATAGGTGCGGGTCCAGCAGGACTCACTGCTGCGTATGAGCTTCTTTCGCGCACTGACTACATGCCTGTGATTATCGAGGCTAGCGATCGGATTGGCGGTCTCTCTTGCACTGTCGAGTACAAAGGGAATCGCATGGACATTGGCGGTCACCGCTTTTTCTCGAAGTCCGATAGGGTCATGGATTGGTGGATGGATATCTTGCCCATGCAATCGACGGGTACGCGCATCGCGCGCATCGCTTATCAAGGTGCAAAGCGCGACTTCACCGTGCCTCAGACCGGTCCTGATCCGACCGTAGAAGACAAGGTGATGCTTCTGCGGGAGCGTAAGTCTCGACTATATTTTATGCGTCGCTTGTTCGACTATCCTATTAGCCTCAGCCCTGACACGGTAATGAAGCTTGGAATTTTCAAAACGGCAAAAATTGGATTGAGTTACATGCGATCTATGGCTTGGCCGATAAAACCAGAAGCCAACCTCGAACAGTTTTTCATCAATCGTTTTGGTCGCGAACTCTATCGTACGTTTTTCAAATCATACACTGAAAAGGTCTGGGGCGTGCCCTGCCAAAAAATCGACGCATCTTGGGGTGCCCAGCGAATCAAGGGATTGTCGATTATCAAGGCGATCAAGCACGCGGTTCGAAAAATTGTTCAACCAATGAAGGAAGTAAAAAAGAAAGATCTAGAGACCAGCTTGATCGAGCAATTTCTCTATCCGAAATATGGTCCTGGTCAGGTTTGGGAAACGGTCGCCGGCATTGTGCTTTCAAAGGGCGCCGAGATTCATAAAAACTTCTTGGTGAAAGGCATCGAAGTCGATGGCAGCAAGATTGTCGCTATCAATGCGGTCAACTCTGGCACCGGAGAGGAGCGTCGATTCGAAGGCGACATATTTTTCTCGTCGATGCCGATCAAAGATCTAATTCGCGCGTTTGAGACAGAGGTGCCGACGAATGTAAAAGAGGTAAGTGAAGGCCTGCTATATCGCGATTTTATAACTGTCGGAGTGCTGGTTGAAAACCTCAAGCTCAAAGATAAGGAAAGTGCTAGTGGTGCCAAACTTATCAAAGACAACTGGATCTACATTCAGGAGCCGGATGTTTTTATCGGTCGCTTGCAAATATTCAACAACTGGAGCCCCTACATGGTGGCTAATCAGTCTCAAGTTTGGCTCGGTCTGGAGTATTTTTGCAATGATACTGATGAACTCTGGAGAAAGACAGACAAAGAAATGATCGAGCTTGGTGCCCAGGAGCTGAAGAAGATCGGCATTCTTGATGAGAGCGCCCAGGTGATTGATGCAACTGTCATTCGAATGCCAAAAACATATCCCGGTTACTTTGGTACTTACGATCGTTTCTCCGAGTTGCGCGAATTTCTGGACTCATATGAGAACCTGCATCCTGTAGGTCGCAACGGAATGCACCGATACAACAATCAGGACCATGCCATGTTGACTGCAATGGTGACGGTCGACAACCTTACGCAAGGCATTACGGATAAGTCGAACGTCTGGGACGTCAATACAGAGATGGATTATCACGAAGAGCAAAGTTAATTAGCCAAACAATGTGGCGTAGCGCGGAAATGGCGGGTCGACCTGGTTTAGTAGCGATAGACGAAAATGTCCAGGCCATCCAATTTGTGCCAGTCTTTTACAGCATCGTCTCCGAAGGATGGAGCAACTTGAATTCTCTGTGCCTTTCCGCCAACAATCTTGGCTATCATCTCTCTGAAGTTTTGCAAGAATGCAGTCTCTTCGATAACGTACTCGGTCACGGGCTGTCTAAAGTATACGATAGTGCGAGCGCCGCTCGGTTTGAACTTCTCAACGATATCCTTAAGAAGTTGTTTTTCATTCTTGCCATCGTGCTCGTACATCGATAGGTACGCGACAATTCGTAAATCAGCATAGCGAGCCCATTCAACGCCGTCTCGGCCGATCACTGCCACCTTATCGCCTGGCTTTGCACCCATTGCGATTAACTGGGATGCAACCTGCCAGTTTTTATCGGGAGGGCGATTGAAGGCTCGCACCACGTCGCTTCCGATTCGCACAGCGGCGAAAGTGATGGCGATAGTACAGAGAGTCGCGATAGAGGCTTTGAGTGCTCGTCTTCCTCTTTCATCGTCCGAGAATTTGCAGGCGCACAGGTACGCGAGATACAACATGACGATAATGAATGAAAAGTATCTCTGGCAGGTGAAACCGAGAGCCAGACCGATGATTGCGCTGAGAGCCATAGCTGTAACCAGTGCGGGTAACCAGACTATCGTGAAGTGATTCAAATCCTTCAATCCACTGGAAAAACGTCTGGCCGCAATGAAACCAACGATCCAGGCGAGCATCAGCTCCCATCCCAGCACGTAAAATATGTACGCGATGTTTTCGACGATGCTGATTATCGAACCAATCGGATTAATAGTTACCTTCAGCCCCTCCGCGAAGTATCCTGGGTCGTACCAAGGTGGAAATGTGACATCGAATACGCCACCGAACTCTGCGATATCGGGGTCGGTCGATAGCATTTTGATTGGGTGCGGACACGCTTTTATGACATCTTCGGGATTCGGACCCAGGGGGCGGTAGCGGCATGCCACCGTGAGCATGTAGTTGAGCCCTGCTGACGAGCCAACGGCGAATCGCCCGGTTTTCATGGTAAGCGCCGTAATGTATGGACTCGCTACCATCGCAGTAGTTGTGACTGTGATTAGAGTGCAGACAAGCTTCTGTTTCAGCTTTGCAACTTTCCAGGTTGACAAAAAGATGAATGTCACCACTGCTGGTACCATCACTGCTTTGGCTAGATAGCCCATTCCGAGCGCGACTCCGAGAAGCGCGAAGCGCCAAGGCTTAGGGTCTCTGAATATCTGCATTATTATCGCGGTAGACAAGAAAAAACTAATCGCGACAAGTTGGTCTGGTGTCGATTGGTTGATCGCCATAACTGCCAGGAACACCCAAGCGAAGAGGCTGTAGCTGACCACCGTCCACTGGCGATCGCTAACTCTTGCCCTGGTCGACAGGAGTTGAATCTTCTCTTTGTACAGCAGAATGAATTGGCGGAGAAAGAAATCGAAAGCGAAGAACAATCCGATGAAAATCGCGACGTTCACGAACTTCGCTACAGATGCGTGGTCTTGCGAACTCGTATTGAAAAGTTTAAACACCAATCCTAGAACAAACGGATAGAGAGGGCTCCAATACCCATTGACACCGTTGATCCAATCGAATTGCGAAAAGTATCTTGCTTGATCCAGGTACGAGCAATCATCGCTGGAATAGGCAATCGGTCCATAGGCGTATGCCTGCACAAGCGCAATTGATACCAGAGCTAGAAAAAGAACGCGTTTAGCCAAGATGATGTTTCTTTCGTTCCAGACGTATTGTTATGCGGTGGACTCTTCCTTCTCCTTTTCGATTTGAAAGTGTCCGAGCAAATAGACCGCTCCACCTAAGAGCGAATTGCCTAGCGTCAAGCCCAGCCACATTATCGCGTAACTGGCTGCCAACGCTTGATTGACGCCGGCTTGAGTCAGGAAATAGGTATAACCAAACTCGCGAACTCCAATGCCAGAGATGTTGGGAACGATGAGCGCGAACATTACCACACTCGAGTGCATGAAGAAAAAGTACCAGAGCGGCACGTTCGTTATCCCGAGAGACTGAGCCAATACCGCATGGCTGAGGACGAAGACTGTGTGCATCAAGAGTGACAGCAAAAGTGCCACCACGACAACTCCCCGGTCGTTCCAGTAAACTTCTGCACACGGTCCGTGCAGTTGTTTTGTCAACCAGTTACCTTTTCCTAGAAGTCGCATGGAAAGCTGCGGTAGGAAGTTCAAAATCGGAAGCATGGCGAGGGTGCCGACCACGATAGTTATCTTCAAAAACAATGGCACCAATTTCTGATCGGGGCAGAAGGAGAGGCTAACCGCTCCGAGCATAAGCAGTACGAACAGACCTATGACGCGGTCCGCCAGCACAGAGTAGGTCGCGACGCCCGGCTGTCCCGTATTCTTGGAAAGGCTAACCGCTCGGCTCACATCGCTGCCCAGGGTAGCAGGCAGAAAGAGCGTGAAGAATGCGCCCACGAAAGTGTACTGAACAAAGCGCCAGAGAGGTTGATGCAAACCGACAGCGACTGCCAGTCGCTGCCAGCGTAGTGCGCTTATGATGATAGTGACAACGACGAGTGAGATTGTTATCGTGAGGTATTGAGGATTCGCCCTGGCAGCGATCTTCAAACATTCCGTCAGATCAATCTTTCCAAAAACAAATAGTGCTGCGAACAAAAGCAGGCTGACCGCAAGTCGTAGACAAATCTGCACGGACTTGGGCAATCGTCTCATTCTGTTCGCAACCTCAAATCCTTGAATTTACGTAGTGGACTGATTCAAGACAGATTGGCGCTCCATGAGAGAATCGAAATCGGTTATTTCGTCCAGGTTGTCTGGATACGTGTAGAGATAAGTGCAATTGCGACAGGCTTCATTTTCTTCTTTCCGGCGCTCTATGTGCATGCGCTGAAACGCACGCAATTCAGGGCCGTTCCAAATGTCTCTCAGACTTTGCTTGAAAATGTTGCCGACGACAGTTTTCTTCTCCCAATCCACCCCACATACGCTCACATCGCCGGAGGAATGAACGACGGTGGTGTAGAAAGGAAACGCACAAACCTGTTTGGGAAAACGGAATAGTGCAGCTTTTTCAATTTTCTCGCCGTAAACGTTGTCGATGAAATCAGCTTCATTAGGGTTATCCCAGTTCATCGGACGTTCGAGTCGAATCTCGTCGCAGATATTCGAGTAGGTTTCAAAAAAGCGTTTTTCTTCTTCTTGATCGAAAGGGTTGATCATTTTGATGTAAACAAATGGGCTCTTAGCGCCAGTCTTCTGTTTCATCTCCCAGAGATTAGCAATGTTGGATCTTATTAACTCTGGGCTGACATTTGTCTGAGTGATCTCCTTGTGTCTTTCCGGAGTCATGCCGTAAATGCTGATGCGGAGATAATCCAGGCCGCTCTCGAGAATGCGTTCTGCATTCTTCTGATTGATGGCAGACGCATTGGAAGTTACTTCAATCCTGTCGGCCATATCTATTTTCTTAGCGTAGGCGACCATTTCGGGCAGCTCTTTGTGAAGGAAAGGCTCACCCAACATGTAAAATCGCAGCACCTTGAGTTTGCCGAGTTCGACAGTGTCATGACAGATTTTCTTGAATTGATCCATGTCGAGATAGCTGATGCCACCTACCTTTTCTACGTAATCAGGAATCGATTCAGGACAAAATCTGCACTTGAAATTGCATCGGTTGGTAAGTTCCAGATACATTGCCCATGGATGAGCCAGAGGCAATTGTTTGGCCAGAGACGAGTCTCTGTCGGGATCCTGGAGTTTGGAATAAGACTGCATCGTCGATCATCCTATATTTCGGTGCCCATAAATCCACTGTAGCACGTCGTTTTCGCTGTCCGGTACCTTCTAAGCTTCTGTCTCTTTGACGGCCAATACTGTGATAATGTCGTGCAGGTCCTTGTAAATCTTCATGTTGCCCAATGGGGATTTATTGAGCATTTGGTACGCATTGAAGTAAAAGCCTGACTGTGCGCCGCGAGCCAGCCGATAAGGCACGGTTTTTAAATCGAGGACATGTCCGATGAACATGTTGGAGACGACCTTGAATCCAGCCTGTTTGAGCGATTCTTTCAAAGTTGCTTTGTTGAAGTAGAACAGGTGGCCGGGCGGCGAGATAGCGTAGAACTGGTCTTTCGTGATCTGGGCATACAGGCAGGAGATGTTGTGAACTTTCACTACGACCAATCCGCCCTTCTTCAAGACTCGATTCACCTGTTTTAAGTCGTCGACGGGTTGGGGGCAGTGATCGAGCACATCCAGCATCGTGACTACATCGAAGAGCTTGCCTTCCAAGTCGTAAGTCGACAGCGGACCCTGGTGAATGTTCTTTTCGCCATACTTGGCTCGTGCTTCATCTGCCCAGCGTTTGGTGAACTCTGTGCCATAACGCTCCCATTCTTCACCCATAACATCCAAAAATTGACCGCGATTGCAGCCGATGTCGAGAACCTTTCCGGGCTTTTGACGTTTGTTGAGGACTTGCTTCAGGCGTCTGTAGTAGAACTTTAGATTTTCCTGATTCTTTTCGTCGTCGTAAACGTAGTCGTAACCATGCTTTTCGTAGAATGGTCCAAGTGTCTCGCTCGTCATCTTTTCGCGTACGAAAACAAGAGTGCACTTACGACATTCGGAGATAGTGAAATCATGGACGGTGTAGAGGTCGGATAGCTCTTTACTACCGCAGATTGGGCACGCCGTATACAATTCAGTCTCTGATGCTATGGTCACGATGTCCTCAATAGTAAGTTAGAATTCTACTCTTGTACTTCCCACCAACACGATCAAAGTAACACTTTGCGACTGTTCGCTAAGGCACTGAATACCGACGGTGCGTTCGACGTTGATTCCTTCTCCGAGGTCTGTGACCAGTTGTCTAAAGTAGCTTGTGCGACTCATAAACGTCCGACGCTGGTAGCGAGCGATCTCAGGGGGCGCTCTTGAAGAAAATTAGCATAGTTTCTGGTTGTTACAACGAAGAGGACAATGTCCTGATCCTGATCGAGCGTATCCGAGCAGTGTTCTCGACGTTGCCGCAATACGACTACGAAGTCATTTTCATCGACAATGCTTCCACTGATAGCACCGTGAAAAAGCTCAAGATGGTCGCGGAGCAGGATAGACGCATAAAAATCATTGTCAATAATAGGAATTTTGGCGTGTTGCGATCTTCCTACCATGCATTCCTGCAAGCGAGTGGCGATGCCGTATGTCCGATGGCGTCGGACTTGCAAGAGCCGCCGGAATTGCTTCCCGCGTTCATCACCGCGTGGGAATCGGGCGCCGAAGTAGTGGCCGCGGTCAAGGAGTCGTCTGAGGAAAACTGGATTATCTTTCTGCTGCGAACAGTTTTCTACAAACTTTTGAATAAGTTTGCCAACATAAAGCTCATCGAGCACTATACCGGCTTCGGTCTGTATGATAAGTGCGTCATTAAGGAGCTCAGGCAGCTCGACGACAGCTATCCTTTTTTCAGAGGACTGATTTTCGAGCTTGGATTTACCATCGCCAAGGTTACGTTCAAACAGCCCGAGCGAATTCACGGAAGAACCAAGTACAGGTGGTATGACCTCTACGACATCGCCATGAATGGCTTGACAAGTCATTCTGTGATTCCGATGCGAATCGCGACGATCATGGGCTTTACTCTGGCAGGACTCAGTTTTCTCGTTGCCACCATTTATTTGATCGTGAAATTGATTTTCTGGTCATCGTTTCCGCTTGGTATGGCGCCATTGGTTATCGGCATGTTCGGCATGTTTTCAGTGCAATTGATTTTCATTGGTCTGCTCGGCGAATACATCGGCGCGAGCCATCGCCAGCTGCTCAATCGACCTTTTGTGATCGAGCGAGAAAGAATCAATTTTGACAACCCACCGATCACCGCACGGCTTCGATTGAGCGATTTGCAAAGGTCAATCGAAGACTCGTCTAACAGGTCCACAACTACTATGAGTGCGGACTCGGTCTCAGACCGTTAATTTTCAAGCCGCACCCGGCTGCTCGGATTTGAGATGGCGTGTACAGCGCCAGTTTGCTCGTAAATTGGCGTGAAAGCTGACATAATTCTGAATCCTTCGTGACCCGGTCGTGTTATCGGAGGAGAGGGGAGGGTAGATATAATTCAGATGTCACCAGAAGAAGGCGGGCAAGCCATGAGCCAAATACCCGATAGACTGTTCATCCTCGAGCTCGCCAATAACCACATGGGCGATGTGGAACATGGAATACGAATTATCAAAGAGCTGAAAGATGTCACCAAGGATTTTCCGTTTAACTTTGCGATCAAGCTTCAGTATCGAGATTTAGACACTTTTATTCATCCCGATTTTAAGGGACGCGATGACATCAAGTACGTCAAGCGTTTTTCTGAGACAAAACTGAGTAAGGATCAGCGTCGCCGTCTGGTGGCAGCTATCAAGGAAAACGGCTTCACAGCTATGTGTACGCCGTTCGACGAGGAGTCGGTTGGGCAAGTTGTCGACGACGGATTCGACATCTTAAAAATCGGCAGTTGTTCTTTTGCCGATTGGCCGCTTATCGAGAGGGCGATGGCTACTGAGCTACCTCTGATTCTCTCCACCGCGGGTGCTAGTCTGAGCGACATCGACAACGTATCCGACTTCTGCGAGCACCACTTCAAAGATTTCGCGCTCATGCACTGCATTGCGGAGTATCCAACCAGAGCTGAAAACATGCAGCTCAATCAAATCGATCTGCTTCGTACTCGATTTCCTCATCTTCGCATCGGTTATTCGACGCATGAAGTACCGGGCGAGAAGCTTGCGTTGGTGATGTCTATCGCCAAGGGCTGCACGCTGTTCGAAAAACATGTCGGTGTTCCGACCGACAAGTATTCCAATAACGATTACTCGGCCAGCCCGCTGCAAGTGAAGGAATGGCTCCAGGAAGCGGTCAAGGCCTTCGACATGCTCGGTATCGCAGAAGGACGGGTAGAGCCGACCGAGAAGGAGATTTCCACGCTTTTGTCTCTCCGTCGCGGAGTTTTTGCAAAACGCGAAATCAAAGCTGGAGAATCGCTGCGAGCCAACGATATATTCTTCGCAATTCCGACTATCGAAGATCACGTCACCGCTAACGAGTGGTCTAAGTACACGCGTTTTCGTGCTGTCGAAGACATTCCTGCCGGAGCGGCAGTGACGCACGTAAATACGGATCTAGAGTGTGTGCGTGAGTCGATTCTTTCGATCGTGACCAGAATTCAGCTGCTTCTCAAGGAAGGCAACATCGTTATTCCGCAGGGTACCAAGCTGGAAATTTCGCATCATTACGGTCTTGAAAAATTCGACGAGGTTGGCGCTGTTTTAATCACCTTGATCAATCGAGATTACTGCAAGAAAATAATCGCAGTCTTGCCTGGACAGAAGCACCCGACCCATTTCCATAAGAAAAAAGACGAGACCTTACATGTTCTCCACGGCACGCTTCGAGTCACCCTGGATGGTGTCACGAAAGAATATGGCGCCGGCGAGATGATTGTAGTCGAGCCAGGAATGCCGCACTCCTTCGAGAGCGATCTCGGTTCGGTCTTCGAAGAGATATCTTCGACGCACTTCCTCAACGATTCTGTTTATACCGATGATTCAATCAACAACTATGCAGACCGCAAGACCGTGATCAATCATTGGAACACAGTAACGAAGAGAAGACCTGACGCCTCGGTCCCAGTGCCGGATCGCAAAGGTGTGAAGACTGGTGTTAGAGCAAACTAGAAAGACGATAAACCGTTCGTAAAATGAGCAATCTTCTTCGCGTAACCGACTATATCCTCGCGGCCGTTGCGAGGCTTGGAGTAAAGCATGTCTTCCTCGTTCCTGGTGGTGGGGCGATGCATCTGAATGATGCATTAGCGAGGAGTAGCGACCTTGAATTCGTCGCCAATCATCATGAGCAGGCATCCTCTATAGCTGCCGAAGCCTATGCCAGAATCAACGAGACTCTAGGCGTTGCTATGGTCACTACTGGACCAGGTGGAACCAATGCCGTGACTGGCGTGGCAGGAGCCTGGATCGAGTCCGTGCCCATGATGGTAGTCTCCGGCCAGGTGAAGCGGGCTGATTTGATGAAGGACAGCGGTGTTCGACAAAAGGGACCGCAAGAGGTCGACATCGTCTCAATCGTCAAGCCGATCACAAAGTACGCTGTTACGGTTCTCGAACCCAAAACTATTCGCTATCATGTCGAGAAAGCCATTCATCTGGCGACGACTGGCAGGCGTGGTCCGGTGTGGCTTGATGTGCCGCTCGACGTGCAAGCGTCGGTCGTCGATATCGACGAACTCGAAGGCTATGCGCCTGAGCTAGTCTCCACGAGTAGCGATCTGAAAGCGAAAGTGTCTGCCGTGATCGAATTGATCAATAAAGCGCAGAGACCTCTAATCGTTGCTGGTCATGGTGTGCGGCTTTCGGGTGCTGCCAGGCAGTTTCGGCAGCTATACGAAGAGCTCAATATTCCGGTTGCCACCACCTGGAATGCGCTTGATTTGATCTCGAGCGACCATACTCTCAGCATTGGCCGACCGGGAACCGTAGCCCAGCGCCCACCGAACTTTGCCGTTCAAAACAGCGATCTGCTCATTTGCATTGGTGCAAGATTAGACAATGTGGTTACCGCTTTCAATCCTGCTAAGTTCGGGCGTGAGGCCAAAAAGGTAATCGTAGATGTCGATCTTCATGAGCTCGAAAAATTCGACATGCCAATAGAACTGGCTATCTGCGCCGATGCCAGAGAATTCATCGAGGCTATGCTTGAACGCCGAAGCGAGTTTGTCCAAGTGGACCGACAGAGCTGGCATGAGCGATTGGCTCTCTGGAAGCGGCGTTATCCTGTAGGTGAGGGCGTGCCGATCCCGACGAGTGGGGCTATCAGCCACTACGATCTGGTCAGAGTTCTATCGAAACATCTGCCTGAAGACTCCTTGATTGTGACTGGGAGCTCAGGCTTGGCGATCGAAATCTTTTACAGTGGATTTCAAAACAAGCCTGGTCAGAGGGTCTTTCTGACTTCCGGTCTGGGCGCGATGGGATATGGATTGCCTGCCATAATCGGTGCCGGTATGGCTTATGGTAAGGAGTTCTTTGGGATTGAAAGTGATGGCAGTTTTCAGTTCAACATTCAAGAGTTGATGACGATACGAGCTCTAAATTTGCCCGTGCGAATGATTATCCTGAACAATCAGGGATATGCTTCAATTCGCAACACACAGCGCAATTACTTCGAGGGGCGCTACATCGGGACCGGTTCCGAATCTAATTTGCTTCTTCCGGACATCGCTGAAATCGCCAGGGTCGTCGGCATTCCTGCTATTTCGATAGCAGATGCATCGACTCTGGACGAGCAGATTGCATATACAATTCAGCAGAAAGGACCGTTTCTCTGTGATGTGAAACTGGTGAAAGATGAGGCGTTGTGGCCTAAGTGTTCTGCTATTCCTCAGCCTGATGGATCGATGTTGTCTATGCCGCTGGAGGATCTCTCTCCCTTATTGTCTCGTGATGAGCTCAGAGAAAACATGTTGATAAAGCTCGCACCGGAATCAGAGAAGGTGATTGTCGAGACGCCGCCGGTTCCTACCAAGAAATAGTATTCGTTTCTCAGTTGCATCAAATTCGCAGATGACGCGTAGATGTTTGTCTTCTCTGAATCGGCTCTTCAAGGCTGTTTTGTTCGGTGAAGCTGGCGCGCATGGACCCTTCTTCTGTGCGTTCGAGTTTAAACGTCGTAGAGCAGAACCAGCTCACTGTCTAGATCGAGCGTGTCGCGGATTTGCTTGACTATGTCCGCTTGAAAAACTCGACTAGAAATCACGATCGGGTTATTGCGCTCTTTCAGTGTAGAAGGTGCCAGAATCGGGCGTCCAGAAAGCTCTTTCCCTTGCAATTTCGGACTGGAGTCGATAAATGCGCCAATCTTGCAGCGCCCTAAAGGAGTCGCTTCAAGCAAATGCAGAGTATGAGTTCCTGCACCCCAGACATCGAACTCTCTGCCGCTGTCGGCAAGTTCTTCCAAGATGGCGGCGACGCGATGCTCTTCAGTGTTAGATTTATCGATATACAGTTTCAATCCCGTCTCGGTTTCATCATCTCTTGACCAACTTCCAGGGCTGGCCGCCTTTCTGAACAATCCAGTAACCGAAGGCATAATTGTTGTTTTGCTGTATTGCAACAACCATCTAGCCGTATCAATCTCCGTGAATCCGTACACGGCAAGGAGATTGGCGAGTGATTTTGGTGCGAAAAACGCAATATGTTCAATACTGAATTCCTGGAATGGTGCATCAGGAACAGTGTGGAACGAGCTGGCATCGGGCACGTCCAGAAGCAGGCTGCCGCCGTCCGGCAAGAGATTTCTCAATTCGTCGAAAGCGAGCTTGAGATCGGGCAAGTGTTCGAGGACGCCGCACATAATGATCAAGTCGTATTGCTGCGCGGACAATGTATGATTCGTGATGTTGCCGACAGCCACAGGTATTCCGTAAAGCTCGTCTACGATTCGTGCGCAGTTTGGTGATGGATCCAAACCGTATACATTGACGAAGCCCCGCTGCCGAAGCTCAGCAAGCAGTCCGCCACGTCCGCAGCCGATGTCGAGAATGCGAATGTTTTTGTCTGAAAACTGCTGCGAAATGTAGTCTGTGTAGCGAACAAAGCGCTTCTTATCAAACTCCGTATCTTCTCCGCCACGATACGCCATCTCCACTCTGGACTGGCGTTCGTAATAATCGTAAAAAACCTGGGCTGGCGGTATCCGATCTGCAAAAGCCAGTCCGCAGCATGTGCAAATTACGACGTCATAGCCGGAGAGCGGGCTGCCCTCCGGCAGCGTGAAAAAGCGCTGCTCGTACAGCAGCTCTTTGTTGTCCGAACCGCATACCGGGCACACGCGAGTGGCTTGCGCAGAGAGAGTTGTGTTGTTCATCTAAACCCAAAGCTCGACAGTTGTTCATGAGTATAACAAATGCGCCACTGACGTGCCTTCTGACATCTCGCGAGGC
Source organism: uncultured Candidatus Obscuribacterales bacterium (assembly GCA_964418155.1). GTDB lineage: Bacteria > Cyanobacteriota > Vampirovibrionia > Obscuribacterales > Obscuribacteraceae > JADYXR01. The sequence goes on along the minus strand of CAYQKX010000015.1, from coordinate 49,728 downwards.
TTCGGCAGTAGTCAGCTTACGCAGCTCTGTTCCGTTTCGAGGCTTGTGAGTGTGCGACGGAAAGCGTCGACCAGGGATGTCTTGGCAGACCAACCCAGGCTCTTCAGTTTTGTCGTGTCGGGTGTTCCATCCGGCCAGATCTCTACCGGTGGGCTTGTTGCCGGCGGTGGCCGGTCGACAGTGGTATCAAATTCGCTAGCAAGTAAATCGGCGAGGTCGGAGATGGTTGTAGTAGCCTTATCGTTTGCGACGTTGTAGGGCTCGCCTTGCTGTCCGTTAAACATCACCCAGTAGTATGCAAGCGTCGCATCGGCAAGATAGCAGAATGTTCGTAGTGCCTTGCCGTCGCTCTTCAGTTTTAACGGTCTACGGTTGAGTAGATCGTTGAGAAGGTCGGCAAATATCGGTCCATCCACCAGGCTCAACCCCGGTCCGAATGTATGGCATGGTCTGACAATTATTGCGGGCACACCGTATTGGTGGAACCAGCAGGCACACATATTTTCGGCAATCTTCTTGCATTCTGCGTAACAGCTGCGAATCCTGGTCGGATCGATCGCCCCATAGCAGTCCTCTTTGACCGGTATCTGCTCCGGTCTGAGTTGACCATAGACTTCACCAGAGCTGAAGTACAAAAAATGATCCACCTTGTGAAGGCGCGCCAGCTCGAGCAAGTGAAAAGTGGCGAGAACATTGGCTCCAAAGAGATCTTCTGGAACTCTGTTGTTCTTCACCGATGATGCCGTTGATGCCGCGTGAACAACGAAATTGACTGGCTGATCTATCACGATGGGCTGTTGAAAATCTCTGACGACGATCTGAAGATCGTCTCTCCCTAAGCGATGCGCGAATTTCTCTCGCGTCCTTTCTTCATTGCGGACGAGTGCGATGACTTTCACCGGTTGGTTTGAAGGAAACTTGTCATTGAGGTGCAACAGGGTCTCTATCATGTACGAAGCAATATGACCGTTAGCACCGCTTACGAGACCGGTCTTTCCAGCCAGTGTATGCCAGGGCAGTGGAGATGAAACTATATAATCGAGATCTTCTTGAACAATCTTATCGAGCACTGAACACCCTCCATGGACAAATGTAACTATACAAGGTGAGCACCGGTCGGCACCACATGCTGTGAGGTCCGACCCACGTGATTGTCCTTACAAGCGAAAGGGTAGATTAATCTCAGCGTTGAGTCTTATCGTTTAGAGGCAATAGCCCCCTTGAATCGCCGCTCATCAGTTCTTATAGGTGCGTCGATACTCGTTGTTGTAGCGCTGACTTTTATGTTTACTTATGCGACGCATTTTGCCGGTCTGCGATCCGGCTCTGGCACCTTTGTCGCAGGGCTGCTTCTGACCGAAGGCGTCGTTCCTTACAGAGATTATTTCTGCCCGATACCTTTCTTGAGCATTATTAAAGCAGCGTGTTTAATTCCACTGCTTGGAAAATATCTGATTGGCATGCGTCTGGTTGGCGTGTTCATGCGGGTTGCCCTGGGGTTGGTCTGCTACTTTTGGCTTACTAGACTATTCCGTCCTCAGGTTGCATGCTGGAGTGTGATTTTATGCGTCGTGCTTTGTTGCGGCGATGTGACGGATGCACTTGATGTTCCTAATTTCGATACGATTTTCTGGGCTGTCTCGGCCGGATTTACAATCAGTTATGCGCTCAAGACAAAGCGCTCTCTGCGTGCGTTCTCGCTGCTGTCGTTGGCTGCTGGTGTGCTGTGCGGCATGTCTTTGCTGACCAAGCAGACTGTTGGAATCGGTATCTCGTTCTTTCTGCCTGTTATCACGTTGTTTAGTCTAATCCGACTGAACGAGTTCCAAAAAGCAAAATGCTTTCCTCTTTTCTTCGGACTCGGATGGATATTTGTAATTGCTGCTGGAGTGGCGTGGCTGTGGTGCAATGGCGCTCTTGATGTGTTTATCAATGAGAATTTTGTATCTGGTCCTCGTGCCAAAGGTAATCTGTTTACCAATCAAATCAAATACATTTGCATTTACTGGCCGTTGAATATTGTGGCGATAATTGCTGCCATTCTCGTGCAAAAACCGTTGCTGTCTGCCGCTAACAGTGATGACACTTCGGAGGAGCGGAAGTCTTCCTGGACGAACTTCGTGCCAGCGATGGTATTCCCATTGTTAGCAATTGGTATTGGATTTGCAATTGGAAACCAGGAGCTCATCGAATTAGTCGCATTCCTCTGTCGATGCGTTCAGATTACTCTCATCTACATTGCTTACTACACACTGATTATTTTTCTTGCAATCACGGCGCTTCGGTGGGCGACGATCAAGTCTCAGCGCCAGGTTCAGATTCTGCTTTTAGCCATCGTTTGTTTCACTTGCACATTCTTCATTTCACTTTCTTTCCCTGCGTTCGAACCGATGACAATCCCTAGTCTCGGCTTGATCATGGCGGCCGTGCTCGAGTCGTCAGGAAAGATGCGTAGCAGATTTTTGTACGCCGGAATCTGCATAACTATCTCGGTCGTGACGATTGGCAAATTGATGCGACCGTACTCGTTTACTGAGATTACCGAACCGCCTGTGCGCACAGCTACGGTCGCCTCGACCTTGCCTATGTTGAAGGGACTGTTGCTTCCGCAAGAAGTCGTGGATTTTCTTGATGGTACAACCAAAATCATCAATGAGAACTCGAAGCCGACGGACAAAATTTTCGTCTATCCAGAGATTGCTATTCTCTACTCGCTCACGGGCAGGCTTCATCCGACGCATTCTTTCTTCCACAATATTGACATTACATCCGATGAATCGGCGCTGAGCGAGTCTAAGCTTCTGCTCGAGAACCGACCGGCAGTGCTCGTCTATGTTCGGCTGAGCGAAAAGGAAGTGAGCATTCTCGAGACGGGATGGCGCGATGGCAAGCGCAGCGGATTACGTCATATCCAGGAAGCGTGCGATCGACTCGCCTCCGAGTATCGCCTGGAAAAAACATTTCACGTCGGTGGTAAGAATATTGATGTCTATGTTCGCCCTGGCGATAAGCCGGTCACGGCGCCGGACTCGCAAAACTAGTGTTCAGCGCTCCAATGCGTCTGGTCTGATGAAAACAGAGTATTTCCAACCGCAAATTTCTACTGTCCGGATCTCTCGATACTCCCTGGAGAGCTCTTCGCAAGCTCGTTGAATCTCCCGCAGTCCACTCGGTTTGCCATGGCGCCAACACTTTTCGAGATAGGTGAGCGCTTTCTCCTGACAGTAGATAAGCACCGCTGGACGCTTCTCCAAGATTAGCTTTGCCTCGCTCTCACCTAGTTGATCTGAGACGATATCGATGACATGATGATAAGAATGAGTCGGGCAGCGACGATCCGTGAGTGCGTACAGCAAGCTGAAGTCCGGATAAATGTAGATGGTATCTTCCGGCTTCGAATACTTGTTGACGATATCGACCGTCGAATCGACAAATTTTACTGTCTCTTCCGGAAGATAAAACCCTTTCAGGCGTGGAACGCTCGATTCGAATTTGGCAAGGCGGACTGGTGGTTCCGACACGCCCATGAATGTGTAAGGAATAAGCATCTTTCCAAAAGTACCCAGGGCAATTGCCAGCGCCGCGAAACAGTAACCTATAGAGTTGCGGAATTTACCGCCGGAGTCCAGTAATGCGGCAATCAGGTACGCGAGACCGGGAACAAGCATCGATTCGATCGAGGCCGCCGACAGTGAAAGAGTACCGCCAATAGCGAAGGCTATGATTGTTAAAACCAGATGCTGACTGCCGCGTTCTGACAAGGTTTTCTGCCTAAACAGCAAAACTCCGAGAAAGAAAACCGCGGCAAAACGGGTGAAATAAGTCAGTGCTATCTGCATCACCTTTGGTATCGCCCAGAACATCTGATCGAAATCTTGGAGTCCGAAACTTACCCCTACACCGACTGCAGAGAGCCCGAGGGCGAGTATCGAGAGAAGTCCACTCAGTCCGTTTTTTTCAATAGACTTCGATTTTGTGGACCTTGTCATTGGGAAGCAAGCAACGATTGCCGCTATAAATGCCGGTAGAATCGCCCACCACCACTGCGATGCGAACTCGATATGATTGAAAAATATATTTGCTTTTGCGCTTGGTCCACCGACAAAATTCTCGAATAGAAACTGGGAAAGTGCACCATTGAAGCAAAGCCAGGCAATTCCTGAGCCGATGACGGAGAGCCAGCCCGCGGCGAACATTGGTAAATACGAATTCAATCGTTCCTTCCTGTCCAGTCGCACCAGGCAAAGTGAGATCGAAAGTGGCAGGCATAGCGTAATCCCGGCACCGACACTCTGTTTTGCAAGAGCTGTCAGCCCAGTCAGAAGCCCTGACAGAAAGGCGATCCAGCAAAACTGCTTGAGAGTTCTGTCCTTGTCTAGAACGAAGCTCGATGCAAAACCGGCTGAAATAGCTAAGAGTATTGCGTCGAAATTTGGAAAATCTATCATGTCGTAATCGCCGCAACTTACGACCATGCACACGATTGTGCCTAGGCAGGCGTCCTTAGCCCGGAATAGACGGGACAACCAGAGAAACGTGACAAGGGAGACCACAAGTCTGACCGCGATTCCTATCAGACGCATGACCATGTAGTAGTCGCCGAACACTTTGATCGAAAGGGCTGCTTTCATCAAAGACAGGAACGGAATCTGACAAAAATAGTCTCGATACGGGATGATGTCCATCAGCATCAAGCGACCGGCTGGATACGTACCGCTTCCGCATCTGACACCTACAAAGTGTGTTGAGAACGCCAGCATGAAGCTCAAGGTGACCAAAATTGAAATTATGGCACCGGTCCAGATAAGCTTCGCTTGTGGGTTTGAGCGGATTGCGTTGTCTTGCTGCTGCATGGTGAAAGCTTACACCATCAGTCCTCGAGTTATTCCTTCTTGTCGTCCTTCTCTTCGTCGGTCGACGGTTCGGTCTCTGCGGAATATGAATAGTTAACGCTTTTGGAGCCGTTGTTATCGCCGTTCTTACCATTCTTGCCATTCTTGCCGTTCTTCGTTATGCCCATCAGGCCTTCCAGAATGTCGACGTCAATTACCGGCTTCTTGCCTACGAGTTTACGATCCGAAAGTGTTCTTATCTCCTGTGCAATATCAGCTGCAGACTTCGTAGGCTCCAGGATGGCGACTATGTCCCCGTAATACAACGTTTCTTTGTCGACCAGTGCAGCTGCAAGCAGGTCTAGCTCCTTGCGTTTTGCCTTGAGCAGGGCTTCTACGTTTTGATAGCACTCATCGACTACGGCTTTGATCTCTTTCTCGATTTGATGCTCAGTGTCAGACGAGCCTTTTTCGCGGAAGCCTTCACAGCCTAGATGTCCGTAAGCGTAAGTGGTGTTGAATGAGAACGATCCCATGCCGTAATTGCGCACCATCATGCTGGCCGTCTTGGCTACGTGCTGGAGGTCGCTGCTCACACCGGCAGTGTTCTTCCCTGTCGTGAGTCGTTCTGCGATCATGCCACCGAGGCTGACCTCGATGTCGCACATCAATTCGTCCTTGTTAGGTGAGTGGTGGAAGTAGTCGTCTTTTGCGACCGCCCACATGTAGCCCAGAGCGCGGCTGGTCGGCACGATCGTGACGACCTGGATACGGTCCATGACTCTTCTGAAGTAGGCGACTATCGCGTGTCCAGCTTCGTGATATGCGGTCTCCCAGAGGTCTTTCACGACGACTTTCTGGCTTCGGTGCACGCCGAAGTTGACGCGCTGAATCGCTTGAACCAGGTCGCCATGGTTGATTACCAGTCTGCCGTGACGAATGGCAATCAGACCGGCTTCGTTAACGACATTCTTGAGATCGGCTCCGGACGAGAAAACCGTCATGCGGGCGATTTCGAGCAGGCTGACTGAAGGATCGATTTTGAGGTCTTGCGAGTAATGCTCGAGAATACCTTCGCGACCTTCAAGATTGGGAAGCGGTACGTCGATCTGTCGATCGAATCGTCCCGGCCTCAAGAGCGCTGAATCAAGCATCGAGGCGTTGTTGGTAGCGCCGATGGTGAGTACTTTGTGCTTTCCGAATCCGTCCATCTCGACGAGAAGCTGGTTGAGGGTGCGGTTGACTTCGTTCTGTCCGCCGCCGCCGCGATCGTGGGAGCGGGTCGCTCCGATCGCATCAATTTCATCGATGAACACGATGGCAGGCTTACCGCTGCGGCGAGCTTGCTCGTAGACCGACCTGACGCGCTGGGCGCCAAGACCGACCCAGACTTGTACGAAGTCTGTTCCGGACAAGGCGTAGAAAGCTACTCCGGCTTCGTGTGCGATGGCCTTGGCGAGCATTGTTTTGCCGGTGCCGGGCGATCCCACGAGGAGTATCCCCTTAGGTGTGCTGAGTCCGCTCTTCGCGACCAGGTCAGCGTTCTTCAGAAGGGCTACTACTTCGTGAGCCTCATGTTTTGCTTCTTCCATACCTTTGATGTCGTCGAGTTTGACGTCGAGGTCTGGGACGCGAGAGAGGTTCATTCCTGATGTGTTGAGCTTATGGCCTGCTGTGACTGAAACTCGATTGCAAGCTTCTTCGAGCTCCTCTTCGTCCACCTCTTTCTTGCCTTTGCGAACCGCGAGGATGGCGGCCTCGTTGCAAGTGGCTGCGATGTCGGCACCTGAGAAATTGAAAGAGAGTTTGCCCAGCTTTGCAAGATCCGGTTCCGTTGCGAGCTTGATCTTGCTGAGATAGCGTTCGAATATCTTCTTGCGCGACTCGGCATCAGGCAGTCCGACGTAGAGTTTGCGATCGAATCGTCCGGAGCGCATAAATGCAGGATCTAGACTTTGCTCGTTGTTGGTAGCGCCGATGGTGATGACGTTGCTGCGACCGAGACCATCGAGCTCGACCAGAATCTGGTTGAGTGCGTTGGTTCTGTTGTTGCCGGTTTCGGTCATGGTGCCGCCGACGGCATCGATTTCGTCGATGAATACGATGGCGGCAGGACTCTTCCTGGCCTGACTATAGAGTGATCTGATTCTGGCTGCGCCTTCGCCTGCCCAGAAGCTTGTGAAATAACTGCCCGACAATCCGTAGAAGGGAACTCCTGCCGCATTCGCTATCGCCTTCGCGAGCATCGTTTTACCTACTCCGGGTGGGCCGACCATCATAATGCCCTTTGGCAGCTTGGCACCAATTTTTCTGAGCTCTTCGCCGCGCTGCAGGAAGTCTACAATTTCGGTGATGTCGACCTTCACATCGTCGATGCCGATGACGTCATCCAGGGTGACTGTGGCGTCGTGTGCTATGAGCTCCACGCCCGAGGTGAGCGTACGTTCCAGTCCGACTGTTACATTGTCCAGCGCGAGCTTCAGTGTTTCGGTCGTGACCTTGTTGGGACCACCAGCCCGACGAGAAATCAGAGCGGCTTCGTTGACGATGCTTGCTACTTCCGCAGGTGAGTAGTTCGAGGTCAGACCGACAATCTCCTCATAATCGATCTTATTTTCATCGTGCACGACCTTGGAGGTATAGTACTTGAACAATGACTTGCGCTCTTCCGGAGAAGGCGGCTGGAAGTAGATGCGTCTGTCCATGCGCCCTGCGCGCATGAGGGCGGGATCGAGCATGGCATCATTATTGGTGGCACCAATGACGATTAGTTTGGTGGCGTGAAAACCATCCATCTCCATAAGCAGAGTATTCAGAGTCTGATTCTGGTCTGCCTGAGCGCCCATCCCACGATCTTCTTTGCGACGGCTTCCCATCGATTCGATTTCGTCGATAAACAGAATAGCTCGTTCGTGCTTTCGCAGTTTGCTGAATAAGGTCTTCAATTTGAACACGCCGAGACCGTAGATCATGCCAGAGAATCCACCGCCATCCACGACGTAGAACGGCAAACCAACCTCGTTGGCAATCGCTCTTGCAAACAGCGTTTTACCGACTCCTGGTGGTCCGATGAACAGCATGCCTTTAGGGACATCGGCTCCGGATGCGATGTAATGCTGATCGTTCTTCAGCATGTCGATCACTTCGCGAATTTCCATCTTGGCCTTTTCATTGCCGACGAGCTCGTCGAGTGACTTTGGAGCTTTGGGGTTAATCGGCGGATCTTTGAACGCAAATTTGAACATCTTCTTCCAGAGGCTCACCGGCGCCTTGGAATCGGCTCTGGGTGGAAGCGGGAAGATTATGCTCATCAAAATGTAGAACTGGAGCAAAATAATCAAGGCACCGAATATGGCGGCACCGATCATGGTGATCACTGAGTATTTCAGCAGCGCCGGAAAGGATGCAAATGGATTCCAAAACTGCGACGTGAATACCAGGACTACTGTCCACAGTATTAGAATTGTCCATCTTGCCCAGTTTTTCATTGCTCTATCCTGTTGATGTCCCGTACCGTTGTTTTACTTGAATCTCCCCACCTGGGGAAAATCAACTCTCCCTCACGTCTTCTGATCCGTGACTGCACCTGGATAGGTGTGGTCACGGAAACCATCCGCAATCTCGAATTCACCGATAAGACCGTCCAGAGAATTGCCGTTGGTCTTCGCTGTAGTTACGTCTCGAATCCCTACTTTCATAGGCTGTGGCGGCGTCGAATAGCTGCCCATCAAGGTGGACATGCACATAACCAAAAGGAATATCACGATGTACTTTTTCATCCAATGTCGACCTTTTGAATCTTCGTGCTCAAGCGCTTATCTTCATCTTAACTATAACCTGGAAAATTGATTCGGGCATCCACTAGTGCTTCAATTCAGTGAAAACCCTGATGTTGACGGCTGCATGTAAATCGCTCACAGAGAGCTGACTTTGGCAGGCACGCTGACATTATTTTGTGACAGCCAGGAGCGCATGTCTTCGAAGGTTCTTGCACCTGCTGTGGAATCCACCATGTGACCATCTTCAAAAAGAACGAAGGTAGGTACGCCATTGACATCGTATCTGTCGGCCAGTGTGCTGGCTTTCTCTGCGTTGACTTTGCAAAGCCTGACTACGCCTTGCCCGTTGAAAGCGAGCTGACCTATGGCATCAGACATTTTGGTGCAGTTCGGACAGTGAGTTGTGTAGAACTCGACCAGAACCGGCTCTCGCGAGTCGAGAACAAAGCCTTGAAATGAGCCTTCATCAATATCGACCACCAACTCTTGTCCCGCTTGCGCTTGGGCATTGATCGTCGGTTGTGGGCTATTGCCATTGGGTGTCGGTGCCGGACTGCCGTCGCCAGTTCCGGTTGCACAGGTGCTGCCAGAATCGGCTGCGGCTCCGGGATCCTGTCCATTCATGCTGTTCCATACGCTGCCGATCACAAGTGCGATCACAAATGCGATGAACATTTCTTTCATTGTCTTTCCTCAAAAAACAAAGGTAGGTTTTTCAACCTACCTTTAATATTCCCATTTGGTGCGCAACTTCGCACGTTTTAATTACTTACCGCGCTCTGGGACTAAGACGAAGTCGATGACGTGGATAACCCCATTGTTGCATTTAATATCAGGTTTGGTTACTACAGCGCCGTCTACGACGATGACTTCGCCGTCATTCTTGGTGTCGACCATGAGCGATTCGCCCTGGACAGTCACGACCGAACGCTTGTCTTTCAAGTCAGAGGAAGGAACTACGCCCTTTACGACGTGATACTTCAACACACTCGGGTCGCTGAGGAGTTCATCTTTCTGTGCCTTAGGCAGCTTGGCAAGCGCTTCATCGGTTGGTGCGAAGACGGTAAACGGTCCTTTGCCTTTCAATGTCTTTGAAAGACCGGTTGATGTCAGGGCATTGGAGAGGGATTTGAACGAGCCGTCAGATTTAGCCGTGTCGACAATATCTTTGCCGCACGCTGCCTGAGAGCATTTTTTCTTCTTCTTGGCGTGAGCAGCATCGGGGCTCGCGAGCCCTCCAGCCAGCATCACAAAGGACAATAGCAGGGCCCAAGAACCCGTATTTTTCGTCATAACCTTCCCCTTTATGAGAGATGTGTTGAGTTTAGTCATGGGTAAATCCCGCTCACAAGAGCGTTTCGTTTGGTTTATAAATGCTTGTTGATGGTCTGGAGCAGCTCCTCTTTGGAGCGCAACCCGACCATTTGGTCAGCCACCTTGCCGCTCTTGAACACGATCAGGCAGGGGATACCTCTGATATTGTATGCCTGCGCGGTCTTTGGATTGTCGTCGGTATTGAGCTTAGCCACTTTGACTTTGCCCTTGAGCTCATTGGAGAGCTCTTCGACGATCGGTCCCTGTCTGCGGCAAGGTCCGCACCAGGGCGCCCAAAAGTCGACCAGCACGGGCTTGTCGGACTTCAAGACTTCTTTCTCAAAACTCTGATCAGTGACCTGCAGCACCGAATCCTGACCGACCTTCGCTTTGTCCTCCGCCTGACAGGCGGGAAGGCAAGCGGCGGTGATCATCAGGACTGAACCTGCCATCACTGTCTTCTTGAGTATATTCATTGACACCTCACCTTTGAGTAACTCAAAACTTACCCGCTTTTCCGGCGAGTTAAGTGGGGCAGGTTTGGAGCAGAATCTGATTAGACGTGCTTGTTAATTGCCGATGCTAGCGTCGATTTGGGAACCGCACCAACGACTTGCTCGACGACCTGTCCTTGCTTGAACAGGTAGAGGCTAGGGATGCCTCTGATGTGATACGCCTGGGCTGTCTTAGGATTCTCATCGGTATTCAACTTGACTACCTTGATCTTTCCTGCGAAATCCTTGGAGAGATCCTCGACTACAGGCGCTACCGCCTTACAAGGACCGCACCAGGGTGCCCAGAAGTCTACCAGTACCGGGATATCAGCCTTTAGAACTTCCTGTTCGAAGGTTGCATCGGTTACGTTTGCCACCGTAGACATTGCGGAATAGACCTCCAGAACTTACTACTATTCTTCCATTTCGGAATTATAGTTACAAAACACCAGTTTCCCACAGAAAGGCCGTTTTGTCTTAAAAGTCTGAGTTTGGATAAAGTCGAAATTGTGCTGATAAACCTTTTTGACCAGCTCTAACCAGCCCAATTTACGGCGAAAAAGGGCTGCGTAAAAATTCGGTGAGAAAATGAGTTTCGCGTAGATTCCACGTTACGATGGGTGTTGTGAGGTTTTGAGCAACACGCCATGAGCACTTTGCTTAAGAATAAAGTCTATCGATGGTTTTTTAGCAGTCTGGCTAACCAGCTGCTTTTTACTTATTTGCTCATCATCACAATCGCGTTGCTTGCCGTTAGCCTTTGGGCCCTAGTCACGATCAAGAGTGAGTCGGTTACGGATTTGCAGCGGCAGTTGGAAGTCGAGGCTGTCAACTTAGCGCTGGAGATCGACAATGATCTCGGTTATGACTCGCAGGCAGCAAGAGATCGAATCCAATCGGCTGTGGACAGGCGTGCCACCAAAGTTGGTGTGACCATCACCGTTGTAAACAGAGACGGACGAGTGCTTGCCGACTCGACACCAGACGACGAAACGGCGCTTGATAGCCAGGGGCAAAACATATCGCGCGACTCTGAAATCAATGACGCGCTCGCTGGCATTATAGCTATCGTTACCCGTAACCAGGAACGAACCAATACCAACTGGTTGTACGTCGCTTATCCGATACGCTCTTCCGGTACGACTGCCGGCGTAGTTCGTGTCGGAATGCAGCTCACGGAAGTGGAACAACGGTTGCGAAGGGACTTGATAATATTTCTCGAAATCATTCTTGCTACTGCTGTAATAACGGTCGCCATAAGCCTCTGGTTGGCGGAACGCGTCAATCGACCGGTGAAAGAGATGAGCAAGCTCGCAAAAGAGATCTCCATCTCCGGCGACTTGTCGAGCTTCCTACCAGTCGCTCGTCGCGACGAAATCGGAGAGCTCTGTTTGTCCTTCAACCAGATGATCGGCCGATTGCGGGAGCAGGAGCGATTGCGCCAGGAGTTCATCGCCAATGCCAGTCACGAGCTGAAAACGCCGACCATGGCTATCGGCTCGGTCGTTGATGCGATGATGGCTGGTGCGGCAGAAGACCCGTCCTTGCGTGGGAAATTTCTCAAATCGTTGGAAAAGCTTGTCGAGCGGCAGACGAATTTAATACGCGATCTGCTCGACATCTCGAAACTGGATTCGTCCACGAGCGATATAAAAGATTGGCGGCATGATGTCAATCTGAATCAGGTTCTGCTTGAGGCTGTCGATCAGGTCAGATCACAAGCCAGTAGCAAGGATATTCAGCTGTCAATACCCGATTGGCTTGAAAGTTCGAACGGAGATGGGTTCAGGCTAAAAGGTAACGGTGACCAACTACAGCGAGCGTTCATCAATCTCCTCGGAAACGCCGTCAATTACACGCCTTCCGGAGGCAAAGTCTCGCTCACATGTGATGAGCCAGACAATACGAGAGTTCAAGTCCTGATTCAGGACACAGGAGCAGGCATCGCTGTCGAGGATCTGCCTCATATATTCGAGCGATTCTATCGCGGCGACAAATCGCGCAATCGCCAAGCTGGTGGCTCCGGACTGGGTCTTGCAATTACTTACGAAATCGTGGCACGTCATTATGGAACGATAGAAGTAGAGTCGACTGTTGGAAAAGGCTCGACCTTTAAAGTGACGTTGCCTGCTAGCCGAGAGACTTCGTAGACGTATGCTGGATAAAGTACGACAATTTTTGATCAATAAGATTGCGAGAAAACAGCCGGTTGCTGAGCCGCAACCCGAGCCTGAATCCGAAGAATGCTGTGATGGGATTGTCCATATCGCATATCGAGGAGTCTCGGACGATCGGCAGTACGTTGCATATGCCAGAAAATGGCCGGAGGTGAAATTCTTCAAGCCTAATGGTTTGAAGGTGTTTTGTGCCGGCTGTAGGCGGCGATTACTCTGAGACGTGCTGCTGGAGCGGCTTTTCGCGATCGGCCTTCACGAGTGGAAGGAGTCGACGTTTGCTTTCGGTATGTCAGGTCTGCCGAGTCTTTGCCGATATCGGAAGAGCGCTGTTGAAAAAGCGTCGGACTTCGTCAAGGAGAGCCGCGAAGTCTTTGCCGATATCGGAAGAGCGCTGTAGAAAAAGCGCTGGACTTCGTCAAGGAGAGCCGTGGAGTCTTTGCCGATATCGGAAGAGAGCTGTTGGAAAAGCGTCGGACTTCGTCAAGGAGAGCCGCGAAGTCTTTGCCGATATCGGAAGAGCGCTGTAGAAAAAGCGCTGGACTTCGTCAAGGAGAGCCGTGGAGTCTTTGCCGATATCGGAAGAGCGCTGTAGAAATAGGGAGCCGCTTTGTCAATAATGCTGTTTATGTTGCGGCTATTCCAGGGCTAGGGTTTTGCCTTTTGAAGGTAGTCGATACCTTCCTACTGTGAATTGGAAGAACTGGAGAATGAGCTTGGACTGTAGGTCCTGGTAGTTCTGTGCTGTGAAGGTCTGGCGGAGGACGAATTTGTACCACCGTATTTGCGGAGCTTGTCCAGCTCTTGCTCTACCGGAGCCCATCCACTTCCGCCCTTCATTAGGCTTTGCACTTCGCGGGCGGCTTTTATTCGCTCTTGTATTAGGGCGGTCTCCGCTTTCATCAATTCCAGTTGGTTCGCTTGTGGGTCTGCAGGCTTGCGCTTTGATGGAGTGCTCTGGTCTGATGCAACCAGCCCTGTCTGAACGCTCTGCTCCTGCTGCGCCTGCTCGGTCGTTTTTGTGGTATCGGAAGTGGTGCTTGTTGTATGTATCGTGTTTGTTTTGGAGGTCACGGGAGATGGTTCGAAATGTTGTGCATTCTTTGAAATCACTTGCTTTGGCGGAGGTTCGTCCGTTATCGTCTGGGACTGGTCCATCAGGCGGGAAATGCGTTTCTCCATATTGTCTTTGATATCCGCATTGGAGATTTCGCTGCAGGCTGTTAGAGCACGCTCCAGTCGCGCTCGGGCATCCTTCCCAAAGCCTTGTTTCATGCGAACCTGCGCACTTTCTAGGAGCGTATTGGATAGGGCTTCATCGCGTCGCTCGGTTTCATTCTCATAAACATCAATTGCCTGATCGTATAGATTTGCGGATCTTTCGTAATTGAGGTAACGCTCGTTTTTCGCTGATTTTGCCAATATATCCGCGAGTTGATTATTGTGTCGCCAGTCTGTAGCCAAATCTCTGGCCTCAGCATAGTAGTCTTCAGCCTGAGAATAAGACTTCTGCTTGGATCTGATATCTGCCATACCGACAAGCGCTTCTAGGTAACGTTCTTGATTGTTCTGCGGATTGAGGCGAAGTCTTCGAGCGGCTTCGGCGAACTTGTCGAATGCGTCGGTGAGTTCGCCCCTTGATACCTGTATTCGGCCCAGTCTAGCCTGTATTCTGCCTTTGGCTTCGTCGTCGTCGGTCGATACCATCTTGAGTGCTTGCTCGTATTTCTGTTTCGCTTCGGTGTAGTGGGCGCGTCCAGATGCGAAGGTTGAGTCCGCGGCCGCAATGGCCGCTTTTGTGGCATCAACGCTCATATTGTGTTGGATTTGGCCCCATCCCAGATAACCGGCAGCTCCGAGCAGAACCATGACACATGCGGCCAGGACCAGAGTCGTCCCACCCGAATTCGTTGATGGATCCAGGTTCTTCTCCCGTAATTTCTTGACTTCGAGAGAGTGGCTGCCTGTTTCAAACCGAACATCCTCGACGCTTCTCTTTGTGAGCATTGAAAATCCGCCGGTCGAGCTCGAATCGGCCTGCCAGGACATTGGCTTGGGTTCTTCGCTCTCCAGGCTGGATTGCTGATGTTGCCATTGCAATCCTTGAGGCTTGGCGAGTGCTGGTTGGGCTGGGCCATCTGCAGATCGTCTCTCTGCGGCGCGCGCTTGCGAGACACGTGAATTGCCGGTATTGCTCAGGACCGCTGCACCTTCGATTACGCCATTGAGGGCAGTCAAGATCTCGCCTGCCGTTTGAAATCTCGAATCTGGATTCGTCTCGAGAGACTTATGAATAAGGCTCGCGAAGCCAAGTTCTATCAGTCCGTTGCACTTCGGCGCGAGCGGCTCCGGCTGTTCATTGGCGTGACGAAAAACAGTGTGCAGCGAATTGTCTCCCAAGAGAGGCGGCGCTCCTGCCATGCACTCGTACATGACACAGCCGAGCGCATAGATGTCTGAGCGCAGATCTGTTTTCTTGCCGATACATTGTTCTGGACTCATATAGGGTGGGCTTCCGAAGATGGCGCCAGTCTTGGTCAAATGTTGGTTGGACGCCTCGTCTCCTAAGAATTTTGCGATTCCGAAATCCAGCAGTTTCACATAGCGTTCTCCATCAATGACTTGAATCATGATGTTGCCTGGTTTTAAATCTCGATGGACGATTCCGTTGTTGTGTATGTGCTGCAAGGCTTTTGCGACTTGTTTGAAGACGTCGATGAGCTGGTCGACGCTGGGCCGGCCATAGGTCGCAAGGGCGAAATCCAGGCTCATCCCTTCGATATACTCCATCACGAGATATGGAACTGATTCTCCGATAAACCCAAAGTCGAACACGGATACTAAATTGGGATGCGAGAGTTTGCTTCCGGCCTGAGCTTCCAGTGCGAAGCGCTGCTTGCTGTTCGCGTCCATTTCCATGTCTGCATTGAGAATTTTTATGGCGACAAGCTTCTGGAGTCCCGTGTGACGACCTTTGAGCACTGTGCCCATGCCACCCTGCCCCAAGGTCTCGAGAATCTCATATCGATTCCCGAAATCGCTCGCAGACAGATTTAGCTCTTCCGGAGTGGGTAGGCTGATTACCTCTGCCACTACCAGGCCCCCATGCAATGACGTCGCTTTCGAGACTCCGCGTCCTACATTCCCGAGGGCAATAGTAATCAAACCATAGTAGGAGCTCCGCACAGCCATTCCAATCAGGAAATCGGTATCGCTGGTGGTGTCGTCTGGCGGTTCTTACTGTAGTAGTCTCGAGCGGTGACTAGGTGCCGAGCTGTTATTGGCACGCACAGGACCACATCGAGCTTTTCGAGGATGCGCCAATCATTTGTCGAATTGGTTTCAGGAAAGGTCCGCGATCAGCGCATTGCGCAATGAACCTTTGCTGCGATCAAGCAGCTCCTCTGCCTGCATGCGTCCGATCTTGCGCTTCACCATGAGAATAGCGGTCTTTGCTCTCTCATGCGATGCCACCAAGGCGCCTTCTGCCAGATGTCGCGGTACACCGCCAAGCAATGAGATGATCGAAACAGCGCGCTCTCTCAGCTTGCCGTTGGTTGGTTGCAGGTCGACCATCAAATTCTCATATACTTTCCCGAGGCGGACCATCGCGCAGGTCGAGAGTAGATTTAGAACCATCTTCTGAGCGGTACCAGCCTTCATTCGGGTTGAGCCGGACAGAGCTTCCGGTCCCACGAGTACGGTGATTGTTACATCGCAAGTCTCGGCAAGCAAAGGATTGGGATTGTTGATGATAGCTATTGTCGAGGCGCCTAGCTCTTTTGCCTTCTCTAATGCGCCAAGAACATAGGGAGTGTTGCCTGAGGCAGTGATACCAATTACGGTGTCGCTCGGATTGATCTTTGCTGCCTCGGCGTCTTTTGCACCGGGCTCTTTCAAGTCTTCATACCCTTCAAAGGCCTGAAACATTGCCTCTCTTCCGCCTGCGATGTAAGCGACGACCTGTTCGGGTTGGACGCCGAAGGTCGGAGGGCATTCGGCGGCATCAAGCACGCCTAATCTTCCGCTCGTGCCGGCGCCGAAGTAAATCAGCCTGCCTCCAGCTCTGAGCTTCTCGACGATAATGTCGACCGCTTTGGCGATCTCGGGGACGACCTCTTTCACCTTTTGAGCGACAATAAGGTCTTCAGCTTGGACGCGATCGACCAGCTCCAGCGTGTTCAACAGATCGAGATCCATTGTCTGGTCGTTGCGCTCTTCGGTGACTGGACGTGTGAATTCCGTTGTGTATCCCATCTGTCAATCTCCAGAGATTCCTGTGCATTTACGATTGTCCTACTTATCTGTCCATTTTGAAACGGAATATATTAGAACTTGTCGGTTAATTAACTTCTGGCAAGCGCCATTTCCCGCCGGACATTGGAAGGGTGTCCGTAGCTGAGGTTGATATGCGAACGTTTAACGAACTTGCCGTCACCCGCTTTTCCGGTGTATTTGCCCTTCTCGATGACGAGTTTGCCGCGAGACAGGACCCATTCAGCTACGCCTTGAACTTCGACGCCTTCGTAGCAGCTGTAGTCCACTCTCATATGGTGGGTTTTTGCGCTAATCGTCATTTTTTTCTCGGGATCGAAAATAACTATGTCTGCATCTGAGCCGACAGCTATAGTGCCTTTTTTCGGAAATAAACCGAAAATCTTGGCTGGATTAGTCGAAGTGATCTCGACGAATCGATTGACTGATATGCGTTTTCCAACAACACCGCCGTTGTACACGAGGCTCATGCGGTGCTCGACTCCAGGTCCACCATTGGGAATCTTCGTGAAATCATTCTTGCCGAGCTCTTTCTGCTCCTTAAAGCAGAATGGGCAATGGTCGGTCGAAATTACTTGCAAATCGTTCATCCTTAGACCCGTCCAGAGTTCGTTTTGATTCCACTTCTCGCGCAAGGGCGGTGTCATGACGTACTTGGCGCCTTCGAAATTCTCCTGCTCATAGTGGCTGTGATCGAGGAAAAGATACTGAGGGCAAGTTTCGGCAAATGCCGGGATTCCTAGATCTCGAGCTTCCTGGACTCTCTTGAGCGCATCATAACAGCTCAAGTGAACGATGTAGACTGGGGATCCAGCCATCTCCGCCAGCGCGATCGCCCTGTTGACGCCTTCGGCTTCGGCCTTGGTTGGTCTAGTGAGAGCATGGTATTTCGGTGATGTGTGACCTTTCTTCAGGGCCTCGTCGATGATTTCGTTGATGACGACACCGTTCTCTGCATGCATACAGACTAGAGCTCCCTGGTCTGAAGCCAGCGACATGGCTCGATAAATGGTGGCGTCGTCGACCAGTAAAACTCCGGGATAAGCCATGAACAGTTTGAAGCTGGTTACGCCTTCGTGGTTGATGAGCTGCTTCACCTCGCCCAGCCTTTCGTGTGGCAGGTCGGTCACTATCATGTGGAACGAATAGTCGATCGCAGTTTTACCACTGGCTTTCTGATGCCAGGTATCCAGCGCCTTCAGAATAGACTCGCCCTTAAGTTGTATGGCGAAGTCTATAACCGTCGTTGTTCCGCCATGTGCGGCTGCTAGCGTGCCTGTCTCGAAGTCGTCTGCCGATGTTGTTCCGCCAAACGGCATATCCATGTGCGTGTGAGCATCGATACCACCCGGAATAACGAGCTTCCCTTCTGCGTCGATTACTTTATCAACTTCCATGTTGAGTTCGGTCCCGATCATGGATATCGTTTCGCCGTCTATAAGAATGTCGCCTCTATAATCGTCGACCGCTGTGACAACTCTTCCGTTCTTGATTAGCGTTTTCATGAGGACCCAACCTTCTTTTAGCCAAAAGCCAAACAACCGAGCCTCCAGATGAGAACCATCCGGCTTGTTTCGACATAGTATCCCAGAAGATATGCGAGATGTGTGAAAGAATTTAGCACTGCCTGTCGCAAACGCCGTATATATGGCGAAAATTTTGAATCAGGTAGGCATGCGGTTCTGTTGTAAAATGGCTCGGTCAGCTCCTTGGCGGAGCATAGCGTATATATCGATCGACGGAGTCAGCCATGAGAGGTGTGACCAAAGAAGTCCTTGCTGAGGTTCGATCGAGAGCCAACATTATTGATGTTGTCTCCGAATCGGTAGTTCTCAAGCGCGCCGGCAAGGATTACAAGGGGCTGTGCCCGTTCCACAAGGAGAAAACACCGTCTTTTCACGTCAGCCCCGAGAAGGGGATCTTCAAGTGCTTTGGTTGTGGCGAAGCAGGCGATGTCTTTGCTTACGTTCAAAAGGTACGAGGTCAGACCTTCGGCGATACGGTCAGAGATCTGGCCAATCGGTACGGTATTCAGCTTGTCGAGACGGTCGAAGAGCGACAAGAGCAAGACAAGCGCAGTCTAATCAAGAATATGTACGAAGAGGCGTGTCACTACTTTCAGAGCCTTTTGGCGAGCCCAAGTGAAGGTCAAGTTGGCATCGAGTACCTTACTCAACGTGGAATAGACAAAGCGACGGTAGAAAAGTTCCGTCTCGGATACGCACCTAATGCCTGGGATGGGCTTCTCACGTATCTGACCAAGCGCATGCACGTATCCCAGCAGTTCATGGAAGAGGCTGGGTTGGTGCGCCAGAAGCAAGGCGGGAGCTCTTTCTACGATCTCTTTCGCAACCGACTCATGGTGCCCATTTGCGACGGCGATGGTCGAGTGATTGCTTTCGGTGGTCGGACTCTGGGCGACGATCAGGTGAAGTACATCAATTCACCTGAGACGCCGATTTATAAGAAGGGAGAGCACCTCTTCGCCTTCCACCTCGCCAAAGATGCCATCAAAAAGAATGATTCGGTGATTGTGGTTGAAGGCTATTTTGACGCTATCACGCCTCATCAATTCGGTTTTGCCAACACCGTAGCGACTTTAGGAACTGCGATGACGGAGGCGCAGGCCAGACTCCTCGTCAGATATTCGGACTCCAAACGCGTATTTCTATCTTTCGATTCCGACGATGCCGGACAGAAGGCCGTAGAGCGTGGCGTCGAGACATTGTCCCAGATTGCCGAAGGGGTCGGTATCGAGCTGAGGATCATTCGAGTCCCCGGAGGCAAAGATCCTGACGAGTGTCTTCGCGCTAAAGAAGGTACTGGCGGTGTTGAAGCATTCCGAAAGGCGCTTGATGAGGCGCCGCTGATTGTTGACTATCAGCTTCAAGAGGCTGTCCGTAACATCGACTCGCGCTCTCACACTGGCAAAATTGAAGCAGCTAAAAGGGTTGTGCCGATAGTCGCCAGGATCAAGAATGCCGTGGCTCGGGTTGAGTATGTTCGACAATGCGCTTCTCTATTGAACATCAGAGAAGAGGAAATATTGGCTGACGTGCGTCAGTTTCGCAAAGACAACAAGCTGGATTTGGATGCAAGGGGTCCGGCGCCGTTCGTGCCCCGATCGGGAAATGGTCAGAATCAAGGCTTTGGCGGAAAGGGCGGCGGCAAATACAAGCGAGGCGGCAAACCTGAAGAAAAGAGCCACAGCAACTTTCAAACTACGGATGAAACGCCGATGTCAAGAAAGCTGCGTGGGATTGGACATATAGGTTTGATTAATGCCGAGCGCCAACTCTTGGCACACTATCTGGTCTCTCGGGACGACCAGGAGCGAGTTAGAAAAGCACTTGCCGATTGGGTGCTCATAACACCAGAGCATCAAGAGATAAAACTGGCACTCGAAGGGATAGGTACACAGTTCAACACGATGGAGGATCTTCAGTATCAGCTCATGGACCGTTTGGCTGGTTCTGAGGAGTTGCGGCTGCCGCTCACCGAAATAATATTAAAAGTAGAGGAGATTAGAAAGCAGAACCTGCCGGTAGGGATAGTCACGAATGACTACAAAGGTAAGATTTTGCAGGAGCGCCTGACAAGTGCCATCAATAGAATGAGGCAAATGTTGGGTATGACTAACGATGATGGGAGAGAAGCAGACATTCTAAGTCGTATACGAGAGCTAAGCCGTCTCAAAGATGTAGAATTACTCTCGGCAAAAACGCTGGAAGAGCTGGATGACCTCAAAAGGAAAATTGAGACCATCGAATCAGAGTACAATCTGTCGATAGATGCTGGAGATCGTGTGTGAGCAAAAGCACCAAAACGGACAAAGACGAGGCGAAAGCCGGAGACCAGAGCGTGAGCAAAGGCAAAGCGAATAGAACAGACAAAGAAGATAACTTCATCAAGCGTCTGGACAAGCTGGAAGAGGATGGAAAGTCTCGGCAAAAGTCGGGATTGGATGAGCTGCTCGATTCTGGCGATGACGAAGCACCAGACGATGTCGCTATGCGCGACGAGTCTGATGAAATCGATAATAGCGATCCGGCTGAGTTCGAAGAAGAAGTATCGAAAGGACTGTCGTCTGACGACCCGGTTCGCATGTATTTGCGTGAAATCGGTCGTATCCCCTTGCTGACTGCCGATCAAGAGATTGAGTTGGCTCGATCCATCGAGATGGGTGGCTCTGACGGGGCGATTGCGAAGAGAAAGTTA
Organism: uncultured Candidatus Obscuribacterales bacterium; assembly: GCA_964418155.1. GTDB lineage: Bacteria > Cyanobacteriota > Vampirovibrionia > Obscuribacterales > Obscuribacteraceae > JADYXR01. The sequence continues at coordinate 28,642 of CAYQKX010000015.1, read as the reverse complement.
GTGCAAGCCAACCTCAGACTTGTCGTGTCAATCGCCAAGAAATATGTCGGGCGAGGCATGCTCTTCCTCGATTTGATTCAGGAGGGTAATCTCGGCTTGATTCGGGCAGCCGAAAAATTTGACTATGAACGTGGTTACAAGTTCAGCACTTATGCGACCTGGTGGATCCGGCAGGCCATTACTCGAGCGATTGCCGACCAGGCACGTACGATTCGTATCCCCGTCCACATGGTCGAAACAATCAACAAACTCAAAAAAATAACCAGAAAGCTCGCGCAAGACAAAGGTCGCAAACCAACGGAAGAAGAGATTGCCGAGTCGATGGAAATCAGTGTAAGCAAACTGCGTGAAATCGTGAAGGTAGCTCAGGAGCCAATCTCTCTTGAAACTCCCATCGGTAAGGAAGAGGACAGCAAGCTCGGCGATTTTATTGAAGACAAGGAAGCTGAAACTCCGGCTAGTTCTGTGACTCAGGAGCTTCTCCGCGAAGATATTATCGAAGTGATGGCGGGACTTTCTCCTCGTGAACGCGACGTTCTGCGCTTGCGCTTCGGTTTGGATGACGGCAGGACCAGGACCCTGGAAGAGGTCGGGCAATTATTCGGCGTCACTCGCGAGCGGATCAGGCAGATTGAAGCGAAGGCGCTGCGGAAGCTACGCCATCCGAATCGCAGCCGCAGGCTCCGCGAATATATCGACGACTAAGGTGTAGGCTAGAATCGCTCGAGTTAAGTCGATCAGCGGAATTCATTTCGCTAACATCGTCTTGGCTTTTTTGCGCAATCTGCTGCGGCTTGGTGCGCCGTATCCGTGTGCCGGCCAGTGAGTTTAGCCGCGACGAAACGTTTGTCAACAAGCCCTATGTATAGATCCGTTGGTCATTCAGTTGGAAAGACCTGGTTCTTGCCGTTGAATTGCCTGGTTAGATACAGTAGGACTATGCAGCGGCCTTCAGGTTAATCCGTGACACCTTGATGTTCGCCGGTGAGACATAAATCAAGATCTCGCGACCAGTCTTTGCTTTTGTCTTGAGGCACGCCTGAAACAAATCGATATTCCTCCGCCGCTCTGGGTCTGAGATCCACCATTGGTTGGCGGCATAGCATTGCAGATATTTGCGTGCCAAACCACCATGGAGCCGAGTTACATACTCAATCACTGCATCGACTTCTTCAACTCTTCCGTCGGAACCTGCGCCATTGATCGGTTGGATAGGTATCTCCAACCTCCTGTACCGTTCACCCGACACTAACCTGATAAGTGGAAAGTCAATCTGAAGAGCCAGCAGGGACTCGCTCAACTGGGGAATTGTTAGACGGGTTATGTCAAGCAATCGATTGAAGGTGATTGCTTCTTCGATCGGAATCGCATCAAATACACGCGCATGTTCTGGTGGAAGTATAGGAGAACGAACTTCTTGGAACTCTGCCTGATTTGCTTGCCGTTGAATTTCAAACGCATCCTCCTCTGCTCGAGGATGAGCGAACTGTGGTGTTGCCCGAGAGCGTTTGTGATAAATCTGCAGAAAGGCAATCGAACTGAACTCCTGAAAGTCTCCCGTCATCTGATCGACAATTACCATCGCTATCTTTTTGATGATCTCATCGGCAGTCGAGTCTGAGACTCCAGCGACATCTGCGAGTTCCCCTTTCTGAAAATCGACTCCATTCGTCCGTAGAAACACAGCAATTAGATAGGGTCTGAGTTTCTTCGCGTGATCAAACATGGTTCCTGCTGTGACCCAACATTCTCTCTTGCACTCGCCGCATTTCGTCTTTCGCGTTCGGATATCTTGCGATAGAACATTGCCGCAAGTACATTTGAACCCATCACCTTGGCGATAAAGATTGAGTATGTATGCAATAGCATCTGCTTCGGTTCGTACGCGTCGTTTGAAAGCGGCAGAGAGCCGCTTGATTAGTCGAACACGTGCCTTTTTTAGCTTTTTTGATTCTGTTTTCATTGGCGTTACCTCCATACTTAGAAACGTATTTCGGTCGAAAAAAGTTCAATTTTGCTGGTGGCTGCCGAAAACCGCTCACCATGCCGTTGTTCGGGTTTGGAGTTATAAGCCGATTGAGAAGTGTTTCCCGATATCGGAAAACACTTATCAATCGGTTGTGTGACCCAAGAGACGAAGACCGTCTTGTTCAGCCACTTTTAGTTAACGAGCGCACCGATTCCGTTTGGTACGGTGTTGACAGATTTAGGTCTCTTTTGCACCGTTAGCCAATGCCACTAATCAGCAGATCCTTGTCAGATTGTGATCTTTAGTGCAACTAGTATTGTGGTGCATTATCTTTAAAGCAAGGCTGTCCCGAACCGAGACCAACCTCGATTCTCTCCCTAATCTAAAGAGGTCTTTCACCTGTTGAAGGCGGACTGATGGTCCGCCGAGTAAGTATTTCGAGGAGGCTTGCGGGCACCGTATCTGGTGTGAAGGATTGGTGAGTGGCAGGGCAGATACTTCGCCAAGTGAGTTGGATAACGAATTTGTTCAGATTGATATTCTGAACTGACTCGGTTTGAACATTCTGAACTGAACCAGTTCAATGATTTTGAATCGTTCAACGATTTTGATTTATTCTGATTGATCAAAGCGCGAATTCAGCGAGACGTACTCGTATCGTCATCCGGCGCGACTTCTTCGCCCATCCGGTGAGCGGTTCGGTCAATCAGGGAGAGTACCTTCTGGAGCTGCTCGATGGTGACCGGCTTACTTAAGAAATCGTCCATACCTGACTCAAAGCATTGGTCTCTTACAGACTTCTGTATGCTGGCTGTCATTGCGATTATCGGCGTATGCCTGTTGCCGTCGTTACTCTCGATTTCGCGAATTTTCTTGGTTGCATCGTAGCCGCTCATTATCGGCATTTGGCAATCCATCAAAATTAAATCGTATTTGACCTCGCTGTGTTTTTTGACAGCTTCGGATCCATTGCGCGCCAAGTCCACGCTGTATCCGAGGTGTGAGAGTGTGCGCTTCATTACTTGAAGCAGGAATTTATTATCTTCAACTACCAAAATTTTGAGGGTGCGCTTGTCTCGTCCGGGTTTTGGTGGTTCCGGCTTGACCTCGTCGCTCTCACTTTCATCTACTGCTGCGTAAGATTCGTTGTCCAGCGTTCCATACATCACGTCGAAAATGCTTGCAATAAGAGCGGCTTGCCGCACCGGTTTTGACAGATAAGAGGAAAACCCCTTTTTCCACAGATCGTCGGTAGCAATACTTTGATCCTGTTGTGTGAGATAGATCAATCGGGTTCGCGATATGGTCGGATCTTCTTGAATCTCAGCGGCGAGCTTGAGGCTGCCAGCGCCTTTTGAAAGTCCGATAATCGCAACGTCGTACGGAGTGTCTTTCAATCTGGCATGACGCAGCATCTCGAGCGCTTCATCGGTGTTCGCAGCAGCACTCGTATGAAAGCGCGCTGCTTTAAGGTAGCTTTGTACTATCTGCCTGGTGTTGCGCGTATCGTCCGCAATCAATACCCTGAGTCCGACCAAGTCCGAAGCCATCGTCGGCAGCGGTAATGCTTCGAGAAAACGCTTGTTGGTCGATCTTTTCAATCTGATTGAAAACCAAAACGTAGAACCTCGGCCTTCGTCGCTTTCTACACCCATTTGTCCGCCCATGAGTTCGACAAGGCGTTTTGAAATCGTCAATCCAAGACCCGGTCCTTCACCGCTGGTGTTCCTCGAAGTCAGGGTGAACGGCTGAAAGAGGTTGGCCAATTCAGACTCGCTCAGTCCCGGACCCGTATCCACCACAGAAAATCGGACCAGCATCGACAGATCGTCATAGGATTCCTTGGTCGCTTGGACGCTCACCTCGCCTCGCTTCGTGAACTTGATGGCATTGCCCAGCAAATTGAGCAGAATCTGTCTGATTCGCACGGGGTCGCCTTGCAGCATCTCCGGAATATATGGATCGATGAAAGACATAATCGACAGACCCTTCTTGGATGCTGCCTGGCAAACCAGATCTGCGGTTCCTTCAATCAAGCGGACCGGCGAGAAGTCTCTGACATCGAGCTCGATTTGGCCGCTTTCGAGCTTCGAATAGTCGAGCACATCGCTTACAGAATTGAGCAAGCTGTCGGCGGAGGCGTTGATAATCTCGACCAGGTCACGCTGCTCGTCATTGAGCGGCGTGGTTTTCAAAAGGTCGATCGTACCGATAACTGCAGCGATTGGAGTTCTGATTTCGTGGCTCATCTTGGCCACAAACTCGGATTTGTACGCGGCTGCTTGGACCGCCTGGTCGCGAGCCAGCGTGAGCGTGTGCGATAACGTGTCGAGATCCTTGTTCGCCGCTGCCAGGTCCAGAATCCGCTTCTCCAAATCCTGATTCAATTGATGAATTCTGGTATCCGACGCCTGGCGCTCTATGGCGTAGCGAATTGCTCGACCGAGAAAAGTCGGGCTTAGATCCCCTTTGATGATGTAGTCCTGTGCGCCGGCCTGGACTGCTTGCAAAGCCAAACGTTCGTCATCATCGGCTGTCAGGACGATGAGCGGCAAGGAGGGATAGGTCAGTCTGACGGCTCGAAAGGTATCCAGGTGCTCAGAATCTGGGAGATTCAAGTCAATAACGACGGCGTCGAAGTCATCATGCAACGCGAGCTGCTTCAACCCGTCCGCCAGACTACCCGAACACGATACTTTGTACGAGGCGCGCGAGCTTCTGTCCAGCAGGCGCTGGAATAACTTCGCGTCAAGCGGATTGTCTTCAATGAGCAACAGCTTGATGGTCTTATCCATGCACGTATTATCTCGCTTTTGCCGAATGTGTCAAACCAAATAGTCGCCAGACGTGGTGTAGCATAATGAGGCTGTCTTGAAGCCTTCGAATTTTTCTTGACGTGATGATCGTGTCTTCTTTTCTGATTATATATGTTGGCATTTTTACCCAACAGATATTACGCAGCTATTACCAACCTTCATCTTCCGGAAGCCATTCGAGAATCTCCGGTGGACGGCGAAGTTCTTCGACTACTTCATAGAGATCGGACGCATCCTGTGCCCGAACATTTTTCTCCGGTGTGGACAAGACCTTTACCGTCAATGCGCGAGACCCCAGCTCGAGGTGAACTGTGTCTCCTTCCTTAATCACTAATCCGGACTTCGCCACTCTGTTGTTGACATAAACACGACCCTGTTCACAAGCCATTTGCGCAACAGTGCGACGTTTAATTAGGCGCGAAGTTTTGAGCCATTTGTCGAGTCGCAAAACCAAATTCTCTTCGGAAAAACCAATCAAGGGTAGCATTGCGGGCGGTGTTTTGCAGGTCGCGAAAGCCTCTTGTAACGACTTATATCTCCGCACTTGTGCTACAGAGTTGTTGTGTGAACCCAGTCGCAATTGATCAGTTGAGGAGTTTGAGATGAATTACCTTGTCGCAAGTCTTTCTATCGCCATATTGGCATCCGGCGCGGCTTTCGCTGCACCTGCCCTGGCAGACACTTACACTTATAAACAAGTTGATCAGGGTCCGGCCGTTGTCCTCGACAGCTGGATGCAACCCACGGTTATGAGAACTCGTGCTATCAGAGATTCAGACGGGTCCACTACAACTGTTGAAGAACCCCTGGTGATGGAGCGTCATGAGAGAGTGGTCGTACCCGAGACGGAAACAACTACTACCACCAACGTGATACCGTCTACCGAAATTCGAACCGAGCAGCGACAGCTGGTGTCCTACGGTACTTCCAGCCCCGCTAAGAAACGGCCTCATGCCAAAAAGAAAGTCGCCATCAAGAAACCACAGACGGTGGCATACCCCGCTCGCCAACCGAGGCAAGGATACGTAGCACAAAAGGTTGTCGAACAGCACATCACCCATCCGACCGTCGTAGAAGAAACGGCGACAAGCGTTCATAAGGAGACAGTGATTGAAAGACGGCATCCAGCCCTCGACCTCTATTAGACCTGAGGGGCAGAATCTAAAACTTCAAGGCTCTCATTGCCGGAGAGTAAGACCACAAGACTGCTGGGCGGTTGCTATCATCGTCCTTGCCGTCACAGGAGCGGTGTTAACGGCTTTCTCGATGCGAAAATTCATGGGAGTCTCGAACACCGACCTCCCGACCTTACAGGCTATGAACCAAGGTGTCACCGTCTACGACAATAAGGATCGATACGTGTGCACTCTGCGCGATCGGCTCGACCGGAAGGCGATACCGCTGTCCAAGATATCGATCGATTTGCAGAATGCAGTTATCGCATCCGAGGATCGCCGCTTCTATCAGCATCCAGGAATCGATCCCTGGGGCATCATGCGGGCATTCTGGACCAATTGTCAAGCCGGTAGAATCGTAGAAGGCGGCTCGACAATAACTCAGCAAGTTGTTCGCAACCTTTATCTAGATCCACAGAACCGATCTTATTCTCGAAAGTTCAAAGAAGCATTCATGGCGATGGATGTGGAGAATCACTATTCAAAGAAAAAGATTCTCGAGACTTATCTGAATGTCGCGTATTTCGGTGGTGGCGTATGTGGTGCTGAGCGCGCCAGTCAGCACTACTTCGGAAAAAGTGCAAGCGACCTCTCTGTAGCTGAGTCCGCGTATCTCGCCGGGCTTGTGAAAGCGCCTTCTGATCTTTCCAGGAAATCAAACCTGGATGCGGCCGTCAGTCGGCAGAAAGAGATCATCGCGAAAATGGAAGAATACGGTCTCTTGAGCCCCTCAGACAAACAAAAAGCAAATTCCGAGAAATTGGCCTTCAAACTCGGTCAGACATCAAGACCCTGGCCTCACTATATCGGATACGTCGAAGACGAACTCCGAAAGGAACTTGGCGAGTCACTATGGAAACGTGGGTGGAAGGTTTATACCAATCTTGACGTAGAGGCTCAAACGCAAGCGGAAAAGGCGTTAAACAGGGGCGTTGCGGGAGCTCCGAAGGGCGTCGATCAGGGCGCTCTTGTCACCATGTCTCTCAAGGATGGCGCCGTGCTTGCCGTAGTCGGCGGAGCGGGCACCTACGAAGACACTCAGTGGAACAGGGCTTTGCATCCGCACACTGCAGGAAGCGTCTTTAAGCCGTTCGTCTATCTCGCTGGATTGTCGCGAGGCGTAATTCAGCCTGACACGCTGATCAATGATGGTGAGCTGACAATCGAGCAACCTAACAGCAAACCTTACAAGCCCCAAAACTATGATGGAAAATTCGGCGATTGGTTGTCGGCCAGGTCGGCCCTTGCGTTCTCACGCAATGTATGTAGCGTCCGTGTCGCCATGGCGACGGGTCTCGGCAATGTGATCGACATGGCCCACGCTGCCGGCATCCATAGCCAGCTCGATGCGTATCCCTCTTTGGCTCTCGGCTGTTGCGCGGTGACCCCTTTAGAGATGGCGACCGCATACGCTTCACTGGGACGTGGTGGCGTGTACATGGCTCCCCGCGCGGTCCGCCGCATTGACAACGACAGAGGCGAGCCCTATCGCCAATTCGCTGCCACCGCCAGTACCAATCTCCCGACCGAGCAGACAGTACAGCTGGTCGATGTCCTACAGGACGTGGTAAGGTTCGGCACGGGAACGAGGGCCGCGATACCTGGTGTAGCGGTCGCGGGTAAAACAGGTACTTCTAATGATTCCAAGGATATCTGGTTTGTCGGACTCACACCGGATGTCGTTACAGCCGTGTGGGCCGGCAATGACCTGAACAAGCCTGTCAAGGGTGTTCGAGTCACCGGAGGCGCTGTAATGGCCAAAATCTGGCATGACTACATGCTTTCCTATTTGAAAACCCATAAGCCCGAAAACATCTCCTTCGCAAAGCCAGCCGTGAAGCTCATCGCGACAATGCCGAACTATACCGATGACGAGTTGTTGGCTACCGGTGTCGACCGGACGACGGCGATGTGTTACAACGATCCCGCTGCCCTTGTTGCCGCGCAGGTAGACAAAACCGATTTGCTCAATCAAATAGAGCAGCGGGGAGTGGCGAGAGCCTATGACATTCAGAAGGTCAAGGTGATAAAACGATTGCGTCAGAGCTACGTAGCTGCCGCGCAGACCGGCTCTCTGGCGACGGTCGTAGGCAAAACTGAAGAGGGTCTTCTTCCCTCGCGCGAGCCCCGGTCTGTCGAGCCGAACTCGGCACCAGAGGTAGCACCAGATCGAGCGCAGTGGCGGTCTAACTATGCCCCGTTCGTTAATCCGGAAAGATTGAGGGATGGATGGACTTCGTCTTACAGAAGCCAACCGGTGCATCTTGAGAGGATACCTGCTCCGGCTGAACACGCAAGCTCATCGGGATACTGGCAACGCTCGCACCCAGTTGCAGTCTCGCAGGATAGCTCCGCGCTAGCTGAAGTCGTTCGACATTCGCAACATAAAGGTGTCCAGATAATTAAAGACGTCGCCGGAGAAGGCGATCAGATTACACAGTCTGACGGTGTGATTTACCTCCATTAATTCGGACAGGTTGGGACAATATTCAGAGTAGTTGTTGAAAACGCCCGATATTCGGGCGTTTTGTCTACTGTTATGAGTTGTGTATTGCGTGGACTTCGGTACAAAACAGTGCTTCAGCAGTCGATTGTCAACTCGAAATATGGATGAAATCTTGATAGGTTTTATTATTGGTGTATCCTGTACTTGAGATAAAGTGTTGATAAGGGCACTTATGGAATCCTAGACTCGCCACATGAATACGATTCGACGGCTTCGCGACACCTTCCCATCTGGCTGCGTCAGAGTGTCAAGCCTGACTGTCCTTTGTACTTTAGCCTGGTGTCTGACGTTGATGGGCTGTGCCGAAAAAACCGCTCCCGAGGAGAATGCTTCGGCTACGGCGCCCGTGAGCGGTCCCAGAGTTTTGAAGTTGTCTCCTGAAGCGCTAGCGCGCGTTGATATCGTCACTGAAAGCGTCGAGTCGAGGACGGTCGGCGTGCCGCTCCATCTCACGGGACGGATTGAACCTGACGTATACAAAGAAGTCGACATACACACGCGCATCTCGGGAAGAATAACCGATATCGCGGTAAAACCGGGACAGATCGTCAACAAGGGCCAGCTCATGGCTCGCCTCGATAGTACCGAGATAAGCGACCTCGAATCGGATCTTCTGGAGTCGACATCGAAGTTGAAAATTGCCGAGATTCAGGAAGAGCGTGAGCTCCAAATTTTCGAGGAGTTGCTCAAACGTCCGACTCAATTGATTAGAGCAAGATCTTTGTTCAACGAAGCGAAGGTCCAACTTGAACTCTATGAGACAGAGTTTGAGCGTATGAAAGACCTACACGCTGAAAAAATCGCGGCAGCGAAAGATTTTATCTCGGCTCAAGCTAAATTGGCCCAGGCCAAAACCCAGTTTGAAGAAGCTCAATCCATGCTGCAACGCGAGGAGCATCTATATCAAAATCGAGCCATGCTCAAGCGAGACTACCAGCTTGCTCAGGCTGAAGCCGCTCGCATTCGCAACCACATCAACACTCTCAAGCAGAGACTGGTTTTTCTGGGCGTCGACAAGAGTACGCTCGCGAAGGTTACTTCAAGTGGGCAGATAACTGCGACCACCAATATACTTGCCTCCATTGGCGGTATCGTCTCGTTCAGAGACGTTGCGATTGGTGAGGTGGCTCAGCCTTCCAGCGTGCTGTTTACCATAAGCGACATGACTTCAGTCATGATTCAGGTCGATCTTCCTGAAATTGATTTGAAAAAAGTCAAGATCGGAGATCGCGTCAAGGTCAAGGTTCCGAGCTATCCGGATGAGATTTTTGAAGGTACGATAAGCTATATGAGTGTAACGGTTCATGCCGACACTCGCACAATCAATACGCGGGCACGCCTGGAGAATCCACAAGGCAAGCTCAAGAAGTTCATGTTCGCAGAGATATTTCTGGAAGGCAGTCCGCAAAAAGTTCTTGCCTGCGCCAAAGATGCCATTCAACAGCATGGTGAGCAAAAGATAGTTTTTGTCAGAACTGCGGAAGGCTTTGTGGAAAGACCGGTAATGACCGGAATAGAGGGCGACAAATATGTAGAGATCGTCAAAGGTTTGAAGTCTGGCGATCAGGTTGCTACGCAAGGCAGCTTGATGCTGAAGAACGAGATTACATTCCGCCACTCCGATGATTGAGAAGCTAATCCAATTCGCGCTCGTCAACAGGCTTTTAACAGTCGTAGCCATCTTTGGTGTCGCCTGTTTGGGCGTCTGGTCGATGTTGAATATTCCAATAGATTCCTTCCCGGATGTCAGCAACGTTCAGGTTCAAGTGATCACAGAACCAGAGAGCATGGCGACCGAGGAAGTCGAAAAGCTCATCACGTTTCCCATCGAGACAGGGATGAACGGATTGCCCAATATAACGAAGATCCGCAGTAACTCTAGTTTTGGATTGTCAGTTGTAACTGTGATTTTTGAGGATAGCACGGATGTCTATTGGGCTCGCAATGTGGTTAACGAACGCCTGGGAAGCATAGAGCTGCCGGCCGGCGCACCACGACCGGTACTGGGTCCGGTCGTCTCCACTTTCAGCAACGTTTATGATTACTACCTCACGAGCGACCGACACGACTTCACTGAGCTTCGCACGATTCAGGACTGGTATGTCGCGCGCCGCCTGCGATCGGTCAACGGTGTCGGCAATGTCGTCAGCTATGGTGGATTTGTCAAACAGTATCAGGTCTATGTTTCGCCGCAAGCGCTCAAGGCCTATGGTCTTTCGCTCAAAGAAGTCAATCAAGCTCTGGCAACCAACAACGTCAACGCCGGTGGCAACTTCATCATCCAGGGTGGTGAAGAGGTCATCATTCGCGGTCTCGGATTGATTGAAAACGTACGAGATATCGAGCATATCGTGCTCAAAGAGGTCAACGGCTTCCCCGTCATGGTCAGTAAAGTAGCCAGAGTCGAGATTGGACCAGCCTTCCGTCGCGGCTCGGCATCGCTCAATGGCAAGGGCGAAGTTGTGACGGGTATGGTGTTGACGCGCAAAGGCGTCAACACGAAGGCGGTCGTGGAGCACGTCAAAGAGTGCGTCAACTCGATTAAGCCCGATCTGCCGGAGGGCGTCAAGCTCACGACTTACTATGACCAAACCGAGCTCGTCGACAAGACTATCGAAACGGTCAAAGAAATTCTTTTGTTCAGCGGAAGTCTTGTTATCATCGTCTTGTTTGCGGTGTTATTGGATATCCCGAGCGCGCTGATCGTTTCCGTGGTCATTCCCCTATCGCTTCTATTCAGCTTTGTTTTGATGAAGGCGACCGGATTATCTGCCAACCTGATGACCCTTGGTGCGGTGGATTTCGGCGTTGTCGTCGACGCGGGTGTCGTCATGGTAGAGAACATTTTTCGGCACCTTGCCGAAGCGTCTCATGGCGGTAAACCGGTCAAGGATCGCTGGAGATTGGTGCTCAATGCCGCCCAGGAAGTTGGCAAGCCGATTGTCTTTGCAATTACGATTATCATCGCCGTCCATCTGCCCTTGTTCACACTGGAAGGTGTGGAAGGGAAAATGTTCAGTCCGCTCGCATTGACATTCATCTACGCGCTGATAGGTGCTTTGCTTTGCGCACTTCTTTTGATTCCCATCTTGTGCTACTGGTTCCTCCGAGGACCAGTCGTTGAGAAACACAGTCCGATCGTCAAAGGCTTCCGCAAACTTTGCAATCCAGCTTTGTATCTGGCGTTGAAACATCCGCGCCAGACAATTGTTGTATCTTGCGTCATTCTGGCACTGAGCTGTTGTTTGGTTCCATTCCTAGGGTCCGAATTTATTCCATCGCTGGATGAAGGCAGCATCCTCTTGCGAACGAAACAGGCACCCAGTGTTTCACATCTCGAGTCCCAGCGAATCAACACAATTGTCGAACAGACGCTCGTAAAGTTTCCCGAAGTTGAGACTGTCGTGACCAAGATCGGACGTTCCGGCATGGGTGGAGACCTCGAAGGTGTCGATAACGCCGATATTTTTGTGGGTTTGAAACCTAAGGATCAATGGCGGACAGCTCACAAGAAAGAAGATTTGATCAACCAGATGGCGAAGGAACTTGATCAGATTCCCGGCTTGATGTACGCCTTTTCGCAGCCGATCGCAGACATGATTGATGACCTCATAGCTGGTATCAAGGCAGACCTCGGCATCAAGATTTTTGGCGAGGACCTGGAGACCATCGATCGAATCGCAGCGGAAGTGGAAGCGACAATCTCGGATGTGCCGGGCGCCGCTGACATCCAGCGCGAACACATTCTGGGACTGCCTCAGTTGAATATAAAGCTCAATCGCGACATTATCGCGCGTTATGGTTTAAACGTCGGCGATATTCAGGATATTATTCAAACTGCTTTAGCCGGTAAGGTAGTCACTGAGGTGCTCGAGGGAACCAAGCGTTTTGGCCTTCTCGTTCGCTTCCCGTACTCCCTTCGTGATACCGTATCTGACATCGAATCCATTCCAGTTGAAACCTCGGACGGAGCGCGGATCCCACTAAAAACGCTCGCCACCATCTCGAAGCCTCGAGGTACAGTCATGATTAACCGCGAAGACGGGCAGCGGCGAACTGCAGTCCTTGCTAACGTCCGCGGGCGAGACCTTGGTGGATTCGTGCAAGAATGTCAGACCAGAATCGACGCCAAAGTTCATCTTCCTAAAGGATACTACATCGTCTATGGCGGACAGTTTGAGAATCAACAGCGGGCTATGCAGCGACTTGCGATTGTCGTGCCTGTAGTTTTACTGCTTATCTTTACGCTACTTTTCGCGTCTTTCAACTCGTTGAAAAATGCCGGCATCATCATGTTGAACGTCCCCTTTGCGATGATTGGCGGTATCGTCGCGCTATTCCTGTCACGCCAACCATTGTCGGTCCCGGCAATCATCGGGTTCATCGCACTGTTCGGTGTGGCAGTGCAGAATGGCGTCATCATGGTCAGCTATATCATGCAGCTTCAGCAGCGCGGACTGAAGGTGAAGCACGCCGCCATCGAAGGCGCCAAAATCCGACTTCGGCCAGTCGCCATGACCGCGCTTGTCGCTATCATGGGTTTACTACCCAAGATCTTCTCATCCGGTACCGGAGCCGAAGTCCAGCGTCCACTGGCTACGGTGGTATTAGGCGGTCTCGTCACCGCCACCGCGCTCACTCTGATTGTTCTTCCAACTTTGTATACGATGATCAACAAAGACGAGGAGATGCTTCGCGAGGACGAGTAAGTTTTTGCGCAGCGCCAATGTGCCGATTAGTGATCTTTAGCCGAGTAAACTCCGTTCTTGCGGCTGAGAATTAGCTGTAGCTAGTACGAAAGGTCTTCAACTCAGGGTTTTGAATTGGGACTCGCTTGCCACTTGAGTAAAGGAGCCTCAACACGGAGCTTTCACAAATTGGTCAGGTGTTAGCCAAGTCGGCCAAAGATAATCAATAGACCCTCGCTGGGTACACGACAATTTGAGCCTCGACAAGGCTATCACAGGCGATCTGTTCAAGCAGAGCGTAGCGTCGTGCCCTTTCCTTTTTTTACTACGAGTGTAATAACACCATGCTTGAGTCAAATCGATTTGATGCATTTGATCGACACGATCCTCAGAGGCAAGTGTCGACTTCCGTAGGCAGAACACTTTTCGAATGGGTGAGAAACAATCTCGAGTCGGATGAAGACGATGAAGAGTTTGGAATCGAAGATGAGTTGGGACAAGAAGACGGCGGTTATGATATCGGCGCCGAATTGTCCGAAACCTTTCCGGCCGATTCGACAACGTTTAATACAATATTGACCGATACGCTCTCCATTCTGCCGACGTCGGACTGCAGCGAAATTGCACCACTGGCGGTGCCTGCGGGTGGTGATGCGATCCCTGCGGAAGTACAAGCGTTTCCACTGGCCTTTTCTATAACTCATGTTGAAAATGTCACTTTTCCAGATGCGATTCAGCAGTTCTTATCTGGAGCTGAGGGAGCTTCCGCCGAAGCTGCTAGACCAGCGGTGCTTCGACTGTTCGCCGATGCCGCGTCCAGCAATCCCTTAAGGCGCGCAGAGTCCAGGCGAGCACTCGATGAATTAGCAAGGCGGGCGGCACAACCGGATGGTCAGGGCGCCCGAGAGCTTCTTCGCCTGTCTGCGGTTTTCGCAACCGATGACGGAGAGGCACAAGAGCGAGTGCGCCACCAGCTCGAGCTGATGGCGCAGCGACAAACGGATCCATCAATTTCGAACGCCATTGTCGATGTCCTGATTGATGCAATCAGACAAAACCCGAATGGCAGAGGGGTTGTTCAGGTGATTCGCGGACTAGGATCAATTGCTCAGCATATGGGTCAACCTCTTAATTTGACTGGCGAATTGCCAGAGCAGACTATCGCAACGCGCTCCCTTGGAGCAGTCACCGCCCTGGTGAATCGACAGGATGGCACTCCTTCGTCCGAAGGGTTGGCTGGAATGTTGTTTGCATTGGCGGAGAGTTCATCAGAGACTCTCCGTGGGGCCGCCGGTGTAGCGCTGGAGTCGAATAGCTGGCCTTCGACGCAGTTGACGAGGATGTTGCGCCAACGTCATCTTGAACCAGCGACCGCAAGAGGGATTGACGCGCTGGTTTCGCTAGGGCGCTCGAATCCGGCCCTTGCAGTTCACGTAAATCAACTGTTGGTAGAAACGCTTAACGACAACAGTCCTGCCGCCGTGCCGCGCGGTGCTGCCGACTACGAAAGCCGCAGAGCACTCTACTCCCATGTATTTCGAGCATTGATGCAGCCTGCACTATCTGCCGAAGGCGTCACACCATTGAATGTGGAGTTGCTCAATACACTGAGAGGTAGCTTCACCGGGACTGATCAAGAGTTTGTAAGGCAGATAGCTGAGTACCTAACATCAGATGCAGGAAGAGAGTTTGCCAATCTTCTGCTCAACAGTCTCAGCTGCGAAACCGACACCGAGCAGGATCAGATGCGTGGTCCTCTTCTATCTCATTTGAGCCGTTTCGTAACACCAGAGATGGTGCGTAATTTTCAAAGAGTTCATGCAGAAAACGCTTACGCTAGTTCCGAAAGATATCCCGAAACATGGCGTGGTTACGAGCAGACAGTCACAGAGGTGATGCTCGGTCTTCTAAACAGCCCCGCAAGGGAAGAGGCAGATCGTTTCCTTTCTACACTCTCTATCCGGCACCCCGAATACCGCGCGTCGATAATCGATAGCGCAATTGCAATTGCCAGGAGCGACAATCCGAGAGCTGCTTCGTCGGCGGCGGCATTTCTGGCGCGAGCAGGGCACCTGACCAACTCGGATGACCAGGTCACAAGAATTACCCGAGCGCTAGAGGATCTTGGCAGGACAGACGCCGGACTTGCCACTCTGATCAACATCGCCACTACTGACGTCCGACCAGGGCAAGTTGCTTTCTCGGTCTTGCGAAGTTTAAGCCAGTCATCGGCAGAACAGCGTGGGCGAGTGCTGAGCGGGCTATTGGGTGTAGCAGGCTCGGGTGGTCGTCTCGAAAGTGCGAATGCGACAAGGCATCTTCGCGCTTTGTTGAGCGGCGAAGGATCAGATTTCGTCAGAGAGTTCCTTGCTGACCACAGAGATGACAGGACTGCCAACAGTTTGTTAGAGGAGAATTTACCTCATTCGGTTGCCGATGGCGACGCCGGTAGGTTCATTGCGGACATTGTGACGGGTGCTCGCAATGCCTCAGAGTGGAGTAACTATGTGGCGAACGTCAACTATTTGTCCGTGGTGGCAGCCACCGGTCGAGCATGGCAATCTGGACTGGATTTCGACGCGGAAACGACAGATGCCGCCATGGCGGAGTATTCCGCAATGGCACTCCAGGGGTTGAGCGTGATAGCTGAGTCGCCTGAAAATAGAGAATCGATGCGTCGCATCATGACCAACGCATACTTGGAGAACTCTGAAGGACCGCATAGCCGTCTGTTGCTGGAGCAGATCATTTCGACCTATGCATTGGACAGTTCGTCTGCCGATCGCATGAGCAACGCACTGCGTGCAATTGCGTCGGATGCGCACCAAAGACCGGAAGCCGCTCGGCTGTTAGCTGCCATCGCAGGTGGTGCAACCGGTAACGAAGAATTCAGCAGAGAAGCTCAACGCCAGTACAACGAGATGTTGAACATCCAATATTCGCGATTGGACCTTGCTCTGGAGAGTGGTCACCACGTGGCGCAAATCGTCACGCATCTCTCGTCGATACCGAACAATAATCTTCGCGAGCGCCTCGAAAGAATCCTTGCGGACAATGCCCCGGAGGAAGGCGTTGAGCGCAATGCTGCGGCACGCAGCCGATATCACAACGCGCTGGATGCGATTTTGATAGCCGGCGGACCTGCCGCCAATCATCAAGCATTTGCCGAGGCAATCGCATCCAATCTCAGCACCGGACTTCAAGATCGGCTTCGTAGAGTTCACAATTCACTAAGTCCAGAGACGAGGCAAGCCATATCCGCCGCGCTTGTTGCCCGACTTTCAGAGAATCCCGGGCTTTCATTCGATCAACGTCGAGCGTTGCTTTCAATGCTCTCCACCTTCGCTTCCTCTGCGACCCGTCAAGACATTGATGCGCTCACCGCGATAAATCTCACGGGGCCACCAACCCACGGTCCAGATACACCAGCAGAACGTTCTCAACTTGCCGACACGATCAGTAGTTTGGCCGTGACTCTTCTCAGCAGTCCCAACCAGGATATTCGATCTTCAGCTCTAGATTTCGTCGTACGGCATCAAGACAACGAATCTCTAAGCTCCCGGCTTCTCTCATTAGGTGCGTCGAGAACAGCGCTCATGCAATCGTTGCTCCGCGACGACACAACAAGAGTTCGAGCGCTCGAATTGATTTCGAACCTCGGCCATTCCAACTCGCGCCAGTGGCTCAGCTACGCAGCCGGGTTGGATCCACGCAATCTCGAATGGATTACTAACCGAGCGTTGACTACTGGACGAAGCTACATCGAATTTCAAGCACTGATCGATTACTCCGCGCGCGGAGACTCGCAGCGCGAACAGGTTCGCAATGCTCTCTCTAATGGATTAAGGACGATACCCGATCTTGACCGAGAGAACGCGGCCCTGGCGGCTGGGCACCTTGTGTTAATGGCAGAGAGTGATGCTAGTGGTGCTACGAGCACCTGGTTGAGACAGCAGCTTGAACAATCAGGCGGGGAAAATATGGCTCGCGAAATCGCACGCGTAGCCCTTACATCGAACATTCCCGCTGTTCGTTCTGGCGCCCAATCTCTGCTATTTCGCCTTGCCCGCGAAGGCCGATTGTCTCCCAGCACGTGGAATGAGTTGGTGCGAGTGCAGGCCGGATTGAGCTCGTCAGACCAGCGGCAACTCGATTTCCTGGCAGCCATTGCGCTTGATAGGCGAGAGATACCGTCGGCAAGTTCAACGTTCGAAGCGCATCTGGCAGAACTAAGGCGCGCCGCATCCGGAGGCAATCGGCGGGCGCTGGAGCTAATTGCAGGTATGGCGCGCGGACACGAAGACCAACATCGCAACGCCGCACTTGCCTTCCAGCAGCTGGTCGAAGGGCGCGCTCAACCACAACGCGATGAGTTGGTGCGATTTGCTCTTGAACTCACGAGAGAGAATCTCGGCTCATATCTGGCTCGGGCAGTTGCGAATATCGCTATGGGACAGTTTAGCGCGGCTCCAGCATCGCATGCTGCGGTGCCGCAGAGGTATGCGGAAGCTGTTCGGGCGCTTCGAAGCTATCCGGGCGATCGCCTTGTCTTCACGCCATTTCTAACTCAGCTCGCGACACTAGACTATCCTGAGACGACTCAGGCGCTAATCGAGAGCCTGCTCGGTATTCCCCGCACCGCTGCTGAACAAAGTGCGCTCTTCCGAGCCTTCGTAAGCGGGTATCAATCGAGGCAAGAAGATCCAGCCCTGCTTTCGTCGCTGATTGCGTTGGGACGTTCTGAAGCGCCGGCATTGAACAACGCAAATAGAGAGGAATCGATTCGAATGTTGCGAGCTGCGCTGGAAACCGCCTCGAGGCAGCCGGAGCCTGAATCCGAAAGGCAAAGAGCCGAACGCGCCGACCGCATGCGCGAAATCTTGAATGCGTTCATAACCGAGCACAATCCGACCTGGTTGTCGCCAGGCAATCCGCGCGCAGATAGGTTACAGCGCGGTCTCGGTGGCGGCGAGCAAGAGTTCTTGCGCGCTGCGCCAATATTCGCTCGCCTTTTGGAAGGGCGTGGCGGAGCTATGAACATGTCTGACATCCAGACTTTGCAAGAACTCAGTCTGGCGACAAGCAATTTGTCAGTGAGAGAGCATATCTACAGATTCTTCCTGCAAGCGTTGTCGCCGACTCAAGGTGCATCGCCTCAGGTGCAAAGAGTCGCATTCGACTATTTTTATCGGCACGGACTCCCAGCTCAGAACACCGACGCTTCCCGAATTCTTCGGGACTATGTCAGCCGGACAGCCTTAGCCAATCCGCTTGAAGCGAGCTCTCTTAATGACAGCATGTGGACGATGCTATTGAACGCTGGTACCAGTTCGACCGAGGATTTGAGAGTGCTTGCCGGAATGGCTCTGGGACGTCCAGTGGAAGGCGATAGAAATCAGCTTGCCCTGGCGCTCAATAACGCGGCGCGAGAGGGCAACAATCGCGCTATCCTACTTCTCGGCCACGTGGCCAACCGCATCAACACCAGCGCCACTTCAAGCTCTCAAGACCGGCAATTCGGAGCAAGAGTGCAGTCGTACCTGACGATGTTGGCAGGTATGACTGACTCGAGCCGAGTTCGTGTGCTCAACTTACTGTCATCAATAGCGCCGACGTCGAACAGTTTCCTCGCACAAACAAACACCGAGCTGAGACGCGCATATTCTGATTACATACCACCTGCGCCTCCTTCGGCGACAACTGCGGCTGAAAACACACGAGTCACAATGACGACCGATTCTGATGGTCGGCGCGTAGTGACCGAATCCACTTCCAGTGGATTACCACTGTTTGGTACCACATACAGTGGCGAAGGCGATCGGTCGACTATTGTTTCAAGAACTCAGTTCACCTACCTGACGGAAAGCGGACAACTGACGTTTGATCCGACGACCGCAGTCATGGTTAGCGCTACGACAACTGATGCGACAGGACGGGTCGTGGAACGTCTTACGTACAGCAGCCTTGAGGCACAGAGGGGCAATCGCCCGCGCCTGCGAGAGACCGTGAGCTACACCACAGACGCCACCAACAATACTGTTATTCAAAACAGACAATCGTTCGATCTTTCTAATCCCGATCGCCCCGTTTCGCTGGGTACCGTCACGAGAACTCAAAATATCCGGACCGGAGAAACGACGGTGGTCTCACGTCAAACGGTGAGCGGAACCGAGGTCAATCAAACGGTTACGTACGGACGGGGTGGACAACTTTTATCGCTTCAAAGACGTGAAGGCATTACCACCATCAACTACACGATTGAAAACGGAGCAATCACCGGAGCGACGCTCAATGGCGCACCAGTTAACGCGGCACGCCGAGAGCAGATTCTTAGAGCCGGTAGGCAGGTAGACGCTGATACCAGACTTTTGGAAACAGTGCCTTCTCCGCAATCGCTTGACTCGTTTATACCGACCCCGGCGCGAATGGGCATCAGGCCAACGGGCACGCTGGTCTTCGGTGAACCCTCAGGCGACTCGTGGACTCTAAGGCAGGCGCGGGTGGTCAACGGCGTCATCCTGGGTGCTGATGGCCGCGAGATTGGCAGAGTATCCGATACTGGAGAAGTTAGTTTTACCGGCGGGCGCTCATTCAACATTCTCAACGAGGAGAGCGCAGCCTTCCATGGTATTGGCAGCGATGGCATGAGACTCGATCTCGTCGCCCAATCGAGAACCCGCGCACTGAGCGGTACGCTCACAAGCCCTGACAGAAGGGAAACCGTCGTAGTCGTAGGCGGAAATCTTTTCAATCGAGAAGGACAGTTTCTCGGGCGCATCGATCAGCAAGGCAACATTACCGCTCCAACTCGTGGAACAGAAGCCTTTGCCGTGCAACTGAATAGTCAGTTCGAGGGCTGGACTCTCAATGGGATAGAGAACGATCGAGTTCGTAACATTCCGATGCTCTCGAGCGGGAGCGCCAATGGAAGATTCTTCTATACCCCGCCTGGCGGGTCGAGAACTGAGTTCCTTGTCAGAATGGGCGCAGTAATAAATCGAGCCACCGGTGAGCAAGTTGGTTTGATGTCGACTCCAATCATGGATGGATATCGATACATCCAGGGGGGAAGCATCGAGTTTTTCAACGCAGATCGAACAGGAACAACACGCGTAGCTCTCGAGGACATGAGGCACGCGGTCTTCGATCTGCGCGTATCGGCGCCTACGGGTACAGAGCCGCTTCGTATGCAATTCGTCTCTCTTGGTCAACCGAGAGCGGGTAGCACCGATCCTAGCCCGTACTTCGGCAGGCTCTTCAGCTTGGCCGCCAACCAGGGCATTTTCGAACGAGAGATAGAAAGACTTGGAGCAACCGGCAGTAACACTTATTCGGCACGTTCTGAACTTTCTTATCTCACGGACTGGTTCAATAACGTACTTTCAACCGGCTATGTGTACGAGCCGATGCTCAACGAATACCTGAATCGCGCCATTCAACTAGAAACCAGCGCTATGAGGCTAGACCAAAATCATCGCTTCTACAGAATCGGATTGGAATTGAGAGACATCGATCCCTTGCCTTCCGACGTGACAACGCTCAACGGCAGTGTCTCCATACCCAGGTTTGGCGCAACAGGAACCTGCACCGGAACAACTCGGCTCCGCATTGCTAACGGACGCATCATGGATGGTGACACCGAGGTGGGCACGATCACTCATCCGGATGGACGAATCCGTCTGACCATCGGGGGACGCGAGTATAGGCACATGGCGGAACTGGAGGGGGCGGTGTGGACCGTCAACGCCAATCGTGTCAATTACGATCGGATTTCTACGGGCTTTAGCATATTGACTCGCAGTGGGCTGCGAGCGGCCGGAAGTTCGGTTCAAGATTATTTCAGCAGCGTGGCCAATGCCGCAGGCAGCACCACAGCTGCGAGGAACAGACGCGATGCCGCGACAACTCTTCGCAATGGATACCACCGTCAAGTCGATCAGATGTTCACAGACGGAATTCAAACCAGACAGCAGCTGCTCGAACTAGGGACCCTCTGGCGCTCCGTAATTCCGTCTGATGCACGAAGAGAGCCACCCTCCATTCAACCAGTGCGGTTGACGGCGGAGAGTGCCGCTCAAGCGAATGGAAGACTGCGCATCGGCAGCGAGCTTTACGAAGTAAGAAATGGTGCGCTCTATCTGACAACGACGACCGATGGACGTTCGGTCACCGCATCGATCGCAGTCGGAAGGCTGGGTGCTGACTATGTCATCAACTGGACTGCTGCCGATCGACAACCTACTAACTTGGCAGATCGCCAGCGTGTTTTATTCACGTTCCGGATTGGCACGGGTGGCGCAGAACATAACGTGATCGGCTTGGGTCCTGCACGTATGACCCATTCAGGAATGGTGTCAGGTGGATTGGTCAACGAGGCCGAGTTAACCAGGCAAGTCAGAGCTGCTCACGAAGCGGCGGTTCGAGGAGATATAAGCTATTTCCGCGACAGACCATGGATAACAGGGGGGTTGACTAACTGGATGTCTGGCAATCCCGAAAGAGTGATGCGGAATCTGCTCGCCTCCATCGGTCAGAACAGGGTGAGGTTCAACGACAGACTCGGCTCTCTCTTTACAGACGGATTCAATCCTAATTTTTCAAATGCAGACATGGACAGCCGCATTGGATTGGTCGAAGTCTATCAGAATGCAATCACGTCCACGGCGGCGAGCTCCAGAGATCTGACACAAATGGTGAGTGCCCTCCAGCGGCAAGTGTCCGAAAGCGCAGCCATGGCTGTTTTGACGATTGCCACTGCTGGCATAGGAACAGCATTCAACGCCGGACGCCTTGGTCTTGCTGCCCAAAATCTGGGCAGAGCCGGTATTCGTTTGGCACCGCAAGTGGTGGCGCGTGGAGTGCAAGAAGGACTGCTTCTTACCCGTGTGCAAAGAGCGATGATGCTTGGTGGTGAGCTTGCTACCAGTTTCGGTGCTGGAGGATTGACCTCCGTGGCATTCCGAGGTAGCGAAGGCGCCAACCATATGGGCAACTTTCTCTCGGGAGGTGTCGAGGGATTGACGATGAACATCGGGCATCATTTTCAGGTGGCGGCGCAGGGCTGGAACTTCCTCGGTCGATCGGCCGTTAATTTCTCCAACGCTGTTTTCCAGAGCACCGCATTCGCCGGCGCCCAGGTGCTCAGAGATGGGAATGCAGAGAATTTCAACCTAACGCACATTGGTGTTGGAACCGTCACGATGGTACTCGCCAGGCAATTCCAAGTGCTCGGTGCGACCAGTCCGTTTGCTCGCGGACTAAGCGAGGCACTCGCCTTCGGCGGCATGTCAGGCGTCTTGCCTGGTTTGGAGTCGGAAAGAGATCGAATCGAAGCACAGCTCGGTCTACCCCGAGGCTCGCTATCCATGACCAGTCTCATGTTTTGGCAGAATATGAATTTCGGCAACGTCACAACCAGCATAGCGGAGTCGGCCGCTTGGTCTGGTGTCCCGGTAGCAACAGCATCAGGCGCCAGCATGGCCATGGCCCGAATGGTAAGGCCCCGTCAAGGAACTCCCGGCAGGCTTAATTCAGCCTCGATTCCGCATGAGCTGCTTGGCACTCACTCCGACCTGGCGCTCTGCCGCGCAGCTGAGCAACTTGCGGGCGTGACCAGGAACTGGGGTAGGGATCTGCGACCGCACGCCGAACGCCTGAATCAATACACTGCGGCCTGCAACGAACTCAGAGTTGCCATCGAAGCTGAAGCTACTCGAACAGGAAGATCGGTTGCCGAGATTCAGAGAGGACTTGAATCCGGTACGGGAAGTAGAGACCTTTTGCACCTATCGGAAACTGTTCGTGAGTATCTGGGTAGTCCGCAGGTCGTGGAGTTCCAGGCCAGGCTCGAAGCGCTCCAGACCGCACTTAACGAAGCCGCTCGCCAAAACGGACATCCCCCAGTCGAGATTCGTCTCACTGAGGGAGCCAACGGCTCCAGCGCGTTCAATCACGGTCGAAATCGACTCAACATAACTGCCCATGATCTTCTTCACACAGATAACGTTGCTGCACTGCATGAAGCGCTGACGGCAGGAACCGCTCAGCAATCGGCGGATGCGCTTGTTGTACGAGCGCTGGTCGAGGAGATTCGTCGTTCCGGAGCAGACATGAACAATCAACTCCAAGTCATGAGCCGACTCCAGGAGCTCTTCCAGACCAGGACCGGCTTCAGCCTGGACTCGACATTTGCCACAGAGGTCCTAAGTCTCAGTCAATCCAGACGTCCACTCAACTTCAATGAAGTGGCAAGAGCCAATCTGTTAGCTAGAAACATGCTGGCTGTTCGCTCGATTTTCGCAGGCGAAACGGCATTCAGTCCAGTGGCATCGAGAATGATCGAAGTCTTGAGTCGCATTACTGACCAGTCAAGACACGGTGCAATCATCGAGATGGTCGCGTCTATGGATGGCTCGAGAAGCCGGCTCTTCCTCGAGGGTATCGAGGCGATGAGAGATACGACGCAGGCGGCCGCATTTCTAAGCGAACTTTCTTTGCTATCCGGCACCGAACGCAACACGATAATCGATACCATCAATGATGCTCCAACTGTGGCAAGAAGGCGGGCTGTAATCGAAGCGCTTATCGGGCCTGACAATGCGGTGGTGCCTAACGCTTTGCGATATCTCGCGCAGCTTTCGCCAGAAGCCAGGAGAGCAGCAATTAGAGAGCTCATCGAGGCAGAAAGTCGCGCACGACAACTCGAAATTATTGAGGCGTTCGGCAACAGAGAGAGCGTACCGCCGACACCATCATTAGTGAATGAATCGGCGAATCCTCCTCGCCCTTCGAATTCGCTCAACAGTGAAACGTTCAGACGGGTAATGGAGCAGATCTCCGAACATTGGTCCGATCTGACTGAACACAGCTCGGTAGTCCAGCAATACGTCAGAGCTCAAACCGACCTCAACCAGTTGATTCGGCTCGAAGCGCTTCGGCAGAACGTTGCGGTAGAGCAACTTCAGGCTGATCTCGCTGCCGGCCGTGCCTCCAGCGAAATTCTTGCCGCACACCGACGCGTCCGTGAACTGTCTTCAAATCCGATAATTCAGGAGGTCGAAGCACGACGAGCAGCGCTAGAACGGTCTCTGGCGGACACGGAGAATGGCTCGCCAGTCAGATGGCGAGTTGAGCTAGGCGATCTAGGTCAGGACGGAACGGGTCTATATCAGCACGGCTCAAATCGAATAGTTATCTCAGCTGTCGAGTTGCTTGATCCGGCCAATGTTGAACGCCTCACACAGATAGCCGAGCATGAAGCAGGTCACCGTGCGCAGGATCGGGCAATTATTCAAATGATTTGCCAGGATTTGGAGGCGGCAGGAACCAGCCTGAATACGGAACAAGCCAGACAGGAGCTGAGAAGTCAGTTCCGAGCATTGACAGGATTCGAATTGAACTCAGGCTTCGCCAATGAAGTGATCGCCGGGTTGCGCAACACAGTACCTCTGTCTCCACAAGAGATGCTTTCCATTCGCAGAACCGCGGAGTCGCTCAGGTTGTTTACGCAGCAGACACTCATTCGGCAGGATCGACTTGGCATGGTGCAGCGCGAGATTTCGAATCTGAGAACTGCTCCTGAATCGGTTTCAGACATGCTTGACCAGATCAGACGACCTGAGCGGCGAGTAACCCTTTTCGGCGAAGAAAATCCAGCCTGGGTGGAGAACTTCCTCGAGCGCGCCGACCGTCCGCTCAACCTTGCAGAGCGAGAAGCGCTAAGGGCAGAGTTGCTTGCGCGCCTCGAATCCAGACGGCAGCAGCTTCAGAATGAACTGGTCGATCTTTATCGCAATGCCCTTCATGAGACGGAGCTGACGGTTGAACCGATAACAGATCCGGCTGCCGTGAACAGGAACCCGAGAGCCGGATCGTCGGCGCGCGGTGTCAGAGCTTGGACTTCGGAAAATCTTGTCGAAGCAACCAGGATCTTCGACCGAGCCAATCTGCCGGAAGGCGTGAGTGCCAATAGCATGGCGACCATGGCGAGAGATGCCGGTATTCGCATCAGCCAGCTCAAACAGATGACGGAAGCCCAGGTTGCTCGAATAGTTGAGTTACTGTCGCTTCGTAGTCAACTTAGAGAAACGCTGAATAGCGCTCCTGATGCTGTTCCCGCTGGTTCTCGCCTGACTCGTCCACAATGGCAGCAGGTTGCCGACACACTCGACCACTTTCTCCGACATCAGCAAACTGGTTTGAACGGGCGACAACAAAGACAAGCGTTCAATACGCGAATCGAGGATATGACCGCGCTCCTGCGTAACGTCAGTTCGCCAGACTTCCCGATTGCGCGCTCGAATGCGCTTGTCGAAATCTTCACCGCATCACGCAATCTTCCTGCAGAGTTACCGGTCTCGATTGGACGCTTGAATCAGCCTAGTGTCGATCTGGCAGCTCTGCAGAGATACGCCACTTTGATTAGACAGTTTAACGGTATCAGTTCCGGTGCTAGTCCGGAACAACAGCAAGCGGTGCGCAATATCATGCGAACATTTGCGCAGACGCCAGATGCGCTGAGTTCGCCCTGGACGTTCCTTCCAACAACTGGAGCCGAAGCGCACAGCGCAATGATAGACGGTTACTTTATCCATTTAGAAAGCGGAGAGCTGAGGCCTGTCAGCTTGCGAAACATCAGAAATTTTCTGCCGTGGGAGTTCAATCTGCAGAATTCCGATTTGCTCCTAAGAAGGGAGCCATATTTTCAGTGGTTAGATATCGAGGGTTACCTGAATGGGACAACAAACACGGGACTGAGCCCCTCGACGATCGAAGGGATAATCCTACCCGGTATGCGTGCAGGAAATAGCACTGTGCCGGAAATGCGCAATCAGCTGGAGTCCATTCGCGAACGAATACGCGAGCTGGAAGCGGCTCGTGAAGCGGTCCCTCAGGGTTTGCGCATCCTCGCCGGCACATTCGAGCGTGGCATTGCAAACATCACAAGACCTGATACCCTTCAGCCCATCTTCCATCACCACTTGCAGATGGCGGACTTAATGCGTCGCAGGCAGGGTTTGTCTCTGATCGACGAAAGGACTCAAATCAACTTGAATGAAGGTCCGGTCAGTGTCGGCAGTAGCGGCGAGAGTATCGTGTATGTCGACAGCGAGCAGGTCAATCGAAATCATGCAGTCATCAATAGAGATGAAGGTGGAATTTATTTAGAAAACCTGTCGAGTAATGTCGGTAATAATCCAGGGCTCGGTACCTGGGTCAGAGTTGGTCAAACCTGGCGCAGTCTGCGACCTGGCGAGCGTGTGTATGTGAGAGACCTCGCTGAGGCGTGGTTGGGTGGACAACCGGCTCATGGTGGTGTTCGCCTGACGCTCCGCCCCGCCGTTGATACCCAGCCGACCAGAACGCGAATTAACGACATGACGGTCTCCGCCCCAGAACGCCTGGAACGCTTGTTTGTGATCAATGGAGTCTCTTATGCACTGAGATGTCGTGGGAATTGGCTAAATTCAGGCAGAACAGGACCCGTGGAATCCCCTGTCAAAGTGCACGTTACGATCACCGATGCCGCAGATCTGGCACGCGTTCAGCAAGTATTGATACCGGCCCTGGCAAACGATCCTGTTCTACGAGGACTCGTCGGCGCTTGGAAAACAATGGATCCCTTCTATGGAACTGCTCAAGCGCTATCCGCGTACGGTCTGATACCTAGCGGAGTAGGGCAAGGTGCAAAAGGATTTACAATCTACTGCGGCACGCCTGAGCAAGCACGACAAATTCAAGCGCGAATTTCAGAGATTCTCCGTGAAAATGGACTCGGTCTGAGGACCGCTCCTAACACAGGCAACGTGGAGTCGCTGGAAACCAACACCAACCGAGTAGGTCTTGTCCGCGAAGCCTGGGCGCAAGCCGACCATACCACCGCAGCCTATCTCTTTGACGAGGCTGTTCATGCAGAGATGCATAGACGACATTCAGTTCCGGAAAACGGAAGGCTTACCGCGGAACAGATTGCAGCAATCGAACGCGATCTCGGGCTTGCTGCCAATACGCTCATGTACGACAACAATGGTCGATTGGCGCTCAGGTGCGGAAGCGTACAGGAGCACCACAATCAATTCTACGCACCTGAGGATGGTTACAGGATAAACGGTTTGGTCGATCGCCCGGCGCTGTATAGAATTTATAGACTCTGTGGCATCGACCCTACAAGTGCAACCGTAGCACCCTGATATTTGAAAAGGAATGAGTAACTCTATGCAATTTCAGGAAAGTTTCTTCTTAGGAGCCAAAAGCGTCCTCCCGGGTACAGTCTTTTCGACCGCGAAGTTCTGGCGCGAGCGGTTCAGCATCTACATGTCGGTGGGACAATTCGATGCAGAGCCTACGGAAGAACTCTGGATAAAGGCGAGCGCCATCATTAATGGCAAGCTCTACATCTTCGCATCGCTACCACCGAATTTTTCAGTAGACGACGATGATGAATATGTCTGGTTGTTTGAAATAGTCTCCAATGACTCGGTCAAGCTTGTTTTCCCTGAAGATGTCTACGGTCTTAAAGATTGTGCGTTAGCTCGCAACGATGTTGATTCACTGCAAGAGTATTTGGGCGTGATTCCCACAAGGACCGATTTTTCCACATGACACCGATTTGCAAGGAACTGACGTCTCGGTCCAGGCTAAAAGACCGTCCAAACTCTGGGTTGTATCGCATATTCGGTTAGCCATAGAGCTAGCCATACACTGCCCCCGTTTACGGAGCGCGATTGGCTGTGAATCGATTAAACGATTGAATCCCAGGTAGAGATTCAGCTGGATTGTCTTGTTCAAGTGGCATTGCGGTTCGAGTATAAATAAAGCGAATGCCGTGCAGCCCGGTCAGATAATCTCACCGCGATTTGGACGTTGTTCGTCCGCAATCAGTAGAGGCAAGAGTGACAGTATTTTGAGATTAAACGGCTGAAAGCGAAGGTCCAGCCGAGTCGCGTGGGAAACTACGACAGAGTAGGAACACTCGTCATCGGTTGGCGTCTAATTACCCAGTTTGGATTTTATAAACATTTGGGTAGCACAGAGCCTGTTGTGCACGCGGCATTTGCTGTGATGGCGCAAGGGGCAAAGGGCAGCCTGAGTTCGCGTGACAATTTTGACCAACGGGGTATCGGCAGATGTTTATTAGCTTTCATGGTGACGAGAGTGTCGGTCCATCGGATTTGTTAAATATAACCAGTCAGGTTAGGGAGCTAGGTGCCGACACTGTTCAAGCTGATTTACTTCTGCGAGTAACCGATACGATCGACGACGTGCAAAGCGACACGAATGCCTGTGCCAATGGCGTCTGTTCCTTCAACTGGAGGCCGGTGAAACCGAGTTTTGGCAGTTAGAACGTATTCGCGGCGAAGTCTAACGCGACTTCCGTCCATTGGGTTCGTCAATCAGAGTCGCGAAGTGCTAATTCAAAGTGGTCTCTAGCTTCGCGTAACAACGCCCGCCGGTGCTCGGCGATTCGATGGATACGGTTGCTTCCCGCT
>CAYQKX010000014.1:0-154204 GCA_964418155.1 uncultured Candidatus Obscuribacterales bacterium | reverse complement strand
CAGCGTTCTCTTCAGATCCACCTTCGCTTGCTGCTTCCGCTGCAGGCTCAGCATTTTCTTCAGAACTACCTTCGCTTGCTGCTTCTGCCGCAGGCTCAGTTGCTTCGTCGGAACCGCCTTCGCTTGCGGCTTCTGCTGCAGGCTCAGCTGTTTCTGCGGAACAGCCTTCGCTTGCGGCTTCTGCCGCAGGCTCAGCACATTCTTCAGAACCACATTCAGCAGCGGTCTCACCAGCGTTGTCGTCGGACGCACATTCACCTGCATCAGCAGACTCCGTGCATTCTTCCGACCCACCCTCGGAGGACTCGCCACAGCCGGCGTCGGTCTCAGAACTTTCCTCACAGGCTTCCTCGGCTGGAGCGTCGCCACCGTCACATGACGCTACGGCACAACCCTCTCCATGCTCGTGAGAATCTTCAGACATCTGCGCACATTTTTCAGAACCTTCTTCCTGGGCAGAAGACTCATCATCCGACTTCGCATCTTCGCAAGAAGAGGCTTCTTCGGTGGATTCTTCGCTACAGGAGGCATTTTCTGGAGAGTCTTCACTCTCCGCTGATGTATCGGTTTCCTTGATGATTGCGGCCTCAGGAGTTGAGGCTGTTTTAGCGGCGTGTTTTTTCTTTTTCTTACTCATAGTCGATATCCTCTCAATCCTAAGATTGCAAATCAAAGCTCCAGCTCGACATGCGATCACGTCGAGCAAAACCGACATCGTCACTAGAGTTCGAGCGGCAAGACCGCGCCGAGCGATTCGATGAACGATGTACGCAGATGAAGTTCTTCTACTTTCATTCTTACAAATTATCTGGCTGAATGATAGGGTTTCAGCGAATTTTTTTGCTTAAAACTTTGCAGAACGACAAAATCGATCTGGCACCGTTTGTAGTGGCATTACTAAAGCATGTAATTGGGTGTCAGTTGATCGATTTTAGGCGCTTTTCAGTCTCGCTTTTCGTGACGGCAAACTGTTGTCGCTTACTCTCCCACCTCGCGCTAATTTGGAATGCAACATCGCGATTGTTCTGCTTCAGCAATAAAAGATGGTAATTTTTCAAAACATCGATCAGCGTTGAGTCCGCCCGATTCGGAACTTTGGCGTATATCTTCAAGATGCTCTTGTAGAGCCGTTCTGCGGCATCCAGCTTGCCCAACGAATTCAACTCATCTGCGACAAGTACGATCGACTCTGCGGCAGCCAGCCGACTGGGGTGACCGAGATTTTCGATGCACTTAATCAGACTGTCCACACACGCGTCGAGATTGAACTTGTTCTGAGCGTTTAAACTCATTCGAACTTTTGTCACCTTAGAAAGATACGTTTGATCTTGCCACCGATGTCTTTTGGTTGCCTCGATCTTTTTCAAGTATCTTTCGGCGTTCTCTATGTTGCCAGTCTCGAAATTGGCATAACACAACAAATCGTTGTAGATAAGCCACTTCCGGAAATTGTGTGTGTATTCGTGAGAGAGATCGCGCTCTCTCTCGGCTATCAGTTTTGTAAGTTTGCCCTGTTTCAAATCCAAAAATACTTCCAGTGTCAGCAGAGTATTTTTCCAGTTTGAAAACAAACCAGGTCGACCCTTCAGAAGAGAATGCATCCGATCTGCAATTATGCGGGCCTTCGTGAAATCACCGATGGAGACTGCAACTTCATACAACAATCTCAGGGAAACTGCAGATAGGGCAGCGTTGAGCTCTGCTTCTGCTCCACGATTAATCAGCTTTCCAGCAATATTGACCGCCTGCACGAAGTTACCCTCATAGACACGATCGAGACCAAGCATTTGCAGTTGTCGCGGCTGATAACCGAACTTCGGTTTCTTCGCCAATACAGCAATCGCCTTCTCCTCATAGTGAGCGGCTTCATCGTAATCACCCGCTAACTGCAAGCACTCCCCAAGCCTCCGATAACAGGCAACCGTTCGAAGTCCGTCTTCCGGAAGGTATTGTTCGACAAGCCTCAACGATTCGATATTCAGCTTCTTCGCGTTGTCTGCATCATGTTTTGCACAGGCAACTTCGGCTTGCCTCATCAAAGTATCGATGTACATGCTCAGCTCGGAAATCTCTGATGGCGCCACATGCTTTCCTGTGCGAATTGCCTCGTCGACAACCGGCATCGATTTCAGATCCTGTTGCAAGATTCTATCGAGGTCAACGAAATCTCCGCTCCTACAGGCAATCTCGAACAAGCCATGCAATACATCCTGATAGGTCTCATCATCACGCCCCCATTTCGTCACAATTAGCTCGCTGAGCTCGAGCAGACGTTTCTTAATACTCGCGGGATCAGAATCATCATAGCTATTCATGATCGAC
Source organism: uncultured Candidatus Obscuribacterales bacterium (assembly GCA_964418155.1). Classification (GTDB taxonomy): domain Bacteria; phylum Cyanobacteriota; class Vampirovibrionia; order Obscuribacterales; family Obscuribacteraceae; genus JADYXR01. The sequence goes on along the minus strand of CAYQKX010000014.1, from coordinate 151,882 downwards.
TTTGATTCGTTGATGACATTGGTCTTTAGTTCGACAGCTTCCGGTGTCTTAGGGTGAAGCGATTCTCCCGACACGACCAGGTGCTCGATTGCCTCTTGATCCCTCTGGTCGCTCAGACACTTCCGAAAATCCGCTTCAAAGCTCTCCTTCACGGGCGAGCTTCCAGCAAGCCTTTCATGGAAGACTCGGGCCTCACCATAGTGCCGCAATGCTGATGAAAACCGCCCCAAATCGCGCTCGTGATTAGCGAGACCACTCAGAGCCTTGAGCTGTTCGATCTGATACTCCGGCGAATCGCAGATAGACGAATTTCGCTCCTTCAAATCAACACCGACAGCTCGGGCATCTTCATATAGTGTCAGGCATTTCTCTGCACGCCCTTCTGCATCACTAAAAGCGGCCATCGAATTCAAAGCTTTCATTTGCGAGATGCTACATTCGCCCACCTCCGCTTCCTTGACCGCAGCTTCGAGCTTCTTTCCCTGTAATGTACGATCATCTTTCAGGGAGGCTTCCTTCGCTTCGGCAAGAAGAAGCTCCACTTTGGGATTGCTGAGCGTTGCTGAAGCACATGCCACCAGCAAGAAGGCGCTGAGCAACACAACCAACTCTCTAGAAGAGGAACTCACGTCGCTACTTCTTCTCGGAAGACTTCATTCTATAGAGACCATCAGACTTCGGCAACTTGAGATTGACACTACCATCAGAAAAACGTGCTGCACCTGAATCAACCTGGTTCAAGATCCGCATCACCTTTTCCACCACTCGAGAAGAACGAGCCAACATATCGTTGGCATCGTCGAAGCGCTTTTCACCAACCAACTGATCTATCGTACACAAACAGTCGCTCACCATCGACAGATCAGAGATCGCGACCATCAACTTGCTATTATCGATTCCGTCGGGCTTGTATTGACGCGCCTCTTCTACGGAGTTGATTCGTTCTAACAACTCCGCCACTATTGCTTTCAGTCGCTGGTTGCTATCCGCAAGAAGAGCTTGTCGTCTTGCCTTGCGCTTGCCGAATCGGCCAAGCAGCATAAATACAACCACGCCGGCGATACTGCCGAGAAGTATCGCCCCAACGACGATTCCAGCGGCAAATAGTAGAAACATGTGGTCCAAAATGATTGTCCTTTCACGCGGCGGAATGCAATCGATTAATAGAGCGCATTCGACAAACGTTGACTTGGTGTTGAGAGCTGTATAAAGCTGGTCCCAGTAGCCATGCCCGTTTCGAGCGTTTCTCTTCGATAGTATACCGCATCGTCGGTACGGACACTTTCGAACCGTCATGTGTGCATAGACGAAACGCGGAAGCTTGGTTCTTACACAACCCGGACGAGCCACGAGTGTTCCCACTGCGCGTTCCACTCAATCGCAGGGAAATCAGCGCTTCAACAGAAGTTCTATAGTTCTAGTGAGCTAAATCGCTCATCATCCTTAAGTGTTGAAGTCAGGACTTCGACCTTCGCATTGGGGAGCGCCGGCATCGAGCATGTGCCTGCTCTGCTCATCACTTCGGGATTTCAACATCTTCAATCCTGAACACCGGCATCAAACATGCGTATATATCGAGGAAGAACATCGAGCAAAAACTCAAATGCTCAAAACTGAGGATCGACTTCAAATCCGGTTAAGTGGTTCACCCGCTTCTGCAAATCACTAAAAGTTGAGCGACTCTTCTTTCGCTGTTCGTCTTTCGCCATGTACCCCTTGTACGTCTCGATCTCCATGTCCCGAGCTTTCGACAGTATATCTTTCCGACCTTCGATCTCGCTCGTCGATTCCCCGTGCTCGTCAACTGATTCTGATAGTTGAGCGGATTCCATGGTTTTCCGTCGCATTTTGGACATGCGTGCGAGGCCCTTCTCATCAGCGTAACTAATGGTCGGAGGTTTTTTCCTGAACAGCTTTGACAGTAGCTTTAGCATCTCATTCTCCGTGTGCCACCACACTCAATAGCGTAAGCTCATTCAAGAAATAAACAAGAAGGAATGAGTAGAATTCATTTCAGAATTGTCAGTCGGAACGAGACAAATTTTTGTGAGCATTGCAAATGTGAACAACTTATATCGATGGAAGATTTTGTTTAGATATCAGACAGAGAGCCATTAAGCATCGCAGACACGCACATTAAGTTAGTCTCACTCAAATTAACCGGTTCCCAAACAGATATACCGTGTTACACTCCTTGAGAAGGTCGTCAATTGGCACTGGCTGATCTTGGTCTCACGAAGCACCCACTTTTTTAAATCGACTAAATGTCTAAGGATAGGAATATGTCCTTTCCCCACAGCAACAATTCACTGAAAGCCGCGATCAAACAACTAAAGGAAGTAGTCTCGCGCCATCAGGGCGACGACCACGAGACCACAGCAATGGTCCGTGAGATCGAGACAATCGTAGCTGATATCGAACGCAAAACCGCCACCATGTCGATCCAAGATCGAGCAGGCGCAGAGCAGTTCGCAGCTCCTCCTTCTCAAATCATGCACAATCCACTACCAGCGGTATAGTACACAGGATTCGCTTGAGCAGTATTTTGACGATGCCTGCTTACACAACTCCATTGCTGGTTGGGCTGAACGATAATCGTTCACCATGTTCGACCGCATGTCTACAAATCCTCGACGCAGTTTGAGGACGACGCCACGTGTCGCTCGGTTCGATGCGCGTCGTCTAAGTCGGCAGGATCGAACTAGCGAGCGTTCTTCGCCTGGTAACGGTCGCTCAACTTCTTCAATTGCTCTGCTAGATCGCGAGATGCGGTCGGCTTCCCGAGCGCCTGTATGTTCCTTCGCATCGATTCCAGTTTTGCATCAGTCGAAATCAGCTCCTGCACTACATCTCCGAGCCTCTCTGGCGTAAGCTCACTTTGTGGAATGACTATCGCTGCACCTTTACTCTCCAAAAATCGCGCGTTATGCATTTGATGATTTTGAGCAGCAAACGGAAAAGGAACAAAAATCGAGGGAGTACCAGTGCAAGAGAGCTCTGCAATCGTCATCGCACCGGCTCTTGATACGACCAGATCGCATGCCGCATAGACCACCGACATGTCGTCAAAGTAGGGTCGCACGCAGTACCTGGACTCGTTCAACAAGGATGGAGCAAGTGCAGCTTTCACCTCATCGATGTTCTTATCACCACTCTGGTGCACAACTTGAATCAGCGGCTGCATATTCAATAGACGCTGCAGTACCGAAATCAACGCGTCATTGATCGCTTTGGCACCTTGCGATCCACCGGTCACAACCAGAGTCTTCAGATCGTTTCTTATACCAAGAATTCTACAAGCCTCATCTTTTCCAATAGTCTTCAGGAAGCCCTGCCCTATCGGATTACCGTTGACGACGGACTCGCCGCGGCCGGACTTTATGCCTTTTGCACCCTCCATTCCGAGTGAGATCAGACTGGCACCCGAAGCAAAAAACTTATTCGCAAGACCGGGGTGAGCATCAGGCTCGTGTATAACGTAAGGAACGCCCATCCGCTTAGCCGCTCCCAAGGCTGGTGCAGACGCGTAGCCGCCTGTGCCGAGCACAACGGTCGGGCGAAACTCTGTCAGCACCTTCCGAGCAGCAGCCTCAGCTTTGAGCATCTGAAACAACCACTTCAATAGGGCAGGCGATCGCGTGCGCGGCATTCCAGAGACATCGAGCCCGCGAAACTCGATTCCTCGCTGCTTCGCGATTCGCTCTTCTATATGTCCGTGCGCACCTATATAAAGGATGGCCTCGACCTGCGGATCCTTCTCGAGAACTTCGAATACTGATAACGCGGGGTACACATGTCCGCCTGTGCCACCACCCGATAGCACTATTCGGTGACCACTCATGAAGTGAAGACACCCTCTTCGTTCTCACCATCTTCCGGCTGATCGCGATCGCGGGAAACGGACAAGAGAATTCCGACCATGGAAAGGGTGATGACCAGCGAGCTTCCACCGTAACTTATAAACGGAAGGGTAATACCAGTCACCGGCAAGATTCCGGTGGTGACCATTATGTTGACTGACGCTTGCACGCAGATTGAGCTCGTTATTCCGATTGCGAGCAGTCGTCCGAATAAAGTGCGCGCCTCTAGTGCAGTCTTGAAGCCATAGTAGCCGAAGATAACGAACAAGCCGAGCAGAGAGAGACAGCCGAGCAAACCGAGTTCTTCTGCGATCACGGCGAAAATAAAGTCAGCATGTTGAACAGGTAGATAATGGAGCTTTTGCAACGAGCGGCCGTAGCCAACTCCCAACAAACCACCAGAGCCAATGGCGAGTTGCGCCTGAATTATGTTCCAGCCTTCCTTCTGCGGGTTAGCATAAGGATTGAGCCAGCTCTCGATACGCGCCATCTGATACGGTGTGCTCTGAATCTTGTGCCAGACAAGCCCTGCGCCGCCCAGAAGTGCACCAAGCAACAACATTTGATTCGTTCCGCTGACATAAAGCAGAGCGCCGAGCCCGGAAAGAATCATTAGCGTACTTCCGAGATCTGGCTGTTTAACTACGATCGCAGCCATCCCCATAACCAGCGCAATTCGGAATAGCATCTCGCGTTTCCACCAGAAATGCTTTGACAGCCCAGACGCCAACAAAATGATGGATGAAACTTTTGCCGCCTCGGACGGTTGGAATTGAAAGGGTCCGATCTCCAGCCATCGCGCCGCGCCGAAAGCTTCTGTAGCCAATCCGGGCACCATTGTAAGCGCCAATAGAATGAACGAAATAATCGAGAGCGGCCATCCCCATTTACGCAACTTCCGATAGTCATAACGACTTATGGTGAACATGGCAAACATGCCGATCAGACAGGCTATCGTCTGCTTTCTCAAATAGGCGGTCGCATCGTGATGATTATTGAGCGCTTCCGGAGCTGATGCACTGAACACGCACATCAAACCGAACAAGCACAGCGTCACTGTGACTGCGATGATCGCTTTGTTGGGAAGTCCTCGGAAATGCGACTCTGGAAAAGCCGATCTTTCGAGTGAACCCAAGTCAGCTTCTTCTTTAGTTTTTTTGCGCGACCTCTTTGAGCCGTGCACGGACAATATCTTTGAAGACACGCCCTCTATCCTCGTAGTCCTTGAACATATCGAAACTTGCGCACGCCGGTGACAAAAGCACCGGACCTTGGTTCAGTTGCAATCCCAGTTTTACAGCCGCATCCATTGTGGCTACCGGATATATATTTTGTACTCCCCAATTCCTCAATTCGGTTTCAAACCTATTTGATGCTTCGCCTATGAGGATAACTGCATTCGCGGTTTTTCGCACTACCTGGGCGAACTCCGACAATGATGTGCCTTTGTCCTTCCCACCGGCAATAAGAACAACTTGTTCGCCAGGAAATGACTCAAGCGCTTTGATGGCTGAGACGGTGTTGGTCGCTTTGGAGTCGTTGTAGAAAGCAATACCATCCACAGTGCCAACGTATTCCATCCGATGCTCCAGCCCCTGGAATGACTTCAATCCAGCAACGATTTTTTCGACCGGGCAGCCGACCAGGGTGGCGACGGAAATTGCGGCAAGAGCATTCTCGACGTTGTGCTTGCCTTTGATAGGAAGCTCTTTCACAGAGAGTATCACGCTATCGACCAGTCCACGTCGAGCACAAATAAAGCCGTCCGAGACATAGGCGCCCTGGACGGATTCGTCCAGCTCTGACTCTTGAGAAAATGGAAAAACTTCAGCAATCGTTGCTGTGGCCGCAACAACACTGTCGTCCATATTGAGCACCGCGAATTGCTTCAAATGCTGATGCTTGAACATCTGCCGTTTTGCTTCGATGTAATTGTCTAAGCCTTTATGCCAATCGATGTGGTCCGGTGTAAGGTTGAGCCAAACGCTGATGTATGGCGCGAACGTAGGCGAGTACTCCAGCTGAAACGAACTCACCTCGGCGACGAGATAATCAAGCTTATCGTCGAGGAGTGAAAGTATAGGTACGCCGATGTTGCCGCAAACCGGAGCGCGGAAGCCGCTCGTCTCGAGAAGGTGGCTTATGAGGGCAGTGGTTGTAGACTTTCCGTTTGTTCCGGTAATAGCAATGATCGGAACTTCTGTTTCTCGCGAAGCCAATTCAATGTCGGAGATCACATCACGCCCCGTATTGCGCGACATTTGAATTACATCTGCGTAGGGTGGTATGCCGGGGCTGACAATGTATGTTTCTGCAAATCGAATCGCTTCGAGACTGTGCTCGCCGAACTCGTAGCGGCATCCAATCTGCTTTAACCGTGTCAGCGTCTCTTCTTTGACCGACTTCTCAGGAGAGCTATCTGATACATATAGATCTGCGTGTCGTCGCGAAAGATACTCGGCTGCAGCCAGGCCACTTCGGCCGAGCCCATAAATGGTTACTTTTCGCTCTTTCCACCGTACCATCGGGACATTCTAACAGTTGCTCGCAAAAACTGTTTGCATCCCCGTTCATCATTCACCAGCGTTTTCAGGCGATCTCGCCCACTCTCGACAACAACGCCATTCTGACAATTTTTTGAAGTAGGCTTCATGAAGTCCTGAAGCCTATAACCATCGACTAAAAGGACGGTCTGTCGACCGCCCTTTTCAATATCACTCTATTTTCCTTTTTCTTTTTGCTCGAGCTTGAAGGCTTTTTCTTGTAGCTTCTCGATCTTCTTCTCTATCTTCTCTTTCTCCTTCGGAGGCAGCTCCGGAGCCAGGGCGAGATATGCTTTGTATTGCACAATAGCTTCCTTCAAGTCTTTGCTTAACGACGGTTTAAGTTGCTCGAGCGTCTTGCCGGCACCAAGTCGTGACTCGGCTACCCGAGGGTTCTCGTAAATAGCAGCGTGATACTTGTCCATCGCGCTCTGAAGTTGCTTTCTCTTGGCCAAATCATCGGCGAGAGTCAGATCCTGACGCGCACCATCTTTGGCTTTCGCGACCAGATTGAGCCCGCGTGCCGCGCGCTTGTCAGCACCTGGGAAGGTGCCGCCTTTTTTGTATGCCGCTTCAGCATTTTTCAGATCTTTGATCATCAAAGCCAGGTCGCCTACGGCAAAAGCGTCTTTCGCATCTTTCGCATTGGTTATGACCGTATTGAGCTGTTGGTCGGCATCCGCAAATTTGTTCTGGGCAAGAAGTGCTTCAGCATAAGCAATTCTCTCGCCATCGTTGGTTGGGGGCTGAACTTGTGAGAGATCAACCGGATCACCCATCATGATTCTGAGCTTCAGCTGCGCAAGGCGAAGTTCCATATTATTGGGATTCATCTTCACCGCATTATCAATCGAAGCTTTAGCTTGCTCAAATTCGTTGGAGACGAAGAAAGAGCTGTTAGCATCCTTCGCGGCCTTCATATAATAGGCTCGGGTCAAACCCTGCGCAGCCGCTCCGTTACCCGGATCTACCGCAAGCACTTTTTGATATTCGGCGATTGCTTGATCGAGCTTCTCTAGCTTGAGACTGAGATCGGCAATTCGTCCTCGAAGAACTGAATTGTCCGGCATCAGCTCAGTGCCGGAGCGCAATTGTGCAATTGCATCTTCGAGGTCACCGCGATTCTCGCGAATGTCGGCGATGTTGATATAGGCTTCGGGTGTCTCCGGCTTGATGCTTATCGCTTCTTGAAACTCGCGAACAGCAGCGACGGTGTTGCCCTGGGCAGCATAGACTTCGCCTCTGGTCAGGCGTACGGGCGCGCTCTCACGATGCTGATAAAGCGAGGTATTGAGCTCTTTCAGAGCATCGTCGTAAAGACCTTGCTTGAAGTAGGTTCTTCCTAGACCGTAGTGGGCTGTCGAGTTACCGGAAGATAACTGAATAGCCTGCTTGAAAGCAGTAACCGCATCCGCCCACTGGCCCTTGTTCATATTGACCAGGCCAACTCCGGCGAACGCTTCGGAATACTCAGGGTCGAGTCTTGATGCCTCTTTGTACTCGCTGAGCGCTTCGTCTACGCGTCCCTGGGTTCTGTAAACGTTACCTAGAGTGTAGTGCGCTTCAGGCATTCCCGGATCAATAGCCAAACCTTGCTTACATTCGGCTTCAGCGTTGCGCAAGATTGCATCCTGATTAGCGCGGACAGTTTGACTGGAAGATTGCAGACCGTTGTACATGACCATAGCGAGACCGGCATGAGCCATGGCGTTACGAGGATCCATCTGCAGCGCTTTCTCGAATTGGGCCTTAGCTCCATCAAGCTTGAACTGCTTGGCGAGCGCCATTCCGTAACCTACCGTTGCAGGAACGCTGTTCTTATTGCGCTGCAAAGCTTGTTTATACATAGACTCCGCATCGCCATACTTGCCCTTGAGCATGAGGTCATCAGCCTGGACCACATCATGCTCGATGCGAACCTTTAGCGTTCGCCTCTTCTCGGCAATGAGTAGACCGTCATCAGAGCTGGAATGCGCCAGGCACTGATCGAGCGAGACAAAAGGAAGAATCGTCAAAGATCCCGCCAGCAAGCCAAAAGTGAGTTTCAATTTCTTGAGATTCATACCGTTCTCCAGTTTCAGTTAGACCCGCGGCACACAAGGAACGAATTGATGACGAGTCGATGCCAACTGCAATTTCATGCCCTTCAGAGGCACATATTAGCGCCTCAATCGTTGATTTTCAAAACTCCTGACAGCCCAAAATACACCTGCCATGATGCTGTAAACCGTTGCGCGCCAATTACTTCACCGATGTAAACGGCCTTTAAAGTGTCCGTAATGAGTTTTTCCCTCAAAACAACTTATGCTTTTGAAACTGACTTGACCATCTGTGCGATCCTATATACCTATATATAAGGATGCGAAACGGTGAAAATTGACTTTCTTGCGTCCGGGAGTTTCGCGCTCCCAGCAACTGTCTGAGCGCATTTCGAGGAGGAAACGTCGTGTCAGGTCATTCGAAATGGTCAACTATCAAACGACAGAAAGCAGTAGTCGATGCCAAACGCGGCGCGATGTACGCAAAAATGTCGCGGGAGATAATTGTTGCCACCAAACTCGGTGGTTCCGATCCGAATGCCAACTTTCGCCTTAGACAAGCTATTGACCGAGCTAAAGCAGAAGGCGTCCCCAACGACAACATCGACAGAGCGATTGAGAAAGGTGCAGGCGCGGGCGGCGCCGACAACGTCGAAGAGCTGACTTACGAAGGCTACGGTCCGGGCGGTGTCGCGGTCCTCGTCCGGTGCACCACCGACAACCGCAACAGAACTGCCGCCGATATACGCTTCTATTTTTCGAAGTACGGCGGCAATCTTGGTGATACGGGCTGCGTCAACTGGATGTTTAAAGAGCGCGGCGAGATCCAGGTCGCCAGAGAAAAAGGATTTGACGAAGACGCGCTACTGTCCGCAGCCTCTGAGGCAGGCGCCGATGATATCGTCACTGATGAGGTCGAAGAAGCGCTCGTCATCTGCGATGCATCCAAGCTCGAATCCGTAAAAAAGTCCGTGGAGCTGTCAGGGCATAAAGTTCTTTCCGCGGAGGTGAGCATGTCACCGATGTCTACCGTGGAAGTGCAAGATGCAGACCTCGCGAAGCAGCTGCTCAAGCTGCTTGACGCGCTTGAAAGTCACGATGACGTTCAACATGTCTTCGCCAATTTCGATATGGACGAAAGCATGATGAAAGAGTTCATGAGCAACTAATCGCCGGCATCGATTTACAATCTTTCGCTTGAAAACAAGCTCCACAACAGGAGTTTGGACCGAGGGGCGCAACTGGGCTATTACACATTGAAGGCGCTGAATACATATAAATAAGTACGCTTCGCTACCAAATTCATTTCGCAAGCAGCTCGGCAAACAAGGAATTCGGTCACTCGATCTCTTGAAAGCCAGGCGAAAAGCTCGTCTCCATTAACCGCAACTTTTAATGACATCTCTGTTTTACTCCCGGTCCACATCCGTTTGTCCAGCGCAATAAATTGCAAACTTTTTTTGCGGCACCACATACGGTTTCCAGCCGGATAGGAAGAGGTGGAAAACCCTGATGGAATGAGGCTTTTCTGAACCTTGAGAACACTCAAAATTAGGTGCCGATAATAAATCTCAGAAGGGTTAATGTGCATTTTACACTTTTTTACGGAAAGCACATGACAACCGCCGGCAGTACCACTAATGAACTTGGTCTAATGACGAGAAACTACGCCCCAGACAAGGCATGTATATTTTCCAGACCGCAAACATATAACCAGATTCGGTGTCAAGGATCACCAGCTTAACTTTCGCCAATAAACCCGCAAATGCAATCCACCAATCAAAAACTCGACTTTGTCAAGCGCTTTTGACTCGTTACAGTCGGTTCTGCTACCTTTTCGCCTGCTCCAAACAACAGCTGGGACATTCAAAACCGTCACAGCGAAGATCGCCTGAAACTACTACCTGAGTTTATTTGAGGGACTAGATCACGACGATTCGCACATATAGAGGGGGCTTCAAACAACGACTCATCGTTTTGAAGTTGCGAAATCGCCGGGGCAAGGGGACTGGAGAGATAAGCGTGAAACGTACGAAATACTACATAGCTGGCACTTTGGTGGCCACTGGATTGCTAGCCGTACTCTGTACGGCACCGGCCCAGGCGGCTGATACCGGTCTTGCACCGGAGGTCGTCTCCTCCACTTTCGAAGAGAATGGTGAGGAGTGCGCTTCCGTGACAATCAACGGTGAAGAGGTAATCAGCTACCGCGGTGAGACTGCAACGGGAGACGCCGAAGACAAGGCTGAATCGCTTGCCGAATCTCTCGAAGAAATTCTTGATGACGAGAAGGATTCGATAGAGGCTCTTATGCCGGCGCGAGAAGGCTCCATGGCCGTCATAAAGAATTGCGGTAAGACCATACTCAAATTCGAGCCACCAGCGACCTCACAGAACCCTGAGGAAGCGGGCAAACTGGCCATCAAAACAAGTCTTCAAGTAATCAACGCCTTACGGATGGCCTCAGGCACTACAAAACTGCCCGACACAATCAGCAGCTTTGCCGAAGCCTCGCTTTCCGGACGGCTAGCCAACATCGAAGGCTCCGACGGATTCTCCGGGCGCGCTTCCTGGTACGGTCCTAATTTCCACGGACGAAAAACCAGCAACGGCGAGCGTTACGATCAAGAGGGCATGACGGCGGCGCATCGCACGTTGCCGTTCGGCACCAAGCTTCTTGTCACCAATCGCTCGACCGGTAAATCATGCGTCGTAAAAGTAAACGACCGAGGACCATATCATGACAATCGAGTAATCGACTTGTCCAAAGGAGCTGCTCGTCAGCTCAACATGGTCTCCTCCGGTGTGGCTACGGTAGATGTCTTTGTACTCCAATAGATCGCGAAAGCTCTGTGAGAGGCAATCTCCGCGCATGAGATCCGGACAATCGAAGGGACCAGCGAGGAGACGGATTGAGCCGGGCGTCACGGGCACGTCCGACAACAACTCGCCCAATCCGACGTCACTCTCTGCCCTTGACCTGGTGCTGACACTAGCCGCACTTAATATCACTCAACTCTTGACGTCTCCATAGGGGCCACATTGGGCGTTTCCTGTTAGAATCTCTAGTCCTCGGTATGAGCTTTGTTTAACCGGGACTGCATCGGTGCGATGCATGTGATTTTCTTGAAAGCGGATTGCTCCTGTGACTGAAGTACGCGTAAGAATTGCACCTTCCCCGACGGGTAACCTCCATCTTGGCACTGCCAGGACGGCGCTTTATAACTATCTTTTCGCAAAGAAACACAATGGCAAGTTTGTTCTTCGTCTCGAAGATACGGACAATGAACGCTCTGACGAGAAATACACAAAAGACATTATCGATGGCCTCAAATGGCTCGGGCTGAGCTGGGACGAAGGCTGCGATATCGGCGGACCTTATCCGCCGTACAGACAGACTGAAAAGATCGATCACTACGAGCACATCGCGGACAAGCTGTTGACCAACGGCTTTGCGTACCTCTGCTACGCGACACCGGAAGAGCTCGCAGCGATGAAAGAAGAGCAAAAACAAAAAGGAAAATCGATTCGATACGACAATCGCAGTCGCGATCTGTCTGACGAAGCGCGATCCAAGTACGAAGCGGAAGGACGATTGCCATCGTTTCGCTTTCGCATTGACGAACCACAAGATGTCCGTTGGGACGATGAGATCAAGGGACCGATCACGGTCAACACGAGCGATCTCGGCGGCGACATGGTGATCATCAAATCCAACGGTGTAGCCACATACAATTTCGCGGTCGTGATCGATGACATCGACATGCAGATGACACATGTTCTGCGCGGCGAAGATCACATTCACAACACAGCTAAGCAACTTCTGTTATTCGAAGCACTGAATTGCAAGGCTCCTCACTACGGACACACGGGGCTCATCTTCGACTCCAACGACAGGAAGCTCTCCAAGCGCGAGCACGGCGAGCTCGTGCACATCGATTTTTATCGAATCGAAGGCTACATGCCCGAGGCAATCGTCAACTATCTGATCAAGACGAGCTGGACTCCGCCCAATGATTGGACATCCGCAAATGGTACCGACGAAATTTTCTCGCTGAGCGAAGCAGAACAGATCTTCGATATAAAACGCGTGAGTAAAGCTCACGCCCGTTTCGACATGGATAAGCTCAACTGGTATAACGCCCACTACCTCCGCTCGCTGCCGCTTTCGACAGTAACTGAGAGAGCGAGGCCATACCTAACCGACTTCGATCTGACTGAGTGCTCCAACGCCGATCTGGAAAAGCTGGTCGGAGCAGTACGCGACGGACTGACCAAGCTCTCAGAAATCAAGGCGGCTGCCCGATTCTTCTTCGGCAACCTGGTGGACGTACCGCTCGATGTAAAAGAGCAAGTGCTCTCTTCGGACGACGCCCGCAAGGTGCTTGGAGAAACGCTCTCCAGCCTATCCAAAATGCCTTTCGAAGATCCAAAAGGCGTCAAGCACGTCGTGGATACTCTCGGAAAAGAGCTGGGCATCAAAGGAAAGAATCTCTACTGGCCCCTTCGCGCCGCATTGTCCGGCAGCACTCAAGGACCGGATCTGGGCTCCATGATGTCCGTACTCGGACCGAACAAAGTGCAGGCTCGCCTGAAAGCAGCCTTGAGCAACGGTAATGGGGGGAGCCATGTGTAGGTGCTGCTGAGCAAACTTCAGTACCCGAGCACCCCAGGGTGCCACTACATGCGGTGACGCACATGACTACGATTCAAGTCTACAATACACTATCCGGAAAGAAAGAGCCGTTTGAGCCGCTCAACGGCAACAACGTGCTGATGTACGCTTGCGGTCCAACTGTATACGACCTCAGCCATTTAGGTCATGCGCGTATGGCCCTCGTTTGGGACGTAGTGCAGAGGTATTTGCGCTTCTCAGGCTATGATGTCACCTATGTGCGCAATGTCACCGACGTGGATGACAAAATCATCTACCGCGCTAAAGTCATGGGTGTGACACCAGAACAATTGGCGCGCGAATACACTTACACCTTCTGGCACGACATGCATTGCCTGAATGTGCAGCCACCAGACTATGAACCGAAGGCCACTGAATTCATCGAACTAATGATCGAATTCACAAAAGGTCTCATCGAAAAGGGTCACGCCTATGTCAGCGAGAATGACGTCTACTTCGATGTAGCATCCTTCAAAGACTATGGAAAGCTCGGCAAGAAAAATCTCGAGGACCTTCTTGTCGGCGCCCGCGAACAAGTCCGATCTCAAAACGATCTCGCCGAACGGAAGAAAAATCCGGTCGACTTCGCTCTGTGGAAAGGGGCACGTGAGGCCGAACTCGGCTGGTCCAGCCCGTGGGGCTCAGGCCGACCTGGCTGGCACCTGGAGTGCTCGACCATGACCAAGCATGTGCTTGGAGAGACGATTGACATCCACGCCGGCGGAGAAGATCTGGTCTTCCCTCACCATGAAAACGAGATCGCCCAATCGGAAGCGCTGCACAATGCCCCTATGGCAAAGTACTGGCTACACAATAGCTTCGTCCAGGTCAACTCCGAGAAAATGTCGAAATCGGTGGGTAACTTCTCGACGATTCAAGATTTGCTCGCCATGTTTTCCCCTGACACAATCAGGCTTTTTGCACTGCAAACACATTATCGACATCCAATCGATTTTTCTATCGAGAGCCTGAGCGCGACGCGCACGGCCATGGCTCGACTTCTGAGAGCCGCCTCTTATGCAAATCCCGGAACAGAAGACAACGGCTCGAAGTCGAAGGCGAATGTACAAACATTCGGTGAGCAATTGCTCAAACAAAACAAAGAGCAGATATCCAGAACAACGGCAGAAGAGCACGATCCAGTCAAGGATGAGACTACAACGCAGTTTCGCCAGGCCTTTCTGGAGGCGATGGATAATGATTTCAATACTGCAATCGCCACATCTCAACTGTTTCAATTAGCAGATCGCATTTTTCAGGAAGAGGACAAGCTGAAACAATCAGGATATGCACAGGTATTTACGCAGCATGCCAGAATGCTCGGACTGACGCTGGTTGATACGAGGCGCCACGTAGATATAACGGTCAGCGAACAAGTGCTCGATCTCGTCCTGCAACTACGGCAAAATGCACGCGCGAATAAAGACTACCAGACCTCTGATCTGATCCGAAAACAACTCACCGAACTTGGTATCAACGTAATGGACATCACCGGTGGTGGCACCACATGGGAGAGGGCTTAAGCCTACTTCGCCGGGGTCGTGGATGAACTCGCGCCTGGTCTGGGCTTCTTCGGTCCGCGCGAAGATCTGATCATCTGCCGCCTGTCGCGATTGGTTCTTACGGCGGTCGACGTTTCGACTTCATCAACCGAATTTACTATCGTCAAGTAGTTCGGAACCTCGAACACATTCGGCGTGAGCTCTCTGTTCAAACACCACTTCGTGGCGAGGCGATCAATCGACTGCTCGCCACCCGCGGCCTTACTCTTGAGGCTCAATGGAATTCCAGTCAATCCCTCGGTCTCATAAATTCGCTCGAGTACATGAAGTGCTCCCGGCTCTACAGGAATTTTCGTGCTCGATGCAAGTATCATGCTCTTTGTTGATTCGTCAGATCTGTCCGGCGCACCTTCGACAAGAGAGACTTGCTGCCCAGCAAAAGCTGTAGACTTCAACTTCTCATTCGTCGCAACCCAGCTTTTGATACGAAGCGGCCTTACGTCTTTCAACCCGTGCAGATCAGAGAGCGCTACCTCGCAGCAGATTTTCGCACGTTCGTTGACAACGGTGGCTTTCCACTCTGGTGCAGTTGCAACCACGCTGATCTCACCAATTGAAAACTTTATCGCCCCTTTGGAGATACAGACTGACTGCGTATTTAGAGAATCAGCCGTCTGCGCGATTACCCAGAGGTCTTTGTTCTTCACTGGATGCGTCTTCAATTCGTCGATGCTTTTTAGCTGGACGGTTTTTGCAATTGCGTCGCTAAAGCTGCCTGCCGATGCAGCAATCACCAGCGCTACGACGAAGGATTTTTTCAACTTTCTGGACATGGCTCGTCACCGAACGAGTGGACTGCTCGTACAAGCATACACCGCTGGCGAATTGAAGATCGTGCAAGAAAAACGAGTCAATTTGACTGATCGTAATTGCATCGCTACCATAAGTTTATATATATCCATATATGGTGATTTTTACTAGGGGCACACCCAGGTACCCCCCAGAGCCGATCGATAGACATGCGGAGTTTGACTATGTGGACACGAAGTAAGCGCGGCAATATGCTCGCCCTGATCGCAGCGTTCTCATTCATCATCATCTTGATCCTGTTTTTCGCCCTGGGCTTCGCCAGAATGTTGGGCAGCAGCTCTGAGCAGAAGACCGCCATCGAAGCAGCTGCCCTCGCTGGAGCTCGCGAACTCAGCAAAATAGTCATGAACACTGACGAGTTCGGATACATCGGACTGTCCGACTCTGCACCCAACGGCACCGATACAGTCGCTGTGGACAACTTCCCGACCGAAGTTCATTCGATCAATACGCTGATAGGCACGGCCCGACTCGACATGATCATTGCGGAAGTGCTGGGTACTGACGGCAATGAGATGAAAGAACTTGCCCTTCAAGATCTCAACGCCGCTCTCACTCGCGCTGACGAACTCATTTCTATCCTGGACGGCGCTATCCAGCCGAGCGGCTCCGCGATGGACAAAGACGGCAACACCATCACTCCATATGTAGCGGCTGAGACAGCTTACACACAGAATCAGATTCGCATGACAGGCTCCTCGAGCTATGTCGCCGGCTCGCTTGTGCTTTCTTTGGGCGCTCTCCAGGGAGGGGCCGCCACCACTATACCGATTCCAAAGCCTGATTCGCCGCCCACCGATACGAGCCTGGACACCAGCAATACGGTGATAGGGCGCACGTACGATCTCACTACCACCCCTCCGCAATGGGTACCGGAGACCTTTTATAGATCCTATATCGACATTCCGTTCGACTCACAAAGCTTTGTATTCGCAGGCATTGGAGATTCAGTCAGACTGGTCGATCCTTCGCTCTGGCGGTCGACGCTTCCACTGCCTTATTGCCACAGAACAATCCTGAAGGCCGAAGCACAGCAAGACGTGCAGGAGCAGGGAACATCCAACAACTACATCATCAAGGGAGTAGCTTGCGCACAGCCGGCCAGCGTCATGGATCCCAGACCAGCGCCTGGTGCTCTGCAGATAAGCTTTCCGGACGGCGTCCCCGGCGATCTTCCCAATCGAGCGTTGACCTGTATCCGAGACCTCTATACCAATTCAAACATGAATTCGAGCGCGGCAGCGTGCGACTATTACAAGTGCAATGGCAACGGCGGCGACTATCCGATTCAATTAGGCAGCACGCTGGCAAGCGATGCCACATCCTGGCCGATAGCTTCCGATACGAACAAGCGGGCTTCCAACGCCTGTAAAATTGCAGTGTATGACTGGATTCGCAGAGCCGGCACAAGAGTCAATGTCTCTTCTATCGTAGGAATTCATGATGCCACGTTCGACGATCAAGGCGCCGATGTACCATGGGGCGGTCCGCCCTTGACCTGGCCACTGATCGGCAACATTCCCAGAGGAATCACCCACTTTTTCCGGGTCGAACCTGATGGACTGGTGAGCATAGAGAGCGCACCACAAAAGCCGATTCCTTACTACGTTGTGGCGGACCAACAAGCTTACGTCGAGTCATTCCTCGCAATTGAAGCGGCACACAGCCTTCCAAATCAATATGAATTCAACGGTGTCGATTTGCCGGCACCACTCAACACAGTCGGCATCGGCAACGTGCAGTTTACCGACATCTACGACATGTATATCCGCATGTATTGCCGAAGACCAGGCAAGGCCTTGGGAGGCATCCATGCCGGTGAACCGATGGACAACAATGTGGTTGCAGTGAGACCAGCGACCGTAAAACTTTCGTCGGCGCTGACCGGAGGATCCGCATCAGTGGAGACTACATTCGTCAGCGGCAAAGGAGCGATGGGAAGTAGCAGCCCCAAGCCACCGAAGAATCCTAAGATGAAAGGACCGAAGGTCACGTTAGGACCCGGCAGTGGCAACACGCCCCCTGGCTTTCAGGGCGCCCCACCAAAGATCAACGGACAGACCGATTTCTTCCAGAGTCTCGCCGGGGTCATAGATCGGAATGGAGCATTTTACGAGAAGTACGATGCCACCGGGACTGGTGTCAGATGGACCTACCAAACAAATGGCACGGTATCCGATATTCGATTCCGGCGTTGCCTTGATCTCTGGTCAGACCTGGCACCCACAGTGGAAGAGAACGGTTACGTAGGAGAAGTCGAATACTAAGGAATCGTGCAAAGCTTCGCGCCCCTCCCCTTAGCATCCGATACAAGGCCTCCATTATATTTTGAAGCCATTTTTGGCTCTTTTAGAATAGTATAGTATGCCTTATATCGTAATAATGGACTTCGATAGCCAGAAGCGAAGTCGATTTATTTAGCCATCAACCCTAAAGGATTTGAGTAGTCATCGGTCCACACTCGGAGTTTCGGATCAGGCTTGAGCTTGATCCAGCCATTTTTCTCTAGGTGATCGATCACTTTCGGATCTTTCGAAAGAGCTACCCAGTGAGTGGCAAACAGCGATTGCGCAGAGGGCGTTCTATCTCTCTCCGGGGTCCAGTACGCGGTCAAACCAAGCTCAGGTGCGAGCGCAGCAAATACAGGCCACAAATTGTAGATGCTATTCGTGGTGTTGACGACAACAACGCCATCGTCGGTCAACTTACGGAAATAGAGCTCCACAGCCTCTTTTGTGATCGTGTGTATGGGGATGTAGTTAGAGCTATAAACATCTGAGATGATCAGTTTGTAAAACCGATAAGGTGCTTTCTGCATAGCCATCCGCCCGTCGCCACAGACGACGCGAACATCCACATTGCGCTTCTTTGCTTCATACAGATAAGTGAAGTAAAAAGGATTTTGCGCCAGTGTGATTACCTGCGGATTGATTTCATAAAAAACAATCGTCTGGTCGGGACGTGCCAATGATGCTCCCGTCCCGCACCCCAGACCTATTACGCCGATTGCATCTAATTTACGTTTGGTCGACCGCGGCGATGTGTTCACTAATTCATTAGACTCTGCAAAGAGAAAATCGGCCAGTCTGCCAATCGGTCCGTCACGATACATGTAAAAATAAGGTTGAGCTCGTTTAGCGGGATCAAGACTCTCTACGCCGTGGAGCGATAGCCCGTTCCACAATTCACAAGCGTTGTCCAATTTATTGTCTCGAACACTAACCGTGCCAAAGAAATTCCTTGCTTGAAATACAACAGCAGGATCGATTTGTGCGGCACATGCAAATGCAAATACCGCGAGAACAGAGAGACCTGCCTTATACTCGAGCGTCCTCTTTGCGAGAATGAGTATAACCAGGTACGGCACAAGAAAGCGCGAAGCAATGTCGATCGCTAATTGATCAGTCTCTCCGACGAATGGTTGAACCTCAGGTTGCCGACTGAACAGGTCATACGCGTACCATGCCACTGCAGTGAACCCACCAACTAAAGTGACATTGAAAATCAGTCCTGCTCGTAACGATAAGCTAGGTGTACGCAGTTTTAAACGTGATCTTGATCCGCGGCACAATTTTTTGAACAACAGCATTGAGCGCGGCGACTGTACCAGCAAAACTCCGGCAATCAACAGCACTAGAAAATACTCGTCGCATGCCTTGAAGACAAATGGAGCGATGATTGCATTAAAAAAACTGCCCAGGACGCCGCCAATTGAGATGCACAGAAAGTATCCGGTCAGATATTTGGGATTCGGTCGCTCCTGCGCTACCATCCCATGGCAGGAGACACAAACAAAAAACAGAGCCAGCGCATGCAAGAGCAAGGTCGGAAGGTACCGGTCATCCTGCCACAAATAGACAGACACATTAATAGATACTACTGAAAGAATCGCGAGCAACACTGAAAGTGGTGCCATCATCCTAAAGACATGAATGATAAAGTCAGGTGTCTTTCCAAATGCCAAAATGAATGAGACGAGGTAAATCAGCAGTGGAATCATCCAAAACAAGGGAATGGAGGAAAGCTGCGAGGTGACAAAACCAGTCAATCCAAGTACGAGACTGGAAGGAACCATAGTTAGCGTGAGCCAACGAAAAATTGAGATCCATGACGGTCCGACACCACTCATTTCAACTTTAGAACCTGGCAAAAGGGATTGCTGCGAGCCAGCTTTTCCAAAACTGGAGGGTTGGCTGCCGAACCGCCAAACAAGAATGCCGCAAGTAGAAATCAAAACAGCAAAACATATGTAGAGGACGGACAAGAGTCGAGACTGCTCCACCAGAGTCAATCTTGGCTCTACCAGGAAAGGATAGGCAACAAGACCAAGAATGCCACCAACATTGCTGGCAGCATAGAGCACATATGGATCATGTAAACCGAGTCCGCGCATCTCCGCATACCACTTCTGAAGCAAGGGCGCTGTCGTGGAAATAGAGAAAAACATAGCTCCGACCATTGAGGCAAGCAGCAAAATGATTGAAAGTGAAGGAATATCACCCTCTGGCACCACCAACGGTGCCCGCACTGGGAGGAGAAGCGCCGGCGACCACACGACAAGAAGGTGAATGATGAACTGACGAGCTGCCGGTAGTCGCGTGCTCAAAAGGTGCGAATAGCAATACCCCAGCAAAAGCACGGCTTGGAAAAACAAGACGCTGGTATTCCAGACATTCGGACCACCGCCGAAAGCAGGTAACAGCAGCTTCGCTATGTACGGCTCAACCAAGAACATCAGGCTCGCGGCAACGAGAATCGAGACTGCGTAAGTAAATTGAGCAATAATCCGCATGCGAGTTTCATCGATTCAATGGCGGCAACATCAATCATAGCCTTCCTACCCTATAGAGCATAGTTTTGCCAGTATTCCGCCGATAATTTAGGGAATGACGACCGCTGTGCTGCGAATTCCAGTATCGATGTTACCGTCTGCCATGTCGGGTATAGTGAATGTGGCATCAGAAGACGACCGCGAACGGAGGGTTGGCAAGTGTCTTTTCGCAAAGCTATTTTGGGTCTTTCTATCGTCACGGCAGTTTCGCTTGGTCTCAAGTTTGCACCGGCCTTTGCTCTTGCCAATGCGAATCAAGTAGCCGACGCCATCTACAAAGCCAGGATTCTAGCGGCAGGAGCCGCCATCAAAGTCAAAGTTCAGGCTGACAAGGCCTCCGTATCGACTTATCGCAACGACAGAGCGACCGACAGAGATTGCAAAATTGAGGCGCTACTTGTTGGTAAAACATTGTTTGATGCCAACTTCGGTTTGACCAATGTCACGGTTTACTTCTTCAACAACAAGTCTCCCGGCGAATACAAGGTCGTCAGCATCAGGACAGGAGATGTGAAAGGTTTCGATTCCGGACAGGTATCGCAGGACGAGCTGCTTTCCTCAATCGAGATCAAGGTCGGCAAAGTACAAGATCTGGCTACCGCTATCGAAAGCCGAATGATGCTCTCCGCTGCGGCGAGGCGCGATGTACAGACGGTCGAAAACGGAGACGAGCTGGAAGTGTCCTGCAAAATGCCGGCGCTCTCCGACGAGGAGTATAAGCTCGAGGCCTACAGGATCGCTGACACGGCACTCAAGTTCCTCGGCAATGGCGCCGCGACGAAACGTGTCAAGGTGATCTTCTTCAATCCTTTTGAACGAGGGAAATATAGACAGGTCCTTATATCGCTCAATAATCTAAGCACGATCGAAAAGCAGATGGAAGTTGCCTTCGGATCACTTCAACTGACGAGCGGAGTCGCCAAGATTGCGGCTAAAGATATCGAGCCCGCCCAGGGTGTTTTACTGGAGCAGCGGCGTGAAGTGCTCGAGAAGATTGCGGGACTAGAGGCGAAAGGTGTTGGCGTAGCGCCATTCATACAGGTCTATCAGACTATTGAAGATCAGGTCGGCACCGCTAACGAGACGGCTCTGGCCCAAGATCTCAAGCGCCTGAAAAGTGGTCTCGAGGAGCAAGAGAAGCGCTACGAAAGCGCGAAGACCTTTACTCCGACCAAGGACAAAGAGGACGAACAGCCGCCACCGGAGACTACAGCCACTACCCATAGTGGCGGAGGACATCACAAGAAGGTCGCCTCCCGGAGCGGTGTCACGCGCTGGGCACTGGAATACTTTCCTTTGCTCGAAGACCAGATTGTTAGAGACCCAGTTAACTATCTTAGAGACTGCAAAAAAAGATTTGAAGATCAGATCAAGAAAAAGGCAGAACAAGATGCTCGCTACCCGGTGGCATTAATGTGGTTCGCCGAAGTTCTGAAGTCGAACAATCGATCCGACGAAGCACGCCAATACGAGGATCAAGCAAGGATTCTTGCGGCGCAAATTAGACCTGCCGTCAAGAAGCAATAAGATCTACTTTTTCACCGTCTCGGGAGACACACCGCGTACGACAGAGTACTTGCTGAAAGCTTTGTCGATCATTGCCTGCATGTCGCCATGCTCGGTTCGATAAATCGAATCGTAAACATCCGAGATCCGAGATACCTGGTGCGATATGCCGTGATAGCGAAGACAAACCTCAGCACTGGCTCGTTCTACAGCGATTCTGCAGGCTTCTTCGACTGTCTTTCCCGATGCCTGATACTCTTTGCCTAAGACTATGGCAGCAGCGATGCCGGCTTCTTTCTCGGCGTCCTGGTAGATCCTCCTGCAGATCTGGACATGGCCGTCCTCGTGCCGCTTTAGTTCTTCTGAGGCTCCTTTCGGCAGAAAGACCGTGATCGGAGCAGTCAACGTAATCTTCGAACTGGAAATCTTCAATGTAACCATCACGTCGTCTGTTGAAATCATGGTGTTATCCACGATATCAAAGTCGAAATCCGTTTTGCAGCCGAAGCTCCAGATAGTGACGGCTTCTTCGTCCGGTGTAAGCGGTGTGTCACCCGGGTTATCCGGATCAAACAATACGGTTTTCACGGCAAGCGGTGTTTTCTTGACGGAGACTGGAGAACCGCATCCGGCAAGAGTGCAACTTGTGAGGGCGACGCACAGCAATGCTTTGACAGTATGATCAATCGCTATTTGGAGGTCTCGAATAGACACCACATGCAACACCGCTTACAGACCACCTGATGACACTCGTCAGGCGACAATGCCAAACTCAGATTATCATATCAATTTTCGGAGTTCATCGACAGTTCAGCCGATCACACCAAAAGCGAGCTAGACGGCGAAGCGAAAGTTGATGCAATCACCATCCTGTACCTTGTACTCTTTGCCTTCCAGACGAACCTGCCCCTTGTCCTTGGCGGCATTCCAGTTACCGTGTTCGCGTAAAGCATCGTACGCTACCACCTCAGCTCGAATAAAACCACGCGCTATATCGGTGTGAATTTTCCCAGCGGCCCCTTGGGCAATGGTGTCTCTGGTAATTGTCCAGGCCTTAACTTCGTCTTCACCGACAGTGAAAAATGCAAGGAGACGCAACAGACTATAGACAGCTCTAATCAGCTTGTCCCGGCTGGGAGTGGTGATACCGAGAGCCTCCATGAACTCCGCTCTTTCATCCGGAGCGAGTTGCGCTATCTCCATCTCAGCCTTTCCACAAAATGCGATCAAGGGCGTCTTCCTATCGGCAGCCCACTTGTTGAGCTGGCCAAGGAGCTCTTCCTCAGATTTGCCGATGTTGGACTCAGCAATGTTGCCAATAAGCATCAAGGGCTTCTGCGAGAGGAATGTGTAGCCTTTTATTGTCTTCTCTTCTTCATCATCGAGCTCAAGCTCGCGCAAGGGTTTTTCCGACTGCAAGTGCTCATTGAAGCGGACCAACAGATCTCGCTCCATTTCGATCTTGCTCTTTTCCGTGCCCTTCTTCCGTTGAATCTCCTGGTCGATCTTACTGAGCCGTTTTTCCACAACACTCATGTCTGCGAGGATAAGCTCCAGTTCAAGTGTTTCAGCATCTCTCAAGGCGTCAATGCTTCCTGATGGATGAGGAACCGACGGATCGTCAAAAACGCGGATGACATGCACGAGAGCGTCGACTTGCCGAAGGCTGGTCAACATCTGCGGACTGAGATCACCCTCTTTGGCTTGCCCCGGGTTCATACCAGCTACGTCGACCAGTTCGACCGTCGCGTACGAAACCTTCTTCGGTTTATACAATTCAGAGAGCCAATCCTGGCGGCTATCCGGTACGGAGACCACGGCAAAGTTCGGCTCCGCATCTGACTTTCCTGAGTAGCTGTGCACCTCCGCAGAACCGCCGCTTATTGCATTAAGCACAGTGGTTTTGCCGACGGAGGGCAGGCCTATTATTCCTACCTTCATACCTGACCTATCATCTCAAAAGTGGCGGAGAGGGTGGGATTCGAACCCACGTGGCTTGCACCCATCCGCTTTCGAGGCGGCGCCGTTATGACCGCTTCGGTACCTCTCCAAGCTTGAAATTGCAATTTTAGCAGACGTTTTGCCGCCCGCAATTGACAGGCTAAAATCCTGATACAAACAAAAAGAGCAAGAAGCGGTCCTATCGCCGATAATTGTAGTGACGTCAGGCCTGGCACGGCGTATTCGGGTTAAACTCATTGAATTTAGCAAATGTCACAGAGTGAAGACAGCAGTTTCGCCAGACCATTCGCTGACACCTTTGTCGGCAGCACCGTAGCCGGCAACTATCTCATCGAAGGCATACTCGGTGAGGGGGGCATGGCGATCGTCTACAAGGCGAGGCAGGTGTCGACGCAAAGGCATGTGGCTATAAAGACGCTCAAAACTCAGGAGCAGGTAATCTCTCAGCGATTCGCGCGCGAGATGAAAACTCATGCCAAGCTTCACCACAAAAATATCGTCGAAGCGATCGATTGTTTTGAAACGACCGAGGGCGCTTACTTCGTAATGGAGCTGCTCAACGGAGTCTCACTATTTGACAGACTGAAATCGGTCGGGCGAATCGAGAGTGCCGAAGACATTTACGCAATTGTCGCACAGATTCTGGCGGCCCTCGAGCATGCGCATCAGTTCAAAATCGTCCACCGAGACCTCAAATCGCCAAATATAGTACTCCTCAATACTGCCAATGACTCAGTCCATGTCAAAGTATTGGATTTCGGAATCGCCAAGGTGCAGGACGACATGCAAAAACTGACCGGTCACGGGCAGGCGCTCGGATCACCTCTCTACATGAGCCCGGAGCAATGTATGGGGCAGGATGTTAGTAACAGATCGGATCTGTATACTCTGGGAATTCTTGGCTACGAGCTGATTACAGGCGATCTCCCTTACGCCTACCCGCGGCTCGCCCAGGTGATGGCTGCACATTGCGATCCGAACAAGCGACCGAAGCCGATATCAGAGTCTCGGCCCGACCTGGGCAACGTAGAAACGCTCAATCAGATAATAATGAAAGCTATCGAGACCGAGCCTGACAAACGGTTTCAATCAGCCTCAGAGTTTCACCTGGCGATGGATCATTGGATCCAAACAGTCCGAAACGGCACGAATATCCCGTTGCCCAGAGCGATTTTGCAATCAGTAACATCGACATCGAAAGAAGAACTCCGCAGCAAGCTCTCTCAGCGAACCGCTTCTCAAGCGCCCACGCAACCAGGAAACACCAGAAGCTCAAAGGGTCAATTTGATCAAGAAACAGCAGTCAAGAATTTTCTTCTCGGTCTAGCAGTCTGTTGCGTCATCATCACAAGTGCAGGATTAGCGTTTGCCAAAAGAGAAAACATCAAAGACGCTTTCATCAGTATCTCGATCACTGTCAGCAGCGTCCTCTCTCCGGTTAAACCCGCGGACGAGGGTTTGGCGGATCAATCAAAGCAAAAGACACCGGCACCAGATCCGAACACGTACAAGCGACGCCCAGGCGAAAGCAAAGAGACGCGGAATGGCAACCACACATACCGGGTTTTCTAATTCGAGGTTAAACGGTTTGAAACAGTCTCAACATTGGCGTTTCCTTATTTATTGATTCCAGAGCCGGATGGGCACAATATATTGGCAGGCGGACATCCGGACATGACTGACGACACTCAGCCCAAGGACAACAACAAGGACAAGACAGAAGAGCGATCGAATCAAACTGGTTCGATCGCAGGCGCGTCTGATATTAACCAGGGCCAAGCACAGGTCAACCGTCCTAGCTGGCTGACCAATCAACCTCCAGCCCAGGCAAAACCACCTGATGAAGCGTTGCTGCGCGCGTTGGCCAAAATCAATGCAGACGAGAATGGCTCGGACTCGGGACCATCTCCAGTAATCTCTCCGATACAGAAGGGGCAAGTACCGACGTCGAATCCATCGAGCGTTAGGACCTGGCAACCCAATCCAGAACTCTTCTCGTCTCGTCGGTCTACGGCCGGGCCGCTCGGCTCGTCTACCGCTAGTTCACCCAACATTTCGAGCGCTCGCACTGATACCGGCAACGATACTACCAAAGGATCCTCCAAGACAGGGGCCGGGGCCGATCTTCGCCCGGGCGACCGCAGATCACCTTCCATTACAGAACAATCGCAGCAGCCCTCTTCAGCCTACCCCGCACCACCATGGACGGCAAGATCAACCCCGCCCTCTGATACGGCTTCTAATACCAAACAGCAGTCCATTGATCCACCTGCGCAGGCGTCAAGCCCGGCTAGCGCGCCGTTACGGAGCGCTACGCCCGCCCCCGCTCCGCCGTCAACTTCCAGCGACCAGGAGGGCACCTGGTGGCCGCCACTACCCACGGTATCACAACTCGATCCTGGTCCGATGCCACCCTCGACCGAACCCACCTCAATCGATGCGAACAACACGAGCCCGGTTGCGTCAATGTCAGCCGCAAGCGCCTCCCCTCGCCCGACCGTATTTCCGTCCGGAGACGACGATGGACTACTTGAGACGAGCTCCGATCCGGTCGACTACTCTTACCCTATACCTTCGTATACCACCATAGGATCGCAACCGGCAGCACAGATAGACCTCGTCCCGGCGGAGGTTAGCAGCGCTGACGAACTCGAAGAAGATCTGATAACCGGAGTGAGCAAGATTGTCAGCGTGCAAGTGCCTTCTCAGACTGCCGCCGAGCTCTTGGGACCGGACTTTACGATCAACGCGGACGAGATAGACCCTGATGAGTTCGTTCTCGACGAACGTAGAGAAGGGGTTTTTACCAATGTCGCGAAGGCGAAAGGCATTCATCTCGGTCCCGGCATAAAATTCTCCCTCGTCGGGCAAGTCTTGTTCGACTCGTATTCTCTTCTCGATGCCGTAGGCGAGAGCGCCACCTGCGAAGTCTACTCTGCCTTACAGCTGAAAACGGACTCGCTAGTTGCCGTAAAAACACCGAAGACAGGCGACTACGCCTTCATGCGCAACTTCGCAGATGCAGTCAAGACACAAGGCAGGCTCAAACACCCTAATATAGTGCGCTCTCTAGCATACCTCGAGTCAGCGCAAGGCCAGCCGTTCTACATCATGGAGCACCTTACCGGGGTGAGCATGGAGGAGATCCTGGCCTCCGTCGAAAAACTCGACGAAGAAGACGGCATTGCACAGGTCTTGTATCAGGCCGCATCGGCTCTCGAGTATGCTCATTTGAAAGGAATTTTCCACGGCCGATTGACTCCACACAATATCCTGATGGCCGACCAGGATGACCAGCTTCAAGCGAAGCTGATGGACTTTCAGGTGGCCGCCGTATGCGCAACCGCTCGAGGCACCACCGGCAGAGTCATTAACGACGACTGCTACCTCAGTCCAGAGACCCACAAGGGCGAGCCCTTCTCGGCTCGTTCCGACATTTACAGCCTGGGTGCCATCGCTTACAAGGTCGCAACGGGGCTAGCGCCCGGAAAGATTGTAGACACCAACATAGAAAGAGAGTTGGATCCGGTAGCGAAGCACAATCCCGATTTGAAGTTCCTCCAGGACCTTGACGCACTTATTCAGCAAGCGCTAGAGCCCAATCCATCTTACCGATTCGAAACGGCAACAGAGTTTAAAAGCGCCGTGGAAAGCTGGATCAAGAAGGTCCATGAAGATGACGACGTCGAGTCGGGAGGTCCTGACGAGGCCGTCAATTCTGAAATCGACAATCTCAATCGGGAAGACTCGGTCGCAGTCGAAGGGCTCAACGCTGAATCCGCCGGGGCAGGTTTAGTCGGCGAAACCCCTGGAAGTGCAGCCTTGACTCGGAAATCGAAGCGCAGACAACGACGAAAAGGACAGATTCGCACAACAATTCATCAACTGGTAGAACTGAAGAAAAATCAAAATAATCAAGAACGAACTGCAGTCATGCGGTTCACAAAGAGTGTCAGCGTAAAAGGACCGCGTCAATCTCCACTTGTGAGCCTGGCCAAGCTAATCGTCGCGATTGCTATATTCACCGGAGTCGGACTTGGCAGTGCCCTCTTCATCGTGAGCAATCCAGATCGTGTAAGGAGCTCATTTACTGAGGCGTCCCTGCAACTAAGCCAGCTCTGGCCGGGGCGCAGCAAAACCAAAGATGACCCTACCCAACTCCGGGTCGGTGTCGAACCAATGATCAAACCAAGTCAAATTCCAAAATCGCCCGCCAAGGTACGAACCAAAGATGTCCACGCTACCCCGCAGCTCTGGGCACTTCCCGAAGGCAAACGCGGATTGAGAGGACTTCGAAGTGTATCTTTCGGCGTCACCAATAACTGGCAACAAAAGAAGGGCAACAGAAGAGTAATCGAGCGGCTTGACGGGAAACAGTGATTGATTAATTCGGTTTTTCCGCGATCTGAGTTTTGTTTTCCACCTGATTTTTCAAAGTCGCCATAACTCCCGGCATGTCAATGCGGCTCTGGCGTCTGATAAGCGGCTGCGGAATGAAGAATCCACCATCGACATAACTGGCATATGTGCAAAGGGTGGTTCGACTGTCCAGCGGTTCAAGCTTCCAAAATCCTTTTACTTCCTTGAAAGCTCCACTCACTCTCTGCCATTCCATACCATGCGGAGCCCTCTCCGTGATCTTGAGAATATAGGTGTATGTGCCAACCGGTCCGGACGGTGCCACGGTATGCTTGAGAAGCTTGGTCGCACCTTCGTCTTTGACGACATGGCATTTCTTCACTTGAGGAAAAATTTTCGGAGCATTGTCGTAATCAGTGAGTATATTCCACACTTGGTGCGGCGTGGCATGAACCACCACTTTTGCTACTGAGTACTTGTGACCGTTGATCACAGACTCAGTCATCGAGCAATTTTGTGATGCCTGGGCTGAATGATGCGAATCCGCCAGCGCTGGTTGAAAATTCGAAAGCCCGATGAATGTAGCAGCAATGGCTAACGTCGAGAGTTTCCAGAGGTTTACCTTCACAGATCCTGCCTTATCATAGATCGATTGCTGTCGCAAAACTGTCGATTTGAGCGGTTCCGGATATTGAACGTGTTAATATCCGATTGGACTCTCATAACTTAACATGCAACAGATCATCAATGGAAATAAAATCTATTATCCGAAGCTGAAAAATACCAATGACAAGTCTGTCAATGGACCACAAGCGAGGATTTTATAGGCTATTGACTTCGGGTGCAAGCTAGATACTTCTAACAACCGACCACATAAACACCCGATATCCCAAACAGGCACGACAATATATCCACTTGACAATTAATTTTTGTGCGTAAACTTGCTCATTTACTTTACAACCCACATGCGGGCTCTGCGGTCTCGCCAGAGTGGTGGATCGGAAAGATTGTGCACAGACTTTGCAGCGCCGACTACGAAGTGTCGACAATCGCTACCAGTCGCGATCTCAACTCCGATGGCATTATCAAATTACTAATGAAAAGAGGTGAATCCGACCTGTTAGTAGCCACCGGCGGCGACGGCACTTTGCGAATCGCCCTGGAAGCTGTAGCCAAGGCCAAGCTTGACATTCCAGTCGGGATCATCCCGGCCGGAACAGGCAACCAACTGGCGCGCAATCTGGGACTTTATGACGATAACTTTCTGTCTGACCCGCTGGAAAAGGCGGTCGACACGCTGGTTGACGGCAAGAAATTTTGTATGGATATGGGCATCATGAATGGCCATTACTTCGCCGTGGGTGCCGGTATCGGACCGATGAGCGATGCCATTTTAACTCCGGAGCATCACGATAAGGTCAACTGGAAGATGCTCGCATACGCCGGCTCACTGGTTCAAACCATAGCTCAAGCGCCTGTCTTCATCAAAATAACAACCGAAGGAGAAAGCTTCACAGTGGCCGCCTCAGGGATTTTCGTCCTCAATATCGCCGATTTCGGGATCGGACTTCTGTCCGAGTCGGCCCGCATCGACGATGGGATACTGGATCTTTGTGTACTCGCGCCGCAGGAGTTCCACGATTATCTGGAGATGGGCTTTCGATTCGCCGGCGGCATGGGCGGCGAGCAAGCTCCATACTATGTCAAAAAGGTTAAATCGGTAGATATGGAAATAGTTCCGATAAGCCGGCACACATCGATCGCGCAGAAAACTTGGCGTCGATTGAAGAATAGCTTTGGCTTCTACGAAAAACCACCGCTCGTCCTTCACCAGCAAGTCAAGGCCATGATCGACGGCGATGCCTGCGGAACTACTCCGATCCACATCGAGATTGCACCACAAGCGGTATCAGTCATGGTGCCAAAGGACTTTCCTGGTCAAGAATGACGCGCTTGTTCGTCTTGGCGATGAAGTCAATTGCAGACTGACTGATACTCGAGCAATCAGTCAGCTTAACAGTGTGCAGTAACGGCACGCGGGCGAGGTAATGAGCGTCGACATCGGACACGCCGGTATTCTGCAAATCAAGGGAAATGAGCGAGCGCGATTTCATCAACTCGGACAACGACCCGACTGGATACGAGCTGTCTTTCAATCCGAGACTCTTGATTGGCAAAGCTGCAAGTGCCTTCAGGTGATTCCGGTCAAGCCTGCCTTTATTGTATTCAACAATTTTAAGTCGCTTGACCCTTTCGAGGGTCTTCAAGTTTTCAGGTTTGATACCAGCGCATCTCTGAAGCACAATGTGTTCCAACTGCGGCAAGGTATCGAATATCTTGAACGAATCGCCAGCAAGCCTGCAATCTCGCAGGAATAACTGCTTCAACTGAGGAAGGTGCGAAAATTTTGCAACATCTTCGTCAGCAGCGTTGAACAAGATGATCCTCCTGAGCTTACTCTGCTTCGACAATGCATCGAAAAACGGTTGATGCAAGTACTTCACATTCCTACCGCTAACCGCGACAGAACCGTACAACATGTGAGTCATCATCTCCAGGGCATCACGTTGGGCATTAACCGCCTGGTTATCCTTCGCATCTCCAACTATGACCAGACAACGACGCTCTTGATCGCCTGTTACAACTCCTTTCTTCGTTAACGACCAGTTCGGTTCAAACAACTTTTGCGTTTGCTCGACATCGTCATAGAGATTGCGTTTTTCCAGAACATCGGCCAGCTCCCGATGACTGTCCGACGGATCGACAGACTCGCCTTCAAGAGCGAGCGGATCGTTTTGGTGCTCGATCTCCAGTTTGATATTCAAATCAGGAAACTTCTTTTGGAAGGCGGCTAAGGACTCATCCGTCAAGTCATTTTTACTGAGCTCTAGCAACTTGAGTTTGCTGGGCAAGTGAGCCAATACTTCATCCGTGACGAGTGTGCGCCTCAGACTCAAGTTCTCCAATCGAGTCAGACTAGACAGACTTGGCAAAGCGGACGGTTGAATTCGACAGCCGGCCAGAGACAAAGTTTTCAGCCTCGGGGCGCTACTCAGAGCCTTGATAGTGGCAGCGGTAATTCTGTTGTCATCTAGAGAAAGCTTTTCCAGGCACTGAAACTTACTCAAGAGTTTAAGATAGCGACTCTCGAGTCTCGTGCATCGCACCATGGACAGATCAATCAAAACCGTCTGGCATGCCAGCGAATCGAGAAATTCTCCGGTAACTGGACAGCCATCAACACTCAGACTGACCAACCTCTTCATCTTATCCAGATATTGAAAATCAACATCGGTCAGATTCGACCAGCCAACAGAGAATGAGTTCAAAGAGGAAAAGCTACGAAAGCGCTCCTTGGCTGTTTGGAAAAATCTGCAGTGTGCCAAGGAGAGCTGAGTCAGATCGGGCGGACTGGCTAGAGAGTCGATAATCGCTCCGTCGATTTCCTGGGTCGGATCACTAAATTCGATTCGAATAAGCGCCTTGTAGTCCTTTAGACTCTTGAGAAAGACCGGATTCAGCTTTGTACAGGACTTGAAGCAGAGACGTTGGAGCTCTGCTTTACACTTCAGATGACTGAATGATGATCCGGTAAATTGCCGACATTGATCGAACTCTACCGACTCAAGCTTCTTCAGACGCGAAAACCGCATGAACTGCTCATCGGTCACATCGTCCAAAATCAACCTTAACTCCGTCATCTCCATGCGAAGCAATTCTTGATCGCTCAAAGCACGAATGGATTCGCCATCGTAGCTCTTCACTTCGTAGAATTCCTCAGAGCCAACAGGGTTTGAAAAAGCCGGATCCTTATAGATTCTGGAATTATCCTTTTTGTTGATCGACGAGACCATGCTCTGAATGAACCAGCCAGTTGTGATGACAATTACTCCGGCAACCGCTAATGCAATATACCTGTCTGTATGCGATTTCTTGATCGGTGGAAGCATTTGCGACCGCTCCCCGACCGGTCCTTCTTTCTCCAGACTAAATTGCAGAAGACCTTCGAAGACATACGAAAGATCTTGAGCTGATTGAAAGCGCATGCGAGGATTTTTTTCCAGACACCTTTGAATCGCAGCCGCCAGCCCATTTTGAATCGTTGGAGATTCACTTACCTTCGGCAGTGTAGGGGGCTGGGTATTCAAGTGCATTGATGCTGTATCGATTGCCGTCTCACCATGAAATGGTGGAGAGCCGGTCAACAGGAGGAACAATAGACATCCAAAGCTGTACAGATCTGATCGCGCCGTTATAGTATCGCGCTTAACTTGCTCGGGACTCATAAAAAGAGGACTGCCAACGATTGCACCGACCTCGGTCATAGCCTGGTTTCCATCACCAGCCTCTACTAACTTCGCGATCCCGAAATCAACAATTTTGACCTCGATCATGCCATCCTTTCCGCTGACCATGATGTTTCCAGGTTTTATATCCCGATGGACAATACCCTTCGCATGGGCATGACCGAGCGCGGCGCAAACCTGCACCCCAATCTCGAGAACCTCATCGACAGAAACTTTGCCGTTCTTCTTCAGGAGCCCATTGATGTCAGTTCCACCGATCAGCTCCAGCACCATATATGGTTGCCCATCTTCCACTCCAAAATCGAAAATTGTTCCTATATTCGGATGACTCAATCGGGCCAGCACCTGCGCCTCACGTTGAAATCTGACAAATTGAGACTCTCCCCATGTGTCGCCACGCAGAAGCTTTACCGCAACCTTTTTGTGCAACGCCGTATCAAGAGCTTCGTAAACTTCGCCCATGCCGCCTGTGGCAAGCAAACGCATATGCACATACCGCCCACCCCTGAAAGTTCGTGGACCGTCAGAATTTTGCGAAGCCTCATCACTATCCATTTTTAAGTCAACGGCGTTTTGTTAATACACGAGAGTACAAACTCTTTCTCATCAGACTCGGATTTGATGGTGCCGTCCAGGCGGCCCTCCAGCAAATCATTGAGCACACGTCCAATCTCCGGTCCCTCAGCTATACCCATTTCGACCAGATCTCTTCCACCTAATCGGACGGTTACATCGGTCAGCTCCTCCAGATAGATTTTTATCATACGCCGTACACTCGTTCCGGGTGCTGCCAGACAAGCCGCAATAGCGAGACTCTCGAGGCGATGCCCATGGAGCAACTTGAATATCTTGCTCCTCGACGAAGGCTCGTTACCGAAGGCTTTTGTAGAAAGCGCGATGCCACTGGCGATTTTTTGCTTCTGGTCGTTGGCCAATGAGAGCCGACCGAAAATCGACTCCGCATTGCGCTCAGGAGCCGAAGCAATAAGCAATCCAAGGTACACGACCCAGGGCTCATCAAGCTGATATCTTTCCAGCAGCCGTTCGGCACGCCTGACTAAATGCTTAGTTCGCAAACTATACTCTAGTTCGCTATCGAGGAAGCGCAGGCAGCCACCGAGCTCATTAAGTAGGTCAAGAGCGACGATGCGATGAGGTGACTCCAGAATCATGCGCACCTCTTCCCGAAGCCGCACCCCGCCAAGTTCGTCAAATACGCCCATCGAAATTGCTTTCTTGGCGCGCTCTTTGCTCTTACTGTCAAGATGGAAACCTAGTCTCGCAGCGAATCTAGCAGCCCTGACTATGCGGGTGGGATCTTCAATAAAACTGAATGGATGAAGGATGCGAATAATTTTTTTCCGCAAGTCGCCCAAACCATCATAATGATCGACGAGTTCGCCGAATCGCCCCGGATTGAGACAGACAGCCAGGGCATTTATCGTAAAATCTCTGCGGAAAAGATCTTGTTCGAGTCGAGATGGTTCTACCGTAGGTAGGGCGGCAGGATACTCGTAATACTCGGTTCGTGCTGTCGAAAGATCAACCTCGCGCTTGCGATCGGCGTAAAACGAAAGCGTCGCAGTTTGGAATCGATCGTGCTTTGCCACCACTTCTAGACGCGATGGATACTCGCGCTCGAGAGCATCCGCCAACTCGATGGCGGAGCCTTCGATCACATAGTCGAGATCGAAATTAGCCCGCGAAAGAAATAGATCGCGGACAAATCCTCCCACCGCATATGCCACCATGTCATTGCGAGCAGCAACTTCGCCAAGCTGGTGACATAGCCAGCGGACAGAAGGTTCGAGCAGCTCCACCTTATCGGCGAACTGCGCGGGCTTGCTCCTTCTTTTCGTCCTTGTCGACTCCAATTCTTCCAGATCACCGAGGTCGCTGACGACGGCCTTCTCGCCATACAAAGTCTGAAGTACAGTGTGGCGCGTGACCAAACCGACAAGCTCTCCTTCTTCAGTGAGAACAGGGACTCTGCCTATGTCCTCCTTCACCATCACACGCTGAATCTCGCTCAAGGGCGACTCGGGCTTCACCTTTATCACGGGTCTGCTCATGAACCCGAGAACAGGCGCATGCCCGAGCTTATGATGAACAGCCTGATCGATGTCCCGACGCGAGATGACGCCTTCTACTTCGCCATTGTCAACGACAATGAAGCCGTCCTGACCGTATCTGATCATCAGACGTGACGCTTCTTCCATCGTGCTGGTCGGCTTGATTGTTCGCACCGGGCTCATCATGATATCGGCCGCTGTGGGCTCGGGTGGTACCTTCTCAGCAAGCATTCCTTCGATTTCCTGAAGAATCAAGCGCGCATCACCGTGTTTGATGACGGCGGAGCCTGCTCCA
This sequence comes from uncultured Candidatus Obscuribacterales bacterium, assembly GCA_964418155.1. GTDB lineage: Bacteria > Cyanobacteriota > Vampirovibrionia > Obscuribacterales > Obscuribacteraceae > JADYXR01. The sequence continues at coordinate 117,061 of CAYQKX010000014.1, read as the reverse complement.
GGGTGGCCATCGCCGCCAAATCGGCGGACGACATAACGAACATCTACTAACTGAGAATCGCTTCTTCCGACAAGGTGAATGCGATCTCTCATGTATACGGCACAGAAAGCCGCATCGCAAGACATGATCTCCAGCATCTTACTGGTCAAATTGGCTAGCCCCTCTACGAATCGCTCCGTCTTCGAGTAGGACAGCACCACCTTCGACCCTTCAATGGAAGTAACAACAGCGGATTTGACGAGCGACTCCAATAAGCTCACCTGCTCCTGATTCAGCTTAGGTCTGATGTAAGAGTTAACCTGCTCCAGATCGACTCCGTGCTTGAGCAGATACGCAACACACCTCGCATCAGTCGCGGTGGTTCCCGTGAATGTAAGACAACCAGTATCCTCGTAGATTCCCAGAGCAAGCAGCGTTGCAGCAAACGGAGTGAGCTTTGCTTTCCTCATTCTCAGTTGATCGACGAGCAACGTCGTCGCCGCACCGACAGGGACGATTTGCGACTCGGGACAAGCTATCTTGACCAAACCATCAGGGTCTTTAGCATGGTGATCGAAGACAACAATAGGCGGAGGATTCTTAGCATCATTCAAAAATGCTTTGAGGGCATCATCTAAGCGATCCACATGCTGGCAGTCAACCACATAGATCTTGGTCACTTTTTCGAACTCGATAAACTTCGACTGCACAAGAGGCAGCGAGCTGCGATACAACGCCAGGAACTCGCGCACGTTGCCTTGCAGCGGATATCCGAGCACGATTTTCACCGATGGGTACAGGCAAGTCACGCCGAATTGCGCAGCCAACGCATCGAAATCCATATTGTTGTGAGTGACTACAATTTCCATTCCGCCTTCGCCTGCTCATGATTTGTTCACTATGCCAGGTTGTACTACGTCAGCACGAGGAATGCAATCTTAGTCTTTTCTTTAGGTCCTGTGGGGCTTTTCCGGGTTTCAATAGATCAAAAGACGGGTATTTTTCTCCAAATGGAACTCTTCTCGTCGCTTTTCCGTGAGGATCAAAAACATGTTTCCCCAAGGGTTATTGAGTCAGGCGTACTTCATGTGTGCAATCGTCGGCGGGGGCTTCCTCATTTTCAACTTCGCCATGGGCCACCTGGATGAAGGTGCTCATGACGGCGGAGGACATGGTGGCCATGACGGTGGCGGACATGATGGTGGCGGACATGATGGTGGTGGACATGACGGCGGTCATGGCCATGATGGTGGTGATCACGGGCACGGACATGATGGAGATGGTCACGGCGACCAGGGCTCGACCACTAATCGTTATGGTCCGGTGGGCTTGGACCATCGCGCAGGAAAGCTTATCCTGTCGCTTTTGAGTCCGATGTCTATCGCCATATTTCTGGCGTTCTTCGGGCTTGCCGGCTACGCGGCCGGATATGTGCTGCCCTGGCTCGGTTTCGTCACCTTGATACCGGCATTTCTTGCTGGTTTTCTCATGATCAACATCTTCAAAGCGGCTATTCGCTCGATGATGCACTATGGAACCAGCTCATCCCATATGCGGCACGAAGAGATCATAGGTCACGTCGCCGAAGTTCTAATTCCGATCGCTGAGAACCGTGCCGGCGAAGTGACCTATGTCATCCAATCGAAAATATACAATTCAGCAGCCCGGTCGAAACCTGGTATCGCAATCAACAAAGGAACGAAGGTCATGATTGTCGAAACGGATGGTCCGACGGTCTATGTCGAACCTTACAAGGAATTAGCTTACGACGACTGAAACATCGTTAGAAAGCCGCCCACAATTGGGAAGAAGAACGACTTACAGCAGTTGTTGATCGGACAGTTCCGATAAATCGGCAACGCGACCTTTCCTGATTACGCAACTTTAGCTTCGTCACGCATATATATGATCGTTTCGAGGCAATCTTTTATTAATAATCGCCACCAAATACAGTGTCAATTCAATAGATCGTATTTCTTACTCTGCACTTGGAAAACCCAAAACAGGCAACCTGTTAGAAGCGATAGCCCTGGTTGTCAAGAAGATAAAGGAATGTAATGCAAAAGTCTTATTCAAAAACCTTTGCCATTAAGATCAATTCGTCGGCAGAATGCCGATCCGAGATTTAGAAAACCCGGTGGTCGGGAAAAAAGAAATTGGAGACTGAATCCTCGGCAATACTTGGAGGAGTAGATTCATGGATCCTACGATTATGATTTTAGGCGGAGTCACCATCGTGGTGCTCTTTATACTTGGTAGTTTCATGGCGACTTTGTATCAGAAAGTCGGTCCTAACACAGCATTGATTATCTCTGGTGGTGGCGGTAGACCCAAAATCATCGTAGGCGGCGGGACCGTAGTCCTTCCGCTCTTCAATAGAATGGATACATTGTCCCTCGAAGTCATGCTCATCGAAGTGCGCTCGAATGCACCGATGTTGACGATGAACGGCGTTCCCTTGTTCGTAGAAGGCGTCGCACAGGTCAAAGTCCGAGGCGACGAAAATTCTATTCAAACGGCAGCAGAACAGTTCCTCGGCAAAGATACGGACGAAATTCAACTGGTTGCCCACGAAACCCTCATGGGTCACCTGCGAGCCATCATCGGCACAATGACAGTCGAAGAACTTATCGGTAACTTCGATTCCTTCGCCTCGCGCGTAGCTGAAGTGTCGATCACGGACCTCGCTAAAATGGGTCTGACAGTGGTTTCATTCACAATCAAAGAAGTGCGTGACAGCGTTGGTTACCTGGAAGCCCTGGGTAAAACCACTACCGCTGAAGCCAAGCGTACAGCCGCTATCGGTGAAGCAGAAGCTAACAAAGTAACCCAGATCGCCCAGGCTCAAGCGCAGAGAGATTCTGCAATTGCTCAAGCACAAGCTTCTGAAGAAGGCGCGAAAGCAAAACTCGCCGCAGATATGCGCGTTGCAGAATCGAGCAAGAACTTCCAGGTCGGTCAAGCAAAGTATCAGGCCGAAGTCGCCGAGCAGAAGGCTACTGCCGACATGACATACGACCTGCACAAGGCCAAAGCAGAACAGAAGCTCATCCTCGAGCGTCAACAGATCAAGATTATCGAAGCCCAAAAGGAAGTTGAGCTGCAACAGGTCGAAGTGCAGAAGAGACAGGTCACGTTGGAAGCCGACATCCAGAAGCCTGCGGAAGCTGAGCAAAATCGGGTCAGAACGCTAGCGCTTGCCGAACAAGAAAAACGGCGAATTCTCGCGGAAGCAGATGCTCAATCAGCCAGATTGAAAGCCGCCGCCGATGCTGATGGCACCAAACTGAGAGCCCAGGCGGAAGCCGAAGCTGCCAGAGCGATGGGTTTGGCAGAAGCTGAAGCTGAAAGAGCCCGAGGTCTTGCCCAAGCAACTGTTATTGCTGCTCGCGGTCAAGCCGAAGCTGAAGCGATGTCCAAGAAGGCAGAAGCCTACAAGCTGTACAACGACGCCGCTATGGCTTCTATGATCATCGAGAAATTGCCTGAGCTGGTAAGCGCTGCCGCACAGCCTCTGTCCAAGATCGGCAACGTCACCTTGCTCACCACGGGCGGAGACACAACCGGCATGGGTAAACTGACCTCCGACGTGCTCAACGTAGCAGCCCAGGGGATGACGATGGTAAAAGGTCTGACCGGCATCGACCTGATGGAGACCATGCACAAAGCTAACAATAACAGGCTGGGCAACGGCTCCAACCCTGCTCCTGCACCCAAACCGACCGTACCGGCAATCCCTCAAACACTGCCCCCCAACCCACCACAACGTGGCTAATAGCGGGCAAACGGTGAATGAACCAACGATAGAATGAAACGCATCATCATAATTGGTGCAGGCGGAGTCGGCAAAACCACACTAGTGGAAGCGCTGGCTCCGCTTCTTTCTTTGCCTCAAATCCCAGAACTGGGACGGGAGCTTTGCCTCGAGATGGGATACGAGCAGATAGGCGAGATACCAGACCAACTAGGCTTCAAGAAAGCAGTACTCGAGCGCCAAGTCAACGAAGAAAACCGATTGGGACAGTTTGTCTCGGATCGCTCGACAATTGATTGCTGGGTACTCTGGCAGCGCTGGAATATCTGTACTGCGATGACATATGATACTGAGGCTTACTACGAAAAGGCAAAGAGCCAAGCTCGAAAGTACACGCATATCATCTATGTTCGCCCGATGTTTCCTCCTTCGGATGATGGCTTTCGATGGACCGAGCCCGATTACCAGAAGCAAATTGATAGACTGCACAGAATGACTCTGTACGATTTTGAGCTTTGGGATAAAACCCTCATAATCGAGCAGCTATCAGTAGAGGATAGGGTTGAGGCGGCAGCAAAGTGGATAGAATCAGTCGTTATCGATCGTCAGGATTGCGGCACCTGACTTGGCTCAATGAATTTGTGGTGTCGGTCAACCTCCTACGGGGCAATGATACGAAACCCAGTCGAGAACAAACGCCTCCCGACAAATGCCCGAAGAGAAACAGAATTCCAATCCTAATCGCCACGCTCTCCTGTGCAGTCGGACTGCCGCTCCACGCTGAAACTTCCAGCAAGACGAGAGCAACAACCCGGATTGTCAGTCTCGCCCCATCTAACACAGAGCTCGTATACAGTCTTGGGGCCCAGGATCGACTGGTGGGAGTCAGCAGCTTTTGCAATTATCCGGAGACAGCAAAGTCTAAGCCAAGGGTAGGCTCATTTATATCGGTAAACTGGGAGCGCTTGGCTAAAACCAGGCCAGATGTGGTTCTCCTCGTGTCCGGTCAGGAACCTTTGCAGAGCCAACTGGAGAAACACAAGGTCAAGACTTTGATGCTCAACAACGACTCGCTGGTCGACATAGGGAGCAATCTCGAAAAAATTGGCGCAGTGGCAGGCTGCACAGACAGAGCGCGGCAGCTATCTCTTGCCTATCAGACAGCCCTTCGAGGGTTGAACGATGTAATCAAGTCTGAAAATGCTCCCACCGTTTTCTACTGCATCTGGCCAAAGCCAGTGATGACGGTTGGCGGCAAAAGTTTTTTAAACGATGTGATAACTAGATGTGGTGGCATCAACGTCGCTTCATCCGTGCCGGCGGCCTATCCCAAGTACGGACCGGAAAAGGTCCTGGCGGCCCACCCAGACGTGGTTGTCTTGCCTTTCGAAAGCAGCAAAACGGATTTGATCGCAAAACCACCGTGGTCGCTTCTCGAGGCAGTTAAAGAGAAGCGCTTCTTTTACCTGCCAAGCCCGGACCAGGATTATCTGGCCCGACCCACACTGCGAATCTTTCAAGGCCTGGCTAATTTAGCCGGACAGCTTCATCCTACAAAGGAGAAGGAGCTGAGGAAGTGGGCGAAACAAGCTCAATCCTCAACGCTTTAGTAGCTTCACGCGCCAACCTAATCACTAAAGTCCGCGTCTTACCATTTACGCCGCGCGTTGGAAGAAAGCTTATCATGAGAAGCGCAGCCAACTCGGCTCGGAAGGACACAGCGCTAATTGGTAGCTAATGAGTCCTTCGCGCAAGCAGTCCCGTCCTGGCAGGTCGAACCAAAATCAACAAGGCAAACCACCCTGTCACCAGCATTTCTTTCAAAACCTTTCGTTTCACCCGAATTTCAACACAATTTAGACTGTCACGCGATTCCAAATTGGCAATTGCAGATATTGCACAAAGCATTCAGCATTCCTTTCACGCAGACAAGCTCGGCATGAGACTTTCCACCACCACCAACCGCCACAGACATGCCACCACCAATGGCACCACTAGAGCTTTGACACGCTAGCACTTGTGATACCATATTCGGCACCAATTCGACACTCAGCCCAGGCACATTTTCGGACCAGCCAACCAACAGCCAAAAGCCGAACCGACAAGCCTTTTCGCATTTTGTAAGCCACGCTACAATCCGCGCAAAATCGGAAAGTTAAAATATACGATTCTGCACATAATTTGAGTCCAAGTTGGGTAAGACAGATCTAGACGAATTACCTTGCCAAATTCACACAAAAAAGAATAGGAAAGCACAGGGCATCGAAAGCGCTCCAGGGTTCAACTCTTCACAAAGATGGCAGACCCCAGCATCGGCTTGACTTTGGGCGGCGCTAAACGCGAGGAATACTAAATGATCAAATCCAGTTTGAAGTTGAGCCGCGCAATTTCAGGGCTCGCACTGACCTTACTAGCAGCCTCGTTGGCACTCCCCGGCTTGCCGGCGACAGGAGCGCCAGAGACAGAAGCGCCGATAGAGAACCCCAAACTCAAACTGATGCCTAAAACGAATCGGCACCATGGAGTGCTACCGAACAATCTTATCCAGGCGCGGCATCGACGCGTGTTGGAGTCTGTCCCCAACACTCTCTTGATTCAACCGGCCAAGGGTGATTCCGATGACGCACTCGATCAGGTCAGAGCAGTCAAAGGTACGGTAGTCCGGACCATCGGCACCGGCGATCTGACCACCTGGGTTGTCGAATTCGAAGATACAAAGCAATTCTTGAATGCAGAGAAAAAACTGGTCAACGACAAACATATCGGCAAAATGCAGCGAGACTACCTGTACCAACAGCAGTCCATCTCACCTGGACCCCCCAACGACCCTTTCTTCTCGCAGCAGTGGTACATCGATGCGATGAATGTGCGCAACGGTTGGGCACAGACCCTGGGTGGCCCTATAGATGTTGCCGTCATAGACTCGGGTGTCAACACTAAGAAGAACGCCGACCTACTGGGTCGCTGTTACGTCGGTTATGACGCCGTCAAGCTCAAAGAAGGTCAAAAAGACGTCAATGGACACGGTACTTGCGTCTCGACGACTCTGGGAGCCACCGGAGACAACGGAAAACTGACTTGCGGTGTCGCACAATTGGCGACAATCTTTCCGATTCGGGCTGGGTTCTCTAGCGGATCAGTCTCGACAGCAGCAATGATGGAAGGATTCTTCCAGGCCGAAAGCCGAGACATCCCGTTGGTCAACTTGAGCGTCAACGGCCCGCCGCCCTACACTATCAACAATCCTGCCTTCAACGGACCATTGTTGGCCTTCGTCACCAGCTTCCACAACAATAGCGGAAATGGCAGAGGCGGTCTGGTATTCAACGCTGCAGGCAACGATGGGGCTCTCGACCAGAGCCCACTGCGCAGTGACTTGATCTGCGTGGCTGCTCATCAAGAAGACTTTACGTATACCTACTTCTCAAACTATGGACCTTGCATCAAGTTCAGCGCTCCTGGCATTCGCATCGCCTGCTCCAGCAAGAAAGGCAAAGGTAACTTCGTATCTGTCGCCGGGACATCATTCTCATCTCCGCTCGCATGTGCCGTAGCTGCTGTGTATTGGGGCGCCAATCCCAACAAGACCGCCGCCCAGGTTGAAGCGGCAATGCGCGCGAGCGCAGACAATACGTCAGCTCAATTGAACTACGACGGCGGCCAAAATCACGGCTGGGATTATGGATGGGGTTTCCTAAACCTCGGGAATTTACTATAGCCACTTAATCTTGAAAGACTAATCGGCTCATGTATGCTAAAGAAGAGGTCGATCGGCTCAGTCGATCGACTTCTTCCTTTTTGGATAGATAACATGCCTCACCGCCGTCCGCATCGAGACAACTCAGGCAGCAACACAGTTGAGTTTACCTACTGCCTGGTGTTTATCTTTTTTGTCATTCTCCTTCCCCTGGTCAACTACGGCACCTTCATGGCTCGCTGGTCAATTTCGAGTCAGGTCGTGAGCGCTTGGGTCAATAGCCTGGCGAAGAAGCGCAAGTTGTCCGAGGCGTTCGCCAGGGTACACGACCAGGATTTCGCTGATGCAGTCACAAAATCATCAGGTGTGAAACTCAAAACGATAACACCGGCACTGATGGTTTCTCGCGTGGACCGACCAACGGAGACGTTCAAGCTCACGACACCAGGCAAGCTACCAACCAGCTGGCAGCCTAATTCCGGTCGCCTCGACTACACGTTCCAGGTCGTGGTAACAGCGGACATCGAGCCGCTGGTCACAGTGCAGCTGCTCGGGTTAAAAGTACCGGGTCTCACAGAATCGGCCGAAGTTGTGATGTCGGGTAGCTCGTTGTGGGAAAATATGGGACGAGACCCGAATACGACGGAGTTTTACCTCAATGAGTAAACGCCTTGCGAAGCTAGCAATCAGCGCCACCTTCGCCGTCATGGCGTTTTTTGCAATTGTCTGCCAACTGCCAGGCCTCGGTCAGATCGGCAAATCAAAAGGCTATGCAGTATTGATAGAAACGGATTTGGCTAAAGACGAGTTCGAATACAAAGGATCAAAACTCGGACCGACGTTCGTTGCCACGGTCACTTACAGGCAAACATGGTTGGATGACTCGCAACCAATACTTTACGAAAAGATGTGGTTGCGCGATTGGCAACTTCTCGGGCTTCGCCGATACAAACAACTCGATTTCTCCGACGGCGGCCAGACAACTATCGAGGTGCGCCACAAGAGCGGATTCAGTTCGCTTGCAGAGGCTGAAGCCGCAGCAAAAGCGATACTCCGCGTCTATGTCGACATTTATGCGACAAAACACCCAATCACGATACTGACGCTGCCCGACGACAGCATGTCGCACATACTTAACCAGATGCCCAGAGCTGGATTCAAACCAGGTCCGGAGGCCGCTCCAGACGTACCAATCTCGAGCCCGATGATTATTCCGGCGCGGTCTGCATCCGGGGCGATCAAATTGGTTCTCTATTACGGTGGACCGGTTGTCGATGACGGTGGAGAGGAGGAATGATGAACCTTTCCACGAGAGACTGCAGAGGAGGAGTGCTACCGCTTATCATGCTCGCCGCAGTCGTGCTGATTGTGGTGACGATGATCGGCGTATCGGTTTGTGCATTGCTTCTCATTGAATCGAAGCTCCGATCGACAGGAGAAAACCTCTGCCTGCAATCCGGCGTGCAACTTAATAGGAACGATCGAATCACTGAGATGAACATGATGGTGGAGCGTGCGCGAGAAGCGGTCTTCACGGGCAGGCAAACCTACGATAAAATCGAAGAGACTGCACCACATGTAGCACCACTTGCGCAACTGCTCCTCGATGATGCCAGAGACGGAGCCCGACTGGTAGAGGAAGAGCGGGCATTGCTATCAGGCAGTCTCGGCAAGGAAATTGAGGTGTCCATGTCATCTGAAATGGACAAACTCAGGAAAGCCGGTCCAGCAAAACTTATGCTCTTTCAACTGGATCAATCCGATAAGCTTACTGTCGAAGTCGGCTACGTCAAAGACGTCCCCTCCAATGCCAGCGCCGCAATCGCAGTGCCGGAGCTGAAAGAGCACGATCAGCACTCCGGTTTTCTCTACGGGAAAACAGATTTTTTCAAACCAGGAGTCAACGCCACCCTGCCAGCACCCGATAACGATCTAACCTTCAAGTTCGCATCGCTGGCACCCAAGATCAAAGATACGATTTCAGAGCCTCGCCTGCTCAATTCAGAGGACTTCACCAGGGTGAATACATTGATCGCCCCAGGCCAACTGAAAAGACCGACGCTCGAAGAACTGCCGACAGCAGTGCGAGTCACTACCCGCACCGGTATCAGCGCACCTATGGATCTAAAGCAGGACATGTCGACCGCTGTGGTCAGCACGTCGACCGGCGCAACGAAAGACGAGTGATCCATTACACCGGTCTCATACAACTTCATCTCATCCATTTACGCTTTCGAACATGCTCGGTGCCGGCGGGAAGCCGGCGGTCGCAGTCGGCAGACACAACCGTAGAGTTTTGCGTTGCCGAATAGGCTTGGCTAAATTGAGCGGCGGGACCGCCGGCACCGAGCAAGTACGGAAACACCAGTTGGCGATTTCTGTACTACGACGCTCTATTCCTCATCTCGTCCTGGACATGACAAAGCAATGAAGGGCTTCTCCAGCGTCAATTCGGGATGGTCTGATAAGGTTTGGTCAAAGGTGCGGACGTGAGGCGCATCTGGACTGATATTGCGCTGTGGAAACCCGCGAGTTGCCCCTGTGCAAAATTAGATTTAAGGAAGGATCGCTCTATTACCGACCTGGGCGCAATCGTCCAACTAAAGTTTTCTTTACGGCATCGCCTACTTGCGGATCCAGCATCCCAAAGCTGGATATAATTGCCAAATCTAAAATTCATGAGTCCTTCTATCACAGTTGGCGGAAGGACTGACAGGCGACCCAGATGTCGATTTCGGTACTATGAACCATCTTGTAGTATGCGGACTCAATTACCACTCCGCACCGATAGCAATTCGCGAAAGATTCACCATCCCTGATTCTTGCGTGAAGCATGCACTTGAAGCGCTTTCTCGCTATCCGAATTTGGTCGAGTCCGCCATCTTGTCAACCTGCAATCGCACGGAAGTTTATGCAGTCGTTACCGATCTGCACGCTGGACTCAAAGAGATTGAGAGCTTTTATCAGTCCGTCCAGGGAATATCAGACCATCAAAGTTTAAAACCTAACTTCAAACTGCTCAGAGAAGATGTAGCACTGCATTTGATGCGGGTCGCAGCAGGACTGGACAGCATGGTGTTGGGCGAAGGTCAGATCATGGCGCAGGTGAAAGAAGCCCACCGCAAGGCGCAGGAGGCTGGCACCGTAGGTACCGTCCTCGATCAACTATTCAAGCTCGCCCTGAGCTGCGGCAAGCGCGTCCGCTCCGAAACCACGCTCGGTAAGCGAGCCGTATCGGTCAGCTCCGCAGCGGTCGAGTTGGCAAAAGACCTTCTACCTTTGGCGGAAATCGAGTCCAGCACCGTGATTGGTGCAGGCAATATGGCGAAGCTCTGCCTCAAACATTTGCTTAGGGATAAAACAAAGTCGACAGTTAATGTGATCAACCGCTCGAAAGAAAAGCTTTCGGTGCTGCCTGACGAACAACTTAAAGGTATTGAGAGACTTTGCCTGGATCAGACATTCGAAAATCGATATGCTCTTGCGGCAAGCTCTTCTTTGACGATCGTGGCAACAAGCGCTCCAAGCTTTCTTCTCAAGAAGGAAGAGTTCTTGCAAGAGCGCGAGAAGCTCAAAGACAAGAACTCGAAGTGTCTTATCATTGACATATCAGTGCCGCGAAATGTAGACCCGGCAATCGGTGAAATCGACAACGTAACGCTCAAGCATGCCGACGATTTGTCCGAAGTAGTGACGAAAAACATGGCGGAACGCGAAGCGTTAGTCGCCGAAGCAGAAACGATAGTGTTTGAGAGCCTGGACGAGTTTCACAACTGGCAACGATCCAGAATCGTCGTTCCTACCATCGCCGGTCTACGCGAGAAGATTGAAGCAATTAGAATGGAAGAGATCTCTAAGGGCGCAAGTGGCATGGCGAGACCAAGCGGATGTCGCCAGAAAGAAGAAGCTGAAGCTGTCAGCCGTGCGATCGTTAATCAGATTCTGCACCATCCGACCGTACAACTAAAAGCGACCAAAGACTATCAGGTGTTAAAACAACAGGCAGAAGCGCTTCGTACCCTGTTCAACCTGGATCCGCTCGATGAGCCCGGAAGCACAAAACGACATCGTGGTAAGCGAGTCGATCATAACCTTGTTAAACACTGATTCTAGATAATCAACGTGCGCGTAGGTACAAGAGCAAGCAAATTAGCCCGTCGACAGACTGAGATTGTTGTCGAAAAACTCAAGCTGCATTTTCCTGATTTAGCTATTGAAGTAATACCGCTCACCACCCGTGGTGACTCTCAAAGAGACAGGCCGATCGCCGAACTTGGCGCGACCGGTGTGTTTGTTAAAGAGCTGGAAGAGGCATTGCTCGCACACGAAGTAGATCTCGTCGTGCACAGCTTGAAAGACTTGCCGACCGATATTCCCGGCAAGCTGACCCTGGCTGCCGTCTTGCAACGAGAAGATCCGCGCGATGTTCTCGCCACGAGAGACGGTCTGAAATTCGAACAATTGCCGCCCAATGCCCGCGTTGCCACATCGAGCAGGCGAAGAGCCGCTCAACTCGCAGAGATTCGCAAAGACATCACCTTCATCGACATCCGCGGCAACATTGACACTCGCCTGCGAAAGCTGGACGAGGACTTTTGTGAAGCAACTCTTCTCGCGCATGCCGGTCTGCTCAGACTTGGTTTGACCGAAAAGGTCAGCCAGATCTTCGACCCAAGCGTGTTAACTCCGGCCGCCGGACAGGGAGCTCTCGCCGTGGAATGCAGAGCGGACGATCTCAGCCTGTTGGAAAAACTCGTTCATTTAGAGGATCGGAATGTCCGAGCCGAAATCACATGCGAGCGATCCTTTCTATATGAGCTGGGCGGTGGGTGTTCCGTACCCATTGGTGTATTAGCGCACGCAGACGGTGACAAACTCGAGGTCACAGGTTGTATTGCCGCCCTGGACGGAAAACAGGTCTATCGAATGCAACACGAAGGCAATTTAAGCGCGGCATCGCTGATTGGGAAAGAGCTGGCGATGAAGATGCTCGACAGTGGGGCCCGGCCGCTCGTAGACGAGCTCAAACTGACGGTTCCCAATAAAATCTCCCCACCCTGATTGGAAGAGCGTCGTCGATGAAAAGAAAAGAGTCGCGCGAATACGCCTCGCTACCAGGGCACCCAGCGGTGCGAGCAACATGTCCGGTGAACAGCATCCAGGACGGTGTCAGACGGATTGAAAAAACTTAGAGCGAGCCAAAGATGACCTCTCTTGCCGGCATCACGGTATTGATTACCAGAAGCGCGCATCAGTCGGGCGAGCTGCGCAAAGAGCTTGAATCAAGGGGTGCGCGCGCACTGGAGCTGCCGGTCATCGAAATCTGCCCGCCCAATTCATGGCAGGCTCTTGATACCGCTCTTGGTGCCATTACCTCTTACGACTGGATCATTTTTTCCAGCACCAATACCGCCACCATCGTGGTCGAACGAGCCACTACTATCGGTGTCGACCTGACCGAACTAAAAGCAAGAAAAACCGCTTCAATAGGTCGCTCCACCTCCGACAGGTTGGTCGAATTAGGTTTCGACATCGACTTTCAACCAACCAAATTTGTTGCCGAATCGTTGCTCACCGAGCTGCTGGAGCAAGCTGATGTCGCAGGCAAGAGAATTCTCTATCCTCGCAACAGCTCAGCTAGAAGTTTAATCACCGATACGCTGAGAGAGTATGGTGCCCACGTCGACGCGATCGATGCCTACCAGACATCACTTCCAGACCCACCGGAGCAAACCGCTCGCGAATTGGCTCGCATCCTGAAGGATAACGCTATTGACGTAATCACGCTAGCAAGCGCTCAGAGCGCCAAGAACCTAGCTACTCTATTCGAGATGGCCGAGGTCGCACCAGGACCGCGTTGCCTGATTGCCACGATTGGACCGGTGACAAGCAATGTCGCTCGCCGGCTATTCGGCAGAGTCGATGTCGAGGCCACTCCTCACACCGCGCAGGGGCTGGTAGAGAGCCTCGAGAGGCGATTTCTCCCAGCTGATCGAAGTTAAGAGGCCCTGACGCTAAGTTGGCCGCCCCACCTGGATTCACGGTAGGATATGGATATTATCTCCAAGGGATTGTCAGGTGGCAAAAATTCTGCTGGTGGAAGACGATTTCGTTCTTGCCAACACGCTGCTCGATTGGCTTCAGTTTAAGGGTCATGCGGCCGAACACGCTGCCGACGGACCGGAAGCCCTTGAAAAGATGTTCGGCGAAGAAATCTTCGACATAGTGGTGCTCGATTGGAATTTGCCGGGCATTACGGGTCTTGAAGTCTGCCGAAGATACCGACAGAAAGGAGGCACCCTGCCGGTTCTAATGCTGACAGGTATGCATGGAAGCACCGACGAGGAAAAATGTACTCAAGCAGGCGCAAACAAGTATCTTGCCAAACCTTTTCAGTTAGAAGACCTAACCAGGCAGGTTGAGTTACTATTAACGGTGGACGTCTGAATGGACCGACTTGTTTAAGTAAACCGACGGGAGCTTACCGACCAGGCGATGCAAGGTTACTCCGAAAAATTGAAGGAGCAGCGAGAAAACTACATTACGCGATGCCTGGAGAGACTGGCACCGATGGAGTCGCATGCCAATAATTTCGCGCAAAGTCCGTGGGATGTCGACAATCTCAGACAATTGCACGAGCATTTCCATCAAATAGCAGGCAGCGCCGGAATCCATCAGATGGGCGACCTGGCCAACATCGCCCAATCCGGCGAACGCCTTTGCATGAATATTTTCGAGAGTCAGCCCGATGACATCATTGTTTATTGGCGACATTTCCGAGACATGATTCAACAAATGAAGACTGTCCTAGAGCAGGCCCAAAGTCCGAGCAATGGCATGCCGCCATCCGGTGGTCCTCCGGTATCGGGCGCCAATAGTGGTGGTGGTCCGCCGATCACCTCGCCACCCATGGCCAAACCACCTAGCTATCAACCGCAACAAGAACAGCGCACCAGTTCGGCGGAGCCGCCGATCAGTTCTCAACCACCTCTGCATGGTCAGCCGCCTCTTTCATTCAAAGAGACTGCGGCGCCTCAAGCCACAAGTGGTCACCACCTTGCACCGCTACAAAGCGGAGCTAATTTCGTGCCGGCTGCGGTTTGGAATCCGGATATGACACCAAACCCGGTGACTCAACTGGGACCCGACGTGATTGTGGTATCGAGCGACCAGAATCGTTTGAACGCGCTCTCCCAGCGCCTGGACAACCTCGGTATGCGAGTGCGACCATGCCCGACATGGAACGAAGCGAAAAATCAGATCTTATCTTCCCTGCCGGCCGGTCTACTTTTGTGTGTACCACTCAAAGACGGCAACGGCTATGACCTCGTAGCCGGCTGCCGCTCGTTGCCTGGCGGAGAGAGCGTCTCCGTAGTCTTGCTCAGTGAGGAGCCTGGTTTTCTGGACAAGATTGCCGCGATCAAGTCGGGCGCCGACGCCTTTTTCGAGTTGCCTGTCGAAGTCGACGTTATAGTCCAGAAGCTGCGATTTCTGTTCGAAAGAACCAGACCGGAGCGTTATCGAATTCTCTCGGTCGAAGACGATCCAGAGCAAGCATCCTACCTCGTGTCGCAATTGGAAGAGGCAGGCTATCATCTGGCTTGGGTTCAAGACCCAAAGAAATTCGAAGAAGCGCTTCTCACGTTCTGCCCGGACCTCATCCTTCTCGACATCGTCATGGGAGAGATCAACGGTTTTGATCTGGCTAAGTTCGTCAGACAAAATGAGCGCTTTGCCACTGTTCCGATTGTTTTTCTCACCACGCAGAATCAGCTGGAGGCGCATATCGAGAGCGCCCGCACTGGCGGGGACGATCATCTAATCAAACCGGTCAACCCGCAACTTCTAGTCGCCACTATCGCCGGTCGCCTGGAGAGATATCGGATCTTTCAAAGGCTTTTGAAGAACGATGGTCTGACGCAGATCCTCAACCACAGTCATTTCATGGAATATGCGCAACGCAGTGTCAGGATTCGCAGTAAGAAATTTTCGCAAGTTCTCACCATATTCGATATCGACGGATTGCAGAGAATCAACGACACATTCGGTTATGCAGTAGGCGATCGAACCATTCTTGCTCTGGTGCAGATTATCAAATGGACGTTCAGACACACTGATCTCATCGGTCGAATTGGCGGCGACGAAATTGCAGTGCTTGATGACAGTCTCACCATTCACGAAAATGTCGAGGTTCTTCGCGGACTGTTGGAACAGTTCGCAGGAGTCCCTCATAAAGCATCGGGCGAGATTTTCAAAGTTACAGCGAGCGCCGGAGTGTCTCATTTGAGTGGCGAAGGAACGCTGCAGACACTTCTGGATAAAGCTACAGGCGCCCTCGCCAAAGCAAAGTCGCTAGGCGACAATCAAGTCGTCGTTTTCTAAGCGGAAAGCTTTGCAATATCTCAAAAAAGCTCCCCTTGGCAACATTAAATGTATAAAACAAATGTGCTGTATATGCGCATTGAGTACTGGCAAGCGATATAGTTGTCAGATTCACCAGACAAGCAAGAGAGGGGCCTTCGACGACTATGGAGAAGTCAACCGTCAAAGAGGCGCGCATGAAAACAGGCGCGATCAGAGATAACAACACTTCGCCCAATTTCCCTAATATGCGGATGCGACGCCTGAGAGCAACTCCAGCGCTCCGCTCCATGGTCAGAGAGACTCACGTCCGGAAAGAACAGCTAATTTACCCGTTCTTCATCGTCGAGGGCCGCAACAAGCATACTCCGATTCGCTCGATGCCCGGAATTCATCAGCAAAGCATCGACAAAGCGCTGTTCGAGATTGAACAGGCCGCCGAAGAAGGTCTCAAATCAGTCATTCTTTTCGGTATACCGAACGAGAAAGACAGCCAGGCGACAGGCGCCTGGGAAGAAAACGGTATCGTCCAATTGGCTACGAGAGAGATCAAGCGACGATTTCCAGAGCTGGTCGTCGTCGCTGATACATGCTTGTGCGAGTACATGGACCACGGACATTGCGGAATTATCGCCAACAATCAGGTTCTCAACGACCCGAGTCTCGACATTCTTGCAAGAACTGCGGTGTCGCAGGCGGAAGCGGGTGCGGACATTATCGCCCCGTCGGATATGATGGACGGACGAATACAAGCGATTCGAATCGCCCTAGACGATGCTGGTTTCGAAAACATTCCAATAATGGCCTACAGCTCGAAATTCGCATCGAGCCTCTACGGACCATTTCGCGATGCAGCAGAATCAACACCGCAGTTCGGCGATCGAACCGGCTACCAGATGGACCCGGCCAATCGTCGCGAAGCGATGCGTGAAATCGAGCTCGACATCCAAGAAGGTGCCGACATCGTCATGGTCAAACCGGCTTTGGCATATCTTGACCTGATCAACGAAGCCAGACACCTTTTCAAACATCCGATCGCTGCCTACAACGTCTCCGGCGAATATGCCATGGTCAAGGCTGCATCGCAAAACGGATGGCTGGACGAACGTCGCGTCGTCACCGAGATATTGACTTCGATTGTCAGAGCCGGCGCCGATCTCGTGATTACCTATCATGCAAGAGATATGGCACGATGGTTAGGCTGAGGCTTGGAAATTTTGCATAAAGAAGATCGTCATTCATTGCTGTAAAATGATTTGGTAAGAGGAACCTAAGTTAATGAAGACAAGCACAGGCAATCAGATCAGTTTTGCCAACGCTTTTGCGGATCTGTATCTAGACAAGGAAACCGGGGAATTCGCACTCGATTTCCGGCGCCAGGAAGTGACTATTTATTTGAACCATACGCAGTATCAGGCGTTGGTATTACTGGTTCAACAGAGCGTAGAAGACGAACAATTCGTCGAATATCTGAACTGGGAGCGAGATCCCTTACAATGCGACGACAACCAGGTTTTCGAGGTATGCGGACCCGATCACATCGTCTGTATGTCTTGCGTACCTAACTGCGAACGAGTAAAACTAACCTTCGATCTCGGTGTTGCAATCGATCTTTCGTTTGCAGACTACCAGGGCTTATCCGGTCTAATCAAAGAAGCGCAAGCCGATCTGGAATGGCGCAGAGAGCTCCTGAAGTGGAACATGGCCGACAACGGCAATGATTTTGCAACTGGAAGTCAGGACTAAAATTGAAAACAGTCGCAATCAGTCAACACATCGTTCGCGCACCGCTGGCAATACCAAGAAGCGGTCATCTTGAATGACCGCTTCGAGAATCGCATTCTAGTTCAACCCCTGATTAACACCGATCATCGCAGCCGGTGAGGACTGGTCAGGCTCGATCAGCAATGAGTACCGAGGTATCACTATCTTCCAGGGGCAAAGAGCGGACATTGGTGAAACCTGCTTCTTTTAGCATTTCGGTTAGTTCGTCTTTTGAAAAAACACATCCGTTGGTCGTGACCAGATACATATTGATGGCGAACATGGAGGAGAATGCCGGTCCGTTACGATGTTCGTTGACGAGGAATTCGGCAACTGCAATGGAACCGCCCTTTTTGAGCGACTTAGCAACACAGCTCAAGAGCTCCTTGCTGCGCCCCTTCCCTTCGGAATGCAAAATATGTCCGAGCACGGCGATATCATATTTGTCTTCCTCGAGGGCAAGGTCCTGCCAGTCACCGCACAGATAGCTGTATTGTTCGCTAACACCACTTTTCTCGGTGAACTCTCTGGCGGTTTCAATAACCACAGGAAAATCAAGTGCTTCGACATGCACACCCTTGTTTTCTCGCGCCATAGGAATGCTCCAGACTGCGCTTCCACATGCGACATCAAGAACTTTGACCGGCTGTTGCCTTGATCCCATACCTAAAAATTCCGCAAGTTTTTTCGCATATGCATAGTTGATTGAAAATAATGCGGCGGCCAGAGCTGGGAAAAACTGCTGAGCAGTCTCCTGCTTGTTGATTTCGCTATACGGCTTGCCGGTTTTCAACACCGTGCCAAGATTCATCCAGGCTTCCTGAGACTTCGGTCGAATCTCGAAAAACTTACCGACATATAAAGGACTCGTGCTGACCAAGTAATAGTGAGACTCTTCGGTAGTGTGGTAGCCCTTTTCATCTTGCGACAATAGCCCCAATCCGACCAGAGCATTCAACAATAACTCCGCCGCCTTGGGCTGAATGCCGCTTTCGCGAGCGACCTCATCAGGAGATCGGAAGCCCAAATCGACCGCATCAAAAATCTTAAGCGATGCAGCCGTACTGACAATTGCTCCAGCCCATTGTCCTTGCATCAAACCTTGAATGGTGTGGGGCGGGTTCAGCGATTTTGTTGATAAACCGATCATGATAAAACCTCATTGCTGACAAAGGGAGCCAGGAGCGCGACACCATATCCGGTGCCATAGGAGGCGCGAGCAGGTAACGGCGCGTTAAGAAGTAGCAGGACAATTAAACATCACAACTGGCGGGCGAATCTCCTTAAACCGCAATAAGTTAAGAAGTTACGTGAATCAATGACAACCAGCCCCTTTACGGGATCGGCATTCAATCGTCTATAATCTGAGCTACAGGCCGTTGGGCGCGGCGGAGGCTGACGAACCTGGTCAGAGGGGAAACCCAGCAGCCATAAGTTGAACCCTTCGGGTGTGTCCAGCGGTCTGATTCCTTTTTTTCGCAATAAACACGGGCAAATGACAAAAGAAGACACGACGACAACGTCCTCTACTAGCTCCCAAGGCGCTGAAGATAACAAGTACTTGCTCGGTCAGATACTGGTGGATTTGGGCTATATAACTATTTATCAGCTCGATGAAGCCCTCCATATTCAGCGCACTGATGAAGAAGCAGGCAAAGAAAGAAAGCCTCTAGGTCAAATCCTTCTTGAATTGGGCTTTTGCGGACCCAACCAGTTAATTAGAGCTATCCAAGTGCAGTCTGAGCTGCGCAAACTTAAAGAGAAAGAAGCTGAATAGTCGCTCCTTTCGCAAAACCATCATTACAGCCAAGTTTATCCGACGGTCAATTCCAGGGTTAAACCTATTTTACTTTCGTGGAATATCAAACTAGAGTTCATAGAAAGTAAGTTTAGGAAGAGGCATTTGATTAATGACGCCTCAAGGTTAATGGAGAGCCTTTGGGTCTAGGTTCCAGACTGCTTATCGCTTTCGTCATCGTGATTGGTGTCATGGTGACCAGCTTCTCAGTGTTTGCGCTTTTCAGCGAGTTTCGCTCAACTCGACTGGCAGCGGACCAGAAAGTCGGCATGGCGGCAAGCAAAGTCGGGCGCGACAATATTGCGCTACAGCTTTCTTCAGAAGCATTTGCCAGGGTAGTACTTACCAACGGCTCGGTTATGCAAGCCTATGCGCGCAAAGATCGCAACGACACCAAAGATGCGCTTAACAACCTGATCCGCCAGGAGACCTTCCCCGGATTCGTTACAATTATCGACGAAAACGGCGCTGTCTTTTACAGCACTGAAACACCGAATAAACATGGGTTCTCCGCGAAGCAGAATGAGGCCGTGCAATATGTCTTGCAAACTAAGGAGATCTTCCGAGGCGCGACAGACTTTAGCGCCACGCAGACTTTTACGATGTCATCGATACTGCCGATCTTCGATGGCAGCAAAAATTTTCGTGGTCTCGTGGCCGTAAGCCACCCGCTCACAAGCGAGTATTTGCTCGGCGAGGTTACCAAATTCGGAATGGAGGAGCCGACACCTGTTCAGGGTATCGATCTTTCTATCTACTCCAACGCCTCCAAGCGCATAGTGGCAGCAACACCCGGTCTGGCTGGTGGCAACGGTGGACCGTTCATTCAAGATCTGGGACGTCGAGGTCAGTCGGCGATACCGCGCGATGTTTTTCCGCCGATTCCGAATGCAATTACCAAGTTGCTTATTCCTCTCGATCCGACTAGAGCCGATCAGAGCTTCGAGAAGGGTGGCAGACTCTGGTTCAAAGTAATATTCACCGGCATAGACTGGCGGGACAAGCCGATCCAGCAGGCCGGCATCCTTTTGGTTTCCACACCGGTTCCCGATCTTACCGGCAAGATCTTTACGGTTTTTGCAGTTGCTGGAATATTTGGCGGTATTTCACTGGCTATCGCATTTGTTCTCAGCCAGAAAATTAAGGAAAGCGTCAATGAGCCGCTTGGATTCCTAATTGATAGAACCGAAGATATAGCCGAACAGAAAAAACGGATTCCACCGCTGGAAGGACTGTCTGGTGAATGGCTCGAGCTCGGTGAATTGATCGACACCGCGGTTAGCACGATGCGATCATCAACCCAGAGTTTGAAACAAAAGGTGAATCGCCAGAATGAAGAGCTGGAAGAGAAAACCAAGTTGGTGGAAGCCTCTTCCACGAAAATCGAAGGGCTTAACCGTCAGATCACCACTCAAACTCGACAGCTGACAGAAGTAGGCAAACAGGCCAATCAAGCGAACCGCCAGGCAATCGCGGTGCAACACAAGCTTGATGCGGTCATGCAGTCATCTACTGAAGGATTTCTCATTCTCGACGGCTACGGCAACATCCTATCCGCCAACCCAGTATTCCTGAATTGGGTCGGTTGCACGGAAGGAGAAATTGCCGGACGACTGTGCTTCGACCTCGTAAGAAAACCCGGCGAGTCGCGCACACGAACAATATTTGGGCAGGCCTTCGCAAGGCATGGCGGTGATCCTAATGCCGTGCTCAACCGCTTTTACCCGGAAGCGATCATTTACCACACCCGCGAAGAAAGCAAATACGTAGAAGTTCTCGCCCACCTGCAGCCGATTTGCGGTGAGGACAACAACGTGCAGGGCTATGTCATGGTGTTGCGCGACAAGTCTTTGAGAACCGAGAACGCGCAGCTGCGCCAGGAAATCGTTGTCATGCTCCAGGACTCCATTCGATCACAACTTGCTCAAGCCGAAGCGCGTTGGGGATCGATCCTGGCAGGTGCCACCACTTCTATGCACCCGGCGATGGCTCAGACTCTAGCCGAGCTGCACATCCAGTACGAGCAGGTTCTTGCAGTCGTAGACAGTTACCTGATGATGTACGGCGGCTTCATTCCACCGCCCGTGATACCACGGGAGCCGATTGTGATTACCCACCTGGTCGCCCAGTGTCTCGAAGAAGTCACTCCATTGGCGAGGGAAAGACAGCTATTGCTGGATTACAAAACCGTGACCGGTCTGCCGCCCATCAATGGCAATCGCGATGCAGTGCGTGGAATTCTCGTACAGGTTCTTCACCACCTCATCGTTGTCACCGCTGCTGGTGGCAGGGTGCGGGTAGAAAGCGCTATTCGTGGCAACGAGATGAGAATCGCCGTTTCCAGCTCAGGTCCAGCCTTACCTCCAATCGAGATTGAAGACATGTTCGCCGGCTTCGTCCCAGGCAAGCACCATGAAGAGACTTACAGTATTCGCCTCTCGATGTATCTCGCGCGCAATAACGTAGAACGACTGGGCGGAAAGATCTGGGCAGAATCCGAAGCCGGTCGCGGTACCAGCATCTACTTCACACTACCGGCCCACATCGAAAGCGCCGTTCGCTAGTAAGTTCTTCGCATGCTTTACGAACCTGTCCCCCTCGACAAGCCCTAAATCAAAGGTCATTGTGAATCGCACGTTTGACGCATGGCGTCGCACTCTCCGGTTACTTTATCGATTGGAAAACTTTTTGTATCTCTGTCGGAACATTGTCCAGCCCACCTAGATTAGCTACTGTTTTGAAAATCAGTGCGGGATTGCGCATGCAATCATGAATCACAAGAGCCTCGACCATGAGCCCGCAGGCAAGCTGTCGGTCTGGCTCGAGAGCTGATGTAGAGAGACGCATGGCATACCAGAGACGAAATTCGGAGCGCATCTTGCTGGGACTCTTGTTCTTCAAATCAAGTTTTTGATTTAGTTTTTCGACATAGTTTGGACTGGTTATCTCCGGCAACTCTAACAGTTCGAACGCCGCGTCGAAGTCGATGGATGGGCAGGAGGCGAGCTGATCGACAAAAGCGATCTGCTCTTCAAAGTCATTGCGGATCTCGTCAGTCAAAGGACCAATTGATTCGTTCAATCTTACCAACGCCCTTCTGAATGTCGACACTAAGTCGAGACACTTAGCTAGGTTGGCGCCAGCCAATAATCCTTTACTCGCTCTACGTCGGCAGTTGCCGCCGTGATACCCCTTAGAGCATGCATCGGGCGCAAAACCGGATCGTAGAACAATTGCCGAATCAACTTCCTCTGTCATAGGCTCCGCCATGCACTCCCTCCTGCCTCCCATCGTCTCCACCCCTGGAGAACATTGTGAGCTTAGTCAGGATTTGTGAACAAGTTGTTAAGGAGCAAAACAAAAAAATCGACAGCAGTCGTCGGCAGACGAACAGAATGTCGCCCTGGAACATTCCTCATGCCTGCAAGAGTAACTGAGCTACTTGCGATTATTGTTGGAAGCAGTTTTCTGCAAGGCTCGCGTGCACCCCTTTGATCAGAGGGCACCACTAGTGGAGGCAGACTAGCCCTTTGTCGCCACTGCGAGAGCTTCTATGGCGCTGGCACGCTCCTCCAGCACTCTGGATTCTTCCATGCGCTGTGTTTTCTTTAATAGAAGGGCATAGTTGCGCAACACTGGTACAAGGTCTGGATGCGATTCCCCAAGGAGTTTGTCGCGAATATCAAGCGCGCGCTTGTAAAGCAATTCGGCTTTCAGGTAGGTGCGCTTGGCGCTATAGAGCACAGCAAGATTATGCAGGTTAACTGCGGTCTCGAGATGCTCTTCGCCATACAACTCCAGTTTGAGGTCCAGACATCGCTCGTAAAGCTGCTCAGCCAGACCGTACTTGCCCTGCACATGATAAAGAGCAGCAAGATTGTTGAGACTCTTAGTCAGCCTCACTTTCGGACAATCAGCGGCATCATAGACTGAAGAGCTGCCGTTGCTATCTTCGAACAGCTTCTCGGCAATCTCCAGCGCCTTGACGAAAGTTGTCTCTGCCACTGAATATCTTTCGATCTGAAAGGCGGCGTTGCCCTCTTCTACCAATCTTTTCCATTCCGCATCTTGCGAGCTATCTGTTGTCTTTTCCGGTTTAGAGGACATGAGCATGTTTTCGCTCCGTGGAGAAAAGGGTTGCTAGCACATACACAAGTATGTATACTCGAGGCATGGATGTTACTGAGATCCGAGCCACATCAATACTAACTCCACAGAAGGTTGGATCGCTAGCCGGTCATTACACATACTCGCTCAATCCCTACGCAGGGTGCGCATTTCGATGCAGCTATTGTTACGTTCCAAAATTTCCAAGCGCTCGCCACAGCGATTACAGAGATTGGGGCAAGTGGGTGGAGGTTAAAGTTAACGCACCTGACCTGATTCGCAAGGAGCGTGCACTCGTATTTGGAAGCTCCATTTTTTTCAGCTCTGCTACGGACCCTTATCAATATTTGGAGCTGAAGTATCGACTGTCTAGGCGGTGCTTGAAAGAGCTGATCAGATACAGACCGAAGAAGCTAACACTGCACACCCGCAGTCATCTTATTCTTCAAGATCTGGAGCTAATCGCGCAACTCCGAGATGTGGTGCAAGTCGGGATTAGTATCACCACAGATGATGAATCGGTCTGTCGAGAGTTCGAGCCTGGAGCGCCTGCGATCGCACGTCGACTGGAGCTCTTGAAAGGACTGCGAGCAGCGGGTATCGACGTCTATGCCTCGATCGCACCACTTCTTCCATGCAATCCCGAGCGCTTCGTTCAACTGCTCAAGCCTTATGTGGACAAGATTTGGATAGGCTCGATGAATTATCCAGAGATCAATAATCGCAAAGACCTTCTGTCGAGGCATGCAGATTTTTTCGAGCCCAGTCATTACGAAGAAGTTCAGAAATGGCTCTATGACGAGATTTGCAGGGGACGAAGCAGAAAGTCCGGATTCAAAAGACAGCAGGACGAAAGATTGACCAACGACGCTGACACTCAAGCTCGTCAGTTGTCTCTATTGTTAACCAATGTTTAGAATCCGCACAAAATGCTGTTTCCCAAGAATCCGCACCCGCTTGCATGTGTGATCTTCCGTTTGTTCATGCCGGATTCTGCAGCTTACGGCTTCCTCTTGGCTTGTGATAGGATGATATTACCACTTGCAAAATCGACCTGACTTACCAACACCTTCAAATTGATTGCTCAGAAGTGACACTTCTGCCAGGTATCTATCAAGGGATTCGATTTGTCGGAAACTTATCCAGACGAGCCTACGATTGAGTTAAAAACCAACGAGACCGTGTGTTCGTCAGCAGAATAATAGCTCCAGTGTGTTCTCAAAGGACAAGATGCGAGCCATAGCTGGTTGCAAAACCAACGAGCCGGCAAGCTCTATTCCGTCCGAGAACGAGTTCTCTCATCAGACCTCTGGAGCCCAAAACGGTAGCCCAGTCGATTGTTTCAGGGTGTTTCCTGTTACAGGTGGACAGCGGTCGGGTATTATTGAAATGGTACTCATTGCGCTCGCTCTTACTAGGTTTCCCGAACACCCTTCTGCGTTTTTCTGAGACCCATTATGCTAAGAAGGCTAAAAAATTCAATTCCATGGTTCAGGCGAATTCGATCTCGCCTTCGCCGCAACGAAGAAGGGCAAGCCATCACTGAATATGGCGCCATCATCGCATTCATAGCTGTTCTTATCTCACTCGTTTTTGCGTTCGGCTCCAGCGAATTTGCACTTGCAGTATCCCACGCATTCTCTTCTATCGTTCAACAGCTCAACGACTTAGTAGCTCAAACAAATTCCGCCAGTTAGTTGGCAGTATCAAGTGACAGTCGAAAATCGGCAACATGCTACTTGGCAATTCTTCATCGATCGAGGCGGAACGTTCACCGATATAGTCGCCATTTGCTCCAATGGCGACTTTCGCATTCGCAAGCTTCTATCTACCACCCAACACTACGAAGATGCCGCGATTGAGGGGATTCTCACGGTGCTCAACGAAGCGCACTCGTCCAAAGCATCGATTCGGGAGGTCCGACTAGGCACCACTGTCGCCACCAATGCTCTTTTGGAACGCAGAGGAGCGCCGACGGTCGCCGTCGTGAATCGAGGCTTCAAAGACGCTCTTCGCATCGGCTATCAGAACAGACCCGATATATTCGCACGACGGATTAGATTGCCCGAGCCACTTTACTCGATGATAATCGAAGTTCCTGGTCGCTTCGCAGCCGACGGCGAGGAGATAGAGCCATTCGACTCCAACTTGACGCTCTGCCGTCTTCAAGAGGCATTCGACCAGGGGATGACTTCCTGTGCAATATTTTTCATGCACAGCTATCTCTCTCCGCAGCATGAGAAGAAGTGCCAAGAAATAGCACGAGAAGTTGGATTCGAAAACGTCTCGATGTCGCACGATCTCAGCCCACTAATTCGTCTTATCGAGCGCGGCGACACAACTGTCGCCGACGCATACCTCTCACCAGTCCTGCAAAAATACCTGTCGACATTTACAAATTCACTGGACGGCACCTCAACCTACTTCATGCAATCCAATGGAGGGCTAACGGACCAAGCCCACTTCCGGGCGAAGGACAGCCTGTTATCCGGTCCAGCCGGCGGCGTGGTAGGCGCGGTAGAAACAGCACGAGCCCTGGGTTTCAACAAAGTAATCGGATTCGACATGGGCGGTACTTCCACGGACGTTTCCCACTTCGAAGGGCAGTTCGAGAGCCAAGAGCTTACTACCATATCCGGTATCAGAATTCGCGCACCAATGCTCGCCGTCCATACAATTGCCGCAGGCGGTGGTTCTATTCTGGAATTCGACGGTCAGCGCTTTCTCGTCGGACCCGAGTCCGCAGGCAGTTCACCTGGTCCAGCCTGCTACAGACAAGGAGGACCACTGACGATTACGGATGTCAACCTCGTACTTGGAAGACTCCAGCCGGATTATTTTCCAAAAGTATTCGGAAAGAACAACGACGAAGGGCTCGACCCAGAGGTCGTCAAAGCGAAGTTCACAACTCTCACGAAAGCGATTGCCACTGCAAATACAACTAAAACTTTAGAAGAAACCGCCTGGGGCTTTCTAGAAATCGCCATCGAGAAAATGGCAGCAGCTATCAGAAAAATAACCGTAGAGCGTGGATACGACATATCTGAGGCGGTGCTCAACTGCTTTGGAGGCGCAGGCGGTCAGCACGCCTGCTTGATCGCAGAGCGACTGGGTATCAATACGGTCATGGTTCATCCGCTCGCAGGCGTCTTGTCCGCTCTTGGTATTGGTCTAGCAGAAATCAAACGCATCGAGCATCACCCGGTTCAACGAGCGCTTTGCGATTTAAGCGTCGATCAACTCGAAGATATGATGTCGGCTCTCGAAATCCAGGCAATCAAACGACTGGAGGAACAAGCCGCGGAGAGCGCGGAGATCAACCTGAGCCGCCTGGTGCTACTTCGATACACCGGATCCGACACCACTATCTCGGTGCCCCTGCAGTCGAAGGAAGAGATGACACAAAGATTCAATGAGCTTCATTTGAAACGCTTCGGTTTTCACGACCAGGTCAGACCTCTCATTGCAGAATCGCTTACTCTCGAAGCACAGGCCGCGCCCACTCGAGCGCTGGAGGTCCTGAAGCTGGAGGCTGACAATCAGTGCGATTCAAGTTCTTGCATCACAACCGTGCGCATGTACAACCACCACATGAAGTGGCACGAAGCACAACTTTTCCACAGAGACTCTCTTGCTGAGGGAGCTCCTGTCAAAGGACCGGCAATCGTTATAGACCCCACGAGCACGACAGTGATTGAGCCTGGTTGGCATGCAAGTATCAGTCTCAATCGAGTTTTGGTCTTGCAGCGCGACCGCTCAACCCTGGCGCCGCGCCCAATTGTTGCGCAGTCGAAAGAGTCGACCCCGGACCCAGTTGCACTCGAGCTGTTTAACAGCAAATTCATGTCGATTGCAGAAGAGATGGGTGTGACACTCCGCAAAACCAGTCAATCCGTCAACATAAAAGAGCGTCTCGATTTCTCTTGCGCCATCTTCGACGGAGAAGGCAAACTCATCGCCAACGCACCACACATGCCTGTGCACCTCGGCAGCATGGGTGCAAGTGTCCGAGCCGTAATGGAAGCATGTTCCGATATAAAGAATGGAGATGTCTACGTCCTCAACAACCCATACACGGGAGGCACACATCTTCCCGACATAACCGTCGTCACTCCGATATTCGGTAATGACGATAAGCAGCCTCCACTATTCTATGCGGCATCACGCGGTCACCATGCAGATGTCGGCGGGATAACGCCGGGTTCGATGCCACCATCCAGTCGTAACATACTTGAGGAAGGTGCGCTAATTGATCCGACCTTACTCGTCAGAGATGGTCGACTGCTTGAAGAGAATTTGCGCGCTCTCTTGATTGACGGGCCTTACCCGGCTCGCAACATAGATCAAAACCTGGCCGATCTGAAGGCCCAGGTAGCCGCTAACAATAGAGGTGTTCTGAGTCTTAATGAACTGATCGACGACTATGGATTTTCGACCGTCAACTCATATATGCACTTCGTTCGTCACAATGCGGAAGAGTGCGTGAGACGCGCTATCGACAAACTGACAAATGGCTATTTCGAGCTCGAGATGGATACAGGCGCCAAAATTTGTGTTCGTCTGTCGGTGGACAAAACAACTCGCTCAGCCACTATCGATTTCACCGGCAGCTCTCCGCAGCTGGAGGGCAATCTCAATGCCCCGCGCGCCGTTACAATTGCCGCAGTCCTATACGTCTTTCGCACCCTGGTGGACAACAACATCCCGCTCAACGACGGATGTATGGCGCCACTCGAGATCATCATACCGGAAGGCTCCATGCTCAGCCCCTCCTACCCGGCCGCAGTGGTAGCAGGTAATGTAGAGACCTCACAAGCCGTCGTAGATGCCGTCTATGGTGCGCTCAACAAGCTTGCAGCTAGCGCTGGCACGATGAGTAATTTTACTTTCGGCAACGACCGTCATCAATACTACGAAACCATATGCGGTGGCGCCGGCGCGGGTCCGGAATTTCATGGCGCCAGCGCCGTCCAAACTCATATGACCAACTCACGACTGACCGATCCGGAAGTCCTTGAATGGCGCTTTCCGGTGATCCTAAAGGAATTCGCGATAAGAGCGGAAAGCGGCGGAATCGGCACTTACAATGGTGGAAACGGCGTTGTGCGAAAGTTGCAATTTAAAGAAGCAATGCAAGCCTCAATACTTTCAGAAAGACGCTACGTAAAGCCCTTCGGCATGATGGGCGGAGGCGACGGGAAGTGTGGGAATAACTACGTAGTTAGAAAAGCAGAATCGGAAGTGGTGCAGCTCGGCGGCACCGCCACCGTCGAAATGAAAGTAGACGATATTTTTGTGATTGAAACTCCCGGAGGCGGAGGTTGGGGTAAACCCTGACCGCCTGAAGATCTTATGAGCAAAGATTCCTGGCCCACCCCGCAAGACTATAACGAAGCAATCCAGAGCCCACGAGCGTGTTTTTCCGACCCGGACTTAATGTACGGAGAGGTGACGACAAACGCAATCGGATTACCCCGATCGATGACCGGCGCATTTGCCAGCGTATACAAAATCGTAACCGGAGACAAAGCTTGGGCGGTTAGATGTTTCCTGACCAACCGGCTCGATCAACGCGAGCGCTACAAACACATCAGCGATTTCGTTCTGTTCGATGACCTGGCTTGTACTGTCGATTTCTACTACCTGGATGAAGGCATAAAAATCAAAGGAAATTGGTATCCGTGCCTGAAGATGCCGTGGGTTGAAGGCGAAACCTTGGACCAGTTCATAACAAAGCAATACCAGACTCCTGGTGCTTTAAAACAACTGCTCGCCGATTTTCACGACATGATTGACCAGCTCGAACGAGCCAACATCGGCCACGGAGACCTCCAACACGGCAACATAATCGTCACCAGCGCTGGTCTGAGGCTCGTAGACTACGACGCACTGTATGTGCCAGCCTTAGCCGGACGAAAAAGCCTGGAGCTCGGACATCCCAATTACCAACACCCCGATCGCAATGAGCATCATTACGATCAGGACGTCGACAACTTTTCTTGCTGGTTGATTCATGCATCCATACTGGCCATCGCCATCGATCCGTTGCTCTACGAACGACATGGCGGAGGCGATGAATGTCTGTTGTTCCGCCGACATGATCTGGCTAGCCCAGAACAATCCAAACTCTTTGACGAACTCAAGCATCACTCTTCGGAGCACTTGAGAGAAGCCGTTGTCTTACTGGAAAGAATGCTTTGGGCGCAACCACTTACGGTGCCCATCCTCGATTGTCCGGAAGAACAACTGGAACTTCTTCCCAAGATACGCGGACAACATCACAAAGTAGAACAAACCGAACCCACACGAGACAACGAGGTCTCGCAGACGGACTCGACGAAATCACCTTCACGCAACCGCTTTGACTTCATCGACGACGATGCTTTATTGGTGCAAACTCAAGCCAAGAAGAAGCAAGCTTCGGCGACACAACGATTGCAAAAGCTGCGAATGTCGAACAAAAAAATGTTCAACAATTTCTATCTCTGGCTGTCGCCTCAGATCTGGACAAAGTCACGGATGCAGCAGGCGCTGAGCCAATTCGACAACGGCAATTATGACGATGCCCTGAATATCTACTTGAACATTTATCGCACGATAAATCAAAAATACAAACTGCCGGAAGAGTTGTTCTGGTGCCTCATGGGCATGGGATACTGCTCGGGTCTTAGCGATAAGACATCCATGGCGGGAAATTACTTTCTGTTAGCCACGAAGAACACGGAGTCCGACATAGAGCGGCTTCGGGCAAGCCTTTGCCTTGCCGTCAACAGATATGAAGTCAGAGAGTTTGATGGAGCATTCAAGGCGCTCTCGGACTTGAAAGGAGACGATTTCGTCGAAGCAGTCAAACTGGAGATGCAAAACGTATACGTGCTACGTAGCTCAACCTATCATCTCTTACGCGATTTAATCGAGCGACTGATCAACATCGGCGACCGTCCACTGGCTACCAGTATAGTTGTTGCTACTTCAATGATACTGGAGGAGTTGGTCAAAACACGATCGATCAAAGTTAGCGACGAGAGCTTCCAGTCAACTATTTCTCAAGCTCTCAGGCTCTGGCAACAAGGCTTTCATCTGTTTGCCCTCACGACATTCAGCAGCACGGGCGCAGTCTGCCTAGATTCCCAACAAATAGATAAAGCATGGGAATCGCTCTTGCTGTCTTTCGTAAAGTGCAGCTGCTGCGCGAATGCGGTGGATGCAGGCCTCGCCAGAAGGGGCAAGGTCAGGGCGCTGAAGAGCACCATGAAAAATGCAACACGCGAGGACCTAGCTAGATTCTCGAAGCTGGTCGATTCCACAGGAAAATTCGTTGGCGCTGACAATTTAGAAGAGGCATTGCTCGAATTGATCGACGAATGCCTGGCGGATCGACTTGTCGATCAAGCAGCTGAGCTCCTGATAATCACTCGCAAGTTTTCATCAAGACAAGGAGTATTGCTTAACTCATCCTCGGTCGAGCTGCTAAAGCGATTCCCAGAAAGGTCGATATGGCGGATACTCACTGAAGGATTTTTCGAAGAGGACGACGATATAGGACAACTGGTCACCCTCCTCGGAAAAATGAGCGACGTGAGGATTTTGGCAAACATTGCGTTAGGCTTGGCTCGAGAAAAAAAATCGGTATCGCTGTCAGCTTTCTATCTGCATCTTGTATTTTCTTGCACCAGCGTAACTGTGGACGCAGTCTCCAGCATACTTCTCAAGGAGAGCTCCGATAAAGAAGTGAGCTCGATCATGACGCTGTCGCTAACGGAATCCTGTCGATTTTTCATGTCTGAAATTGATACACATTCCGCATTCCATACACAAGCGAAAAAGGATGTCGCAGAAGTTCAACGAATGCTAAATGCAGTACTCGCTTTGCATTCATTACTAGAACGTATCAATCCGGATTCTGATGCTAGCTGGATTATCGACAAACTTGTTCAACCGCGATACTCCACAATTGTCTCCCAGTGGATGCTTTCTATAGCCAACGATCACGGGCGAAAACGATTGACAGATTTTCTACAGATGTTGCTCAACCGCTGCGCAGTCAGTACTATCGGTGAGTTCATCGTCGGACTTACTACCTGCAACCCCAACAACGACCTGGAGATCATAATCGCAGCTATTCGGGCATGGGGTGTATCGAAAGATGATCTTTCTTCCATGCTGAGACCATCGATAGATCATTGTATTTCGCAGCTCGAGCACAGGCTGTCCAGACAAGATTGGGCGATAAAACAGGAAGATCTGACGAGTGAGCTGAATCTACTCCACTCACTCTACGAACTGGTTACAATTGCCCAGGACTCTCAACTCGAAATTGACTACAACCTCAAGCTTGCACCAATCTACTCTCAAGAAAACATTCCTTATCTGAGTTTGCTCGCAAAACATAAAGATATCAGCAAACAGGCCTACTGCGGACTGGCACTGGGACTAGCGCTCCGAAGATCAGACCAACTGGAAATTCTTGCAATCGACCTGGTCAATCTGAAGCAACAACAGAAGCTCTACGACATCTGCCAATCTCTTCTTCTGGCTGGACAGGTGTCGCAGGTAGTGTCACTATGCGAAGCCTTGCAGACAAGGGAAGAGGCCTTCTTCGCCTCGATGTGCCACGTCGCCCTTAAAACGATAACGGACACGAATGCATGTGATCTGTCAGTCGAACTCACCAACAGAGGGCATCATGATCTCAATGCACTCCTGATTAGAGAGCTTAGAGCGATAGATCGCGCAGGTCTTCTTATCAGGGTCATTTGCAAGTCCGCAGACGTCAGCCCCGAGACCGAAACTATCAAGATCAGTCCTGATTTTACAGACATTGGATACCTGAGCGGCGCCGCGCATTTGGCAGCACTATCAGGAGACGAGAGTCTAACAAAATTCGTGAATGAACTTGACGAACACCATGTCCAGCGTGACGACAGAATAGTTATTTGTAACCTGGCGGCCGCATTGTGCGGAGCGACGCTTCAAGTGCTGAAAGCGAGAATCGCCGCAAAGGGCGAAAGCAACGAGATCGAAGAGATAGGCATTCTAAATATGTCGGCACTGGAGAGACTATTCTTGCATTGCGAAACATCTGACGGTCAAAATCAAGCGCTCAAAATAATGGATAACCCCGACTACAGAATATTCTTATCAGCATGGGTGAGAGAACAAGGTAAAAACAATGACATCGACAAACTGTCATTCTTGTATATGCAAGCCGCTCAACTCAACGAAGTAACAACAGTAGCTGTAGTAGTTTTAGAACTCGCTCGACTCAACAAGCTTCGACTGCTGATCTCTCTATCCAGGCAGATTTGCGCAGGCGGGTACACCAGCTGCATGGGGCAAGTTTTGAAACTCGTGGCAGACGCCGATCTTACAGAAGCGTTTGGCGCAATCTCCCTGGAGCTCGTTACATCTAGCTGTGACCGGGAAGTATTGAAGCAGTTGTTGAATGACATCAGCGATGCCGACCCAGCACTTATACGAATTTTACTGAGACAGATCGCGTTTTATCTTGGACCGGAGACGCTTATCTGGCTTTCAAGACAGTCAATTGAAGACAAATCCGATCAAGCCAGCAAAATTGCAACGGAGTTAAAATCGATAGGCTTCTCTCAAATTGTCAAAGAGATTTTACCGGCTTGATATGGAGCTGAATAAAATAAAGGGAATATCGAGTTAGCGCCCTACGACTCTGAGTGACAAATCCGTTGGCATTCACTCGATGATGTTACTATTTCTTCTGCACTCGATAATGTGAGCCCTTTGGTTAACGAACCGGAATCACGAAACTCTCAGAAAATGTTGCCAATGCCCGATGTCGGCGATCTGCTGTTTATCGGCATTATGCATATTCTGCTTTTCGGACGCCCAGATTTGATGTTCCAGGACGCGTCCCTTGGGTGGCACCTTGTGACCGGACAATGGATTTTCGACCATCACACAATCCCGAAGGTCGACCTTTTTTCCTATACATTTCCCGACAAAGCATGGGTTGCGTATGAATGGATGTTTGATCTGTTTGCATACATCCTTACTCGCCTGGGTGGGTTAAACCTGCTGGCGGTTTTTATCGCCACCACAATCGCCCTCTTGTTCACGCGGGTCTATGATCGAGCCAGACGAGACGGTGGCCCCCTGGGAGCAACCGTCCCCATCGCTATCATCGGTATATTCGCATCAGCCATACACTGGTTGGCCCGGCCTCATGTAATTACACTCGTTTGTATCTATATCTTCCTGATGAAACTGGAAGACTTTCAACGAGGCACCATAAGTAGTACCAAACTCTATCTCTGGTTGTCCCTGTCAATGCTCATTTGGGTCAACTGTCACCCGGCATTCGGGCTTGGTATGGTCCTCATCGGAATTTACTTCGTAAGCAACATTGTGTTGCTAGTGAAATCGAAATCCGACACCGAATCCATCCGAAGACGATTAAAGCAGATTTTTCTCGCCGGAATTCTCGTTGTTATAGTTACACTCGCTAACCCTTATGGTATCGAACTCTACAGGTACATCATCGACTACCTCCACGGCAGCTCCGTGCTGGCAGAAACAGACGAATTCAAATCGCCAATTTTTCATGGTGACAATATTCATGTCATTTGCCTGGAGATTTTGATGGCTCTTTATCTGGTTGGACTTGCCATAACCAGAAAGCGCCTGTCACTTCCATACTTTGCCACGATGATGCTGTTCACACATATGTCACTGTCTGCGGTGCGCAACATACCGCTCTTCTCGATTGCAGTCATACCAGCCCTGGGCTTGTTATTTTCCTCCACGAGGATGACAGAGTCCACACGCTCTTTCGGTGAGATTTTTCCTGCAATTGATAAACCGTGGCGTAGGATATCGACTGCATTCAATCAATTTGCCGAACAAGAGATGCTCTGCAAAATGCGAATTATACCTATTTCCTATGTCATGTTCGTCACCGTCGCAGCATTCTGCGGCGGGAGCCTGGGCGGAAGCAAAGTGCTCTCATCGGGGTTCAGCCCTTCCACTATGCCAACGGCGACTCTGACCTATATTCAAGAACATAAACTACCGTTTGATCGTGGATTCAATAACGACAATTGGGGTGGGTTAATCAGATACAAGCTCGGTATGCGCGTCTTTATCGATGATCGGGCAGACTTCTATGGAGAAGAGTTCTACACGAAGTACGGCTCGATTGTTCGAACCAATCCCGGGTGGCGCAATCTGCTCGACAACATGAAGATCGATTGGATCCTGATGCCGAAGGACGCCGTCCTATCGGCGGCACTGAAGAACGACCAGGATTGGCAGATTGCCTGCGAAGATCCGGGTTCTTACCTCTTTACGAGAAAGACTGGCACGCCCTGAGCAAGTCAGGCTCGTAGGCGATCTGAGCTTTGTTCAAAACGCCTGAAGAAATGACAAGGTCATGTCGATACAGTAGTTAGAATGAAAACACTCGATCGCCGCCGCGATCCAATGCGCACTCCATCGCCTCGATAGAACGAGCGACAAGCTCGTCGTATT
The DNA here is from genome assembly GCA_964418155.1 of uncultured Candidatus Obscuribacterales bacterium. Taxonomy (GTDB): domain Bacteria; phylum Cyanobacteriota; class Vampirovibrionia; order Obscuribacterales; family Obscuribacteraceae; genus JADYXR01. Next base: position 82,096 of record CAYQKX010000014.1, on the reverse strand, counting down.
CGGGAGCATGTTCAGGGAACGTCGCGACACCAATACTCGATGTTATGGAGAAGTTCTTCCAGTTATGAGAAAACACCTGAGCAGCGACCCGCAATCTGATACGCTCAGCTACCAGAGATGCTCCAGCGGCATTGGTCTGAGGCAATACGACCGCAAACTGCCAGGGTGCATACCTCGCCGCTATGTCTACTTCACGCGTTGAATTGCGAATCACGAGTGCCACTACTTTTAGTACCGCATCCTGGGTCAATGTCCCGTAGTCGGTGCCGATGTTGTCGAAGTTATCGACGATCAGACTACAAACCGAAACACGCTGATTGTAGCGCCGAGATCGGGCCATCTCCGCCTTAAGCTCTTTGACGAAAGTGCGATGGTTATAAAGCTCGGTGACGGGATCGAGAAGTGCCAGTCGCTCGATGTCTTCGCCCTTTGCCGCGACCAAGCCAACCTGCTGCGCTACCTCGGAAGAGCGTTGTTCGTACTCCCTGACGCGAGCCAGTGTCTCCGGATCACCCTGAAAGGCAGCCCCAAGAAGCGGCCTTCGCTTCTTCAAGTCTTCTCGCACTCTGTCGTACATATTGCCCTGGCCAAACATAGACAAGTTTCGCTCGGTCATCCGATCCTCAATCATTGTTCCCTTTTCTCAGCTCGCGAAAGCTGAGATTTCATAACCAGTAGTTTAGCAATGTGTACCGGTTCTTGACATACTACCGGCTCAGATCTTTCTATTCTCGCCCGAAACAGGCACTGAGTCCACGGGACCGCATCAAGAGCACATCTTAATAATTCAGATTTGACCATTGTCAGGTCCACCGAAGAATTCGCAATCAGAATGCGCTGCAGGCGCCTTCCATTGCTTACCACGCGAGACGTCACTCTGCCATTGCGACAGCATTAGCGAGATTGCGAGCCCCGATATCATGCAGCGACAAATCGCTACTTGTCGCTGCCAAGAATCTGCTCAAGACGCCTCAAAAGATCGTCCCCATCATTCTGACTGCGCTGCACATCCGAGACGAACAAAGCCAGCGCGGCCTCCAGGGAGATCTCATTGCGGGTAACTATGACCTGACCGTCATCATTTAGCCAGGCAAAGCCAGGCTGAAGCGGTAGACCAAACGGCTGGTCGTCTGGAAAGAGGCGGACACCGGCAGTACCAGGAACGATACCATTCCTTCGAAACCAGGAACTCAAGAGAGCGCCGATCTTCCGGGAATCGACCGGTCGTTGGAAGAACGCGAATAACTGCCACTGATGGGAGTCCTCGCACAAGTAAAGCTTCAGATGATCGACGGAAAGGCAACGCAGACAGTCGCGGATCTTCTCGAGGCCCTCGGATGTCCTGTAATAGCTGCTTTCTTCGACCGTAACGACGACAAATCGAATTGTCTTGTCCGCCATGCAGGCCCGCAAGAATGTTGAGCCGCCTGAAATCGCTTCAATAATCTCTTCGTCGGACAAGTGGTGAAACTGGCTTGTTTGACGCCAATCACCCTCTTTGCCGCGCTTGACGCAACTGGCGAACCGATTGGAAAACAAGGCAAAGAACTTTTCTTGGTCGTCCAGGGTCATCGCATCCAACGAGTCGTATACATCAGAATCGGTGATGTGCCTGCCAAGCCGAGCTATCTCACCTGGGTAGTACACGCCATTATCATCGGCATTGTCGGCATACTCGCTCTGAACGTAATCTTGAGCATACTCAGTTGTCGCGACATAGTCCGGGCTGTACTCATAGACGACGTCACCCGCATACTCTACGGTGTCCGTAGCATGATCAGTCGAAAAGAAATCAACCATCAAAGAATCCTGTCCACTTGGCGGCAGACCCTGTTGACCGAGGCCACCGACATTCATGCTCCTGACCTGACGCACAACATTGGACTCAACCTCAGATGAGGTGTAGTCGACTCCATGGTCCATCTGCCGGCCGTAGTAATATTCTTGCAAGTCCGCCCCCATTCTGATATCACAGGCAGTAGCACTCTCGCTGGTCGATCGCTTGTTTTCTAACCTGGAGAAGCTGAGCCCGATCTCATAAAAGCCTGATACGACTTCTGTTCTCGACAATAATACATCAGTATTCTATAGAGGCAATAGTTGCACCACAGATGGTTCACGAGTCTTTCATTGCATATTGAACGATCACCAAGGGTGGTAAGCCCGCACCACTACGTACCACAGGCGCAGACACAAGACATATACAAATGGAATTGCGCATAGTCGAGTCCCGAATTCTAACTGTTACTTTCATGAAGAAATCGCAAATCCGAAATCGGAATAATTTTTCTTGGGAACGATCGAACTAAAAACCGTTTGATTGTTGAGGCGGGATAGACAATTGCACCCGCCCTCACAAACTCCAGCTGTTTCGCTCAGGCTAGCTCTTTGCTCTGACGACTTGCATTTCGTCAGGCTCGTGCTTGTTGCGAACCGACAGTCGCGAGTCGAGACCGATTCCTCCTAGTTCATAAAACCAGCTGGCTGAGAGGCTGGACCTGATGTGAGATTATGAAGGCCCAGATTCTGTTTCAAAAAAGTAAGTCTTCTATCTCTTGCTGTTCGAGTTTAACTTCAGTTGTTCGGCTTACCGGAACAGCTTCAAGCGGTGCCGCCAATATCTCTTACTGCCACCGGGAGTGATTCTGTTGCAGAGGGCTCATCAGTTCGACTTTGTCAATGGTTAGTTGTGCCTACAGCATGACCGCATGATTGCAAGCTTACTGCTATCAACAACGATAGAGCAATTTTTTGGTCCGATTTCCCTGGTCGACTCAAGCAGTTAACATGCAAAGCGCTATAAGTGAAGCTATAATGAGACTCTGCCAGCTTTTCTACGTCTCTGGCTCGCAGATTGGGTGTAACGTCCGAATTTCCATCAATAGCCGAAATATCAAAAGGAAATTTTCAAATCATTGCTTATCGACTGTCCAGTATTTTTCTCCTTTGTATATAACCGAGAGCATTCTGCTCTAAGCCGTCAGCTTGCAAAAAAACTGGTGCCCCACCGCTCCTGAGCGGCGCATCAACTTTTGTTTCTAGAGGGAATAATAGTGAATCTTTTTGATCTGGCAAGGCAAGACAACACGAAAGGTGGCGGGAGCGACTCAACAGACTCGAAGTCACAACCCACCTTCGAAAGCGATTTAGACAGTACGGACGAGTCACCGTCCGGTTGGATGGCAGCAGCCCAAGGTATCTGGGGAGCACCTCAGGAAAAACAGCTTGTGGCATTCATGGGCGATCCGCCGCCGGCAGTCGATGAAAAACCGAACCCCAAATTGTTACGCGAGGCACAACCTGAAGAACTACCCGACTGGGCCGCGAAAGGCAAGGTAGAACCAGGCAAAGAAAAGCCGGCAATGCCAGGAGACGCAGGCTTTGCAAAACCCACAGATAAGCCGCCCGAGATCAAAGTCAAAGAAGGCGGCGGAAAAGATGCAGGCACTTCAAAGCCTGATGGTGGCGCTGGAAAAACAGTCACGGAAAGAACTATTCAATTCCTCGAGACAATTGTAGAGAAGGCTGACAAAACAGATACAAAAGATGCGCTGAACAAAATCCTAGAAGGTCAGACGCAAAGCATCAATTTGCTGGAAAAACTTACTGAACCTGATCTCTCCCCTGAGAGAAAGAAGGTTCTTGCAGACATGAACCTTCGAATCCACGCAGAGAAGTGGAACGATTACGAGCGCTATCTTGACCCGGCTCTATCACGAGCAGAACTGGCGCTGGCAAAAATCGCCACCGGCGATGACAAGCTTATCGCCGAGGGCGAGAAAACCTTGATCGCAGCAGTGACAATGCGCCCAGATCTGCAATTCAATGAAGGATTTCAGAAAAAGATTCTTGAGTCCTATCAGAAGATGGAGTCGACTCGCAAAGGTAAAGGGCTAGCCGCGTGGCAAGGTGAACTAAAGCCGGAGAAAGCCTCCAGCACCGTCGCTGGTGCAATCGGCGCCGATCCGGACGATGCAATGAAAAAGGCCAACAAGGTCTACGCAGAGAAAGGAATGAAAGAGGCCCTGCCCTTCTTTGAAGCAGCAATCAAAGCCGCCGATGGTCTACCTCAGGACAAAGTCAAGGCAGAGTTGGCAGAGCTTTTCTGCAAGAGATTGACTCTAGAAAGATCGATTGTCGGAAAAGTTGTTCGCAACGAAGATACGGACAAAGCGGCCGATGAGCTGAAAACAGCCAGAGAAGACGAATGGTCAAAATATCGACTATACCTCGACCCCGGCTCCACAAGAGTGAACACCGCTCTCGCGATGATAAGCTCAGGTGACGCTGACATGCTCAGGCGCGGCAAAACGCTTCTCGCTGAAGCAATTGAGAAGAGACCAGAGCTAGAGTTCGACGACGATTTCCAGGTGCACCTGAAGAAAGCATTTGAGTCGCATCACACATCAAAACCGACAGCTAGGCTGCTCCCGCCCAGAGAAGACGTACTACCGACGGGACCAGACACCAAAGTAGAGCTTCCGGGCAAACCTGATCCAAGCAAAGTCAAAAGAGAACCATTCGAAGTCGGATACAAGAAGATAGATCCGAAGAACCTTTCCAAAGAACAACTGGAAGAAGTCGAGAAGGACAAGGAAGTCAAAAACTACTTAAAAGACACAGTTACCGGACCGCTGTTAACCGCAGCACTCCTGTATCTCGGCTATAAAGTGACAAAGGGCCAGATGGAGCGCGTTCGCGCAAAGCGAGCCGCAGCAGTGGCTGAAGCCAAAGACGTCGGCAAGAAGATAGCAGAATCGTCACCTGCAGAAAGCAAACCGGTTGAGGAGCCAAAACCTGGAGAATCAAAACCAGGCTCCGAACCAAAGCCGGGCGATTCCAAACCGGGCGATCCAAAACCAGGCGATCCCAAACCGGGCGATCCAAAACCGGGCGATCCGAAACCAGGCGATCCAAAACCAGGGTCCGATCCTAAACCAGGCGAAACCAAACCAGGGTCCGAACCAAAACCAGGCGACACGAAGCCTTTAGACACACCAAAACCCGCTGAGAGAACCGTAGATCCCGATACGATCAAGACGACTCCATTTGAGTCCGGCGCAAAACCGGATCCTAAAATCGAGCGGCCTGCCGCCGCAATGGAAGCCGGAAGGATGATAGAGATCAAACTTCCAGGCGGAATCTATGCCCGAATGCCCAAAGCCGAGTTGCCGGGATTTATGGAGAAGGTCGAGAAGGAGTTCAAAACTGAGGAACTCGGCAAAGTTCTAGACAAGCTTATCGAAGACAAAGTTGGTTCGGACGAAGAACAGAAACAGCTGAAAGAGCTAAAAGCTCGATATGACAAGCTTGGACCTGAAGCAAAGAATGAAGCAAAAATCGAATTCTTCAGGACGATAAAGACTCAACTCGGATTGGAAGTAGACACGAAAGAGCCGGATAAAGCGCGCTCGAGTCGAGTCGGCCGTTCACTCGCCATCGGCGGAGCTGTTCTCGGTGTGGCGATCCTCACAGGAGCGATATTACATCACTGCTTGTCCAAAGAGAAGGCCGATTCTTCGAATCGCGTCAACGTAGAGTTCATCAACAAAAACAAGAAATGAGCACTAGCGAGCGTTAAGGACCTGATTAACATCCGTGGACTGAAGCACGCTTGTGTCATATAACGAACTGCGCTCGAATCACGTTTCCTTGATCGGTTGAACGCGTTTTGAACAAACAATTTCAACCCAACTAGCCCTAACTGTTGCTTTTTAAAATGAGAAAAATTCGAACCGGTCCTATCCACACCGGGCACGTTCAGTCCACATCAAGTCAGATCAGTCGCGCCTCTCTTACTAACATTCTTGTAACCGGCTCGTCGAACGGATTACGCAACTTTGCCTCACAAATTCAGAGCGACAATGGACAGTTCCACAAAAATCTAATGAGTCTCGTGCAATAAATACAATCGCGAAGCTACTCCGTTCGCTGACAAAGTTCTGCCACGTTGGTCGCCTAGCTTTATCTCCAGGTTCACAGTCTATTCAGGCAAAAAAGGGAGAATTTACTATGCAACGGCTTGATGGCGATTTTTCAGCGATTCCCGCTCGCACCACCGAGAACGAGGAGACACCACGACTAAGCGATTGGCGAGAAGTTTTTTCCGATACAAAAACTCCAACTCAACTTTCAGGAACTCAGGACGAATCTAATTTAGTGATTGATACACTCAGCGCTACATACACCGAAGAATCTCAATCGGGCGAGCTCGAACTGGAGGTTGTTGAGGAGCAAGAACAATCAAAATCGGATCCTGATCAGAACAAAGGCATCGAGTCCCGGTCTAAACACGCTGTCAGATCTTCGCAAATAGATACGTCTAGTTCAATACCATCCATCGAAAAGCCGCCTCCATACTACCGGCGTAATCAGAGATTTGAGAGTGTACCAGAGCCGAACATTGAGCGCGCCCTGTCCAGTCTTTTGCACAGTGAGGACATTACCAGAATTACGTTGAGGGAGAACTGGGGTGGCCCCATCCGTGGTACCATTACAAGCTGTCGAGAGCTTTATGCCGAGTTGATTTTTCGTGCTGACAGAAGCCTCGACAAACAAGGCTTCGACGATGCACTCAAGTCAATCCCTCTTCTCCAGAGCAGCCTGAAAGAGAATCGCGCCCTTCAGAAACATGGTACTAATTTCGCCCCGAACGGTGATTCACTGACGAGTAATCAAAGGTGGAACACACATAAAGCAATCCTTGGTGATCTGGACGCAATATATCGGCAGATACAGCTTCGCCAGGACTATGCGAGGCTGTTGATAGCTTGTGAGCACAACGCAGACGCAGAGAGCGTCTTGATCGAAGCGCGAGATCTGTCGGAGAAAATGTTGCAACCCATTGAGCTCGGCGACAAGAAGTTCTGCCTCAGCGATCTCGTCACTCAAGAGATTCAACAGCTCACCGACGACCAGCTAAAAGTAAGCGATCCGAACAGGCGCTATGAGATGGAGCTGGCAAAAAGAATCTTGAAAGGCTCCGTGTCTTGCAACGGTTTCATCAAGGCTCCCATCAACACCAACAAGAGTCTGGCTGAGTTTTACCTGGCCCCAGATGCAATTCAATATCTTTATGGCGACTCGGGCGGCGGTCCTACGCCTTCTGACGGTATCCACTTCGGCACAACAAATGCTTTTAAACCGCAGAAAGCATTTGAAGCCGCGGTCAGAGCCAAGCAGCATATCGAATTTTTATATCCGAATTCAAAAAACGGACTGGATATCGATCCGCATCTCGGTCAACTGTTTGCTGGACTATCCCACGTACTCGATCATCCGGAAAAATTCGACCTATACAGACTTGATGAAAATGGAAAACCAAAAATAATTTCGAAACTGGAAGCCGACAATCTGAAAAGAGAGTTGGCGAAGTATAGTGGCTATAGCTTCCTGGTAGATGCTGGTATGACAGCACTCACGACTGGAGCAATGCTTCTTGCGCATAATCCCAAAGTGATGGCTGGATTCGAAAAGAGTATGCGCCACTTAGGAGTTGCGGCGGATCGAACTTTTGTCAAAGCCGCAGGCGTTGGAGCAGCTTTCGGTGCGGGAGTGGCAGCGCGTCATTATGCATTTGAGGCTGTGACCGGAGTCGAAGAAGATTGGTCCAACAGTACAACTCGCTTTCTTGGCTCTGCCGCCTTTGGGTACTTAGCGGCTCGAGCGATCAAGGCTCCCGTCAACCCCGGTCCGGGTTGGAGAGTCCCCGAGTCGAAGAGCGTCATTCGATCGCTCAGCGCAACTGGTCTGGGTATAGCGACGATCGGAAAAGACTTCAACCCGCTTCAGCTCGAGCAGCATAATCGCACCACAGAGATGTTGAAGAAACTGCAACAGCCGATCGAAAATAAAAGGTAATCGTATTCCGCGGGAGGCATAAAAAGCCCGGTCGAAATATGCCGTCAAAGGCATGTAGCCGGGTTCGTTGTCTCCGGCGAACTCCGACGCAGCCATGGCCAGAACTAGGCGCATTGAAACGATTCTCGCGTCGCTACGCTAAGGACAAGATTGACCTCAGCTTAGATCCGTGGTTGGTAGCCAATCTGAGTACGAGTTAGTCATCGCTGCGGCATCATTCTTTGACAGCCGCTTCACGTTGACGCTTGATCTCGTTGATTGCCCAACGAGCTCTGGTCTTCTGGTCCGCTGGCGTTTTCTCATCAGCAAGGAGAGTCTCATAGGTATCGCCTAAAGTTCTCAGAACGCTATTTGCTTCCAATCGTACCGACGGCCCCTTACCTTTTGCTACTAGCTGAGCGAGGATCATAATGCCGGTTGATTCATCATCTTGACCAGGCGCGCCTTGAGCCAGCATCCATGCGGCTGCAAGCTGCACTCGCTCGTCGGGATGCGCCAGTGCCGTCTCACGAATCTTTTTCGCAACCGGACTATCTTTTGCAAATGCATTCTCGCCCAGCCCGAACTGAACGATAGCTTTCACCGCGTCATTTGATGCTGCTTTGCCCGGCTTCTCTTTAGCAGCCTCGATTGAGGCAGTCAACTTGGCGGCATTGGCTGTTAGATCTTTGCTTTCAGTCGGTTTTAAACCGCGAGTGACCTCGACTAACAGTCCCATATCCTTGTCAATTTCAGCTTCGAGATCCGCGATAACGCTGGCTTTCGCTTTATCTGTCTTCTTCATTCTTGCGATAAAGGTCTCGGCGTCCTTGCGAATACGATCAGGATATCGAGTATTTTGTTTGGCGAGAACCAGAGCCATTGCGGCTTTCGCATCTTGAGCGCCTGGACTCTGCTCGGCTAGCACCATACAAGCTGCCAGTGAGACTGCCAGGAAATCGCTTGCCACAGCTTCCTTCAGCACTTTCAAAGCACTGTCGTCGGCTTTCAGTTTTCCATCCGGAGAACGCAGCGAGAAAATATCCTGCACCGCGGTGTTGACGGACTCAGCTTTAGGCGCCTTAACGTAAGCACCGAGCCTTTCACAGGTTTTTGCCCGATCGGCAGTCGGCAGTGTCGCTTCAGAAGCGATATTCAATCCACCTACCGAATAGCGACTGAGCTTACTGACGAAATCCAGCCACTGACCTGCTTCCTTTTTCAACTGCGGATTGGTCGAGTCCTGGTTCAACCCTTTGAGAACACCAACCGCGCGACTCAACTCGGCTTCATTGGGCGTCGTCAACATCAGAGCCCATGCTCCCGCCATGCGCACTTTCTCACTTCTGTGCTCCATGGCTCGAGTGTAGAGATCGAGCACTGGATCGGTCGGTCCAACAGGGTTTTTACCCATTTTCTGTTTGACTGACATGACTGCTTTGACCACATCGAGCTCGTTGACGTTTTCCTTATCGAGAATCTGATCGAGCTCCTGCTGGGCCGTAGCCAGAGATTTCATATCCGGGCGAACAATTGCATAGGCAAGCACACTACCGTCTTTCTTTTCCTTCGCGAGATTCTTGCCTTCTTGCATAATCTCGAGAAGCTTCGCTTTATGTGGCGATTTTTCGATGCCCTTTTCGAATTGCGATAGAATCGATTCCGCTTCCAGTCTGTAGAACTTCAAATCGCGTGGACTGCTAGCGTACTTGTATGGCGTGTCGATAATCGTACTGAGCGTCTCTGTCGCTTGCATCAAATCATCGCCATCACCGCGATACAGCATGTAGCGGCTGGCAATCAGTTTGACGCGAGTGCGCTGATCTTCTCTGGCTTGCCGGAGGGCGGAAAGGAGAACCGCATCATTCTCTGCATTCTTGTGCCATTCATAGCCTTCTACGGCCTTCGCTATCGCTCTGACGACGTCCTCGGTCGACTTGCTGCTGTCGGTGAGATTATCGATGATCGCATTCTTTCTGAGTTGAACAGATGATGTCGTGTCAGGATTGTTCCTCCTGGCATCGACGATATTGCGGGTGATACCATCACGCAACCAGCGTACATTGTCTGCGGCGCACTCACGCAACTCGGGCGACTTATGAAACTCGGCAATTGCTTCGAGGAGTTCGGCGGAAGAACCATCGCGACAGTAATCGCCGAGAAGGTTGATCATCGTTCTCCTGAACTTGACCTCTTTATCGTATCTCGGATCGCCCTTGTCTGGAAAACCGGCTTGAGCGGTGGTCGCGAGATAGAGAATCTTTGCGACCTGCTCTTTGGTCATCGCTTGATCGTTCTTCACATCACTCTTGTCGGCGTCGCACATCTGGATCAGCGAGGCGAGGAAGATGTTCTTTACGTCAGGATGCAAATCAGGTTGCTGAGTGAGTACCTTTTCCACGCACCACTTCACCGCGGATCCTCTCTCCTTGCAGCCTTGCTTGGAGAGATCGAGAAATGCAATCGTGGCCACGTCGATTGTGTAATTTCTCCAGCGAACCGGCATGTCTGCGCCGCGATTAACGATAATCCAGAGAAGTGCTTGAATTGCTTTCGTTCTTGTATCAGAATCTTTGCCAGTTTTGGCATCCTTGACGAGTTCATCCAGAGCCTCGGTGTATTTCTTGTCGACACCATCGGTGGCATCCTTGAAATACTCCTTGGTGTCTTTGCCACCGAACAAGCTGCCAACTTTGTCCGCGCCGAACTCGAAAAATCCACCGATTCCAGAGTAGGTGCTATCCACGGCACCAGTCCAGGCATCGCGGAAGTTCTTGTCGAACAGAATCGGACGAGATTCTTTGAGACGCTCTCCGTACCAATCCAGGTGTTTGAACTGCTGGTCTTCCAGAATCTTGGTTACATGAGCTTGCAGCTTTTCTATACTCTGATCGGACTTCGGATCGAGCGGCGGTTCCTCGGGGAATCGAACTTCTCGAATTCTTCTAGCTACTCGAGGATCCAGCTCTTTCTTCACGGCCTCGTTCATCAATTCACGCAAGCCCGGAATCTGCAGATCTCCGGCCGCTTGAACAACAGCCAGTCGAACTTTTGCAGAACCAATAAATTCGGCATCTTTGAGGTGGCGAACGATTGTCGCAACCGTAGGATCCCCTTGCTTCATGAACTTTTCTTTGTTGTCGGCGCCGTTTCCGGTATAGCGATACCAGGAGACGCTGTCGCCTTCTTTGAACTGATAGTATCGTCCGAGAGAGAGCGTCTTATCCTGACCTTCGACGAGACGACCTTCGAACTCGGCCACAGTCATCGAATCCTGTTTTTCTGGTACCGTACCGGAGTACTGGCAACCGAACGAAGCTAGCGCCGTGATGCAGGAAGCATGAAGATCGGGATAATCTCCCACGAAGGAGTAGTCTTCGGATTCGCGCGCACGACTGCGGGGATTGAGCATATCGAGAAGCCTGGATTTCAGATCTGTAGCGATAGCTCTGTCACCGCCAGTGATAGCACGTGCGTTTTTCAAAATTTCCACTTTGAGCTTCTGCGATTCTTGCGTGTTAGGCCAACTAAGAACTGCCAGAAGCTCTTTGCGCTCTGCGGTAGTCAGTTTTGCAATGTCCATTTGTTGCACTGCAGCCAAACTGAGATCGATTTTGGTTTTTGACATGCACTTGAGAAGATTCGCATTGAGCATCTCAGGCGTAATCTTGTAGTCCTCTCCGTCGACCTTGATCGTTCCCAACTCTTTGAGCGCAACCAATGCCTGGAGTTTTTCCAATCGCACGTCGTCGGGCTGAAGCTTGATCGTTTTCTCTTTCGCTTCGCCTTTCTCCATGACAATAATCTTTCGGTCGACAGGCGTCGTCTCGATGTTCTCTTGGGCCATGAATTTCAGATTCTTGACGTAGTCCGTCGCGAATGCGCCGTCTTTACCGCCCTCTTTCTTCCAACGTCGATCACAATCTTCCAGTGCCCGCTTTCGATCATCAACCTTATCGTTATCGTTGGCGAAGAGTACCTCTGTGGCTAACGCACGAGCATCGGGACCTTTCTTGCTATCACTCATAAGATCTTTGAGATCGGCGCGCAGAGCATCCGCAGTTAGACCGTAGTATTTGGCGCGATACCTCTGTTGAGCGATATAACCATTTTTCGAAACGCGGATTTCTTCGTCCATGATGTCGTTAAGCAGGAATCCGAGCGACACGTCTTCGGTGTCGATCATTGCCAATCCAACCAGCTCACGATTGTTGGAGGTCTTAGCGACATCGATAAGTGCGCCGGCAAGACCATGATTATCGAGCTTGCCCATACGCCACAGCATCTTGGCGGCACCCATCTTCAGGGAGTCCTGCGGTGCGCTTTCTGCCAAACGCTCAACAAAGTTGACCAGTTCGTTGCGTCCGACGGAGACATCAATCGTGGATTCGGCAACTTCTACCCAGTCTTTACCATTGTATTCTTTGTGCGCCGGTATGGTCACCTTACGGCTAAGAACTGTCTCCGGAAGCTCGCCTTTATCGTTCGCTTGCAATACGAGCGCGAGACTCGCTGCAATCAGCTTCTCTTGCGAGGATTGCGGCTCGCCGGGGCGGACTTTGCTTTGCATTTCCTGGCGGAACTTTGGCTCGTACTTTCCAGACTGGCTACAAATTTGCCCCCAAACCGTGGCTTCGTCAGTCGAGGTGAATAGCTTCGATAGATTGGCGACGAACTTCTGACGCTCAGGATTGTCCTTCGGAAGAGCCATCGCTGCCTTTCCGTCTTTTACCAACTTCTCTATGCGCTCACGCGTCTTCGCATCGGTTGTTTCTGCTAGCATCGTCTTGGATAAACGATCCAGCATCACTTCCATCGACTTGCGAACCTTCTCGTCGGCAAGATCGAACTTGGCGGGTTTAGCATCCTCCCCGTCCTTCTTGACCAAACGTTCGGGAGTTCCTCTGTCGTCGAGAGCTCGGTCCAACGCTTGCTGAGTGGTCCAGCCCATGTGGTTGTCGATTCTGTTTTTGATATCTGTCGCCACAATCGGTCCGAAGATAGCAATACCATCGACCGCGAGCACGCCGTGTCCGATTGTGTTCAAAAGACTGGCGGATTCGCCGGCTGCTTTTCCAATTCCGAACGCTTTCTTGAAGGTCGAGAGACCAAGTCCTCCACCGATGTCGGCAAGGATGAACAGGTGACTGGCCGTATGAATGCCGTCTTTCCAGGGCTTCGGCAGTTTGTGATCGATGATATGGTGAGACAGGCCTGCCATACCGACTGCGAAGCGCCCCATAGACATAGCACGCGCGCCCCAGCTCACTCCCTTCGCCATAATGCCTGCGCCGCCGTATGCGGTGAGACCGACATCCATGACGAATTTGCCCCATTTGACGCCATGGTGCCAGAAGCCGACTTGCGGCAATTCGCACTTGGTCGGGTTCCAATCGAGTTTGCTACCGTAAAGCCAACGATTGACGTCGTCTGGTCCTTTAAGAAGCTGGATGCTGCCCATCGCGGTCATAGCCGGAATGTATTCGTCCGATGATTTCTCGATAGTGAACTCTTCATCACGAGAAAAATTCAAGCTGCCATCCGGATTTTTTCCTTTATAGGTCCAGTCAGGATAAGGCTGACCGTCGGCACCTTTAATCTTGTACTTTTCACCGACTTTGGGTTCGGCACCATCTGCAAGACCATTGGTCGCACGGAAGTCTGCCATCGCCTGCTTCGAACCGACAGGGTCGCAACCGAGCCAGTAGTTGTAGCTGTACCAGCTAGTCGTTTGATACGACACCGTACCTTTGACGATAACTTTGCCGCCCTTCTCTTCTACGCTGGTGACGCGTTGACTGACCAGGTCGTAAGGAACTCCGATATTCGGATGAATACTTTCGTTGAATGGGAAATCTCCAAATCGCAAAAACGCTTTCGGATCTTTTTTGGCGACCAGGTCTTCAACCGCCTGCCGATAAGGGTCAAGAGCCTTGTCGACCTCTTTATGATGTTTTGCCAGCCAGGCTTCGAAACCTTTGGTTTCCTTGTTGTTAGCTGGAATTTGCTTTCTCAAATCTAAACCGTCGAGAGCAGCAACGTTGAACTTGAGCAATCGTCCTTTCTTGCCGAACTCCATCTCAACGCCCAGCGCCTGAAGTTCTTTTATAGCCTCGTCGGAGTTTTGAATACCGTCGATGGACTTCATCGCCTGAGAGTAGTTGCGAAGGCGATTGCCCAGGTTAACGACATACATGACGCGCTCGCGCCAAGCCGGAATGTCTTCGACGTTTTTCGGAGGCATCCAACCTTTGGGGATTCCGTCCGGACCATACTTCTTTTTGCCTTCCTCACCAAAGCATTTGCGCAATGTGTCGACAACGGCATCCGCTTCAAAACGCAGACTTTTCTCTCTGATCTGACCTTTTGTTGTATAAAGCCATTCCACCGAGTTGATCAAAGTCGCAGTGGGCTCGAGCTTTTCCGAGGGATTAAGCAACTTCTCGGCGTCGCCTTCCATCGTGAATTTGATGCGGCCTTCTTTTGCATACAACTCCATCAGTCTTGGTGGAATTGGACGATCGTGCTCGATCGGAAGCTTCATTGGGCAGCCTGGAGGAATGGGCATTCCCATCTGATATCCGATTTCGACAAATGCCTCTGGTACTGCGTTCGAAAGCCATTCAGTGCAGAGTGGATAGGCCTTCATGATGGCATCGTAATCGCCGGTTTCAGCCTTATCTAACGCTTGGAACGTATCTCTTCTACGCAATTCTTCTTTCGGCAAATCGGCACAAATTACCGTTTTGCGTTCCATTTCAAGAAGCTGTTTAACTCTTGTCTGTGTAAAACCATCGTTCTCATCTTTGAGCATTGCGGTAAGCAATTTGATGCGCTCATCTCGGTTTTCTTCTTTCTTGACCTTCTCAAGGTTGGTTTTAACGTCAGGGCGACCGCAATCATTGATCATAGCCGTCAGCAATAGATTGCGTTGCTTGTCGGTCTCCGTGACGATCGCCTTCAACCTGTTAGCCTGCGCTTCATCTTTGAACAGTTCGGTAACTGCCTTGATCGAATCTTCGCTCGGTCTATCGTCAAGCATCGTTCCGAACAGCTTGACGTTGGTTTCATGCTTGAGGATCTGCTCCAGAAGCTGCTTCTTACGGTTGTCTGTTTCACCCTTCAAAAGCTCTTTAACAGTCTCGACGCGGTCGAGATCACCCTGGTCATTAAGAAGTGCATTGATCTTCGCTTGTTTGTCTTTATCGGCTTCCAGTCCGAGCAGCTCTCTAACATCCTTTACTCCGGCAACTCCATCTTCTCTGATCAAGGCCAGATAGACCTGTTGCCTTGATTGATCACGTTCGCCGGTCAGGTAAAAATCTTTGAAATCAGGCAAAGACTTCATCACAGTCTCGCGCATAATCTTGTATCTGCGATCGACCTCGCGCTCTCTTGCAAGCATGTCCTCTAGAACTCTGCGCTTTTCAGGAGCGGTTTCTGGAGGGACCAGCTCGCGGCGCGTTTCGGTGTCCATCTTGCCATTGATGAGCTGTTGCAAGATTTTGATTCGCTCTGCGTTCGATTTTTCAGTTTTTAGCTTTTCGAGAAGCTCTTTCCGTGTGTTATTGCTCTCTTTGGAAAGCAGATCCTGTGCTTTGGTCGGAACATCTGCCGGCACGTAGCGTGCGCTTTTGTCGGCAACAACGTCTGGCTTCTTGGCCTTGTCGTCTTTCTTGTCGTCGGCCTTATCTACTGCTTTGGTAGGACCATCGGCCTTCTTGTCGCCAACCTCATCCGCCTTGCCTACAGGTTTTGCAGGACCAACACCTTTGTCGCCAGGCTTGTCGTCGGCTTTAGGCTCCTTCGGCTCGTTATCGCTGTCGTCATCGCCTTCGACTGGTGCCTGAACTGTCTCCCGGTCAGCATCGCCAATGCCCTTGGTGCCATCGGTGGTCGGCTTGAATACCTCATCCACCCACGGGCTGGTCGTGTCTTCAGCGGTCTCATCTTTGTCTTTATCTTTGTCATCCGCGCCAAATGCGGATGCGTCAACGCTCGTAATTATTCCCATCGTTCGGTGTTCTCTTAATAGAAACTAGACACACAAATCGCCGCGCGTTGGTATCTATATGATTCAAACCGATTTTCGACACAATAGCGAGAGTGATTTCGTCAGTTTTTAGCGATTCAACATTAGATATTGCGGAAAGCCCACCCCAATCTGTGCATTCACACAGTCAACGGGGTGGGCTTTTGCGCCTCTAAGGCGTGGTCCATTTGGCCGATCAGTTAGTGATATAGCGTGGCTACCCGGAGGTCCCTCTACTTCGCTTCTGCCTTTTTCTCAGATGGTTTGGCCAGCTCGATGTCTAAGGTGATGGCTACTTCATCGCCGATCATGGCGCCGCCATTGTCCATGAGACCGCCATAGGAAAGACCGAAATCCTTGCGATTGACCTTGCCGGTCGCAACTGCACCAACCTTGATACTACCGTGTTTATCGTTGATCGGGTCGCTCGGGCCTTCCACATCGAGCGTCACCTCTTTGGTCACTCCGTGCATCGTAAGATCGCCGGTGAGCTTAAATTTTCCTGCACCGGCAGCCGTACTTTTCTTGGATACGAATTTGATTTCCGGAAATTTTTCAACATCAAAGAAGTCTTTGTTCTTCAAATGCTTGTCGCGATCGTCGTTGCCTGTATCGATAGATGATGCCTCGATGACGGCATTGACTTTGGCAGTATTGATGTTCTTACCATCGTACTCGGCAGTGCCTGAAACTTTCGAAAATTCGCCTCTCACGTTAGATATCATCATATGCTTGACGGCAAACCCGGCCTTAGAGTGGTAAGGATCGATTTTCCATTCATTGGCAGCTTGCGCGTTAGCCGCTTTAGATGAGCCGACCAATACGCCAACAATAAGACCCGCAACGATAAACCCCTTCATTTTGACCTCCTGTCAACACAACACTTGAGCAGGGGACAATTCAACCACACCTGCCAGTACATCGGTACAGCCAGAGAGACAAGCAAGCAACCTCAATTGTTTCCGTCGAAATACTAATCCGTGAGCGTGACGCTGGAACAGATACCCAGGTGCCGTTTAAGGTAGCGGCTGAATTTTAAAGGGGTAGTTGACGAAACTAGACGACCGGTCTATTCTAGAAATATCAAGCCGGAGGTTTCAAACCATGTTTAATCCCAAGCCTGTTTCGATTTCCAAAAACCAACAATTGATTTCAGTCGCCAACGATGTCGACGATTCCAAAAAGGAATGCGTCGTCGCTCTGAGCCAGCTCTGGCGTCGCCAACTACGCAAGCGTCAAATAGAGTCGGACAAAGTCTACGCCAGTCAGCACTCGCTGGAGATGACATTTGCGAAGAAAGTACAATTTTCGTCAGCAATAGACGACCGGTCTAATGCTTCAAATCGCGTAGCCTGATATTTCAAGGAGAACCAACTCATGATGTTTGTTGAAAACAATTACTGGGAGCTATTGATCGCTGGACTGCTAAGCTGGACATTCGTAGCCGAGATCCTTGGCGCGAGACAGATCAGCCATGCACCAATTGTAGTCTCGGACGACAAGCGCAACTCCTCGCCAGCTCACAAGTCAGACCATCGATGTTGCTAAATTCAGTATACGACCGGTCTAATTAATGCTAGGATGAAATATGAGTACCAGCGCAATCGTTGTAAATCAGTCAGACAATATGTCACCAAGAATTTCAACCAGACAAGACACCAAAAATGCCCTGTTAGAGACCGGCATGGAAATCATGATCGAAAAGGGCTATACCAACACTGGCATTCAGGAAGTTCTTTCCCGAATCGGTGTGCCGAAAGGCTCCTTCTATCACTACTTCGATAGTAAAGAAGACTTCGCTCTTCAGATAATCGGATATTGCGACCAGAACTATACCGCCAGCCTGTTGCGCACTCTGCGCAATCAGGACATGACTCCGCTCGACAGATTGCGCAGCTATTGCGATGGATCGAGAGAGCGACTGGAGTCCAACGAATGTCGCCGAGGCTGTTTGATAGGCAATCTCTCGCAAGAGATGGCGGATCAATCTGAGACGCTACGGCAAGCGCTCTCGCATGTGATGGGTAAGTGGAGAGACCTGTTCGCTAGCTGCATTCAGGAAGGGCAGCAGACAGGACAGATCAAGAAAGACTTCTCCGCTCACTCAATGGCCGAGCTGTTTCTGTCCGGGTGGGAAGGCGCTCTAATGCGGGCAAAGACGACGAAGTGCGTCGAGCCACTAGATGTTTTTATCGAGCTAATGTTCAACAATGTGCTCAAAGCCTGACGTCGATTTTTAATCAAGATGCGGTAGCAAAATCTGTAGGCATTCGCGAATCAAATTGGAAGCATTGCTACCAGCCGCTTGAACGCTCAGAGACTGTGACATAATGTGCCCTGAGACTTATGCTCGGGCACGTTTTTTTTTAGAAACATATGGTGAATCCTATTGAGAAGCAATTCACTGACGCTCTAAGCATCAGCTTCACGCTGCTAATTTTCGGTCTTAACATGCTGCCAGGCCATGCCGAATCCTATGGCGACACCATGTTCACCTATCTCGACGGTTTCGCTGAAGCTATTTATCTTTACGAGTCCGGACAATTCAAGCAGGCGATCACAAAATTAGATAAGCTATCCGCCCTGGTGGACAAAGCAGGGGCAAAGCGAAGCACTCAGACCAACTTACCGCTTTTGAGATCTAATACTAAATGCGGTGACAGCCTGAAGCAGCTCAGTGCAGAACTTCTCGAGCTGAAAGGACTAGCGCAGCTTGGACTCGACCAGCGCACCCCCGCTATAGCAAGCCTGAGAAAGTCCGCGACAATTTGCCCTGAGCACAGCGCTATTCACGGAAGCCTCGGAAGCGCACTTTTAAGGATACGGAGAATCAAAGACGGGCTGACTCAACTCAATCGCGCTATCACGCTCGATGCAAGCAATCGCGAAGCACTCTCCGCACGCGGTCAAGCTCTCGGCCTCCTTGGTCGCTCACGGGAAGCGCAGTTCGACGTGAGCAGAGCAAATAAACTGACAAAAGAGCAAAACAAAAAAATCGACTCGCTCACAGCAAAAATCGACACTCTTTTCCGCGAGAGCAAAATCGATGAAACTCTCAAGTTAGATGACGAGCTCCTCCGACTGGCGCCACGCGATAGTCTGGTGCTGGCAGGATATGCCGAGCACCTGATGGCGAGCTCGCGGTCCAACGAAGCAATGCGATACATTGCGTGCGCCACTAGCCTGGATCCAACCAATGCATACGCCGTAAGAGTCAGATCATGGATCAATGCTCAGCTCCAAAAGCCAGACCTGGAGCTGCGAGACGCAAAGAGAGCGCTGAGCATCGAGCCGCGTTCGTTGGAAGCCCTCAAGTCTCGGGCGCTGGCTTTCTTGGATAACGACCAGCCTGTTCGGGCTCTGAATGACTATAATCTGGTGTTGAAACGAAAGTCAGATTTTGTCGACGGCTACATCAATAGATCAACCATATATTTGCGTCTCGACGACACGGCCAGCTCTATAAAAGACGCCAAAATGGCTGTATCTCTCGCGCCGACCAGTCCATATGGTTACCAAAGTCTCGGAGCCGCATTCAGGCGCGCCGGCATGCTGGATGAAGCCCGGCACACGCTTGAACTGTCGCTGAGATACTCCGACCAAGCTAATCCGGACTCGCTGGCAATGTCTCACTTCAATCTTGGTGCAGTTCTCACAGGTATGAACAAAACGCCTGATGCCCAAAAACATTTGGACAAAGCGCTCACGCTTGCGCCAGAACTGCCTCGCATTCTCTTGATGCGCGGCGCCTACGATGCCAGTCCTCCTGTGATTGACGAGACGAGCCGTTTGTTGAATCGACCAACCTCCCGCATGAATACTCCGAAAATATCAAAGCTGCGCCGACCAGTTCAAAAAGCAACGATCGGCAAATCCATAGCCCCGCCAAAAACCTTGCGCACGAGAACCATCCGTCAGAGTATTCCCGACCTGGAAGACGCTTTGCTCGCCGCAAACACCGCGATAGCAGCAGTTGCGAAGGATGCATCCTCGTACAATGTCCGAGCCACGGTTTATCTTTGCAAAGGTCAATTCGCTGAGGCAGCCAGTGACTTCAGGAAGACCACTGAAATTCTAGGCTGGTCAGGCGAGGTAGCCCAACGCGCACTAATCAACTATTACTTATGCCAGGAGCGGCTTCAAAAAGCAGTGGAGGCAAAGAGCATAGTCCAGGCGCATAGAGAGCCTTCCCAAGAAAATCTAAACCTACCCTCTGCAAGCGCCGCTAACTCTAAGCCGACTGTAAGTAGTTTGAATCACCTTCTACTAAGCTACCTATTTAACGAGATCACCGAAGACGCACTCATAAAAAACCAAACAAACAAATCGAACCTGACGACCATTCACTATGTCTGCGCCATGCATACAAGCAACCTTGGTATGACCGACAAATCGCAGCAGCATTGGCAATCGGTCCTGGACAATAGCGCGCTCCCCAGCACCGAGTTGGTCATCGCCGCCGCTCAGCATGCCGGAGTGCTTCCACGCCGGAAGTTAGCAAAGTAGAAGCCCGCGGATCAACAGTCGCGCCAATTCCAACTTTTTTTGAAAGTGCTGGGAACAAAATCTAGTTGCGAGAGTCTATTGGTGATTATACTTACGCAGTGGCGCCGGCTAATTTCGCTAGAACCGCGATGGTTCTTCAATCCGAAATAGAGGACAGTCCAATGGCACAACTCTTCCACCCATCTCGGGTCGCCCTGGCGATTGCGCTCGGTATTTTTGCATCGTCCGCATCTTTCGGCTCACCCGTGTACACAGGCTCGGTCTGCTCGGAGAATGTCTGCCGATTGACCAATGAGGTCTCGTGGACACGCTCCCTTAAGGATGCGCAACAAGAGGCAGCAAAGGAAGACAAGCTCGTCTTGTGGATTCATATGGTCGGCAAAATCGAAGGTTTCACTTGAAGCGCTGGCAATAGCTTGAGGGCCGTGTCGCTCTCGCAGCAACCAGTATTCAACCTTTTGAAACAAGACTTTGTCTGCGGCTACAAAGATATAGAGAACAAGCGCTACGCTGGAAGTTCTCGCAAGCACAGCCCATCAGGTGAGGCGGTAGATACCACCAACGGTGCCGGACCCCACAACATCCAGATATTTGTTATGGACCCCGACGGCACTGTACTCACGTGCCTGCCTGGGTACTGGTGCTCTCAGGATTTGGCAAGCGAGCTCGAATTCGCGAAACAGCTCGGCGCTGTCTACAGAGACACGACACTTACTGTTGCTGACAGAAATACACGTTTTACAGAGATGCAACTCAATCACTTGAAAGCGCATTCTAAAGCGGAGCGTAAGCGCAGCGAGATGCAGCATTTCGATGTTGCGTACGAGAAGGATAAGCGGTTTTTGACCTCGGATGTTTTCAACAGAACTGTCATCAACCCCAGGACACTCAATCCGAATCTCAGCAATCTTCCGGAATCGGCCATAAAAACATGCGATGTAATTATGCACCAACGCATGGCGACTAGACCGTTTATCCCATACGAAGAGTTTGATGTCGCAGCTTTCAGCGACTACGGCAGGCCTATGTATGATCGTCATGAAGACTCTCTGGCCACTGAGGGTGCTCCGATCGGCAATGACCCTCGCGCTCATCCTATCAAGACTACGGCAAAGAGGGAAGGAAAGTCGATGCTATACCGCGCCGCGCGCTATGGTATCAGCGCCGCGATGAAGAGGTAGCAGAGCACAGGCGCAACTCCGTAACCGTCGGCTAAGCAACCAGTTGAGCTAACATCGATACAATGTAACTCAATGAAATTTACTGCCTACTTGTCTCAACACTCGAGTTAGACATCGGTTGTGCAAACTCACCCAACAATTCGAGAAAAATGAAACCTCGGGCCTAGCATTCATTTGCCAGGGAGTATTGCTTTGGACCGGGTACTATAGTCAAAGTTCAACCCGAAGAGTCGGCTATTTACCCTTGAAATCAACTAAAGATTGGCCCACCCCACAGGCTTTTAACGAGGCGATTCAGAATCCTATAATCTGCTTCGCGGATGCAGAATTGAAAGCAGGCACCATAGAGACCAATAGTATCGGCTTACCGAAGGTTGCATCGGGCGCATTCGCCAGCGTATACAAAGTCGTCTCGCCGTCAAAAGCATGGGCTGTTCGCTGCTTTCTCACACTCAGAGAGGAGCAGCGCGAGCGATACCAACACATCAGTAAATACATCCTCGTTGACGACCTGGAATGCACAATCGATTTCGAGTATCTGGATGAGGGGATCAAACTGGGGTCAGACTGGTATCCCATTTTAAAAATGCCCTGGGTAGAAGGCCCAACGCTAGACAACTACATTCACCAGAACATCAGCAATCGTCAAAAACTCAATCAGCTTTGCAAAGACTTTCACACAGTCAGCATGCAGTTGGAAGAAGCTGGTATCGCCCATGGAGACCTTCAGCACGGCAACATCATAGTCAGTCCGAAGGGCTTGAGACTCGTCGACTATGATGCATTTTTTGTTCCCAGCCTCGCCGGACGCAAGAATATGGAGTTTGGTCATCCGAGTTATCAGCATCCGCTGCGCGACGACTCACACTTCGACGTCTCAGTAGATAACTTTTCGTCGTGGCTGATTTACATCTCTATTCTTACACTGAGCATCGATCCTGACTTATTCAAGTACGTTGCGGGCGGCGATGACTGCCTTCTTTTTCGAAGGAGCGATCTTTCAGAACCGGAGAGCTCCATTGTCTTTGCGAACATGTTGGCCCATGACTCAGACGAAGTGAGAAAGCATGCAAAACTGTTGATGCGAATGCTGTGGACACAACCACATTTGGTACCACCTCTTAATGCACTCGCCGAAGATTTGGAAAAACTCTCCAGCGTCAAGCCGCCGACATTGTCACCGAATTCGGATCTACCTGAAGATTCTCATCTGGACATCGACATGTTTGTAGATCTATTGACTCAGAGTGATACGAGTGCTGACAGTGAATCCCAAAAGGTCAGCGGAAAAAGAGGACGTAAACGCAACGAACACCTAAGTACAAAAGCACGTCGGCTGGTCACCGAAATTGTGGATCTCTCTCTCAAGCGAGCGGCAAAGCCGCTCTGGCTTTGCGTGACACGACTCGAGGCAGAAAAGATGTTCAAGAGCGGCAACTACGAGCAAGCCTACATCTACTACAACAAACTGCATCCGGCAGCCGGAAAACGAACGGACGAACGGGACATACTTCTGCTCCTTAGACTGGCTCACTGTTGCCTGAAACTGGACAATCAGAATCAAATGGAAAACTTCTGCAAGGCTGCCGCGAACCTGGAGAAAGTGAAGGACAACAAGTTCAACCAGTTACTCGCCGATGTCCTTTTCTCGATTGCACGAAAGCAAAACGAGCGCGAAAGGAATGTAATCGAAAGCATGATAAAACTGCTGGATCATGCATTCGACGCCATCAACACTCCACTGCAGTTTTCACATCTGACCAATGTTGTCGCGATAACTACAGACATCGTGACGGCCTACCGCACGGAGACACACGGCACTCTACTTAACTCTTATGCAAGAACACTCCTTTGCCACATGATTATGGCAAATTTTCGATACGAGCAAGTCCATGAAGAGAAGTACGTTGACTACCTTGTTCAATTACGACGGCTCGTCGATACATTGATAACAAAGCTAGACAATGACGAAAATTTGGTCAATCTAGCAACAGTGGTATCGCAGATTTCAGTAGAAGCGCTAACATCGAGGTTGCACCCAAAGGAGCTGCGGGAGCTGCTCAAACTCAACGACTCAGTTCTGGGCAACGAGATTGTTTTCCTCGGAACGAAATTCGGTTTTCTGAACATTATTACGAAACTGGCTAATGTAACGCGCATCAGCCAGGACAACCAGGAGTACGACGATGATTCGATAGCCTGGCTATGGAGCCTTTGGCTGAACTTCGAACCATTCAACAACAATATCAAGCTTCAGTGGCTTCTGCGATTCAATAAAGCGACCCGCGAACAATGTCTAGATGAAAAAAGTCGGAAAGAGATTATTCAGCAGATCAAAACAAAGGTCGTAGAGAACTGGGACCTGTACGTCGTCGAACAGGTGGTAAAAGCTGCGCAAGACTTGGGCAAAGCTGGTGCGCCACTCAAGGAAGACTGCGTCAAATTCATCATAGAGATGTTTAAGGGACACGGCGCAAGATTTCAGCGTGGACAGTTGATATTCGCGCGATCGCTCGTTCGAATTTATGGAGACGAGAAAGACGTCTTTCGCTTGGAAGATACTACCAACAGCTATTGGAAGTAAGCCGGGACACCTACTACTTCCAAATCCACTTCATGAGTAACCTCGTGCAAAAATTTCACTTTTCAGATGAGCGCTTCGAGGGCACAATGGAACAGTTGAGTTTTACTAGATTGCTATACATTCGAGTGAATTAAATGCCTGATCTATCAAAGATCTGGGTAGGAATGATTAGACATTTAGCTTGAGCACGTTTTTCATATGAACATAAATTCTTCATTTGCGCCTGGAGGTATCTCATTTCAGATCGGGCGGACAACCATTTTAGGTGCCCTGATCCTGCTATCGATCACCGCCGACGCATCGGCGCAGCAGGGTAAAATTGAACATCTCCCCACGGTTGTATTACAAACACCATTTAGCGAATTCAAAAACGATGAGGTCGACGTTTCATTCAAGTATCCAAAAGATTGGAAGGAGTCAAAGCCTTCAGAGAAAGAGGCAATCGTAAAGTTCGCCGGGCAAGCAGATGGACTGAGCGGTGACCTGGTGCTCAGTAGGTTCGGCGATGGCAATACACCAGAATCAGTGAAAAGCGTCTTGAATCATTATGTCTTCAATAGACTAGAAGACTTGAAAAGACTGCAGGAAAAGAAGGTCGCGATCGGGGCTAGTCGACGACTGGCGGCCGAGCTGCAGGATATCTCATTTTCGATTAGCGGACTCAAGATTCAGCAGCGGTACGTACTTTTCTCTCACAACTCGGATACCTACACAATAGTTTTCACTGCTCCCGCTGCGCAGTTCAATTCATTGACACCAATTTTCAACAATGTTCTATTGAGTATTCAAACACGATCAAACACTGCCCGTAATACCAAACCAGCAACAACCACGACAACACCAACAAAAGCGCCGGCAAAGCCAGCTATCACCCCTCCAGAAAAAGCAATCGTATTGAAGACCTACAAGTCCAGTCTGGTGCCTATTAGCTTCGGATATCCGGACGACTGGAAAGTGGCAGTGGGCTCACGCCAGGATGAACCGGTCAACATTCAGGGCGCAAATGCCAAAGGTCACGCTGCGGTCATCGTGCTGCACCGCGGAGAGATGCATCCAACCCTCTCAATTGATGACGTTGCCGATGCACTCCAGAAGGATTATTTCGAACCTCAGAAGAGCTTTCATCGAGTCACCAGACAAAGTCAGAGCTTCGGGTCCGGGTCGCAGATTCACGGTGTCGTACAAGAGCAGACTTTCGAACAAGAAGGTACACCCGTTAAGCAAATGGTGGCAATGTTCTACCATGGCGACAGAACCTATGCGCTGTCACTGCTCGCACCAGGGTGGAAGGATAGCGAAATGCATAATTTGTTCTACAAGGTACTCGCAACTGTGAGTGTTCAAGACTAGAGTCCATTGCCACCTATAGCGCGTGTCGTAAAAACAATTTCCGCCAATTCCCACTCCGATTTGAGAAATTGAATTGCTCCGCCCGACAGCTCGCTCTTTGAAAGCAGCTTGTATGGTGGAACGCTGTATTGCTCGTCTATTCCGGAGTCTGCTCCGGGCGCTTCTCTTTCGTGTTGGCTCTGTGAGTGATGATGGGCACCGTGCACTCCTTGAGCCAATCAGCCTCTATCGGGTGATAGAAAACGCTTACGGCACCAGATTCGATGGCTAGTGATTCGTCTACGCAGCTCTGGCCTTTTTCAACCAGGAAGATGACCGGTATCTCGCATAGCTCAGGGTCAGCCTTTAACTCGGTCAGGAAGTTCAACCCGTCACCATCCGTTAACTCGCTGTCGCAGATGATCAAGTCGGGGAAATTTTTCTGTGCAAGAAAGAGCGCCAGCGAATAGCCCGTCGCTGGAATCACCTGATAGCCCATGCCCTGATAAGCTTCCTTCGCAACGCTCACATTTGTCTTATTGGTGCCTGCGACCAAAATGTTGATGGCCTCTAAATTTATACTGCGATTCATCGAAGGCTGCTCCACGATTCAAGTGATGACTGAGGATGTCTTCAGTCAGTCAATATTCGAATAGCCTGGCTGTAAGCCCCTTGTCGCGAGGCTCGCATCGATAACGACGCTATCAGACTAACCTACTCCCCGAGAGCCCAGACCCGCACGGTCTTATCATTGCTACCGGTGAGAACCAATCCCTTGTCCGCAGCGAAGTCTTCGCTCCAGATTCCGAGGTTGAAGCCGTCTATAGCCGACTTCAGGCTCCCAATTGAAAGATCCCAGATTCTAACTGTTTTGTCCAGACTTCCGGTGACGGCCTGACTTCCACCCTTCATAAACTTTACTCGAAGGACCCAATCTTTGTGACCATCCAACACCTGAACCTGCTTTAGAGAGTCTAAGTCCCAGATTCGAGCAGTTAAATCTCGACCACCACTGATCAATCTTTTGCCATCTTCAGAGATATCGAGAGAGAGTACATGGCTTTCGTGCCCCTGAAGTTTATACAGCTGTTTAAAACTTTTCGCATCCCAAACGATAATATTTCTGTCGTCGCTGCTGCTTATCACGCGGGATCCATCGGGCGTGAAGATGACACTTCGAATGGTCGCTGTGTGTCCAGCCAAAGTCACAAGCGCAGCGCCGCTTTGAAGATCCCAGAGAATGACGGCGTTATCATAGCCACCTGATGCGGCCTGCTTTAGGTCAGGAGAACAAGCAACGCAGGTCACAAGATTTTTATGACCCGTAAGCACCTTCTCCTCTTTCTGCGACGCGACGTCAAACATTCTGACCGTCTTATCATCGCTGGCTGATAGCAGCTTGGTTCCATCTTTTGAGAACGCCAAACCATTGACGTCATCGCGATGACCAGGCATCTCAGCGAGCAGCTTGCCCTGATTTACATCCCAGTATCGGATGACATGGTCGGAGCCACCAGAAGCTGCGAAGTTGCTATCTGGTGCAAAACACAATGCTTTAATCCAGTCGATATGCCCTTGCAGCGCTCTGAGCTCTTGCGCATGCCCTGTGGACCCGGCGGCACCTGATACTGTAGATAGTGCCGAAGTTCGCTCCGCTGTGAGCGACGGTGACTTCGACTCAGCCGTATCCACTGGTGGGGAGACTGCAGATGCGGTGGTAACGTCCGATGACGAAGTTGCCGGGTTGCTCGTATCCAATGATGTTGTGGACGAGCTGGATGGCAGACTACTCGAACCAGATGGCAGCGCGGACGAGCTTGACGCCAGACTACTCGAACCCGTCGGTAGCGCGGACGAACCGGACGCCAGACTCGAACTCGATGTCAGGTTTTCGACTGGTTGTAACGCGACTGCAGCCGGTGGTTTGACGTCAGGCACTACCGCCTGGTTGACGTCTGTCGCTGCCGAAGTTGGAGCCGCTGGGTTTAATTCCTGTGCGGCACTCGACCCAGAGCCCACCGATGGAGCCGAGGCCGGGCTCGGATTGGTTGCTTCAGTGCCCGGTGTCGACGACGTTCCGTAGTTCGGATCTAGTGGTGCGCTCTGGTTCGCACTGCCGGCAGTGGCGGGGGTCATACTCATATCGACGAATTTATTTTGCGGGACCGCGCCTGGCGCACCGTCGGCAGAGGACGAGACCGTGTCACTCTTCATGAACGCATCCGCTGACGGACTACTTCCCGTAGGTTGAGAATCCTTTGGATCGGGTGTGCGGAGATCCGTCATGTCTACAGACTTAGGCGCAGCAGTACTCAGTTCTGCAATATCGGCGGATTCATCTTTGACATCAATACGAGTGGACGGTGCGGAGCCTCCAGAAAGATTTTTTTGCTCGGCCGATCGAATTTCATTTCGCAATGGCAAGGATTCTTCGGGATGACTCTGGTTATTCGTCGCGCCAGGCAAGCTTCCGGATGAGCCACTGGCTGACGTTGGAGCGGCGCCGGTCTTGCTACTATCCGGCGGGACATTAGGTCCTCGCAACTCCACGATCTCGCTATCACCACCAACATTGTCGCTCGGACTGGGAACAGCTGCTGCTTGGTCTTTGAGCTTCTCCACACCATCCTCGTAAGAGCCATACGATGCTGCCGCCCCCGCTGATTGCTGTGTATTGTCCAGAGCCGCTGCAGAAGCGTCCGAGGTCGCATTCGCAAAGGCATCGCCAGAAGGAGGTTTAGTGCCGACTGTATTTGCCATGGCAGATCCGCCGGAGCCCGTCGCCTGCGCCAAGCCGGAATCAGCTCCGCCACCCGCCGGTGGTTGCGACAACGTGCTATCAGGCACGGAGGGGTTTGCGCCTGAACGACCTTGGTTGGCAGCACTCGTCACGAGCGGTTGCGACGCATTAGTAGAAGCGGGAAGATTAGCACCTGCTCCGTTTGGTGCAGCCGACGAACTCCCGTCAACTTGCGGCTTCTCCACATCGCCGCCTGGTGCAGCTGACGAACTCCCGTCAACTGGTGCTTTCTGTGCGTCAACACCAGATGGGGATGGGGACTGCGACTCCGCGCTCAAATCGATACTCTGCTGTTTGGTCGGTATTGCCGGAGCCACGTCGACTGGTGGAGAACCTGGAGAGAAAGCCTGCGTTGTCCCGTTGTTGGCTGCTCCCGCGGTCTGGCTGTCAGCGAAGCTAGTTGGCGCGTTAATCGGCTGCCCTGTGACGCTGGAGAATCGGATCACTTGAGGCGCGGCCCCACTCGCAAATCCGTTAGAAGGAGTAAATGGTGTGCGGGATGCGACAGGTGGTGCGACAAACCCACCCGCTGGCGCGCTGGATCCGACAAATGCTGTCTTGCCAGGCTGTCCAGACGATTGAGCACCCTGCCCAATGCCGGTGGCCGGAACTGCGGACCGAACGCCTGTTTGACCTTGTGCTGACGAGGCTGCTACGGGCAAGGCTGCTGCCGACGCGGGCGCTGTCGCCGGCGCCGCTTCCACCGGCAGTGGTGGCACGGGAAAACCAAGTATCGAAAGTTGCTCCCTCGCAGACTTTGCATTTTCAACCTTCTTTAGACTATCGTACACTTTAATGAGGAGCTCGAGACTTGCCCGCAAATGCTCTTTGGACTTCGTCTCTTTGGCGGCTTCGAGAGCATGGATTAGCACCTGCTCCGCATCGGCATATCGCCTCTGTTTGACAAAGTTCTCTCCAGCCTCGTTATACGTCCGCCACGCCAGTTCGTTAGCCCGCGCCTGTGGCGACAACACTGAATAACCCGCCACGAGGCTGAATATCGCCACGGTGGCCCAGACAGGACGAGGTCGTCTCTTCATCAATTACCTCCATCCCACTCATTTCCAGCCGAATGCGCAGGCGCTGTGTGTCGTTCGGTCTCGCCGCCATTTCCCCAAAGCACACCACTAGCGGTACCAGGGTTAACTATCTCACTTCTCATCCATTTCGCATCACTGGGATTCTGAAGGTAGAGTGAATAACGTCCATCCAACTCATTGCCAGGTGTTGTAAGAGTCAGAGAGTTGCAAATTTTGTGCACGTTTGGCGACCTCAGCCATGCCGATGTGCCCTCAGCAGCGAGAATGTAGAGAAAACGATTGGCGACGAACATGCGGACATGAACACCCCAGTCGGGTTTTCCCTTGATCTTCGTTATGTTGATAATCCGGCCGGGATAACCTTGCAGACTCGCGGGAGACTGCTTGTATTCCAGCGTTCCATATTCAGTGCGCAAAGCTCTGGACGTCGCTTCGAACGCAGCAGGTATGGCAGCCGGTACCGGTTGACTGGGAAGAATTATGTAGCCGACACAATAGGCACCTTGCGTGTCCGGATAGATGTATTCAACTTGCCGCATGCCCGATCTGTTGCTGAATTTCATGATTGGTTTGCCCGGAAGTAAGATGGAGAACTTACCTTCAGGATAGGTGTATCGACTCAATCGAACACCACCGAATGTCGCAATCGGATCCGGCGCCGACGGAGAAGGCGGCTTGGCTACTGTTCCACTCGCACTACCGAAAACCTGCTCTACGGCGAATCCTTTTTGCCGCAAGCGCGCAAGCAAGCCATGTCCGCCCAACAAGCTCTTCGCATCCATAGAAACGAATACCGGGCCTTTGGTACTGCGCAATTGCTCTTCTATACGACTGTTGGCGTTTTCGGATCGTTGATCCAGGACCTGCTCCACGGCACCAAGCAATTGCGGATTCGCCCGCTGGGCCCGCGTCACCGCAGTCTGCATTTTTTCCTCGTCACCATCACGCCAGGCTTCGTCCATCGCCATCTGCGTGTCTTTGAAGTCCATGAGGTCGTGAATCGATAGTTGCAGTAAATGATTCTGCACATCCTCAGGCAGACTATCGTAGATTTTGATCTTCGCATCGGCGGAGTCCACCTCGACAACGGGCTTCGAAGCCTTCCGAGCAGATGCTAACAACTCTTTATCCCAGTCAATCCGTCTAAAACCATCCAGTCGAAACAGCGAGGACTCGAATGCTACGGCAGCGAACCACGGTTTCCAAAAATCATACATATCCATCGTCTCACCCGACCAGGCGAGAAACGAATTCATCGCCTGGCGGCTGGAAGGCGAAAGATGCTTGGATAGTTGATCTCCATCGTTGAGGCGAATGGTCGGAGCTGAGTACGGCAATGCGTTGCGCAAATCGACAGTATCAACAACAATCGATTTGGCGCTGCTGATCGCATTCTCGATTTCGCCTGAAAGTGGAAACAAATTCTTGTCGTCACGATAAAATGGTATCGTCCCCAGCAGGAACACGGTATCTTCTCCACGACGCGCTTTCCAGAAGAACAATTTCGATTCGCCGGAAGTCCCAGAGGAAGTTTTGGTCTCGCCAGCGGCAGCGGTAGTAGACTTAACGGCTGCGACCGGTGTACCGACTTTATCGCCGGTCTCATTCACGAGATCTTTGAAACGATCCAAAAATTCCGGCGGGGCATCAGGCGGATAGGCCAGGCGAGTATAAAAATGTCCATTGTCCTTCGATGAGTAAGGCGCCATCAAAATGACCGAGTAAAAATTATACTCGTTGTAATTTTGTGGCAGCTGCGCCTTGCCTTCGTATCGCCCGGGTTTCAACTCGATATCGCCCATGATACCAGCGAAATCCGGAGCCATCTCCTGCCGGTTGCCGGTCATGAATGGACGGACCTTGTATTCAAAATGTATTTTGTTGGCTTCCTTCGTCACCTTAGCCTTGGTGTAATACTCTTTGAGCAGCTCGACCAGCCGGCTTTCAATGGAATCGATGCCGTTGGAAGTAGTCTCCGCGGCGAACCCCTGGGGCAGCAAAATAAATGCGCTCAGCGAAACAATTATTGTGGCTTTCGACGCAAATCTGGCGAACCGCATTTAGTAAACTCTTCCGATCAATGAGTAAAAGTCATTCTATCAATTCGAAGTAAATTCAAGCGAATCAAACCATTGTTGGACATTGTTCGAATCAAGGAATTCTTTCGTACCGAAGGCGCAAGGGACGAAAATCTTTCGTCCCACTAAATATGCCCGGATGTTAGCTTTCCAGTCTTTCGTCTGGGCCTGGGCAAAATTCTTTCCCCAGAGGAATCCGCCCAAAGGGTCTACTCGCTTGGCAGAAGCTCCTGCGCCCTGTCCGACGCCTTTCGGCGGCGGCGTTCTCGCGCTCTTACCAGCTGCGCCCGGCTTCTTCACGGGTGTTCTGACCTCGGTGTATTTCAGCCCCGCAAAACTCATGTCCTTGCATGTGATCGCTCGTCCAGGATAACCCTGGAGTGTTATCGAGCGCTTTGTGACCGGCTTGAATCCAGTCACCATTCTATCCAGCATGAGAGGTCCGGGAACACCCCATTCCGATGGGTCGGTCGGAGCCGTAAAAATGCACATGATGTAGCAACCGAAAGGCACCTCGTAGACCTCGTATCGGAGAGTGGCTCCTTCCTTGACCCTTCTCGGCTCGACGGGAAACCACATCCGAAATCCCTCGGGAAAACCTTGTTTTGGAAGTGCGTCCGACGGCGATTGGGCAACCGGAGATACGGCGGCAGCAGAACTAACTTGCACGACATCAAATCCAGCCTGTTTGAAAAGATTGATCAGACCCATCTTACCGACGAGGTGGGCGGCTCCAACAGCGACAAAATGCGGACCAGGTTTGACCTTCATGAGCTGTTGAACCTTCGCGACCATCCCGACGTTGCGGTCGTCCAGAAGCCGTTTTTCATACTCGCGAAGCTCGGGAAACTTGCGATAGTGACGCGTTGAAAGATACTCCATCTTTGTTGCATCACCATTTTTCCAGGCGTCGAGCAAATCGGTCGTCTCCTGATTCAACTCCTTGAAACTGAGGAGTGAAGATTGCAAAAGCTTGTCTTGAGCCGCCTCGGAAAGATTGGCGTCGATGCTGAGCTGTTGCTCCACAGTCTCGAGGTCTGTTATCGCTTTGCCTTCTTCTCTGGCGCGCCCGATGAAGTAAAGGTCGAGCCCGAGCGAAGAGCGAAAGTCATCACCTCGCCAGCGTTTGGATTGCGACGCTGTCTCCGCGACGAACCAGGGTCTGTATTTCTCGTACATCGCCCAGGACTCGCCGGCCCAGGAGAGGTAGCGTTCGAACACTTCCTTGGTCTCCTTAGACAAATGTTTGCTCAGATGATCCGGCGGAGCATACACTCCTAGTTGCTCCCGAAACTTTGATGCCTTGGACGTATCAGTTTTGTCGATTGCTATTTCAACCATCAGATGCTTCGACGTGTCGAAAGCTTGATCGATTTCGGTCGGCAGCGGATAGAACTTGGTGATAGCACCATGGATAGTACCAAGGATGTATAATACTTCCTTTCCTTTTGTGGCTTTCCAGAGGAATCCTCGCGGCTGCGTCATTTCTGCCGTCGCCTGTGTGGTCGCTCCGGCGCTGCTAAGAATATTAGCAAGACCATCCGCTATGGCAGCATCCGCTTTGTTCTTTGCATCGGCTTGAGAATCGGTAGGAAGACCTGCAATTCCTTTCCCTGGTGCTACACCAGATGCAGCATCTTCACCAATTACTGAGTTTTGATTTGTTTCAAAACTCTTGAGAAGCTTCGAGAATCTCTCGACAAAATCCTCAGGTATATCGGCGGCGTAAGCCAGCTTCGTATAGAGGTGGCAATCTTCTCCGGCCAGGTATGGTGCCATCAACATCACCGAGAACGCGGCGTGCTCGTTATAGGTCAAAGGCAAATTGGTCTTGCCTTGATACCTGCCTTTACGGAACTCCAGATCACCAACGATACCACCGTAATCGGGACCGAGTTCCTGCCTGTGCGCTGGATTCTGATACGGTTTTGTCTTATACTCGAAATGAATTTTCTTGTCGTTGCGGGTGATTTTCGCCTTATCGAAATATTGAAGAACGAACTCTTCAATCTGTTTTTCAATAGCAGCTTCCTGGTTTACAGATTGACTCTCTACAATCGCCGAGACAGAGTCACCCGCCGAAGCCGGGTTGCAGCAAAGCACCATATACAGTATCGGGAGTAGAACTCTGATCGCATTCACCTTGACACCTCGAAAGAATCCATGAATCCTTTGATCGCATCAGATTCCAACCATGGTTTCGTTCCATAAGCCATAATGATGTACAAACGGCGACCGACGATCAATCCGCGTACGAGGCAGCCCGCCTGCGGCGCATCGCCATTGTTGGTTATCTGCCATTCAGTACCGTCGTTGTCCTGAATTTTGATCGGTGACTCTTTGTCGATTGATTTCTTGTTCGGCGTGAGCTTGTCCACCAGCTGCTTCAAAACTTGCTGGCTAAAAGCCGACTGCTCCGGAGCGAGCGCGCACATGACGGACAGCAAGCCATGGGGATAGTCTGTACACGTGTACGTACGAATGTCAGACCCTTTTTCTGCCGTAAAGTAGTCTCCGGGCAGTAAAATCGAAAATCTGTCCTTCGGAAAAGAGACGCGCTTGAATTTACGAGCGACTGCACCGCCGCCTTGCGAGTCTCGACCAGATGGAGTGTCCTGTGAAGCTGCGGGCAAAATGGTTGCGAATATGACAGTCAGGACGATCGCAAGCCGCTGCCTGAATTTCACCATTTATGCCCCCTGGCGGTTATAGACATCGATTCTATCATCTCGAAGGTATTGCCACATCTTTATCAAGAGTATATCTTCCCCATCTAGAGTCGCTCTGTTCACTTTGCAAGTCGCGAGGTCAGTATCTAATGGAAAAACGCATGCTTGGCAAAACTGGCATGGAAGTCAGCATTCTGGGATTCGGAGGCGCCGAGATTGGCTTTGAGGGTGCTTCTCGAGAGAACGTCGAAAGGCTGCTCATGGCCGCTATCGACGAGGGGCTTAATGTCATCGACACCGCAGAGTGCTATATGGGCAGCGAGGAGTTGATTGGCAAAGCTGTGGCACACCGTCGCGATGACTTTTTTCTCTTCACCAAAGCAGGTCATGGAGAGGACTATACAATCCCCGCCTGGACCTACGATGAGATCACAGCCAGCATAGATCGGAGCTTGAAACGGCTGAAGGTGGACCATGTCGATCTTGTTCAATTGCATAGTTGCGAAGCCGATATATTGAAGAAAGGCGATGTGATTCGTGCGTTGAAAGACGCCAAAGCCAAAGGAAAAACACGATTCATCGGATACAGCGGCGATCACACGGATGCAGCCTTTGCCATCGCAACCGGTGAGTTTGATACGCTTCAAACATCGGTCAGCATCGCCGATCAAGAAAGCATTTCGCTCACGATTCCGAAAGCGGTTGAAAAAGGAATGGGAGTGATCGCGAAGCGTCCGATTGCTAATGCCGCCTGGCGCTATAAAAAGAAGCCGGACAATTTCTATTACGAAGACTACTGGATGCGGCTAGGTGAGCTGAAGTACGACTTCATCAATGGAGATCCGGAGCACTCGGTCGAGGTGGCGTTGAAATTTACGCTGTCGGTACCCGGTGTTCACACCGCCATAGTCGGCACCAAGAAGCCGGGTCGATGGAAGGAAAATGCCCGGCTACTCTCATCCGGGCTATTGAGCAAGAGCCGGTTCGAGAAAATTAGACAACGCTGGGAGCAAGTCGCTCAGTCGGACTGGCGCGGACAGGTGTAGCCCCTCTCTGCAATGGAGCGCCAGGAGCCATCTTAGTTCTTGTCACTACATTGGCTCCTGGACGCGTGAACCGGTTGAACTCACTACTTCGCTGGCGCTGCCTGATTTTCAATCGGCCGTTGAACATTTTCCAACATGCTCTTCATCCGGCTTTTATGCTCGCTTCCTTCAGCCAGGGCATTTTTGGCCGGCTCGTAGAGCGCTCCGCTGAGGGCGCCAGCACTTCCCATACCCGGCTTCGAAAAGATTCCGGCATTCCAGTTGTTCCAAGCGCTAGGTGAAAAAGGGCTGGATCTCCAGAGCTTGCTCGTCGTCGATAACGAAGCGTCGGACCAAACAGGTTTGGCGATGGCGCCTGGACGTATCATCAAAGAAGCGAGGAATATTTGTCCGGGGCTCCCGGCGCCTACGGCATTAATCAGTCGAAGCACTTCAGGCGTGTTTTGATCGCTGAGTCCGGGAAGATGAGCTTCCTGTAGAGCTTCGGCAAATGTATAGTTGGTGCCTGTGTTCGGATTGACATACTCCATTTGGTCCCATGCCTTCACTATCGTATTGTATGTAAGAACCGTCCCGGCAGCACCTCTCAGAGAGGTGCCCCAAGCTGTGTTCTTCAAAGCATTACCTGTCGGTACGTTGTAAAACTCCGGACCCGGCGCCAAACCGTGCGGATTGTACTGCTCCGCCACCATCTGAGAAATTTTTGATTGCGGCTTTTCGCCCCTGGAAAGTGCGTAGAGTGTCCGATCACTTAAGATTGCGGGCCGTTCTGCCTCTGGCAATAGTTTGATTAGTCGGGTCATTCCGGGTCCATCGAAGGCATGACTGGTCATGCGAGCCACCTCAGCCAATGAGGTAGTTCCGCCTATAGCATTAGCCTTCTGCAACTCGTGGAGCTTGGGAAACTGGCTCTCCAAACCCTTATCAAGGCTCTTCAGCAAATCGCGCGCTTGCCCAACATTTTCAACACCGAGCTCCGTCAGTCGTTCTTCAATTCTGCCGCCCTCAGAAGTAATTGCCTTGTTGCCCAGCGCCTCGCTTATCGAAGTCCCCCTGCGAAGCCCTTTCCCATCAACTTCTCTCAGAAGCTGAGCATCTTCCTGCAACTGTTTGACAAGACCATTAACATCCGTAATTGGCTTGGTCCCTTTAGACTCGAGCGACTTGGCGAGCTTTGAATGGTCTATGCCCGACGCGGCCTTTTGATCGATTGACACCGCTTTGCCGACAGAGCTCATTCTAGACTGAGTCAGCTCAGCTACCTCGAGCGCCTTCAGTCCGGCCTCAGATGCTAATGCTGTTCCTCTCGGTAGTTTTAGCAAAATGGCTGCTTCTTTCGTATGACCATTTGCAATAAGTAGATCGGCAACTTTACCAGTCGTCTCGTAGCCATGCAGACCAAGCCATTCACTCGATGCAATAGCATCAAATCCTTCAAGTGCGCGCAGTCCTCTACCCGACGATCCGGTTATCATGCTGCCCTTGCCGAGTAAGCGACCACCGAGTTCTGCCGCGGCCAACGAGCCAATCACGTGAATGCCGGTGTCAGACCATGATTCCTTTACACCGGACAATGCCTCGAAGCCGTAATGCCGAAGCAACGGTGCCCCAACCAGGGCGGTACCAAAACCGAGTGATTTACTCAAAGTCGGCGCAATCGCCTCCGCATTTGCGGAGCGACCGAGCAAACGCTCAATCGCGGCATGGGTCTTCGGACTCCTGGACAGACAGAGCGCTCCTGCGACAAGGGTGACGACACCAACATCCACGAGCATGTTCTCAAATCCGCTAGATTGCTTGAGCTCTCGATAAAGGTTCTCGAGCTTGTTCTCATCGACGAGCTTGAAGAGATTGTATTTCTTAGGGTTATCCAACACCTCCATGATAGAACCGTATATGGTGGCCACCGATGGATCCTGCATCGCCGCTTTTTCATCCATTGGATCGAACCCGAGCAGTTCTTTTGTTTTCGCTCTCGTCTCTTTGGCGAGCTCATAGGCCTTATCCGGTTTGAACAAAACGTTGCGACCCATGGCTATCGACGCGGTTTTTCCGTTCGGAAGCAGTTCGACCTCTGCGCCGAGATACATCGCTGCAAGACCCTTTCTGGTCATGAGCGGCATCCGGTAAAGAGACGGTTCTCCCGTGCTGCGCGAATAACTTATAGCTCGTTTTCGCATAGCATCGCGTGTGACCGGATCGGAAATATGCTTGAGGTCTTCAAGCAACTGCTTACCGGTCTGCTCGATCATTTCGAGCGGGAGCACGTCGGCCTTCTCGATAGCATCCTTAGCGACTTGCTCCGCATCGGCGTATTGCTTCGACCTGTACAATAGCTGAGAAAACTCCATTCGAATTACAGCTTGCTGAGCAATGATGCTGAGGTCGTGTTCAATCGCATCGTGAAAGCGCAATCGCTCCGCCGGGGTCAGGTCTTTGTCCAATAGAATCTTCTGCCCATCTCGTCCTGTGGCTAACGCCTTTCCCTCCTTGAGCGCCTTCAATAAAATCGGGATTGATTCGATCGACTGTTTGTATTGCTCAGGCGACATCGCTTCGTCCAGGCGCCTTATCATCTCCGTACGAGCGGCTTTAAATCCTTCCAGATTGGAGGTATCATTTCCCTCTTTTTCGAGTTCCACCCACGGAACTTCCTTGACATCCCTGACCGCAGGCTGCTCCGGACGTTGTCGCTCCGGTCGGGCCTGTTCTGGCTGTGCCTGCTCGGCCGGCTTGACGTCATTCTTCTCCAGCCCGGCACCATTTTGATCGTCGGCCTTAGGTGGCTCCGGCATTCCCTGCTCGGCAGCCAGTTCTTCATGAAAAGGCGACCGCTCGATCGTCGACGAAGTTTCATTATTATCTTCCGGCTCGAAGACCAGATCACCAACATTTTTCTTTCCAAGATCCGATTCGTTGTCCCACATTGTATACATCCTCCAAACTTCCCTTCGGAACGGACGCAAAATCTAAGGCGTCAAACTAACGCCTGCTTTCTGAATATCCATCGTCCCAAGTGCAACTACACGGTGCTTTGAGAAATTTCGACAAATCGGTTTGGAAGCAAAACTCGCAAGGGTCTAAAAACGGGCCATTGCAGAGAAAATTTCTTTTCAGCAATTGGGATATTGTCACCGCGAAAACTTCGCGCCTACTAGTAATTATGTTTCGCCGCGAAGTGTCGAACGTTCTGATATTGTGCGAATATAGAGTGACAATTTGGTACCCAAACTGCAGACAGTGGACTTTCCGTAGGCGCGAGACACAACAATTTCAGCGCATTGCTATGATTTCAGCACCACGTGACCTATGGAATGTGCGACTGTGCCACCGCGCCCATGAAGGTCGGAGCGTGAAATGCTAGTTAGTCGAACTGTTCTTAGTGCTTATATGCTGTTTATCTTTTCCAACGTAAGCGGTCGTAGATTTGTCGCCTTGAATAACCATGGCGATCTCCAACAGTGGGCGCTTCATCTTCAGAATTTCTGCAGCGAGCCTCTGCAACATGACTTTTCTGGCAGTCAAAGTATCTATGGATAAACCCTTCTTCTGCGCAGCAGATGCTGTCATTATGTCGAGCTGGCGCTTTGATTTCCTGTCGGTAAACGCAACAATGTTCGAGTCTTCGATCCAACTATCGATGAGCTGCTCACGCCTCGATTTTTGCTTTTTATCACCGGCGGGGACCTGATTGAGA
Source organism: uncultured Candidatus Obscuribacterales bacterium (assembly GCA_964418155.1). Lineage (GTDB taxonomy): Bacteria > Cyanobacteriota > Vampirovibrionia > Obscuribacterales > Obscuribacteraceae > JADYXR01. Next base: position 43,295 of record CAYQKX010000014.1, on the reverse strand, counting down.
AACTGCCAAACCGAGTCGGGATAATCAATATCGGCTGTAGTCGGGTAACCGAAGAACTTGGCTAACATATTGGGGTCTGCTTCCGACGCTTTCTTCTTTCCGGAGACCTGCTTCATAGCGTACATCGATGCTGCTGAGGGGATGATTCCGGCAAGCACTCCAGTGATTCCGGATGGAATGGCGTAGCGTGGCTGCTTGTAGGTGGGAATCGCTAGACCTTCGCAGACGGCCCACAAGGCGCCGTTACTGATAAAGCTCAAGGCGTTTGTTTTCGCGAGCGCTTTGTCGCGAGCATCGAGATAGGTCGCGAGCATCTCAGCATATATCTCTTGCTCGGCCGCAATTTCAGCGATGGTAAAATCCACATCCAGACTGGTTCGCTGCACTATCAGACTGGCTTTGAGAATTCGGTCGTTAAGGTCTTGCCTCGCTGCGATACGCTCGATACTAGAAGCATCCGGCATACCTGCAATCTGGGCGCGCAACTTTTCTATCTCGTCCAGAATAGGCATGACTCCGATTGTTTCCGCCAATTGGTGAGAATTGGCAGCCCAACCAGTTTCACAGAGGTCTATACCGGTCCGCAAAATCTGCTTGGGCTCATCCAGTGTGTTGGCATCGGCGTCCTTTGCCAACATCATCGACTTGCCTGCATCGTTTTTTTTCGCAACCATCGTCTGACACTCAGCCGGAAGCGGAGCGGCCACAAGCGAAATAAGCACGCCACAAGCGATAGAGGCGAGGTTTTTCATATATGTCTGCGTCGATCTGCCTGTAATCACAGCGAGTCTATTAGCATCGTTGCCGGGCGTGTTACGAGAGCCCAGAATTTTAGCACTTTATTGATACGAATTCGATTTTCCTTTATTCATTCCAGTTCAGCCCGAGAGCCTCGCTGAAAGATAGAAACTGAGAGCCAGCTCATGGATCGATCGACGACTGATTGACCACGTAAACGATCGCTCAGCCTACTTTCTAAACTCTGCCAGACGTGGGCTCAAGCCAAAATAGATGCAGACCGTTACAAATAACAAGTAAAGTCTGGCAAGCGATTGCAGGCCAGCCAGGTCTTTGGCAGCATCGCTTGTTTGATCTTCGAAGTGATTCTCGTTGATCTTCACCAATCGGTTAAAAGCATCATCCAGTTTTGTGAACGAATACTTAGCAGCAAATGGATGATAACCCAACCCGGATCGCAGCGCAGGCTCATGCTGACCGGAATTTTCGAAGGACCTCATTCTAGCATCTGCGTCTAGATACTCCTTCAATACTTGAAGTGCTTCGACCGACGTTTGCCCTTCTTCCTCGAATCTTATATTGGAAATTTCTTTCGCAAGCGCACCCGAGAGGCCCGGCAAATTGACCTTCTCGTTATCGGCCAACTGCTTGTGCGCCAGGGCGATACTGGCGGTGATATCATGCTCACCGTTAAACGTCGCAATGTTATTCATGTGTTTTTTGAATTGCCGCTCATAGTGATCGGCACGACTGCGATCGAGTAGCCAGCGACTTTGTGCCACATTCGCTTCATACAAGCTGCATTGAGCGTTTAATACAGCAACAATTGAGTCGTAGGAATCCTCTTTAGCTTTTTTGAGTTTTCCAGCACTGTGGGTCAACTCGTTGTATAGATGATTGACAAAAACAAATGTCACTACCGTGGCAGCCGCCAACAACGGGTTGATAATTCTGCGAAATCTGATGAACAAGAAAATTTGAGTGAGCCCCAGAATTGCTATCAGGGCAAAACCAACCACCAGCACTAAGCTGCACCGCATGGCTGAGTGCGCGCTTTCCGCGCCGAATGTAGACTCGAGCTTGTCGTCATTTACTTTTCCGAGCAGGTCCACAGCAGGAATCAGCTCTTCGTTGAGAATCGCCAGTCCTTCTCTGTAGGCCTTCAAGACCTCTGGACCTGGCCGCAGCCGGTAGAGGTCTCGAGTCTTTTGCGCCTGCATTTGATACCGACCGAGTGAGAGATTGATTTGCTCGATCGGCTTAATCTCCAGAGGTCCGTAAGTTATATTGGCGGACGCCACTACTAGCTGCTGACACGCTGTAGTCCTTGCCGTTTCAAAATGATTAAACGATTCTTGAAAATCCGCGTCTTGCTCCTTCAGCAACAACTGATTGGCAAGGCTGGCATCCATCTTCAACAAACCACCCTTGATTAAATTTGCCGCCACTACTGATGGTGCGGAATTTTTTCCAACAGTGACGAGAGCAAACTCATGCGACCGAATCGCATTCTCTGCCCAGAAGTAGAAGGTCAAGGCTACTACACAGCTGCTTAAGAGACAGAGACGAAGACGAACCGGTGTTTTATCAGCAAACACAGTTTTAACTATGTGTCGAAGCGTCTCCTGTTGCTTGCCCGCATCGACTTTCGGCTCCTGTTGTGTTTCAGTACTCACTTCTTTTGACTCCTTACAGCCAAGTCCGTCGTCGAACACGATTCGCTTCATCTATAAGCGCTATTCGTTGCTCACTGCTAGATGCATAGTGAGCGCATTCCCGCAAAGCGGCCTCGGCAGCATCGCGTAGGTCCGCCTCTCTAAGCGGAACCGTCAGCAGCCGCAGCGATTCGTCCGGTTGAATCTGTCGCGTTTCCAGTTGGTTAAGCGCACTAATCAGAAGATCAGCATGCAGCCGCCAGGCCTCTAGATTATAGGGAACAACTCTAGCTAGTTCGCGAGAGGCTCGCATCAACTCTTCTCGCCCGAGGAACTCTTCCTTTGCGATGAGGAGGTTTCGGACCGATTCGATTACAAGATGGGTCGAAGTTTCATCCAGTGAAGGATGAATCGGTTTTGAAAGCGGGCTAGGCTCGAGAGTCGCTTCGAAGGCACGATCTTTTATCAGCTTGAGGCGTTCGGCTACCGTCTGCGGAAGCTCGTCAGCATCGTTTCGTACGGGCTGTCGCGCCGCAGGTTTCGGCGCAGGCGCAGGCGCAGGCGCAGACGTAGACACAGGTGTAGGTGCGGATGTAGGAGTAGAAGCAGCAGCCGAAGGAGAAGGTGAAACGCTCGATTGCAATTGCTGTTGGGGGGGTGCCGGCTTCGGAACCACCGGAGGAATACCCGACAAAGAGTGGCGTTGTGCGACTTTGGGAAGAACGGCTCCATTAGATTGCGAGGCAACGTCTATTCGAGCCGCAGGTTGAATCCCAAGCGATTGGCTGGCTGAGCCAGGCATCGAGGCCGGCGAAATTGGTTGGGAACTGGACCGGCTAGACGGTTCTTGAATATCTGGCGAAGGACGAGGTTCTTCTTCCTGACGAGCGGCTGTCGAGGCTGTGGCTGAATGCGACTGCGGACTTTCTCCTTGACGAGAGTTGATCGAATCCAGGCTTCGTTTGCTCGATTCTCGATCGGCTTCGCCCACACTGCCTTCTTTCGCGCCGTCGCCAGCAGCCTCCTTTTCAACAGATGTGTTTGCCGCGGTATCCTTCGGATTGATCCGCTCAAAAGACGTATTATCTCCTGGAGTCTTCGGCGCCGTGCTGTCGGAGGGGTGCGCGTCTGGTCGCACAGATTCATCATCCCGGGTTTCCTTGAGTAGAGGATCCGTATCTTCCTGACTTTTACCTGTCGCAGGGTCCGAGTTCGAAATTCCAGCGTTTACCTTAGCACTGGTTGATTGCTCGGGCTTCTCATCAGCGTCAGCGCTACCGGTCGCGCTCTTCGCGCTGGACGCCGCCTCTTTGTTCTCGCCGGAATTTTGGATAGCTTGGTTAGAGCCCTCAGTCTTCGCATCCTTGTTCGGGTTTTCAGCTTTTTCCTGGACTGAGCCGTTCGCTCCAGCCGTCGACTGAGTACCACCAGTGACGGTATCACCACTCTGTTCATTTACTTTTGCCTCAGCCTGCTTTGTCGCAGCTTCAACATCGCCACTATCGGGCTTCGCCTCCTTCGATTCCACTGCCTGCGGCAACTCCCGCGCCACCGTCTTATCGGATTGACTTTCCTCTGGTCTACCAGCAAGGTCTTTGGGACGTTCTTTGTCGTTTTGGTCGCTACTCATGTTGCTTTTTACCTGAGATTGATAGTTCCACTATGCGACATGCACAATCGGTCGTTTATCTTCATACGGTTCTGCGCCACGCAGTATCTCTCGCGTGAGCGTAGCAGTCTCTCCTTCCCCAAGGAAAATGTACCTGATCATGTGTTGAATCGGGTGACCTTGTGTCCATCCGAAGTATGCATGTGGAATCTTCCTCGTGCGATCGCGAATCTCTAGAAGAATTGCAGCGATGGCATTCGGGACAGCCGGATTCGAGCATCGCAGGATCTTGTAACCGCTCTCCTCATGACCGGTTACCTCCAGCAAGTCTTCGGAAAACTCCGAAGCATCCGACAGCCTGACCTCTAGGAAAATAAATTCTCCTTCCGGCTGCTGAATGCTGTGCACAAATCGCGATCGCAATTCGTCATCTCTGAAATCCTTCATTCCGGCTTTGTGGGCGAGTAGCCTGATCTCGCCATAGTGGCTGGTCAGTGCCTGCTCAATGAAAGACAATGCCTTAGCATCGAAATGAACTTTCTCAACTCGCAGCTCCGTTGCGCGCAACGCACGCGACACCACCGACGCTACCAGTATCGTGCAGATGAAGAAGATCGCGATTTGCAATCCTTCCGGGCGCTCAGACATGTTGGCAAAAGAGGTATAAACGAAGATGATGCTGACGAGAAGGAAATAGTACCTTCGTCTCAGTTTCTGCTGCCATACAGTGATTGTAGCCGCGATGGCCGCCGATGTGATAAGAACGAGAACACCTGTTGCATATGCGCCAGCCTGTTCGTCCACACCAGCTTCAAAAAGAATAGTGACCCCGAAAGCAACGGTAGTGAAGAAGACCACTAACGGGCGAATCGCAGCAGCCCAACCGGGTGCCATCCCGTATCGTGGCAGGTATTTCGGCACCAGACTAAGCAAACCCGCGATAGCAGACGCCCCGGCGAACCAGAGTATCAAGATAGTGCTGACATCATATGCGGTACCAAACCAATTCCCCAGGTATGTGTGAGCGAGGTAGGCGAGCGCACGTCCATTCGCCTCTCCACCGACCTGATAGAGCGGCGCTGGAATCAGCAAAGTTGTGACGATACTACTGGGTATCAGGAAAAAACTCATAATCAGACCAGCAGCAGCGAGAAGCTTTTGCCCGTTGCGTACCCTTCCTGCTGGGTTTTCTGGAGTATCACCGACATCACCCTTCACCAGGGGTAATACCGCGACGCCCGTTTCGAATCCGGATAATCCAAGCGCCAGTTTTGGAAACATCAACAGCGAAACACCGATCATGACCTCTATAGACTTGTACTGCTTGAAGACCTGATCACTCCAGTTAGACCAGAGTTGAGGCTGTACGAACAAAAGCTGGTGCAATCCGTTGATCAAGATGCAAGCGCTAAGTACCAGATAAATCACCACGATGAAGACAGAAAGTCCGATCGCCTCCTGGAAGCCCTTGAGGAACAACGCTCCCAGCAAGGCGATGAGCACTAATGTCACCTCCACGCGGTGATGTCCCCAGGTGTCTGGAATGATCGGGTTTTCAACAATATGAGCTGTGGCGTCAGCAGCAGACAGCGTTATGGTGATGATAAAAGCAGTCGCCGCGAATCCGAGCAGCGCGAGCACCATTGCTTTGCCCATCCAGCCCGGCAATAGCCGCTCCAGCATCGCGACACTGCCCTGTCCATAGGGGCTTTCTTTGGCAACGATGCAATAGACTGGCAAGGCACCGACCAAGGTGACGAGCACAAGAATGATAGTTGCGATCGGCGACAATACACCAGCTGCCAAAAAAGCAATACCAGGCTGGTAACCGAGGGTGGAAAAGTAATCCACTCCAGTCAGACACATAACCCGCCACCAGCGGTCCTGATGATGAACCTGCGTGGCGCCTGGTTTGAGACCAGCCAAAAACCAATCTTTAAAACCCGACATGTCCTATAAAACTGCTCTATTCTTTCGAGCCGACCGACCGCATTATTCCCGCTTTGCCAACCAATTAGAGAGAATCTCATAACTAAGGTTGATAAACCAGCCTTGGCTATTCGAATTTGGACAATTAAACCAAATTAGCTGGTCGTAAAAACACCTTCGCCGAGGATTTCGCTCCAAGCATTTATGGTCAAACCGTGCCGGACCTTTCAGGAATGGGTATCTGGGGGATCCCTTTTTAAAGAAACAACTTGACTAGCGTGTTAGCATTCTAAGCGCGTTGAAGAAGTATACAGCTGCGAGAGGTTGTCATTCGGACGATTTTATCGAGCCTGTTTTGGATCGCTCAACTGACCGGAATTAGATCATCGGAATGAAACCGGCAGTAGCGTACAACGCGCTTCGGGGTCAGTTGCCATCCTTTGGAGGCTGACCTCACTTATGCACATGCAACTCACTAGAGGAATCGAGAATGAGCAACAAAGCAGTTAAAAGCAGACAATCGTTTTTCAAAAACTGGTCTGCAGCAATTCTGGCATCACTATTGCTTGGTTCCGCCCAAAGCGCTAACGCTGCTCAGCACGAATTTCGTGAGTTCAAGGCCAACAATTCGGGACTAGACCGCTCAACCGTGCGAAGGATGTTCCGCGAACATATGCGTAACGGCAATGCTGGTGGTGGCACCACAATTGGTGTCATACCACCTGGAGCCGGAGCGTCCGTGCACAATGCGCGACACAGCATTGATAATGTCAGATTGAATCGGCTAGATGTTCGAAATGCCACCTTTCAGATTAACAATCGAGGAAATCTCGCTAACTTATCGCGTGGGGTCAACCTCGACCTTTCATCGGGTGAGCGCAATATAACACTCGGTGAAAAACTGCTGAAGAACGGTCCGGTAACCATATCATTCGGAGGCGAAACGAAGACTGTCGCGGCGGGTAGCCAGGTCTCAGCCGCTGAGTATGTGGCGGTCAAACAAGTCTTAGCCGGCAACGGACAGACAATAGAGGTCGCTAACAATGGCGCGGCAACCGGCGGTAATGTCGACTTGAGCGCGCTAACCTCCGGCAAGGACGTCCTCAAAGCGTCCGATCTCGTAGTGCCTGCGACCGTCACCGCCAATGGTGACTTTTCTCGCGGCTCAGACTTCAGATTGCTCGGAGACTTGAACAACTATGGCACCGTGCATACCTATGACAGTGACGCGAGGGGTCGAGCAGGCGCCGTCAGAGCAGAAAATATTCTCAACGCCACCGGCGCACACATAACCTCCGATGTCGACCTCACTCTGCAGGCCAACGGTCACATAACCAACCAGGGTGATATATCGTCGAGAGGCGGACTGACTCTGATCGCCGGCAGCTCGTTAAGCAACATTGGAAGGATAGAATCGCTCAACGGCAATGTCACTCTAGACGGCGCGCGTGACTCCGATCTGACAATCAACAACGCCGGTGGCACGGTTGCCGCGCAAAACGGTGCGATCAATGTTCGTCATTCCGGTTACAACGGTAGCTCCAACACCTATGTCAACGGCGGCGATTTCCTCAGCCGTACTCTTGGACTGAACGCTGGAGACGGCACGATTGAAGCCAATGTCGGTAATGTGACAGGCAACGTAGAAAGCGAAGGCTACGCGGTACACTTTGGGGCTAATTCCGACACACTCTCAATTGGCAATACCAGCCTGGTAGATCCTACGTTTAAAAACGTAGGCAACATTTTGATCAACGGCAACCTGGATGTCGCCGCCGATCTGACAATCATAGCCGGCGGTAACATCACCGGAACCAACGGTTTTCGAATAAGCACCAACAATGGCGGCGCAAGCGCCTCCGGATTTCCTCTCAATATTATCGCCGGGGCTAACATCACCTCCGCCGGGACAGATTCGGGTCCCCTACCCGGCACCCAGACGGCTGTCGACACGACCTTCAATGGTGGTACCGCTACCGGTGGCTCCATCAACCTGACCGGTATGACAATCAACACAAATGCGACGTCCGGCGACAACAACGGCGGCAACATCCTCATGGCCGCATTTGCAGGCTCTGGAATCGGAAGCGGCGCAGTCACTGCAGGCAACATAGTCGCTGACGGCTTTGGCAACGGGTTGAACGGCAATGTCAGAATTTTTGGAGGCGGTGCCATCACCGTCGGATCAATCGATACGGATTCCGGCTCAGGCGGCACGGGAGTCGGCGATATACTGCTAGCGTCCGCTCAGCCCACCTCCACCGGGGCGGTGACCTATCTTGCCAACGGCCAGCTTCAAGGCGGCAGTCCCATACTCAATCCTTCGAGTACTTTGAACAACGGTACCATCACCGTCAGCGGCGTCATCAGTGGTGGCATTGTAGATCTCAAAACCAACGGCACCTACAGCATTCTTGGAGCCGCAGACCTGAAAGCTACCGACCTCTCAATCACCACAGGCACCAATATCACTAATAATCAGATCAGTGCGGATGCATTCAGTACAGACAAGCTGACTTTGATTGGATTAAACGGCGCGGACTTCGGCAACTTCCAGCTAGTCCCAGTCGTGATCAATGATAAATTCGTCATCAACGGCGGCTTCAGTCAACTAACAGTTAATGCTGGTATTGCGAATTTGACCAATACGGGGAGTCAGGACGTCACAATTCTTGCATCAGAGACCAGTAGTTCCTTCAGACTAGACACCGGAGGGAAACTAACTGTTGCCGGCGACATCACAGTAACGACCGATGGTGTCATCGCTTTAGCAGGAGCTCAAAACGGTCTAACAGACCTGATTATCAACCCGGGCGTATCGATTACCGCGAACGGCACCGTGGACAACTTCGGCAATATATTCATTCAAAACGGAATCGGCATCGATAAGAAGCAGTATAAAACACTTGCAAAACAGGGTCTGGCCGGGGAAATGATCTTCGGACAGGGAAGTTCCATCGTAACCGTCAATTCTTTTGTGGGCGGCACGAACGCCGGCACCTTCAGAATCGGTATAGGTGCAGCAACAGGCAAAGCCCCAAAAGCCCTCAAAAAATCGCCAAGCAAAAATATCAACCTGACCTATGAAGGTACAGGATTTCTTGCGACTCAAAAAGGAAAGAAGCCATTCACTACATTTGATGAGCCGTCGCCAATCAACAATTGGACTATCAAGAACACATTCATGCTAATCAATAATACCCTCAGTTCCGATGCGTTGATTTTCGCTGGCGACGTCACAATCGATCTCGATCCGCCGGCTGCTCCTACTGCCCTTGCAACAGAATCTAGAATCAGAGAGCCGCAACCACTCCTGGTTGCAACTCAACCTTTTGCCGCACTGAATACGCTCCCTGCTGCCACAATCCCAGCCAGTATTGCGAACATCGACACGACAGCAGTGCTTGCAAACCAGTTTTCCAACTTAATTACGACCGAAGATATTGTCACAGAGAATACTTCTGTAACCGTTGACGATTCGTACATGATGACCGCTGCGCCAATGCAAACAGACAAGAATGTTGCGGTTTGCTCCGATTTGGACTTTGTCGTCGGGCTTAAGCCTGCATCTGCTAAAAGCTTTCGCAGTGCCGATCTTACGCAAGTGAGCCACCAGGCGAACATGACGCTCGACAATGGTTGCGTGCTCTACGCTCCCGCGAGTGATACAACAGTGACAACGCCAATTGGCACGGTGAGCCTCGCAAAAGGCTCTCTGGCAGTTGTTGTTGTGGATGGACATCATTTGTCAGTGTACGACGTACACGATCACCACAAGGGCAGCATCAGCCTCACTATCGCTGGCAATACCGTCGCTCTGTCTCCAGGAAGACATCTCACCGTCACCAATAGCAAGGTGCAGGGCTTCAGCGATATCAATCCGATCGAGTCGGTCATGCACAAGGCAATGCGCAAACTTGAGTTAAACAACCACAGAGTATTCGTGAGCGATTTTTCGATTCCATCGGCCGTAGGGTCAATCGGTGCTTTGAACGCAATCATGAACTCAGACCATGCTGATGCGAGAAAGCTGGCAGACAAAGTGCTGAAGACCTCAGCAGTCGTGATGCAATTGGACGGCGGTGCATCAGAGTTTCGCTATCATACGAAACCACGGGCGGTGGCTCTCAGTTCGCTGAAGTAAACACCGTTAAAACACGAAAAGACTATGAAGAGACGGTTCTAACACCGTCTCTTCGCATTACCGGACAATTCCACATTCAAAAACGAGCGACTTCGTACTGCTGCGTCTTGCGATCTCGAACATATACGGCATTCACGCCAAATACCAGACAGATAGAAAAGAACATCGGAGAGCAGATGGCGGCAAGACAAGCAATGAGTAGCAAAATATCTACTCGACTGTGCCAGAGGAATCCGGCTGCTATCGCGAAAAAGATTGCCACAAAGCTAAGTTGCATTGCATCGATTCTCCATGGTCTCTTACGTTGTGCCCGGCGGAGTGCCCGATCAACCCAGGTTTCCAAAAAAAATCTGTAAGCGCTCTCTGACGCGCGCTAATACTATGTCGTCACCGTTACCCAGAACCTCATTTTGTAAGCTACGGCTGCTCCTCGCTGATTACCCGTGTCTAACAAGCCTGAGACGGCTGCTCCTCGCTGATTACCCGTGTCTAACAAGCCTGAGACGGCTCGAAGCTGACATTGACAGTTGTTCTAACTATCCCAGACAGGTTTAAGAGATTAAACAACGCGAGACGCCGAACGTGGAACAATGTGAGTCTGATTTATCTGGAGCCGTTGACTATGTCCCAACAACTAGATCCCGCGCAAGAGCAAGTATGGTTAGACGAACAAGAAGAGCGCTGTCTCGGCTACCTCAGCGCCGAACATTTGCCCCTTAGCGAGGAGATTGAAATGGAGTGGTGCCTACCGCCTTACGTGGCAATCTGGTCGGCGCACCTGGAAGGAGGCAAGCAGATATGGGTAATCAGCGGCGACTTGCCCACCGACTTTATCGAAAAATCTACCGTGCCGACCGCAAGAGATGCGGCTAGAGCTTTCAGTAAACGCTGGAGGGTGGTTTCTGAGACGATGCTTCAGGGGAAGCAGCATTCCGCAATCAAGATCGGAGACAGAAACAATCCGGCAGAACTTAGAAAGCTTGGAGAACTTCTGCAGAGTCGCGCCGGTCTGCTGCAAACCTATTCGGAAAACGCCGAAGTCTGGTCGCGATAACGGCGGCCTCGTATCAAATCGAGAGTGCCGGGATAGTCTGAACGAAAAACCGAACGATGATTGGCGAGCGTTACCTCTAGCCGCCGCCCGCTCCAGCTGGTCGTTGAATTCTTCTCTTTCTCGCCCTTTTGAAACTCTACTCCGTTCGTCTTTAGAAAAAGTGCGATCAGACATGTCCTCGGCTTTTTCGCATGCGGAGTCGAGCCAATAAGACAGAGTTTCGCCGAGGAGGATCGGCTCCTATGATGAGCCGTTAGTATCAGTCCAAGGCAGGGAGCGACAAGATCGCAGTGAGCCCACAGACAATTTGCTGCTCGTGTGTGTGTCCGTTCCATACTCTAACTTCGCCTTGAAACTATGATAGCTTCCGCAGAGTATTGCAATAATGAATAGAAGCTCGATAAAAAGAGGGGACATTCGCAAACAAAAGAAAGCGTTATCGAACACCCAGCCAAACAAACCATTCGTCGCACCGCCAAACAGAAAGCCGCACACTAACGAATAGATGGTAACTATCAGTCCAAATCTCATAGTTCCAGTCTAACACTCCAATTCAAACGATCAAACAGGTGCTATTAATGCGAAGACCCTGCTGCGATTGCTCGATGTTTGCGCGATAGTCGGAGGTCGAGGAAACAGCCCGCTGAAAGCCAAATCCTCGCGCCGGCAAATAGACGGGAAAGCTATGGATTGAACGCCTCGTTTTCCCTCTTTCTTGCAAAAAACACAATTGGTTGATTCAGCGGATTCGTTAAGTTGGTGCGGTAAGGTACGGTCCTGTTTGCTGCAGGTTTTACTTGCGCTTGGGGTATGGTATGTGCGTCTTCTCGCCTTCTTCTCTAGACATCGGTCTTTCTTCTATCCAAAGAGGCATTAAGCGGTCTAAACTTTCATCGTAGTAGTATCGCAACTCAACCACCAGGCTTTCTCTTCTTTGTTTTTCCAAAAACTGTGCTCTTTGCTCAATCGCGTAATACCTAAATCCAACTATAGTCCAAGCAGCAATTGGAGCTACTAGCACTACAATCAACATCACCGGAACTGACTTTCGGGTCATGCTTTTTTTTACCAAGAGCGTTCCTCTATCTTACCAGACCAACTCGGACGCAAAGGCAACAACCCCGCTTCGAGCCACAGACTCAGCGAATCGCGAAAGTGCAAATTTCTTGAATTTGTTAACCCGGCCTTAATCGGAACAACGATAACTTATTGCTGTCGATGAAGTTGGTTCTCTGCTTGGTAGCAATTACAGTGAAAGACGAACGAAAAGCCGCTGCCAATGCATCGTCTTGAGGACCGCCGAAGGTCAAACCATGCTAATACTATTAATAGTCCTCGCAGAAATTGGAATTCTGTTCGCGGCATACTGGCTCGCATTCGTTAAAGAACCTCGCCCGCAGAAGGTGAAACCATCCACCTGGGGCAATTACAAGCATGCCGCGCACGATTGTCACATGTATCTTATCCGCTCAAAGTACGGTGTGCAACGCGCCGCTGTAGACGAGAGAAAACATCGAAAGCCTCATCACAACTGTAAGCTCGCAGTAGAGCAACACACGTATGGGCTCGAAGATAATCACGTTCTCTTGCCCGCAGGTTTCCCGGATTTGATGCCTCCAGCGTGCCCAGAGCTATTGCCGACCTACGAAGGTCGCACAAATAGGTTGCCATCAAATGTGGTGCAACTCAACCCAAATAGAAATCCGGATCCGGATGATTCGGATCAACCAAACGAGCAAAAATCCGCATAGCATCGGCAAAAACATTCCATTCGCTGCCGGCAAAGCTACTCGATCAAGAACGGGTGACTGCGCTCACGGTATAAGCATCTGCACGCAGCGCCTACTCCCTTGTCATCAAAACCAACCAGTCATTGATTCTCTGCGAATTATAGTGGAGCCCTTCTCTGGCGCACACCAGCAATGGTTCCGGAGGATTGAGAAGATAAAACCTCACCGTACCCGGTGGCAAGAGCCGATTCAAATTGTCCGGCTTTGACAACCATAGGATACGATTTTTTCTGAGTCGATAGCGATGGCTCAGTCCTCGCAAACAGATCAGGTTGTGTCGTTGCGCGTCCGTTGAGACAATAAGTGTACTGGGATCTTTACCCAATATTCGAATGAGAGCCATCTGCTTCGGTCCGAACGTACTGCGTTCTTGATCGTAAATTTCGTAAATTGAACCCGAGACGCAGCACACAAATAGAAAGCCCGCAGCTAGATAAGCGGTCTTCCTTTTCCAGGCGGTCGCACTTCTTCCGTAATGCCAGCAGGCAAAAGTTACAAAGAATATCTGCGCAATTAAGAACGGAAGGTTGTATCTAGGCACAACAGACAAGATTTTTGCGACAGGTGAGAGAAACAGACAGAAATGCAATCCACAGATCAAACCCAGGTAAATGAATGCTTGCCTGTTAAAGCGATAAACGCAAAGCGCTGAAAACAACGTCGCGGAAAACATCAAACAACATAACGAAAAAATCTGCAGACTGATCGGATCGAATAAATAACTACTTTGAAAAAGAAATGGCAGCCCGAAATTTGTAATCCAGTTATTGAAGCTCCAAACCATATGCGGCATCTGGGTCCAACCTAGCCACTTCATAGCCTCGCGATAGTGAAACAGATAGTCAAATATGGTCGGCGAAGCTATCAGTACTGCCAATAGCGATGCCAAAAGCGGTGCTAAGAAAGCTCTCGTTAGCCGCCCCCGCCATGGTTTTTCCCTGACAATTGCATAAGCGATGTGTACCATGAAGATCGGACCGAGGGAAAGTGATGCGTAGAAGCCACAACCTGTAATTAGCGAATACAGCATCCAGTAGCGAATTTGTCTACTTCGATACGCGAAGAGGAACGATGCCGACGACAAGAGCGTGAAGAAAATTACAAAAGAAGATTCCCGAAGTTCTCGAGAAAAGTGCACTGCTAGTGGTGACACGAGAAAAAAAGCAGTTACGAGTAGCGCTGGGCATCGAGCTCGAAACAACTCGAGTCCTAGCCAATACGTTGCTCCAACCGCAAACAGTCCGATTACAGCCATGCACATTCGCAATCGACCGATATCGTAGCCGAATACTTTTCCCCAATAGAACAGCGTGAAATAGAGCATGGGACGATAGAGCTTGCAGTCTTCCAGCGCGGTTAGAACGCTTGCCATCGTCGTCGTTTTTCGAGGCCTTTGTTCGATCTTGTTTAGCTCTTGCAGCGTTAGTATCCGATCTGACGCCGCCCAATATGCCTCCTTAAATGAATGCCCTGACAGCCACATGAGCGTCATGGCTTCGTCACCCCAGACGACTGCGCGATTTAAATCCCATAGACGAAACGATATCCCGAATGCTAACGCAAGCGAGATGCCAGTAGTAACCGCAAGTCGTCTTTGCATCGGTGTGAATAATCGGAACATCTATATGGGCAAATCGGACTCGAAAGCAAATGTCGCTGGACTATAGTTGCTCGAAGAAAACGCCAGGGCGAGTATTGATGCCACAAGTGCTTTATGCGCCATTGAGCAGTTGACACTACTTTATCCGACTGAGGACCAGTCTGAAATAGAGCTCGAGGTCCACACGCGAGATTCCGTCTTTATGATTGGGATCACCTTCGTGGGCGGAGTTGGCTATCTCTGCCTGATTGGAAAGAAGAAAATGAATGTATGACTTGTCCCGCATCGGAGTGCTCGCGTCGTTCATCGCTGCGCTGAGCTCGTTGGTCTCGATAAAACCGTTGCCGTTAGCGTCCAACCGGTCGAATGACTCATATGCATACTTCTTGATCTGCTCCATATTCTGCCGAACTGGCGAAGCCTTTTGAATGCTTCCAGTTGTAGTCACAGAAGATTGAGAAAACCAGGCATTCTGAAAATCATCGTCTTTATCGTTCACGGTCAACTCCTCCCGGCTGGGCAATCGTCACTTCATTGTTCCCAGATAGAGCGTTTATAAGCCCACTGCTTTGCAGCCGCTTCACGGCTTCCGATAAAAGTACACGACGTCAAGATGGCAGTACTTAACGAACGGATCTCAAATCGCGCAATTTTTATAGAGTCCTTTCGCAATTCATAATCTGCACCGACCTGTCTGTAATGTCGAAAAGCCCATCTAGTGAACGAAATCCGCCTCTTGTGATTCAATCGCATTTGCGCGAACGATTCTCATCATTATTGAGAACGCCCATCTGATGCCAATTTGAGTGTATTTTCCGCGGGTCCCATTTGGTACTACAATATCGGCTCCTGACGTAAGATTGTTGCATCGATGCCGACCACGCGTTCGCTGTTGTCAGCGGCTGCCGGGCCAGAGCATCAAAGGAGTGTGCCGTGACTGACGTTGCAGAAATTTTGCATAACATTGCCGACCACACCGAGACCTTTCATCGTTTTTTGAGCGAAACAGGACTCAACAGCGAGCTAAAATCACGACTCATCGATCACATTATTCTTGAAGAGCGTGAGAATACCGCGAAGCTTCACCAATTGCACGGCACCAACCCATCCGCACTCACACAGAAGCTGCTGGATCATAGCTATATTCTCCAGAAGATCATGGGCGAAGGCACGATGCCAACCGATTTGAAGCAAGAACTTCTTCACCACTTTATTGAAGAACACGAAGAGTGGCAAAAGGACCTATTGGGCACTCCGAGTGGTCACGTAGAAGCCGGCTCACCGCCGCCGTCGAGGGGCACCGAGTATGGTGCCGGCGCCCAACAGCATCAAGGGCACGGCGGACAGGGTCATCATGGTGCACAACAGCAGCATGGTCATGGATCACGCGGTAGTGATCAGTCGCACGGCGGGCATTCTCATGGACAAGGCGCCCAGCAACAACATTCGCATGAAGCGCACGGTCAAAAGCAATCTCAAGGCGGTCATTCGCATGGCGCCCAGAGTCACAAATCACAGGAATCACATCAGAGCCATTCGGCTCATCACGGAAGCGGATACCAGAAATCATCAACCAACTCGCCCTCTAACGAGCCTGAAACTCGAGGATGGACAGTAGGTCCAATGTGGAACCAAGGAGGTTAATTGTGTGGAAAACTCATCAGAGACTAACTGATCTACCACTTAGTCCAGAACAAGCAGAGGGCATGCTCCAAGCCGCCATCAAGGAGGTCCGTAGGACCGTGGTGGCTCGCAAACTCATGGCTTTGTTTGGACCACTTGGTGCAGGCGTCGAGACCGTATCACTCGAGACAATCAAGAAGGACGAGCCCGCTGAAATCGATCTCGAAGGCAAGCCCGATCCACATCCAATCGGAGCGCACGAGAAAGAAACTTACGTCCGCATTCCTTTGATCTATAAAGACTTCATTCTCCACTGGAGAGACGTAAAGTGGAGCCAAGATTCTAGAGTTCCACTAGATGTCGCTAATGCAGTCAGAGCTGCACACCAGGTCGGCGATGCTGAAGACGATTTGATTTTCAACGGCAACAAAGATCTCGGCATCCACGGTTTGCTCAATTGCCCTGGTTCGCTGAGCGTCAAAGGCGGCGACTGGAGCAAGGCCGGAGATCCCGTCAAGGATGTCTATGCAGCGCTCAAGAAATTGCTCGATGCCAACCATCACTTTCCGTACGTTCTTCTCACCTCGGTAGACATGTACGAGCAGCTGCTCAAGCCCGTTAAGGAATCGCCCGTACTGGAACTCGAACAGCTAAGCAAACTCTGCTCAGACGGCGTAGTCTGGAGCCCGCAGGTCCCACCAGGCACGGCAGCATTGCTCTCGACCGGGTCGCAGAACTTCGATATCGCAGTTGCCGAAGATCTGGCAATCGCTTACCTCGGACCCAGCGACATGAACTATCGCTTCCGCGTTTATGAATCACTCGTGTTGCGCGTCAAACGCCCTACGGCGATCTGCGTAATCAAGTCTACAACGACATAAAATCTGTTTACGTCTCGCCATAGACGGCGTAAACAAAGTCAATCATCTAAAACGCAGCGGCTAGCAGTCGCTGCGTTTTTTTGAATATCTGCATCTGCGTCATTGACTGCGCTGGTGTCGAGCGGCTTATCGAAGCCGGGAGAATTCGCTAGCAGAGCTACCTCCTGAGCGCACTTTCTCGATCTGATATACAGGTGAAAAGAGGGCAGTGGCAATCAAAAATGCACAGCTGTGCGTACTAAACTGCATTGACGGCAGCGTTGTGACAAAGAGATTGAGAAAATTCGAATCGCGGACCTGACCACTCGGCCCTCGCTCACCTACTACGAAAGCCGCCTGCGCGTTCTGCATCAGCAACGAGTGTGCTCAAAGCACAATCAAGCCCGTGAGCTACTCGTAACAGTGTCAGAAATGAGATGTTACGCAGACCGCCCTCTATATCGGTGACATGTGTTCGATGAAGATCGGCTTTTTCAGCGAGTTCATGTTGGGACAGACCCAGGTCCACTCTGCGATTACGAATCGCATTCCCCAGGTCCTTCAGGACCCGTTTCCGATGCTGCTTGGACTTTTGCATGATGCCAATCTTCTCCACTTAAAAGGTTTGATGGCAGCGAAAACGCCGAAACTCATCATGCCAGGTGAAACCCATAAAGCACCTGATCCGTCCCAGACTTTAACAATAGTGACTTGACTTGCAGTAGCCGTTCAGACAAAAGGCCGGTAGAGAGTAACAGCCGGCAGTCTTGGCAATGTTAACTAGAGAACATATGCCGGCAATGAAACTTTTCAGGACAGTCCCTGCCGCTGCCACTTGGTTTGCAGCAACAATTAAGACTTGGAGACTGAAGAGGGCAGTCCTGGCAATCAGACGCCAATTATAATTAACTCTTCCCATCCCTTGGAACACATGTCCGAAACTCACGCCCCAAAAAACTTACTACTCCGCAGACTTTCCGCACCAACCAGAGAAGCAATTCTCTCACAAGCTGAGTTTGTTCACATCGACGTCCGTGAGAATCTGATCGAATCGAATAAACCAATCCGGTTCGTTGACTTCCCGGAAAGTGGCGTCATGTGTCTTCTAACTCCAATGAGCGATGGAAGCCTTGTCGAGATTGCCACAATCGGGAAGGAGGGGATGACCGGATTTCCGCTGATCCTTGGAGTTTCGACCGTTGGGGAAGTAGCATTCTGTCAAGTTACAGGCACCGCCTGGCGCATTCCCAGTGAGACATTCTTGAGTCTCTCACAACAGTATGATGAACTATCACTTTTGTGTCGGCGATATGCCGCTGCACTCTTCGAGCAGGTAGCCATCAACACGGGATGCAACCGTACACATACTATCGAAGAGCGATGCGCCAGATGGTTACTGCTAACACGCGATCGTTGTGATTGTGACGAGTTTGTGCTGACGCAAGAGTTTCTGGCAACACTTTTGGGAGTATCGCGCACAGGAATTAACCTGGTGGCAGGCATGTTTTCAAAAGCAAAACTTATTAGCTATGTGCGAGGCAAAATTACAATTCTCGATCAGGCAGGGCTGGAAGAAGTTTGCTGTGATTGTTATTTTGCCATGCGCGATCAATTCGACCAAAGCATATAATCCCCATGCGCGGACATCGGCTTCGGGCCCGACATATAGTCGACATGCAATGTTGCAACGTTTTGGCCGGTCATTCGTCTGTTCCTTACCAGACATATAGCCGACATGCAATGTTGCAATCGTTTCGACCTGTCCCAGTATGACTTAAGCAGTTTCGATAGAGCAGTACAAGTTTTTTGGATATCCAGGCATGGTACTTTTTCAATTCTATAGTCGACATCTCTGCTGAACTGAGCGAACCCGTGTATAAAACACCAGCATCGCTCTAAGCAGCCATGTCAACGACATGGAGGCTTAATGCGGGAAAGAGACGACAAAATAGAGTCTGGAAATGACTATCCCGATCGTTCAACAAAGCCAAAGCGTCGAGTTCTCATTGTTGACGATTTGCCGCTCGTGCGCCTATCAACCGCAATTACTCTTCGCTCCTTGGGTTTCGACACTGATGAAGCGGCAAACGGATTGGACGCTCTCAAAAAATTTGAAAAGAATAGGTATTGCGCCATATTCATGGATTACCAAATGCCTCTAATGGATGGATTGGAGTGCACAAAGAGGATACGAGAGTTGGAACGCCCAACCGGCAAACACACTCCAATATTTGGGATGACTGCCAGCAACGCGGATAACATCAAAGAGCTCCTTTTGGCTGCCGGCATGGATTGCTACCTTGCCAAAGACAGCGACACCGCGACGATACACGCCGCGATTTCCGAAGTTTTAGATTAGTTATCTACTCCTCTTGGTGTAAGAAAAATATACTTGCTGAATTCCGCGTTCTGGGGCAAGATGCAGTTCTCGAGAATTTGGAAAGATCGGCATGGTCTCCAACGAGCAACAGTTTTCGCTCGAAGCAGAAAAACAGACAAAGAAAAAAGAAAAAAACATTCAAACTGGCTCTAACACCACCTCTGGTGCTCCCAACTCTCACCGCGGCTCTGTGCACTTCTCAGTACAGTCGCTCTCTATCCATAGTCGAAATCTTCGGCTCAGGAAGTGCGAATCTGGTGAGTTCGACATTGCGAACTTTTACTGAATCTCTCAAAGCCTCCTTCCGGTGAAGGAACAGCCGATCGGCTGGAAATGGCGCTATCGAGATCGCTGCTGTCAAATCCTCCGACGCCACTTCATCCGGTATTCGATCGATGAAGGAGAAGTGCTGCCAATCGTCGGACGTCAGATGAAGAGCCATGGGGCACCAGGGCGATGAAAATTTTTCAGGCTTATTCGGCGCCTGGAACGAGACAGTGATACTACCAATAGTGCGGTTTTTGACTGGCTTTAACTGACAACGGAGTTCGTAAAAATTCCTTCCCTCCGAGGAGATCGGGAACTTGACACCCGGCCCGGTTAAGGTCATGGTCGCGGGATCTCCGCCAACGATTAAACGCTCGTCCATTTTCTGAAAGACGACCTCCGGCGACAATGCGGCGTCCGTCCACTTCTTGGCTGATTCACCTTTAGCGCCCGGAGGTACATAAAACAACACCCGGAGTCGTCCAAGCTGCCTGCCCATGCATCTGGACAAATCGTCCGAAGAACCATTAAAACTGCAGGCAGTCTGCCGACTCTGCACGCTCATAACCTCATAGGGTCGGGGATCTCGCCGATCGATCGTCACGAATCCTTTCACCCAGGAAAACTTATTGATCGAAGGGAGACTCAGCGGACTGGACCCAGAGACCGATGTGTAATCCCCGAAGATAGACAACGGGCCACTGGTTGCGTCGCTTCCCGCCTTCAATCTGACCGAGACCTGATTTTCGGAATCGAACTTCAATACATCAGTCGGCAGAGGAAACGCCCACCAATGGCGGAAAGTTCGAGGATCAACCGTCATCGCCTGAGCTTGCAGAGCAAAAATCTCCGCCGCATCATTGCGATCGTGCATAAGCTCCAGCACTGGCACAGGAGGAGCAGAGCGTCTGCCGTTAACTTCCAGTTCAACCTCGGGAGTTGGTCTTTTGCTCTGCATATCTATCAGAACAAAACTGGTCTCAGCCGTAATGCCAGACGGTCGCGAAGGTAGAGATTGCGTCACTTTCAACACATCATCCTTGTCGGATAAATCCGTGTACCATTCCGTCCGTGCTGGATCAAAAACCAACGAGCAAATCGTTATGATAATTAGAACCCCAGCGGTCCCCCACGTAACGACGCGGTCGAGGAGGAGTCGAAAGGTCTCAGCGCTGTTAAGCCCTTCACGAGTAGAATCATCCAACAACTGACAGCAAGAGAGCGCAAGAAGAGACCAGAACGCTACCCAGACGACTCCATCCAACACAGCAGCAAGCCAAGGAAGTTGCGGCAATGCTCCCATGAATAAAGGGAAGAAACTGAAGTGCGAATTAAGCAGCGCAAATAAAAGAACAGCAAAAAACAATACTCTCAAAAACAACCTATTAAGCCGAGGCCTATCAATAGCTGATAGCGCATGCCCGCTTAGAAGACAAACGAAGGGCATGGCAGAGATGGCGTAACGAGCAACCGGTTCGAAGCAGGCATACACCGAGTGATAAAGAGCCACGAATCCGAAAAGTATTGAGGCCCTGCGCGAGACACTTAAAGAGTCATCACTCTTGCGCAATCCGATCAAGAACCCGATAAACGCGAACGTGATGATTATGTCGTGAAAAATGTTCTGGATTTGCCAACCAAACCCATAATACTTATGCTGAAAGTCATTCCAAACTCCAGCCCAGAGCCGAGCAACCTTTCTAAGCTGAAGCGCCACGAACTTCTTCTGATTCGTCGAAAAGTTACGTGATACTGACTGCAGTGCCTGACTGGTTTCGTTGGGTATGCCTTCCTGAGCAGGCCAGGTCCGCCACCCATCAGTGTATAGCTGATTGCCGACGAATAAATTGTAGCCCGGTGCCCTGTTAACCCAGGGTGTATACTTCCCGGTAATCTCATGGGTAAACCACAACCACGGAGTCATTACCACAGCAGCACCGCCAGCCATAGCGGCCAATCTCGGCAAGATGGCTGATTTGCCCTGCGGACTGTTCCACCAACCGGCAATCATAATTGCAAGGCCCACCACTGGTAGTGGCAGGAACACGGACTTAGCAAGGATCACGACAAAGGAGACGAGCCCCCAGAGCAGGGCGGTAAGCGGACTTCGCCGACTCGCCGCTTCACCGCCCTTCAAAAGGTCAAGCGTTAGAAAGGACCAGATGAGCAACAAGAAGTAGGTAAAAAGCTCGCTATAACAGAGTCGTGTATTCAAGACGGAAGCCGGATACAAAGCCAGTAAGGAGGCGCTGATCAAGCCGGCTCTGACACCAAAAGCCCAACGTCCGCACAGATAGAGCAATACGCAAGATAATGAGTCAACGACGGAATTAGCAACCGCGTATGTGTTCGAATTGTGCGCAAAGTCAGCTGAGTTGACAATGCCGGAGACGATTTGCACGATCGCCAGATATGTCGTGAAGACGGGTCCGTCCAACAACAGTCGATCTGCAAGCGCCCCCGAGCCGAATGTAGAGACCGCGCCAGCAACAGAAGAAGTATGCACAGTCAGTCTGGCAAGAAAATCTGTCAGCCCGGTCGCCTGTGTCATTGCCTTGGCGAGCTCCTGCCCAGTTTTTAGATAAAAGTAGCCATCTCCAAAGCTTGCCAATCTATGCTGGTTGATGACCAGGTCGTAGAAGAGCCGGATCGTCAATGCAAGCACAAATAGTAGTAATGGTGCCGATTTCCCCAGCGTATTGCTGATTTTCGGGCTCAGAAGATGGACCTTCACGTTTTGTCGATTGGCTTATGCCCACGGTACAAATCGCACCAATGTACTATGGCTGCCCTCGCTCTGCGTGAGCCAAATCCTACTTAACTGGCGTTTACTGTTGTATTTTGAAAACAATGAGCGTTGCATGTGAGATTAGTTTCAAACCCTATAAACACCAACCCCCAGAGCGATTCGCTCAACCGAGGACACTTTCACTTGACTACCCAGGCAGCCTGTCAAGGTAAGTATTAGGTTCTTCTAGGGTTTGAAGATTCGATCTCCAGTATCATTTCTTGGCAGCCTGCGATATTGGCCGCCTTCGTCCGAGCGCTAGTTATTGAAGGCAATTCCATGGTTAAGACGATATCTGTTGTTGTCGATGAGGCAAAGAGCGACAAGCTTGCCGAATCGTCCACGAAGAAAAACCTTATACATTCAATCGCCGGCAACAAGGTAGTTGTCGCGCTGGCAATTTTCGCCTTAGCTTTCTCCTGCCGTCTCTCACATAACAATAGCCTCGAACATCGCGTCTGGTATCTTGAAGATGCGCAAAACTACCTGCGCTCCGGCAATGCCATTCTGCGCATGGTCAAAGGAAGCACCAGTCCGGCTGGGCTTCTTGCCGACATTGAAGCGGACGCGCGCAAATACAGCGGTATCTATCACGCCTTTGATTCCGACAAGCTGGTCGATAGATTGCTCACAGATGGACCGATGTTTCCACTCTACCTGAGCGCGGTGGAAGCGGCCAGCGGTCTTGATCCCAAAACACCCCAATACGAAAACATCACCTCCAGGGTGAGCATAGCCAACTCCGCTCTGGACGCACTGACCTGCGTTGGTCTCTTCCTTCTGGGTAGCCTTCTTCTGGGAAATGCAGTCGGCGCGGTTGCTGGGCTGGCATATGCCCTGTATCCACCCGCGATCGTCAACACACAGTGGTGTATGAGTGAAACTTTCTGCACCTTTATGCTGGTTGCATCCACATACTATATTGGGAAAACCCTGATCACACCGCGCGCGACCCTTCCCGGACGCTTGCTTCAGGCGACATGGGCCGGCATCATATTCGGTGCCACCGTCCTTAGTAGACCGGCATTTCCTCTTCTTATCCCAATCCTGACTGTATCAATATTAGCAGGTTGGCGACGAACTCCCGGCGAGTCGATTAAGAGCGTCTTGTTGAAAGTCACTCCTTCACTAGTTTCTTTCATAATCGCCTTCTCGGTTGCAGTGTCGCCGTGGCTCCTATACACGAAGTGCGCCCTCGGACAAGCCCGACTAACAACCAACAGATTGCCGGCGTTCAACCTGATCTCCGGAAATTTATCCAGTATAGATGGCTGGACACCGTTTCCAAACAAACTTGCATTTCCTGAGGACATGAAAGCAGCCACCACCATGATTGCGGAGGAGGCGAAAGCAAAACCGGTTGATTTCGCTCTCTTGCAAATGAAGAAGGTAGCGCGCCTCTGGTCGGCAGTATGGAATGACTGCAAATATTCAGTCTTCGGACTGGGCTCGCTCGCGCAGAACGTCTGGCACCAGCTTCTCTTGTTCATGGCGTTGGGCTGGGGATTGATTGCATGCTTGCGCGGTCGCCAAAATCTCGAGCCAAAGCAGCTTCTGGCAACCAGCCTGGTGGCTGGCATTGTCGGACTGCACTTCGTGTACCTGGCTTTCATAGCTCTGGCTCGCTACGCCTTCACCGCCGTCCCGTTCATCATCCTGGCTGCGTCTGCAGCAGCCGTCTGGTGGTGGCAGAAAAACGGCATGGTCCGTATGAATTACATCTGGACGCTACTCGCTTTTTCTGCGATTGCTGCAGTCGGTTGCGAACTCAAGTCCTTCGCAGCCAACTTCGCTGCTTTCGCGCCTGGACCGGTTATGCAGCTAGTACCATGGTTGTGCGTAGCACTCGCGACGATCGGACTGGCTGCGGTTTGGTACTTCAGCACCAGAGCGGTCTTAGAGGCTCAAGACGACCAGCCAGAGCCCAACCGAGGCAATCTTTCATTTTGGATACTTGCCTTGAGCGGATTCGCTATTACAATCTGCGGTATCACAGGTAGTATCGCCGGCACCCACACGTGGGCAGAGTGGTCGAGCCCAATCACTCACCAGACAGCCAGCCAGACGATCTCCATTCCAGCCGTACATCCGCCGTTCCAAACCACGGGATACATTCTCTGTGACCTGTCCAGCGAGTCTCCACTTCCGCAAATCAACGTCCGCATCAACGGAACGGAGCTCACATCCGACGCGATTCCACTCGCAATGCTGCAAAAAGACAATGAATCGATCGTGCGGTCGCTGGCTATACAGGCTGGATGTATGGACACTGATTACCGTTCTACGCGGCATTGGTTCGCAGTTCCATTTCCAACCAATCTTATCGCTGACGGGAAAGACAATACAATAGAGCTTCGCAATCGGGACACCAACAGCCCTGTGTTACTTTATGGCGACATTTCCAATCCGAGTCAGGAGACGACGGATGGCGCAACGACCCTCCCATCAATCAATTCGATGTCCTGGAATTACGCTGTAGAGGGCTGTGACTTTCGACAACCCATAGAACCCAGACCATTCGAGCAGATTCAAGTACTCGGAAAAACGATAGCGTCAAAGTTACACGATCAGGAGGCCATGCATCGTGACAGCGAAGATCTGTCAACTTCTCCCGGCAAGCAAACCGGTCGATATCGGATACGCATGCTATTGAAGAAGATAACGAAAGCCAAGCAACAAACGGATTATTCGCCTGCCACTCAGAATCAATCGACATCGGCGACGGAAATTTTCAAACAATCCCGCGGCGAACACACCTCCAACGGTGGCAACCCTGTCACTTTCTACCTAGCCGACAAGCCCATTGCTGTTCACGAGGAGCTACTTCGCAATCATCCGATCAGATTCACATGCGACCTGAAGGCGGAAAAGCATAGAGCAAATGCGAATCTGAATCTCGTGTTCAAGACAGGCATTGGAGATGTATGGACGCCTTCCTGGCAGCCGGAATGCATCCCGCTGGGAAATAAATGGAAGCACATTACGATCATCGACTCCTTTCCAAAACTACTGCTAGAGCACAATGGAGTCAACGTGCAGCCGATTGTGACTCCCTTCAACGGCGATCTGCTGTTTTCAAACCAGAAAAAAGCTGCCAGACAGAAAGTTGTGATTAAAAACGCCAAGCTGGAGATTCTCGATACTCCAATCATCGAAAGGCAAGATCTTTTCAAATGGGATGTCTACTGAGTTTCACGCTCTCTAGCGCTGCGTAATCGAAGCCTCTGCTACAGGTTGCTGCACCAGGTTCCACCGACTCTTAATCAATGCCATCAACCGAAGAGCGAAATGCACTCGTCGAGTCGTGGAGAAAAACCTAAACGCGAAATACCGCGACCGATTCAAACCCAGGTCCACTGCATGCGCGATGGCACGTAGGTGTGATTGTCGTGGAAGGTTTTTTCTACAGTGGCATGGTTGTCGTGGCAATACTTCAGCAGCTCGATAGCCTTCTCTCGAGACATGTAGCCGAGGCGCAAAGATGTCTGCAAGCGCAACGCTGAGTACAAAGTACTTTCATCAAGAATGCCTGCCTTCAACAGAGCGCTTCCTACCTTTACAGCGCTGTCCGCCGTCCTTACGGCGATCTCGTCGATCCGCTCTTTGTTGCAGATACCGGCTTCCGCAATCAGGTCGCCCAACCGCACATTGTCTTCCTGCCCTCTCGATGTGTGGAACTCCGCCATCGCAGCATAAACATTCTTGCTCTCTTTGCACACTCCATGAAGCGCCTTTGCCGCCTGGAATGGCTTGAGCGTATCGTTGGAAATCGCAGACTGCAATTGAATGGCAGCTTCAAGCTGATCTGTGCTCAGCAAGCCGCGCTCCAATAGAATTTGACCGAACTGCTTTTTCTTGAACAGCTCGATCTCGAGACATTCCGCCAGAATCTCACGAGTAATGATTCCTGACATGAGACACAACTCTCCAACACGCGTGGTCTTCGCGTCTGGATGTTTAAAAAGTCCGAGTTCGAAAAGCGCTTGCTCGAAAGATACTTGGTGAGCATTCGCGTGCTCCAAGCCCTTGATCCCGTCGGATAAAGGCAAGTCCGCCTCACGCATCATTAGCACCGCATGCAGTGCCGCTAACAGTCCATCGGTAGAGACCAACTCTTCGAGAACCAATAATTGCCCCAGCATAAGATCCGACTCGTGCGATTTCACGAACAGAGGTCCGAGCTGCTCCTGCGTGATCATGGTAGCTGCTACCAGTAGGTCGGTTAGCTCATTGGAGGCCGACACGACGACTTGAGTGCGCTGGTGAAGCTCTTTGACCGATTTGATGGCCTGGCCGAGGTCTACATTTTTCTGCATAGCCACACGCAGCGCGCGGATCGCTATGTCAGGAGTTATCTGTTGCTGGCTGACCAGCTCTACGGCTTGCTGGGCCAACTTCAAATTCATTTCGTTGATGAGACCTGAGTTGGTAATTGCCTGCGTGACAGGAATTTTGAGATCGCGAGCGATCATCTTATAGTCTTCGAAATCATCTCTCGTCACTAGCCCGCTGCCAAGAAGCAGCTGCGTCAAGAGAGGATATTCTTCGGTGGGCACGCGCCAGCCTCCTGATCTAAGCCGATACCATGTCAATAACGGCCAAAAACATGTCCTCAATTAGACCATTGATATTTTAGAGTTTACCCTACGGCCTCACCTAACACGACATCTTTTGCACTCATTTTTTATGAGTCCCCCGGGCAGAACTCTAAGTGCCATTTTTTGGGCGTTTCAATAATCTGAACCGGTTTTCGCCAACCTGTCCAGAGCCGACCGGGCCTTGCGACGTCAAAATTGCATTTCACGAACTCAATTCCAAAATCAATAGTGTCGATTCTGCTTACACAAAAAAATCAATCAGCCCGGTCAGGCACCATATGCGATGCGGTTCAGCCGAGCAATGCCTTATTGAAAAGTTCGACGCTGCGAGAGTGAGCCAGCTTGGCTGCATCTTCATTATAGGTAGCGCGCGCGTCACAGCTAAAGCCATGATCAACACCTTCATACATATAAAGATGGAAATTGCTCTTCTGAGTTAGCTCAGCCGCAATCTTCTCATAGGTTGGTTTGGGCACAAACTGATCGAGCTCAGCAAAGTGGATAATTGTCTCGCAGCGAATCCGCTGGGATTCTTCGAGAAATTGCTCGAGAAAAACAGGGTAGTACGACACTGCCGCGTTCAGGTTGAACTGACTTGCAAGCCGGTACGCTAATTTGCCACCCAAGCAGAAGCCTATCGAGCCAACTCGGCCGGTACAACGCTTATGATCGCGCAAGGCTGTAGCGGCTTCCTTAAGATCCAGGAGTCCTTTAGCCTCGTCGAATGCCTCAAAATACTTCAATGCCTGATCGAAATCGGCGCCCTCGTATCCAAGCTCGATGCCGGGCTTGATTCGCCAGAACAGGTCTGGAGCCAGTACAACAAATCCAAGTTCTGCCCAGCGATCGGCGACTGCGCGAATATGCTCGTTGACTCCAAAAATTTCCTGGATCAGCAACAAACCGGGACCGCTCCCAGAAGGTGGAAGCGACAGATACGCATCGAAAAATCCATCCCCAACCGTAACGCTAAATTTCTCAGATGCCATCAGCATCTCCTCCGTCAAGAATGCCAGTCGAGCCACTCCAGCTTGACGCATTGCCCTTGCAGTAGGCTCTCCTCATCGGCTCCAAATTGAATCAAACAATTTGCCTTTGCGAGACCACTTAGCATGTGCGAGTCCTGCCCGCGGGTTGGTAGCACATTCAGTGCCCCCTCAGGCGAACAGCTTAGTATACCGCGAACAAAATCCATTCTCCCTGCTTTCTTCTTCATATTGGCTGCCACTAGCGCATGCCAACCGTCGGACACTGGTCGCTCAGCGCCTCCCTGCATTTTTCGCAGCGCAGCCTTAACAAAAAGGTTGAACGTAACCAGCGCGCTCACCGGGTTGCCAGGTAGACCAAACACCAGCTTTCGTCCCTTTGCATCGCCGCTTGAATTCTGATAACCGAAATAGACCGGTTTTCCTGGTTTGATTGCCACTCTCCAGAAAACAGTATTGACCTTCAAGTCCTCTTCCAGAACCGTTTTTACAAAGTCGTGCTCGCCAACTGAGACTCCACCAGCGGATACAACGACATCTGCATGCTCGAGAGCTTCCGTGAAGGCCGCCAATACAGCCTCCCGAGTGTCCAGAGCGTGAATAGCTCGACAGTCCGACAAGCCAAGCGCCTTTACAGCTGCGACAAGAGAATAGGAATTCGATTCGAAGATCTGGCCGCTCGCCAGGGTACCGCCAGGCTTGACTAGTTCGTCACCAGTCACAACTATTGCAACACGCGGTTGCCTGCTGACAGCGAACTCGGCATAGCCGAATCCAGCCAAAAGTCCTACTATAGGCGGTGTCACCTGAAGTCCGGATGGAAGTACATGGTCACCCGTTCGAACCTCATCGCCTCGACGTCTGATATTCTCACCCAGGGCTGCAGCCGTCTCGACAAAAACGTATCCGCCAACTTCGCGGCAATATTCGCGCATGATAACTGCCTCTACCGATGGTGGCACAGGAGCGCCAGTCAGAATTTTGACTGTTTCACCTTTTTCGAGTGGAGCGACATCGCCGGAGTTGCCTGCATGTATGGTTGTTTTCAGAGCCATCTTGACTGGGTTGGATTCTGAAGCAGACTCGACATCTTCGATTCGCACACCGAAGCCATCAACGGCGGAGTTGTCGAATCGCGGCAAATCAAACTGCGCCACCACATCCCGTGCCAAGAATCGATCAAGTATTTCGCCCAGCGCGACCTCTTCCTGTGCAAGTGGCCGTATTGTATCTAGAACCTTTTCGAGCGCTTGATCGTAAGTGATTAATCCCATTGATGGACATTGAGTCGTCATTTGTCCTCGCCAACATGAATCGCGGCTTTGGCTGCCTGCTTTTGCTTGTCGTGGCATTTGCCTTCGATCATGGGAATTGCGTGAAGAATCGCGGGAAGCAATACGTCAAGACCGTCTTCGACGCCACCCTTAGATCCGGGTAGACTGACAATCACTGACTGCTTTCGCAGACCGGCATTTGCTCGCGATAGCATCGCGTATGGATTGCGATCCTGACCGTAAGTTCGAAGGGCTTCAGAGACGCCCGGCAACGGCTTCTCGATGAGACGCGATAGCGACTCCGGAGTAGAGTCTCGCGGACCCAGACCGGTACCACCAGTGGTGATGACCAGATCGACTTTCAGCTCGTCGACAGAATGTCGGACCGATTCAACAATCTCGGCTTCCTCATCTGGTATAGTACGGAATTCCACGACTTCGACGTTATGAAACCCGAGACGATCGACAATGATTTGGCCGGACTGATCCTTGGCTGTCCCCGCCGATATTCGATCGGACATCACAAACACGGCCGCCTTCGCTTTTCGATCGCCTTTCGGCTTGAAGTCGGACTTGCCACCGGTCTTCTTCACCAGAGTTACCTTTTCGATCTCGGCACTCTCGTCGAACATCTTGCACATATCGTAGATGGTTAATGCAGCCACCGAGGCTGCAGTGAGCGCTTCCATTTCGACACCGGTTCGTTCCGTCGCTTTCACCGTCGTCTCGATCGAGATCGTGTCCTCTTCGAGCCGATACTCGACACCGACGAATTCCAGTGCGATTTGGTGACAATACGGAATGATCTGGCTGGTATTTTTGGCCGCTTGTATGGCTGCCACTTTGGCAACCGGCAACGGATCGCCTTTAGGTACGTCCTTGTTGCGAATTCGAACGATTGTATCGGGGCTGACCTTCAGCGTAGCTCTCGCCACGGCGGTCCTGAAAGTGACTACTTTGCGAGAAATATCGCGCATCTCATCCTCCGATCTCAATCATTGTACGGTTTTGCTGCGCCGCGATCTCCTCCGCAGGCGGATGAGCCTCGGGCTTTCGCAGAAGGGCATAAGAAATCATCTCGGCGATCTCCTGGTCGGTCGCGCCACTTCGAACTCGGTCCTTGATGTTGATCTCAGCTGGAAAGAAGAGACAGGATTTGATCGATCCGTCTGCCGTGAGCCGCAGCCGATTGCATGTACTGCAAAAGCTCTCGGACATCGATGTGACGAAGCTCACTGTGCCGGTATGGCCTTTCAGAGCAAAATCTTTCGCCACACTGGATGGCTCGGCGGAAAGGGGTACAAGCTCGAAGCGTTGTGCAATCATGTCACGCATCTCTCTGTATGTGAGGACGCGATCGATCTGCCATTCATTATCGCGAAACGGCATGAATTCGATGAAACGGACATTCATATCCGTATTCTTGAACTCGTCTACAAAGTCCAAAATCTCGTCCTCGTTGACACCAGCAATGGCAACCACGTTCAACTTGATGCTTGCAAACTTAGCTCTGCGGGCAGCTTCGATACCATCCAGGACTCGCTTCAAATCATCGCGTCCGGTGAGCTCCTTGAATCGCATCCGATCGAGACTGTCGATGCTGATGTTCAAATGACTGACACCAGCGGACTTTAGCTCATCCGCGTAGTCAGCCAAGAGGGTGGCGTTAGTGGTCATCGCCAGTGTTTTCAATCCACCTAAACTACTGAGCATCCTGGCGAGACTCGGCAGATCTCGCCGCATCAGCGGCTCTCCACCGGTAAGTCTAATTTTATCGATACCTCGTTCGACGAACACTTTCGCGATTCGAAATATTTCTTCGAACTCCAGAAGCTCCTCGCGCCGCTTCCAGACTATACCTTCCTTGGGCATGCAGTAGAAGCACCGCAAGTTGCACTTATCGGTGACCGAGATCCGCAAATAGGTATGCTCTCGGCCAAAGCTATCCACGAGCGAGTTCATACGTTGCTCCGCGGCGGTTGAGCGACAACCGGCTGATAATTAGAGTGCGCAGTCTTCACGCAAGATTGACAGTTCACCCAGACTACGCTGCCGTCTGCATATGTTTCCCTCTTCCAAATCGGCAGTCTTGCTTTGATCTCGTCGATCAAATAGCGACATGCCTTGAAGGCTTCATCGCGATGAACAGAGGACACGGCAACACATACAGCCACGTCATTGATTGCCAGATCGCCCACTCGGTGCGAGACGGCTAAGTGCAGGATATCAAAGTTGTCTCTCGTCTCTGCCAAAATCCTGGCTGCCTCACTGACGCAGAGCTCGGCGTAAGCTTCGTATGAAAGCTTTTCCACCGCTTTTCCCTCGTTGTGATTGCGCACGCGACCCTCGAAGACGCATATGGCACCGGCGCGATCATCTTGCACGGATTGCTTCAAATCGAGTTCAACAATTGGTTGCTCACTCAGAGAAAACATGACTTCGACCTCTAGCCGCCCGCGACCGGCGGCACGAAGACTATGACCGATTGGTCCTCGACTCGATCGCTCCAATTCGCAAATCCATCGTTAACCGCCACCGCCAGGCGCTCCACAGGAAGCGAGAATGAGTACCGAGCCCGCACTTCAGCGTAAAGTTGCGCCAGATCGTCGGCTTCGGTGTCCATGCTCTCCGCAGCCAAACCCCGCTCTTCACGAAGAAGAGCAAAATACTTGATGTGCACTGTCTTATTGCGCGACATCGACAACCCAGCAACTGTTTGCAACTGATAAATTGTGGCATATCTTCCTATTTCTTACCACGGAAGTAATAACATAGGGGATAGATGCAACAACACTCAACAGTTGACCCTATAACTTTGGTAATATCCAGTTATCGCATCCAAGTGGCGGCTTGCCAAGCACATCAGGGGCAAAAATCGTGGCCGACGAGCCGGACGACTTAAAACTCGGAACTCTATTAACATTTTTCGGCGTTGTGACGGAGCATGACATCAAGCGTGGCTTGGTTTTGTCAAAACACACCGGACTGCCGCTCGGAAAATGTCTCGTCATGCTGGACTTCGTAACCAACGAAGTAATTCGCGCCGCCATCGAAGCGCAGTCGATGATAAAGGACAACTTGCTCGACCCTTTATCAGCGCGCGAGGCGATGGGAGTAGTGCACCGCAAGAAGTGGACTCTATCCGACGCGCTCATAGTTCTTGGCGTCGACGCATACGCTACACGCGGCACACGCCTCGGCGAACTCTTGCTATCCGCAGAACATCTCAACCCGCTTCAGGTCGACATCGCACTGAAAGCCAGTGACGGCAGCGGCTTGCCGTTGGGTCGAGTGCTTGTTCTATTGAGCAAACTGTCGGAGCCATCGCTGGATCTTGCCCTCAATCTGCAACGCGAAGTACGCGGCGGAAGGCTTGAGCGCACGAACGCCGTCGAGCAGCTGCGCAAGGAGCGGGTGCAGATATCGTTCGAAGGACGAGACGGAGACAAAGACGACAAGCGGGTTCGCATCGGCGAGCTCTTGATCGCATCACAGCTTCTGAGCGCGGCAGACGTCAAATCCGCCGTCGAGATGGCAAAAGCCAACGACAAGATGGTAGGCGAGGTTCTGATCGAGATGGGCTGGATCTCGCATGAGCTGCTGACCGCGGCGCTCCGCCTCCAGGAGATGGTATGGAGCGGAGGCGTGAGTGTATATCGAGCCGCCAGCGCACTCAAGCATATCGACAAAAGCGGACTGAACGCTGAAGACGGGCTTACGAAGACCGGCTTGAGGACTTCCGACTTCCAGAAGCAGGTTTCGTTCTGCGATTTTCTGCGATTGAGCGGATATCTCAACAAGGACGCGATGAAGATTATTGTACAGATGGTGATGGGAGATCCAGAGCTCATCGCAGTTGTGATGAAAAACGCACGCAGAGAAGGCGATGTATCGAAAGATTTTCTGCGCGAGGCGATCAAACTAAGTTTCAAAAATACCGAGTTGCTAGCATTTCTCCTGCGCCAATCGCGACCTGACGACAAGGCGCTGATCGACTCAGCTACAATCATGCACGAGCTGCTCAAATCCGGAAAGCTAACGCTCGATCAGGCAGTGGTGAATTTCACCATCAGAAAAAATGGGCTCGACTTCGATCCCTAGCGAAACCGCAGCGAAAGCTACTCGGCGAGATCATGTACCGGGGCTTCAAGTCTGCTAAGCTCACGTCGATCAAGCGCGCGTTGCCTCACAACGAGGATCAGGCTTGATGGAATGCGCCAAACGCGGTGCGCATCATGTTTTTGAAAATCGAAAATCAAGATGAGGATGAAGAGAATGAACGCTTCCAAAACGCAGGCACCTTACGGATCCTGGAAATCCCCAATCGGAGCGGACGCAATCGCATCAAGCTCTCTTCGCCTCGGACAGCTCTGCTACGACGGCGATAACCTCTACTTCCTCGAAGGCAGACCGCAAGAGGGTGGGCGTCAGGCTCTCGTGGTGCGGCGAATCGACGGTCAGATGGAAGATGCTCTGCCTTCCACGTTCAACGTCAGGACTTTAGTTCATGAATATGGCGGCGGTGCCTTCACCGTCGACAACGGCGATGTTTTCTTCGTCAACTATAAAGACCAGAGAGTATGGGTAAAGCGCGAAGGCAAAGAGCCGGAGGCGATCACTGGCGAGAGCAAGATGCGTTTTGCCGATCTGGTTGTCGATCGCCTGCGCGAACGCCTGGTCTGTGTCATGGAAGACCACACAGACGCTTCGAAAGAGCCGCAAAACAAGATAGTTTCCATCAGTTTTAAAACAAATACTGGTGCTGCTGAGCCAGAGGTCCTCGCCGAGGGTCATGATTTTTATGCATATCCCAGGCTCAACCCAGACGCCGACATCCTCAGCTACATATGCTGGCAACACCCGAATATGCCATGGGATGGAACGGAGTTGCATATCGCGAAGCTGGGAGCCGACGGACTAACTGCTCAAGATATTCTTGTCGCTGGAAGCAAGACGGACTCTGTATTCCAACCGACCTGGTCTCCCGATGGCAAACTTTACTTTGTTGACGAACCAAAAGGATGGTGGAATTTATTCGTAATTCCAGAGCCCCAAGAAGCCTTTGGTGGAGTCGTCAACATAATCTCAGTAGCACCGATGGAGGCTGAGTTCGGGCTACCCTTGTGGGTGTTCGGAATGTCGACTTATGACTTCCTCGACAACAAAAGCATCGTATGCACCTACAACCTGCATGGCAACTGGCATCTCGGAATTATTCAGGAGACAGCACCGTCCAAGTATAAGCTGTCGTCAATAACATCGTCGTACAGCGACTTCAGCAGCATCGTATCGAATGGCTCGAAGGTGGCAATGCACGCCGGCAGTCCTTCTAGTGTCGGCGCAATCGTGGAGTTCGACACCCAATCGCGAGTGTTTCACACAATCAAAACTAGCTCGTCAATGAAGATTGACTCAGGCTACCTGTCTGCACCGCAAGTTATCGAATTCCCTACCGATCGGGGCAACGCATTCGCCTTCTACTATCCGCCAGCCAATCAGGACTTCGCCGCGCCCGCCAACGAACTCCCACCACTTCTGGTTAAGAGCCATGGCGGTCCGACCGGCTCTACATCAACGAATCTCAGCCCTGGCATTCAATACTGGACGAGCAGAGGGTTCGCGGTTGTCGACGTCAACTACGGAGGAAGCACCGGGTACGGACGCGAGTACCGCAAGCGGCTTGATTTCTCGTGGGGCATCGTCGATGTCAACGATTGCGCCAACGCGGCTCGCTATCTCGTGAAGCAAGGGCTGGTCGACGGCAATCGTCTTGCCATCACCGGCGGTAGCGCTGGCGGTTACACCACATTATGCGCTTTAACTTTCCTCGACGAATTCAAAGCCGGAGCCAGCCACTTCGGGATCGGTGATATCGAAGCATTAGCCCGAGATACACACAAGTTCGAATCGCGATATCTAGACTATCTCGTGGGTGCGTACCCAGAGCAGAAGCAGGTTTATCTGGACCGTTCGCCGATCAACTTCACCGACAAACTCAACTGTCCCGTGATCTTCTTCCAGGGACTGGAGGATGCAGTCGTGCCGCCCAATCAAGCCGAGGCGATGGTCAATGCCCTAAAGAAGAAAGGACTGCCGGTCGCGTATATCGCCTATGAAGGCGAACAACATGGCTTCCGAAAAGCAGAGAACATCAAACGCACAATCGAAGCCGAGTTTTACTTCTACTCCAAAATCTTCGGATACAAACCAGCCGATGAAATCGAGCCCGTCACTATCGAG
Organism: uncultured Candidatus Obscuribacterales bacterium; assembly: GCA_964418155.1. Lineage (GTDB taxonomy): Bacteria > Cyanobacteriota > Vampirovibrionia > Obscuribacterales > Obscuribacteraceae > JADYXR01. The sequence goes on along the minus strand of CAYQKX010000014.1, from coordinate 7,760 downwards.
AACCTGAGTGTAGGCGCGAAGCACTAGCGCTCCTTCAATCGATCGAATCGTCGACGATTGAGCAGCCTTGCAACTATGGTCTTCGAGCAATGACTGGTCGACTAGTCGACATTGGCTTACTCGCGGACGTTGCAAGTCTGTACCTCGCGATCGGCGGAACAGGTTTCGAAGGTAGCGGTCCGAGCTCCTCGATCAGTGACCATTTACCAAAATACATCGCAGTTTTTACTAGTTCATTTAGTATAACAAGAATCCACAGAAACAGCGCAGGGTGCGTGATTTGACGATTCGTCAAATCAAAAAGCGCCCAGACACAGCCTTTGCCGTGCCTGAGCGCTTCGCTGCAACCCCGCGTTATTCCTGAGCACACTATCTCACCGCCGTTGACCCAGAAACGAGCGTTTTCACCAGGTACCGCGCGCCGTGAGGCGTATGCAAAAGCCACGAGCCTAAACGGCTACAGAAGCTCGTCCGGCTCGTCCGGTTCCTTCTCTCCGTCCGACTTCACGTTCCAGATGCTGTCGTCGGACTTCGACTTTCCTGACATGTCGATGATGTCGCCATCATCGTCGCTGTCGTCTTCTTGAGGCTGTTCATCAGCGTCCGCAGGAATCGAGCTCTTGTTACGCTTGAACAACCTGAGGATGAGCGAAAACAGCCAGGTCAGGGGCGCGAAGAACATTTGCACCGATCGGGCGGCGATGCCCATCGTGTAAGACAGGAAGCGAAGCAGTGGTCCGAACATGATTTCAAGAATCCTGATTTTGCTGTATAGCAACCCGGAAGCAATGATTGCACCGATGGCGAGCAGTTTTCCAAGCTCTGAGACATGGAAGTGAAACAGCTCTTCGGCGAACAACTGAATTCCGACAGCTCCAACCAGCACGTATGCGATTGACTCGAGGATCGGATACTTCTTCATCAGTCCGACGAAAAAGCCCGCGACGAATCGCATCGCAAGGATACCGATGAAAACACCGACGACGACAACCCAGAGCTTTGGGCTCAGAGCGACTGCGGCGATAACGTTGTCGATGGAGAAAGCCAGATCTGCCAACTCGACACTGATAACAGTGGCCCAGAAGGACTGATCCGATGCCTCCTCTCCTTTCTTACCGCCCGCCTGCTTTTCCTCGTGTTGACCAAGATGCGAGAACATCAGGTAAACGAGGTAGGCCGCGCCGATAAACTTAATCCACGGATTTGCAATCAAGAATGTCACGAAGGCCAAAGTCAATCCTCGGAACACGTAGGCTCCGATGAGACCGGCTCTTAGAGCCCATTTCTGCTGCTTATCCGGCAGGTGAGACACCATCGCGGCGATAACCATGGCGTTATCGACCGACAGGAGGCCCTCAAGAATCACCAGTGAGATGATCACCGGTAAGGCATTGATTATTTCGGTCATAGAGCTTCCCGACTTTGTACGGCGGCATGAGAGACCGCGCACGAGGTTTTGGAAATCAGTCCATCGCGGACGAATCTCCAACAACCCACGATGAAGGGGTAGTCGATTTGCGACGATCAGGAATGAAGTGCTTTTGTCTGGATGAAGCTTCTCAGAGATCTGGAAAAAAACTTTGGAACAGTAAAAGCTAGAGTCTTAATATCACTAATTTCAACTGAAACTAAGGCGCTTATCGGGTGACGTTCTTAATCTTGCAAATATTCGGGGTAGGTAAAGCGCGTCCTAGCAAGGCTTCGCAAGTCTCTAAGATCGAGCGCTTAAGCCTTGCGCAAACCGCTCCACCCTGACATCAACAGCTCGCACAGCCACACCACCCTGACAACCGAGTGGCCCAAAAAAATCGCCGGAGGTGGAGAATGGTTTAACACCGGTCTCTCGCCACAGCGCATAGAAGCCGGCTGGAAGCCGGCGCTCCCAGTCTCAGCAGCCCTAGTCCCGTCTTAGCAGCCAGCAGCACAAAGACCCGTTGGCTGAAGGTTTAGGTTGAGGTTCAGCAGCCACAAGCCGAGTGGGTAGAGCAGGTGAACGAAAGAAGGGTGGGACGCGGCTTTCGCTGCGTCCCACCCAAAGCGCCGTGGTCTCCAGCAACTCGGTTAAAACGTCGGAAGGTGCTCCGACCAGCCGAACGTGAAGTACAGCCCCACGACCAGGCTGAAGATGGCCGCGAGAATACCGAGTACGAGGAGCGCCGGCTTGAAGTACACGGAGGACGTAAGCCCAGCCGACACAGCAAGCGCTATCGTCAAGGTAGAAATCGCCATGCCGACGATGAAGGACAGGAGCAGCAGAATGCCGACGGACCCACTCCCTGTTCCGAGAACGGACGCGAACAACAGCACCTGGGTCCCCGTTTCGGCTCCGAATCCGTGAATCATGCCGATCCAGAACGAGCCCTTCGCATCCCACGAGCCATCCGCAGGCTTATCATGATGATGGTGATGGTTCGGGACGACTTTGGACTTCAGCCAGTGCCAGGCCTTGCTGACAGACGCGAAGACAACCATCCATCGGCTTCTCAGCTTAAGCTCACCACCGTTGGAGAACACGGTCGTCAGTGAGTAGATCAGGTAGCCCGACAGCAGGAGCAGCGTGATACCGAGGATCCGCTCCATAACGGTATCAACCCACTCCGGAACAACCGCCCCGAACAGGAGAGCAGCCACTCCGAGTACAAGAATCATCACGGCATGGCCGAGAACATACAGCGCCGGCAGCTTGATCGTCTGCCGGATCCGAGTCCAACGGCTAGTTTCGTTGGGAGCGTCTTTCACGGAAGCGCCCGCCATGTCCAACATTGCTGCAATGTGATCGAAATCGAGACCGTGCCGAAGCCCGAGGGTCAGCGCGGTTAGGCATAGAACAATGAGTTCCATGGCGATCCTCCGATTGGTTAGTTGCGCATTAAGCGCGAAGACAGATGGTCAAAGCCGTCCGGACGCGCGGACAGCCACAAAAGCGTTGTCACCACAAACTCGGGCCCTATCGAGGTATATCTTGCGTAAGCTGCGATAACCAGAGGGGCCGCCGATGACCGGCGAACTACCACCGCACTGGCTGCTCACTGGCTCACGGATGAATGCCGCAAGTACTCGAGACGAGGCACCAATAAGAGCCGAGGAAGCCGCACAGCTGAGTAGTCGGTCGTGCTAGTCAATCCAGCTACAGACCTCACACAGACAAGCCGTTCCTCCCACTTAAGCCCACAGGCAACTCAAAACTGGTGTGAGATGGTGTTAGAGACGTGTATCGTGAGGTGTTCGGGATTCCTGGAAACATGTTGAATTGGTACTACACCTTAGTACCGGAAGCACTTGTCATTCAAACGTTTCGGGTTGTCTACAGCACACTGTATCTGAAATTATTTCTCACGCTAGTGCCCGCTCTTACAACTGAAAATCATTTTCAATTTAAATGCCTCGCCTTTTGATTTCCGCAAACATGTAGTGCAGCTCCGCCTGCTGAGACAGACCAAGCGATAAAATCCCGCCGATAGGAGTTGCATTGCAAGGCGAAACGGGGCGAACTTGCTTGGTGCCGGCGAGATGGCGCTACGCGTCACGCACAATTCTTCGCTTCACTCCCTCATGAACGCCTGTCCGGCGGCAGGGCACCGGCCGGCGGACCAGCCAGGAGGATGCGAGCAACGCAAGACGACATGGGCAGTTTCCAAAAATCACTCAATCACGCTCACGATAGGTCTATTCGTAAATCTCCAAAGATCTGGCACAGTAGCCGTCAGTTGCCGTAATAGTTCCTGCCGCCGTTATACGGGTTCTGATCGCTCTGCCCGCGATTATGTCCACGATTGACACGCTTCTGCAAGCGCTGCATATCGATGTCGCCGCCAATGTTTCTTCGCTGAATCATCTGTTCCAACTCGAGGGCATTGCGAACATCTCGATTCTGTCGTCTACCCTCGCCACTGTCCAAGCGTGGGCTCTGGCAATCCGACCTACCGAGACTAGTCCAGATGTCGGCGAACCTCACGCCACAGCCGCTTGAGGGCGCTCGGACCTCTCCTGTGCACTTTGTTCTCAATATCAGCCTCTCGAACGGTAGAACCCTTCTTTCTCTTTGCAGCCATCCGTGCCGCTTTTCTATCACCGCTCTTTGCTGGGGACGTTGAAATCATCCTTTGCGCTGGTTGCGGAGGCGCCACCGCTCTCCGAGATGGCTCAGAAGTGCCTTTATTTTCAACACCCAGGTTTCTTTTTTTTGGTAAAACCTTCTGCGATTGTTCCGCCACACCAGAAGAATCCGCATCGATAAACGAAACTGGAGCTCTGCTCTCTCTGCCCACGGCTCGAACGGCAGAGCCAGTCTGCACCGGAGTCGTCAACTCAGGCTTCGTAGCAAGCAAACAGCCGAGGATAATCACGAACCCGGCGCAAATCGACAGTATTTTTCGACTGGGACTGAACCCTCGAGAAGGCTCTGGACGCGAGACTTCGACCGCGCTTATAACCGCTTCTGTACTGATTGAAACAACTGCCGATGGACCAAGAGCAGTCACCGCCTGGACACCAATCGCATCGGAAAGATCTATCTCGCTGCTGATTGCGCCTGGGTCAGGCGCGGCCAGGTCCTCTTGCGTCTTGTAATCCCACGGTGAGGGCGAAAGCGCAAGAGCAACAAGTCGATCTTTGACTTCACTCATGGAGGCCGGTCTGTCATTCCGCATCGGTGCGATACAAGCCAGTGTCAAGGCTTCCAGATCTCGATCGAGCTCTAAATCCGGAGGAAATGGTGTAGGCGCCTCAGTCGTCTTCTTGCCTATCGTCTCATATACAGTCGCGCCTTTATACGGGATCTCTCCTGTCAGCGCCTGGTACATGACAATACCGAGCGAGTAGATATCAGACTTCGAGTCGAGCTTCTGCCCAAGACACTGCTCCGGACTCATGTATAGCGGACTGCCCACGATCATCCCGGGGGTGGTGAGCGACTGCCCAACTGATGCGACGTTGTCTGCAGATTTCGCGATTCCGAAGTCTAAGACTTTCACGAAATCGTCTGTATGCCCGCAATCCAACATTATGTTGTCAGGCTTGAGGTCGCGATGAATAATGCCATGCTTGTGCGCGAACTCCATCGCATCAGCGACTTGCGCAAAAATCTTCAAAGCCCTTCGAACATCCAGCCGCTTGCTTTGGTCCAACAATGTGCGTAGGCTGCTTCCATCAATCAGTTCCATTGCGATGAACGGCTGCCCTTCCTCCGAGTAGCCGATATCGAATATGGTGGCAATGTTGGGGTGCCTGAGCTTACCCATCGCGGTAGCTTCTCTCTCAATACGCTTGACATTCACCTCGTCCGCGATGAGCGTATAGGGCAGCAACTTGATCGCAACCTGCCTCTTGATACGCGCTTGCTCAGCCCGATAGACCAACCCCATACCACCGACACCCAAGCGCTCGATGAGCTTGTATTTGTCCAAAACCCTGCCGACGTATGGGTCTGGTTTCGCGGCAATGGTATCTTCATTCGGTAGCATGGCTGCCTCGCCTGATCGGTGTACAGCTTTAGTAAAACGGGATCTCAGGGTCTCGCGGAAGTATTCGTCTGTTGTGATGTTTGGTAACCAGTTACTGCTGTACAGACGAAATAGCAGATTGAGTGTTTCCAGATGTAGGTATTTTGCTGATAAATCTGACATACCCCAAGAAACGGGCGGTCCACCGGAATCATTCAGTCATATTGTTCGACAATCTTTCTACGTTGGCTTGGGTGAAATCTGCAAACAAGCCGCCGACTCATGGGCGTGGCTTAACTGCATTCTTGAATTCACGAAAAGATAGTGCATTCAGGACATCAGCTTTTCGCAAACCCGCTCGACGCGCCTGATGCACCCCATACTTCAGATTGCGATAGTCTCCAGTCGCGTGAGCATCGGTAGATATGATGAACTTTATACCAAGCTGTCGGGCACACCTGGCCCAGCGCGGCTCTAAGTCCAGCCTGTGCGGATCGCTATTTATCTCGACTGCAGCATTGGACTCGGCGATGGCCTCCAAAACTTTCTCCACATCACAATCAATTGGCTCACGCCTGAGAACAAGGCGCCCGAGCGGGTGCCCCCAGATCTTGAAGTTCTTGTTGCGCATACAATTCAACAATCGCTTGGTCATTTTGCCACGATCGAGCTTAAACCGAGAATGCACGCTGGCGATTATTACATCGAATTTCTCCAAAATTGCATCTGGATAATCGAGTTTTCCATCAGCAAGAATATCGCATTCCGTACCTTTCAGAAGCCTGATATTGACAGACTCTTGAACGCGGTCGATCTCTTCCCATTGTTTCTTCAATTCATCGACAGTCACACCACCGGCATAGTGAGCTAACGGCGAGTGATCCGTGATCGTGAGATACTCCATTCCCATGCTTTCCGCAGCCCGAGCCATTTCTTCGACGCTATCTCTACCATCGGAAAATGTCGTGTGGCAATGTGTCATCCCCTTTATGTCTTCTATCGTTATTAGATCTGAAAAATCAGAATCCTTCGCCTCGTCTATCTCACCAAGATCTTCCCGAAGTTCCGGTGGTATAAAGTTCAATCCGATGTTTCTATAAAGACTCTCCTCCGAATTCAGATCGACAAGAAGACCGTCTTTGAACAATCCCTCGCCATCGAGTTTGAGTCCATGCCCCTCCGCAATACGCTGTAAATGTTGAAAGTGCGCGACGCTACCAGTAGTTTCAATAAGCTTTGCCGGCATATTTTCAGCCACATGCAATTCGGCCAAGATCCCCTCTGTTAATCGAGCTTTTACGAATTTTTCGGACTCCTCTTCGACGTGAGTTACTAGAGCAAAATTCTTGAAGGATGCAACAGCGCTTTTTGCATGCGCGCGATCAACTACAAGCTGCACGGTGTCCACCGCTTCATGCCATCGCCTTATATCACCAACAACCTCGATATTGCTTCCCATCGCTGCGCCAGCGATGTGCAATTGCAACTGCGAAGCTATGCGCCTGCCGTCTACAAGGAGAATCTTCTCCAGCCGAGTCTTATAAGCTTTTATGCCGGCGAGAATTGAATTCTCCAGCTTGACGCCAAAGCCTTTCACGGTGCGCACGAGACCATCGTGGCAAGCAGCTTCCAGTTCCGCGATTGAAGAAACTCCTAGCTCTTTATGAAGCGCTTGCACCCGCATGAGCGTCAACCCAGGCACGCTGGAAAGCTCGATAATACCTGGAGGCAACTCCTCTTTCAGCTGCTGGAGAACCTTCGATGATCCTTCGCGATAAAGTTCGACGATACTCGCTGCCAGGGACGGACCAATCCCTGGAATATCCGTCAGGCGCTCCTCCTCGATAAGGGTTCCGATATCTTGCTGAACGCTCTCCACCGAGCGTGCCCCATTTAAATACGCTCTTGCTTTGTACGGGTTGCCACCCGCGACACTCAGCAGGAGGCCCGTCTCACGCAACGCGCTAGCAATTTCGAATTTATCCATGGTGCGCAATATAACAAAGCTCCCTTATGTTAGCAATCGCTGACGGGACGAGTCCTTCAACACAAGTGTTCCCCGCAACTCTTACGCAAGAACAACAGAACAACGTAGACGTTCACTGGCGGACGTTTTGAGGTCATCTCGGTGAGGACGATTGACGGAACATGCGTCGAAACAAGTTTCCAAAACCAGCTCCCAGTGCAATTCGTAACGTCCGGCACTAACCCAATACAGAACAACAAAACAGTTATTATATACATTAGTAATAAAGGCAGACGACGTAAGGCTTCAGCGAACCCCCGTACTGTGCTAACGAGAAATAATTTTCCGGGACT